>CAWGMP010000023.1:0-370890 GCA_963823755.1 uncultured Actinomycetota bacterium
GGGCTCTTCGCTGTTTTCAGTGGGTTACTCAGCGTGAGAGCATGTGGGGTTCCTCAACGTGATGACATGTAGGCGGGTGTGGGTTTGGTGAGGGTGGGTAGCTGGAGTTTGGCCGCGGTGAGGTAGATGATGGTGATCATCTTGTTTTTGTTCCGGTAGCCTCGGGCGCGGGCCTTGGCGGCCTGGACGAGGGAGTTGATCCCTTCGAGTAGGCCGTTGGTCAGGTGGTTTGTGTGCCAGGCGAGGATGCCGTCCCAGTGTTTCTCGACTAGGGTGACGAAGTCTTTGACGGGTTGGAGGCGGGAGCGTTTCGCGCCGGAGCACCAGCGTCGCAGGTACTCAGGTGCGTAGCTGGGGTCTTGGTCGTAGAAGGCCTGGAAGTCCTCCCGCCAGCGCAGTGCCCGGGCGGTCGCGAGCTTGGCCGAGGGGCGCATCAGCTGGTGGAGCTCGGCTCGCTGCTTCACCGAGAGGTTCGAGAAGTTCTTCAGCCATAACCAGCGGGTGCGCTTGAGCTCGGGGCGGGTCGTGACTTCGGTGCGGCGTACCGCGTCGACGGCTTCGCTGAGTTTGGCTGCCAGGTGGAAGCGGTCGAAGGTCATCCTCGCGTTCGGCAGGTGCTGACCGATCCCGGAGATGAACGCGGTGCTCATGTCGGAGCTGGTGTCGGTCACACTCGCCGGGTCACCACCGTGTTCGGCCAGGTCAGCAGCGAAACGGGCCACCGTAGCCGCGTCACGCCCCTCGGTGGCGAACAGCACCCGGGCGGCCACCATGTCGGCGAAGATGCTGACGTAGTCCTGGCCCTTGCGGGCCGAGGTCTCGTCCATGCCGACCTTGGTCACCGCCGAGAAGTCCTCCCGGTCGCGGGCGGCCTTGACGTGGTGCTCCAGGACCCGCCAGATCCTGGTGTCGTACTCGCGGGTCATCGCGGCGACCTTCGACACCGGCATCGCCGTGGCGAAGCTCAGCACCAGCGCCTCGAACAGCATCGTGAACCCCGACCCCGGACGCGCCCAGGACACACTGACCTGCCGCACCCCATGCTCGGGGCAGTACACCCGCGGCAGCCGGGCATGCAGAAACGCCTTGTGCTGGAAGAAGTCCATGTGCCGCCACGTCTTGTCCGCCGTGTCATGCACCACACACGCACCCTGCGCGCAGTCCTTGGCCGGACACCCGAACCGGGCCCCACGCTCGAAGTCCAGATACAGATCCAGCTGGGCGGCCTCAACATCGAACTCGGTCCGGGTCACCCGCCACGGCCCGCTCAACCCCAACGCCGCCGTGAACAACCCCAGCTCATCCATACCCCAGCGACCCCCTGCCACGAGACCATCACGGACAGTCACGCAGCCAACGAAACCACCACCCCCTCGTCAACCCGCCACGCCGGGACCACACCATTTGATCATCAGTTGATCACCAAACCCACTTGATACAGCGAGGAACCCTCGCTGCTCGTGGCGTCGATCTGGCAGTTGGCACTCAGCCAACAGTGTGTTCGGCACCGTCTGGGCCGCGCTGAGAAGTGGCGAGCGGGCCGGGATGAGGTGGCCTGACCAAACCGAGACCGGACAGACGCAACCAAGCTAGTCCGTATCTCCCTCGGTACCCTCATGTCAAGGCCACCATCCCCGCAGGAGGCGTCACCCATGCCTGACATGCCCACCGGCCAGCTCATCCGGCTGTACCGCATCGACCGGAAGAAGAGCACGGTCAACGTGGCGACCCACGCGGGTATCACCGCGCGCTACCTGGAGATGATCGAGGCCGGTACTAAGACGCCATCACTACCGGTCTTGCGCAAGATCGCCAAAGTTCTGGGTGTGCGTACCTCGGCTCTGATCGGCGAAACACCGAGCGAAGATCACGAAGGGTCGGTCAATCCCCGGCTGGCCGAGGTGGAGCGGGCGCTGTTCACATACCGGGTCGCTGGCGCTCAGTGGCCGCGATACGCCACCCGAGCTGCCAGACTTAGTGCAACGGGTCACCGCCGCATGGGATACCTGGATTATTTCTCCCAACAAATACACGGACACCCTGAACGTCCTGCCTGATCATTGATGCCGAACATGCGCTCACTGCCTACGAACGTTCTCCCGAAGCATGTCGGCAAGCGTCCGAGGTCTACCAGTTAGCGCGGGCAGTGTTGAAGCATGCCGGGCGAATCGACCTTGTACCGTTTGTGTGTGACCGCGCTATGCACTATGCCGAGGAAACCCGCGACCCGCTGCTCATTGGCGCTGTGACCTGGTACATCGGCCAAGCGGCCCTGTCGAATGACATGCCGCACATCGCCGTCAGCACCCTCGTCAAACGAGCCAAGCCGTCATATGCTTCTGAGGTACGAGAGTTCGCCGGGCGCATCGGTCTCCTGAACTGACAGCTCCGGTGAATAACGAACCGGTAGTTCGGTAGAGGATTTCGTTCGTTATTGGATCATCGTTCGTCATTATGATCTTTTCCCACGGCCCCAGGACCAGGACGACCACCCCATCCCCGGCCCGCGGTTGGTGCCGCCGGTAGCTCGCGCGCTCTCCTTCCAACGCAGCCCCTACCGGCAGGGCGCCCTCGGCTGGCAGGTCCATGCCATTGATGCCTGGGCAGAGCATCCGCTTGGTGACTGGATCGCCCGCTGTGGTCATCGACTGTCGGGAGGTACGCCGCTCTGCGACGTCCCCCAAGGGCAACCGTGCCCGAGCTGTGCCCGGTGGAACACGCCGACTGAGGCAGGGGCTGAGCAATGATCGAGGTGAGTGACCGGGTGCCTGGGGAGCGCGTCCGCGTGGTGGTGCAGGGCCGCCGCACCGACGACGACACCGTTGCACGCTGCTGGTGATCCACGGCCTGGGCGCGTCAGCTCGTGCGGTCGCCGTGGCTGGTATCGGGAACAGTCGAGGCGGTTTCGGGGAGACCGGATTCTTGTGTTGTCAGGGTTTTCAGGCGCAGCGAGCTGGAGCTGCCGGATACCTCGGCGCGGCGGGTGAGGAGCAAGGACACTTGGTGTGCCGTGTAGAAAGTGGCGCCCAGAGTCGCGACGAGAAGGACCCCTAGCGCGAGGATGTTGCCGTCGACGGTGGGAGCCGCACCGTCACCGGCCTGAGCGCGGGCTGAGCCGGTCAGGAAAGGCACGATGACCAGCACGCAGACCCCGAGCGCGGTCTCACCGGCCACCACGGCGGGGAAGTGGCGCAGGGTGAGGGCGAATCCTTTCCCGATCTCACCGGCCGCGTGTGCCCTGGCGATCCGCGGTGTGAGCAGGAACTGGTTGTAGGCGCCGGCCGCCACCATGGCGAGTACCACCAGGAGCTTGACGAGCAGGAATCGCCCGTATGTCGTGGTGGCGAACTCTGCGACACCCCCGACGTGTTTCCACGTCAGCCAGGAACCCGAGGTGATCACTGCGCCCACGGCGGTGAGCGCCAGGATACTGAAGCGTTGCCACAGGCGAGCCCATGACAGCCCCGAATGCGCGCCGAGTGCCCGCCGGGCCCGACTCAGCAGCGCCAGACCGCCCAGGCCGCCCAGCCAGGTGCAGCCGGCAATGATGTGGGTCTGGGTCATGACGGCGCCGAGCACGTCGTCGAAGGTCTCGGTGCCCAGGTTCGTCGGTAACGAACTCACCAACGAGGCCGTCACCGCCAACGATGCGGCGGCCGTGGCCACACTGTCGAGTCGGTCGGGGACGCGGGGAACGAACAGCGCGACCAAGAGCACGGCCGCCACGGCGAAAAGGACGTTCTGTACCAGGATCAGTGTCCCCGACGACACCCAGGAACCAGCCTTCGCGGGCTGCGCGAGGAAGTGCCATATCCGGGCCGGGGCCAGCGCTTCACCAAACGACGTGGCGGTGTCCGCGCGGGCCACCCGACCCGCGAGTTGGGCATAAGCGGCCCCCACGAGCACGAGACCAGACCAGGCGAGCAGCGTCGCACTGCGGCGCCGCATCACGACCACGTCGGCGTCCTCGATCACCGAGTCCTTGGCCCCCAGTACCGGACGCACGACCGCGAGATAGGTCAACGTCCCACCGATGACCGACGCCAAGGCGACGAAGTAGGCGAGCTCGCTCAGCACTCGCCACCAGGCGGGCCATGATGCGGCCACGGACGGCACCAACGCCAACTCGGGAACCAAACCACTCATAACGGACATTAGATTAGGCTAAGCTAATTAAGTCAAGGGTGGCGTCCGCAGCCTCCTCGGCTAGCGGCACCGCAGGAGTCGTTTCTTGACTCGTTCCAGATAAGCCGGGATAGTGGTCCTGGTCATGAGCTCACCGGATGTCAGCGGTCAACTACGCGGTGCCGGGCTGCGGGTCACCGCACCTCGCCAGTCCGTGCTGCAGTGGTTGATCGAGCACCCGCACGCCACCGTCGAGCAGATCCGCAGCGGGGTGGCGCAGCGACTGGGATCGGTGTCCACCCAGACCGTCTACGATGTGCTGGCCGCCTGCATCGCTGGGGGGCTGGTGCGCCGGATCGAACCGGCGGGCCATCCCGCCCGATTCGAGCGTCGGACTGGTGACAACCACCACCACGTGGTGTGTCGCTCGTGTGGTCACACCGAAGACGTCGACTGCGCCGTCGATGTTCGTCCGTGCCTGATTCCCAGCGATGATCACGGTTACCGGCTCGACGAGGCCGAGGTGGTGTTCTGGGGAACCTGTCCCAGCTGCCAGGCTCAGGCCGAAGACACGACGCTGTCCCATGACAAGCTGATGACGACCGACCAACACTCCCATCACCATTATCAGGAGGCACTACCGTGAGCGGCACTCAGCCCCCGCCGACGACGACGGATGCCGGTATCCCGGTCGCGAGCGACGAGTACTCGCTTACCGTCGGCCCAGACGGACCAATCCTTCTCCAGGATCACTACCTCATCGAGCAGATGGCGCAGTTCAACCGCGAGCGCGTCCCGGAGCGCCAGCCACACGCGAAGGGTGGCGGCGCCTTCGGCCGGTTCGAGGTGACGAACGACGTCAGCGCCTACACCAAGGCTGCGGTGTTCCAGCCGAACACCACGACCGACATGCTGGTCCGGTTCTCCACGGTGGCCGGCGAGCGCGGCAGCCCCGACACCTGGCGCGACCCCCGCGGCTTCGCCCTCAAGTTCTACACCACCGAGGGCAACTACGACATGGTCGGAAACAACACCCCGGTGTTCTTCATCAAGGACCCGATGAAGTTCCAGCACTTCATCCGTTCGCAGAAGCGCCGCGCCGACAATAACCTACGCGACCACGACATGCAGTGGGACTTCTGGACACTGTCCCCGGAGTCGGCCCACCAGGTCACCTGGCTGATGGGTGATCGTGGTATCCCGCGCACCTGGCGGCACATGAACGGTTACTCCAGCCACACCTATATGTGGGTCAATGCTGCCGGCGAGAAGTTCTGGGTCAAGTATCATTTCAAGACCGACCAGGGCATCGAGTTCTTCACCCAAGACGAAGCAGACCAGATGGCCGCGATGGATACCGATTACCACATTCGCGACCTGTACGAACACATCGACAAGGGTGAGTACCCGAGCTGGACCCTCAAGATGCAGATCATGCCGTTCGAGGACGCCGAGACCTACCGGTTCAACCCATTCGACCTGACGAAGGTGTGGCCGCACGCCGACTACCCGTTCATCGAGGTCGGCCGGATGACGCTGGACCGCAACCCGACCGACAACCACACCGAGATCGAGCAGGCCGCCTTCGAGCCCAATAACCTCGTGCCCGGCATCGGCCCGAGCCCCGACTCGATGCTGCTGGCCCGGCTCTTCTCCTACGCGGACGCCCACCGGTACCGTATCGGCGCGAATTACAAGCAGGTGCCGGTGAACGCTCCGAAATCGCCCGTGCACAGCTACAGCAAGGACGGGGCGATGCGCTATCACAACGTGTCGGACCCCGTGTACGCGCCGAACTCCAAGGGTGGACCGCGGGCCGACACCGCGCGCTACGGCGAGCCGGCCGGGTGGCGTACCGAGGGCCACATGATGCACGCCGCCTACAGCCTGCACGCCGAGGACGACGACTGGGGCCAAGCGGGCACCATGGTCCGCGAGGTACTCGACGATGCCGCCCGCGGGCGGCTGGTCGACAACGTCGTCGGCCACCTGCTCAACGGCGTGACCGAACCGGTCCTGCAACGGGCCTTCGAGTACTGGCGCAACGTGGACAAGGGCCTGGGTGACCGGGTCGAGCAGGGCGTCCGTGCCAAGCAGTCCGAACTGGACCCGAAGGCAGCCGAGCAAGCCAACCCGGCGCGCTCCGGGGCGCAGGCCAAGGCCTGACCGGTTCGGCGAGCATAAGGGCCCGGCAATACTGGGGGTTGTCGGGCCCTTACGCACCCAGGACCCGGCGCGTCTCGTCGTAGCGTCGGTTGCGTCGGAGGGTTCGTGGGATGGGGCTCACCGTGGTCGGCATCGGTGGTTCGATGCGCGAGGACTCGCAGTCGGAAAGGGCTCTGAACGTTGTTCTCCACGGCGCCCGGGTCGCCGGTGCGGAGACAGTCGCGATCACCGGCCCGGACCTGGTGGTGCCGTTCTACGATCCGGCGATGCTCGAGCGCAGCGAGGTGGCGCACCGGCTGGTGGCGGCGTTGCGGGAGGCAGACGGGGTAGTGCTGGTCTCACCGGGTTATCACGGCACCGTCTCCGGGTTGGTGAAAAACGCGCTGGACTACGTCGAGGACCTGCGTGCCGATCCCCGGCCCTACCTGGACGGTCGGGCGGTCGGTTGCGTGGCGATGGCTCAAGGCTGGCAAGCGGCGGTGACCACGCTGACCGCGCTGCGCTCGATCGTGCACGCGCTGCGCGGCTGGCCCACACCGCTGGGCGCGGCGTTGAACTCCGTCGAGATGAGCTTCGACGATCGCGGCGTCCCGTCCGACCCTGCGGTCGACCGCACGCTGCGCACGATCGGGCACCAGGTGGTGCAGTTCGCCCTGGATCACCGCGCCGGGGGCGCGTATTGATCACCGCGCCGGGGGCGCGTAGTGACCACCGCGGCTAGACCAGGCTGACCTGGGTCGGCGCGCTCGGGCTGGGTTCCTCGGGGTGCAGGGCTGCGCGGACGCGCAGGGTGCCGCCTTCCAACCGGCCGCGCGGGCGTAACCCGGCCCGGCGCAACACCCGGGTCAGCGCTCCGTTGCCGACCTGCGACACCGCGGTGAGCTCGGTGATCTGGTCGGTCCGGGCCAGCTCCACCAGGTTGCGGGCCAGCGCGGTGCCCACCCCTCGGCCCTGCCAGGAGTCCTCCACCAGCAGCGCGACGTCGGCCGTGCCAGGTCCGGTGCCGACCAGATTCGCCAGCCCGACCGCGGCGCCACCGTCAGGGGTCACCGCGAGGACACTGGTGGAGCCGTCGGTGCCGATCAGCTGTTGCACCACCGCCGCAGGCAACGCCGGTCTGGTGGAGAGTGACCGCAGCGCCCGGGTATGCGGGGAGCAGCGCGCGTGCAGCGCGGCGACCAGCGGCGCGTCCGCGGCCGTCGCGGCCCGCAGCACCACCTCGGCCCCGTCGGTGAGCTGCACGCTGGCCCGTGGTGGGGCGAGCCGACGCCCGTCTGAGGTCCCGGCGAGCTCGAGCAGCGCCGCGGCTCGGGAGATCTCAGTGGCGGTGAACGGCCAGCCGCGGCGCAGCCGCACCCGGGTTGCTCCGGTGCCGACCTCAGCGTGATGCGCAGACGGTGGCGCACCGGCCTCGGCCAGCTCAGCACGCAGCAGGGCCGCCACCGCTCGCGCGGCACTGCCCGGGTCGACCGCCACGCAGTGTGCCAGCGCCAGTGCAGTGTTCACCGGATCGGCCAACGCTTGTGCGTCGGCCTGCACCACCACGGTGACGCGGAACCCAGCGGCCTCGACCACTTCCACCAGCGCTGGCACCGGGAGCTGCGGCGGCACCCCGACCAGCAGCTCATCTGTCACCGCACCGTCTTGGGCCGGCTCGCCGACCACGTGCAGGGAGACGATGTTGGCTTCGCAGCCCCCGATCGCCGCGGCAAGCGCGCCCAGCCGGCCGGGCTGATCAGCCACATCGACGTGCAGCCGCCACAGGATCACAGTGACCACCTCCTGGCCTAGCTTCCGCTGCGAGCATTACCGATACGTTGACCAAGGGTAAAGTCCATCGAGCGCCTCGCGGACGAACGCGACCTCAACGGCGGCGTGCCGGAGGTTCTCGGCCACCACCAGCGACCCATGCCCGGCATCGTAGCGGTAGCACCGGTAGGGCTTGCCCATCTCGGTGAGCCGAGTGAGGTAGTTGTCTATCTGGCGGATCGGGCAGCGCGGATCGTTCTCCCCGGCCAGCAGCAGCATCGGGGCGGCCACCTCGGCGGCGTAGCTGATGGGGGAACATATCCGGTAAAGGTCCGGCAGCTCCTCGGGAGAGCCGCCGAACAGCGCGCGATCGAAGGCCCGCAGCGGCTCCATCTCATCGGCGTAGGCGGCCACGAAGTCGGCCACCGGGATCCCGGCCACCCCCGCTGCCCAACGCTGCGGTTGGGTGCCGAGGGCGAGCAGCGTCAGATAGCCGCCCCAGGACCAGCCCTCCACCACGCACCCCGCCGGATCTGCGAACCCGCTGGACACCGCCCAGTCGTGGACGGCCCCGAGATCCTCCAGCTCGGTCAGCCCCGGCCGGCCCTCGATGGCGTCCCGCCAGGTCGAGCCGTAGCCGGTCGATCCGCGGTAGTTGACATGCACGACGGCGAAGCCGGCGTCCAGCCAGAGCGCCCGGACTGCGGAGAAGCGGTCTTCGTCGGCTGCGTGCGGTCCACCGTGCAGCAGGAACAGGGTGGGTAGCGGACCCTCGGGGGTGCCGTCCGGCCTGGTCACCAACGCGTGCACGGGTCCGTTCGGGGTTGCCACGAACCGGTCGGTCAGGGGTTGCGAGCCGGGCGCCGGCTCGCCCTGGGGTCGCAGCAGTGCACGGTCGGTGCCATCCGGGTGCAGCGCTCGGATGGTGGGTGGCTGGGCGGCGCAGGACCAGGCGTACTCGACGGTGCCGTCCGGCCGGACCGCCGCGCCGCCGACCGTGCCGCGGGGAATGTTCAGCGTGGTCAGCTCGCCGCCGGCCAGCTGGTATCGGTGCAGCGTGGAGCGGGCCGCGTGCTGGTGTGCGATGAGCAGCGCGGTGCCGTCGGGATACCAGTCGGCGGTGACCTCGCCGGGCAGCTCCAGCGCGATCTCGGTCTCGGTGTCCGCCGTGACGTCCCAGATCAGCAGTTCTTGGCGGCCACGCCGCTCGTGGGAGACCAGCAGCCTGGTGTCGCCCTCGACCGGGGCGAAGCCGAGTATGTCCAGGCCCTTGCCGGGGCCGTCCCACTTCTCGGCGACCGGTGAGCTTGCGGTGTCCCCATTCGCGTCGAGCACCCGGATCGCGGGATGGCGGGAGTCGCCGTGCTCGGAGTGCATGATCGCGAGCAGCCGCTCGTCCCGGGACAGGGCGCCCACCCCGGCGTCGTGCTCGCTGCGGTAGACGACCTGGGCGGCGCCGTTCCGGGAGATCCACACCGTGGTGCCCTCGTCGGTGGAGGCACCGACCGCCGCGGCGCGCCTGCCGAGGTCCAGACCAGCCGGATACCCCGGCGCGGTGCCCGGTACGGCCGGTTGTGGTTGCTCGTCTGGGGGCCGCCCGCCGAACGGTTCGACCACCCAGCTGCCGAACTCGTCGCCGTCGGTGTCGGCGAACCACCACACCTGCTCACCGTCGGGCCCCACCGTGGCGGTGTGAGTGCCCTGCGGCCGATCGGTGACCTGCCGGTGCGTTCCGGTGGCGCGGTCCCAGGCGTAGACCTCCCAGGTGCCCGACACGTTGGAGGTGTACAGGCAGCGGTCCGGTGCGTCTCGGGCCCACTGCGGCAGGCTGACCCGGGGCGCGGTGAACCTGGCCCGCCAACGGGCCTCCGCGGCTGGGTCATCGAACAGGGTGTCAGGGACGGTGGCGGAGTGCTGCGCTGCGTTCACCCCCCGATAGTGCCGTATCAGCTCGGTTCCCGGGATGGGTTACTAGCGGGCGAGGCGCCGCGCGGTGTCCTTGAGGACCTCGGTGAGGACGCGTTGGGCTGCCGAACCCATGCTGCACAGCACCGCCTGCAGCTGTCGTGCAGTGTCCGGGTCGATCTTACCGATCATCTGGGCTGATTTACTGGTCACGGCCAGCAGGACGCGTCGGAGGTCATCCGGGTCCGGGGCGCGGCTGACCAGCCCGGCCCGGGCGAGCCGGTCGACCATCGCGCAGGTGGCCGGTGGTCGGGTGCCCAACGCATCGGACAGCGCGATCAATGTCATCGGAGCCTTCGCGCTGATGATATGCAGCGCGATCAGCTGCGACAGGGTGATCTCACTGCCCGCCCAGGCAGCGGGGCGGGCAGACACCATCTTCCGCAGGTAGCCAGCGAGCCAGCGGGCGTCCTCAGTCGTCACCATCGACTGTAGGACCCCGATGCGGCCGACCATACCTGCATTCGTGACCTCCATTGCTCACGGTTCCCTCATGGAACCAACGAAAGCAATCCGACGCAAGAACCTGCTGGTGGTAACCATCGTCCGGGTGAGGGCGCCACCCTGCTCACGGCAGCCGGGCTCACGGTCGCCGGGCGAACTCCACGCCGCCGTCGTGACGCCCCGTTGCTAACCCAGTTCGATGCCGTCCCAGCACAGGCAGCGCCAGCCGGTCCCCTCGGTCTCCAGCAGCACCGTTGCGGCGTTGGGCAGCAGGCGTGGCGCGGCGAACGAACCGTCGACGTTGGCGGCCAACGCGACGACGGCCAGCCGGGTCGCGGCGCCATGGCTGACCAGCACAGCGGTACCGGCCCGATGTGCGCGACGGATTGTGGCGACGTCGGCGAGGTAGCGGTCGAGCACCTGCTTTCCCGACTCGCCACCGGGTCGTGCCCGATCGAGGTCACCGCCGTGCCAGGCGCGATACAGCTCGTGCAGGATCCGATGGTCATCCAGCGCGTGGCGCCCCTCGAGATCACCGATGGCCGCCTCGTGTATGCCGTCGAGGACTTGAGCCGCCAGACCGTGGCAGGTCGCGATCGGCTGTGCGGTCTGCTGGGCGCGCAGCGCGCGGCTGGCGTACACCGCAACCACGGCTGTGCCGGCCAGTCGCTGCGCCAGGTCGGCGGCTTGCCGATGGCCCAGCTCGGTCAGCGGGTGCCCCGGCAGGCGGGTGTCCAGAATTCCCTGCGCATTAGCGGTGGTCTGCCCGTGCCGGATCAGCACGAGTCGCAGCGGCGCTGCGCTCACGCCGCCTCCGTGGGAGGGAACACGTCGGCGATCATGCACTGCGCCCGGCGCGCACCTCGGTGAGCCAGTCCCGCGCGGCGGTGAACCCGGCCGGGTCCGGACCGGGACGGGCTGCGCCGGTCCGAGGATAGGAGCCCAGGAAGCGCACCCAGGTGCACCGCCGGTGCAGCTCGGCCAGTGCGGCGCCGACCGCGTCCTCGGCGATGTGCCCCTCACAGTCCAGGAAGAACCGGTACTGCCCCAGCTTGCACTTCATCGGGCGGGACTCGATTCGGGTGAGGTTGATCCCGCGCAGCGCGAACTCGGCGAGCACCTCGAGCAGCGCCCCGGGCCGGTCGGCGGTCACGGCGACCAGCGAGGTGCGATCCACGCCGGTGGGCGGCGGCACCGTCCCCGGATGACGGATCAGCAGGAAGCGGGTCTCCGCGTCGTCCTGGTCGTGCACCCCGCTGGCCAACTCGGCCAGCGGGTAGTGCCGCATCGCCACCGGGGCGCACACCGCGGCGTCGGCCTGCCCGTCGAGCACCGCGACCGCACCCGCCGACGTGGAGTCGGTCAGTACCGTCGACGCGTCGGGCAGGTGCGTGCCGATCCACACCCGGACCTGAGCTGCGGCGTGCGGGTGGGTGGCCACGGTGTGCACGTCAGCCGCCGTGGTACCCGGACGCACCAGCACACTGAACCGGATCGGCAGCACGGCCTCGGCCACCGCGAACACCGGCTCGCCCTCGGCCATCGCGTCAAGGGTGGCCGGCACCGATCCTTCCACCGAGTTCTCCACCGGGACGCACGCCGCGTCCACCTGCCCGGCTCGCAGCGCGGCGATGATCTTGTGCACCGACACCCCGGGACGGAATTCGTCGCCGGGGGCCAGCAGGTGGGCGGCCTGCTCGGCGAACGTGCCCTCGGGTCCCAGGTAAGCGGTGACGGCCATGGCGCGAGCCTACGAGATACACGGGGAGCGGATCATCCACCCGACGCCTGCCGGTGCTCGGTGCTCGGCAGCAGTCCTAGCCGGATCAGGTCGGCCACTGGGTCGGTCAGTGACACCGACCCGTAGCAGGCGAACACCTCGCGGACGACTTGAGAGGTGTCCGCGGACAGGGCGCCTGCCTCAGCGACCAACGCCGCCGCGTCGGTGCACCGCAGCGCCTCGTGGGCGCCTGCACCGGATACCGCACGGGCGGTGCCGACGAGCATGTTGAGCAGCCCGTGGTGGGTCAGCCCGGTGCTCTCGTCGTGATGGCGGACCGCATGGTGCAGCCCGGCGGTCGCCTTGAAAGGCCGGCCGGTGCCGGTCGCGATGGTCAGGAAGTCGGCCACCTCGTCGACGGTGGGGAACGATTCCACGGACTTGCCGCCGCACCGCAGCTTGGGCCAGCAGCCGGCCTCGGCGACCCGGCGCACGCCGGTCAACCATTCCGGCCTGCCGCGGCGTGGCTCGACCACCCGAACCACGTCGTCCGGCACGAACTCGGTGAGCTGTACCAGCCAGTTGGAGTCCACATCCGACGGTGCCGGCACCTCGATCATCCGCAGATCCAGGAGCTTTGTGTTGTCCAGCGTGGTGGAGATGGCCTTGGGCAGCCCGCCCAGACCGGTGTCAGCAACCAGTGACAAGGCCACCGGCTGCACGGGACGCGCTTTGCGTAGCGCACTGACCAACGCGCCGAGCCGCGAGATCGGACACAGCAGGAAACCGATCACCCCGGAGTAGGGTGCGCGACGGGCAGCGAGGTGCGACTTGACGGTGTCGACCACGCTCGCCCCGGACGGCGGGAACAGCGCCGCATCATCGACCAGCCGGGCCAGCAGGGGTGGGACACCTGGTGGACTGGGGGGATGCAGATTCAGCACCGTCGACACTCGACGCACCTTAGCCCGGGTCCGCCCGGTGCCAGTCAGTGCGCACCTCATTCTCAGCGCGGACCCCTGCCTGGGCTCCCTACTCGGGCGCCGCCGCTGACTGCCTTCGTACCTCATGGGTGACGCTGCGCTCGGCCACGAACGACATCAGCGGGATGGTGCCGGCCAGCGCCACCAGGACCATCCGCATCGGCCGCCACCGTGCTGACGTACCGAGCAACACTGTGGTGACGAGATAAACCATGTAGAGAAATCCATGCACGGGCCCGCTCCAGGCCAGCCGTTGGTCCCCGAAGCCGTAGTGCAGCACCACAGACGTGGTCAGCACGAGCAGCATCACACCGGTGGCGTAGGCGGCGATCCGGTAGGCGACCAGCTGGGTCGCCAGCCGGTTGGTCCTAGCACCGGTCCTGCTCGGCGAGCTGGGCGAGGTAGGCGTTGTACGCGGCGAGCTCATCGTCGGGATCGTCCTCCCGGATCGGTGGATGGGCGGGAACCGGGTTCGGTAGCGGGACGCTCAGCGTCGCCTCCGGGTCCGGGCAGGCGCTCTCGGGGACGCGGTGTCGTTCCAGCCACAGGAATCGGGACCAGGCTGCGACCAGCACGACCGCGAACAACGGCCATTGCAGCGCGTAACCCAGATTCTGCCAATCGCCCGTGGGTGACCACGCCCGGTCCCACTGCCAGCGCCCCAGCCGGATGAACACCACGCCGCACACCACCACCAGCAGGTGCCCCACCCACCATCGCCGGACCAGCACGAACCGCCACACGCTGCCACGATACGCGGCGCCGCAGGCGGCCGGATAGCGTCGGGGGGTGAGCGCACGGGACGGAGGGGTACGGGGGTGGCTTACCCCGTCGCAGCCCGAGCAGCCCACGGTGGTCACCGATCCCGGGCAACGCCGAGCGCTCGTCGTCGAGATCATCCTGGTACTGGCGGTGACGCTGGGACTGTCCGGGCTGCGCAGCCTGCTGGCGTTGCTGGATGCGTTGCTGGCTCCGGGGTCCCTGGCGGATCAGTCGGTGGCGATCAACGCGCCGGTGCGGAGAAACGAACTGCTCGACCTCGCCTACCAGCTCACCGGGGTGATCCAGTTGCTGGCCTGGGGCGGTCTGGGGAGCTATCTGCTGTGGCGCAGCGGTATCTCGCTGAGCAGTCTGGGCCTGCATCGCCGGCCCCGGGGCCGGGATGCCGGGCTTGGTGTCGGGTTGGCCGCACTGATCGGGGTGCCGGGGTTGGGGCTCTACTTCCTGGCCCGCGCGGCCGGGCTCAACCTCACCGTGCTGCCCTCTGCGTTGGCCGACACCTGGTGGCGCGTCCCGGTGCTGCTCGCCTCCGCGGTGGCCAACGCACTGGCCGAGGAGCTGCTGGTGGTGGGGTACCTGATCACCCGGTTACGCCAGCTGGGGTCGAGTGCGGGAGCAGCTGTGCTGGCCAGCGCGGCGCTGCGCGGGAGCTACCACCTCTACCAGGGGTTCGGGGGTTTCGTGGGGAACCTGGCGATGGGGCTCGTGTTCGGCCGGGTCTGGCAGCGGACCCACCGGCTGTGGCCGCTGGTGAGCGCGCACGCGCTGATCGACGTCGTCGCCTTCGTCGGGTACGCGCTGCTACGCGGGCGGGTGAGCTGGCTGCCCTAGACAGACCGGTTCGGGTCAGCGCAGGGTGATCTGGCGACCGCGCAGGCCGCGCAGGGCGCGGCGTTCGGCGTCGGTGAGCGGCGTGTTGCCCAGCGAACCCAGCGTCTGCGCCAGCCGCAGCGCGAACGCCTCCGCGGGAGCCACCCACTCCCGGGAGTGCTGCTCGCGGTCGAGGTCCCAGACCGGCACCAGCACTCCGTGAGCACGAAACGAGCCGGCGAAGCGGGAGCCGTCGCCGAGGTCGAGCTCATCGCGGGCGGCCAGCCGCGCCAGCGAGGCGAGCAGTTGTTCCTCCGGTTCCGGGCGAACCCACCGCAGGTGCGCCTTATCGCCTGCATCCACCCAGTAGGCGGCCTCGACTCCCACCCCGACGACCGCCTCGGTCGGCATGATCGCCTCGTTGGCCCGCTGCAACGAGGCGGCGACCTCCCCGGACGGAGACTCCTCGCCGGGGATCCACCAGGCGAAGTCGGCGTGCATGGTGACGTCGAGTGGTGTGTCGCAGCTCAGCAGTTCCGGTAGCCGGATCTGCGCGCCCTCGACGGTTGTGCTGACCACCGGCAGCACCGAGCCGGGCTCCGCGGTCAGTGCCCAGGTCACGGCTCGGCCGAGGTCCCGGGACAGGTCCCCGGACCGGGCCAGCACCTGCATGCCGACCAGCGCTGTGCCGTCGGGCCGCACGATCGCCGCGGCCGCTGTCGGCAGCACCGTGGCCAGCGTGACGTCCCGGTCGGCGGGCTGCGCCAGCGGTAGGGGTGCGGTCGCCGAGGGCACGAACTCGCGCAATGCCACGAGCCGGCATTCCGCGGCGAGGCCCGCGAAGGGGCGGCTGACGATGACGTCCTGGGTGCCTCCCGGGTCGCCGTGACAGGCCTTGTATCTCTTGCCGGAGCCGCACGGGCAAGCCTGACGGGGGCTGGTCTGGCCGTCGACGGGCCGACGGGTCTTCGTCGTGATGCGCTTGGACACGGGCGAACGCTACCGTGTTCGCCTCGTGAGTGCGTGAGAATGTTCCCGCTGCTCGGCAACCAGCACAGCCGCTCAGGAGAGGATGCGGCCGGGCACCCGCACGACCACCATTCGGTGGTGGCGGCGCAGCGTCACCGGGCTCAGCAACCGGGTGAGCCGCCGTACCACGACGATCGTGGTGATGGCGATCGCCCCGGCCACGAGGTCGGTGGCGGCGTGCAAGAGCACTCCATCGGCGTGCGCCTGCACGCTGTCGCGCAGGTCCCACAGTATGGCGGTGCCGGTCAGCAACAGGCCGGTCGTCCAGAGCATCCACCATCCGATGACCAGGAGGGAGGGGTGCGGTCGGCGGTCTGGGTCCAGGCCCAGCGTGGTGTGCTCCAATTCGGCGAGCGCTGCACCCGGCGCCACCAGGTTCAGTCCCGGCACCAGCACCCCTACGACCAGCTGCCAGGCCGATCGAGCCGGGGTGACCCCGGCAGCCGCGGCGGCAGCCGCGTTGGCGTGCACCAGCCACCCCAGCGTCACCGCGCCGGCCAGCGCCGAGGCGAGCAGTGAGACCACCCCGCCGGTGACTACCAGCGTGTCGCTGACATGCAGCGGGCCGGCGGGCACCGCGTCGGTCCGGCTGCCGAGCAGTAGCGCGTAACGCCACGCCTCGGCACCTGCGGTGACCACCGTCAGCATGGCGGTCAGGCCGAGCAGCGGGACCGCCACTGCGGCCAGCGACCGCATCTGCTCATCCACCGGGGAGGGCATGGGACCTACAGCACTCTGGGTATCGCATTCGATTGGGTTGCATTCAAGTGGGCCGCATCGACTTCGGCCACCATGGGGCGACCCGCGGCAGCCCAGGCACGCATGCCGCCATCGACGTTCACCGCGTCCCAGCCGGCTTGGGTGAGATAGGCCGTGACCCGAGCAGAGCGCCCTCCGGAGCGGCACACCACGTGCACCGGGTGATCGGAGAACGTGGTGGCCAGCTCGTCGAGCCGCTGCGGCACCTGCCCCATCGGCACGTGCACAGCCTGCGGCGCGTGCCCGGCAGCCCATTCATCGTTTTCGCGGACGTCGAGCAGCACAGCGTCTTCGGGTAGGCCGGCCACGGAGACGGTGGGAACCGGGGAAGTCATAGGCACCAATCGTGCCACAGGTCACCAGGCTGCGTGTCGCTGCGCCGATGAGCTTCCAGGCCCGGTGAGTGTCCCGGGTGCTCACTGCGAACGCTCGGCTCCGGCCCCGGTCAGCGCGCGCACCTCCATCTCGGGGTAGCGCGCTTCGTCGTCCCTGCTGTCGTCCTTGCTGAACACGGTGGCGAAGTAGCCGAGCGCAAAGGCCAGCGGCACCGTGATCAGCGCGGGGTTCTTCAGTGGAAAGATCGCGAAATCCACCCCGGGGAACATCGACTTCGATGTTCCCGACACCGCCGGCGACAAGATGATCAGTAGTACAGAGCTGGTCAGGCCGCCGTACATGCTCCACAGCACACCGCTGGTGTTGAATCGCTTCCAGAACAGGGAGTACAGGATTGTCGGCAGGTTCGCCGAGGCGGCCACCGCGAAGGCCAGCGCCACCAGGAAGGCGACGTTCTGGCCGAGCGCGGCGATGCCGCCGAGAACCGCCAGAGCGCCGATGACGCAGGCGGTGAGGCGGGCAACCCGCACCTCGTTGTCCGGCTCCAGGTCACCGTGCTTGATCACGTTGGCATACACGTCGTGCGCGAACGACGCCGCGGCGGTGATCGTCAGTCCGGCCACGACGGCGAGGATGGTGGCGAAGGCTACTGCCGAGATGAAGCCGAGCAGCAGCTCCCCGCCCAACTGGTAGGCCAGCAGCGGTGCTGCGGAGTTCTCCTGACCGGGCATGGTGGCGATCCGCTGCGGACCTCCGTCCACCAACGCCGCAGCGCCGTAGCCGATCACCAGTGAGAACAGGTAGAAGACACCGATCAGCCAGATCGCCCACACCACCGTGCGGCGGGCCTCCTTGGCCGAGGGCACCGTGTAGAAGCGCATCAGAATGTGCGGCAGGCCCGCGGTACCCAGGACGAGGGCAAGCCCCAACGAGACGAAATCGATCTTCGTTGTGAGGTCCTTGCCGTATTGCAGACCCGGTTCGAGCACGGCCTGCCCGTGCGACGACTTCGCCGCCGCCTCGCCCAGCAGGGCCGACGGGTTGAGCCCGAAGGAGCCCAGCGCCCAGGCGGTCAACATGCCAGCGCCGATGATCAGCAGGGTGGCCTTGACGATCTGCACCCAGGTCGTGCCGCGCATCCCCCCGACCAACACATAGAAGATCATCAGAACGCCGACGATCGCGACCACCAGGGCCTGGGCACCCTTGCTCTCGACGTCGAGCAGCAGCGCGACCAGGCCACCGGCGCCGGCCATCTGGGCCAGCAGATAAAACAGCGACACCACGAGCGTCGACACCGCCGCGGCGGCGCGCACCGGCCGCTGGCGCATCCGGAAGCTCAGCACGTCACCCATGGTGAACTTGCCGGTGTTGCGCAGGAGCTCGGCCACCAGCAGCAGGGCCACCAGCCAGGCGACCAGGAAGCCGATCGAGTAGAGGAAGCCGTCGTAGCCGTAGACCGCGATGGCCCCGGCGATGCCCAGAAACGACGCCGCGGACAGGTAGTCGCCCGAGATCGCCATCCCGTTCTGCGCGCCGGTGAACGATCGGCCCGCTGCGTAGTAGTCAGCAGCGTTTCTGGTGCGGCGCGAGGCCCGGAACGCGATCACCAGAGTGACCAGGACGAAGAAGGCGAAGATCCCCCCGTTGAGCAGCGGCTCACCGATGACGCCCTGGGCCGGCGCTGCGATCACCAGGCTCCTCCTTCGATCTGCTCGCGGATTCGGCTACTGATCGGGTCGAGGCTGCGGTTCGCGAATCGGACGTACACCGTCGTGATGGCGAAGGTGGACGCGAACTGGAGCAGACCGAAGATCAACCCGAGATTGATGTTGCCGACGACCTTGATGGCCATGATGTGTGGGGCGAACGCGGCTGACAGGACGTAGAGGAAGTACCAGGCCAGGAAGAACGCGGTCATCGGGAAGACGAAGCCGCGCAGCCGCTTGCGCAGGATGGCGAAGTCCACGCTGGTGCGGGCGGCGGCCCAGGGATCCCTGGGCCGCGCGGTCTCGGCACCGCCGACGGACTCGGTGGTGCTCATGCAGACACCTCCAGAGCAGGTCATGGTGATCATGTTCGATGCTCCCGGGCATCGCGAGGACTGGGACACCCTAGTCACTACCGGCTTACCAGCGCGCATCGCAACGTTGGGCCGTTCGGTCATTCATCGTGGTTACTTACGGTGCCGACCGCCGCGCATCCGGGGATAGACGACCGCGGCCATCCCGACCCGGACTCCGGGTTGGCCCGGCTCGCGATCCTTCGACAAGCCCAACCGGTCCGGTGCGTGGAGCCGAAGCAGGATCCGCGACACCTCGACCGGTACCCGGTCCCTGGTCCGGCGACTCACCACGACCATGGTCAGGAAGGCCAGCGGCACGGTGAACACGGCAGGCTGCGCCAGCACCGCCTGCCATCCTGGTGGGAGCACGCCGGCCGCGGCAGGCAGCACTGCGATGAACGCCAGCCCGCCGCCGACCAGCATGCCCGCCGTCGCGCCGACGTCGGTCAGCCCACGCCACCAGATGCCCAGCACCAGCAACGGGCAGAACGACGAGGCGGCGACCGCAAAAGCCACTCCTACGCCTTGGGCCAGATCCAGCGAGGACACGGCGAGCATGAAGGCCGGCGGGACCGACCACGCCGCCAAGGTGGCCGTCTGGAAGCCCCGGAGCCGGCCGGGTAGCGCGTCGCTGGACAGCACCCCGGCGACGCTCACCACCAGCCCGGTGGCAGCGGATACGAATGCGGCGAACGCCCCGGCCGCGATCAGCCCGCCGAGCAGTAACGCCGGCCACCCGGTCAATGCCGCGTGCGGCAGCAGCAGCAGTGTGGTGTCGGTTCTGCCGGTGACAAGCAGCTTGGACAGGTCCAGCATCTTGGGGAGGTAGAGTCGGGCGAGCCATCCGGACGTCAGTGGGAACAGGTAGAACATTCCCAGCAATGCCAGCACCAGCCGCGTGGTCCGGCGTGCTGCCGGGCCGTCGGGATCGGTGTAATAACGACCCAGGACGTGTGGCAGCCCCATGGTGCCCAGCAGCAGCGCCACGATGAGCGAGTACGTGGCCAGCAGCGAGAGCCCGCCATCGCCCACCGGACGCAGCCAGCCGGCGTTGTCCACGGCGGCGCCGCTGACCACCGGAACCCGGCTGCCCGCTTCGAAGTGCAGCGTGGTGCCCTTGGACACGGGGTGTTCACCGGCAGCCCAACGCACCGCCCCTGTGGTGCGCCGCCCGTCTTGCGTTCCGGCCACCGTGACCATCGTCGGCTCGGTGACCTGCAGAACCACATCCTGATCCAAGGGCACATCGGTGGCTTCAGTGAACGACGGGGGGGCCGAGGTGGCCAGGGAGTTGCGGAATCCCGGATCCTCGCCGGCATTGTGGATCAGTAGCACGAAGACCGGGATGGCCAGCGCGGTCAGCTTGATCCAATACTGGAAGGCCTGCACGATGGTGATCGAGCGCATCCATCCCTTGGAGACGTTGAAGATCACGATGACCATGACCACGGCTGCGCCGATCCACCTCGGACAGGACGGCGAGAGCATGGCGATGATCAGCCCGGCGCCTTGTAGTTGCGGCACCAGGTAAAGCCAGCAGATGACGACCACAAAGGCGGTGCAGATCCGGCGAAGCTGCGCCGAACCCAACCGCACCTCGGCGAAGTCAGGCAGCGTGTAGGCCCCGGACCGGCGCAGCGGTGCCGCCACGAACAGCAGCAACGCGAGGTAACCCGCGGTGAACCCGACCGGGTACCACAGCGCGTCCACCCCGCCCTTGAACACCAGACCGGCGATGCCGAGAAAGGAAGCCGCGGACAGGTACTCCCCCGAGATCGCCGCGGCATTCCAGCGGGGACCGACGGCTTGGGAGGCCACCAGGAAGTCCGAGGTCGACCGTACCTTCGATGGATAGAGTCCGGTGACCGTGGTCACTACGGCGATCGCGACCATCGCGCCGATGGTGACGTACAGGGCGGCCTGCGCGGGCACGCCGTGCTCAGTTCTCGACCATTTCGGCGAAGCCCTGCTCGTTGCGGTCGGCGCCACGGTTGTAGGCCCAAGCCACCGCGATGAAGAACGGGTAGACCGCGAACCCGAGCAGAAACCACGGCAGTCGCAAGCCCAGGATGGTGATCATGCCCAGTGACGGTAGCAGCACGAACGCTAGCGGAATGCCCCCCAGCACCACCACGGTGAGCAGCATCAGCCGGATCGACAGGGTCAGCTGCACCCGTACCAGCTGGCGCACCAGTACTTCACCGACGCTGGTCTGATCCTCCAAGTCGGCGAGTGTGCGCACCACCCGGCGGCTGTTGCGCCGCGTCGCGAGCACGATCTGTTCCCGCTTGGCCGGCTTGGGCCGCTCGGTGGTCGGGTGGAGGCTGTTCTCTTCCCCTGCCTTTTCTCGGGCCGCTGCTTCTCGGGCCGCTGCCTCCAGCGCAGCCCACGGATCGTCGTCCGAGCCGGCGCCCTCAGTGCTCATCGAGATACTCACCGAGGCTCATCGAGACGTCGTCCAACCCTGTTTGGCGGCACGAACCAGGCGGTCCTTCAGATCGCGGGTGTGCCGCCGGCTGACCGGCAGCTCGGTGGCATCCTCTCCGTGGCCCACCCGCACCACGTAACCTGACGACGACATCCGCAGCTCGGTGATCAACGGGAGCGCGACCAGATAAGAGCGGTGGATGCGCACGAACCCGGCGTCGGACCAGCGGTCCTCCAACTGAGACAGTGGGATACGGACCAGGTGGCTGCTGTTCTCGTTGGTGTGCAGCCGCGCGTAGTCTCCGTGTGCCTCCACCCAGCGAACCGATGACCGTGGCACCAGCTTGGTGGTGCCGGCGAGCTCTACCGGGATGACCTCGTCCTCGCTGCTCTGCTCCTGTCCCAGGGCGCCCGGATCCCGCCGGGAGGCCACGATCCGTCGCATCGTATTGGCCAGTCGCTCCCGGCTCACCGGCTTCATCAGGTAATCGGCGGCGCCGATCTCGAAGGCGTCGAGCGCCTTTTCGTCGTAGGCGGTGGCGAACACGACCGCCGGCGCGTCGGGGATCGTTTTCAGCAGCCGGGCCAGTTCCAGGCCGTCCAGCCCGGGCATCCGGATATCGAGGAACACGACATCGATCCGGGGAGGCGCCGTGCCGTTGGCGGTCCGGCCATCGGGCCGCAAGACCGTCAACGCTTCGGTGGCGTTCATGGCCGTCAATATGGTGCCGATCCGCGGCTCCGCGCGGAGCACCTCGAGCAACAGGGCCATGGGACCCGGCTCATCGTCCACGGCGAGCACGACAAGCCCGGGATTGTCGTCGGTGTCGCTCATCAACCGCCCTTCCGCCGCCCTCGTGTGCACAAGAACGCTGCGCACAGTCAATCCTGCACATGGTCGGTATCGCTGTCCACGGTTGGGCGCATAGTGCCCCGCCGTGGCACCCCGTGGGGTCGGCTGTATCTACAGACCGTAACGGGACCAGGCAGCCCGGTGCTCAAGCGCCTCGATAAAGGCCAGCGCGGACTGCGGGCCGCCTCCGGCCGGCGAGGCCGCTACGGCGCCTGAACCGAAGTGACCCAGACCGAGACGGGCCAGCAGCGGCCGGCGACCCTCCACAGTGATGACCTCGGCGTCCGGGTAGCGCTTGGCGATCTCCCCGCGCATCGTGCCGAGCCGGTCGACCAGACCCAGCTCCAGAGCGCGCCGACCGGTCCATACCTCGCCGGTGAACACGTCCTGCTGATCGGTGGCCAGCCGGCCACCACGGCGGGAGCACACCCAGTCGCGGAACATAGCGTGCAGTTCAGTCTGCATGCTATGCAACCACACCACGTCGTCCTCCCGCTCGGGCAGGAACGGGTCGAGCCGGGCTTTGTCCGCCCCCGCCGTGTACAGCCGCCGCTCCACTCCGAAGCGCTCCAGCAGACCGTGCAGGCCGAAACCCCGGCTGACCACCCCGATGGAACCGACCAGCGAGGTGGGGTGGGCGACGATCTCATCGGCGGCGCACGCCAACCAGTACCCACCGGATGCGCTGACATCCTCGCAGAACGCCAGCACCGGCACGCCCTTGTCGTCGGCCAGGCCGCGAATCCGATCGGCCACCAGTGCTGACTGGGTGGGTGAACCACCCGGTGAGTTGATCGACAGCGCCACCGCCCGCAACCGGTCGTAGCCGAAGGCGCGGGTCAGTACCGAATCCACCGCGGCCAGGTTGATCACCCCGCGGCCCAGCGGTGCCGGCGTCGGCGTGATCACGCCGTGCAGTTTCACCGCAGCCACCACCGGGCCGCGCTCCCGCTGGGTACCAGGCAACGGCAGCCTCGAGGTCAGGTCCTTGACATCCATTCGGCCAGCCTACGGAGGCCGGCGACGTCTCATTGCGGCCAGCCTCCGGAGGCCGGCGACGGCGGGATGCTGCTAGGCGCTCACCGGTGGTTGGGAACGTGACGGGCTTGGCGTCGGCGGGGCGATGGCGCGCACGCCGCGGCTGAACTTGGGCACTTTCATGCTGACCTTGGTTCCCGCACCCGGGGCGGTCTCGACCATCAGGCCGCACTCGTCGCCGAAGGCCCCGCGCAGCCGGTCGTGCACGTTGCCCAGTCCCACGTGCGCGCCGGTGACGTGTGAGTCGGTCATCTCGTCCCGGAGCCGGTCGGGATCCATCCCGATGCCGTCGTCCTCCACGCTGATCACGCAATCGGAACCGGAGTCCTCGGCGACGACAGACACGGTGCCGCCGCCGGGTTTGCCCGCCAGGCCATGGCGGACGGCGTTCTCCACCAGGGGCTGCAACGCCAGAAACGGCAGCACCACCGGCAGGACCTCGGGTGCGATCTGCAGCTTCACCTGCAACCGGTCCCCGAATCGGGCCTTCTCCAGGATCAGGTACCGGTCGATGTTGTTGAGTTCCTCGGCAAGGGTGGTGAATTCCCCGGACGCGCGAAAGGAGTATCGGGTGAATTCAGCGAACTCCATGAGCAGCTCGCGAGCCTCCTCCGGGTCGGTGCGGACGCAGGAGGAGATCGTGGTGAGCGCGTTGTAGATGAAATGCGGTGAGATCTGCGCGCGCAGCGCGCGCACTTCGGCATGAGCCAGCCGGGATCGGGACTCGTCGAGCTCAGCGAGCTCCAGTTGGCTGGAGACGTACCGGGCGACCTCGGCTGCGGCCCGCATCACGCCGGCCGCAACGGCACGCTGGCTGACCACCCCGAAGGTCCCGACCACGCCGCCGTCCACCTCGAGTGGGGAGACGATCACGGCCCGGATCGAGCAGTTAGCGCGCCCGCAGTCCATCTGGCGTTGGTTGATGACCTGCTGCCGACCGGTGCTCAGCACCTCCAGGGCAGCCTCGGCGACCCATTCGGCGTGGTGTTGCACTTCGCCGTCCCAGGCCAGCATCACGCTCTCATCGTTGGTCACCGCGACGGCTGAGCAGCTCAGTAGCGCTCGCAGGTGCGGCGCAGCGGCGGTCGCTGAGGCAGCCGACAGCCCGTCTCGCAGCGGTCGTGAGGCCTGCGCCATGGTGTAGAGCGCGTTATAGGTGGCGCGATCAGCATCGCTGCCGAATGGCTGCCGGATCCGCACCCAGTACATCGACGCGGCAGCGAGCACCGCGGCCAGGGTCACGGCGAAGACCGCCGCCACCGTAGGGGTGCTCAGCAGGTTCACGGATTCCATCGTCGCGGTCCCGGCATTCGGTGACAACGGCGGGTCGCCCACACCGGACTCGTGAGTCCCATCGGGTGCCGGAATACTGTTACGCACTCACGAGTCGCGGCGTGTGAGCTGCCCGGTTCCGTCGTCGGGAATTCCCCGCGTTCTGAGGTCCTCGGCGATCCGGTCGGTCTCCTCCCGGGCGGATATCCAGCCGCGCACGACGCCCTCCCAGTGCTCGCCCTCGGTCAGGACCGGCTCATCGGTGTACGCCGTGACAATCCACAGCCGCTGCATCGCCCACAACACCGGCAGCATCAGCAGGATCAGCAGGATCAGCAGCGTGAACCAGGCCGGAATCACCACTCCGACTGGGGTCCAGAACACCACGAAGAGGGTCAGCACAACGACGACTCCCAGCATCGCGATGCCGGACACGTAACCGGCCGCCATGTCGTGCTCGAACTGCTCCCACGTGACCGGCTTGGTCCAGCTGATGCGGCTGTGGATCGTCCAGTTGCGCCGATCGGCGGCCCGCACCTGCTGTATCATGACCTGACCTCCGTGCCCGTCGAGTTTCCGCTCCAGCCTAACGCTCACCTGGCAGGGGGGTTATGTACGAGTTCGTCAGCGCACGGTGGGACGCTGGCGCTGATGACGCAACCACCCTCGTTCGTCCGGCGTCGGGAGGACTTCACCTGCCTGAGCTGCGGGATGCCGGTGCGCGGCAACGGTTACACCAACCACTGCCCACGGTGCTTGTGGTCGCGCCACGTGGACGTCGACCCGGGCGACCGGGCCGCTGAGTGTGGTGGGGCGATGGAGCCGATCGGAGCGCTCTCCAAAAGCGGCGGGATCGTTGTGGTGCATCAGTGCCTGGTGTGCGGGCACAGCCGACGTAACCGCAGTGCAGCCGACGACGACCGGGACGCGTTACTGGCGTTGTTCGGCCGGCCGGTGCCTGACCCTTGATGAGCGAGGTCAGTTCGACCTGGATCTCCGGCATTCGCCGGCTCAGACGGCGATAGTGATGCCCCGGATGCTCTTGAGTTCGCCCAGCAGCGCCGAGGACACCGTGACCGGGTAGTCCTTGATTGCTACCTCGGTCTTGCGGGCGCCGTGGCAGAGCAGGATGTGCAAGGGGGTGTCACCTTTGTTGGCCACCAGTGCGGAGCGCAGCTCGACTGCCGTCTCCTGATCCAGTTGGCTGGCCTCGACACGGAGCACCAACGGTGGAGCACCGCCGGGGTTGCGCTCAGCGTCGCTGATGTCCAGCGGTATCACCGCCGATCCGAAGACCGACATCTTGTCATCCCGCCAGTTGACCCGACCCTGGATCGCCACGGTGGTGTCGGGGATCAGATCCTCGGACAGGACAGCGTAGGACTTGGCGAAGAACAGCACCTCCATCGAAGCGTCGAGGTCTTCCAGCGTGACGATCGCCCAGGACTCGCCGTTCTTGTTCACCCGCTTGTCGACCGAGACGATCATCCCGGCGACCACGATCTCACCCTCCGTGGGTGCCTCGTCCATGAGAGCGGCGAGGGGTTTGAGGGCGTGCTTACGCAGAATCCGCTCGGCTCCCTCCAGGGGGTGAGCGGAGACGTACAGGCCGAGCATCTCCCGTTCGTAGGCCAGCAGCTGCTTGCGCGGGTATTCCTGCGGTTCGAATCTCAGGTGTGCCAGTGGGGAGGACTCCGGTGGCGCAGGAGCGCTGCCATCGCCGCCGAACAGGTCGTACTGGCCTCTCTCCTGCTCGCGTTTGAGACCGGTGACCGCATCGACGGCCTCCTCATGCACCTTGATCAGGGATTGCCGGGTGTGACCGAAGGAGTCGAACGCGCCGGCCTTGATCAGTGATTCGATGGTGCGCTTGTTGCAGCACACCAGATCGACCTTGTCCAGGAAGTCGGTGAAGGAGGTGAACCGGCCCTTGGTTTCCCTTGTCTTGATGATGGAGGCCACGACGTTGGCGCCGACATTGCGCACCGCTCCCAGCCCGAACCGGACGTCGCGGCCCACCGCGGCGAACCGCAGCCCGGAATCGTTGACGTCCGGGGGCAGGACCCTGATCCCCATCCTGCGGCATTCGGCGAGGTAGACCGCGGATTTATCCTTGTTGTCCCCGATAGAGGTGAGTTGGGCGGCCATGAACTCGGTCGGGTAGTTGGCCTTGAGGTAAGCCGTCCAGTAGGAGACCAGGCCGTATCCGGCGGTGTGGGACTTGTTGAACGCGTACCCGGCGAACGGGAGCATCACGTCCCACAGAGTCTGGGTGGCCTCCGAGGAGAAGCCCTTGCCCATCATCCCGTCACGGAAGCGCTGGAACTCCTTCTCGATGATCTCTTTCTTCTTCTTACCCATCGCCCGCCGCAGCAGGTCAGCGGAACCGAGGCTGTAGCCGGCCAACTGCTGGGCGATGGCCATGACCTGCTCTTGGTAGACCAGCAGGTGGTAGGTCTCGCCCAGGATGGGCTCCAGGGCGTCCTTGAGCTCTGGGTGGATCGGGGCGATCGCCTGGCGGGAGTTGGACCGCTCGGCGTAGTGGAGGTGGGCGTTGGCGGCCATCGGGCCAGGCCGGTACAGGGCGAGCACGGCGGCGATATCACCGAAGTGGGTGGGTGCCAGCGCTCGCAGCAGCGAGCGCATCGCGGCGCCGTCGAGCTGGAACACTCCGAGCGTATGGCCGCTGGAGAGCAGCTTGTAGGTGGCCTCGTCGTCGAGTTCCAGGGTGGCTGTGTCGATCTCGCGACCGTGGTTGGCCTTGACCGCCTCGACGGTGTCACTGATCACCGTCAGGGTGCGCAGACCCAGGAAGTCCATCTTGAGCAGGCCGATGTCCTCACACGACGGGTAGTCCCAGCCGGTGATGATCGAGCCGTCATCGCGCATCCACAGCGGGATCACGTCCAGCAGCGGCTGCGAAGACATGATCACCGCACAGGCGTGCACCCCGGCGTTACGGACCAGGCCCTCCAGCCCACGGGCGGTGTCGATGATCCTGCCGACCTGCGGGTCGGTCTCGGCCAGCGACCGCACCTCGGTGGCCTCGGTGTAGCGCGGGTGGGCGGGGTCGAAGATGCCGTGGAGCGGGATATCCTCGGCGGCCACCGCCGGCGGCAGTGCCTTGGTGATCCGGTCGGCGATGGAGAAGCCGGGCTGGCCGTGCAGCACGCGGGCGGCGTCCTTGATGGCGGCCTTGGTCTTGATCGTGCCGAAGGTGATGACCTGCGCGATGTTCGCCGCACCCCACTTGTTGACGGTGTAGTCCATCACCTCCCCGCGCCGGCGCTCGTCGAAGTCGAGGTCGATGTCGGGAGGGGAGACCCGCTCGGGGTTGAGGAACCGCTCGAAGATCAGGGAATGCTCGATCGGGTCGAGATCGGTGATCTGCAGGATGTATGCCACCAGTGACCCGGTCGCCGAGCCTCGACCCGGTCCTACCGAGATCTTCTGGTGCTTGGCCCATCGGACCAGGTCTCCGACGACCAGGAAGTAGCCGGGGAACCCCATCTGGGAGATCACGCCCAACTCGAGCCTCGATGCGGTCGAGGTAGGGCCGGGTCATGCCGGCAGGGAACCGTTCCGGTGCGAACTGCTCGACCTCGCGGCGCAGCAGCAGGTCTTCGGTCTCGCCTTCGGCCAGCGGGAACCGGGGCATCCGGTCCACCTCGGCGTAGACCTCCGCATAGGACCCGACGCGCTCGGCGATCAGCAGGGTGGCGTCGGCGGCACCGGGCACTTCGGTGTCCCAGTAGCCGCGCATCTCCGCGGCCGACTTCAGGTAGTAGCCCTCGCCCTCGAACTTGAACCGGTTCGGGTCGTCCATCGTCTTGCCCGACTGCACGCACAGCAGCACCTCGTGTGCCGCCGCCTGGTCCTGGGTGACGTAGTGGCTGTCGTTGGTCGCCAACGGTGTCAGCCCGAGCTTGCGGCCGATGTCCAGCAGGCCCTCGCGGATCGACCGCTCGATGGGCAGCCCGTGGTCCATCAGTTCGAGAAAGAAATTGTCGGCACCGAAGATGTCGCGGTAGTCACCGGCGGCCTGCAGAGCCTGTTCGGCCTGGCCTAGTCGCAGCCGGGTCTGCACCTCACCCGACGGGCAGCCGGTGGTGGCGATGATCCCGCCTGCGTGCTGGGCGATCAGGTCGCGGTCCATGCGGGGCTTGCGATAGGTGCCCTCGAACGAGGCCAGGCTGGACAGCCGGAACAGGTTGCGCAGCCCGGTGGCGTTCTCCGCGAGCATCGTCATGTGGTTGAACGCGCCCGCACCGGAGACGTCACCGCCCATGCCCGACTCGTCGGTGGAGCGCTGATGCAGTTGACCCCAGAACACCGGTTTCTTGTGATACCGGCTGGCCGGTGCGACGTACGCCTCGATGCCGATGATCGGCTTCACCCCGGTGCCCTTGGCTTTCCGGTAGAACTCCGCCGAGGCGTACATGTTGCCGTGGTCGGTCATCGCCACGGCGGTCATCCCCAGTCGCGCAGCCTCAGCGAACAGCCGACCAACCTTGGCCGCACCGTCGAGCATCGAGTACTCGGTGTGCACGTGCAGGTGGACGAACGAATCAGACACAGCTCCCCCTTGGAAGCGCGGGGTCACCGACAAGATCAACCGAATCGCGCCAACGTTGGTGGACGCTTCGGCCGGTATCTCGGTTGCCTACGGTCAGTGATCAACTAGCACCCGAGAGTGATGGGAGCTGGGCACAGGCCAGCAGCCCTACGTTGCGCGGCTGGAGAGCAGCGATCAGTCGCCCACGCTGGCCACGTTGGCGCGACTCGCTCAGCGGCTCGGCCTGGAGTTCCACATCGATGTGACCCCGACCAACGTGCGCCTCTCGACCCGTGAACGCCCGTGAAGTCAAGCATGTCCGCAGTGACTACCTGGATTGAGCAAAATCGCGCTATAGATGTTATGACCAGGTCTTTACCCGATTTGAGGCGCAATGCTAGACAAGCATCCCGTGCTAGCCAAGATATCGGCAGTGCAGTCGCCTCAGGGGCAATGCTCAACCGGCGGCTGGCCGGGGTATTAAGGGTGGTTCTGATCGTGGCGTGGTGCTCGGCGGTCAGGTGCTCGATGCTCTTGGAGTGTGTCGTGGGCCGGGTGGTCGTAGTGCTGTGGTGCTCACCGGGCACGCGCCAGGATTTTTCGGCCAGGGCGATCATCTTGACCTCCGGCAGTCGCACGCCGGGGGCGCCCAGGCCGTGGATCGCCCACGAACCGTCTGCCTCGTGGATCACCAGCAGCGTGCAATGACTGCGGTCGTCGGTACGGCGGCCCGGGACTTGAATCCGGCCACGCTCACGCTGCGAATGCAGCGTCTCGGGGACGTCGTTCACGAGTGACGACTGTGTCTGGGAGACTGCTTTGCTGCGCTCACCTGGCAGATGATGCGGTGGTGATGATCGGACTGGACGGCTAGGGCCGACGAAGTCGGTTTGATCGAGTCAAGTTTGGGTTTATGCGGCGAGTCTGGCTTGTTGGGTGAGGTGGTCGCACCTGGCCCGTTCAGGTGGTCATGGGTCTATGATGCGCGGCATGGCGTCGCCGGAGCTGCACCGCAAGGTCCGCCAGCATGACAACGACCTGGTAGCGATCTACGAGACCGTGTCCGGGCACAGCGATGATCTCACCGAGATCAAGGCGACCCTGGCCGAGCACGGCGCCAAGCTGACCGAGGTGGATTCGAAGCTCGCCCAGCTCACCTCGACGGTGACCGAGCAAGGCTCGAAGCTCGACGAACTGCTGGCACTGCTGCGTGGCGGAACCGAGGGATCCACGCCGAGAGCCTGAACTAAACGAACATAACCTGCTCATTACGAGGAGGTCGGACCACGTCCCTTATGCAACATTAAACTCAGGAAGACTGCGTATAAACCAGAGAGCGTGAGATGAGCGCTTAATTTGTTCATTCCGAGCATGGCTATGAGAGCGAGATTGATGATGGCGCCGGCGATGAGAACAAGCCAAAGTGTTCCAGGAAGACTCGTCGTCATCTGATTGAGTCGTTGATTCCGATTATCGATGAAATTATCGAACTGGCGAAAAGTTTCGCTGTCGAGTGCCTCGCCTGCGAGGTTGGTGGGCGCGAAGGAAGCAATCTGACTCTGTATTTTCGTTGCCACTGGCGTGGCAGCGGTTAGCAGTTCACCCTTGCGGGCCGTCTTGGGCTCAGCTGGCCAACGTTCGTTCCATCGATCGGCGGCCTGACGCTGGCTCCACCCGTGCGCGAGCCGAAGGCCAACCCGGGCGCTCACGCCGTAACGCTGGCGGAAGACGTCCGCGACCTGCGCCCAGCTGAGGTGCTTCTCACGCAGCGATGTTGAGAGCAGCAACTGCTCTTGACGCAGACTGCGCCTTCGCTCAGGCACCGTCCACCTCATGGTCCCACGGTCAGAGCGGCACTCAGCAGCGCAAGTCTCCCGGTACGACGGGGATCGCTGGCGTGCTCAGATCGTAGCTGTGCTGGGTGGCTTGAGGGATGGGCAAGCGCAAAGGTAGGAGGCTGTGATTCCACAGCACTTCGGAGGGCAACACTTGATGGACATCGATCAGCGAGCGACCCCGCGGCCACCCCAGCCCGTCCTCGTCCGAGTTGATGCGCATGCTTGCGACAGCGAGTTGAGAGTTCGCCGTGCGCAGGTGTGGGCGTGCAGCTCTCGTCATGGTCACCTGCTGCCGGATCGCTCTGGTGTCGCCGAGTTCGACACCAGAGCGGGCCACCCGACCGCACGGGGTCAGCTGGTGGAGTTTTCGGTGTTGGCCTCGGTGAAGACTCGGCTGCCGAGGAAGTCCTCCGGTTTCAGCGTGGTGAGTTCGTCGCGGCCGACCTCTTCATCGGTCGTCATCAGCCGGCTTGCGTGCCGTAACCGGGCCCGCTCGATGGCATTGCGCACGCTGCGACCGTTGGCGAACCGTGGTTGTACCTTGCGGTGCTCCAGGTACTCACGGAACGTCTGCTCGGCCTCGGGGGTGAGGGTGTAGCCCTCCGCGCGGACCAGCAGCTTTCCGATGTCGTCGAGCTCCTCCAGGGTGTAGTCGGGGAAGTCGATGTGGTGGGCGATCCGGGAACTCATCCCGGGGTTGGACGCGAAGAACGAGTCCATCCGGTCCTTGTAGCCGGCCAGGATCACCACCAGGTCCTCGCGATGGTTCTCCATCACCTGCAGCAGGATCTCGATGGACTCCTGCCCGTAGTCGCGCTCGTTGTCCGAGCGGTACAGGTAGTAGGCCTCGTCGATGAACAGCACGCCGCCCATCGCCCGCTTGAGGACCTCCTTGGTCTTGGGCGCGGTGTGCCCGACGTACTGGCCGACCAGGTCGTCGCGGGTCACCGAGACCAGGTGCCCACGGCGCAGGTAGCCCAGCCGGTGCAGCATGTCGGCCATCCGGAGCGCGACGGTGGTCTTGCCGGTACCCGGACTGCCGGTGAAGCTCATGTGCAGGTTGGGCCTGGAGGTGGACAGGCCGAACTTGCCACGGGCCCGGTCGACCAGCAGCAGCGCGGCGATCTCCCGGATCCGGGTCTTGACCGGGGCGAGACCGACCAGGTCGGCGTCCAGGGACTCGAAGACCCCGTCGATACCGGTGGCTTCGCGTTCCTTGGCCAGGTTGACCCGGGCGTCCGGCGGTAACGTCTCTTCTTCTTCGTGGGGGGCTTCTTCGGGTGTCCCCGACCCGGCCGCATCGCGACCGGGCTGGGACATACCGAACCCGACCCGAGCTGGTGGCTCGGTGTCAGGTGGCCGGTTGTTGGCGCTCATTGCTGCCCGTTGTACCGGCGGCCGGGCGGCGCGTCGGCGGCGTAGGGGTGCAACGAGTAGCGGATCTGGCGGTCCCGGACCTCCTGGCGGTCCAGCCGGAAGCCGGGCTCGTCAGAGGGTCGCTGCACGATGTAGGACAGCGCCACGGTCTGCTTGCCGTAGTTCGCGTTGTAGGCGTTGACCCGGATGTAGTGCTCGGGCTTGGCCTTGCGGCAGGCATTGACCTCGGCGAGTACCCCCGCGGCATCGGCGAGGTCGAACATGGGCAGCCCCCACATATCCCAGTAGACGTTGCGGGGATGCGGGTCATCGGTGAACTCCACCGAGCAGGGCCAGCCGTTGTCCAAGGCGTACTGGATCTGCGCGGTGATCTCGGCGTCGGTCAGTTCGGGCAGGAAGGAGAAGGTCCCCTGGGTGATGTGCATCATCGGCTCCTAAGTTCGGATCCCCCACTAAACCGAGGTCGGGGTCTCGACCACGTCGGGCGTGTCGGTCGACTCGTAGTTGAAGGAGATGTCGCCCCAAGTGGTCAGCGCGACGTCCAGTTCACGGCTCCTCTTGGCAGCCGCCTTGAGGATGTCTTGCGCCTCCTTGCGGTAATCCCGACCCTCGTTACGCGCCTTGATCATCGCCTCCAGCGCGACGCGGTTGGCGGTGGCACCCGCAGCGATGCCCATCGGGTGGCCGATCGTGCCGCCACCGAACTGCAACACCACGTCCTCACCGAGGTAGTGCAGCAGATCGCCCATCTGCCCGGCGTGGATCCCGCCCGAGGCCACCGGCATGACGCCCGGCATGGAGCCCCAGTCCTGGTCGAAGAAGATGCCCTTGACCGGATCGATGGTCTGCTTCATGTTCCGGCACGTGTCGTAGTACCCGGCAGTGGCGTTGGGATCGCCCTCCAGCTTGCCGACCACCGTGCCCGCGTGGATGTGATCCACCCCCGCCAGTCGCATCCACTTGGCGATCACCCGGAAGTTCACGCCGTGGTTCTTCTGCCGGGTGTAGGTGCCGTGCCCGGCACGGTGCAGGTGCAGGATCAGGCTGTTGGCCCGGGCCCACTTCGCCATCGACTGGATCGCGGTGTAGCCGATGGTGAGGTCGACCATGATGATGACGCTGCCGAGCTCCTTGGCGAAGCTGGCCCGCTCGTACATGTCCTCCATCGTGCCCGCGGTGACGTTGAGGTAATGGCCCTTGATCTCGCCGGTCGCGGCGATGGCGCGGTTGACGCCCTCCATCGCGTACAGGTACCGGTCACGCCAGCGCATGAACGGCTGGGAGTTGATGTTCTCGTCGTCCTTGGTGAAGTCCAGCCCGCCGCGTAGTGCCTCATAGACCACCCGGCCGTAGTTGCGGGCGGACAGGCCCAGCTTCGGCTTGGTGGTGGCACCGAGCAGCGGCCGGCCGAACTTGTCCAGGTACTCGCGCTCCATGATGATCCCGTGCGCCGGGCCCTGGAAGGTCTTGACGTAGTGCAGCGGGATCCGCATGTCCTCCAGCCGCAGCGCCTTGAGCGCCTTGAACCCGAAGACGTTGCCGATGATCGACGAGGTCAGGTTGGCGATCGACCCCTCCTCGAACAGGTCGATGTCGTAGGCGATGTGGGCGATGAACTGGTTCTCGGCATTGGGGACGGCGTCCACCCGGTAGCACTTGGCCTGGTAGTGCGTATGGGCGGTGAGACGGTCGGTCCAGACCACCGTCCAGGTCGCGGTCGAGGATTCGCCGGCGACTGCGGCTCCGGCCTCCTCCGGCGGTACTCCGGGCTGCGGGGTGATCCGGAACGCGCACAGCACGTCGGTGTCTTTGGGCTGGTAGTCGGGCTCCCAGTAGCCCATCTCGGCATATGGGATAACCCCGGCCGACCAGCGATCTGCCCTTTTCTTCTTCTGCGATCCGTTGACTTCGGTGTCAGCCACGCTCGAGCCTCCTCGGGACCTCGTTGGCCTCTTTCTGGTCAACACTGAGCTTGGCGGTGCACAATCAGTCTGTCTATCAAGTCTTTAGCTGTGACTGTGTACTGATTGCTCAGGGGTACCGTGACGGAGTCCCGTTTGCGCACGCTGGTCGCGCTGGCCGCCACCGGATCGGTGCGTGGCGCTGCCAGCCGCCTGACGGTGACCGAGTCCGCGGTGTCGGCGTCGATCGGAGCACTGGCTCGCGAGCTCGGCGTACCACTGGTGGAGCCGGTCGGCCGTGGGTTGCGGTTGACCGCATCGGGCATCGTCTACGCCCGTTACGCCCGCCGGGTGCTGGGACTGCTCGACGAGGGGGCGGCGGCCGCGGTCCAGGAGCTCGACCCGGAGCGAGGCCGGTTACGGCTCGCCGCGGTCACCACTGCCGGGGAGCACCTGCTCCCGGCCCTGCTGGCCGAGTTCCGGCGCCGGCACCCGAGAGTCGCGCTGGCGCTGGAGGTGGCCCCCAGCGCGCAGGTGTGGGACCTGGTCAGCGCGCACGAGGTCGACCTGGTCATCGCCGGGCGGCCGCCCTCAGGGGTGGAGGCGCGAGTGGTCGCCACCAAGCCCAACGAGCTCGTGGTTGCGGCAGCGCCCTCGGTCGCCGAGGCGTTCGACTGGGCGGTGACCCCGTGGCTGTTGCGCGAGCAGGGGTCGGCCACCCGCACGAGGATCGAGACCTACCTGACGTCGCAGCACGTTGCACCGCCCCGCCTGGTGCTGGGTTCCAACGGGGCGGTGGTGGCCGGCGCGGTGGCCGAGCTCGGCTGCGCGCTGGTCTCCCGGGACGCCATCGCCGACCTGCTGGCCGACGGGCGGCTGGTCGAACTGTCCACTCCGGGCACCCCGATGCGCCGACCGTGGCACGCGGTCGTCGCTGCCTACTCCGGCGCCTCCACCTGGCTTTTCGTCCGTCACCTGCACCTGTCCGGCTGGCGACCACACGACGCGCGATCCGCCGTCACCTCCCCCGCGGCGTCTTTCCGAACTCCACAGACCCCCCCACCGGATCCACCCACCGGGGGAGGCGCGTCGCGGCGGTCCAGGCCTAGGCTCAAGGGTGGCGGCGTGGACCGGCCCGTCGCCGTGGAGGGAGGGCCATGATCGAGGCGCTGCACGGAACCGCCCAGGCGATGGTGAGCAAGCCGCGCGGCATCCTGGCGGCCGACGAGAGCATCGGCACCATGTCCTCCCGCCTGGAGAAGGTCGGCGTTGCCGCGACCGCGGAGAACCGGCGGGCCTACCGCGAGATGCTGATCACGACTCCGGAGCTGCACCGCGGCATCAGCGGAGTGATCCTGTCCGACGAGACCTTCAACCAGAAGCTCGACGACGGGCAGGACTTCCCGCTGGCCCTGCACGCCCTGAACATCCTGCCCGGAATCAAGGTCGACACCGGTGCGAAGGATCTGGCCGGCTCACCCGGCGAGAAAGTGACCGAGGGTCTTGACGGTCTGCGCGAGCGGCTGCGGGATTACGCCTCGCGCGGGGCCCGTTTCGCCAAGTGGCGCGCCGTGATCATCATTGGTGACGGCAGACCGACCTATCGCGCACTGCGGGCCAACGCTCACGCGCTCGCCCGTTACGCCGCGCTGTGCCAGGAGTCGGTCGTGGTGCCCATCGTCGAACCTGAGGTGCTGATGGACGGCGACCACACCATCGACCGCTGCGCCGACGTGACCCGTGCGGCGCTGGAGTGTTTGATGGCCGAGCTGGACGAGGCCGGGGTCGACCTCGCCGGTACTGTGCTCAAGCCCAACATGGTCGTGCCGGGCTCAACGTCAGGCCAGCAGGCCAGCCCCGAAGAGGTCGCAGAGCAGACGGTGACGACGTTGCGGGCGATGCTGCCCGAGTCGTTGGCCGGAGTCGCCTTCCTGTCCGGCGGTCAGTCCCCGGAGGTGGCTACCGCGAACCTGGCCGCGATGCAGAAGCACGAGACGCCGTGGCCGCTGACCTTCTCCTTCGGGCGCGCGTTGGTCGACCCGGCGTTGAAGGCCTGGCATGGGGACCCCACCCTGGTTGCCGCGGGCCAGCAGGCCCTGGCCGACCGGGTCGGGCCCAACTCGGCTGCCGTGACATGACGAGAGGGGCGTGACGGGAGGGGCTGGTCAACGGCAGAGGCCCTCGCGCAGCGCGGTAGCCACCGCGGCGGCCCGATCGGCCACGCCCAGCTTGCGGTAGATACCGCGCACGTGACTCTTGATGGTCTCCTCGCCGATCACCAGCTCGGTGGCGATGGCACGGTTGGACGAGCCGGCCACCATCAGTGCGAGCACCTCGCTCTCGCGTTGGGTGAGGCCGAGGTGCGTGCCGGGCCAGAACTCCCCGGCCTGCAGCCGCGCGGCGGATGCTCCGGCCCGGGCACTGAGACCGGGGTCGACGACCACTGCGCCGGTGTGCACCCGGTGCAATTGTTCGACGAGCTCCGAGCCGTCGATCCGCTTGAGGAGGTAGCCCGCGGCTCCGGCCTGGATGGCTTGGAACAGGTACTGCTCATCGTCGTAGACAGTGAGCAGGACGACCCGGCGTCCGGGTGAGTCCTGGACGAGTTGGCGGCACAGGTCCAGCCCGCTGTCCCCACCCAGCCGCACGTCGGCGAGGACCACGTCGGGGTCCAGTCCGGCAACCACCTGCCGAGCCGTCGCCGCGTCCGCGGCTTCGCCGACCACGCGGACCTGGCCGGCGAACCGGCCGAGCATCGCTTTGAGGCCAGTACGCACCATCTCGTGGTCATCGACCAGGACCACTCGGAGCGGCTGGCCTTCCATGCGCCGAGTGTAATCAGCCTGCTAAGCCCTGTAGGTGAAAAAATGGGCGGCGATCGGATCCCCTTGCCTTTCCCTCCAGGAGGGGACGCCGGGCTGCCCTAGGCATGGTTACTGTCAGGTAGGCCTATCGGGCCGATGGTGGGGCCTGGTGAAGAAAAGGGGTGTGTGGTGCCCGACAAGTTGTTGCGGATGAAACGCGCCGGGTCCGGTACATCGCGGCCGGTGATGCTCGCGATCGCTGGAGACAGCGCTGCGGGGAAGACCACCTTGACCAGGGGGTTGGTGGACGCGCTGGGCACCGATCGGATCACTTCCCTGTGTGTGGACGACTACCACCGCTACGACCGGCAGGAACGCAAGGGACTGCCCTTCACCGCGCTGCACCCGGACTGCAACTACGTGCAGATCATGGAACAGCACCTGCAGCTGCTGGCCACCGGCCAGCCGGTGCTCAAGCCGGTCTATGACCACGACACCGGCCGGCTCACCCGGCCCCACCTCATCGAGCCCACGGAGTTCGTGATCGTGGAAGGGCTGCTGCCGTTGCACACCCGGCTGGCCCAGGCGTGCTTCGACATCACTGTGTATCTCGACCCCCCGGAGCACATCCGTCGGGACTGGAAGGTCAAGCGGGACGTCACCAAGCGGGGGTACACCCCGGAGCAGGTGCTTGCCGAACTCGACAAGCGGGAGCCCGAATCCGCGGCGTTCATCCGCCCACAACGGTCCGCCGCTGACATCGTGGTCCGGTTCGCTCCCATCGAGGTGCGCGAGGACCCGCCGGACACCCCGCTGTCGGCAGAGCTGACGCTGCGCCCGACGATCCCCCACCCCGATCTGACCGGGGTCTTCCGCGAGTCGGACCGGCGCGCCATGCACCTACGGCTGGCCCGCGACGACGACGGCAGGCCCGTCGAGGCGCTGCACGTACACGGGTATGTGCCTCGCGAGGAGAGCCAGCTGTTGGAGAAGGCGATCTGGACGAAGCTCGACACCGAGACGGAGCTACCGTCGTCGTTGGGTCAGATCGGTGAGGGCACCCGCAGCGAGCCACTGGCGATCACCCAGCTGCTACTGCTCTATCACATGCTCGATTCAGTTCGCTGACCCGCCGGCCTGATCCACCCTGAGGATCGTGGTCGGCTCGGCCGCGGGTGTGGTCAGCCCAGGAACAGCGCGCGCCCCCAATGCCCGGAGGCGTCCTGGACGCCCGCTGGGCAGGCGAACAGTGCGGAGCCGACATGGCGGATGTACTCGTTGAGCGCATCCTGTTGCCCGAGTTTGCGCTGGAGGGTGACGAACTGTGCTGGATCCCGCTGGAAACTGATGAAGAACAGCCCGGCGTCCAGCGTTCCGGTCCGCGGGTCGATACCGTCGGTGAAGGAGTACCCGCGGCGCAGGATCCGCAGGCCGTCATTGTTCTCGAACGCCGCCAGCCGGACGTGCGCGTCGTCCGGGATGGTCAGCTCGCCGCCGGCGGTTCTGGCTGCGAAGTCGGGGGTGTCGAACTCGGTTTTCCCGGTCAGCGGGGCGCCGGTGTACTTCGCGCGACCGAACACCGCCTCCTGATCGCTGAGCCGGTCCCGGTCCCAGGCCTCGACGAACATCCGGATCCGGCGCGCCACCAGGTAGCTCCCGCCGCGCATCCATTCCTGCCCCGCCTCGGCGCCGACCCACACGGACTTGTCGAGAGCCGCCGAGTCGTCACTGCGGATGTTGCGGGTGCCGTCCTTGAAGCCCATCAGGTTGCGGGGCGTCTGCTGGCCGGCTCCCGTAGAGGAGGTACGACCGAAGCCGAGCTGGGTCCACCGGGTGACCACGGTGCCCCGTCCCAGCCGGGCGAGGTTGCGCACCGCGTGGAACGCGACCTGGGGGTCGTCGGCGCAGGCCTGGATGCCGATGTCGCCTCCGCAGCGCGCTGGGTCGAGGGTCTCGCCGGGCAGCGCAGGCAGCTCGGCGAACGCCGCTGGGCGGCGGGGCGCCAGTCCGAAGCGGCCGTCGAACAGTGCCGGGCCGAACCCGATGGTGACGGTCAACCGGGCGGGCGCCAGCCCGACCGTCTCCCCGGTGTCCGCGGGGGGCACCTCGTCGGCGTGCGAGTCGCCGGGAACCATGACGCCCCGGCTCATCGCCGCTGCCGCTGCCGTCCACGTCGTGAGCATGGCTACGAGGTCCTCGCGGCGGGTGGTCGTGACGTCGAAGGCCGCGAATGCCAGGCGGTCCTGGGCGTCGGTGGTGATCCCTGCTTGACGAGCGCCGTGGAACGGAACGACCTGCTTCGTGGTACCGGCGGGGGTACCGGCGGGGTCGGCGGCGCAGCTGCTGAGGCCGATACCGGTAGCGCCGAAGATCCCGAGTCCTGCGACACCACCCATCAGGCGCCGCCGCGACAGCCCGCGACCCGGAGTGGGTTCCATGTCACACCACCAGTCCTGCGACCTTGGACAACGGCTCGGCCAGCGCGTTCACCGAGTCGGCCAGCCCGCGCCGCTGGTCCTCGGCAACGGTGCTGTAGTCGACGTAGCCGTCGCCCTGCCGGTATTTCGACAGCCTGTCCGTCACGTCGGTGAAACGTGCCTCCAACTGCTGGGCGAGGTTCGCGTCCTTGGTCGTCAGCGCCGGCTTGAGCAGCTCGAAGCACTTTCGCGCGCCGTCGATATTGGCGGCGAAGTCCCACAGATCGGTATGCGAGTACCGGTCCTCCTCACCGGTCACCTTCTTTGTCGAGACCTCGGTGAGCAGCTCGCCTGCACCGTTCGCCAGCTCTGCGGCCTGGTAGGTTTCGCTGGCCACTTTCGTCTTGAGCGTGGCCACGTCGGCGTCGAGCTGGTCGGCGATGGGGCTCATCCCCTCCAGCGACTTGTCCTGCCACACCGCCTTCTCGATGCGGTGGAAGCCGGTCCAGTCAGCGGGGTTGCTGACATCATCGATGCGGGCATCGATTCTCGGGTCCAGATCGCCGAAGCTTTCGGCCACTGGCTCGACGCTCTCGTAGTGCATGCGGGCCAGGGGGTAGGTCTGTCTGGCCCTGGTCAGGTCGCCGGCGCGTACCGCGTCGGTGAACTGCTTGGTGGCGGCTGCCAACTGGTCCACCTCGGTGACGACGTAATCGTGGTAGCCCCGGGTGGCGGTTGCCAGCGAGGTGTCTGCGAGAGTTCTGCTCGGCTCGGTGGAGCCACCCGTGACGGTGAAGGTCCAGGTGTCCTGAGCGCCGCCAGGGCAGTGGATAGCGTAGGCGCCGCCGTCTTCGAGGCGAAGCGAGAAGTCACCGGACAACCCGGGCTTGAGGCTCTCCTTCTCACCGATGATCTTGCCGTCGTGTTGCAGCTCTGCCTCGGTCACCCGGGACGACCCGGAGTTCGTGATCGCGAAGGTAACCGGGCCGGCAGGCACGCTCGCCGGTTGTGGCTCGCAGCCGGCGTCTGACAGAGCGATCTTCACCTCAGTGGCTGGCCGGCTGGTCTGCGCCGACCCGCCCGACCCGCCCGAGTCCCCCGAGCCACCGCAGCCCGCCGCGACGACTGCGGCGCAGACCAGGACCGCAGCTTCAAGGAGCCGGTCCGCTCGCCAAGAGGTCATGACGATCCGCCTTCCTGACTCGATGATTTTTCATTCTTTAGCGTGATAAAGCTAGGCTTCCCTAAACGAATGTGTCAACAGATGCGAGATATGAGGCGCATGAATCTCACTAAGAGGATTCGGTCAACTCTTTCGAGTGACCGCTGTTGGGGGAGTCTAGGAATGTCGGGACTCCCCCAACAGCGGTCAGGACGTTGGCAGCCCGGCGAGGAAGGCCTGCAGGGCCGGGTCAGTCCAGAACTGGCCGACCATCGTTTGCTGGGCCAGCGCCACCGCCTCCAGGGCTGTCTTGTTCGCGGTCGCCACCTGCGCGGCGCTCGGGGCGGGGTTGGCGACGACCAGCGTGGCGTAGGCGGCCAGGGCGCTGCGCAACGTGGCCGCGGTGTTCACCAGACGAGCCTTGGACTCGAGCGCCGGCTGCACCTTCGCGAATGCTGATCCGGGCCCGGTGGCCCCGCCGGCGGCGGCGCCGGTCAGGTCGGCCGGGAACTTCGGCAGGCTCCTCGTGAGACCCAGCGCCACGTCGTTGAGCTGCACAAGGCTCGTCTTGTCGGCGTCGGTAACGGTGGTCTTGTGGAGGTCTGCCGCGCGAGCTGCGGCGTTCGTGAGGTTCACGCCGAAGCCGTAGCGGTCGAGGAGCTTGGCGACGAGCGGGGTGAGGTCGCCTGCGGTGGCGTGGGGATCGGCGAACTTGGCCGCCGCCGCAGCCAAGGCGTCCTTGGCCTCGTGATCGGCCGTGGTCGAGCGCAGCGTGATCAGCCTCTCGACGCCCGGGAAGCCGTCCTTGAAGTTGGTGAAGAACGTCCTGGCCTTGGTGATATCGCCGGCGGCGAGGGCGTCGCGGCTGATCAGTAACTGGGCTCGCACCCTGCGCAGGGGCACCAGGTCGTCGAACAGCGGGCTGAGGGGAGGTTGGGCGGCGATGAAGCCGATGGTGAGGTTGATCTGCCGGTGCAGATGTTCCGCCAGTTTCGAGAGTGCCGACCAGTCGGGGTGCGGCTGCTTGAGGCCGTCGTCGATCATGAACTGGGTGTCGGGCTCGATGTCGGTGTACAGCGGGAGCGACCGGTGGTTGACGTAGGTCTCGACAGCCTGCCACGCGGCTTCGTAGTCCTGACCGGCCTGCACCGAGGCGCCGATGTCGCGGCGAGCGATGGCCGCCTGCCACCGCTGGACGAACGGCGGCAGGGTCGTGAGATTGGCGACTTCTTTGGTGGCAGGCATCGTGGGCAACCTCGGGGGGAAGAGCTGGGACAGGACACGGTCGATCAGCCCCTGGGCTGCGTCGCTGGAGGTGTCGACCTCGACCGGCGAGGGCGCACCGGTAGGAGGTACCGCGGCGGCGGCACTGACGAGGCCGCCTGCGCTGAGAGCGAGCGCGAGAGCAGGGGCGAGAAGTAAGGAACGTCTGACGGCAGCCATGGGAGCGGCCTCCTGGACTAGGGGAGAGGCGTCGGGGACGCCCGTAACTCAGGGTTTCCTGAGTTTTTCTTAGGGTTGCCTAAGTTTGTCCTCAGTGCGCTGATAATCGGCTCCTGCAGCGAAGCGTTACAGGCCAGGTGTCGATCTCGGGCGTCCTAGTACTACAGCGCTAGATCATTAGGGTCTGGAGGTGGAGGTGGCGCCGGACGTGCGTTCGGCGGGCTTGGGCTTGGTGCCAGCGCCGAAAGATCGACCAGTGCAGGCCGTGGTGGATTTTTGGTTCGCTGCTGTGCGCGAGGTTGAGTAGTCGACGGATTTCGGCGAGGGTGAGCGCGATCAGGCGTCGGTGGATGGGTGGAGTGGTTTCCGGTTCGGTCGAGGGGGTGGATGGATTTTCCTGCTGGTCTGGTTGTGTGGCGTGTTGGGCCCCCTTTTTTTGGCGTGGTGTGCGGTGACGGCGAGGAAGGTGTGGGTGAGCATGGCGAGGGTGATATGTCGATGCCAGGCGTTCCAGGTGCGGACTTGGTAGTTGTCGAGTCCGACTTCGTTTTTGCTGGATCCGAAACATTCTTCGATGGGCCAGCGCGCCCCGGCCACGCCGACGAGTTCTCCGAAGCGTGCGTGGTGTGGGTTGTAGCAGTGGTAGAAAGCGGGTTCACCGTCGTCGATGGATCGGCGGATCAGATACTGGTGGTCGGGATCATCGGAGTCGATGAGTGCCCAGTCGTAGACGCGGTGTCCTTTCGATCCGATGCCGCAGGCGCGGCGTTGCCAGGTGTTCCTGGGTAACCCTCGCGCGAGCTCATCGACCTGGGTCACCTGTCCCGCGGTGTCGGCGAATCGGGTGTTCTTCGGGACGGCCATCACATACGGGATCCGACTGCTCTCAAGATAGTCGCACAGGCCGGGGTTCTGGGGCGAGCTCCTCGTCCGCGGTGAACCAGGCGAACGGCATCCCGGCTGCGCGAGCCGCGCAGATCATCTCGATGACCTGCTCCGGCCTGGTCGCGAACGCCAGCTCCGCCGGGACACCGGCCCCAGCGCAGCGAGCCGGGTCAGCCATCCACGACTTGTCCGGCATGTACAGTCGCCGGTCAACCAAGACGCGATCCCGTGTGGGTGTCACGTAGCACAGGAACGTGGCGATCTGACAGTTATCGATCCGCCCTAACGTTCCGGAATACTGCCGTTGCACGCCGACCGACTTGGTGCCCTTCTTAGCAAATCCCGTCGGATCCGCCACGAGGATCCCCGCCGGGTCGGCCAGATGTTCCATCGCATACTCACGGTTGCATTCCAGCAACGCATCCGCATCCCACGGCGACAGGTTCAGAAAGCGCTGCAACGCTGTCGGGTCCAGCTCGCCACCATGCTCGGCGATCGTCCAGCCATTCTTCCGTTCTAGTGGTGACAACAACCCCCGCACATACTGTTCGGCGTGCTTCTTCGACTCCGCCCGGTAGAAAAACGGCCGAACCCGCGCGAGCAAACTCGCCAGCTCGGATTCCCACCGACCCACATCTTCCCGGGACACCGCATCATCGTACACAACTGGTTGACTCGTCGACGTCAGAGGCACAGAAATATCGTTCCACGCCCCGGCCTCGATTCAGTGGAGGCGCGCAGACCGGCACGGCAGATCACTATTTCTATCGACACACGACATGCGCTCCGACGCTATCTCTCCTCATTCAAAAGTGGTCGCGGCCGACAAGGCACAATCTCGCCCACGGCAGCGGGGTGGGACCGGGCTCGCCGACCGGCGCACACCGCGCACCCGTCAACAGCGTCCGGCCGGCCGAACTCGCCAAGAACGCGCTCACCTGCACCGATGACACGCCAAAAGAAGATCTAGCGCTGTAGTACTAGTAGCCGACCCTGACCGTTGGCGGCGCGTAGGTCACCTGCTGGCTGATCAGCGAGTCGATGGTGGCCAGCACCGCGTCACGCTTCGGCCCGAACACCTCGAAGTAGATCGCCCGGTTGTACAACACATAGGTCACTCGGTACGCCAACGACGGTGAGCCCGGGGCACTGCCCAGCACCACCACGCCCGGCAGCGCGCGGTGGGCGTCGTACTGAAGTCCGCCATCGTGTTGCACAGCGACGATCGTCCGCACCACCGCTGCCGCGGCCTGTTGATCGGGCATGGTGAAAGCGAACATCCCGATCGTGCTGCCACCCGTTGTGGTGGTCTTGAGCACACCATCGGTCATCCCGCCGGTCTGCAGGGCGTTGAGGACGGGCCGGGGCAGCAGGGTGGTGCTCTCCGTCAGCTGGGGCAGGTCGAACAACCCGCCACCACCGCGGATCTGGCCTGGTGGATCGATCAGGGCGTGCGAGGTGTCCACCGGTGCCGGGCGCGGGGCCGGCAGGTCACGGGGCGCGGCGGTCGGCTGGGGCGCGGCGAGCTGCTCGCTGCCGGTCCGGCCCGGTCCCGTGGTCAGGAAGTACACCACCGTGGCTATCACCAGCCCCAGCACGACGACCGACAACACCGCTATCCCGATGATCTGCTTGGACCCGGACCGCATCGCGGGCGTCGCGAACACGTCGGGGCCCCGGCGCAGCCACGCGCTCTGCTGTTCTGCGATGGGCGGCGGCTCCGAGTCGGCCCAAGGCGGCGCCGAGTCGCCGGTGGGCTTGCTGATGGGCTCGTCGCGAGATGCCCCCACCGGCTGGAACAAGTCCCCGGCCATCACCTGCGTCGGTGCCTCCGACGCTGCGGCCTCCCAACGAAACGCCGGCGGGAACGGGCTGGCCGCGGCGGAAGCTCCCTCTGCAGGCGACTCGTTCGGCTTCACTCTGCCACCCCTCGGGTTATCGGGTCGGCGCCATCGGATCGGAACACATTGTGCACAGCGGCCACCCAGTGTTGCCGACCGACCTCCCAACGCCGGCAATCAGCCACCGCCGACCGGACCGGCGATCGGTCGCTGCCGGTAGCCGATGTTCAGGCGATCGGTCGCTGCTCATAGCCGGTGTTACTGTGCCGCGCGTGCCGCAGCCCTCGAAGGCGCATCCGAACACCGGTTTCGCGTGGCTCAGGATGATCGGTGCGCTGACCGTTATCGTTGATCACTCCGCGCCGCTGACCGACGCGTCACGCGTGACGGTCTTCCCCACGTCGTGGAACCTGTCGCCCGGCTACATCGCCTTGCTGGGATTCTTCACGATGAGCGGTTACCAGATCAGCGACAGCTGGCGCCAAGATCCGTCCTGGTGGCGCTTCAGCGTCAAGCGAGTGCTGAGATTGTGGCCTCCGCTGCTGCTGGTGGTGCTCGTCACCGCTCTCGTGATCGGACCACTGGTATCGACGCTGAACCCGGCCGAGTACTTCTCCACTCGCGGCACCTGGGGATACGTCGTCCACAACGCGGGTCTGTATACATTGCAGCATCGGCTTCCCGGAGTTTTCGACAACAATCCGTGGCCCTGGTCGGCCAACGGCGCGATCTGGACGCTGCCGATGGAGCTCACCGGCTACCTGGTGGTGCTCGGGTTCGGCGCTGCCGGTCTTCTCCGTCGCGCGCCGTGGTTCACGATCGTGCTCATGTTGATCTTGATCGGACTCGATCGTCGATTCGACGCGAGCATCGGCAACCCCGGACATGGTGGCTCATTCCTGCAGGTGCCGATCGGGTCGATGGTGGCGTTCCTCGTCGCCTTCAGCATCGGCATGGTGCTGCACGCCTACCGGGACAAGATTCCGCTGTCGCCTTTCGTGGCATGGTCGCTGGTCGGGCTCCAGATCGCGGTCCACACCACGAAGGCAGGAGCGTTGACTCTCCCGTTCATGGCCGGTTACGGGGCTCTCGTCCTGGCATCGCACTGGCCGGCTCGGCTGGAGGGGTACGACTCCTGGGTACTCGGTAGCTACGGCCTGTACGTCTGGGGGTTCCCGGTCCAGCAAATGCTGATCATGACCGGCGCCGACACCCAATGGTCGCTGACCGCGACCGCGCTGCCGGTGTCCTACCTGTGCGGTTGGCTGTCGTGGCGCTACATCGAGGCGCCGACGTTGTCGTTGCGCCGTTACCTGCCACGCCGCCAGCCGCGCCCCAAGCCTCCGAACCCTGAATCCCCGGACCCCGAGCCCCCGAACCCCAATGCTGCGGACCTCAACCCCCGGCGTCGGCTTGCGCAGTTACGCGAGCGGCCCGAGAAGGAACGGCCGGTGCCCGCAGCCTCGGCGTAACCTGGCGGCATGGCGCTGTTCGGACGCGACAAATCCCGCATGGTGACCACCGAGGAGGCGCTGTCTGGGCGAGCCACCCCGACGCCGGTCCCGAAGCGGCACGCCGTGACCGGTCACCGCATCGTGCCCCCGTTCCCCGACGGCCTGCGCACTGCGGTGTTCGGGATGGGCTGCTTCTGGGGCGCCGAGCGGATCTTCTGGCGCACTCCCGGGGTGTACTCCACCGCGGTCGGCTACGCCGGCGGTCACACCCCGAATCCCAGCTACGAGGAGGTGTGTTCGGGGCGGACCGGGCACACCGAGGCGGTGCTGGTCGTCTTCGACCCAGCGCAGATCTCCTACCCCGAGCTGCTGCGAGTGTTCTGGGAGGGTCACGACCCGACTCAGGGCATGCGCCAGGGCAACGACCGGGGCACCCAGTACCGCTCCGCGATCTACACCACCGACGCCGACCAGACCACCGCAGCGCACACGAGCCGATCGACCTACCAGCGGGCGCTCACCGCCGCCAGGCACGGCCAGATCACCACCGAGATCGCTCCCCTGCGCGGCTTCTACTACGCCGAGGACTACCACCAACAATATTTAAGTGATGCGAAAAATCCGAATGGTTATTGTGGAATTGGTGGCACGGGCGTGAGTTGCCCGGTTGGCGTGTCTTCAAGTCCCGCTAACCTGGATCCTGAGCGACTTTAACGATGACCAATTCTGTTCCGAGCTGTTCAGAGGTCACGTGCCGGTTATCCATGGCGAGCGGGAACCCATCGCTGGGCTGATTTGGAGCTCCAACGCTGATCTGTGGACAACCCGGGTCGACCGTGTCGGCTGGGCAGTGGCTGAACCGTGTGTCAGCCTGCCTTCGATCGCGCGAACGACCGGCGGCAGGGTGAAAATCGGTGACACCGCAGGCCGTGCCCACCAGACATTGCCACCGATTGTATAATTTGTAGCATGAGTGAGCTGCCGATCAGCGAGGCACGGGATCACCTCGGGGAGATCGTGTCGAAGGCCGAGCACGCCCAGGAACGGACGGTGCTGACTCGACATGGCAAGGCTGTCGCCGCGGGGGTTTCTATCGACGATCTGCGGGAGCTTGAGGCAGCGGAGGACGAGGCTGATCTTGCGGCGACTCGGGAAGCCCTGGCAAGCATCGAGCAGCGCGTTCCCCATCGTGACGTGCTCGCCGAGTATGGCATCGCGTAAGCGGTGAGCTATGAGATTGAGTGGAGCGCCCCGGCGCTTCGTGAACTGCGCAAGCTCGACAAGCCCCTCGCGCGCAGAGTCTTAGCGGCGGTCACCAAGCTTGGTCTGGATCCTCGCCCGCCCGGAGTCAGGGCGCTGATGGGGCAACCGCCGGGAACCATGCGGCTGCGCATCGGGGACTACCGCGTGGTGTACGTCATCCAGGATGATCTTATCCTCGTCACCGTCGTCCGGGTCGCCCATCGTCGGGAGGTACAGTATACCGCGACCTGTGACTCCAGGAACAGAAGTTATTGCGACAGCGACACTGCTACCACCAGCAGTATCTGGGCGATTCCAAGAACCCCAACGGTTACTGCGGCATCGGCGGCACGGGGTGTGCATGGGTGACCCATCGAAGAGTTCGGCGGTTACCCAGCATCCCGGCCAGCCTTCAAGCCTCTGACCAGACAAACCTGCCGCACTTCGGTGATCAGCTGTGCAAGCGACTGGCGGGCCCTTGCGTGATCGAGCCTGAACGTCTCCGCGCTGACATCACCCAGCCGTCGGCGACCCCCGGAGCCGTCATCGCGTCGCCTGCGAGCCCGCTGATTGACGAGCAATGCGATAACGCCCGGCGTGGGGTCGCGGAAGCGTCGTTCATCGGTGCCAGAATCAGGGCCATGAGCAGCAACGACGAACGTTTCGTAATGCCGCTCTACTCGGCAGCCGAAGCAGCCCGTCACCTCGACGTCCCCGCATCGACGTTTCGGACCTGGGCACATGGCTACCGGAACTTGCCGAGGGGGCGGCGTCCTGTGGTTGGTGATCCCATCGTCACCACCGTGCCCCTCGACAGCGGGGTTTCCATCCCGTTCATCGGTCTCGCCGAGGGTTACGTACTTGCCGCCATTCGTCGAGCTGGGGTACCGCTTCAACGTATCCGGCCTGCCCTCGATCGCCTTCGTGACGAGTTCGGGATCGAGCATGTCCTCGCTTCCCGCAAGCTCTTCACCGACGGCGCTGAAGTGCTCTATGACTACGCCGAACACGAGGGTGACACTCCCGAAGCTCGAAGCGCTCGCGAGCTCGTCGTCGTTCGCAACGACCAACGAGTGTTCAACGAGATCGTCGACTCGTACTTACAGCGCATCGACTTCCACGACGACCCGTGGGCACGAGTCATCCATCTCCCGAAGTATCGCCAGGCCGACGTCATCGTCGATCTAAAACGGAGCTTCGGAGCACCGATCTTCGCCCATGGGGGGGTGCGGCTGGAGACCGTGCTCGCTGCCTTCAAGCGGGGAGCGGGGATCGACGAGCTGACCAACGAGTACGGCGTATCGGGGGCGGACATCCTGGACGTTGTGCGTGTCCACACTGACGCCGCCTAGCGGCCACAGCGGCCGCCCCACCTTCTTCATCGACCGGGACCTCGGACGACACGCTTTTCCCGAAGGCCTACGCCAAGCCGGGCTCAGCGTCGTGACCCTCGCCGAGCACTACGGGATCCCTCGTGACCAGGAGGTCGCCGATCACCAGTGGATGGCGGAAGCAGCCCAACATGGCTGGCCGGTCCTTGGCTGCGACTCCAAGCACCGTCGGTGCCGACGTCCTGCCGAACGAGCAGTGCTGATCGACGCCGGCGTGCAGAATTTCATCCTCAATGGCAACATCACCGCTGCAGAGAACGTCGAACGGGTGGTGCACAACCTCGCCGCTATCATTGCGGCATGCGATACTCCCGGCCCTTTTGTGTATCGGGTGCACCCTCACCGCATCGAACGACTTCCACTAGAGTAACCGATTGCGGCGCATAAAACGCGACCCCCTCCTTCACGCAAAACTCCTGAAGGACCGCAGATCACTTTCGAGGAATTCCAGGCTCATAAGCGGCTCGCCGCCGTACCAGTCAACGCGCAACGTCCGCTTACCCGCTTCCCGAGTCGCTCGGTTTTGATCATCACCAGGGTCTCAGCGTCCTCGATGACTACCGCAGCATCGGCGGCACGGGTGTTCGCATGGGTGACCCATCGAAGAGTTCGGCGGTTACCCAGCATCCCGGCCAGCCTTCAAGCCTCTGACCAGACAAACGCTGCCGCACTCGGTGATCAGCTGTGCAAGCGACTGGCGGGCCCTTGCGTGATCGAGCCTGAACGTCTCCGCGCTGACATCACCCAGCCGTCGGCGACCCCCGGAGCCGTCATCGCGTCTGTAGGTGCCGAAAAGTCCATCCGTGCTGGTCAGGCTAGGTGATGGTATTCGTGGAGGGTGCCGCCGAGTCGATCACGTCGTTGGATGTTGAGGTGGTGGAGTGGGGCTGTTGCATCGGTGAGGGAGAGATATTGGGCAGGCTGTGCCGATGCGCCGTCGCCCTTGTCGAGTACCGCCACCGCAGTCTGGGTTCGCGGGCTTCCGCTTCCCGCCGGACGTGATCATGGTCGCGGTGCGGTGATACCTGCGCTACAACCTGTCCTATCGCGACGTCGAGGAGCTGCTGGTCGAGCGTGGCATCATGGTTGATCACGTGAGCGTGTTCCGGTGGGTGCAACGGTTCACTCCGCTGCTGATCGACGCGGCACGGCTGTGCCGGCATGCCCTCGGTGATCGGTGGTTTGTCGATGAGATGTACGTCAAAGTGGCCGGACGATGGGTCTATCTGTACCGGGCGATCGACCAGTTCGGCCAGGTCATCGACGTCCTCGTTGCGGAGAAACCGGATCTCGCGGCCACTCACCGGTTCTTCACCCAGGCGCTCGAGCACGGTCCACGACCGACCGAGGCGAGCACCGACCGGGCACCGGCGTATCCGCGAGTTCTCGATGAGCTGCTGCCCTCGGCCTGCCACGTCACCAAGCAGGACGCGAACAACGCAGTCGAAGCCGACCACAGCCGCCTGAAGTCCCGGCTGCAGCCGATGCATGGTCTCAAACGACTGCGCTCAGCACGAGTGATCTATACAGGACACGCGTTCATCCAGAACCTACGCCGCGGTCACTACGAACTAGCCATCGACCTCCACCCGAACCACCGGATCCCAACAGCCTCCACCGAACTCGCACTCGCCATCTGAACAGCACACAGGCCGCCGTCGACCGTGCCCACCTTCCGCTAACGCAACAGCGCCGTGCGGACCGGCAAGCCGCTGCTCACAGCGTCATCCGGCGGTGGTAGCCGGACGCCGGGGGTGGACGCGCATCGTGCGCGCATGACAAGAACCGATGTCCTGCTGCTTCTGCTCACCATCGCCGTCGCATAGAAACCCGCAACGCCCTCCTTGCCGAACGCTGGGGTCAAGCGGTCACCACCACGCGGGTGTGTAGCAGCCGTGTAGCAACGACTCCCGAAGACGGCTGCTGTACTCAATCTTCGCCACAACATCCGGCCAGGTGAGCCGCCTACTTCACACTGCCCCACATGGGTTGCCGGGGCCGCACGATCGGCAACTTCAATCCCTGCGGCACTCTTTGGACTGCGTTAGCGGACGGCAAGGCGGACCTCGGCGGCCACACCGAGCATGCTCTTGGGCAAGCAGAACTAGAGTCCTTCCGGGTCGTGGCTGGCGAGGAGGACTGGAAGCACACCATCACCGCACATCCTGGTGCCGGAACGCGCCAGCTGCAAGTGAAAGCAGGCCCGTCGTTCCAAGCGCCTAGTGTAGCGTCTCATTATTGAATTTACACTTGCTCGAGAGTGACACGACCGCGGGCGACCTTGGCGAGGATCTGCTCGGCGGTAGCAGTCCACACAAATGGCTTCGGGTTGTCGTTGTTAACTTTCAGGTAGTCCTCGATCGCGGTAACGAGGTCATTCACACTGTGGAACACTCCCCGGCGAATGGCCTTGTCGGTCAGTTCCCGAAACCACCGTTCGACCATATTGAGCCACGACGAGGAGGTGGGGATGAAGTGCAGATGAAACCGCGGGTGTTTGGCCAGCCATTTGGTGACGTTGGCATGCTTGTGGGTGCCATAGTTGTCACAGATCATGTGGATCTGCAGTCCTGTGGGCACCTCACGGTCGATGATACGCAGGAACTTCAAAAACTCAGTATTGCGGTGCCGTGGCAGACAACGGCCGATCACCATTCCGGTCAGCACATTCAGCGCGGCAAACAGGGTGGTGGTGCCGTGCCGCTTGTCGTCGTGGGTCATCGTGCCAGCCCGGCCCTTTTTCATCGGCAGCGAGGGCTGGGTGCGGTCCAGTGCCTGGATCTGGCTCTTCTCGTCCATGCACAACACCACGGCCTGATCAGGCGGGTTCAGGTACAGACCCACCACGTCGACGAGCTTCTCCTCGAAATGGCGATCATGGGAAAGCTTGAAGGTCTTCACCACATGAGGCTTGAGCCCTCGCACCGACCAGATCCGCGCCACCGACGCCGAGCTCACCCCGGCCCGTGTGGCCATCGACCGACACGACCACTGCGTCTCGCCCTCCGGTGTCGAGTGCAGCGTCAACTCCACGATCTCGGCAACCTTCTCATCACTAATCGATGGTTTACGGCCTCGCCCTGGGGCTACCTCACCGAATCCGATCAGTCCGTCTTGCTCGAACTGGCCACGCCAGGCCAACACAGTCGGACGAGACACCCCGACCACCGCGCTGATCTCGGAATTCGCCACACCGTCGGCGGCCAACAACAACACCTGCGCCCGTTGCACCACCCGGTACGCCGCAGCCCGTGAATCGGCCAGGGTCTCCAAAACTTCTCGTTGCCCATCGGATATCGCCAACGGTGCCGCTGCTCGACTCATAACTCATAGCATAAAGCACTGTAAACACAATTGCAAGACACTACACTAGACGCGTCGGCAAAGTGGCACGCCGCTGGGAACAACTCCGTCGAACTCGATGAGTGGAGGCGGACTAGATTCAGCTGCCTTTGTCATATGACAGACCGTCCGTTCCGCTACTTCTGCGGCTCGTACGTATTTGATCGTTCGAGTCGGTTCAATAAGGACAACCTGCCATCCAACGCTACTCGACAGGGTGTAGCCCACTAGAGTATTTCCCGAGGACAGTTTAATCTCCTCCGCGGGAAGCCATGGTCGGCGCACAATCTCCGATATGCCCTTCTTATCGAAAGATACTTGGTAAGCGTTCTGGACGTACAGAACGAAGAAGCCGCAAGCTGCAGCAACGCAGACACTGTAGACCGCGATGCCGAAAAGTCGTACAACAGTATCGGGAAGTACCATCAACCCGCTGACTTCCTCCTGAGTCTTGACTTTTGGAAAATAATTCCACGGTGGCGCATAGAGCGCCCATAGAAGGGTCGCCAGTGTGCAGATTACCGCCACTCTTGCCGCCCCTGGCCAGTGGTTCCATAGTGCCTGTAGACCGTCGCTCCACTCGCACAGCGCTGGCCAGGGCTGGTGGCTATGTAGTTCTGCCCCTGGTCCTCTTAAAAAGTTTACTAACCAAGTCAAGAGAAAGCCTAGAAGATCTACTATCCGACCCAAGATGGTCGAAACTACATCAACTACTTTCTGTAGCCCTGGCAAAACTGCCGTTAAATCACCCCAAATCTCCCGGCCCGAGCCGGCGGCTATCTTCCCCCCCTCTTTTATGGACCTAAAGTACATAGGTGATACCAATGCAGTGAAGATTCCCGTTAGTAACGCAAGGCCCCAACGGCGAAGTATGAAAAAGAAGACAATAATAGCCGGAAGAAAAGGCGGAAGAAGGGGCACAACGGTCCCCAGTAGTGTGCCCACTACGCCAGCGGACGACGCTATCGCAGTCGCTGTGGTCGTGTCGTAATTCGAAATAATTAATAGACGAGCGGCAGAAGCAAACAAGATCACTACCGGCGATAGAATCAGAGCCTTGACACGTCCTGAGGTGAGAACCCCGCGGTCGGACGACGAGACCACGGTCACCACCTCCAAAGCGTCTAGGTCGGGCCCGCAAGCCTACGCGCTTCCGCACTGAGACGTTGCCACACCTCTGGTCGATGGATCAACGGGGCACGCATTTCGTCCGCAGGCAGAGGGCGGTCCAAGTTCTTGGACTACTGCTCGACCACCTCCCCAATTCCGCAGTCACGCTGAGTCGAACTCTGGTCACTGGGGCTGTTCACTAACTGGCAGCAGACACTGAGCGCTTGGTATCATGTTCGCAGCAAGTGATCGGTTGGACACACCAATAACACGGCTTACCATCGCTCCGGCGCCGAGCAGCTGTAAGGCGCTGTTGCGTTGTACGAGCTGGGGCAGGCGAGGTCGTTGATCCCGGTTGGTCAGATCGCCAGGGTCAGTTCGTCGAAGGCAGTCAGGGCCCGTAGGTTTACTGTTTCTTCGACTCCGAGTTCGTAGTGTCCGCGGCGGATGCTCTGGATGAAAGCGTGTCCGGCGCTGATCACTTGTGCGCAGCGGAGCTGTTTTGGACGGCTCTTCGCTGTTTTCAGTGGGTTACTTAGAGTGAGGTGGGGTCAGGTCATGTATGCGGGCTTGGGGTTGGTGAGGGTGGGCAGGGGGAGTGTGGCGGCGGTGAGGTAGATGATGGTGATCATCTTGTTTTGTTCCGGTAGCCGCGGGCGCGGGCTTTGGCTGCCTGGATGAGGGAGTTGATCCCTTCGAGCAGGCCGTTGGTCAGGCGGCTGGTGTGCCCGGCGATGATGCCGTCCCAGTGTCTGTCCACCAGCGCTGCGAAGTCTTTGATGGGTTGGAGGCGGGAGCGTTTCGCGCCGGAGCACCAGCGCCGCAGGTAGGCGGGGGCGTAGCTGGGGTCCTGGTCGTAGAAGACCTGGTACTACTAACCGGGGTTATTCGCCCGTTCGGGGTACCAGCCGAAACGGGGTTCGCGATGGATCTGAGCTGCCGAAACGGCATTCCCTGCCCTTCCTCGTGGCTCCTTGCCTATCCCTAGCCGTACCGGTCTGCGACGGCCCACAGACGGCCCCACACCATCCACAGTGGATCGATCCCTTCTGCGACGCGCGCACCGCCCCGATCCGCCTGGCACCAGACGGCCCCCAGTAGGGGGTCCCGGTGCCGAAACACTCCAGCGCCGGGGCCTTGACGGGAGTGAGGTCGGACCCATGAGCGACGTACCACCGCCTCACTGCCCCCGGGCCAGGCCAACAAACTGGCGGTGCTACTCGACTCGCCGGACGGCGTGGTGACCTCCAGCGCCGAGCGATCACCGTCCGCGGCGCTCACAGTGACGCACGCGCCCAGCACAGCCGCTCTGTTGGTGAACTGGGCGTATCCGAAGGAGGCCCTGTCGGTGAACTTGGCACGCCCGAAGAAGGCCCCACCGGTGAACTGGGGCCGCCCCTACGACCTGCGCCACGCCGCCGTGTCCACCTGGCTCAACGGCGGCGTCGAACCCTGTACCGTGCCAAAATTAGATACATGGCCCGCTGACCAGGTCTTTTCAGGCCGAGCTAGGCTGCTCGCCGGTACTCGTTGATCAGTCCGCCGAGGACTCGGTGACGTCGGATCGGGGCGTTGAGGGGATGACTGTGGCCGGATCGTGGTGGAGCGGGTGTTGATTGATGCCCTGGTGCGGCCGGTGGTTATTGAAATGGTGCATGTACTGGTCGAGGATGGTGCGGGCGTGTCGTTCGTGGTAGATCAGCATCGGTCGGTGCACTCTTCGCGGACGCTGCGGACGAACCGCTCGGCATAGCAGTTCGCTCGTGGGCTTCGGGGAGGGATCTTGACGATGTCGAGGTCTTCGGAGGTGAAGACGGCATCGAAGGCAGCACTGAACTTGCAGTCCCGGTCACGGACCAGAAAGCGGAACGTGGTAATCCGTTCGCCAAGGTCTATCAGCAGGTTGCGGGCGGCCTGGGTGGTCCACGCCGTGGTCGGATGAGCAGTCACCCCGAGAAGATGGACTCGTCGGGTGCGCACTTCCATGATGAAGAGAACATAGAGTCTGCGCAGGGCGATGGTGTCAAGGGTGAAGAAATCGGTGGCCAGCAAGCCGGCAGCCTGAGCCCGAAGAAAGGTTCGCCAGCCGATGTCTGCTCGGCGTGGCGCGGGGCCGAGGCAGGCGGCAGTGAGGATCCGGCGGATCGTGCTCGCACCCAAGCGGTGTCCCAGCCCGGCGAGTTCACCTTGGATCCGACGATAGCCCCAGGCCGGGTTCTCCTGCGCCAGGCGCAGCACGAGGTCGCGGATGTCGTCGCTAATGGGTGGGCGGCCGGATTGGTTCGGGTAGGTCCACTTGCGGGTGATCAGGCGGCGATGCCAGGCCAGCAAGGTGGCGGGGGTGACGATCCGATGCAGGCGCAGCTGGCGGGGGAGCAGGCGGGTCAGCGCGGATAGGATCGCTCGGTCTGGCCATCGGGGGCCAGGTCTGCGGACCTGACGACGCAGGACCGCGACTTCGTGGCGTAGGACCAGAATCTCCACGTCCTTGGTGGCGGTGCTGCGGGCGAGCAGTCCGAACCAGCCGAACACTGTGACACAGATCAAATGCAGTAGTCGAAACAGCACGGCACGAGATCATGTCATGATCACGTGTGGTAAACAAAACACGAGGTCACCGCGCGGGTGACGAGTTTTGGTACCGTACACGGTGCGCGAACCGGAAGGGTTACTGTCGAGTTTCCGACATTTTTGATCTTCCAGGTAGGTAGCAGAAGCTACCCGCAATGGCCTGATTTGTTGCGATGGCGCACCGCCAGGGCCCCGAACCCCAAACCCGCTGAGTCTCGGACCGCTGTCGTCGTTGTTCGTGGACAGTGCCGATTACCTGCGTCTTTCGCGGTTGCAAACGCTCATTGCCTGTGGTCGCATCGGGCTAGCTGGATACATTTAGTGACCGAAAAGCTGTCCAAACGATCATTCGTACTCAAGCCCAACCTGGCGGTGCTGTGCGTCGTGCATTGTGAGATTGGGAAGCCTATAGTGCCGCCCTGATCCAGGCCTTGGTTCGGCCGCGGTCATGGGTGCCCAGATGACCGTCGTTGACCCCCTCTTGTTGCACGCGCACCGTGCCCGAACCCCCGCCGCGCGATGGTGCGGATGGTCACACAGCGTGAGCTAGGAACAATTCTGACAGTCAGTGATATTGGCCGTGATCGTCGGTGATTCCCCAGGAGTCCCCGTCCGAACGGGGCACGCGAGGGGCACAGCTCAAGATCGTTATTGAACCGCCATACCGGTCGTGTGACCTTGGGATGCCGCACCGCGCACGCCCTTCCCGTACGGGGCCCGTGAGTCCAGAGCGGCGAGGATCAACTTGTTGCGCAGTACGATCGAACCTCAGCGGACTGGAAGGAACTCCAGTCGGAAGACATCCATGCTGGAGAAAGAAAGGGAGACGCCGCCCGTGGACCAAGGTCAACAAATCGTGTTGAAGTTGTTCGACTGGCCGTTCCTTGCGTTCCTCATCTTTTTGCTCGTCGCCATGATATTTCGACGCCAACTTGGCGAGGCGCTCAGGCGGGGCGACATCTTGATATCATGGGGTGAAAACCGCAGCATTCGACTGCACCAGCTATCCGCGAGCTTAGATGAGGAGCTCGACCCAATCCGGGACGAAATTGAGGCAATCAAGACGGCAATTACTGCAATTGAATCCAAGCTTAATACCTCCGATGTGCCCCGTGTGCAACCGGTCAACGGTGACACTCTGCCTGCTGAACAACAAGAGATGGCGAGACGGCGTATGGAAGAAGCGCTGTCCTCAGGTGAGTATCTGTGGAGGAGTATCGAGCGGCTAGCTGTCATTGGTGGCGTGTCTAAGAGCCAAGCGCTGGATATTCTGCGAGCAGATTCAGCCGTCCGGCTGGGCATCGGCAAATCTGGACGCCAAATAGCACGGCTAGCCTCGCGATCGAAATGAGATGCGGGGCGCCCCGCCCGTGATTTCACAACGGCCTGACCAGGCCAAACGCTTGCCTCCCGTCAACACCGGCGGTTTAGTTGGGCGCGAAAGGATCCGTACGCGGCCCCGGCCTCTTCGTCCCGAACGCTGATCGGCCGTGGTCAGCCCGCGTGAACTTGCGAGCTAGCGATTAGCAGGACCCGCTACCGGACAGTGCCGGTCATGACCGAACAGCTCGTCTGACCAGCGCAGACCTTCTCAACAGTAGGCACTGGCACCGCACGTTGACGGTTGTTTCAGGTAGGTAAGGGGTGGAGATGATCACGGGATGGTCTCGTTGACCTGGGAAGATCGCGTGAGGCATAAGTTCTCAGCGTCGGCAAGCTTTTGAAGGCCGCGCTTCGGCTGCTGAACTTCGTGATCGTCGAGGTCTTCGGCAAGCCGTGGGTATAGTAGCCATTAGCCAGGTTTTTGTTTCTCCGTGCAGTGTTGCGTGCGCGGGCCGGATCGGTGATGGGTTCGGGATGATCGGTGGGTGTGCTGGTCGGGTCAGTGGGGAAGGCGGAGCGGCAGCGCGTATGGTTACTGGGCTCGTTTCAGAATGGTGTCGGCCAGGGTGACCATGTCCGCTGCTGCCAGTCGCGCGCCGGGGTTGCCCAGTCCGTGAATCGTCCAGGTGCCGTCGTGTTCGTGGATCACGACGATGGTGCATTGGCTGTTATCGTCGGTGCGACGGCCTTGTGCGATGAGACGGGCACGTTCGTGGGGTACGCGGTCGGTTACCTCGATCATGGTGGGGCCCCTGCGTCGGTTGTCATGGTCTAGATGGAGGGCACCCAGGGCCGGGGAACGCCGGACTGGTGGAAGCGGGGACGGGTGTCCTGTGAAGGACGGCACACCAGCTCTGGGTTCAGCCCGGCCCTGGGGCCAGGGCAAGGACACTAAGGCAGAGGCGAGCGGATGACCCGAGTTGTCAGCTCGGGTTGTCCCGCAGTCTGGTGTGGTTAGTTCAGCGGCAGCTTGAGGCGGGCAGCCAGCTGTGTGGCCTCGGTGATGACCGAGCGGTGGCCGTGGGTGATGACCGTGCGCAAGGTGGCGTGAGCGGCCGGCCGGTGTTGCATGTCTTCCGGGGCTTCTCGTTCAGCTGTGTGGAGCAGAAGCAGAGCAGCGGCGAAGTTGCGGCGTTGCTCATAGCCCTTGGCTTGATCGAGTAAGAAAGCCACTCGTCGTTCAAGAGAGGGGGAATGTTCGTAGTCGATGTGTTCGGCCAGCCGCAGACCCTCCGCAGCCTCGCCCGTTTCAATTTCGATGGTCACGGCGTGCATGGCGACGTTGGTGGGTCCAAACGCAGTCCACAAGGTGTTGCACTCACCCGTGTGATCGGCCAGCGGAGCGGCCTGCTGTATGCGGCTGCGAGCGGTCCACGCGTCACCCTGGCGGGCCACCGCGACCGCTCCGATCAACAGTAATGCGCCATAGACCGCCGCTGTCTCGGCGCCGCCCTCGGTGATGAGGGGGCGCAGGGCCTCGGCAGCCCGCATTGCCACCATCTCTCCGCCCTCGGGCTGGCCGTCGGCGAGCAGTACGTGGGCCACGTTCCACCGGGCGACGGCCAGCCGCACCGCATCGTCGGCGATCTCGGCCGCTCGCACCGCCCGGTCGGCCGCGAGCAACGACAGGTCAGCTCTGCCGAGTCGTTTGGTCACCGTCCGCACGAGACTGTAAAGATCAGCAGCGCACATCTGGGCATGCCGCCAGCTCGTGGCGGCCTCAGCGTGATGTGCGTGCACCGCTGATTCGGTGTCGATGATGAGCTGCGGCAGGTGGCCCGCGAGCTGGCTGTAGCGCTGGGGTGAGGTTTGCCATGTCCGCCAGGCCCGCGCGACCCGCGCGTGCACCTCCGTGACGAGGGGCACCTCGGAGGTCATCAGCACCGGATTGACCAATGCGCGGTAGAGAGCCTTCCCGGTCGCCGTAGTCGATGGTGGGTTGCTTGTGGATAGTTCCTGGCCCAGCTACCGGCACCCCGAGTACCTCAGCGAGCTTCGTCAGCACGGCAACGGTCGGCAGCTTCAGTCCGCGCTCGATCTGGTACAGGTAGTCGGCCGTGATACCGGCCAGCCCGGCCACCACGGTTTTCTTGCGCCTTCTGGCAGTGCGGCGGGCTCGCACACGCTCACCGATGACCCGCGCCAGCTGCTCGTCCATGCCCCTTTACCCCTCGTTCAAGGCGTGATCAACAGGGATGCTACGCCCCAGCAGAGACCCTCCTTGGCAGACTGCGAGGTATGACCGGAGGGGACACCGCGACTCAACCGCCGCACATCCTGGTGCTGTGGGACATCGACCACACCCTGATCGAGACCCGCGGTGTCGGTCGAGCCATCTACAAGCGGGCGTTCCCCCTGATCACCGGCAAGCCGTTCCGGCAGCTCGCCAGGGTCGCCGGACGGACTGAACTGGTCATCATGCGCGACACCCTCCAACTCCACGGCATCGAACCGAGCGAGCAGACGATGCACCGCCTGGCGGCGGCACTCGCCCAGGGGTATGACGACGCTCGGGCGGAATTGGCCACCACCGGCCGTGTCCTGCCCGGTGCTAGGGAGACCTTAGCGGCCCTGGCCGCTGAGCCTCGCGTCCACCAAGGCGTCCTCAGCGGCAACCTGCGAGACGTCTCCCGTATCAAGCTGGAGGTGTTCGGTCTTGACTCCTATCTCGATCTCGCCTCCAGCGCCTACGGCGATGACCACACCGAGCGTGCCGAACTGGTTGGCATCGCCCAGAAACGCGCGACCGAGCGAATAGCGGCGAGGTTCGACAACCAGCACACCGTCCTTATCGGGGACACACCTAGCGATGTCGATGCGGCCCTCACGGCGGGGGTACGGATCATCGCGGTCGCCAGCGGCACAAGCGATGAAACTGAGTTAGCACAAGCCGGAGCGCCGGTGACCGTCTCCGACCTCACCCCCACTACGACCATCCTGCAGTTCATAACCGATGAACGGCGAATGCCCGCTGAGCAACCACTCTCGCAGGTTTCAGACGGCTGACGTAACGTGATCTGAGCTCGATTGCGATGAAGTGGTGAACCTGATCAACGTGAACATAAAGTCTGGGGCAGGGGGCCAGGCTGCGCCTGTACGACGGACTGGTGGCTGTGCTGGTCACCGATACCGATAGTGGCGAGGCCCTGCCGCTGCTGGCCTTCAGCTTGCGCCAGCTGGCCGAGGGTCTGGCCGCGGGAGGCACGTTGAGCCTGTCGCGTTACCGTGACCTCGGCGGTGTCCAAGGCGCGTTGGCACGGCATGCCGATGTGGCACTCACCGAAGCGCTCCGAACTAGCAGCCTGAGCGACCGCGAGGTGTTGAATGGACTCACTCGCCTGATCACTGTCGATGAAACCGGCCGCCGCGGCCGGCGGCGGGTCAGACTACCGGGTTTACCGAGCCGCTGCGTATCGCATTGCAGGTCTTCGTCGAGCGCCGCCTGCTGCTCAGCGACATCGATGACGAGGGCCAGCTGTGGCTCACCGTGGCGCACGAGGCACTGCTCAATGAGTGGCGGCCCCTTAGACACTGCCATCGCGGACGTCATCGCCTTACGCACTGCGCGGACAGTGGAGCAAGCGGCTGCGGAGTGGACCAGCGCGGGCCGGTCCGAGCACTACCTTTGGGACGAAAAGCGGCTCACCACCACTCTCGCCACGTTAGACATGATCGGCGATGACGCCAGCCCCAACCCCGCGGTGTCACTCACCGTCGAGCTCGATAACGAGGCCCGGGCGTTTCTCAACGCCACTACCCGACGCGTCACTGCCGCCAAGCAGCGCGAGCGGCGCCGTCGCAATGGGACCATCGCCACGTTGTCGATCCTATTGTTGCTCGTAACCGGCACGTCAGTCTTCGCCTTCCGACAACGCAGCACTGCACAAACACAACGCGACACCGCTATCTTCAACCAGATCACCACCCAGGCGGACCGATTACGCAGCACCGACATCTCTCTCGCGGCTCAACTTGACCTCACCGCCTACCATATGCGACCAAAGACTCCGGACCTCTATACGGCCCTGTTAACAGATGCGAATGCCACCTTATCCACCCCACTGAACGGCCACAAAGAAAGCATCAAAGCGGTGGCGTTCAGTCGGTGTCTGCGCAGCTCAGGACGGGAAAGCAACACCAGGGAACCGGTCTGGGAGAGCTCCCCGCCTCCCCGAAGAGATCCCCGTCACCCTCGATGACCGGGAGCCCACCCACCGTGGCTCTCGTGGGCACCTACCCACGCCCCGAGTGTCCACCCAGCCCAGGCAACTCACTGGGACAGCGCCGTAGACGGTTAGGGAGCGCAGCGCACCGACAGGGGTGGAGTTCGGCTCCACGGCCGAAGCCTAAGCTGTGTACGGCGCGCGAGATTGTCACCTGCCAGTTTAGGTCGATCATGGCCCGCGGGTATAGCGTAAGCTATACTCTTGGCACACGGACCGAGTCAACCGGACCAAGGGCTCAACCATCCACAATCTCAAAGAACTCCGCCTCGGATCCGTAGGCTCCACCGAGGTGAGGATCTTGTTCGTCTTCGATCCATGGCGCAGCGCGAACCTACTGGTCGCCGGAGACAAGTCGAGCAACTGGTCAGGCTGGTACCGCCACGCCATCCCCCACGCGGAACAACTTTATGAGACCTACCTGAAAGAACTGAGCCGCCGAACAGGAGCTACCACTATGAGCACCGTGCGCTGGCCGGACATCCGCGACAAACACATTGAGGCGATCGGTCGCGAGAACGTCGAGCGCGGCACGTCCCGGCTCATCTCCCAGGTTCGCGCGTACCGGCTCGCTGACATGCGCAAGCGGCGCGGCCTGACCCAGCGCGAGGTCGCCCAGGCGATGGGGGTGACCGTCGGACGGGTCAGCCAGATCGAAAACGGCGAACTCGCCGGCATCGACGTTCTCGACCGTTACGTCACCGCTCTCGGAGGCCTCCTCGAAGTCGTCGCCAACTTCGGCGATGAACAGTTCAAGGTCGGCTGAGCCCACGCGTTTGAAGGAAACGAAGATGCTTACCACATTGGAAATGGCGCGCGCCGAGTTCGGCTTCTACGCCGCCCACATTGCGTTATATAACGGTGAAATCGAACCCCTGCACGGACATACCTTCCAGGTGGCCTTGCGCGTGTCCGGCCAACCCGATACCAGCGGAATAGTTGCTGAGTTCAGCGAGATCAAGCCTGCAATGCGGGACGCTGTCGCGCCGCTGCGACGTCGCACCCTAGTACCCGGACAGGCACCGGAGCTGCGGATCACGCCGAACGACGAGTCCTTGTCAATCATCTGCGGCCGCAAGCAGTACCTGCTGCCCGCCGAGGACGTGACCATGTTGCCGCTGGTCAACACCACCCTTGAGGCGCTGGCCGGCTATCTGCTCAGTCAGGTACTGCCACAGCTACAGAGGGCCGGACTGGTGGCCGCAGAACTTGAAATCTCCGAGCTTCCGGGCACCTCGGCCACTGCCCGCGCCGACCTCGGCTGAGCGAATGATCATCGAGCCACACCGTGTTGTTGGACATGACGGATCTTGTTCACTGAACTGTCCGGTCTCCCAAGTGCCGCGAGCGCCTCTACGGAGAGCAACGCAGGCAAAGTCCCGGAGCCCGAGTCACGCGCGATCGTTTTTGGCAATCATTGACTCCACCACCGCGACGAGACCGACGGCCAGGACGAGCGGAGCCGGACAAGTAGACAGCGCTTGCTGTTGGGGACCATTTGGGGACCACACGTCTTGCACTCAGGCGAACAATCCGCACGTCGACTCCTCGCCTGCACGGCGGCTGCACCCGGTTTGACCTGTAGGGATGCCTACTCCTACGTCCTGGGGGTCAAAGTCGCAGGCTCGAATCCCGTCGTCCCGACCAAGATCACTCACCTCATGCCGGTGTCCGTGCTACGGGGAACCTCATTGATCGTTTGTCGGCGGGATTGGCCGTCACGCGGTGGCGTGTTAGCGCCTTACCGGGTGATGCATGTCACAGTTTGATCTTCCTATGTTTCTGTGTCTTGGTCTTCGGTGGTGTTCTCGGACAGTGGATGGATGTGTGATATCACGCTGATCGGATCGCTAGTAGTCTGAGACGTAAATAGGTGCCAATGAGGCTGAGGTGGCCGGTGTAACCGGTGTGGCGCCTACTTTCACCCACCCGCGAGCGTCCCGCGAGGGGCATCAAGATCTTTGGGCATGGACACCGTGGTGGTGGGAGCCCGTGGCAGCCGTCTTGCGCAGGCGATGGTGGCTGAGTTCCTGGCCGGATTGGGCGGTCCGTGTCCGGTGGTGAAGTTCAAGAACCGGGTCGTGATGACGGATGGGGACCGGGACCGCAAGAGGTCGTTGCGCGAGGTCAGCGGTGCGAGCGGGAGCGGGAGCGGCGCGTTTTCCAACCAGCTAGGTCAGGAGCTGCTGGAGGGCCGGATCGATGTTGCGGTGCACAGCCTGAAGGATCTCCCGACCGCGATGCCTGAGGGTTTGGTGCTTGCGGTGACGCCGCCGCGTGAGGACATCCATGACGCGCTGTGCGGTTCGACGCTTGCCGGGCTCGGCGCGGTGCTCGGGTGGGCACCGGGTCACCGAGGCGGGTCGCACAGTTGAAGGCGCTGCGCCCGGATCTCACTATCGTCCCTATCCGGGGGAACGTGCCGCCGAGGCTCGCGAAATTGAAGACTGGAATGGACGCTGTCGTCTTGGCGGCAGCCGGCCTGCGGCGCCTCGGTCTGGAAGACAGCATCACCGAGCTGCTCCCGCTTGATGATTTCCCTCCGTCTCCAGGGCAGGGAGCTATAGGCATTCAGCTACGTGCCGCTGACACTGAGCTGTGGGAGATGCTGAACTCCTACGGCGACCCCGCCACGGACGCCGCGGTACTTGCCGAAAGGGCGCTGCTGGCTGAATTGCACGGTGGCTGCTCAGTGCCGGTAGGCGCGTATGCGGTGCCGTCCGGAGACGGGTTAAAGCTGACGGCGCAGGTTACATCGCTGGATGGGACACAGCGCGTGTTTTCCTCCGCGACCGGTGCTGATGCCCAGTTGCTCGGGGAAACGCTGGCCCGCGCGATGCTGGAGCGGGGCGCGGAGGCGATCCTGCGGCAGATCCGGGTAACGGTCTAATGGAGGCTGCGGGCGATGTCGGTGGCGGCATAGGTAATGATCTGATCCGCACCGGACCGCTTCAGTAGGGTGGACAGCTGCAATGAGCAGCCGAGAGTCGCCTTCTGAGCGGAGCCTCAGGTATTCGCCGGACCCCGAGAACGGGGCGATCGGCACTCGGCACGTCTGCTTGAGCGCGATCAACACGTCCGCACAGAACAGTGCCGGTTCCAGAAGCAACATGTCCGCGCCTTCGTCCACAAAACCCAGCGACGCTCGCATAGCGGTTTCTGGTTGTGTCGGATCGATCTGGAAGACACGGCGCTCGCCGGATGCTGGGGCTGCGTCCATGGTCTGCCGGTAGGCGTCGTACAGACATGAGTTGAAAATCAAGTGCGGCATGATCTGGACCTCAGGGCAGCCGGCGCTGTCGAGTGCCTGCCGGACGTGGCTCACGCTGCCGCTGATCATCGCCGCTGGACCAACCACGTCCGCCCCCGCCGTAGCTTGAGCCACGGCTTGCTCACCAATGGCCTCGATCGCGGCTAGCCGATCCGGGTGTCCAGTCCGGTCTATCAAGTGACACTCGCCGGAGTCGGTGTATGAGCACAGACACGTCTCGGTCATCACGATTATCGAAGGATGTGCCGCCTTGACCTCTCTAATTGTGCGCGCCATCAGGCTATCGGGAGCCTTGCCTCGTGATCCAGTACGGTCACGGGCGTCACCGCTGGCGAACACCTTGACCGCCGGAATGCCCAGACTAGCGAGATCCTTCACGGCGGCGCCGATCTCCCTAAGTCGTACGGTCGGCATCACCCGGCGAGAGTCATCGGCACGGATTAGCAAAACCATGGCCAGATCGGAAGCGGACAGAATGGGATATTCTCAGCGCCGACCATGTAAACCCTCCAGGGGTATTGCGACACCCTCTAACTCGACTGCCGGGTGCACCCGCAACGACAACGCACTGATCCCTGCGTCTTTCACAGTCGCAACCCCATACGCCTGCCCCAGGTACAAGATCAATGGTCGGTTACGCAGCTTGCCAGAGCCTAATGACGAATGCCCCGCCCTGACAACAGCCCGTAGGACGTCATAATGGTGAGTCGCCCTCAACGTCCGCTTCGCCCACCGCTTACAGCGGAAGCACACGACGTTCACGGCATACACCATGCTGACGCAACACTCGCTTGACGCTCCGCAGGCTGACACCGAACTTCTCAGCCACCTGCTTGGCCGTCGTGCCCGACCTCTAGAGATTGATCATTGTCTGGAGATCATCCGGAGAGAAGCGATCACGCAACCGTCGCGAGCGAACCACGTTCTCCGCAACGACCTTGGCACCCGTGCCATCGTCTTGACGATGGTGTGGGTGTGAAGATCACTACTGAGTGTGTGATCCGGTCGCGGTGTCTGCGCAAGCTGGCCAAGGTACTAGGCGTCCGTACCTCCGCCCTGATCGGTGAAGCACCGAGCGAAGCCCATGAAGGGCCGGTCAATCCGCGACTGGCTGAGGTCGAACGGGCGCTGTACACCTATCGCTCACTCGCCCTCACCGATCCAAGACAATCACCCACCTTGGATGAATTTGAGTGAGCAGATCAATGCTGCCAAGCAGGCGTGGTACACCTCGCCAAGCAAGTACAGCGACGCCCTGCGGGTACCGCCGGACCTGATCGTCCACAGTGAGCGGGCTGTGTATGAATACGGGCGCTCCACGCAAGCCTGCCACCAGGTGTCCGACCTGTACCAGCTGGCCCGGCAGGTGTTGAAGCACGTCGGACGGGTTGACCTGGGCAGCGTGGTCTCAGACCGGGCGATGCGCTATGCCGAAGAAGTTGACGACCCCTTGCTGATCGCGGCTGCTACCTGGAGCCTGGCGCACTGCATGATCTCCGATGACATGCCAGCCGGATCGCTGGAAGTCGCCATCAAGGCCGCGAAGCCCTGGAGCCATTGCTGCCGGACGGAACACCAGAGCACTTCTCGCTCTATGGCGGTTTGCTGTTAGTCGCGGCCATTGCGTCCCTCCGGACCGGCGATCCCTGGCGCGCCCGTGAGCTACTGCGTGAACCAACCTACAAAGCCGCTTTACGGGTGGGTGAGGGACACAACTACCATCAGACGGTGTTCGGGCCGACGAACGTGGCATGCATATGGTCAGCGTGGCGCATGAGCAGGGTGAAATAACTGAAGCCTTACGGCTCGCCGATGACGTGGATATCTCACAGATTCCATCCTTAGAGCGGCAGACCTCACACCTGTACCAGGTCGCTCAATGCTACGCATGCCGTGGCAACGACACGGCAGTATTCGTGCATCTGAAAATTGCCGAAAGGCTGGGCGGTCTCAAGACTTCCAACACAGCCGGGGCGTCCGCAGCATGGTCACCACCCTGGTCAAGCGTGCCAAGCCGTCATATGCCGCTGAAGTACGGGAATTCGCGGGACGGATCGGCTTACTGGACTGACAGATCAATCTTCGCCCTGTACACGCTATCGTTGATGGGCAGTTCCGCTGCGACAACCCAGGTGATCCGCCTGGACGGATCAGGGCAACACCAAATCCGGCCGCCAGACGTCACCTCGTACTGCCATTGCTCTAGCCTCCAACCGAAAACATTGCTGCTGCCTAGCTGTCCACGAAGCTTCTGCTGACGGGACAGGTTCTTCGGTGTGGTCGGGCGTTCGGTGAGCCCCACCCAGGCCTCCAGGTATTCGACCGTGCAGTCAGGCAGAGTTCTTCCCAACCCTTAGCAGCCTCAGACGTCGCGAACCGCGCTTCCCAGGCCCCGGGACGACCCGATGGAGCTATCCTGTCGTTGCTTTTCGGCGCCATGCTCAGTCTTCGGTTGGTCGGGTATCGCGCCGAAGTCATCGTTCAGAGGACTGGACAGTTGCTCGACCAGCTCAGGATCGGCATGGACGGCGGCAGTGGCCTTCCATTCTCTGACCGTTTGGGCTAGCGGTGTCCACTGCCCCATCTCCGCCGAAGCCTGGAAGGCGCGGGCAAAGTCCGTCACGAACTGAGCTCGGTCTCGCTGGGGTAGGACGTCAGCCCAGGCAAACTCATCGGCAAGCGCTGCCGCCGCAATCTGCGGGTCGATGTGTGCAAGCAGGTTGCGCAGCGCGCGGGCAGCCGCCACCGCACCTTCCGCCGTCGAGCTGGCCCGATCTTCGCGCGTCAGCAGCAGTGCCGCTCCGTCACGTCGCCGCACACGAACATCCCCGCGGTCGGCCAAGGCCGCCACACCCTTCGGATCGCGCTGGAGCTCGCTCCACTGCACCTCAACTGTCACGCCTTCATTCTGAACTTTTTCAGGATTCGCCGCAAGTCGACCCGATGACCTAGGGCAGCACGCGGTCGCAAGCGACCGTCGGTGTGCACCGGAGCAGGGGGCCGAGACCTTCCCAGCTACCCAGCGTGGACGACCGTCGGCCGCGCTGTACCACCACCCTTCGGACCCCGCTCCGGCTGATCACCGTCCCAGCGGATGCCCTACAGTCTTATTGCTACAGCGACATTGCTACCACCAGCAATATCTGAGCGGAAGGTACGCTCGTTGGTCGGTTGCTGAACGTAAGCGCTGATGAGATCGCCGACGAGCGACGTGAGTTATGTCCAGGCATCGCCGCGCCTGTCGGATAAGGCGCGTCAAGCGATGGACGACGCCACTGCGGCGGGCACCGCTGATGATCTCGACAGTGGCCGTTGTCTATGAGATCCTCGATGCGGCGGATTCAGGATTTGAAGGCGTGCCAATCGATGGGCCTGGCTCGCTCAGTCAGTCGCATCCCTCGCACAGCGGTAGCTGATCCATTCGACCGGATGACCGCTGCGACCGCTCTAGCCAGAGCCGCCCCGCTAATGACCTACGACCGCCGACTCCGCCAAGTCACCGTTCTGGAAACCATCTGTCGCGGCAGTGATCTCCATTGACGATCTTCGGGAGCCCGAGGCTGCAGAGGACGAAGCCGACCTTGCGGCAGCACAAGAAGCCCTGGCAACACCTGAACAGCGCGTCCCCCACCATGAGGTGCTTGCCGAGTACGGCATCGCCTGAGCGGTGAGTTACGAGGTTGAGTGGACCGACCCGGCCCTTCGCGAGCTGCGAAAGCTCGACAGGAGCGACCGCATCGGTGCGCTTTTCCAGCCGGTGCGGTCTCGCCGGTCAGCACGCTCTCAGTGCATTCCAGGCGCGCGAGCGTGATGGCTGCGCACGGCGTTGGGGCCCACCGCCGCCCGGCGCGTGACGATCCCACCCGCGAGCAGCCCCCCGGACTGCTGCCCAGCGCCGCCAAGACCTGCTCCGGGCTCTGTACCGGCCCCCTGCACCGTCAAGCCCACTCTCTCGCTCACTCTCCGCGGTGCGGAAGCGCGGCTGGTGATGGGGTGATGGCTCCGGTTGGGGCGGTACTTGCGTGGGAGGGTGCAGGCGTAGTCCTGCCGACCACGGTGTCCCGGTGCACCACGATGACCGGGCACGGGCTGTGCCGGACGAGCGTGCGGCTGGTGGCGCCGAGTATCGCGCGGGCAGGCGCGCTGTAGCCATGAGTTCCGACGACCACAAGTCGCGCCGTGTCGGCTGCCCGCAGCAGTTCCTCTGCTGCTCCGCCGTGCACCAAACGCAGGTCGACGGGCACTGCCGGGTAGCGGAGGTGCCAGGATGCCAGCTGTTCGGCCAGCGCACGCTCTGCCGCCGTCTGGGCGGCGCGACCGGTGACACGCTCACGTATCGAGTCACGCTGGGCGTGCACGATGATCAGCTGAGTCCCGTGCCGCTGCGCGTCGTCGAACGCGACAGTGACCGCGGGTGCGTCGATCGCGACGTCCTGGAATCCGAGCAGGACCGGCTGGCCCGTCACCGGCGAGTGGTGGGGCCCCCGGACCACGGCGACCGGGCAATACGCTGAGGCGCTGACCGCGAGCGCGACCGATCCGATCACGACTTCACCGAAACGTTCCCCGGCCATCCCCACCACCAGCAGGTCAGCGTTCTTGGAGGCATCCACAAGCGCCTGTACCGGTTGCTGGTCGAGCTGTTCGGTATGCGCCGGCACGTGTGGCTCGTACTGACGCGCAACCGTGTACGCGCGGCCGAGGACCGGTGCGGCCCGGCGACGCGCGACCTGGTCCGTCGACGTCACGTAGGGGGCAGCGTGCACGATCCGCAGCGGCCGGTCACGCAACCGGGCTTCGGTCGCGGCCCAGACGACCGCGCGCAGGGCGGTCTCGGTGCCATCGGCGCCGACCACTACCTCCGGCGCGTCGGGAATGTGCTGCTCGTTCACGTCGGCTCCTTTCCTCGACATACCCATCGTGCGCAGGAGTCCAGCCCCTTGCCAGGGTCATCTGGGACCCTTGCTGCGGTCCTTTGGCCCCTGGTCTGGGGGTGACGGCGGAGGGATAGTGGTCGCTGATGGCCGTACAAGCGGAACCGACGGTGTCGGGCAGCGATCTCGCCGAGCTGATCGCGCTGTACTACCGGCTCGTGCCAGCTGACGAGCTGAGCACCGCTGCACCCGACGAGCCGGCGGCGGTGGTCCGGTCACATCTGACTCTGGCATCCGTCCGGGCGCCAGGCCGGGCACTAGTCCGGCTACTCAACCCCACGCGTGCCGAGAACGGCTGGGATTCGAAGGACACGGTGGTTCAGATCGTCACCGACGACATGCCATATCTCGTGGACTCGGTGGTCGCCGAGTTGGCCCGGATCAACATCTCGGTGCGGCGGCTGGTGCATCCGCTCGTCCTGGTCCGCCGCGACCTCGCCGGCAACCTACACAAGGTGCTTACCGGTTCCGATCCGGCGGAGGTGCCCGCCGATGCCGTGGTCGAGTCCTGGATGTATGTGGACATCGACCGCATCACCGATACGGACCGGGCCCGGCAGGTAGCGCAACGGGTGTTGACGGTGCTTACGGATGTCCGCGAAGTGGTCGAGGACACCGAACGGATGGCCGGCGTTGCGTGCACTGTTGCTGACGAGCTGGATGCGGCTCCCCCCCTGCTACCCGCCGGGGAGGTGACTGACGGGGCTGCCTTGCTGCGCTGGCTGGCTGCTGGGCATTTCACTTTTCTCGGCTACCGGCGTTACGAGCTGGTCTGGGAGTTGACCGGCGACGCAACCGATGGCGCACCGAGAGGCACCGTGCCCCGGCTGCGGGCGGTACTCGGGTCCGGGCTCGGTGTGCTACGCAGGGATAGCCTTGCCGCTCGGAGCCTCAACGCCGGACCGGACGTCAACCCCCTGGCTCGGGACCTGCTGGTGCTGACCCAGGCCAGCTCGCCGGCTACCGTGTGCCGCCCGGTTCACCCGCACCACATCGGGGTGAAGGTCTTCGACGAGGCCGGCCAGGTTAGCGGTGAACACCGCTTTCTGGGACTGCTCACCACCACCGCATTGCACGAGAACGTGCTGGACATCCCGGTGATCGGGCGCCGGGTCCGCAAGGTGATCCAGCGGGCGGGCGTGCCCGTCGATTCCTATTCGGGGCGGCAGATGGTGGAGGTGTTCCAGACCTACCCACGGATTGAGCTGTTCTCTGCCGACCCTGACTCGCTCTACCAGACGGTGACCGGGGTCCTATCGCTGGCGCAGCGGCGCACGTTGCGGTTGTTCTGCCGGCGAGATCCGTATGGCCGGTTCTTCTCCTGCCTGGTCTACCTTCCACGCGAGCGTTACACCACCGCCGCGCGGCTGGCCATGCAACAGGTGTTGACGCACGAGCTGCACGGCACCGGTCTGGAGTACAGCGCCCAGGTCGGCGAGTCGGTGTACGCACGGGTGCACTTCACTGTGCACACCGATCCTGGCGATGGCTGCGTGCCCGCGGTCGCGGACGTCGGAATGATCACCAAGCGGCTCGAGGACGCGGTCTGCACCTGGGATGATCGGTTACTGGACGCTGCTGCTTCGGCAAGCGCAGCAGCGACCGTCGACCTCGCCCAGCGCTATCTGGCAGCTTTCCCCCAGGCTTACAAGGAGAACTTCGACGCTGCCACCGCCCTGGCCGACATCGGCCGGCTGGAGGCGCTCGCCGCGCAGGACGGTCTGTCCCTGCGCTTTGAGCTCCCAGAGGCCGTCGAGTCCGGTGAGCGGCGGTTGAAGGTCTACCTGGCGGGACAGCGGATCACCTTGTCTCAGGTGCTGCCGGTGTTGCAGGTGATGGAGGTTGAGGTCGTCGACGAGCGGCCTTACCAGGTGATCCGCGGAGACGGCGTGCACTGCTGGATCTACGACTTCGGGTTGCGGTTGGATGCCGGCTTGCGCCAGCGGTTGGCCGGCCAGGATGTCGATGATGTCCAGCGGCGGTTCTGCGACGCGTTCGTGGCCGGGTGGCGGGGCGCCTGCGAGATCGACCGGTTCAACGCCCTGGTGTTGTGCGCCGGCCTGACCTGGCGCCAAGTGGCGGTGCTGCGTGGCTACGTCCACTACCTGCGGCAAGCCCGCAACCCCTACAGCCAGCGCTACGTCGAAGACGTCCTGCTCGCGCGCAGCGACATCGCTGCCGCCCTGGCCGTGCTTTTCCAGACCCGCTTCGATCCGGCCCTGGATCCGGCTACTCGAGACGTCAGGCAACATGATCTGGCCGTCCAGACCGCCGGCATGATCGATGAGGTGCCCGGGTTGGATGCCGACCGGATCCTGCGCGGCCTGCTAAGCCTGATACGCGCGACGCTGCGCACCAACTACTTCGCTTCTGATGCTGGCGGTAACGCCCCGTCCTACCTGGCCTTGAAGCTCGACCCGAGGACCGTGCCGGGGCTACCCGAGCCGCGACCGACATTCGAAATCTTCGTCTACTCCCCCCGGGTGGAGGGCGTGCACTTGCGATTCGGTCCCGTCGCCCGAGGGGGATTGCGCTGGTCCGACCGCCGCGAGGACTTCCGTACCGAGGTGCTCGGGCTGGTCAAAGCGCAGGCGGTGAAGAACGCCGTGATCGTGCCGGTCGGGGCCAAGGGCGCCTTCGTGGTCAAACGCCCGCCCACGCCTACCGGTGACCCCGAGCTGGACCGCGCGGCTGTCCAGGCCGAAGGTGTCGCGTGCTACCGGATGTTCGTCTCCGGGCTGCTCGATCTCACCGACAACCTCGTCAAGGGCACCAGCCGGCATCCCGATCAGGTGGTCTGCCACGACGGCGATGACCCCTACCTGGTGGTGGCCGCCGACAAGGGCACCGCGACATTCTCCGACATCGCCAACGAGATCGCCGCGACCTACCAGTTCTGGCTCGGCGACGCGTTCGCCTCCGGGGGCTCGGCGGGCTATGACCACAAGGCCATGGGGATTACCGCCCGAGGCGTGTGGGAAAGCGTCCAGCGGCACTTCCGCGAACTCGGCATCGACACCCAGGCGCAGGATTTCACCGTGATCGGGATCGGGGACTGCTCCGGTGACGTGTTCGGCAATGCGATGCTGCGCTCCGAGCACATCAGGCTGCTCGCCGCATTCGATCACCGGCATGTCTTCGTCGACCCCGATCCGGACCCGGTCAGCTCCTATGCCGAGCGTCGCCGGCTGTTCACGCTGCCCCGGTCATCCTGGGATGACTACAACCGTTCGCTGATCAGCACCGGCGGCGGCGTGTGGCCCCGGACCGCGAAGCGGATACCGGTCAGCGCGGCGATGCGCCGGGCACTGGGCATCGCTGAGGGCGTCACCGAGCTGTCCGGGCTGGAACTCATCCGAGCCGTCCTACTCTGCCCGGCACAGTTGCTGTTCAACGGGGGGATCGGCACCTACATCAAGGCCACCACAGAGACCCACGACGAGGTGGGTGACAAAGCCAACGACGCGGTCCGGGTCAACGGCGACCAATTGCGGGTCAGGGTGATCGCCGAAGGCGGCAACCTGGGCCTGACCCAGCGCGGGCGGATCGAATTCGCCCGGGCCGGGGGCAATCTCAACACCGACGCCATCGACAACTCCGCCGGAGTGGACTGTTCCGACCACGAGGTCAACATCAAAATCCTGCTCGATCGGTTGGTCACCGACGGGATGCTGAGCCCCGCGCAGCGCAGCACGCTGCTGGTTGAGATGACCGACGAGGTCGCCGCACTGGTGCTGGCCCACAACACCGACCAGAACACCCAGCTGGGCCTGAGCCGGGCCCACGCCACCTCGATGGCGTCGGTGCACGAACGGCTGGTGGCCTACCTCGAGCAGCGCCACGGGTTGGACCGGGAGCTGGCGGTGCTGCCTACTGCCGCGCAGTGGGAGGCGCGGGAAGCCGCGGGCGAAGGGCTCACCTCACCCGAGCTGTCCACGCTGATGGCGCACGTGAAGCTCGGGTTGACCAAGGAAGTGCTGGCCAGCGACCTACCCGACGCGCAGGTGTTCCGTGATCGGCTACCAGGGTACTTTCCGGCCCCGCTACGAGATCGCTTCGCCGCCGCGATCCGCAGTCATCCGCTGTGCCGCGAGATCACCACTGCGGTGCTGGTCAACGACGTGGTCGACCACGGTGGGATGACCTATGCCTACCGCCTGGCTGAGGAGTTGTCGGCGTCAGCCCCCGACACGGTGCGGGCCTACTCCGTGGCCACCGCAGCATTCGACCTGCCGGCGTGCTGGCAGGCTATCGCTGGTCTGGGCAACGCAGTGCCGGTTCCGGTGGCCGACACCATGATGCTGGCCCTACGCCGGTTGCTGGACCGAGCCAGCCGGTGGCTGCTGCTCAACCGGCCGCAGCCGCTTGCGGTCGATGTCGAGATCAACCGGTTCCGTCCGATCGTGCAGGCGCTGGCACCGCGGGTGCCGGATTGGCTGGCCGGCGGCGAAGCGGACCATGTCGCGAGCGCCGCCCACCAGCTCGCTGGCCAGGGAGTGCCCGATGAGCTGGCGCGGCGGGTGAGCGCGGGGTTGGCCACCTTCGGGCTACTCGACGTGATCGAGGTCGCCGAGCTGGCTGGACACCCCACCGAGCACGTTGCGCGGCTGTACTACACGCTGTCGGCCCACCTGGACATCGACCGGATGCTGAGCCTGGTCAGTGGGCTGGACCGCGGTGACCGCTGGCATGCGCTGGCTCGCCAGACCCTGCGGGATGATCTCTACTCGGCACTGCGAAAAATCACCCGGGACACGCTGCACATCGGCGGTACCGGGGACGATCCCATGACCGCGATCGCGCAGTGGGAACAGGACAACTCCTCCCGGCTGTCCCGGGCCAGGGCAACCCTCACCGAGATCTCCGCTGCCGGCGGCCTTGACCTGGCGACACTGTCAGTCGCCGTGCGGGCGCTGGCGCGGTTATGAGTGACGCCGCCGGGCCACCTTGACCATCTCGACAATGGCGGCGGGAATTGCGCCGATAGCCAGCGTGAGGCCCAGCTCGCCGGCGCTCAGCAGTGTGGTGCCGAGCAGCTCCCGCAGCCCAGGTGCGTAGATCCCGGCGACCAGACCGGCGGCGCTCGTACCCACCGCCACGTAAGTACCTCTAGAGCCCGACTGCCGGCCCAGGTATGCGGCGAGGGCATTAAGTTGTGCGTTTACAACGTCCGACAGTGTGAATCCGGGTATGCCGACGGTCACCCGAGGTCAGTTCACTCGCGCCGAGCTTCCGGTCCAGACGGGCCGGATCGGTCACGGAGGTCACGGCTGGAGCGGGCGGTGGAGACGGGGTCACGCCAGGCGCGGACGAGTGCTCGCAACCGATTGGCGGGGGCATCACTGCGGGCGAAGAGCACGGCGCCGAGTAAGACCAGGCCACCGAGGACCATCGCAGCGACTGTCCATGCCGCGAGTTCCCACCTGATGAGGGCCATCAGGAACGCACCGATGACGCCGAGTACGCCTGCCAGCTTCTCGACTATGGTGCTCACCGGCCGGTGGGCGTCGCACGTGACGGGTTGGCGAAGGGCCAGCCCAAGGCGTGGTATCCCCCGAAGCATGTGGAGAGCGAACCGAGTTCGGGCGCGACGAGTAGGCAACACGGACAGTTCGCCGGCCCATTCCTCAACCCATCGTGCTCGGTGCGCAGAGGGCAACAATAGGACTGATGCCGTCAATGCTCGCTCTGCCGCCGTGCGGTGCCGCTGGTCGCACAGTCCTGGGTAAAGGACATTGGTGGCGAGGTCTTCGAGCTCCCGCTTGATCGTGGTCGCAATGCCCAACTGTTGCGCCAGCGGGGCGAAAACCTCAAGAGTCTCCCTGGCTTTGCGAGCCTGCTGCGCGGGTGGCAAGAATCGGATGGTGCGCAGGTTGTGCAGTCGATCCGCCAGTTTGAGGACCAAGATCCGAGGATCATCAGCTGTCGCCAAGATTCTGTCGCGCAGGTTCTGGGTCTGCCCATCAGCACCGATTTTGATCTTGTCAAGTCTGGTGACACCCTCAACGAGGCACGCGACGATCTCACCAAAGTCCTCTCTGAGCTGGGCCGGCGAGTAGTCAGTATCCTCGATGGTGTCGTGGAGCAGTGCCGCACAGACAGTCTCTGAACTCATACCCATCTCGGCCACAGTTGCGGCTACTGCGATCGGGTGGGTGATGTACGGATCACCGGACTTGCGCCGCTGGCCATGATGCAGGCGGGCAGCCACGGTGTAGGCACGCTCGATAGGTCCGGTATCGACTCCAGGATGCGCCGCTCGGACCGTGCTGAGCAAGTCGGTCATCACTTGTTGGGGCTCTGCTGCGGACAGCGCGGGCGTTCTCGTTCGTCTAAGTCTCATGCCGGTGCTCCACCTGCATCGGGTTGCGCGAACCTCCAGCCCACGCTGGGCTGGGTCCGTGGCTGGTACGCGCGTGCGAGGGCAGCGCGGGCGTGATCGGCGCCGTCCGGCGTGAGCCGATAAAACCGGCGGCGGGGGCGTCCGGCCTGTTCATGCGCGGCCGGATCCTCCCAGGCGCTGTCCACCCAGCCCACTCGTTCTAGCCGAGCGAGGATCGGATAGATCGTGCCCGAGGGCAGCCCCACCAGGTCACACAGCTCAAGGCCGTACCGCTGCTGGGCAGGCTCATCCAGCAGCGCCCGCAGCACCAGCTGCGTCTGCAAGGTCATCCGCAACACCGGCATAACCTCTACTCTACATAGACTATATAGGCTGCGTATAGACCTACGTGCAGACTTTGCCAACGTCACACCTGGTTCCCCGAGTCTGTCTTTTGCAGATCGAAAAGTGCACTGCAAGTCGAGCAGCACTACGGCGCTCCACAGGTCCTGGAGTGGGCGATCGCCGATGGGGCACACGTGGCTGGTGCAGTCTCGCCCGATCACCACGCTCAAGGCGGCCCACCGAGACCGAGCACCCAGTCCTGATCAGTGGGCTGGCTGCCTCGCCAGCGCCTGCGGGCCGCGGCAGGGATGCTGCCGCGACCTCTGCTGGTCATGCGTGGTCAGACCTGCTGGAGCAGGGTCTGCATTTCGGTGATCTCGGCTTGTTGCGCGTTGATGATCTTTTGGGCGAGCTGGCGGGCGGCTGGGTTGCTGCCCTGGGTCAGCTCGGTCTGGGACATGTCGATCGCACCCTAGTGGTGAACGATCATCATCTGCAGAAACATCCGGTCGAACGCCGTGCCGGTCATCATCCCGGGCATCTGACCCTGTCCCATGTGGCCCCTGCCGCCCATGGGTCCCATAGCGCCAGGAGCGGCCGGGGCGGAGCTACCCCATACGACGAGCAGCTCGCGCATCTGCTGAATCTCCGGGCCCTGCGCGGCCTCGATCCGGGCCGCGAGATCCTTCACCTTAGGTGAGGTCGCCCGGTTGTGGGCCATCTGGGACATCATGATGGCCTGAGTGTGGTGGGGAATCATGTTCTGGAGAAACACCACGTCGGCCTGGTTGTGCTGTTGCTGACCGGTAGCCGGCGCGCTACTCGCGGCCGATGGTGTTGTGGTGGCCGGGCTGATGGTGGTATTACTGCCGCAGCCGGCGCCTAGCCCGGCGATGGCAGCCGCGGTAGCGAGCAGGGCGGCCACACTGGGGATACGCATTGTGATCGGTCTCCTTCGTTTCAGTCCCGTACTACGGCACGGGCTGTCCTCGTCAGTCGCCGCTACCCTGCCGGTACTGGTTGATGCCGTGGTTGGCGAGTTGGACCGAACGCGTGCGGCTTAGCTACTAGCAGAAGCCGTAGCCGGCTCGGCCGAACTGCTTTCCTCGGGCTGTGGCACGACCGCTGGAATGACGACGACCGGGCAACTGGCGTGGCGTACGCATGCCGCGCTGACCGAGCCCAGTAGCACCTGCCGGACCAACCCACTCCGATGCCGGCCGACGACCAGCATCGTTGCACCACGCGCCGATTCGGGCAGAACCCGGCCGGGATCACCCTGAACGCTGTTCTCGATGATTTGGGGAGCTCCGTCATGCCGCTGGTCGCCTGTTCGACCTCCCCGCGCAGCATCGCCAGAGATTCCTCGTACACCCGCTGGCTTGAGGTTTCCGTGAAGAAATCCGCCATGGGATCAACGACCCAGGCATGCACGACGTGAAGTGCACAGTCGCGGATCAGCGCTTCTCGCAGCGCCCAGTCGAGCGCGCGCCGCCCTGTTTCGAAACCATCGATACCGACCACAATCCGGAGACGCTCTTGTTCAGCCATGGCCCGATCATCCTCACTGATCCAACTCAAAGTCCTGTTCTCACCGGATAATGCTCTTGTGACGCAACCGCCGTCTCAGTAGTTCGTCCACACCCCCTACGATGACAGGACACGGCACCATGAGAAGCAAAACCCACACGGAAGCGCTGCCGTTCCCTTGCAGGTAGTCGGCCGATGGACAACCTCGACGATGCTCCGCTGACACCGGTCGGCACAGGGCCATTCGTCCCGCCTTGACGGGGTCGGAGGGCTGGCGCAAGACGCCATCCGCAGACGTATCTAGCACGGTGAGCAGACTCGAAAGTGGCCTGGAGTGGGCTTGTGCGCGGCCTCGCCGAGGAAGTGACCAACGAGCACAAGGCCGAGTTGATCGAACGTACCAAGGCCGCTGTCAGGACAGTGGCACGCGCCAGGTCAACCGGGTACCGCCGTGCGGCTGGGTGCCCACGGTGACCGTGCCACCGCATGCCAGCGCCCGCTGTTCCAGGTTGGCCAGGCCGCTGCGGGCTACCCCCTCGGGGATCCCGATCCCGTCGTCGACTACCTCGATGACCAGGTCATCACCCGCTTCGGCAGTGACCGTGATGGTGGTCGCCCCTGCATGCCGGACGGCATTGCTCACCCCTTCACACACCACCGCTACCGCATGCTCGGCGATGGCGGAAGGTACCAGCGTGTCAACGGCACCAGACATGCGCACTGAGGGGGAAAGGCCGGTACCAGCCGAGACCTCCGCGGCCGCGTCCAGTAGCCGTCGACGCAAACTGCCCGGCGTTTCCTGGCCCGCGGTGTGCAGTTCAAAGATCGAGGTCCTGATATCCCGGATCGTCTCATCGAGTTGCTCAACGACCTTCCCGATCCGCCTCCGGGCGTCCTGCCCACTGACCAGACGCAACGTTCCTTGCAGGCTCATGCCGGAGGCATACAGGCGTTGGATCACATGATCGTGGAGATCCCGGCCGATCCGTTCACGATCGGCGAGCATGTTCAGCATCGCCTGGGCTCGCTGCGCATGAGCGGCTTCCAGCGCCAGCGCTGCCTGATCGGCGAATGAGGCCAGCACCGGAACTTGTGCCAGCTCGAACGGGGCAGTGCCCTTGTCCCGGACGGCCATCAACACGCCACTGATGCCTGCGGCTGAGCGTAACGGCACGGCCAGGGCCGGCCCTAACCTGTCGATCGGCTCAGTCAGGTTGTTGCTGAGGACCGCGGCGAGGTCTGGGATGAGCGAGGTTGTCCCGGCCCGGAATACGTCGGTGATGGCTGGGGCGGTAGTAGCGATAGTAGAGCCGAGCAGGGTTTGGCATGGCTCACCGGCCCCGCTGCGCACGGTGAGCTCATCCCGCTTGTCGCCGTCGGCGAGCAGGATGATCACACCGTCGGCAGTCGAGAGCTCCAGTGAGCGCTGGGCGACCAGGCGCAGCGCGTCCTCAGTTGACGCTCCTCCCAGCAACTCCGCCCTGATCTCAGATGACGCTTCCAGCCAGCGTTGCCGTATCCGGGCCTGTTCGAACAGTCGGGCGTTCTCCACCGCGACACCGGCCGCCGCGGCCAACGCCTGCAGCACGACCTCATCGTCAGAGGTGAACCCGGCGGCACTCTGCTTCTCGGTCATGTACAGGTTGCCGAAGACCTCATTGCGCACTCGCACGGGCACCCCGAGGAAGCTGCTCATCGGGGGATGGTGGGGAGGGAACCCCACCGATGCCGGGTGCTCGCCGAGATCGGGCAGCCGGATCACCTCCGGGTGTTTGATCAACAACCCGAGCAGCCCTTGCCCTTCGGGCAGGTGACCCATCTGCGCTCGTTGCGCGGAGTCGATGCCCACGTAGACGAATTCCGACAGACACTCGTTCGGGCCGAGCACCCCCAAAGCCCCGTAACGGGCGTCAACCAGACCGACGGCGGCTTGCACGATGCGTCGCAAGGTGGAGTCGAGTTCCAGCCCGGCACCGACCGCCAGGACGGCATCAAGTAGCCCTTGCAGCCGGTCCCTCGTCTTGACGATCTCCGCGAGACGGTCCTGAACCTCCTGGAGCAGTTCGTCCAATCGCAGCCCACCCAGGTCAGCTGTAGTCGAGGTCGCGTCGGTGGGCTGTGACGGTGGTCGTTCAGACATCGCCGCTCCAGCACGTGATCGGTTGGCTGATCAGTGCCAGCCTGACACGGGTCATCAGTAACGCCAAGACCCTGAAAACAGGTGGCGGACGCCCCGATGACTGAGGACCTTCGCCCATGTCGGACCCGGTCAGGCCACTGCAAGGTAAGACCACGCACAACACCCGGCGCAATGGAGAGAGCACCGCCGACCACCGGGACAACACAATGAGGTAAATGATCATGAGTGTGGTACCTGCGGCCCTAGGACTTCCGGCCGCCGAGGTCGAAGGCGCGCTGGCCGTAGCGTCCCTGGCGCCGTCGGTGCACAACAGCCAGCCTTGGCGATTCCGGGTCCTGCCCACTCAGATCGAGCTGTACGCCGATCTGGAGCGGCGGCTGCCCGCGACCGATCCCGAGGATCGTGAGCTGAGATTGTCCTGCGGTGCAGCCCTGCTGAACCTGAGGCTGGCGTTGCAGGCTCTCGGGATGCGCCCACTGGTGACGTTGTTACCCAGCGGACATCGGGCCAGCATCGATGGGTCAGGTGCGCTGGCCGTGGTTCGTTACGGCGGGCAGGCACGCCCGGCACCGGAGCTGACCCGACTGCTGCAGGCGGCGCGCACGCGGCGGACCAACCGCCGGCCGTTCGTCCACGCACCCGTCCGCACCGCCCATCGCACCCAACTCGTGCGCGTTGTCGAATCAGAACGAGCGTGGTTGTATGTGCTGTCCAGTCGTGAACAGCGGGCAACGTTGCGTCACCTGGTGGTGGATGCACACCGCGAGCAAATGGCCAATCCTGCCTTTGCCGCCGAGCTGGCGGCATGGACCGGGCGTGCGGGTGGTCACCGAGACGGCGTGCCGGTGACTGCTGGCGGCCCCCAGCCGGAACCGCAGGATGAGTGGGTGCTGCGAGACTTCACCGCCGGTCGAGGCCGGGTGCGAGTGGAGGGTAAGGACTTCGAATCCGATCCGCTCCTGGTGGTGTTGTGCTCGTTTCACGAGGGCTCCTTGGCCGAACTTCAAGCAGGACAGGCACTCCAGCACATGCTGCTGAACGCCACTCGCCTGGGCCTGTCTGCATCTTTCTTGTCCCAGCCCATCGAAGTCCCGCCCATCCGCGCCAAGCTGCGCCGCGCACTGGGGACCACACTTGACCCGCAGGCCATCCTGCGCATCGGTTTTGGATCACCTGTTTCGCCCACTCCCCGGCGCCCCGTGGCTGAGCTGCTCATGCCGGAACCACCCGCACCCTGTCCTCATGGCCTGGCAAGCACGTCAGCGAGGGGAACGCCATGACGGCGCAAACACGATGGGCGTTGTTGACCGACGGTCGCGTCGTCTCGATCAGGCGGCTTGACACCTCTGATACGACCGCAGTTCTTCAGCTCCACGAGCAGCTGCCCGAACGCGACCGGTACCTGCGGTTTTTCACCCTCGGCGCGACGCATCTGGCTGCGTTCGTCGCGCGACTCACCACTGTGGACGACGCCCATCGGGGTGCGCTGGGCGCCTTCGCTGACGACGAACTGGTGGGGGTGGCCCACTACGAAGTACTCGACGACCCGGCCGAAGCCGAGGTCGCGCTCGTGGTCCATCACGATGTGCAGACACACGGCGTAGGCACGCTGTTGCTGGAACATCTCGTCTCGTTGGCCCGAGACCGAGGAGTGCGGCGTTTCGTGGCCGAGGTGTTGGCTGAGAACACCAGGATCAGGCAGGTCTTCACCGGCTGCGGTCTTCCGCTGAAGATCGACCATGACGGCCCCGAACTGCACGTGACTATCGCACTCGACATCGATGAGCAGTACCTGGACGCCGTCACCGAACGCGAACGCCGAGCCGACTCGGCCAGTCTCCGGCCGGTGTTGAGCCCCCGCGTCGTGGCAGTCATCGGCGCAAGCCGGCGCGACAGTTCAATCGGGCACGTGATCCTGCGCAGGATCAAAAAAGCTGACTTCAACGGTCGACTTTTCGCGGTCAACCCGCACGCTGCGGAGATCGCCGGACTGCCCAGCTATGCCAGCGTCACAGACCTGCCCGAGGTCCCCGACCTCGCCGTGGTGTGCGTGCCAGCGCAGGCAGTACCCGGCGTCGCTGAGGAATGTGGCCGCCGTGGTGTGCGGGCCCTGCTGGTGATCACAGCGGGGATCACTGGTGAGGAGCAGGCGCGGCGGGCTCTGCTGGATGCAGTACACCACCATGGCATGCGACTGGTCGGACCGAACTGTCTAGGCCTGGTCAACACCGCTCCGCAGGTGCGGCTGGACGCGACATTCTCCGACCTCGCCGCACCGAGCGGCCCAGTGGGAGTGGCCACCCAATCCGGTGGGACCGGGATCGCCTTGCTCGACCAGCTCGGCCACCTGGGCCTTGGAGTCTCGACCATGGTGTCGATGGGCGACAAGTACGATGTGAGCAGCAATGATCTGCTCCGTTGGTGGCTGGGCGACGATCGCACCGAAGTCGCCGTGTTATACCTCGAATCCTTTGGCAATCCGCACAAGTTCAGTCGTCTGGCGCGCCGTCTCGGCCAGCACAAACCCGTGATAGCGCTGCGCACCGCAACCACCGAAGTGGCCCAGCGTGCCGCGGCTTCACACACCGCCGCCGCGGCCACACCAGCCGTGACCCGTGATGCGCTCTACCGCCAGGCCGGTGTCATCGCGGTGGACACGCTCACCGAGCTCTTCGCGACCACCGCCGTGCTGTGCTGGCAGCCTGTCCCGGCCGGTTCGCAGGTGATGGTGCTCAGCAATGCCGGAGGTGCCGGGGTACTCACCGCTGACGCGTGCGCCAGGCACGGTCTGGGCCTTCCGGAGCTCTCCGAGTGCACGCGCGCGACGCTGCGGCAACTGCTGCCAACGCAGGCAAGCCTGCACAACCCGATCGACACCACCGCAGGGGTTGACGCGGCCACGTTCGGGGCCTGCCTGGACACTGTGCTCGCCGACGACACGGTGCACGCGGTGATCGCGATCGTGGCCCCGACCGGGCTGGGTGACCCTACGGTGGTGATTGCCGAGGTCACCGACCGCGCCCGCAGCAAGGGCAGCACCACACCGGTCATCGCCGTGCGCGTCAGCCAGCCCGAGGCGGTCTGTGCGCTGCGCGCTGGGACAGCGCGGCCGGTGCCCAGTTATGCCGACCCCGCCCTCGCGGCCGACGCATTGGCACATGCGGTCCGGTACGGGCAGTGGCGTGCCAGGCCGGCGGGCCGGGTACCGGATCTGCCCGCTATCAAGCCGGTGCAGGCGCGGGCGCTGGTGAACCAGTCCCTCAGCGATCATCCCGACGGCGGGTGGCTGACCCCGTCAGCAACCCAGACACTGTTGGGCTGCTTCGGGTTACCAGTGTTGACCGGTGTCACTGCTACCGATGATTCCGAGGCCGTCACCGCGTTCCGGCAACTCGGTGGTCCCGTAGTACTCAAAGCGGTGGCACGGGGTGTGCTGCACAAAAGCCGCAGCGGCGGAGTCATTCTCGACGTGCACGATGAAGGACAGTTGCGCACCGCGCTGGCAGCCATGCGGCGGCGCTTTGGAGACACTCTGGAAGCGGTGTTCATCCAACCCATGGCGGCGCCGGGTCGAGAGCTCCTGATCGGAGTGAACAGCGACCGCACGTTTGGACCTTTGGTGGTGTTCGGTTTCGGTGGCGTAGATACCGATCTGGTCGCGGATCGGAGCTGCCGGCTCGTCCCCATCACCGATATCGACGCCGAGGAGATGGTGCGATCGTTGCGTTGCTCGCACCTGTTGTTCGACAACGCCGCGCTCGACCTCGATGCCGTGCACGACGTCCTGCTGCGCGTCGGGCGGCTGGCCGAGCTGCTCCCCGAGGTCACCGAGCTCGATGCCAACCCTGTGATCACCAGCGAGCGTGGTTGCCTGATCGTGGACGCGCGGATCCTGCTGCGACCCGCATCGCACGACGACCCTCTGCTGCGCGCTCTGCACAACTGATCTACATTCACGTCACTGCTGCGGCCCGGTGGGCGATGGATGCCGATGACGGCCTGGCAGTACAACAGCGGGACGGAACCGGCCCGCATGGTGCGGATACGGCTGCGTCTCGCCGGAATCGTGCCGATGACAGGCTGGGACACCTATGTGCACGGGAAGGGAAGGATGCACAGCACGGTCCGCAGGCATCTCGCCGACATCCAGGACCGTTGCCCACCGTCCCGGTCATGAGCCCGGACCTACCGACGGCCGGCTCTTTCGCCGCGGTGCGGGAGACGCGATCTCCGCAACCAGGTCGAGCAGCTCGATCAGCAGCAGCGCGCTGCGCCGGTCGACACCGGCTCTGATCTTTCGCGGTGGAGCTGCCTGGACCGGTGATGGCCCCGGTGGCGCCGCCACTGGGGGAGCAGACTTCGGCAGGTGGTGATCACAATGGTCACGCCGCCAGGGTGCTGGGTCTGGCCCAGGAGATGGCGGACCGGTTGACTGGTGAGGCCAAGGTCGAAGCGGACGCGATGTTGGCCGAGGCTTGCAGCAGGTCTGAGCAGCTGTTTTCTGAGGCGAGGGTGAAGGCCGATGGCCTGGTCAATGAGGCCAGGGCCCGGGCCGAGGTCATGCTCGCTGATGCCCGTAGCAGGGCCGAGACTGTGGAGCGGCAGTCTCGGGAGAAGGCGGTGTCGCTGGAGCGCGATGCAGCACGCAGGCACACTGAGATCATCAGTGCGTTCAGCCAGGAGAAGAGCGCTCTGGAGAAGAAGATCGATGAACTGCGCGTATTGGAGCGTGAGTACCGCACCCGCTTGAAGACCTACCTGGCCGCACAGCTGCGAGAGCTGGACGGGTCCGGATCCGGTGCACCAGGTGCCCCGATGCGCAACCGGCAGGGCGTCGCGGCCTGCGGGGCAGGCGCGCATGCCGAAGCGGGTCTCGGTAACAGCGGGGCTACCAAACACCGCGCACGACCTCGCCGAGGTGTTTGGCCCCTTATCGGGCCCGCCTTAACCGAATTGCGCGAGGCCGGTCCGAGCGGGGCCAGCTAGGACGCCGCTGCTCCATGACTACGTGGACGGGTTATGCGCAGACATCAAGCGGGCAGGGGAGCGCCCCGCCATGGGAGAGGTCTTGCGCGACCGACAGGGCGACGTCCTGCGCTTCACCTCACGACCTGGAAGTGCCTCTACCGCCGCCAAACACGGCCTCAACCTGCAAACCTGCAGTCTCTCCGCAACGGCACCATAATGAATGGGGCATACGGTAATATCTTGATCAGCACCCGGCACTCGAAGCCGGGGCTGGGCTAGAGGACTCCCATGAGCAGCGTGCTGAGAAGACCGAGCAGCCTACCGATGCTTGGAACTAGACATTCATTGCGGGACGCGTGGTGGGTATGACCCGTAGCCGAGGCACTGGACCGGGCCGAGGTGATGAGGTGACGACGACACCGATCGATTTCCCCACGATGGTGAGCGTCGTCATCCCCGCGCGCAACGTCGCCGAGTTGCTGCCCTTTCAGCTGGAATCGCTGAGCGGTCAGACCTACCGAGGCCGGTGGGAAGTCGTCATCGCAGACAACTGTTCCACCGACCGAACCGTTGACATAGCCCTGAACTGGACTGAGAAGCTGCCTGACCTACGCGTGGTGCGAGCGCATCGGCGCAGAGGAGTGAACCACGCCCGGAACGTCGGAGCGGCAGCGGCGCGTGGAGACCTGCTTCTCTTCTGTGATGCCAACGATGTCGCCTCCGCAGGCTGGCTCCAGGCGATGGCGGAAGCCGCCCGTTCATCGGACATTGTTGGAGGCGTGATCAATGATCGGGCATTGAGTGACTTCCGAGCCCGGTCCTGGCGGCCGAGGCCGCTGCGGGATTACTTGCCCGTGCACATGAACTTCTTTCCTTACGCGCCTGGCGCGAACCTCGGCGTCCGTACCACGGTTTGGCGAGCACTCGGTGGATTCGACGAGACCTATACGAGCGGCTGCGACGAGGTGGAGTTCTGCTGGCGCGCTCAGCTCGACTCGTACACAATCGCCTTCGTACCGCACGCCGTGATGCACTACCGACTGCGAAGCAGGCTGTGGCCGCTCGTCAGGCAGGCATTCGGGTACGGGTACGGCTACACTCGACTATTTCGCGACTTTCGCCACCATGGCATCACCCCTAGGCGCTTATCCGTGGCGGTGGCGGTCTGGGCGCAGCTTATCCGCCTGCTTCCCAACCTGATCTCGTCCGATGGCTCGGGATACTGGCTGTACTTGGCGACCACCCGAATTGGACACCTGGTGGGTAGCATCCGTCACCGGGTTTTCTGTCCCTACTAAGAAGAATATAGGTTTCTTAGGGACGCGTGTGTGTCATACCAGCCGGGACCGCCCAGTATCTTACGCAGGAATTCCGCGAGGATCCGAAGCTTTGAGGATTTCCGTAACACTCCGTCATCTCCGTACAGCCAGTATCGGAAGAATATGAGACGATAGCGAAGCAGTGCTGCTCGACGGGTGAGACAGCGACCTGGGGCTTCCTCACCGAAGAGACCGCTTGCGCCAGGTTCAAACTGATGTCGGACGTAGTTACCTTCGCGGCTCGGGCTCGGGCATCGCTGACGGCTGACCTTGTGCTGCGGGACCAACTTGAATCGATGGTATCCAAGACTCTCAAGAAGGTCGAATTCGTGCAACAACTCTCGCCAAGATACCTTGTTTGCCTCAATGGAAACGTGACGAGGCCTCGCATCCGTACCGCCGAGAGACTTTAAACAGAGGATATCGGCACCCTCGATATCGACCTTTAAATAGTAGGGTATGCCATATTCCCGGAGCACGTCCACGAACTTGACACCCGGAACTTCGATGACGTCGATCGACGCGGAACCGAGACGTTCATTTCGTTTAGACCAGTCCGGACGTATAGTCCCCCACACGGAATTGGGGTTTACATAGAACTTGACAGGACCATCATTCTCAGCTATTGCGACATTCACAATCGTCAACTGGCCCGAGTCAACCTCGGCTTTAAATCGGTCGGCGACTTCAGAGCAAAATGATGGAATCGCCTCAATCGCAACGACCCGAAAACCTTTTCGCAAATAGAATTCCGAGTCTTCGCCTTTGTGCATGCCAATGTCGTAGACAAGGTCAGCAGAAACCTGGGGCTACCGCCGGCACCTCATCTCATCGTGACGGAACTGCACCCCGCTATGACCTCGTTGTCGCCCTGATTTCACGAACTTGGGCCTCGCCTTCATGCATGATCTTCGGCTCATCGCTCTTCGCAATCTTCGCATGCGCGAGGTCAATACTGTAGGCTTCGTCAGTGATCGCCGCAGTGTGCCCCGGCCGTCGGGGATGTGGCCTATGCGGAGGCCAGGCCGGGTCATCCCGGGTGCCGCTGATCTTGAACACCTGACCACCGAGCACCAAGTTCGGTATCCGATCGAGTAAGGGCTGCGCGCTCGGCGGCCAGCTGGTGCAGCTCCATGAGCACCCGCTGCACGCCGCCGCCCGAGGGTGCGTGACCGGCGTCGAAGTTCCGCGCAGCTTGCGGCCGATCTCGATGAACCCGCACTCCCGCCGCTGAAGCGCTACACCCATAGAGCTAACGGGGTTTCACCTCAGCCCGACGAGCCATGCCGTGGTCGGCTTCCGCTTTTAGGCCAAGCTCACGCAGGGACCCGCGGTCAGGGCGACCGACCGCCGCCACTCGCTTCGCCTAGATGTGTTGACCAGGACGCGACGTGCGTATGTGCAGGTCAGGTGCGCTGTCGTTGCGCTGTGGAGCGAGTGCCATCCACGCTACGCCCATCGGATCTGACCCGCGAGCACCAAACTTGACTCGATCTTACCGACTTTGCCGGACCTAGCCAGCTACTTCCCGTCCGAGACTGCGCTCGGAAGAGATGGCCCCTGATGGGACAGCTCTGGTCACGGGCGCGTTTAACCAGTCTGGCGTTGTTGGCCAGGTAGGCGCACAGCCCTCACCTCCCCGCGCATTGTGTGCGTTTACGCAGGTCGACGGCGCGGGCCGCTCAGGTCCAGCGGCCGCCTCTCCGATGGTCGCCCTATGGTCTCCGCTGGAGACGAGGTCTCTGCGTCCCTGCTGACCGGATTCGCGACAGCCAACGATATTGGGTTGTGCCGGCAAGCCGGCTGTCTCCCTCAGCTACGGAGGGGGTCGCCTCCGAGAGTGGCACACGGGCGCGACATCGACAACTTTTTGTCGATCGGATGATCCCAAGCGCCTAGATGGTCAACAGCATGCTCCGCACCAGTCCAGTGCCGCGGCAGCAAGCGGTGAGCCCAGCAACGGATCCGGTTTCTCGGTGGTGTGGCCTGTTCCGATACCGAGTCCGGTTGGCATTGTGGACTCCAACGCAATGGGGTGCCAACTGATCGGGAGCGCACCATCGACAACCTCGACCGAAATACCTGCCTTGCACTCCTGGCAACCGTGAGTATCGGTCGCGTCGGGTGGGCGACTCGGGACGGCCGCGCCATGATCCTGCCCGTGAACTTCGTCGTCGATGGGGAGAGTGTCGTCTTCAGCAGCGGTGAAGGTGACAAGCTCGACGCCGTCCACAATAGCCGGGTGATCACGTTCGAAGCTGATGCGGTGGAGCTGGCGCTCCAGTCGGGGTGGAGTGTCCTGGTCATCGGTACCGCCGCGGTAATCACCAGTCTTGCTGAGATCCACCGCGTCGAGCAGCTCCATCTAGCCTCCTGGGTCTCCTCGCCCGATCGGGTCTTCGTCCGGCTGCCTGCCGCCGAGATCACTGGCCGGCGCCTGCCGCTGCATCCAGGTGAGATCACGATTGTGCGGCAGGTCGACCCGTAAGCCGGCGAGTGACCGTCGCAGGGTCGTCTCGCGCTAGCAGGCGGACCAGTTCAGCGGGCGTGACGAGGCCAAGCAACTCTCCGCTACCGGCTACCACCGGGATCCCTTCAAGCTTGAGGCGGGTGATCAGCTCGGCGGCCTCGTGCACAGTAGCGTCGGGATGCAGGGTTGGTGTTCCGAGCTCGGTCACGTCCCGCACGCGCCGTCGGTGCATCTCACCGGGTCCCCCGGAGGGCCACCACACGGCCAGGGTGCGTTCGGAGATGACCGCAACGACCCGGGTGCCCTCGCAGACCACAGCCAGGGGAGTGGCCACGTCGTGCATGCGCTGCCACACCTCGACCACCGGATCCTGTGGGCCGACCACGAGCACCTCACGGGACATCACCGCGTTGAGCGGGATCGCAGTGATGGCCGCGGGCAGATCCGGTCTGCTGATCGTCGGGCTCTCGAGGCGGTTCATCGGCGTCACAGGATGGTGGCCGGAGCGCCGGCCAGGTCGGGGGTCTCTGCGAGGTCGCCACCTAGCCCACGGCTTCCCACGACGAGCAGTCCAGTAGCCCACCGCTTGGCCTCGCCGAAGGCGGATCTCAGCGCTGCCAAGCTGCCTGCTGACCCGTCGACGCCGACGACCACGCGTCCCCTGCTGTCGAGCTTGTTCACGGCTCCTCCTCCAGAGGTAACTCTTGTTTCCACTGTGTCCGGATCAGCGTTCTGGCGCCACGGCCCCAGGGCCACGACCGCTGGGTCCGAAGTCTCCGGACGAGGTGGCGAGGAGTGTCTGCACGGAACGTTGGTCGCCGGCCGCCTCGGTGGGCAACGTCACCATGATTCTGGTCTGTCTTCGGTCCGGTTCCGGACCGAGCACTTCAGTGCTGCGCGGGCGCAGCAGCTGCGCGCCGTCGGTGAAGCTGACCACTGGCTCGATCGAGTCGCCGTCGTTGTCATGGAGGTGTCCAATCGACGCTTTGCTGCTCCTCAAGTCGTACCCCTCTCTTCCCGGGACCGCCTCACTCGTGGAAGGTAGCGGCAGGCCCGCGCGATCGGCGTGGACGGATCAGGTTATGTGGCCGGGCTGCCCACGCACCACGGCGGCTGCGCCGCGGGCCAGTTCCACGTCTTCCCGGGCGTGTATCAGCAACACCGCGACCGGCGCCCCGGGTGACTCAGAAGCGCATCGTGCGCCGCCTTTGTCGTTGAGCTCATGGTCCAGCTGGATATCAAGCAGGCCCAGGCTGGTCGCCAGTTCAGCGCGGAGCCACGCCGAGTGCTCCGCGACGCCACCGGTGAGCACCAACGCATCCAGGCACTCCAACGACGACGCCGCAGCGGCGATCTCCCGGCGCAGCCGGTGCAAGTAGGTCCGCACCGCGGTAGTCGCCTCCGGGTCACCCGTAGCTCTGTTGGCGAGTACCTCACGCATGTCCCCACTGCCACCCGCCAGCCCGGCAAGGCCGGCGCGCTGCGTCAGCGCGGCGCCGAGCTGCTCGGTATCCAGCCCACTGGTCCGGATCAGGTGCAGGACCAGCCCCGGATCGAGTGAGCCGCTTCGGGTTGCCATCACGACACCGTCGGCGGGAGTGAAGCCCATTGAGGTGTCCACGCTGCGACCACCGTGGCCCAGGCCGGTTCTCGCCGTGCACGAACCGCACCGCCACCGCGTCGATGGGTTCGTAGCGCAACGCCAGGTCCTGTAGTTCCCACCAGGATGTGTGGCCAGACCAGTGCGCCACGGTATGCCCGAAGCGCAGCGTCTCGTCGTCCAGTACAGCGAGTTTCAGGCTCGAGGAGCCCGGGTTGAGGGTGAGTACCCGCAGTGGGCGATCGATCGGCACTTCCTGCCGCACCGCCCCGTCATGTCCACCGGGCGACGGGACGGCACTGGCGGTGCGCATCGGCCGATTCAGCTCTCCGGGTGCTGTGGACGCATCGTGCCCTGCTCCCGCATGGTCGCGCCGAACACCGCGACTTGCGTGCGCCGCTCCATCTGCAGTTTGGCCAGCAGCCGCGACACGTGGTTTTTCACCGTCTTTTCCGCCAGGTACAGCCGTGCGCCGATTTCTCGGTTGGACAGGCCATCGGCGATCAACGCCAGCACCGCCCGCTCCCGCTCGGATAGTGCCTCCCACCGTGGGTCGGCGGCCGGTGACCCCTCACGTAGCCGGGTGAGCACGGTGGCGGTCACTGCGGGGTCCAGCAGTGACTGGCCCTGGGACACCCGGTGCACCGCGTCGACCAGGTCGGTGCCGCGGATCTGTTTGAGGACGTATCCCGCGGCTCCGGCCATGATCGCGGCAAACAACGCCTCGTCGTCTTCATAGGAAGTCAGGATCAAGCACGCGATCGAGGGCAACGAGGACCGGATCTCCCGGCATACCTCGATGCCGCTGCCGTCGGGTAACCGGGCATCGAGCACCGCGACGTCGGGATGTACAGCGGGGATGCGGCGCAACGCCTCATCGGCCCGGCCTGCCTCCCCCACGACCTCGATGTCGCCGCTCTGTTCGAGCATTTCCCGCAGCCCACACCGGACTACCTCGTGATCATCGAGCAGGAACACCCGCACAGCGGTGCGCCCGGCACCGTCCTCTTCCCGGCCCATATCGTTCATCGTGCCTGGTGAACTCACTCGGGGCTACTAGCGGTCGAATCCCGCACGATCGCGACCGGGCATAGCGCCACGTACAACAGTGATCGGCTGATGGAATCGAGCGCCATGCCGGGAAGAACAGCTATCACCGGGCCGGTCATCAGGGTATTGATCACCGGATCCGCAGGCCCAGGGTGCTGGTCTTTCATCCGGGGGTCATGGATGGTTGCCATGTCTTCCAGGCTCATCACTGACGCTGGTCGCCGGCAGTGCCGAACGGCCGCAGGGGCCGGGACGTTGGACTCGTTCCGTGCTGAGCCGATCTTGCGGGCGGTACCCACAGGGCAGGAGGACCGGCCCGGCAGTCCTCCTCCTGGCAGAGGGATCAGCGATCGAACTTGGTCGTGAGGATGATCGACGACGTGGTGCGATCGACGCCGGGGATACCGCCGATGCGATCGAGGATGCAGTCGATCTCCGCCGTGCGCTCGGCGGCGACCACCGCGATCAGGTCGAACGGCCCGCTCACCGTATGCAGTGTGCGGACACCAGCGATCCGGCGCAGCGTCTGCTGCACGTGGTCACCCCGCTTAAGGTCGATGGTGATGGCGACATGGGCGGTGACGCGCCGCCCGGTCGCCGCCGGCCCGAGCCGGACGGTGTAACCAGTGATCACACCGCTGCGTTCGAGGCGGCCGATGCGGTCCTGCAGTGTCGAGCGGGCCACGTGTAGTCGTTTCGCCATCACCGTGACCGACTGGCGGGCATCGTCGACGAGCAGGTCGACGATCCGCTGGTCGAGATGGTCCATGGACGCATTCTCGCCGATCTGACGTCGGACGCCGGCGTTCTGCCGGATCAGGAACCGGTATCGAGCGATGAACCGGGCCGATGTGGCGGCGGCTGATCGTACGTTCAACCTATGAGGTCCCTCCGCCGCGGCAGCCGCAACAGGACCGGCCCGACGATGTCCGCCGATCGCACCCGGGCCCTCGTCGTCGGCGCTGGCAAGATCGGCACCGCCGTCACCATCCTGCTGGCCTCGACGCCCGACTACGACGTGACCGTGCTGGACCGTTCTGAGCGGGCGCTGCGGACGGCGGACGGTCTGGGGGTGCGCCGGCGCCCACTATTTCGACCTCACCGAGGATCGGGCATCGGCTCGGGCGGTCGCCGCCATGGCACAGGATGTCCCGGCGGTACTCATGCCCCAGTGTGGCCTCGCGCCGGGCTTTGTGTCGGTGGCCGCTGCCGCGCTGGCCAGTTCGTTCGACGAGTTGCGTTCGGTGCTCATGCGGGTTGGTGCCCTGCCCCAGTTCTCGACCAACGCGCTGAAGTACAACCTGACCTGGTCGACCGACGGTCTGATCAACGAGTACTGCAACCCCTGCGAGGCCATCGTCGACGGCGAGCTACGCGAAGTGTCTCCGCTTGAAGAGCTGGAGGCGTTCTCCCTGGCTGGCATCGCCTACGAGGCGTTCAACACCTCGGGCGGGCTGGGCACATTGTGCGAGAGCTTCCGCGGTCGGGTCGAGGCGCTTAACTACAAGACCGTGCGCTACCCCGGTCACTGCGAGATCGTGAAGCTGCTGGCGCGGGACCTCCGGCTGGCTCGTCGGCGTGACGTGCTCAAGGATGTGCTCGAGACCGCCATACCAGCGACCGACCAGGACGTGGTGTTGGTCTTTGTGAGTGTGTCAGGCACGCGTGACGGGGTGCTCACCCAGGAGAGCTTCACCTGCAAGGTCTATGCGGCGGATGTAGGCGGCCGGCGGCTCTCGGCTATCCAGCTCACCACCGCGGCGGGGATCTGCACCATGGCTGACCTGGTCCGGGAGGAGAAGCTGCCGACGTCCGGGTTCGTCCGGCAGGAGGAGTGCGCGTTGGAGGAGTTCCTGGCAAACCGGTTCGGGTCGCTCTACCTGCAAGGCAGGGAGGTGGCCACGACATGAGCTCCGAGGACACGACCATCCGCGGCGTGGACCGTGACGGCATCCTCCGGGCGGTCGGGCTCGACCCGGCGGAGTTGTCCGATGGCGAGTTGGTCGCCCGCAGCCCCATCGACGGCGCGGTGATCGGCCGGCTGATGCCTACCTCCCCGCACGAGGTCAACGCCGCTGTTGACCGGGCGGCCGGCACGTTCGTCCGTTGGCGCTCGGTGCCGGCACCCAAGCGGGGTGAGCTGGTCCGCCTGTTCGGCGCGGAGCTGCGGGCTCACAAGGACGCCCTGGCCGCGGTGGTCACGCTGGAGACCGGCAAGATCCTGGCCGAGGCCGGTGGTGAGGTGCAGGAGATGATCGACGTCTGCGACTTCGCCGTCGGCCTGTCCCGGCAGCTCTACGGCAAGACCATCGCCTCGGAGCGGGCTGGGCACCGCATGATGGAGACCTGGCACCCGCTCGGCGTGGTCGGCATCATCTCGGCGTTCAACTTCCCGGCGGCGGTGTGGTCGTGGAACACCGCGGTCGCGCTGGTCTGCGGCGATCCGGTGGTGTGGAAGCCGTCGGAGAAGGCGCCGTTATCGGCGCTAGCCTGCCAGTCGATCTTCGCACGTGCCCTGCGCGGCTACACCGCGACTAGCGGCAGTGACGAGGGCTGGAGTGGACTATCCGCTGTTCTGCTCGGCGGTCGGGACACCGGCCGGGCGTTGGTCTCCGATCTCCGGGTGGCCCTGGCCTCAGCAACCGGGTCGGTTCCCATGGGTCGTGAGGTCGGGCCGGTCGTGGCTGAGCGGTTCGGGCGTGTGCTGCTCGAACTGGGCGGCAACAATGCCGTGATCGTGGCTCCGTCTGCCGATCTCGATCTCGCGGTCAGGGCCATCCTGTTCGCGGCGGTCGGCACTGCAGGCCAACGCTGCACCACCCTGCGCCGGTTGATCGTCCACGAGTCGATCGCCGACGATCTCGTCACCAGCCTGCGGCGACGCTACGACACCCTGCCCATCGGCGACCCGTTCGATCCCGTCACCGTGGTCGGTCCCCTGATCGACGCCGCGGCCTTAGACGGGATGGACAAGGCCCTGGCGGCCGCCCGAACCGATGGTGGCATCGTCCATGGCGGGGGGCGGGTGTTGGCCGACGAGTTCCCGAGGGCCTATTACGCCCGACCGGCCCTGGTGGAGATGCCGGCCCAGACCGAGGTCGTGCGGCGTGAGACGTTCGCCCCGATCCTCTACGTGTTGCGCTACGACGAGTTCGATAAGGCCATCGCCATCCACAACGACGTCACCCAGGGACTGTCGTCGGGCATCTTCACCAACGACCTGCGGGAAGCCGAGCAGTTCCTGGCCGCCGCAGGGTCGGACTGCGGCATCGCCAACGTGAACATCGGGCCCTCCGGCGCCGAGGTCGGTGGGGCCTTCGGCGGTGAGAAGGAGACCGGTGGTGGCCGGGAGTCGGGGTCTGACTCCTGGCGTTCGTACATGCGACGATCGACGGCCACGATCAACTTCTCGACCGAGTTGCCGCTGGCGCAAGGCATCGAGTTCGGCCGGCAGGATCCAGCATGAACGAACTGCTCACGAGGCTGGTCGGTCCGCAACGGTGCGAGCAGCTGCCGGCCGATGTCGCCGTCCCGCCGCAGTTGGCCGGCGACGAGCAACCCCGGGACCAGTCCAGCCGCGCTGCGGTGGCGATGGCGATGAGCCTGATGCTGTTCGAGGACCTGCTGGCCCGTGTCCCCAGCGGGGCACGCTACGTGGCCAGCCAGCGCGACCGAGGGCGCCAGGTCGTGTTCGACCACGGTGCCGTCCGGACGGTCGACTGGCACGAGACCGGGCAGCTGCCGCCGGGTGCCGAGCTGTTCCACCGGCTGCTGGTCCCGCTCGGTTACCAGGAAGTGGGGCGCTACCCATTGGACCGCATCCACATGACCGGGCGGGTGTTCACCCACGCCGACCTTCCCGAGCAGGTGCCGCAGTACTTCGTGTCCGAACTGCACGTCGACCGTCTGGACCCGGAGGCCCACGAGGCCGTGACCCGAACGGTCGGCAACTCGGTGGATCCGCTGGGCGACGACGCGCTCTCGCTACTCGACCACCTGGCCGGGCGGGGTCGGGTGGCGCTGGACGACGCCGCCCGCCTGATCCCGATGCTGGTGTCATGCTTCGGGCGTCATCATCCCGACCCGCGGCTCGACGACTACGAGACCCTGCTCCGTGATTCGGCCGAGATGGCCTGGATCGCGACCGAGGGCAACGCCTTCAACCACGCCGCCGACCGGGTCGCCGACGTCGAGACGCTGGCCGACGTGCTGCGCCACGACTGGTCCCTGAAAGACAGGGTCGAATACTCCCGCAGCGGGCGGGTCCGCCAGACGGCGCTACAGGCCGACCCGGTCGTGCGTCGGTTCCAGGATGGCAGCGGAGCCGGCATCGCGCACGAGGTCCCCGGCTCGTTCTTCGAGTTCATCACCCGCGACTTCCGGCCCGACGGCAGGCTTGACCTCACCTTCGATGCCGGCAACGCCCAAGGCATCTTCCGTATGACCGCACACCGACCGAAAGGCCGGTAACAGTGGCCTCGGCTGGGGCCGACAGAGTAGCTGTTCAGCTGGTTGATGGTCGTGTCGTGTCGCTACCGGTGCCGAGGTCGTAGCCTTGGATGATCTTGAGATGTCGGATTCCGGTTCGTTGGAGGCGTTGGTCGAGCGGTTGCTCGTGCGTGTCCGCGAGTTGGAGTCGGTGGTGGTGGGGCAGCGACGGGTGATCGTTGAGCAGGCGGATCGGATCGTGGAGCTGGAGCGCCTTGTCGATCTGCCCGAATTGCCGGGAACCGCGGGCCTCCCACCGTCGACTCTTCTTCTAGAGCCTGAGGTTGGCTGACCACGGCCGTGGGGAGGCTCAGCACCGACACACTCGACACACTCGACACGATCGAGGAGGCCCACGTGACGACCGCGGCCGAGTTCACCGGCGGAGCCATTCCCCCAGCCCAGCCGGTGAAGGCCCACCGGGTCACCGATCGCACCGCGCCGGGGAAGTTCCTGCGAAGTGTATGGCGAACCCACTTCTACTCCGCGATCTTCGCCGCGCCGATCCTGATCGTGATGGCGTTGTCGGGCCTTGTCATCATGTACACCGAGCCGATCTCGGGTCTGCTCCACTCGGGCACCACCCGGGTTTCGGCACAGGGTCGGGCGCCGGTGAGTTTGCCGGCCCAGCAGGCGGCGGCCGATAGGGTCGTCCCGAAAGGCGCCACCCTGTTCCGGGTGGTCACCCCGAAGGAACCCGATCGGGTCAGCGAGTTCTACTACACGGTTGGGCCGGCGGGGGTGCCCTACTTCGAGTTGCCCGACAAGGACGTTACGTATGTGTACGTCGATCCGTACGTGGCGGGGGTGAAGGCCACCGGGCACCCGGGGGACGACATCGTCGGGCTGGCGAACCGGCTGCATGGCTTTCTGAACAACGACTCGCTGAAGGTTCCCCTCCCGTCGATCTCGCACCTGGTCGCGCCATCAGACAACCCTGACCGCTTCGTCCATGTCGAGGTCGGTGACCTGGTCATCGAGATCGCGATGGGCTGGGCGCTGGTTCTGGCCGGCAGCGGGCTCTACCTCTGGTGGCCACGCAAGAGTCAGAAGGGCAAGACACTGCTCGTTTCCCGGCTGTGTAAGAAGGGCCGGCTCAAGTGGCGCGACGTGCACGCCGCCAGCGGGATCGTCGGCATGACAATGCTGATCATCTTCATCACGACTGGTATGCCCTGGTCAACATACTGGGGCAAGGCATGGAGCGCGGTGGGCAACAAAGTGACACCGGCGAACTCCATCGATGCGTCCTCGACGCTGGCTAAGGCTGGTGACCTCGACCGATTTGGCCACCATATCTCCTGGGCCACGCTGGAAGACGAAGTCCCGGCGTCGCAGCCGTCCGAGCACCTGCACGAAGGCGGTACCCACGGCGGTGGCCAAGCACCTGCCATCACGACGGTCAGCGCCGGGCTCCCGGCCCGGCTCTCACTTGGTGACGTCGACTGGGCCGCGAAGTCGGAGGGCCTCAAACCCGGCTACACCATCGTGTTGCCCATCGACACGACCGACGACAAGGGAAAGACGATTTACGGTAGTTACCAGTTGTCCAACGCCTGGCCCGACCGGTTGTCCGCCGAGCAGACCGTGTACCTGGACCAGTTCACCGGCAAGAAGCTGGCACAAAGCGACACCGCATCATTCGGCAAAATCGGCCAGGTGACCGAGCTCGGCGTCCTGACTCACATGGGCACCCAGTTCGGGGTACTCGACCGCATCGTGATGACGACCGGAGTCGTGCTGCTGCTGACGAGCATCGGCACCTCAGCGGTGATGTGGTGGATCCGGCGGCCCAGCGGCCGTGCGGGCCTACCCAAGCGCCCGATGAATCCCCGGCTGCCCACGGCGATGGTCGTGATCGGCCTAGTGGTCGCCGTGGTCTATCCACTGTGGGGGGTCTCGGCGCTCACCGTCGTCCTGCTAGACCGCTTCGTGATCCGCCGGGCCCGCCGGTTGCGCAGCACCTTCGGTCTGCCGCCAAGGCACGAGACGCCTGGCCCGGCCTGACCCTGCACGAGCAGTACAGCAGGTCCTCATTTACAGGGCGTATCGGCTAAGCGTGGCGAAAGCGCACGGCGAAGTCGGGAAAATCCTGCTCGGGAGCTGATCATGAATGAAGCCGGCATTGAAGCAGTCACCGGCGCCGGTGGTATCGACAGCAGCGAACCGGATGCCGGCAATGTCGCAGCGCTGCCCGTACCGTATCGCAGTGGCGCTTGCGCCGCCGCGTTTAATGACCACGGTCCACAACGTCAGCGAGCGCGTCTGAGACGTCCTCAACCGTAGCGGTGCCGGTGAACGCGCAACCCTCGTCGGCCAGTGAAGCCTTCGCGCCGGCGCGCACCAAGCCGAGGAAGTGGTTGGCCAGGGCTATGGCGGTGACACCGGTGAGTAGCAGCTCCGGTGCCCACCGGGGCGCGTCGGTCCTGGCCTGATGGCCTTGCGGCCAGATGTCGTAGCAGCCAACCCACCCTGATGAGGCTGGGTTGCCCGAAGAGTCGTGCCTCTGGCGTGGTGCTTATCGGTGTCGTCGGGGCTGGTTCCGATGTCCGACATGCCAGGCGCTGCAGTGGCGGCAATGGTAGGTGCACATCCGGTGGGGATGCGCCCCCAGGGATATCAGGTGGCGTCGGTGGCTGGTGGCGTCACGCCGCCGTTGGTGTGCCCGCTTGCCGGTGCACGCTCGCAACTTGGTGCCACGCGAGGTCATAGCTACCCGCCTTCCCGTAACCTGACCTTCGGCTCATCAATCAGCCGTTCAACCCTTGGGTGTCGCCCGTTAGTGATATGTTGTCGACATGATCGGGACTGGAGTTAGTACCGCTACGAGCAAACCAAGCAGCTCCAAAAGAGCTGCCGCAACCAACGGCAGGTTGAAGTAAAGCAAGAGAGGCTCGGCCTCAAGATCGATGAGCACGATCTACAAGTGAAGCTCAATCGGGCCAGACAGTTCCTCAAGAAAGGCCACAAGAATAATTAAGTGAGGCCCCTGGTTTTCAGAGGCCTCTATCCTTACCGGCGCAGCAGTGCCCGGATAAACCCGCAAGCCGCCTTCGGGTGGTCTTTGGGCTTGAGTTCATTTACTTCAAACCCTCTGTTGCACCTTTCGGACATGCCGCGCTAAATCTGTATATGTCGAACCGCCACGTAGCTCCAACGCTTGAACAAGCGGTGTCAGCTTGCGCCGGGCCCGAATAGATTGCAGTGGCGACACCCCTTGGATGGCCTGAATAACGAGACTCGGGCCGTCAGAGGCCCCGGTACGCACATGGAGCGCAGCTAGAGCTATGGCAGCTTCCACCCCGTCACGCTTGGCGTTAGGGAGTTGTGACCACTGGCCTACCGATGAAGCTAGCAGGGTCTCAGCCTGGTCGAAGCGGCCCAACCGTTCATATGCACGACCGGATATATAGTCCATACTAGCTGAGTCAAAGGGGTCATCTTGAGGAGATTGTCGAGCTAGAGCCACTGCCGATAACGTGGCTCTAGTATCTCCAAGCTCAGCGTAAGGCTTGGCTGTCTCGAGATGCAGCCACGGGTTGTTATCACGTATCAGGGCAAGTTGGAAGGCTTTGAGTCCATCATTGTAGTGCCCTCCGTCACACATATGAATACCGGCGTGACGCAAGGCTGAGGTGAGATCACCCAGCTCCATAGCCTTAGCAAAATGAGTCTGGGCCGCGTCTCCTAACCCGGAGTCAACACAACACCACCCGGCTAAGGTATGCAGCTGCCCGATAGCTACCGTCATGTCGTCTTTTACCGTTTCGGCGGCTGAAACAGTTAGTAGCTTTAGTGACTGTTGAGCCACGCCTGTAACCATGTCGGCACAGCCGCCGTAGGTCCGGGCAAGTCTTCTGAGACGCTCTGTAAGGCTCCTCATAGCCACCACATCAGCCTTACTGATCCTGGAAGGTAGCGGGGTCGGCTCGGAAGGTGCGGGCAGGTCCAGCAGCTCACCAAGCACGGGCGAGCCGAACAGGGCGACGCTGGCTACTCCAAACAGGGCACGGCGCTTCACTTCCTCTGATACCTCCTCGGGCTCAGGTTCATCCCCAGTGTAAGCGAGACCCATGTGACCGCGAGGGATATCAAGACCGTTACACACCCGAACGAGCACGTCATAGCTCTGCACCTGACGGCCCTTAATGATCTCGGACACCTCTGACTGCTTCATGTTTACAAGATCAGCTATCTGCCACTGAGGCATGCCTCCGTCACGGAGGAGGCGGAACAGGGCGCTCACGTCGCGTGAGACGCAGGCCTTGAGTATGGCTGGTGTTAGGTCCACAAGGGAGATTCTACCAGTATGGGTGTTTTTGCTTTACAAGGTCCACTCCGGGAACATGTCTTTTACTGCCCAGAGATGAAGCAGTGCTCATGAATGTTACAAACAACTCCGGTGGAGGACAAACCATCGCTACCGGAATGTCAGCTGGTATAAATTTATACCTTGCACGCTTGATCTCGTCATACGTCAACTCCACGACGATCAAGAACTGCCGGGCCGAGAACAACGACCAGTACGGTATCTGTGGGCAAACAGCTTAATACGGTGGTCGAAAGTTGCTTTACATCCGGCAACGGGTTCGGCGGCATTCAATTCTACACCACGGACGGCGGGAGCCTCAAAGACTGTATCTCCAACCTTGAGATTGGCCCAAGTTTTTCCATCCAGTCGTCACAGAATCACTCGGTCATCGGTAACAAGTCATATCGAGCTGGTGGAACAGCGACACCAACACCAACAGATGACATGCACGTCTCATTGAGTAGCGACATCAGCTTTATCGGTAACACAATCTACGCAGCCCAAGGCAATGGGTTGTATCTTAACGGCACGACGTTCTCAACCTTTGAGGCCACAACCATTGGTCTCGGGATTACAGACCCCACCGGCCGTTGGCGATCCTTGCAAATAGCGACAACGACCTGATGCAGTTCCGTGAGCACGGTGGCGGCAACCGGTGGCATATGTCTCTTGCCAACTCCGGTGCCGACCTGAACTTCTCGGAGACAGGCGTAGCTGACCAACGCCTCTACCTCAAAGCAGGCGGTAATGTTGGTATCGGAACCAACAACCCGAGTACAAAGCTCGAAGTGAACGACACCCTCACCGCTACCACTTTCGCCGGCTCCGGTGCGAGCCTCACCAGCATCCCAGAGAGTGCGGTAACCAATCTAACAACTGACCTGACGGCTAAGGCTTCGCTTTCTATGGGCGCCGCCATGATGGATTCGACCCGCAAGCGTCCGTTCTTCTACTGTGATTTCTTGCAGAGTGCCAGTGCTGCTGCATTAGACCCATTTGTCGGCACTGGCCCTGGCGGTGGTACGTTCTCAGCTCCAAATGCAGGGCTTGTGACGGCTCACCACCCCGGAGTGTTGAAGCTCAAATCATCCACTACAACCAACTCCGGGTACCTCATCGGAACGAGCGTCAACGAGCTCTTCCCTGGTGAAGATGAGGTATTTGAGGCAGTATTCAACCTCACCACCCTAGCCCTCAGTACCTTTAGGTTCGGTTTCCATGACGCCACAGCTCGTCTGATACGGCTGACGAGGCCTATATCGAGATTGACTCATCCGGCGTGGCGACTGGTAAGATGGCCTCAAACTCCACGAGGAGTTCAACCGGCACGACCTCCACGCTCTCGGCTGGCACTTGGTACCGGTCAAAGATTGTAGTGGCCGCAGCTGCCGCATCGGTGACCTTCTACCTCTACAATGACTCAGGAACACAGTTATGGACTAACTCGCTGTCCACTAACATCCAAACTACCTTCGGCCGGGAAACCTCAGCGGCCGTAACATGTACGAACTCTGGCACTTCGGCCATTGATCTCATGCATATTGATCATATGGCATTCTCTTACGGTAGTGACCGGACACGTTAACCATTATGCTAAAATCAAAGTAACTTAACGTAAGGGCAATTTATGGCCAGAATTAAAATGAATCAGCCGGTGTTGGACTATGATCTTAATCTCATTATGGGTAATAAAAAGGATTCCAACGGTCAACCTGTGTTTGATGAGAAGCATCAGCCTGTGCTGGTCTCCGAGACATTAAGAAATTATCTGACTGTGGTATTGAATAATCCGGCTAAAGGAGAAGAAAACGTCCCTATCCCACCGCAGGTGTCTTACCGCAGCGCCATGTGCAGCCGGACCGTGGTGCCGGTGCCGATTCGGCCCGTGGGCATCTCGACCAGGTCACAGAGCGCATTGACCAGAAGCAACCCGCGACCGTGCGGTTCGGATCGGTCTGGCGGTATCCGGCCGACCAGCCGGTCGGTCAACTGGCCGCTGTCGCTGATCTCGCAGGCCACGCCGCCGGTCTCCGGGTCCTGCCACAACGACAGGACTCCCGCACCGTGGGTGTGTGCGAGGGTATTGGTGGTCACCTCGTTGACCGCCACACATAGATCGGTCACTCGGGGTGCGCTCAGACCGGCCCGCAGCGCCCGATCCTTGACGAACTGCCGGATGCCCGGCAGCTCGTTCACTGAGCTGAAGACCAGCATGTCGCCCCACCACTCTGGCGGGTCGGGCAACGATCGCAGGCTCGCGTCGGCGACGGCGCGGGGGTCGCGGTAATCGGTGCTGACCTCTCGCAGCGCACCCTCGATCAACACCGGATGGGTCTGCCGAGCCTGCGCCAGGGCTACGTGGTCAAGCCCATGGCGATCGTACGGGCACAAAATGGTCACTTGCCGGTCCGCCAGGGCGATGTTGGTGAGGGCTTCGTGCTGCAACGCAGCGCGGTACTCCGCGGCTGAGCGCCCCGGCCAGATCGGTTCGCCGACGATGCGGACCCGACACTCCGGATGTGCCTGGACGAACGCGTAGAGCACAGCGGGGATGATCCGACCGGGGTTGCGGCCGACCTCGGCCATGTCCACGAACCAAACCCGTTCAGCGTCCGCGCCCAGTTCGAGGCTCACGACCGATCGCAGGACGTCGAGGTGCGAACCTGGTACCGCCACCAGTGCCGGCTCGGCGCGCGCGAACCCTTCGCGCAGGAAGCGCGCGATGCCGCTGACGTACTCGTCCACGTCGCGATAGAACAGCGCCTCGTGCACCAGACCAGCGCAGTGGGGCGCCGCGGTCGTCGGGCTACCTCGTCCAGCGTCGGTGAGCAGACTCATCGCGCATCACCTCTTGTGCCGACATTCATCCTTGCGCGCAGAGAGTACAACTTAATGTGGCTGGAAGACACCTTTTATTCACTCAAACGTGGGTTGCATCACTGACGTGTGGTTCTGCGAGTGGCGATACGTGCGCGTTAAGTGATCGACTCGCATGGCGATCGACCGGCAGTCGAGCGTTCCGGGCGGGGTGGCCCCAACAGGAGGAACATCGAGGACATGCGCCGTCGGTTGTTCGAGGCCGAGCACGAGGCCTTCCGGGAGAGTGTTCGGGCCTTTGTCGCCAAAGAGATCACACCACACGCGCGGGCCTGGGATGTCGAGGGCATCGTGCCCCGCGAGCTGTTCACCACGGCCGGCGCGGCCGGTTTTCTCGGGATGGCGATCCCGGAGGAACTCGGTGGCGGCGGGGTGGCGGACTTCCGGTTCAACGCGGTACTGGGTGAGGAAGTCGTGTTCGCCGGGGCCGCGGGTGCGGGGCTCGGATTGACCCTGCACAACGACATCTGCCTGCCCTACTTCCTGGACCTGGCCACCGAGGACCAGCGGCAGCGGTGGCTGCCGGGGATCGCCTCCGGGGAGTTGATCACCGCTATCGCGATGACCGAGCCGGGGATGGGATCGGACCTGGCGAGCATGGCCACCACGGCGGTGCACCATGGCGATCATTACCTGGTCAACGGATCGAAGACGTTCATCACCAACGGCATCAACGCGGATCTGATCATCACTGCGGTGAAGACCGATCCGCGGCAACGGCACCAGGGGATGAGTCTGCTCGTGGTGGAGCGTGGGATGGCGGGCTTCGAACGCGGTCGCAACCTCGCCAAACTGGGTCACCACGCCCAGGACACCGCCGAGTTGTTCTTCCGCGACGTCCAGGTGCCGGTGATCAACCTGCTGGGTACGCAGGACTGCGGCTTCACCCATCTGGTGGAGCGGCTGCCCCAGGAGCGGCTGTCGATCGCTGTCGCGGCGGTCGCCGGGGCGCAGGCAGCGCTGGAGCTGACGGTGGCCTACGTCAACGACCGCAAGGCATTCGGTCAGTCGATCGGATCGTTCCAGAACACCAGGTTCCGGCTGGCCGAGATGGCCACCGAGATCGACATCGCACAGACCTTCACCGACCGCTGCATCGAGGCGCTCAACGACGGTGAGTTGACCGTCGCCGACGCCGCCAAAGCCAAGTGGTGGTGCACCGAGCTGCAGGGCCGGGTGGTCGACGCCTGCCTGCAACTGCACGGCGGTTACGGCTACATGCTCGAGTACCCCATCACCCGGGCCTTCGCGGACGCCCGGGTCACCCGGATCTACGGTGGTACCACCGAGATCATGAAGGAAGTCATCGCCCGATCCCTGGGCCTCTGAACTTCTCCGCCTCCTGGCTCGAACCGTCACCGAGATGCTGTGCACGGTGCACGCCGTCTGCGAACGGTCGTATCGATCCTTATGTTCGGTGGGAACCCCGGGCTCGATACATCACTTGGAGTGAATGTGGAGCCTGGTGGTACGTACGAGGGCTGTCCCGCGATGTATTCACTGCGCACATCAACTCCCCCAGCGAACAACCGGCGAGCACACCCACTCGCAGCGCATCGAATCCGAACCACCATGGAGAGGCGGCCCAGGATGACCAGCTACAGCAGTGAGGCGGTTGCCCATGACATGTTCGCGCTGCTGCACGAGGCCGCAGCGCCCGTGGTGACCCGCTGGGTCTACTACGCTGACGATCCGTTCGCGGTAACCGTCGAGATCCAGACCCGGGGTAATCGCTTCGTCGACTGGGTGCTTGCCCGAGAACTACTGGTGGCGGGCCTCAGCGCCCCGGCAGGGATCGGCGACGTGCGAGTGCGTCCCGCCAATATGGGCGAATGGGAGGTGACACTGGTGGAGATCTGTTCGCCCGACGGACGGGCGGTGCTGGAGGTTGATCGCGACCTGCTGCGGCAGTTCGTCCAAGCCACAATCGATGCCGTCCCGTTAGGCAGCGAGAGCGCGGTCTTCGACATCGACGCCGAGATCGAGAAGATCACCAGGAGTTGCGCGGACTGAGCCGGGGACCCAGTCAATACGCTCAGTCGATGTGATGAACATTCTCTGCGAGAATGCAGATCATGTCGGCGCCCAGAAAGTATTCTCACGCGTTTGTCGCCGCCGTCACCCCGAGGACCGAACGTCGAGGCGCCTGCCGGAGCTGGCGCTTCGCGGCTCGTGAGTGGGGTTGAGTCCGGGGCAGTGGATTGCGGGCTTGAGTTGCGCCGTCAGTGGCTCTGCGCGGCGGTCAGTCCCCGGGTTCGGAGCACCCGGCGCTCCAGGGGTGCGAAAACCAGCAGCTCGATGGCGACGCCGACGACCAGGATCAGCAGGATCGAGGCGATCACGAGATCCATCGCGTTCAGTTCCCGTCCGATATTGAGCTGCTGACCGAGCCCGACGCCCAGCGCGGGCGAGTAGGTGATCAATTCGGCGGCCATCAGTGAACGCCACGAGAATGCCCAGCCCTGCTTGAGGCCGGCCAGGTAACCCGGTAGCGCTGCCGGTAGCAGCACGTGCCGGATCCGACCGACGGTGCCCAGCCCCAGCACCCGGCCCACCTTGTCGAGCAACGGTGGTACCTGGTCGAACCCGGCGAGTAGCCCGTTGGCGATGGACGGGACGGCGCCGAGCAACACCACCGCGTAGATGGCGGCGTCGGACAGACCGAACCAGATGATCGCCGCTGGGACCCACGCGACCGACGGCAGGCTCTGCAACCCGCTGACGAACGGTCCGAGCGCGGCCCGCAGCCACCGGCTACGCCACATCGCCAGTCCAAGCACGGTGCCCACGGCCAAGGAGGCCAGAAATCCCAAGGCGCCTCGGGACACGCTGATCGAAACGGCAGCCCAAGCCCGGCCGTCACCGACGGTCTGGCCGAAGGTCTGGAGCACGTCAAGCGGGCTGGGCAGGGCATAGCTGGGCTTGAGGTCGGCGCTGTAGGCCAGCTGCCAGAGCCCCACAAACGCCACCACCGCCACAATGGGAGGCAGTACCGAACGCACGAACACCGCCCCAGGCCCGGGCCGCGGCGGCAGCGTGGGGGCCTCCAAGGCGTCCAACCCGGCTTCGAAGGTCCGGTTGTCCTCAGCCGGCAGTGTGGTGGCGCCAACAGGCAGGGTCTTGTCGTCAACGGGCATGGCGGCTGATCTCCGCTCGGAGGTGATGGGTGATCTCGGTGGCCACGGCACTCACCCCGGGGGACTCGATCGCCCTGGGCTGGCTCAGCTCGATCTGCCACTCCCGGACGATCCGACCAGGTCGAGAACTCATCAACAAGACCCGCTGCCCCAGCCGGACAGCCTCGCGCACGTTGTGCGTGACGAAAACGACGGACAGCCCTTGCTCCGACCACAGCCGGATGAGTTCCTCGTGCAGCGCGTCACGGGTGATGGCGTCGAGCGCGGCGAAGGGCTCGTCCATCAGCAGCAGCTTGCTGTCCTGGGCCAGCGCGCGGGCCAGCGCCACCCGCTGGCGCATCCCGCCGGAGAGCTCATGCACCCGCTTACGGCCCTGCCCGGCGAGGTTCACCAGCGTGAGTAGCCGCTCGGCTTCGGCGCGGCGCTGCGCCCGTCGGACTCCTCGCGCCTTGAGCGCCAGCTCGACGTTGCCGGCCGCGGTCAACCACGGCAGCAGGGCAGGCTCCTGGAACATCAGTGCTGGACGGCCCACCGTGATCTCGATGCCGCCGGAAGTGGGCGTGTCGAGATCGGCGATGAGCGACAGCAAGGTGGACTTGCCACACCCGGAGGCACCCAACAGGCAGACGAACTCGCCCGGCCCGACGTCCAGGTCGATCCGGTCGAGTACCGGCGGGCGGTCGCGCTCGAAGACGTGGGTGAGTTGTGCGATGCGAACGCTGGAGGGCAGCACCCCGGGATCAGCGGTCTTCTCATCCGGTCGGCTGGACTCGGCCTGGAGGGCCGATCGGAGGGACGGATGTGGCATGGTCGCTAGTCCTTCCCGAGCCCGTCAGCCGACACAGTCGGCAGGCCTCGTTGGGTGAGAATCCGGTTGAGGATCGACAGCTCGTAGATCCCGTGCAGGTCGACTTTCTTGGCGGCCACCCCTGCGGTCACCGCGTTGTCGGCGCTGCGCTGCAACGACGCCGCGACGGGGTCGTCAGTCACCGTCAGGTTCTGCCAGGCGCGCTCAGCCACCTCCGGCTTCAAGGGTTTGCCGGTGAGGGCGTTGATGCCGTCGTTCACGACGGTCTTCGCCTCGGTGGAGTTCTGAGTCGCCCACTGCACGGCGTCGACGTGTCCGCGCAGCAGGGCCTCCACCGTCTGCGGGTACTTCTCCAGGAACTCGGTGCGGACGATCAGATGCGTGGTGACGAACTGCCCGTTGGGCCACAGGTCCCGCTCGTCGACCAGCACCTTGGCGCCGGCTTCCAGCACCAACCGGGACGCCCACGGTTCGGGCACCCAAGCGCCGTCGAGCTTGCCGGACTTGACCAGCTGGAGCGAGTCGGCGTTTGTGGTAGGCGTGATGGTGACGTCCCCACCCCCCTGAACGCTGTTGCGCAGGCCGTGGCTGGTCAGCCAAGCACGCAGCGCCACGTCCTGGGTGTTGCCGAGTTCCGGGCTGGCCAGCGTCTTGCCCCGCAGGTCCTGCGCGGTATTGATGCCCGGGCGGACGACCAGCTGAGCACCGCCGGACGTGGCCCCAGCAATGATCCGGATCGCGGTGCCGTCGCTCTGCCCGAAGGCGTTGATCGCTGGGTTCGGCCCGATGTAGGCCGCGTCGAGGGCACCACCGAACAACGCTTCAACTGCTGCGGGACCGGCACCGAAGATCTGCGTCTGCAACCTGGTACTGCCGAGTTCTTTGGCGAACAAGCCCCGGTTGACGCCGATGATGGCGGCCGCGTGCGTGACGTTGGCGAAGTACCCCAGGCGCAGGCTAGGCGCTGGCCCCGGCACGGCACCGGCACCGCTGCTCCCGCATCCGGCGGCGAGCACGAGCGCGCAGAGTGCGATGAGGGTGGCCAGCACACGTGTTGTGGCGGATCTGCGAGACAGTGGCATGACGAGCGAGTCCTCGGCGGGTGAGGGGCCGCGCGGTGACGTCGCCGGGCCTGGGACCTGACGGCACGACCACACGCCCGGGTGATGGAGGGATTCGGGCAGGGTCAGGCCGACGTACAGATCATGCTGCGAGTGCGCCCGTAATCGACGTGGCGGCGGGCCACGAGCTTCAACGACAGGGCAGGCACGACAGCGAGGCTACACGAAAGAGTGACGATGCCCGGCGTGACAACCGATCTGCTCCGCCACGTCACCAACCCGGTCACACCCGCTCGCCATCTCACACTGCGACCGTCACCGCCACTGGCCGCACCATGCGTACCCCACCAACCGACGCACCGATTGCCTGCTAGCCGCCGAGCTCAACACCTGAGCCGGCCACACGCAACGCTGCAATCGTCTGTCTGGAGACCGAACGCACCAACCCTCAGGCGGCCACCGACTACGCCGCGCTTCACCCGGGATCTCCACGCCATCCACCTGCCCGCCGCGATGCACGAGTTCCTCCGAGCGCACGGCCCATGGAGCCAAGCCTTAGCGCTCCACCACACCGCCTTGGGCGTCGCCCGGAGAATGGGTGATCGGCTCGGCGGAGCAGCCGCGCTCAACAACCTGGGCGATGCACAATATCTGACCAGGGACTACGACCTACACTTCGGAAGCACTACTCGGAGAGAACTCGAGCATCAACACCCGCATCGCCCTCGACAATCACATAAGCCCCAGCTGGGAAGATCGGGCGGTGATCAAGGGGTTTTTCGACGACGAAATCAACTCGCCGGTGCGGCTAGGACATCGCCCACAAGATCATACCGGACCTCATTCGCTCACGGGTCGTTATCACGAATTCCCCAGGCCGAAAAGCCGACCGAAGAACCGCTTCAACGCAGTCACGGTCGCCTGCATGGCGATGCTGAAACCTTTCACTGGAACAGCATCGCGTTTTACGGTTGTCTCGCCCCGGGAGGACCGCCCAATATCATCCGCGATGCACTGGGCGAAACTCTTCATGAGCACGCTCGTGACGTCCTGAACCATGCCCCTGCCAAACTGGGCAGCGGCACCGGAGAGCTGGATATCCTGAGCCACCTTCACGCGCGTCCCAGTTCCCGAACCCGCCATCGTCGACGTCACCTTCATGCTGGCCTGACCCTTGCCCTTTTCCTCCGACCCAGCCGCATCCATCACGATCCGCTTAGCGGACTCGTCCCGTTGAACGATCTTGGCGGTGCCCATGAACTGAAGTTTCACCGGCCCCATCTTGGTCGTCACTCGCCCCTTGTACACATCACCGTTGACATCGATGAGCTCGGCACCCGGCAAGCAAGGCGCGATCCGCGGCACATCTTGCATGTGCTTCCACACCTGCTCAAGCGGCGCAGCAACCTCGAACTCGTTTTCGACCAGCATCGACTACTCAACTCTCCCTATCTACGCGGGGTCCAGACGTGTTGCGTCGACGGTTAACCTTCCGCGAACCGCCGTCGGGGTCCACGAGCGCTGTCCGCCAACCGATCGTCTGATCCATTGGCAGAGGGTTTCAACCATCGGTGATCGTTAAACCACGACATGGTGGGTGGGGCTCTACTGGTCAGTCCCCGATCTCCCTGTCGGGCGGCCCGTTCCGGACTGAAAATGCATCAGCAGCACCACCAGCCTCAGGGGCACCTATTTTTGACTCATTGGCATTGTCCTGAGCGTGGTCCGGCAACTGTGTTGCCTCACCTCGCTGGTGTGGCCGGTGAGACCCTGGGGGTTGTAGCGGCCTAAGGACGTGAGCATTTTGCCGCACCGTGGTCTCCAACATTCTCGGGAGCGGGTCATCGGACAGGGCGAGATCAGCTTCCCGCTTCACCGGTCCAATGTGCTCCAGTTTCCCGACCAACCACCCCGGGTGGTGCAGGCACATCCGCAGTTCCTGCCCGTCGAGGACACGTTCGTCGCCGACCTGACCGGTCTGCTCGACCTCGGCTCGTGGCACAAGAAGATCTCCGGGTTGCGGATCATCGTCCGTGACGAGCCGTCACACAGGCCAAGGCAGTGGGACTCAACCGGCGACCGTCGCGGCACTAGACGATCAACGTCGCGGACCCAGATCGTCGCCCTGGCCGTGAACCTGCTGGCCTGCTATCACCACCTGACCCTACCGAGGGTGAACTGCGCGACGCGGCCCCGACACTGCTGCGCTACGACTGTTGCACCGGCCCGCCCGAATGACCCGTGTCCTCCGCCGATGCGAGAGTGTTCGGGTGGACCGAGAAGCACCCGACCCAGCCGGAGATCCTGCTCTACGTCAACCACATGGCGGACCGGTTCGACCTGCGCCACGACAAGAGAAAGAGAACACAACGATGCGTTACGGCCTCGCCCTTCCCCAGTTCGGTCGGCATTGCGACGCGGCGGCGATCGCTTCGTTCGTCCGCGACGCCGAGGTGCTGGGATACCAGTCCTTCTGGGTCGGCGACCGCGTTCTTGCCCCGGTCGCCCCGTCCGACCCCTTCGCCGCCGGCGGCACGCCCGAGCAACCCTACCCGCCGGAGTTCAAGAAAAGTCTGGACCCGATCGTCACCCTGACCGTCGCCGCCACCGCGTCCAGCCGGTCCAGACTCGGGATGAGCACCCTGAACGCCACCTGGCACAACGCGCTGCTGCTGGCGCGCAGCCTGACCTCGCTCGACAACGTCGCGGCCGGACGGCTCGACTGTGGCTTCGGCGTCGGTTGGATGCGTGACGAATTCACCGGCACCGGTGTCCCGTGGAACGACCGGGGCGCCCGCCTGGACGAGATCCTCGACGTGCTCGATGCGCTGTGGAACCAGAACCCCGCCGAGCACCACGGGCCCTGCTTCACCATCCCGCAGTCGTACTTCGATCTGCGCCCGGTCCAGGCCGGCGGTCCCCCGGTGCTGCTCGCCGGCGCGGCGCCGAAAGCCTTGGCACGCATCGGCCGGCGGGCGGCGGGCTGGCTACCGGTCGCCGGCATGCCGTTCGACGTCCTCGACCAACTGTGGCAGCTGGCATGCCGGGCCGCTGACCAGGCCGGCCGAGACTCCGGTGCGCTACGACGGGAGCTACGAGTCAACCCCGCGCCGGGCCAAACCCTGAACGACCTCGCCGATCTGGTCAAGGGGGCCGAGCGGGCCGGCATGGACGGGGTGTTCTTCGACCTGCAGTACACGACCGGCTCGCCCGACGAGGCCATCGAGGTGGCCGCACGGCTGGCATCGACGATCGGCTTCGTCTGACGGCCGGCCGGCTACCCGGTTGGCCCACCAACGGCTGACACCCAGCGTGGGGCACCCGGCGTGGGGCACCGTCGATCGACCTATCTGAACGATCAGGTCGAGAACTCCCACCAGCCCACCCGACAGCGGGATCAGCCGTTGCATTGTTCTCTACGTAGGGGCTAGGTAGACTGGGGGTATGGCTGGTGATTCGGGGCCGCGGATGACGTTGCCGACGCAGCTGGTGCTGCGGGCGATGCTCGCCGAACCCACTCAGGAGATGTACGGGCTGCAGATCGGTCAGATCGCCGAGTTGCCCAGCGGCACCATCCACCCCATCCTGGCCCGGCTTGAGGGCTGCGGGTGGCTAGAGAGCCGCTGGGAGGACATCGACCCCGCCAAGGAGGGCCGACCCCGACGCCGCTACTACCGGCTCAGCGCTGAGGGTGCCGGATATGCCCGCACCGCCCTCGCCCGGGTTCACACCCCCCAGGTTCTGCTGAGCAGGCCGCGTCCAAGCCTAGCCGGAGGGGCGTCGTGATGCGGCATGCCGACCGCGCCCGCGACCTTGTCGGCGTCAGCGACCTGGTCAGCGACCTCGACCACTACCTCGTCAGCGCTCGCGCCCTCGTCAGCAGCCTCGACAGCTGCTTCGGCAGCCCCCGCGACGACCTTGCCCGCAACCTCGCCCACGACCTCGACCGCGTCAGCGCCCGCACCCGCGTCGTCATCGTCTTCTTCAGCGGCCCCAGCGTCGCCCGCGACCTCGCTCTTGCCCGTGACCTCGCCAGCGACCTTGCCCGCGACTTCGAGCTCGCCAGCGCCCTCGACCGCGCCAGCGCCCTCGTCAGTGCCCTCGACCGCGCCCGCCGCGCCGCGGCGTCTGGGGCTAGTGCAGTGGTAACCGGCGGTGCTCGCCCGATGCCGGGCCGAGTGCCGCGAAGGTTGGTTGCGCTGGCGGTGTGGTGGCTGCCCGTGGCGCAGCGACCGCGATACCGCGAGGAGTTCGGTGCCGAGTTGGTTGAGCTGCCGCATCGGGCACGGTGGGGGTATGCGCTGCGACTAGTGGCCAGCACGTGGAAGTTGCGTACGGCCTTGGTCAAGGCGGTGCACCCGTCGGGTGGCGAGCAGGCTCGCCGGGCAGAACGGTGAGTGCTGTGGCGAGCTGGCTGGGCCTTGCTCAGCCAGCACCCCGCGAGGTGATCTCGTGAGCGCTGTCTCGACGTCGCAGAGCACCGCGACCGAGGACATCCGGCCCTTCGCGTGGTTGCGGTCCCTAGGACCCGAGGGCCGTCGCGCCTTCGTCGGCGCATTCGGCGGCTACGCGCTCGACTCCTACGACTTCCAGGTCCTGCCACTGGGACTTGTCGCGATCGCGGCGTCCCTGCGGATCTCCACGGGTGAGGCCGGGCTGCTGACCACGGTCACCTTAGCGCTCTCCGCAGTGGGTGGGGTCGGTGCGGGCATCCTGGTCGACCGGATCGGTCGGGTTCGCACACTGCAGCTCACAGTCATCACCTACGCGGTGTTCACCGTGCTATGCGGGTTCGCGCCCAACTTCGACACCCTGTTGGTCTTCCGGGCGCTGCAGGGACTCGGCTTCGGTGGCGAGTGGGCAGCGGGCGCGATCCTGGTCGCCGAGTACTGCTCGCCGCGCTACCGGGGCCGGACGGTGGGGTTCATCCAGAGTTCGTGGGCGGTGGGCTGGGCACTGTCGGTGGTGGTCTACACCGCCGTGTTCAGCCTGGCCAGCCCCCACATCGCGTGGCGGCTGCTGTTCTGGACCGGCGCGCTGCCCGCGCTGCTCGTGCTCTACCTCCGCAGGCGGGTCATCGACGCGCCGATCGTGGCGCAGCAGAGGGAACGCGACCAGCATCGCGGCTCGATCGGCGCGATCTTCGGGCGACGCCTGGGCCGGACCACCATCTGTGCGGCGCTGCTCACCACCGGTGTTCAGGGTGGCTACTACACGCTGGCCACCTGGGTACCGGCATACCTCAAGACCGAGCGGCACCTGACTGTGGTGGGCACCGGAACCTACCTGACGGTGCTCATCTGGGGGGCGTTCGTCGGCTACCTCACCGGCAGTTACCTCACCGACCTGCTCGGGCGGAAGTGGACCTTCGTCCTGTTCGCCGCGCTGTCCGCGGTCCTCATCCTCGCCTACACCCACATCCCTACCGGGGCGAACACCACCGTGCTGGTCCTCGGCTTCCCCCTCGGCTTGTGCACCTCGGCGATCTTCAGCGGGTTCGGGTCGTTCCTCGCCGAGCTGTACCCGACTGCGCAGCGCGGAACCGGGCTGGGATTCACCTACAACGTCGGTCGAGCCCTCGGGGCGTTGTTCCCCACCCTGGTCGGGTTCCTTGCCGACAGCCGGGGCCTGGGCGCCGCGATGGTGATCGGCGCAGTCGCCTACGGGCTCGCCGTACTGGCGCTCCTCGGCCTGCCCGAGACCCGCGGACGCGAACTCCCCGGAAGCCTCTCCATCCCTAGGGAGCCGACACCGTGACCACGATCGACGATCCGGCGACCCTGAGCCCGACCCAGGCGCAGGCCCTGTTCCGGGCCGGCACCATCGCGCCGACCTCGGGTTGGGCGGCCGGGCACACCCAGGCCAACCTCATCGCGGTCCCTGCGGACTGGGCCTATGACGTCCTGCTGTTCGCCCACCGCAATCCCCAGCCGTGTCCGGTTCTGGACGTCACCGACCCTGGCTCGACGACGACGATCCTCGCGCCCACCGCGGACCTGCGCACCGACCTGCCGTGCTACCGGGTCTGGGAACACGGCCAGCTCGTCGACCAGCCCACCGACGTCACCGACCGATGGCGCGACGATCTGGTTACCTTCCTCATCGGGTGCAGCTTCACCTTCGAGACTGCATTTGCCGAAGCCGGAATCCCGCTGCGGCACCATGAACAGGTCCGCAACGTCGCCATGTACGTGACCAACCGGGAATGTCGACCGGCTGGGCGCCTCCACGGACGGCTCGTCGTCTCCATGCGCCCCATCCCCGCCGACCAGATCGACACCGCGACACAGGTGAGCCGACGCATGCCAGCCGCGCACGGCGCCCCACTCCACACCGGGAACCCGGCCACCCTCGGCATCACCGACCTCGACCACCCGGACTTCGGTGACCCCCTCGATCACGCCTCCGAGGACGTGCCGGTGTTCTGGGCCTGCGGGGTCACCACCCAGACCGCGCTGATGGCCTCACGCCCACCCTTCGTGATCACCCACGCTCCCGGACACATGTTCATCACCGACGTGCCCGACGCCAACCACCGGGTGGCGACCCGATGACCCCGGACAGGGTTTCCACCGTCAGTTCCGGCTCGACGACCCGCAGGCGAGCTCACCGACACGTTCCCGCAACCAGCCGTGGTACAAACGCGACAGGTTGCCCGCTGGTACCCGGCCGCGGCCTTCGACAGGTACCTCCAGGATGTCTTGCGAGTTCTCCGGCGTGACCGGGCACCGAGTAACCACAACGCAACAGATCTCACCCGCAGGACGCATGTCAAGCAACTTTCATCCGTAATAGCCTGCGGTAATGCTTGGAGGCGGTCAGCCGGCCTGGGACGTTCGCCGGGGTTTACGCCACACGCACCGGCGTTCATGTGGTTGGCGATGTGGTCCTGAAGCTACCCGCATTGTTGATCACCTTGCGGTGACCACGACTGCTCCGGACCGTGAGTCCCAGCCTCGGCGTCGCTGCACGCTCATCGGCCGATGAGCGTGCAGCGACGGCCCATGACCCACACCGTGCAATCGATGGACCTCGATCTGGTCAGGCAGGGACAGGACGGCCGAGATGTCTTCCTCGGGGAGCAGACCCCCGCCGCTGGATCATCCTGCAACAGCAGCACCGGGCTTCGGTACGGCGTGGTTTCTTCCCTGGCCGGCCCACAAGCCGGGCGTCGGAGCGCAAATGCAATCGACTGCGATCGGTGGCGCATCGATACTGTGCGGCGTGGAACGCAGGGTGTGTGTCGATGATCATTACCAGCTCTGGGTCGAGGATCGGGGGGATCCCCATGCCACGCCACTGCTTCTGATCATGGGTGCGAACGCCAGTGGGGTCGCCTGGCCGGAATCTCTGATCGCCCAGCTTGCTGGGCAGCATCGGGTCCTGCGCTACGACCACCGCGACACCGGCCGCTCTAGCCGGGCGTTCGATTCCCACCCCTATGCGGTGCGCGACCTGGCCGACGACGTCATACGCGTGCTGGACGCAGTGGGTATCGATCGGGCGCACGTGGTGGGCATGTCGATGGGTGGGACGCTGGCGCAACTGCTGCTGCTCGATCACCCGCACCGGCTGCGCAGCGCCACCCTGTTCGCCACCTGCGCCTTGGGCGTGGGCTTGGCCGATCCCACCGGTCAAAGCGGCAACGACCTACCCGGGCCTGATCCCAGGCTGCTGACGATGTGGCAACACCTCGCCGATGAGCGCGACCGAGAGACGGAGATCGCCTGGCGGATCGAGCACTGGCGGCTGCTCAACGGTGCGGTCCTGCCCTTCGATCCCGAGGAGTTCCGCGAGCTCGAAGAGCGGATCATCGCCCACAGTGGAACGTGGCAGAACCCGGCTGCGCATGCCCGGGCCGACCAGTCCGGTCTGGACCGCGCGGCTGAACTGGCCCACGTCCAGGTGCCGACCCAGGTGATCGAGGCACCGGAAGACCCGATCAACCCGCCACCGCACGCGACACACCTGACAGCCACACTCGACACGACCCGGCTGACCACGATCCCAGGAATGGGCCACGCACTGAACAACACGATCATCCCGCACCTCGCCGAGACAATCCTGACCTTCACCGGCAAGGTGGACAAGCCCAAACCTGGCTGAGAAAGATCGTCCCGAATGTCGACCCTCTACTGGGACACGGCGATCGGAATCCAGGACACCGGCGCGCTGCCAAGCCGCCACCCGCTCACCGTGGTCGGTATGACTACCACGTCAGGGGAATTGACCTCCCCTGCTGACGACCACGATCTCGTCCTGCGACTGGCGGCCACGGCTTACCTGGGTCGTTATACCGGCACCTCGCGGATCCACACCGAGTCCGACCTGCGCCTGTTCTTCGCGTGGAGCGCCGACCAATACCTCGCGCCGTTGACGGTCCAGCGCGCACAGATCGAGAGGTATGTGCGGTGGATGCAGGAAATTCGCCGGTTCAAACCCTCTACCGTGTCTCGGCGTATGGCCGTCTCATGCCGCTGGTCGGGTGTCCGACATGGCTGCTGTCCATGATGTAGTCGGCAGCGATGCTGCAGTTGTGAGTCGGTTCGTCGCGAACATCTGGCAGGCTCGGGCCCAGGGAGACTGCAGGAATGATTTCGGCCGGTCGCTGTCCGAAGGACCTGCCTGAGCATGGCTGATCGGCCACGAATAGTAGTCGGCGATGTCAGCGTATCTATAGGGCACGCCAGGACCAGGGGCGTGGTAGTTGGCCGCGTAGGCAGGCAAACCGGTGGCGGGCTTCGTGGGCGGCACCGCTACTCGTCATTGCTTTCTTCAGCGCGAAACCTAGCCAACGCAGTTCTTGGATGTCGGCGAGGATTCGATAATCATCAACTAGAGTCACGTCGTAGTCACCGTAAGACTCCACAAATGAGCGGTAGTCGCTATTTGACAGTCTTCCGAAATCTGTGTAGTCGACAGCGATATGGATCAGGTCCCAGTCACGTCGACCGCGGGAGACCTTCTCCAAATCCAGTAGTATTGCGCGACCAGATTTGGTGACAGCCACATTGGCCTGCCATGCGTCACCATGGATTACTCCCCGAAGTTTGACATCGCGATATTCTCCGCGGAGTTGATCGAGTCGCCCGCTCAACCATGTCCGTTCATCGTCGGTCATGACAGATGCAGATGTGAGCTCGTCGAGTCCAGCAAAAGGATCATACCGAGGTAAATCTACATTTTCTGGTTCTGGGAGGGAGTGAAATGCCCGTAGTACAGCGGCCAGTTCGGCTGGAGTGGCGGCTCGATGCTCGGGAAGCTCAGCCCACCAGGTGATCGGGTGATCGTTGACGATAATGTCCTGCGGGACGCCGGCGAGAGCCTCTACAACGGGTAGTCCGCATTTAGCAATCCAACGAGAGACTCGGACTTCGCGAATCGCCGTGTCGCTTGTACCAGGTTGGCCAATTCTGGCTACTACATTGTTGGGGAGGCGAAAGATGGCGTTTGAGCCATCTCTGACGATTGAGGCACCCGTGCTATCGAGTCCGGCGAGACGTGCGGCTGCGAGCAGGGATTCCCTATCTGTGATCTCGTCGCCAGACCGCGTCACAGTCTTTTCACGCTTCCAATCGCGTTAGCTTGACGATATCGTTTCGCAGGTCGCCTACATCACCTATTTGGACGTGCCGACGCGAGACGCGGGCTAGGTTATCGAGTTCTTTTGTGATGCGATCAGAGCGTAGTGGAGCGGCCTCATAGACCGCCTGTCGACCGATCGACACAGCCTCGCGAGGGTCGCCTACGTCCATCATGAGCATCGCCAAGCGGGTACGAGAGAACGTACGCGAGCGCGGATAATTATCACGGTGCAACTGGATAGCTGACTCGAGTCTCGGCACGGCTAGTTCGACACACTTTTCGGCGTGCGCTATCGGGATGAGAACTTTACCTATACTTCCTTGATGTTCGGCTAGGTCGTAGTAGACCAACCACGGTGGGTCAGTCGCTGAGTCACGATCACAAAAGTAAGCGTCGGCTCGATCAACGTCGGATAGCGCCTCAGCATGTCGGCCCGTCGACGCCAACAACCACGCACGGATTGTCCACATCATTGCCCTTGCGGTGCTCGATACTCGGTCAGCCCGAACCTGGGCGAATTCGATGAGCGAGAGAGCATCGTCCAGCCGTCCTAGGTACGCAGCTTTGCGTGACATTTCGGCAAGCGTGTTGGCGCGGAGCGCCCATGAACCACCCTGGTCAGCGCACTACAAAGCAAACTCGAAACAGCGATCCGCTGCAATATAGTTGGAAATGTCGAACGCTGCAAAAGCCACAACACTTCCAAGGTTCCCTACGGCCTCCAGCATCGCGCTACGGACCTCGTTATCTGCGCGTGCTCCCAGCAGCTTACCGGCCCAGCGGAGTTGCCCTATAGCCGCCTCACAGGACAATCCACCGCCCAATATATTCTCGGCAGTTGCCACCGCCCGCGTGGTTGCGCGAACGTGCTCGACATCGCTCCACCCGATCCGACCAGGTACAGGCGCCTCGACCACAATTCGGTCCAAGAAATCCACAGGATCCGCGTTGAGAATGACGCATTCAAACGGATCGATATCCCAAGGCTTCTCCGAACCGAACCCCTCATCCTGGGAAATCGAGAGACTATCCGCGGAGGCTGGCATGTCGCCGTTTCGCAGAACGGGGCCGACATTCGGTGGTGGTGATTGCGAAGGTTCTTGCACCGATACTGTCGGAGGATTGGCGAGAAATTCGGTGAGTTTGTCTCGTGATATGTCGAGGATTTTGGCGAGTTTCGGTCGCAGGTAGGGCTGTGGCGAGTAGGTGCCGGCCTCCCATCGTTTGGTGGTTGATGGTTCGACGTGTAGGGCTTCGGCGAGTTTTTCTTGGGTCAGTCCGACTGCTTTACGCGCCTGGATAAACGCAACGCGTTTGGTCGATGCCCGCTGATTGCCCGGTCGCGTGGCAGGTCGTCTGCCGGACTGGGTGGGTCGTGGGGGTGTGGTAATGGGTCTTTGTTGGCCGGGTAGGTCGAACCACAGCAACTCTTGGGGCAATCTGAGTATCTGTGCCCATTGGATGAGGGTGTCGAGTGCGTGGGCCGATGAGGTGCCCCGCTCGATCCGGCTGATCTGTGCTTGCGTCTTTCCCAACCAGGTACCGAGCATGGACTGGGTGATGCCGTCCGGCCCGTATACTGCTCGGTGGCGGGCATCGGTCCGATATGTCTGGAGAACGCGGCCGATCTGTCGGGTGGCGAAAGCGTCCTGATACTCGCGGGTGTCCCAGAATCCTGGTGGCAATTCCGGTGGAGTGTTCAAGGCGGCCACGAATGTGCGCTCACACGCCGAACACCGCACACCCGGGTTCATTGCCGACAACCGCGCACCGCACCCCACACACCCGCCCGGCCGAGGGGCGCGGCGTGCCACCGTCCGCGCTCGCGCCGGTGCGGGGTTGGTCCATGATCGCGCTCCTGGTCCTGGTTGGACTCCGCCAGACGGCCCCAGCGTAACTGGTTGACCACAGCAAACCGGCCGTCCCAGTCGGCCGTCAGCGCGAACTGGGTGGCAAGCTTACGGTCCCGCTCGGCGTAGGTGCCCGCGGCGGCGTGCACGCCCGAGGCGAACTGCTCAAGTTGATTGACCTCGGCGTCGAGCACCTCCACCCACCGCCAGCCAGCCGATTTCCAGGCCGCGACCGTCGCGCTGCCTGGAAGCGACCCCTCCACTGACTGGGCGCCGAGCCCCTGCCCGACCGTCCGGACCTCCTGGGCGGAGGTCCCCACTCGCGCCGCGCCGCGTGCGCGACCGCAGGTTAGGCGCCCGGGCGAGGGGCACTGTTGTATTGAGCGATCGGCCCAGCTGACCTGCTCCCAGAAGCCCAGCGAGAGGTCCTCAAATGTCCGGTTTATTGGGATTTTCTAGGGTGCCTGAGGGTCTTGCCTCCCTGCTTGGTGCACGGCGAGGACACTGTTCGCCTCAATGCAACTGTGCCGCTGATCGGGCCTTGCCTCCTTGCGCATCGCCCGTACCTCGCCGGGCGTACTGTGAGCAATCGCCGCCTTGCGACTGAGCCAGTCACCAGCCGCGACCGGGTTGGGCCAGGGCTGCCCGATCTCGGTGAGGAACCGTTGCTGGGCTTGCTGCCGCTTGACGTACCGCTCGGCGTAGGCAGGTTCGCCACGCCCACACAATCAGCACAGTTGCGGCCGCTGCCAGCGCGACATTGACGACGGCGAACGCGGCCCGCAGACCCACCGAGGCGTCGCCATACGCGAATGTGAGGACGATGCAGATCAGCGCCCGCGTGCCGACAGGCTTCCGCTGATGGTTGCCGCAACCTGACGCCCGGCCCGCCGCATCGCGGCTGCGTCGGCGCTGCTATCGAGCACGCCGACGCATGTTTCGGCCTTGATCCGCGCCACGACCGCCCGCGGATCCGACGATGTCACGGCATGACCCTTGGCATGAGGTGATTCCTCCTGGCAGGGATGCTAACTGCTCCGATCGAACCGCAGTCATCCGCGGCGGCCCTCGTCGCCCGCCGCTTCGGCGGACCGTGGTCGCAATCTGGGAGATTGCCTATGGTGGGCAGTATCAAGGAGGGGGTACGGGTGCGCCTGATGTTGACGGTCGTCGACCTGCGCGCCGAGCGGCGTGCGGACGTTGTCGTCGAGGCTGAGCCGGAGGTGACGGCGAGCCAGGTCGGTGCCGCGATCGTCGGGCTACTCCGGCCCGGTACGTCGTCTGCGACCCTGTACGTAGCGGGCGCTGCGGTGGATCTGCGGGCACCACTGTCCGGCTCCCCATTGCGCGACGGCGCGCTGGTCAGCCTCGATGATCCGGCTGGCTGTCTACAACCGGAGCCGGCGGGTCTGGTCGAGGTACGGGTAGTCAGCGGCCCCGATGCGGGCGGGGTTTTCCGGTTGAGCCCAGGAGTCGCGCACATCGGCGCTGATCCGGACGCCGCAGTCCCAGTCGAGGACCCCAGCCTGTCACCGGCCGCGGTCGCAGTCGAGGTAGCCGCTGACGGTACCGCCGTCGTGACACCGGAGACGGATCTGCCTACCTGGCTGGATGGGGAACGGCTTGCCGGGTCGTCGTCGTGGCCAGTGGGCGGTCAACTCACTATCGGCTGGACCGTGCTGGAGCTTGCCACCCCAGCACCACCCGACGCTGCCGTGCAGCCATCGGAAGACGGCGCCGGCTTGGACTACAACCGGCCGCCCAGGCTGCGGCCGCCAGTCCGGATGACCCGGTTCCGGATGCCGCCGCCACCGACCCAGGGCGAGCGCCGACCGTTGCCGATCCTTATGGCCATGGCCCCGCTCGTACTGGCGGTGGCCATGGTGTTCCTCTTCCACGGAAATTTGAGCTTCCTTGGGTTCGCGCTGCTCAGCCCGGTCATGGTGATCGGCAACTACGTCACTGACCAGAGATCTGGCCGCAAGTCTTATGGGCAGCGGCGCACCGAGTACGTCCGGCGCAAGGCTTCGCTCGAGGCCGAGGCACGGGAGGCCCTGCATGCCGAGGAGGTTGCGCGGCGCGTCGAATGTCTGGATGCGGCTGCCGCGCTGCTCACCGCGGTCGGCCCGCGACGCCGCTTGTGGGAGCGCCGCCGCGACGATGCCGACTACCTGCTCCTGCGGGTCGGCACTGGCGATCTGCCGTCTCAGGTCGTGTTCGACGACCCGACCCGCGAGGAGCACCGGCGGGCGGTGACCTGGACCGCCGTGGATGTGCCCGTGACAGTGCCGCTGCGCGAGCGCGGCGTGCTCGGCATCGCAGGTCCGGCTGGGACTGCGCGTGCGTTGGCGCGTTGGGTCGTCGCCCAGGTCGCGGTCCTGCACAGTCCCAACGATCTGCAGATCTACCTGCTCACCGACGCCTCGGGCAGACGTGAGTGGGAATGGGTGCGCTGGCTGCCGCACGCGCGACCAGCCGATACCTCGTACGTGACCGCGCTGGTCGGTACGGATGCCGATACCGTCGCCCGGCGGGTGGCGGAACTGGTCGCGATCGTGACCGCCCGACGCAAGGCGCTACGTGAGTCTTCGGCGGTGAGGTTCGCGGATCCGGACATCATGGTCATGCTCGACGGTGCCCGGCGGTTGCGGCTGCTGCCCGGGGTGATCCAGATCCTGAAGGAGGGGCCCTCGGTCGGCGTGTACGCGCTGTGCCTGGACGACGACGAGCGGCTGCTGCCAGCGGAGTGCAAGGCCACCGTGGTCGTAGATCCGGCCGGTGGGCTGCGGGTGGGCCAGACCGGCGAGGACCCGGTGGCGAACGTCCGCCCAGAGTGCGTCACGTTGGCCTGGTGCGAACGGTTGGCTCGGGGGCTGGCCCCGCTGCGTGACATCAGTGGTGACGAGGAAGAGGCCGCGCTGCCGGGCTCATGCCGGTTGCTCGATCTCCTAGGGCTGGAGCCGCCGAACCCTGACGCGATCATGGCGCGCTGGGCGGTGAATGGGCGAAGTACAGAGGCACTGATCGGGGTCTCCCTGGACGGTCCCTACGCGATCGACCTACGCCGGGACGGCCCGCACGGGTTGGTTGCCGGAACCACCGGAGCTGGTAAGTCGGAGCTGCTGCAAACGCTGGTGGCCTCGCTCGCGGTGGCCAACCGACCGGACGCGATGGTCTTCGTGCTCGTCGACTACAAGGGCGGCAGCGCTTTCAAGGACTGCGCGGACCTACCGCATACCGCCGGGATGGTCACCGACCTGGACGCGCATCTGGTCGAGCGGGCCCTGGAGTCGATCTCGGCTGAGCTGCGCCGCCGGGAGCGGTTGCTCGCCGGCGCCGGCGCTCCCGACATCGAGGGATACTTGCTCGTCGCTGGCGCCAACCCGGAGCTGCCCCCGCTGCCGCGGCTGTTGATCGTGATCGACGAGTTCGCGTCGATGGTCCGTGAGTTGCCGGACTTCGTCACCGGCCTGGTCGACCTGGCCCGCCGCGGCCGGTCGCTGGGCATCCATCTGATCCTGGCCACCCAGCGGCCCAGCGGGGTCGTCTCGCCGGAGATCCGGGCGAACACCGACCTGCGGATCGCGCTGCGGGTCACCGACGCCGGCGAGTCCGCCGACGTGATCGACGCCTCAGATGCGGCCCGGATCGCCAAGGCCACCCCGGGCCGGGCCTACGTCCGGTGCGGCGCCGGCTCGCTGGTCCCGGTGCAGGCCGGTCGGGTGGGCGGCCGCCGACCCGGCATCGGGCCTGCGGGCCTGCCCGAACCGTGGGCAGCCGTCATGGACCCGACCAGGCTCGGCCAACCACCCCCTGCACCACGCAAGCACACCGCAGCGGATGAGGAGGTCACCGACCTGGCCGTCCTCGTCGAGGCCATATCCAAAGCCACCCAGACGCTCGGCATCCCAGCCCAGCCAAGCCCATGGCTACCAGCGCTGCCGGACCACCTCACTCTCGACGACCTGCCTGAGCCGGTTCCCACCTCCGGCCGGCTCGCGCCGATCCCTTACGGCCTTGACGACCTTCCCGCCGACCAGCAGCAACGTGCGGCATGTCTGGATCTCGCTACCTTCGGCCACCTGTTCGCAGTCGGTGGTCCGCGGACTGGGCGCTCGCAGATCCTCCGCTCGATCGCCGGCTCGATCGCCCGGATCCACTCGGCTGCCGACGTGCACCTGTACGGGATCGACTGTGGCAACGGCGCGCTACTGCCGGTCGCCGAGCTACCGCACTGCGGCGCGGTGGTGCGCAACACCCAAACCGAGCGGGCGACCCGGCTGGTCAGGCGGCTTAGCGCCGAGATGAAGCATCGGATCGAGCTGCTCGGTGAATCCGGCTTCGCCGACGTCGACGAGCAGCGGGCCGCGGTGCCACCCGAGCAGCGGCTGCCGCACCTCATCGTGTTGATCGACCGTTGGGAGTCGTTCACGATCTCCCTCGGTGAGATCGACAACGGCCAGCTCACCGACGAGATCCAACGCCTCCTGCGGGAGGGCGCCAGCGTCGGCCTGCACCTGGTCATCACCGGTGACCGCTCCCTGCTGTCCGGGCGGATGTCCACCCTGACCGACACCAAGCTGGTGTTCCGGCTGCCAGACCGCAGTGACTTCTCCCTGATCGGGATCAACCCGCGAAAGGTCGCCGACACGATGCCCCCTGGCCGGGGGCTGCGAGCAGAATCCGGTGTGGAGACTCAGGTCGCATTGCTCGCCGAGGATGCCACCGGTCAGGGTCAAGCCGCGGCACTCGCCCGGATCGCGGCACGGGTGATAGAGCGCGACGCCAACCTGCCGGCCGGGTCGCGACCGTTCCGGGTCGACGTGCTGCCCACGCGGGTGGGCTTCGACCAGGCCTGGGAGCTGAGAGAGGCCACTGGTCCGGCCGGGTCGATGTGGGCGCTGGTCGGGATCGGTGGGGACACGCTGCGCGCATACGGGCCGGACCTGGCTACCGGCACGCCGGCTTTCGTGGTCGCCGGACCGCCGAGTTCCGGCCGCAGCACCGTGCTGTTGACCATGGCCCGGTCGCTGCTCCGCGCCGACATCGGCGTGATCGCCATCACCCCTCGGCAATCGCCGCTGCAACGGTTAGCCAACGAGGGCGCCGCCGTGCTAGCGGGCCCCCAGCTGGCTACGGCGGACTTGACCGCAGCATTCGCCGCCGCGCCCCAGCGGACTGCCGTCGTCATGGACGACGCCGAGCTGCTGCGCGACTGCCAGGCCGAGGGCGAGCTGCGTGGCCTGCTGCGGGTTGGAGCGGGCTCCGGGCGGGCGCTGGTGATCGCCGGTGACGCCGAGCTCATCTGCGCCGGATTCTCCGGCTGGCAGGTCGAGATGAAAAAGGCCCGGCGTGGGCTCCTCCTTGCCCCGCAGTCCCTCACCGAGGGTGACCTCATCGGTGTCCGGCCGCCACGCAGCGTCCTTGGCCAGCCGGTCCAACCCGGTCGCGGCCTACTCCACCTCGGTGATGGCGAACCGCGCACCGTCCAAGTCCCCTACGCAACCAACTGACCAGCGCAGACTCTGAACCTCCCACCAGCGACCCTTTGAGTCTTCCGAGCGCCTATTCATCCGTTCATCCTTGAAACAGTTTCCTTCCCAGCACCACTCTCGCCCGTGGTGTGACCGCGGTAGGCACAGCTGGCCGTGGGCGAGGTGATCGCGGATCGCTCAACACTCGGGGACAGTAGCTCGCCGTAGCGTTGCGGTCACCCACCGCCCCTCATCAGGGCTACGCACAGGCCCCAGGTTCTGGCAGGGCGACTATCTATGACGCTGGGTCCAGGGTGCCTTCTGGCCGGTTCATCACCAGGTTGGCTGTCAGCGGTGGTGTCGCCCACTGGAAGGAGACGTTGTGGTGGTTGTTGTCTCGCTGTCAGTGGTACCTGGCGTAGCGGTGGTTGGCGCCTTCTCAGTGGATGTCGCCACGGGCGGCGTCGTGGTTGTCGTGCCACCACTATCAGTGGACGGCGCGGCGGGTGAAGTAGTGGTCGTGGACACGCTACCGCACACCGGCAGCCCTGGCTCAGGCGCGTCGTCAGGTCCCCCGGCGAGGAACACGGTCGGGGTCCACACTCCGAGGCTGCCGTTGCCCGCCCAGGCCCACCAATGGTTAGCACGTTGCCCGACGGAGTACGTCGACCCGTCTGACTGGCACAGGAACGGGTATCGATTGGGCCGTAGGGAGGCGCGGGGATGGGTTGTTCCGGGTAGGTACGCGGGTGCGGTCTGAGCGATGGTGCAGGCGTAGTAGGTGCCGGTGCCCATCACGGCGCAACCGCCGGTGCCGGACACCGGCGGCCCACCTTGCTGCGATCTGGGAGCAGCGGGTGCGGGCCCCGCCAACGTGATCGCCGAAGCCGGGGAAGTCGTCGGTGTGCTTGAGGCCAGCGTGCTGGTCGGAGCAGTTGAGGTGCTGGTCGGGGCAGTTGAGGCACTGGTCGGGCTGCTCAAAGTGGTGGTCGGGTCGCTCGGGGTGGTGGTGGTCGGGTCGTTAGCGGTGGTCGTGGCGTCGTCGCTGCCAGGACCCTGACTGCCTCGGGTCGTGGTCGGTACGCTCGGCGTAGTGACAGGGGCGCTCGGTGTCGTGACCGGCGCACTCGGTGTCGTGGTGGGGGCCCCTTGTGGTGCAGGGATCCCCGGTGATGCAGGGGCCCTCGGTGGTGCAGGGGCCGGAGCGCTAGGGACGGCGGCCAAGCCACCGACCGGCGGCAACGCGCTGCCCTCAGGGGGCGGGGGGTTGCCCACCAGCGCCGAGGGCAGGGATGGTGGAACTCCCGCGTCGCGGTTCGCGCTGCTTCCAGCGGCCCGTTCAGTCAGCGTGGGAGGTCTCGACTTACTTGCCGATACCCCGTAGACGACCACCACGATCAGTAGGGCGGCCGCGACTACAGAGGCGACCGGCCACAAAAAACCGCGCAACGGATTGCGGGCCTCGTCTGAGGGGTCAGCGCCAACAGAGAGCGACCGCTCCTGCCGGCTGCGGCCACGCCTGTCCGTCAGCAGCTCGCGGTAGCTTCCCTCGTTCGGCTGGCCCTTGCCCCGAATTTCCCACCAGCGGCGACCCGACTCCCGCGGCTCGGTATGCTTCCCTGACACTGCCCTCCTCCCCAGAGAACCGCTCCTTCGCGTCCAGCGTGCCCGCGCTGGCGCCGATACGCCACCCGCTAACGTCTCACAGAGCGTGCCAGATCGTCGACCGATGCGGTCCAAATTCCGGCGGCGACCAGGTCGACAAAGGTCGTCGATGCAACAACCACTCCGTTGTCTACTAACCAGCCGTAGGCGATGTGGTCGCGGATCTCCTCAATACCCGGTGACAGTGGTTCCCGGTAACGTTGCACTAACCGCACCGCGGGGCCAGCCGGTGTCTCGACGACCGACCGCTGGCGCGGACGCTCCAGCATCGCTTCAGGCACACACAGCTCGTCGCCCAGCGCCTCGAGGGTGAGCTCGGGTGGGGCGGGGAAAGTCCGCAGCCCTACCACGGTCACCACCGGCCCATCTGCGGCTGGGTAGAGCAGCAGCGCCACATCGACAGCGGCCGTGTCGAGCGTGCCGACGATCCGCGCAACGCTCGCCGTGATCATCTCGGCGCGGTGCGGATCGGGAGCGAGCCGCTGCGCCTCCCACCGCTGGCGGACGGTGGCCGCCGCCCATTCCCGCGGCGGTACTTCCAGATCAACCTGCACCCAGTAGCTATCGGGATCGAGCCGAAGACCGGTCACGTCTGCCGCCAACGCAGCGACCCGGCGATCGCGTCGAACAACCCCACCATCGCATCAGCGATCGGATCGATCGGGGTGCTGAAGGACAGCAGCAGCATCTCCGTTGTGTTCGGCACCGGCACATAGACCTGCAGACGGGTGACCGCCAGGTCTCCTGTCGATATGCCGTCCTCGTCGGTAACCGCCTCTCGTCTCCGGACCCGTGCCGCCGACGCCCCCGCCACCTCCAGCACGCCTACCTCGTCTCCCGGCTGGTCTCCCAGTAGCTCCGCCAACTCGGTAGCAGGCAACGCCGTCCCGAACCCGATAGGCACCACCGTGACCAGACACGAAGCGGCCACCGGCAAACCGCGCATCAAATCAACATTCAGATACATCTCCACCGCACCGTTGGCGACCGCCCGCTCCACCAGCCGCATCAGCTCCTCATCCAACTCACGGCGCAGTGCGGCGACCCGATCACGCGGCAACGACGCCAACCGGCGGTCGAGCAGCGCCTTGACGGACTGCCCACGGTGCTCGTCCAGCGGAATGTGCCACCACCCCGGCGGCAACAACAACGACCACCCGACCGGCCCCGCCTTCCCATCGACACCGTTGGCGGACGTCCTGCTCATCGGTCGATTCTCCGTGGCCGAAGCGATCCTGCCTCACGGGTGAAGCCGGGCTTGACTGGCTCTAACTTCGCCGTACGGTCCAATTGCTCAACTGCCCCGTCTCCTGCGTCGGGGTACACTTGCTGTGCCATTCGCGCCAGTTGCCCGACCACCTCGTTAGAGAGGGTCACAGGATTGACCACATGTTTCTCGGCGTTCACTGCCACTCCCACCTGGCCGTCCAGCCGCGACAGAAAAGTATACAATGAACCCGGAGTCTCCAACCAGTGCGAACCCGGACTCCCGGGATGCCCATTCGGTGCCATCGAGGCCTCCTTCCCCGAGAAAGCACTCGTTGGCAGGATCATCGACCGCATTAACCTAGCTCATTAGCGACCGATGAATGATTCTCGGCGAACCACTTAAACGCGGCGAAGGCGCGTCCAAGTTCTCTGGGGCCGCACGCCGCAGTGAACTGCCGACCATCTGACATATAATGGAGCCAAACGCTGTCGGATTCATTCAGGCGCAGCCACTCCATGACATGGCCAGCGAGCTCGGTTTCTTCTAGGTTTACGGTGAGTAACCAGCCAGGGTTATCTAGAGTCGTTATTCGAATGCCAAACCCATGCTCCCAGTCGCCATCACAATGGCTGACGTACCAATACTGCAGGTACTCTAACGGGCCCACTTGGGTAGCTCCAATTTCTCTGCGGGACGAACCCCACCGGGGATACCACGTCCCTGCGCATGTGGCGTCGGCACAGTTTGACCCGTAACCTTGTTGAAGTGGGGGTCACCGACGACGTCTACACGTTTCTCCATGATCCATGGTTTCGGATAATCCGGATATGGATTAGGTTTCCAAGTAGCATAATGTGTAACATTTCCATCAGCGTCCGTTTTGAACGTTGAATGTGGCCCGGTTGCGTTCGGATCCGGTTCCAATCGGTACGATGTTGGCGCAAGCCCGAAGGGATCGATACTGTTCAGTGGGTTATGGACGTAGGCGTGGGGATTGGGCCCACCGCCGAGACTGAGGGGGTCGTTGCTTCCGTATCGACCACCAGCCGGATCGTAATATCGGTGGTAATTGTAATTGAGGCCAGTCTCAGGGTCGAAGTATTGGCCGGGGAAGCGCAGCGGACAGGTCGTTCCATCGTCACCGTGAGCTACGACGACCGTACCCCACAGCGTGGTGCGCTGGTGCCAAGCCAAGTTACCGTCGGAGTTAACCATCTCAGTAGGTACGCCGACCAGGTCGGTGACGATCGCGTAGAACCGCTCGTCAACCCATTCCTGCGGGGCATCGGGCAGCGGGCCGCGCTCAGCTTGGGTTAGTGGACGGAAGCTGTCGGGTTCCCACTCCCACAGGGTGGTTCGGCCAGGGTCGTCCAGGCCGTCGGTGTGGGTCTGCTCAGCGAGGGCCACGCCGTGCCAAGTGAAGTCGACTTGCTCGGCGATGGTGTGCCCGTCAGCTGCGAGGCGTTGCTTAGAGATGCGGCGGCCGAAGAGGTCATAGCAATAGCGCCAATGCGTTCCGTCGGGAGTGGTGATGCCGATCAGGCGGTCGTTGGAGTCCCAGGTGTAGCGCCAGGTGCGGGGTTTGGCCGACAAGCGCTTCTGTTGGCGTATGGTGACCCGACCCTGGGTGTCGTGGCGGTAAAGCACATTGCCCGCGCGGCGGATCAAAGTTCCAAAGTACTCGCGCCGGCCCCGGGCGTCGGCATCCAGGGAACCGACCTGCAGTGCTGGCCCGGTCGCGTCGGTAATGTTGCCAGCCGGGTCGTAGGCGTAGCGTTCGGTCCACCCGGAGCCGTGAGCCGCAGTGACTTGGCCGGTTGAGTCGAGGTCGTATCGGCGGAGACCGGTGAGGTGGTCGTCGATGGTGGTGACGTAGCCGTCCGGACGGTAGCCGTAGGTCCGACGTTGCAACAGCCGCGCTTCCCGCGTGGACGCCGAAGAGCCGAGAGCCAGCCCCCCGGCGGTTAGGGTCTGGGAAGTTAGCCGGGCGTTGATGTCCCACGTCTGGGCGAGCACGGTGCCGCCGTCGAGGTAGCGTTCGACCTCGCGGCCAGCGGGGTCGTAGCTGAAGCGCAGGGTTCGCCCGGCAGTGTGTAACGTGACCGGCGCCTTGTCCGCACCGTATTCCCAGATGCTTTCCGCACCAGAGGGTGTCCTGCGGTGAGTGCGCCGACCGAGAGCGTCGTAGGTGCAAGTGAGGGTGCGACCGTTGCAGGTCTCGGCTAGCACGCGCCCGACCGCGTCGCGGTCAAAGCTGACCTTGGCGTCGGTATTGTTCGCACGGACAATTCGGCCAGCACCATCATACTCGAACGTGGCGACGGCGTCACCGCAGTGCTGCTCAATCACGTTGCCGAGCGGGTCCCGGACGAAGTGGGTGGTCTGGCCAGCGCCATTGGTGCGCTCGATAAGCTGCCCAACGGCGTCGGGAACGTAGCTGAGGACGCGGCGGTTGAAGTCGGTCTCCCGGACAAGGTTGCCAGCCGGGTCGTATTCGTAGAGCCAGACGAGACCCTGTGGGTTGGTGACGCTCACTAGGCGTAGCTCAGTGTCGTAGCAGAACTCCAGACGCGCCCCGTCGGGGGCGATCTGTGCAGCAGGCAGATCGAATGGGCCGATTTCGGTTCGGGTGATCTGTCCAAGGGCGTCGATGTGCTCGACCAGATTGCCTTCGCCGTCGTAGGTCCAGTGCTCGGTCGCGCCGTCGGGCAGGGTGCGCGAGGCTAGTTTGCCCTCGGTGGTCCAGCAGAACTGGGTTACTCCTCCCATCGGGTCGGTGATGGCGATTACCCGACCGAAGCCGTCCCGGGCATACCGGGTGCTGGCTCCTAGCGGATCGGTGACGGCGATCGGCAGTCCCGCTGCATCGGTCTGCACCCGGCGTGCGTGGCCTAGGGCATCAGTAACTGCGGTGAGATGGCCGCGGTCGTCGTAGGTGTAACTGGTGGTCGCGCCCAGCGGGTCGGTGAGGGCCGTGAGGTTGCCGCGCTCGTCGTAGGTTTGCCTCCAAGTCGCTCCGCCTGGGTCGGTGACCGTGATCGGCAGGCACAGCTCGTTGTAGTCGGCGATCGTTCGGTTGCCGTCTGGGCGGATGATCTCGACGAGGTTACAGGCCTGGTCATAGACGTATTGGGTGGTACGTCCGAGCGGATCGGTGCGGGCCAGTAGCCGGTCGTAGCGGTCCCATGTGGAGATGGTTGTGTGGCCCAGCGGGTCGACCTCGCGGATGACCTGACGCAGCTCGTTGAGATGGTAGGCGGTCGGGTGACCTAGGGAGTTGGTGTAGGTCGTGACTCGGTTGTTCAGGTCGTAGGTGAGGGTGCCGTTCATGTAGCCGCCGGAGCCTTCGGTGCGGACACAGCGGCCGGTCTGGTCGTAGATGTAGCGGTAGCCGACATCGTTGCGGTCTCGCCAACTGGTGAGCCGTCCGGCGGCGTCGTAGTCGAATCGCAGGGGGATGCCAGAGGAGTTGGTGACCTCGGTGAGCCGCCCACCCTGGTCGTAGCCGTAGCGAAGCAGCACGACATCGGAGCTGTTGCCACTTCCGGCGTCGCGCAGGCGAAGGGCAGTGACTCGGCCGCCGGTGGTCTCCACACCGATCCGGTAGCCGCCAGAGTGGCGGATTTCGGTGAGCGTTCCCCCGGAGTCGTAGTCGAAATCGATGCGGTGCCCGACCCGGTCGGTGACCGCTCGCAGCGGCAGCGCCTTCCGCCACGAGACGCCAGCCGCAGCGAAGTGCAGGGTGCGACCGCGCTGCGGATCGGTGATGGTGTAGCCGCCGTGCTCGGTACGGCTCAGCGGCCAGCGCGGTCCCTCCTCGGGCAGCACCGTCGCCTCAGCGACCGGGGTGGGGTAGACGAGCAGCATGCCGTCCTCGGCGGCGAAGTACACCCCGGTGTCCTCGACCTCCAAGCGCTGGTCCAGCGTCGAGGCCCACGAGTGACCAAACCAGCGGCCCACCCGGTAGGAAGAGAAGTGGGTCCTGGACAGCACGAGCGGCAACACGCCCGCCAACTCGACGTCGGTCTGGGTGAGCACCACTCTGCCAGTGGCGACATCGATCGGATCGCCGCACTTGGCCAGCGCTTCGCTTTCGTCGGCTACCCCTGCCGCCTCTCCTTCAACAGCCTTCCCAGCCTTCAACGCCATACCGGCCTTGGCCCCGAAACCCAACGTGACTACGGCGAAGAGGTCGACGGCGACGTCGAACCAGGAGCCGTCGCCGGACAGGGCGAGCATGAGATTGCAGACCAGCGCCACCCCGGAGGCCAGCGCGGCCAGCCCGAGCAAGACTGGGGACAGGAAGTCCAGGACGGGGATCCAGGAGATCGCCAGCGCGATCGTGCTCAGGATGGTGGCCACCAACTCGGCGATCTTGGCGATCGCTTTGAGGAGGTCGGCGTGCTCGTGGACCCAGTTCTTGAACTTGTCCCACCAGGAGTCTTTGAGGTCGTCGTTGTTGATGCTGTCGCCGATCGCCCGCGCGGCCCGCCCGGCCTGCTCATCGCGGTGATCGGTGGCTTGGGACAGCTTGCGCTGGGCGGCTTGCAGGGCGCTGACGCCCCCGTCGTGGGCGCTCTGGCGATTGCGCTCGGCGGTCGCTTCGTCGGGGGTGGGGGGACCGGCGGCGGGGTGGGCCGGCGGCTGGTTGGCGTCGATGGTGGACTGGGCGGCCTTGGCGTCTGTCAGGGCGGTATCAGCCAGGGACTGGGCGTGGCGCAATTCAGGGGCGTAATTCTTCAGTGCGCCGCCGGCGGTGGCGTATCGGCCGTGAGCCTTATCCAGCTGGCCGGCCAGGTCAGAAGCAGAGTCAGCGAAGGTGCGCCCCGCGTCAGCGTCCCAACCGTCGGCGGTGGACAGCTTGCGCAGGTTCGCGGACTGACGAGTGATCTCGTCGGCCATGTCGGCCAAAGACTTCGCGACCCGTTCGATCTCATCCGGGTCACCTGGAACCGGATCGGAGCTGGCCAGCGGCGACCAATCGGTGGGCCGCCGGCTCACGAGGCCTTCCTCGCGCTGCCTGATGAGGAGTGCTTTGTCAGCTCCTTGGCCAACTCGGTGTCGGTATGCTCATAGGCATCAGCGCTCTCGGCGGCCATCTTCTGATGAGCCTCCACCGCCGAGACCAGCTTGCCGCGATGGATCTTCCAGTTGTCGACGAACTCATCCATAGCGTGGGATATCCCACCGAGACCGAGCACCTCGGCGCCAGGCTTGCTGGCCTCAGCACCCGCAAGGACATCCTTGATCCGCCCAAGCCCCTCGGCAGTTGCCCGAATCAACGCCACATCAACCTTGAGATGGTCGCTCAACGACTCCCCCAACCACTCTACCCAGGGCCGCATACAGCCGACGAGCATACCGTGCCCCGATCGACGAACTGGACCTCTTTTATGCCATAGTCAAAAGCCGCGCCACCCGGGCAGACCGGTCGGGTACCGTTGGGCAAGTCAATGATAGACCGCGGAGCGGGTTCGGCCCACCACTGCGGGTGTACCCGCCGTCACCGATCGTTCCGCGGCACGCCGAGAGGGGAACACCAGCATGGCGAACGTCGCTGTCACCTACGAGGAGATGCGCAACGCCGGCAAGCAACTCCAGGCAGGCAAGAACGACATCGAGACCCGCTTGGGGCAGCTCAAGAGCCAGGTCGACCAGCTCGTAGCCGGTGGATACGTCACGGACGCGTCCAGCAAACAGTTCCAAAGCTCCTACGAGGAGTTCGACAAGGGCGCCCGCCAGACCATCGAGGGTCTGGAAGGCATGAACTCCTACCTCAACAGCGCAGCCGACGCGTTCCAGCAGACGGACCAGCAGCTCTCCCAGCAGCTCCACCATTAAAAGGCGAACGGGGTGGCCCGGGAAGTCTCGCCCCCGGGCCATCGCCTTCGCGGTTCATGAGTGCGTTCTTCGTGCCGACCGCGGGTATACCCGCCTATGGCTGATGAGTGACCAGCAGGAGCGGCTGCGGGGCTAAGCGCGCGGTGCACGTCGAAGACCATCCCCGCGAGTACTTCGACCTCGGCTGCATTATCCCCAAAGATGTGGATGTCCCTCGCTGGACGCTCGCAGGGGGTGAGAGTAGGTGCCACACCGGTTACACCGGCCACTTCAGCCTCATTGGCACCTACTTTCGTCTCAGGCGAGTACGGCGGGGCGACGTCGTCGTGTGGGACTGGGGGACGTGGCAGCCCGCATAGACAGACGACCCGGTCCGGGCTATCGAGCGCGGCGAGCTGCACTTCGACCTGCACGGCGAAAAGCTGACCGGTCGCGGTTGCGATCACCGCGGGACAGACCGGTACCGTTACCCACGAACGTCCTCCTGTGATGGGGACACCAAGCCCGACAGCGCATCAGGGGGCGTTCCCACGTCGAGCACCGACACGTAGAGAACGTCTTTCTATGCCGCTGACCGCGCGATGCTCGCGCAGACTGCATCGAGGGCTGGTGGGGGAACCGCAGCCGTGACGGCGGGATGAGAACCTCTCCCAGCCAGCGTTGAGAAGCGAATTCCCGCAAGACCGCCAGCAATAACGCCCCGACGACGGGAGTCAAAGGTCATCTCGCTTCACCGAAGCCCAGGATCTCAGCGCTCAGATCGATGCGCTAGTCGCGCTGGGTCTGCACGCGGGAGTCCATGCTCAGCAGGTTCCGCACTGACGCATCCGCCCACGACACATTCCCTTTCATCGTCCGGACACCCTGCTGCAACCACCGCGCGATCGTCCGGGGCGACTCCCCATCCAGATACCGCGAATACACCTCCCGCACCACCTGCGCTTCCGGCTCGACAATGGTCATCCCGCCCGGTTCGTAGCCGAGCCGCCGGATCCCCGTCGAGTGCGGAAGCCCATCCCGGGTCAGATCAGCGAACTTGTCCCGGATCCACCGCGAGGTGTTCATCACTCGACCGGCACGCGTACGCCACCTCAATCCGCAGAAAGTACCGGTCATCCGGATCCGACAAATCGCGCCGGTTCGCCTGAGCATGCAACGTGTGGTTCAGACCATGACGGTTACGAGTCGCGCAGCTCCAGATCCGCGAGCAACAGCGCGTGGTCGCTGCCCGCAGCCGCCGCATCGTCGGCCAGCCACTGCACGTCGAGGATCTCCAGGTCTCGGGTGGCCCAGAGATGGTCGTCGGTGGCACGCACCACGTGCTGGAGACTGTGCACCCGGTCGGGGCCGAGTAGCGGGTCCGCGCCGTCGAGCGCCGGCGGGCCGGCGTCGATGCCGAAGACGACCGGACCGGCCACGGTGGTGAGCCATCCTGCGATCCCGGCATGGAAGGCACCCTGCAAGGCAGCGTCGGGTGGGCCGGAAGGCTGCCGGCCGTGGAAGCTGCACACAGTCATCATCGCGCCGGTGGACAGCGCGACCTGGGCTGCCACCGTCCGCCAGAGAAACCCGAGCCGCACCGGATCACGGACGCCGAAGGGGGCCCGGTCCAGTACGTGGGCATCCAGCAGGGCGGTGGTGGGGACCCCCAGCACCGCACACCCCAGCCGGAACTCGCTGGCACGAGGGTCGGACAGGTCGGTGGACAGGGCGCCCCAGGAGAACTGCCTCGACTTGCGGTGCATCCGCTCATGGGCCGACGGGTGCGGCAGCAAGGCCCGATAAACCGGCCGGCCGATCTCCTGGAGCAGCGCGAGATCAGGCTGCAACCGGCGGAGCAACTCGACTTTGGCGTCCAGCAGCCCGGTCGGCCGGGAATCGACGTTCCAGCTCACCACCCGGATGCGCACCGCCGTTACTGCTCCGCACCAGGAGCCCGGTACTCCGCGACCCGATGGACCTCAGGGACGAACCCCCACACCGATCCCAGCCGGCCGAGCTCGAAGTCCTCGCCGACCCGCTTGCGGTAGGACTCTTGCAGGGTCGGGCGTTCGTCGATCCCCTGGGTCATCGCCAGGCACGGCGGCCGGTAAGCGCAGCTCGAACAGTGCTCCCAGGAGGGATTCGGGTAGATCCGCACGGCCTGGTCGGTCATGTCCTGCATCTCCAGCGCCACAGCGGTGCCATGCCGTTCGATCTCGAGTTCGGCACGGGGCATCTGGGTGCGCCGGAAGGATTCGGTGCTGCGCTGCGTCGTGATGCCACCCACCCCCGGCAGCGCGCGGACCTGCACCCCAGGCTTTCCCGCGCTAGGCGACACTGCACGCAGCTCGTTGTGGATGGTGCCCTCGAGCTTGGCCAGAAAACCCAGCTGCCACGCCCAGCTCCGGGTGAGGGCCTGCTCGTCGAGCCGCAGCTGGTCGAGATCCGGCCACTGCGAATCGGTGATGATCCGGTGCTCGACGAGCCAGTACAGCTCGTGGTCGTCGATCACCACCAGGTCGAGCCGGACGCGGTACTGCAACGATCGGCCGTCCGGCGTGATGAGGCCACGGTCCGGATCGGCCGGGTCGGGCAGGGTGATGTCGAACTGTGGGGCGACCTGGATCGGGGTGAAGCGGTCGACATCGAGCGCCCAGTGGAAGTAGCGCTCTAAAATGCCGATGCCCAGCTCCAGGTGCTGCTCCCAGCGCTGGACCTGCTCGGCGGACAGGTCGCGCGTCTGCGCGTAGGCGTCCCGCTGCCTGCGCATCGATTTCTCGAAACCTTTGACGGCCAGCGGGCGCACGATCGCCCGGTTCCAGTCCCACATGCCGGGGAAGTAGTAGACGTCGAGCGCGTCGTGGATCGCTTCACCGAAGTCGAAGACCTGCGCCGGCTCGATCGGCTCGTAGTCCTGCCGCTCCCGTGCGCCGAGGTCCCAGGCCCGCCGGCACCGCCGGAACAGTGTGCTCTCCCACGGTCTGGCCACATAGTTGACGTTCACGGCCACCTCCTGCCACCGACCAGGAATCCCGAGATTACCGTGACCTGCTCGCCTTCACGCGAGAAGCGGAGATCTGCATGGATCGATCTGGTGCGCGATGCGTTGCTCGCCACGCCGGCCCGTACCCCCGGCTGTCGGATCGCAGGTTGCCCGGTCCCCGGCGTGCGCAGCGTCGATCCCGCGAGGATCAGCCGACACCGAGGTGGCGGGCGATGAGCATGCGTTGCACCTCGCTGGTGCCCTCACCGATCTCCAGGACCTTCGCATCGCGGTAGAAGCGGCCTACCGGGTACTCATTCATGAACCCATAGCCGCCGAAGACCTGGGTGGCGTCCCGCGCGTTGTCCATCGCCGCATTCGAGGAGACCAGCTTTGCGATCGCGGCCTCTTTCTTGAACGGATCGCCGCGCAGCATCCTCGCTGCGGCATCGTAGTAGGCCAGCCGGGCGGTGTGCGTCCGCACCTCCATATCGGCGATCTTGAACTGGATCGCCTGGTAGCTGCCGATGGCGTGGCCGAAAGCATGCCGCTGCCGGGCGTAGGACACGCACTCGTCGATACAGCCCTGGGCCAGACCGACGCCCAGCGCGGCGATCGCGATGCGACCCTCGTCGAGAATGGAGAGAAACTGCGCGTAGCCCCGCCCGCGCTCACCGAGCAGGTTACCCAGCGGCACCCGGCAGTCGTCGAAGAACAACTCACGGGTGTCTGAACAGCGCCAGCCGACTTTGGAGTAGCTCTCCGAGACCGTGAAACCCGGATGCCGGGCCGGGACGACGATGGCGGAGATCTCCTTGCGTCCCCCGCTGACGCCGGTGATCGCGGTGACGGTGACCACAGACGTGATGTCGGTGCCGGAATTGGTGATGAAGGCCTTCGAGCCGTTGATCACCCAATCGTCGACGTCGCAACGGGCGGTGGTGCGGGTAGCGCCCGCGTCGGATCCACCACCGGGTTCGGTGAGGCCGAAAGCCCCGAGCCGTTGGCCGGTGCACAGCTGTGGGAGCCAGCGCTGCTTCTGCTCCTGGGTGCCGAACCGGAAGATCGGCATCGCACCCAGCGACACGCTGTCCTCCAGCGTGATGGCTACCGACGAGTCCACCCGAGCCAATTCTTCCAGCGCCAGACACAGCGCGAAATAATCACCACCCATCCCGCCGTACTCCTCGGGGAAGGGCAGCCCGAACAACCCCATCGCACCCATCTTCGCCACCAATGCATAGGGGAACGTCCCGTATTCATAGAGGTCGGCGATGACCGGGGCGACCTCCTTGCGGGCGAAGTCCTCGACAGTGGCACGCAGTGCCACATGCTCCTCGCTCAGCTCCTCATGCACGGCATGTCCTCCCTGTGGACAACCCGTGAGTGGCGATACGAGCCACAACTCGTATCGCCACTCACGGGTCAACGACCAGCAACGGCGCGTCGCGCTCGACGGTGCCACCCGGGTGGGCGCGCAGCTCGCGAACCACCCCGGTGACCGGGGCTGTGAGCACATGCTCCATCTTCATCGCCTCCAGCACGAGCAGCCGGGTGCCCGCGGTGACCTGCTGACCTTCGGCCACGTCGACGATGGTGACGGTGCCGGGCATCGGAGCGCGCACCGCACCGCCTGCACCCTGCTCGGCGCGCCGCGCGACGTCGAGGGGCTGCTGCTCGCGCAGCTCCCAGCTGTGCCCGTCGCGACCCAGCCACACCACGGCGCCGTGGACCGCGCAGGTGTAGCGGTAGGTGATCCGATCGAGGATGACGACCAGGTCCCTGCCATCCCACCGGGCTGACGCGGGGATCGGGGCACCCTCGCCGACGACGAGCTCGGCGGCGGCGGCCCGGCCCCGGATCCGGACTTCGACCGGATGGTGCCCTCCTGCCTGCACCCGCCAGCGGGTCCAGGCAGGCTCGCCGAGCCGCCAGCCACCAGGCAAAGTAAACGGATCCACCACCGACCCGACGGGCTCTAGTTGCAGCAGTGCGCGCAACCCGGCCGCGGCGAGCACGGTCCAGGGCGGATCGTCAGGGACCCGGTGCGGGGCTCGCCGTTGCACCAACCCGGTGTCCAGCCGGCCGGCCTGCACGTCGGCATCGGCGAGCAGCGCGCGCAGGAACGCCACGTTGGTGCCCAGGCCCAGGATGCTGGTCTGGGCCAACGCGGCGTCCAGCCGGCGCAGCGCGGTGTCCCGGTCCGGGCCATGCGCGATGACCTTGGCCAGCAGCGGGTCGTAGTCGCTACCCACCGTGTCGCCCGCCACCAACCCGGAATCCACCCGAACGCCCGGGCCATCGGGCTCACGCAGGTGCAGCACAAGCCCGCCGGTGGGCAGGAAACCGACCGCAGGGTCCTCGGCGTAGATCCGCGCCTCGACCGCATGCCCGTCGGCACGGACGTCGTCCTGGCACAACCCCAGCGGCTCCCCGGCGGCCACCCGCAGCTGCAACTCGACCAGGTCCAGCCCAGTGACCAGCTCGGTGACCGGATGCTCGACCTGCAGCCGGGTGTTCATCTCCAGGAAGAAGAACTGGTCGGGTGCATCGGCCGGCACGAGGAACTCGACGGTGCCCGCGCCGATGTACCCCACCGCCTTCGCGACGTCGACCGCGGCGATGCCCATCCGGGCCCGGGTCGCGACGTCCAGCAACACCGAGGGCGCCTCCTCGACGATCTTCTGGTGCCGCCGCTGCAAGCTGCACTCGCGCTCACCGAGGTGCACCACCCCACCGTGCGCGTCGGCCAGCACCTGGATCTCGATATGCCGCGGGGTGGCGACGAGCCGTTCGACGAGCAGGGTGTCGTCACCGAAGGCGCCCCGGGCCTCTCGCCGGGCGGCGGCGATGGCCTCGGGAAGGTCCCGCCCGCGGTGCACCACCCGCATGCCCTTGCCCCCACCGCCTGCGGACGGCTTGAGCAGCACGGGGTAGCCGACCGCGTCAGCTGCGGCGGCCAGTGCGTCATCGTGGCCTGAACCGCCGCTGCCGGGGATCACCGGGACGCCCGCAGTCGCGACAGTCACCTTGGCCCGGATCTTGTCGCCCATCGTCTCGATAGAGTCAACAGGCGGGCCGACGAATACCAGACCGGCGCCGGTGCAGGCTCGGGCGAAGGCGGCGTTCTCCGAGAGGAACCCGTAACCGGGGTGCACGGCCTGCGCGCCGGTGCGCGCGGTGGCGTCCAGTATCCGCTGGATGGACAGGTAGCTCTGGACCGCAGGCGCAGGACCGATCCAGACGGCGACGTCAGCGTCACGGACGTGCCGAGCGTCGGCGTCGGCGTCGCTGTACACGGCCACCGAGCGGACACCCATCGCGCGCAACGTGCGGATCACCCGAACCGCGATCTCGCCTCGATTGGCCACCAGGACGGTGTCGAACATGCAGCTCACATCCGGAAGATGCCGAAGCGACTCGGCGCCAGCGGTGCGTTGGCGCAGGCGGACAACGCCAGCCCGAGCACCATCCGGGTGTCCGCCGGATCGATCACCCCATCGTCCCACAACCGAGCCGTCGAATAGTAGGGGTGCCCCTGGTGCTCGTACTGGGCACGGATGCGGTCCTTGAAGGCCACCTCGGGTTCATGCTCGCCGGACCGACGGACCGCGGCGAGCACCATGGCTGCCTGCTCCCCACCCATCACCGAGATCCGTGCTTGCGGCCACATGAACAGGAACCGTGGTGAGTACGCCCGGCCGCACATCGAGTAGTTACCCGCGCCGAATGAGCCGCCGATGATGACGGTCAGCTTGGGCACCCGGGTGGTGGCGACTGCGGTGACCATTTTGGCGCCGTGCTTGGCGATCCCACCAGCCTCATACTCGCGGCCCACCATGAAACCGGAGACGTTCTGCAGGAACACCAGCGGAATGCCGCGCTGGTCGCACAGTTCGATGAAATGCGCACCCTTGAGTGCTGACTCACTGAACAGGATCCCGTTGTTGGCCACCACGCCCACCGGGTGACCGTGCAGCCGGGCGAACCCGGTGACCAGCGTGGTGCCGTATTCGGCTTTGAATTCTGACAAGTGGCTGCCGTCGACGATCCGAGCGATCACCTCACGGACGTCGTAGGCGGTGCGGGAGTCCACCGGCACCACACCGTAGATCCCCTCCAGGGTCGGCTCTTCGGTGGCGATGACCTCCCATGGCCGGGACGGGCGGGGCCCGAGGGTGCCGACGATGGCGCGGACGATCCGCAGCGCGTGCGCGTCGTCGTCGGCGAGGTGATCGGTGACCCCGGAGATGCGAGAGTGCAGGACGGCACCGCCGAGCTCCTCGGCGGTCACCACCTCACCGGTGGCGGCCGCCACCAGCGGCGGGCCGCCGAGGAAGATCGTGCCCTGATCACGGACGATCACCGCCTCGTCGCTCATCGCAGGCAGGTAGGCGCCGCCCGCGGTGCAGGAGCCCAGCACCGCCGCGATCTGCGGGATGCCGTGCGCGGACATCGTCGCCTGGTTGTAGAAGATCCGCCCGAAGTGCTCCCGGTCGGGGAACACCTGATCCTGCTCAGGCAGGTAGGCGCCGCCGGAGTCGACGAGGTAGATGCACGGCAATCGGTTGTCCAGCGCCACCTCCTGGGCGCGCAGGTGCTTTTTGACCGTCATCGGGTAGTAGGTGCCGCCCTTGACGGTGGCGTCGTTGGCGACGATCATGCATTCTCGCCCGGCGACTCGCCCGATCCCGGTGATAACCCCCGCAGCCGGGGCCTCGTCGCTGTACATGCCGGTGGCCGCGAGTGGGGACAGCTCCAGAAACGGGCTCGACGGGTCCACCAGCGAGTCGACCCGGTCGCGGGGCAACAGCTTGCCGCGCTCGATATGACGTTGCCTGGCCTTCGGCGGCCCGCCCAGCCGGGCTCGTGCGAGCCGCTCGCGCAGGTCAGCGACCAACGCGGCGTGCACCTGCATATTGCGCTCAGCAGTGCCGGCCCCGTTGTGCACGGTGCTGGTCAGGGCGTCCATCGTCGCTGCCTCCCGGCTCCCAGTTCCCGGCGAGCGCTCATCCGACCACGTTAGCGCGCAATAACCCGTTCCAGACGATCTCGCGGGCCCGGCGGTGTATCAGGAGCCGCTCGGTGCGCCTCATAACGACACAGCCGAACCACCCTCACCTTGATCACGAATTGACCAGGAAGGGGCTCCGGATACCGATTCAGAGTAGCGCAGGAATCTACCCAGGCCGGATCTTTGAGAGTACCGTCCTCCTTAACTACGACGAGCCCGCTCACACCTCGAAGGAGTTCCTATGTCGGCGCCACCTTCCTCCGTCGTGCCCGATGCGTCTGTCAATACTCGTCCGGGTCTCGCACTCGCCGACATGGGTGATAAACTGGGGCCGCTCACCGATCTCACCGGCACGTGGATCGGTACCGGCTTCACCCTGATCACGCTCCCGAACTTCGACCCCAAGCCGCCGAGCACGGGGCCGCAAACATTTCGCTTGAAGCTCAATTCCACAATCGAGATTCTGGAGTTTACCCCGATCGGCGCCGCGGTTCCCAACCGCGGCTCCACCGGGCAGCTTGACATCGACATCTTCGGGTTGAGATATCTGCAGCGGATCGCTGATGCGGCGACGAACCAGCCGCTGCACATCGAGCCAGGATTTTGGCTCAACGTGCCTCCGACAACCGTGCCTGCCGAGCCCGATTCCACCGTGGTCCGTCAGGGGACGATCCCTCACGGTAACTCGATGCTGGCACTGGGCACCGCGCAGACGGTGTATTCGGGCCCGCGGATCGACGCCGTCGACTCGACGCCCACCAATCATCCTCTCACCCCTCCTCCTACCCCCCTTCCTCCTATCAGCCCTGAATACCTGGCGCCCTTCGACAACCCACCGCTACCTCCAGGCTTTGAGCTACCTTTCGTCAAGAATCCGAACCTGGCCCTCGAGAAAGTGATTCAGGGGCAGAACATCAGCAAGACGGTGGCACTGATAACCTCTACGGACGCCCTCCCCGGTGCCCCTCAGGACCAGGTAGGCGGCATCGTCAACCTGCCGTTCGACATCAAAAACGCCAATGCGACGAAGCTCGACGCGATTTTCTGGATCGAGACCGTGCAGCAGCCGGACGGCAACACGTTCATGCAGCTGCAGTACACGCAGACCGTCATCTTGAATTTCCTTGACATCGACTGGCCGCACATCTCAGTCGCCACGCTGACCAAGCAGTAGTGCTCCCTGTGGTGCTTCTCCGCTCACCCGGTCAGCCATCCCGGAGACACGCAGGGTGAGGTTGAGGCGGCCGTGGGGCAGGCCGATGTCGGGCACGTCGACTCCGGGCAGCAGCTTCGGGACGCCGTGGTAGGCTAGCTGGCCCTCGTCGCCGAAGACGACGAGGTCACCGGAGCGCAGCTCGACATCGGTCCAGGCCGACTGCGGTTGTCGTTATTGCCGAGCCGGAACACGCACGCCGCGCCGAGGGACAGCGAGACGATCGGTTCGAGGACCTTCTCCTCACTGTCGCGGCGCAGCCCGGGAGTAGCGGTAGGGGTTACCAGTGCCAACCCAAGCACACTGTCCGGACCGACATCCGCGCTCCGTTGGGTAGCGATGCGGCGCGGATCCCGGGGCCCTCGCGGGCCCACTCCCGGCAGGCTGCCACGAGCTCGCGTTGCTGGCGCAGGTCGAGCCAGTCGGGCAGGTGCACTGCTCCGGCGGCCAGGGTGCGACGATCCCGCGGGATCAGTTCGATCATCGGCTGCCCCTGACGGATATCGCTGCGGACGTAGCCGACACGGTGATGCTCATACTGGCACAGGCCTCAGCGGGCGTTGTGAAAGATCATGCCCAGCACGTGGCGATCACCGGTGTGCACCGCGCTGACACCATGGCGCATCTGCACGCGATGATAGCCGCGGGTGCCCCGCTTGGGCCGGTTCCGGACGGGAAAAATCACTGCTTCGCCCTGGCCGGGGCGGGCCACCATCGCCCGGATTGCTGGTGCGGTCGCTGCTCGACGAACACGCTCTCCCCGCCAGTGAAGTCCTCATCGGGCTTGCTGAGCATCACGAGGAACTGCGGCGGGAAGGTGAGATCGCCGTAGATGTCCTGGTGCAGGCAGTTGTAGCCACCCGGACCGTAACGCAGCCACCAGCGGCGTCGGCGTGTGCTGGCCCAGCATGGCGCACTCGTGCAGCAGGGCGCCGAGAGTCTCAGGAAATCGGCGCTCGTCCAGTCGCTCGGCCCACCGGTTCGCGATCGTCGTCGAACATATCGACCACCTCGGCGCACTGCTCAGGCGAGAGCAGCGGCGGGGTCACGGTGAAGCCCGAGTCGTCGAGCCGGCTTTCCCACGCCGACCAGTCGAAATCAGTCAGTGCGGGCAGCGTGACCTCGGCGGGACGGATCCCGATCTTGCCAGCCTCTTGACGGTAGGTCCAGCACGTGAGCTGCATCGGCACCCCGACACGGTCCCGCCCGCGCAGATCCGGGTGCTCGGTCATCAGCTGCCGAACGGCGGCCAGTACCTCCTGCTGTTGCGGCGCAGGCAGCGTCGCGACCGCGCTGTGGCTCAGTGCGTAATCCGGTAACGCCGTAACGTCCTGCGCGCACAACCACGACAGCGTGGAGACCCGTGCTGCGCCGAATCGCTGGAGCACCGGCGCGGAGGGCAGGTCCTGGGACCGGGACCCGACCAGCCGCTCCAGATCGGCTACCCAGCCGGTCGCGTCGTCCTCGTAGTTCCACAGCATGGCCAGCATCCCACCCGGTCGGAGCACCCGGGCGGCCTCGTGCGCGCCGGCGACGGCGTCGACCCGGTGCCAGGCCTGGCCGTAGACCATCGCATCGACGCTGGCGTCGGGCAACGGCAACCGTTCGCCCTGCCCGGCGTGCACCCGCACCCCGGGCAGCCGCGCGGCGAGCACGGTCCGCATCCCCGGGTCGGGCTCGACGGCGTCGACGTCCCATCCCGCGTCGACGAGCAGCGCAGTGAGTTTGCCGGTGCCCGCACCGACATCGACTACCCGCTTCGTGCCGACCTGCCCGGCTGGCAGGTCGGCACGAAGTAACGACAACACCTGCGGTGGGTAGGCCGGACGCACCCGGTCGTAGAGCTCGGCCTGCGCGCCGAAGGACAGCGCCCGCTGCCGGTCAATCGCCGGTGACGTCGTCACGTCATCCATGCAACGAACAGTACGACCTACCCGGGCAGGCCGGGTGTAGACCCTTGTCGCGCGAGCTAGCCACAAGGGCGGCGTTGCTCACGATTTACCTAGGAACTCGGTGAGCAGCGCTATGGTCTGTTCTGGTGCTTCCTGTTGCACGAAGTGCCCGACGCCGGGCAGCGCCTCATAGCGGTAACCATCGCCGGCCCAGCGGGCCGAGCGGCGTGCGGTGCGTTCCAGCACGTACGGGTCATCGACACCGTGTAGCTGCAGCACCGGCACTCGGGCTGCCCGATCCACTGCGTGGGACAGCCGGCGCCCATCGAAGCGGAACTGCGAGCGACCGACCCACCGGTAGTACTCCAGCGAGCAGTGCGCGGTGGCGGGGATCAGCATGGCCTCGCGGTAGCGCCGGGCTACCGTGGTGAATTCGCTCGACGAGCCCCACTGCGCTCCTGCGCCATTGCGCAGGAGCTGTTCTACCAGCAGTCCACCGTCACGGGTGAGGTGGTGCTCGGGCAGCCATGGGAGCTGAAAACCGGCCAGGTAGCGGGCTGCGTATCGCTGCGCCGGGTCGCCCAGCAGCGCTTGACCCATCGCGCGCGGATGGGGGGCGGCCAGCACCGCCACCGAACGCACCACCCGGGGGTGCAGCGCGGCCGTGCACCAAGCGAGGATCCCGCCCCAGTCGTGCCCGACCAGGTCGGCTTGCCGTTCGCCGAGCGCCCGGACCAGACCCGCCACGTCGCCCGACAGCGTCCACAGGTCATATCCCCGGGGCGGCTTGTCCGAGTCGCCATAGCCGCGCAGGTCCACTGCGACCGCTCGCATCCCCGCTGCGGCGAGCGCCGGGAGTTGGTGACGCCAGGACCACCAGAACTCCGGGAAGCCGTGCAACAGGAGCACCAGCGGGCCCATCCCGACCTCGGCCACATGCAGCCGGATGCCGTTGGCCGATACCTCGCGGTGCGTCCAGGGCCCAGGAATCCGGACCGAGCTGGGATCCGGCGGGCGGCTCACTCAGCGCTGGGTTCGCCGACACTGCGCCGACGGGCCAGCGCCGCCCCAGTCTCGCGGACGGTGCTGATCGTGCGTTCAGGTTTGCGGATGCTGCGCATCCGGCGCCAGCCCAGCAGCGCACACCCGCCCGAAGCAACCAACATCAGCCCGAAGACGATGCTGAAGCCGGCCCACTGCGGCAGCCAGATGGCCAGCACCTCGGCCACTGCGATGAACAGGAAGAACAGGCTGAACAGCAGAATCGTCAGCGCGAGGACGAAGAAAATGCTGCCCTTGACGCCCTTGCGGACCTCGGCGGTCACCTCCGCCTTGGCCAGCTCTACCTCCGAGCGGAACAACGTGGAGAAGTGCGTGGCGGCTTCCCGGACCAGCTCGCCCAGAGACGCGTCGGCAAGTTTCGGGAGCGCTACCGGTGACAGCGGGACAGAGGGCACCGCAGGCGGTGGTTCTACCCTGGCGTGCCGACCGGTACGGGGCTGCGTGCCTGTCACGGGCCACATGGTGCCACGACGCGTCTCGATCACTCACTGTGGCTACCGAACTCACTGTCTGCACTCACTGTCTGCGCTACCGACTCACCCCACCGCGGTGACCTCACCGCAGGCGAACGGGCGCGGGCTGACCCGAGAGAGGATTGCTGTCCTGGTGAGCCAGCTCCACTGTTTCGACCACCGGTCGGCACTGACTCCCGGTGCTGCCCTCGTGCCAGTCAGGGCGATGTCACCGATCAGATGCACCCACGTAGCCTGTCGCTACCTCCTCACCGGTGAGGAGAGGGGTTCCGGTGAGGAGAGGGGCCTGGTGGACGTCGAGGACGCGCGGACGATCGGCGCGCGCGCTCGCAAGATCCGACGTCGCCGTGGTCTGAGTCTGGACGTGGTGGCCGGACTCGCTGGCATCACCAAGACTTATTTGTCGATGTTGGAATTGGGCCAGCGCGGGTTCAATCGTCGTGGCCTGATCGAGGACCTAGCCACGGCGCTGGGCTGTTCCGTGGCCGACCTGACCGGGCAGCCTTACCAGCAGCCGGACCGTGCTACGGAAGACGCTCTGGCGACGCTGCCGAGTATCCGGTTGGTGCTCAACGACTTCGGTCCCACGGACGTGCCGGACGTGCTGGCCCGCCCACTGGAGGCGCTGGCGAGGTTGGCCGACGAGGCCAATGAGCACTGTGCCCAGGCGCACTACTCCCTAGCCCGTCACGATGTCGGCAGTCTGCTCGCCGAATCACAGGCCAGCGCCTTGACCGTGCCGACGGCCCGGCGAGACCAAGCATTCACCGCGGCCGTCACCGCGTGCTTCGTGGCCGGTGTGGTGTCCAGTCGAGCTGGCAACATCGACCTGGCGGCGACTGCGGCACGGCGTGGTTATGACCTCGCGCAGCAGCATGACAACCCGGCGCTCGTCGGGTTCGCTCGCTGGTATTGGGCTCTTGAGCTCACGAGCATGGCAGCGCGGACCCGGGCGCACGCAGTGCTGTCTGACGGGATCGATGACCTGACACCAGTGGTGCAGTTATCCGCTGCGAACACGTTGGCCGCCGAGATCGTCGGAATGATGCATCTTCACCAGGCGCGTACCGCCGCACGGCAGCAGCACGCCGAGGATGCGCATGCGCATCTGGACGAAGCGACGCACATCGCGGGCAGGGTGGGCGAGCGTAACGGGATGCGCCAGCACTTCGGGCCGACCAATGTCGCAGCGTGGCGGGTGGCGATCGGAGTGGAGCTGGCCGAGGGCGCCAAGGTCTATGACGACGTCATGGCAGCTCCGATCGACATTGCGGCGCTAGGCAGCCGTGAGCGGTCGTCGTCGCTGCACTTCGATCTGGCCCGCGCACTGGCGCAGGAGAACGGTGAACGGGACGCGGACGTGATCCGCCACATGGACACCGCCGACCGCATCGCACCACAGCGGATCCGCAACGACCCGATCGCCCCGGACCTGGTGCTCACTCTTGACCGGCGAGCACGGTACCAGGTGTGGGAGCTGGACAGCCTGCGCAACCGCTTCTGGGTGGTGCAGTCCAGCCAGTGACGGGCGCTGGAAATGAGCACGGCGGTGGAATCGCCCGGGTTGTCTGAGGCGACAAACCTGCGGGAGACGTACCAGGTGATGCGGCGCGGCTGACCGCGTATTCCCGGTGCTTAGCGAGGGATCGGGGCGTCGAGCGGGAGCCGCCGGATGGTGGGGTCGTAGGGGTCAGGGAGCGATGCTCGTAGTCGAACACCCACCCCCAGATGCTGACGACGACCCGCCAGAGCCCACGTGGCGCGAACCACAGGACTCGCAGGATGTTCGCCGGGGCATGCCAGAGGTGCCACAGGGCAGCGTGCAGGGTTCGCTGACAAGATCGCTGATCTTGTCAGCGAACTCAGCGCGGTCGCGCGTCCATGGCGGCATGATCGGCTTGAGCTGGCTGCTCTTGGAGCTGGGCTCGTCGGCCGATGATGCGACTGGGGTCGATTCGGCCATGCTTTTCCTCTTACATGTATCCGTGGGGTCCGCCGCGTGTCAGAGACACGGCAGACACTCGTCTGCCGTGACCACGCCGATGACACCCGAACACAACTGGCGAACGCGCGCCGGTGACATACCTCGCAGCGCGACCATGGGCCGCGTTACGTAAGTCTCTCGTCCGCTCGGCACGATCTTGGCGGATATATCAGTCAGCTCGCCTACGAACACGGTGGCTCGCAACGATAAATCAAGGATACCTCGCCCGTCACCAGTTTGCAGGTGATCACGGGTGAGCGGTTGAGCGCTTTCGACGCCGATTGATGTCCATTTGCATCGAGTCGCTACGGAGCCGGGCATCGGAGGTAGCGCAGGGATAAAATGTGATCTGAGTCACATCATGCCGATAGCCTTGGTCGACCATTCAAGGGCGACGCGCTAACTACCACCTCGGCGGTGTCAGGATCACAGCCTAGCGCTCGGACGAACGGGGTCCTACGAGAGTTGAGTACGACGGCAGTTTATAGTCTGGCGTCTATACAGTCGTAGAGAAGGGTGTTCCACTCCGAAACAGAGCATCGCCTCAAGGAGAGACTGCCAGTTTCGAACCGCCAATTCGAACATTCACCGGGGTGCCAATTATTCACATACCTCATCTAAACCTCGCTATCCCTGGCGATCCTCAAGCAACTGCCACCACACCTGCTCAAGCCCCTGACTCATGGCAAAGTCAAAGCTGCGATACACCGTGCATCGTGGCCGCCCGTGTCCCAACCGCCAGGTCATAATCCGCCAACTGCAATACCGGCACTGGCCCCGCTTGTTCACACGATGCTTCCTCAATAACATGATCACAACTGCAAGCAGCCGCACGGTCTGCTCTTCGAGTGCCGTGGCCGGGATAGGTTCTGCGTTTCTCAACTGGCCGACAAGTCTCTCAAGTCGCTCCAGGAGAAGTCGGTTGCGGGTTTCCCAAACGTTGCTCACCGCTCCTGATGAGGTTCGGCAGTATACAGTGAAAGAATAAGCGATCCGTTCGCAAGGACCTCTCCCTCTATGACCGTTCCAGTCGTCTGATCGGCCCGGTGTTGCAATCGTTTACCGGCGGCAATCAGCCTGTCTGCGTAGTACGCCTGTTCGGCTGCACTGGCGCTCTCCTCCATGATGGTCATGACCAGCGGCACCATGTCAGTGTGGAGTCGGGCTAGCTCCGCGAGTAACTCCCGGTCTTCGCGGGTCACCAGGCTTCACCCCGGGACAATCCGCTGCCCCTACCAGCCAGGACCACCGTGAGCGGCATGGCCGTAACCGGCCGGATGTCGCCACCGGTGCTGGCGAGCTGCTGGACCTGGCCGTCATCGTGACCCTGGCCGAAGTTCTGGTGTAACTGCCTACCCTCGCGCTCCACGTGCTGATATGCCCGTTCCGTGTGGTGTCGTCCGTCGTTGGACGGCACCCAGGACCGGGGAGCAGCCAGACTGGCGGGAAGCGGGGGTCGCGTCCTGCGGTGAAGGGACGCCGCGCCAGCTGGAAGTGCTCAAGCCCGGTCCTGGGGCCTTGGTTACAACCGTGCCCGTCGGTCCGGTGACGACATATCCTGAGCAGTTGCGACCTCTAGCGTTCGGTATCCCGACCGCGCGGTGAACTTCCGTACCAGTTTGGCCGGGCGATATGCGGCCGGTAGCGTCTCTGTGCCAGATCAAAAAGCCGCCTACCTGAGTGAGGCGCCACGATGTCAAGGAAGAAGTAGTGCTATGGGTGAACTGCGCAGTCAGAAGCAGCATCGTGAGCAGCTGGTGCGTGCGCTGCGGGCTGCGGGCAAGACGAGGGTGGACGTGGCCGAAGCTTTACGACAGCGCTACCGTTTCAATGCCCGGGTAGCTTTCCGCTACGCCCATGAGTGGAGCCAGCACCAGGCCGCCCACGAATGGAACCAGCGCTGGCCCGATGAGCTGAAGACCTTCAAAGCATTTTCCTACTGGGAGCAGTGGCCGAGCCGTACCGGACACGCCCCAACGTTCGACAATCTCGGTAAGCTGGCGGAGCTGTACGAGTGCGCCGTCAGTGACCTACTCGTTGATCTGCCGAATTTCCGGCATCGGGACAGCGCGGCAAACCCACCGGACACCGCACTGACGGTATGCAAGCCTGACGCCGAACTCGTTGTGCCAAGCGATGTCGCAGTGTGGGCGACGGCAGCCGGACTTCAACTGCCGGACACGTTGGTCGCGATGCTGATGCACTACCTCGGATCACTGGTGACGCCTGATCGCGAGATGCGCAACACGCCCCGTGACCGTGACCAGGCGTACCATCAGCTCGTTCAGTTCCTCCGCAGTTGGGCGCACACCATGGATCGTCGCGACGTGCTGCGTCTCCTCGCCCGGGCAGGGACCGCCGCGTCGGTGTTTCCGGCCACGGTCGGTGACGAGCATGAGCGCGTGGCGTCGGTGCTCAGCAGATCGAGCCGGGTCGATGCACAGACCATCGAGCACATCGAAGCCGTGCTGTGGCACTGTCGGCGGCAGGATCACGCCCTAGGTCCGCAGGCCGTCCTGACCACCGTCCTGGCCCAGCGTGACCTGACGCGCGCACTGGTACCCGACTGCCCGGACACCTTGCAGCCCCGGATACTCTCCGTACTGAGCGAAGCCTCACGTCAGGCCGGGTGGCTGTCATTCGACCTGAAACAGTTCGACCACGCTGGGTATTACTACGAGGATGCCCGCACGCTGGCTCATGAGGCGGAGAACACCGGGCTGGGTGCCTTCGTGCTGTGCGAGATGAGCCACTTGGCGACCTGGCAGGGCAAACCGCGCATCGGCATCGATCATGCCGTCGCGGCCGGGCAGTGGGCCGATCGAACCGATGACGTGCGGTTGCGCGCCTACACCGCTGACGTGGCTGCACGGGCGTACGCCGCCGAGGGGCAGCGAGACGCCTGCGTGAGCGCCCTCGATACCGCGCACACCGTGCTCACCACCGCAGATGACCACGCCCCGAGCTATACCGTGTATGACGAAGCGATACACATCTCGATTCGCGGTGGCTGTCACCTCGAATTCGGTGAGACTGACCGTGCTGTGTCCTATGCACAACAGTCCCTCGAACTCCTAGACCGGTCACGCACCCGAGAGATAGCTATGACTATCGTCGACCTCGCTGAGGTGTATGTGCACTGCAATGAGATCGACGAAGCGGCACAGCTGCTCGGTGATGCCGGGAATATCGCGGCGGGCCACAGTTCCTGTCGGCTGATCGGACGGTTGGAACAGGCCAGGGCTGCTATGCAGCCCTGGCAGCACACTGCCGCCGTTCGGGGGCTTGATGAGCGGTTGGCGGCTTATGGGTTGGTGTGAATGACCTCGCTCGATTATTCTGATTCAGAAGCCCCCAGTTGACTTAAGGAGTAGGGTGGGAAGTTGGCGCGGTAGTCGTCGACTCCGTTTCCAGCTTCCCCCGTCAAACCGTGCATGTGGTTCTCTCACACACGGCTTTCCGACATCGTTCACCGTCAAGCATGCGCAGTCCGGTAATAGCGAACTGTTCCGCCGAGTCGGTGTATGCCAAGAGATCGGACCCAGGAGTAGGTGAAGCGTCTCTTCCAGTTCCGACCTCGGCGTCCTTCCTTGTTGCTGGCGAGGATGGCTAGTCGTTGGTGAACATAGCTGTCGATGGCGGCGAACTTCCGGGCGGAGTTACCCCACCGGAAGTGGTTGCCCCAGCCCCGAAGTACCGGGTTGAGGTCTGCCACCACCGCGCTGACGGGTCTGCTCACCTGATTTCGTCCTGTTGCGACCTTGATCTTACTTCGGATCAGGGCCTTACTGCGATCGGACGGCCATTTCTGGACGCGAGCACCGATGAAGTGTATGCGGCGATGGATTGGTTGCTGGGCCGCCAGGATTGTATTGAGGCCGTGTTGGCGAAGCGACATCTTCAGCCGGGTGGGATGGCGATGTTCGATCTGTCGTCATCGTGGGTGGAGGGTCATCGCTGTGAGCTGGCCGCTTTCGGGTATTCCCGCGATCGCAAGCGCGGCAGCAAGCAAGTCGAGTACGGGCTACTCACTGATCGGGTCGGACGCCCGGTCGGGATCCGGGTGTTCCCTGGCAACACGTCGGATACAACATCGTTCACCGAAGCTGTGACGATGGTGCGCGATAAGTTCGGTCTGGACCGGCTCACGATGGTCGATGATCGCGGGATGATCACCTCGGCGCGGATCAAGGAGCTGCGCCAGCTGCCGGGCATGGACTGGACCATTGCGTTGCGTGCGCCCGCGATCGCGGCGCTGGCCGGCGATGACGGGCCGTTGCAGATGTCGTTGTTCGACACCCAGGACTTCGCTGAGATCGTTCATCCCGATTATCCGGGGGAACGGCTGATCTGTTGTCGAAATCCTGCACTGGCTGAAGCGCGCGCCCGGAAACGTGAAACGCTGCTGGTTGCCACGGACAAGGAGCTCAACAAGATTGCCGACCGGGTATCGTCGGGGAAGCTGTCCGGGAAAGACGCCATCGGTGTCGCAGTCGGTAAGGTCATCAACAAGTACAAGGGGGGTAAACATGTCACGCTCGACATCGGCGACACCGAGTTCGGTTCGGTCGCGACGAAGAGAAGATTCAAGCCGAGTCAGCACTGGACGGAATCTATGTGATCCGGACCGGCCTCGACGCCCACACCCTGGACGGGCCTGACGTCGTCGCCGCCGCGTACAAAAGCCTCGCCTATGTCGAACGTGACTTCCGCATCATCAAAGTCGACGACCTCGACCTACGGCCCATCTATCACTACCTGAGCGATCAGGTCCGCGCTCACATCCTCTTGTGCATGCTCGCCGCCTACATCGTGTGGCACCTGCGCGAGAAACTGGCGTCGCTCACCTTCACCGATGAACACATCCCCCGGCGATCTGACCCAGTGACCCCTGCCCAGCGCTCGAATACCGCCAAGAGCAAAGATGCAAGAAAACACATCCCGGACCCCGAGGTCTGCCGGTGCGCAGCTTCCAGGATCTACTTGCCCACCTAGGAACCCTGAACCGGGAAATCATCAACTTCGCCGGCCAGCGCATTGAGAAGCTCACCACCCCAACACCCACACAACGCCGCGTCTTCGAGTTGATCGGCTCGCCTATCCCGCTCACCCTGTCTACGAAGTAGACACTAACAACCACTGCTCCCAGCGGAAGCTCCCTGCTCAACGGGCATCTACTCCATCAAGATCAAGTAAGTTCGGCTTAGCGAGAGATCGGGGCGTCGAGCGGGAGCCGCCGGATGGTGGGGTCGTAGGGGTCAAGCTCGCCAGGCGCGAAGCGGCACAGCTTGATCACCCACCAGAGGGAACGGCCTGGGTCGCCATCGAACTTGTAGGAGCCATTGGGCAGGAGTACCGCGTAGCCCCCCGCGTCGAGCGCAAGCAGCGTGGCCCGCCACCCGCCTGTGCTGGGGTCCCACAGCCGGGCGGTGCCGTCGGCGGAGGCGGTGGCCAGCAGGGAACCATCCGGAGAAAACGCCACCCCGAACACCGACCAAGTGTGGCCTTCCAGGGTGCTGCGGTGCTGACCGGTGCTGGGATCCCACAGCCGGGCGGTGCGATCGGCGGAGGCGGTGGCCAGCAGGGAACCATCCGGAGAAAACGCCACCCCCCGCACCCAGCGGTGTGGCCTTCCAGGGTGCTGCGGCGCTGACCGGTGCTGGGATCCCACAGCCGGGCGGTGCGATCGGCGGAGGCGGTGGCCAGCAGGGAACCATCCGGAGAAAACGCCACCCCCCGCACCCAGTCAGTGTGGCCTTCCAGGGTGCTGCGGTGCTGACCGGTGCTGGGATCCCACAGCCGGGCGGTGCGATCGGCGGAGGCGGTGGCCAGCAGGGAACCATCCGGAGAAAACGCCACCCCCCGCACCCAGTCAGTGTGGCCTTCCAGGGTGCTGCGGTGCTGACCGGTGCTGGGATCCCACAGCCGGGCGGTGCCGTCGGCGGAGGCGGTGGCCAGCAGGGAACCATCCGGAGAAAACGCCACCCCGAACACCCAGTCAGTGTGGCCTTCCAGGGTGCTGCGGTGCTGACCGGTGCTGGGATCCCACAGCCGGGCGGTGCGATCGTCGGAGGCGGTGGCCAGCAGGGAACCATCCGGAGAAAACGCCACCCCCCGCACCCAGCTGGTGTGGCCTTCCAGGGTGCTGCGGTGCTGACCGGTGCTGGGATCCCACAGCCGGGCGGTGCGATCGGCGGAGGCGGTGGCCAGCAGGGAACCATCCGGAGAAAACGCCACCCCGAACACCGAGGCGGTGTGGCCGCTGAGGACGCGCAACGTCTGGCGGCTGGCCCGATCGACGATCTCGACACCAAGTCCGCGTGATACGGCGATCAGGGTCCCGTCGAGTGAGAATGCCACACAACTGACGCTTCCGGCGGGGGCGATCGTGACGTCGGCCGGATCCCGTCCGGCGATGGCGGCCACGGCAAGTTCCGGGGCGTGGGTCAGGCTGTCCAGCCCGGACACACCGAGCAGAGCCGCGCGGTTCCACCGGCTGCCCGCGACCCGGGCCGCGGTGAGAGACCCGCCGACCAGCCGGGCGCCGGTCAAGTCGGCGTCACGCAGATCCGCACCCGCCAAGTTGGTTCCGGCCAGCCGCATCCCTCGCATGTCCGCACCTTGCAGGTCCGCGTCCTGAAGATCCCGGTTCGTGAAGTCCTGGCCGCGCAGGTCGACCCCGGCCAGCACCTGGTGTTCTCCGGGACCGAGCCGTTGGCTGACGGCCAGTGCGTTCTGTTTCGCCACCTGGGAGGCGGCCGGGTTGGCCAGCACGTCGGCCGCCCAGCGGCGGGCCACCTCATACCCGGCAAGGTCACAGAGAAAGTCCCGCATGAGCACGGACATCGTCCTGGTCAGCAGGGCGCCGGCCACGTCCCCGCTCCGGAGCTTCTCGGCTGCGGAGTTGGCCACCAGCCACTCCATCACGGACTGGTGGACGAACGTGAACTCCTCCTCAGGGGTGCGCACCAGCAGCGTGCCGGACCCGACCGTGTGGACTGCCTGGTCAAGGGTGTACCCGCGCTCGGTGAGCCGGGTCAGCGTGCCGGACACCTCGGCGGTGAGCTCGGCCACCGGGATCGTCAGGGCCGTGGTCGCCCACAACCGCAGGGCCAGCGCGGTGCAGGCGGCTAACCGTTCCTGATCGTCCAAGAACCGCAGGCCACCCCGATGCTGGTGCCGGCCCGCCTCCCGGAGCAACCAGAAATCGACCAGTTCCCGGTAGAGCTCAGCCGCGCTGACCTGCCCGTGCTCGGCTTGGACAGCGCGCAGCCGTTGCTCGTCGAGGTCGGCGATGAACGACAGCATCCGCGGATTGCGGGACAGCCCAAGCAGGTCGTGCACATCGTCGAGCAACGCGAAACGGTATCGGGCGCGCTGGACGTCCCCACCGTAATGCTGAGCCAGGAACTGCAGGATCTGTTTCTCGGTGAAGTCCTCCAACACAGCCACCCGGCTGGCAGGAAGGGCAGCGACCTGATCACCCAGTGCGGTGCGGATCTGGGCCGTGGAGCGGAAATGCTGGCTGCGGCTGGTGAGCACCAGCTTGGCGTTATCGGTGACCGCGCGTAGCAGGGTGGTCAGGTAGTCGGCGGCGTTGTCGAAGCCGACCCGCAGTTCCAGCTCGTCGAATCCGTCGAACAGCAGCGCGAGCCGTCCCCTGCGGATCATGTACCGCAGCTTCGTGAGGTCGAAGGCGTCCACGTTCTGCCGGACGAGATGCTGCGCGAGCAGCTCGTCCAGGGAGGGTGCCTTCTCCAGGCTCCGCAGCTCCACCAGCACCGGCAGCAGGCCGGGTAGGTGCTGGGGCAGGGCGCGGGCCAGCTCGCGGAGCAGGAAGGTCTTACCCCGCCCGAAGTCGCCGAGCAGCATGACGAACCGGGCGCTGGCCGTGCCCAACCACTGGATGACCTGCCCCAGCAGGTCATCACACGCGATGGCATCCGGACCGTCGTCGAGGAGCCGGTACCGCTGGGGCACGTACAGCTGCGCCGGGTAGATCGGGTCGGTGGCAAGCCGCTCGGTCTGGCTCGCCACCAGCGGCCGCAGGTCGACCAGCCCCTGGTAGTCGACGAAACTGCGCAGCCGCACCCCGTAGCGCCGGGCCTCGGTCAGCAATCTTTCGGTGGCGGGGTGCCCGCTGTACACCAGTTCCGACCGCACCGAGGGATCGGCCGAGGCGAACCGACCGTGCACTCGCCGCACGAAGGACTTCAGGTGCTCGCCGGTGACCTCGCCGTCCACCACCCCCACGGGCCACTGCTCCGCTCCCCCGTCTGGCACCGGATGGGACACCCGCAGGTAGCCAGCCTCCGGCCGCGGGGTCACCGTGGCGCCTGGGTGGCTGACCAGGGTCGCCTCCAGCACCCGGTCGAAGAACTCGTCCCCCGGTGCGGACCCCTCACGTCGCGAGCCAGGGCCGCGGTCGGTGTCCCGATGTGGATCGTCGGCCAGTTGGTCACTGGTGAACGTCGCGTGGACGTCCGGCAGCCGATGTGATTCATGATGGTGCCAGTCCGAGCCGTTGGTGCTGACCCGGGTGTCACCGATCCAGCGGCGCTGGCCGACCGCGTACTGGCGGGCGTGCCGGGTCACCCCGCTGGGACGCACAGTGAGCAGCTGGTACTGGTTGGGGACCTCTCGCGGCCGGGCCTCGGCGGTGACCGCAGCGCTACCGGTGGACAACGCCAGCAGCCCCGAGGACAGCCGGTGTAGCCGCCCGTCGTGGGTGTGCCCGTGCAGCAGCAGGTTCACCAGCCGGGGCTGCCCGAGCAACCGGTCGAGGTCCTCGGCGTCCCGCAGGTTCTCGTCGTCGTTGACCGCGCCGCGCACCACATTGTGGTGCACCGCCGCCAGCCGCAGCCAACCCCGATCCCGGTATCCGGCCAACCGATCGGCGAACCAGCGCAGCTGGTGTTCCCCCACCGAGCCGTAGTGGTCAGCGTCGCGGTGGCTCTCGGCCATGGTGGAGTTCAGCCCGGCCACGACCACCGCCAGATCGGGCATCTCGAACAGCGTCCACGGATCGTCCGGGGTGAAGCTCATCCCCGCCACTCCCTGGTAGAACTGCTCGAACGCGGCGGCGAAATGCCTCCATTTCGGCCAGTATGGCGCCACCGCGTCGCACTCGTCCGCCTGTTGATCCTGAAAGTAGGTTGCGCAGGCGTGCCGGTTGACGTCGTGGTTGCCGGGCACGATGGCCACGTGCCGCCGGGGCAGCTCCACCGCCTCGGTCAGCGCGGTCAAGAACTGCACCACCTGGTCGAGCTCGCTGGGCAGGCCCATTCCGCCAGATCGCCGGTGACCACCATCAAATCCGGACGCAGCCCAAGATCTGCGGCGAGGGCGTCCAGATCGTCGTGTAACCGCCGGAACAGGGTGTCATGGGCCCGGTCGGCCGGGGTCAGGCCATTGCCACCGAAAAGGTGGTTGCGACCGAACTGCGGAATCCGACACATGCAGGATCGTCAACTCGCTGACCCCGCCTCCAGCCCGCTCGCGGACCCGGGCCTGCCGGGCATCGAGAACCTCCGGCCAGGCCAGCCGCAACCGGTCGGCAGTGATCGCGTAGCTGTCCCGGTCCCCGGAGGCAGCGGGTGGCGTGGCGGTCAGCAGACCCACCACCCGGCTGGTGACCCGGTCATACACCGGGCTGCCACTGAACCCCGGCTGGATCCGCAGCGCGCTGTCGGCGGTGGAATCCAGCTGGAGGTGACGGCCCCCGACCTGGCCGCGCACGGTGGCCTCCACCCAGGCGCCGTGCGGGCGCGGCGGGGTGCCTGGGTAGCTGAACACGTCCACCACCTGGCCTGGTGCGGGTGGGTTGGCGGCCAGCCGGGCGGGGGTGGCGCCGGCGGGGAGCTCGGTACCGGTCAAAACGAGCCCGGCGATGTCATCGCCGATGGCTCCGGTGCGCGGCGGGGGCCACCAGCGCTGTACCAGTGCGCGCTGCGGCGGACCGTCGTCGACCGCGAACGCCACGGTGACCTCGCCTGCTGGCCGGTCCTGGGTTGCGCGGTCCCGGCCGAGCGCGACGTTGACCACATGCGCGCAGGTCAGGATCTCCTGCGGGCCGACGAGCACACCTACCCCAGCGGTGCGTCCGGCCGCGTCCAGCACGCGAACGGCGAGCCCGCTGTCCAGCCGGTCAGTCACCGTCGGCCACCGAACCGGGCACCTCGATCGGATACACCCGCACTCCCTCACGGCTCACAGACCTGATGGGAAGTGCCACTGTATGCCGCCGATCACGCGGGTACGTGTCGCTCACTCGCCGGGGGAGCCGCGGAATCGTTTCACATCACTGCGGCGTCGCTTGTCGGCGAGCCGGCGCTCGCGGGCGCCTCGGGACGGCCGAGTCGGCCGACGGGTGGGTGGATCGGGGGCCAGCGCGGCACGCAGCATCGCGGCGAGCCGGATCCGGGCGGTTTCCCGGTTGCGCAGCTGGGAGCGGTACTCGGAAGCCACCACGGTCAGCACCCCGGCGACCAGCCGGCTGGACAGCCGCTCCAGCACGCGGTCCCGTTGGGCTGGTGTGAACGCCGCGCTGGCCGTCACGTCGAAGACCAGCTCGACGCGCGAATCGGTGGTGTTGACACCCTGGCCGCCCGGCCCACTCGACCGGGAGAAACGCCACCGCAGCTCGGCCTCCGGAATCGAGACCGAACCACCCACCGCCAGCCCGCCAGTCACACATCCAGCATGCCTGACACCGCGATTCGACTCCGAATGGTCATCCGGCCTACTCCCCGGGGCCGGACTGCATGCCGGCGGAGATCAGGTCCATCACCGAGGAGTCGGCCAGGGTGGTGACGTCGCCGATCTCGCGGTGCTCGGCGACGTCGCGGAGCAGCCTGCGCATGATCTTGCCGGATCGAGTTTTCGGGAGGTCGGCGACGACCATGATCTGCCGGGGTTTGGCGATGGCGCCGATCTGGGTGGCCACGTGGTTGCGCAACGTCTTGATCGCCTCTTCGCCCCGGGCCTCGTTCTCGGCCACGTGGCCGCGCAGGATCACGAATGCGACGATGCCCTGCCCGGTGAGCGGATCGGGGGCGCCGACCACGGCGGCCTCAGCCACCGTCGGATGCGACACCAGCGCAGACTCCACCTCGGTGGTGGAGATCCGGTGCCCGGAGATGTTCATCACGTCGTCTACCCGGCCCAGCAGCCAGATCGCGCCGTCCTCGTCGTACTTGGCGCCGTCCCCGGCGAAGTAATAGCCCTGCTCGGCGAAGCGCGACCAGTACGTCTCCCGGTATCGCTCGTCATCACCCCAGATGGTGCGCAACATGCCGGGCCACGGCTGGTCCAACGCAAGGTAGCCGCCCTGGCCGCGGTCGACCGGGTTACCGGACCCGTCGACCACGGTGGCACTGATGCCAGGCAGTGGGCGCATGGCCGATCCAGGTTTGGTGGCGGTGACGCCGGGCAACGGCGAGATCATGATCGCGCCGGTCTCGGTCTGCCACCAGGTATCCACGATCGGGCAGCGATCCCCGCCGATGTGCTCGCGGTACCACATCCAGGCCTCGGGGTTGATCGGCTCCCCGACGCTGCCCAGCAGGCGCAACGACGACAGGTCGAACTTCGCCGGGATCTGCGCCCCCCACTTCATGAAGGTACGGATCAGGGTCGGTGCGGTGTAGTAGGTCGTGACGCCGTAGCGCTGCACGATCTCCCAGTGCCGACCCTCATGGGGAGTGTTCGGGGTGCCCTCGTACATGACCGACGTCGCGCGGTTGGCCAGCGGTCCGTACACGATGTAGCTGTGCCCGGTGACCCAACCGATGTCGGCGGTGCACCAGTAGACGTCCTGGCCGGCCTTGTGGTCGAACGCCACGTGGTGGGTGTAGGCACAGTGGGTGAGGTAGCCGCCGGAGGTGTGCAGGATGCCTTTGGGCTTTCCCGTGGTGCCTGAGGTGTAGAGGATGAACAGCGGGTGCTCACTGTCGAACGCCTCGGGGGTGTGCTGGTCGGACTGGTGATCCACCAGCTCGTGCCACCACAGGTCGCGGCCCTCGGTCCAGTCGACGTCGATCTCGGTGCGCTGGACCACAAGGACGTGGTTCACCGTCGAGGTACCCGTGAGCGCCTCGTCGGCGTTGGCCTTCAGCGGGGCCGCTTTGCCCCGCCGGTACTGACCGTCTGCGGTGATCACCAGTTTGGCCTGGGCGTCGTCGACGCGCTGGCGCAGCGACTCGGCGGAGAAACCCCCGAACACCACGCTGTGCGGCATGCCCAGCCGGGCGCAGGCGAGCATGGCGAAGACCGCTTCGGGGATCATCGGGAGCTGGATGGCCACCCGGTCGCCGGTCTCCAAGCCCAGCGACAGCAGGGCGTTGGCGGTCTTGGCGACCTCCCGCTGCAGGTCGGCGTAGGTGATGGTGCGGGTGTCGCCCGACTCGCCCTCCCAGTGGAAGGCGATCTGATCGCCGTGGCCGTCCTCGACGTGGCGGTCGACGCAGTTGTAGGCGACGTTGAGCTTGCCGCCGACGAACCACTTCGCGAACGGAGGCTCAGACCAGTCGAGGACCTGCTCGAAGTCGGTATGCCAGTGCAGCCGGTGAGCCTGCTGGGCCCAGAAAGCATCTCGGTCGACGTCTGCTTGGTCGTAGAGCGCGGCGGTGGCGTTCGCCTGCGCGGCGAACTCCTCGCTCGGGGGAAACGTCCGGCTCTCGGTGAGCAGGTTGTCCAGTCGTTGGCTCGAGTCACCCATCGCGGGGGACCTCCTCGTCGTGTTCATCACAGTTGCGCTGGTTGACGGTAATGGCCGTGCCACCCCAGGGCTACCGTTTTGTCGAGACGGTGGCGTTGTCGAGACGGTGGCGGCGTCACCTCTCGTCATCGACCCGGCGCAGGATCGCGGCGAACTCGCGGTCCAGGTTTTCGACCAACGCGTGGATCATCGTCACCACCGGGCAGTGCCAGGCCGACGGGCAGGTCCGGCAGTTACCACTGGGTGTGATCTTACGCGCGATGAGCAACCACCGGACCCGACGAGCAGGGCGGGGAGTCTATCAAGACATCTTCGGACCGAGATTGTCGACGGCGCAACCCGGCAACCTGACCGAGCGGAACGACGTCGGGACAAGGTGGGCCGATCTGGCCCGGGTGCCGGCGCAACCGGTTCCCTGCTCGCGACGCACGCAGAGGTCTTCACTGTTGCCGGAGAGCTCTTCACCTCCCCTCGCGTAGCGATCTTCTTTTCCGTCGTGCTCGTCCCCTTCGGTGGCGGTGCGCCGCCCGCTTCCCATGCGGATCTCCCTCGTGAACACCGATCAGCTGCCCGAGGTCAGCGCTTCAGCTGGATCGGCATAGGCCTTCATGCGCACGACCAGACCGTCTCGCACGGTGAACACGTCTGCGACCGTCACGTCGTGAGCAGTGCCGTCGATCAGCCGACCGGAGACGTGATGGACGATCACGATGTCGTCGCCTCGGCGGTGCGGAGTCGGCTCCGAGACAAGCTCAGCCCACCGGGCTCGAGAGCTACCGAGGTAGTCGGCCACGGCGTCAGGCCCCTGCCGCCGACCGCCGTAGGGGAACTCCTCTGGCTCGATCCACTCGACGTCCGGATGCAAGGGCACCACCGCCTGCTCGATATCGCCGCGCGCGAACGCCTCATAGGACTTCAGCACCAGGACCACATCCGGGTCCAGCCCCCTGTCGTGGATCCGCTCACCGCTGCACCTCCGACTCTGCGATGAGCCGAACATAGCAACGGTTTCAGCGCCAGACCCCCTTGTTCACCCCGAGCGCAGCGGCGATCGCCAGACCGTTCCGTTTCTCATAATACGAGAAACTTGCCCAGATCACGGGAAATCTTTAGTATTCGCTGATGGCTTCGATGCACCGTCCGCTGAAGTGGGATGCCGCGACTTATGATCGACTGCCGCTGCCGCACGAACGTTGGGGTCGAGGTGTGCTGGCCTCGCTTCCGTTGCGTGGCGACGAACGGGTGCTCGACGTCGGCGCCGGCACCGGTCGCGACACCGCGGCACTGCTCGAGCGGCTCCCTCGCGGGCATGTCGTCGCGGTGGACGGCTCAACCGCCATGCTGGCCCAGCTTCGTCGCCGCCTTGCGGGAGTCGGCCCCGACCGGCTGACGATCATGCATGCCGATCTCGCCGCCCCACTGGTGCTCGACGAACCGGTCGACGCGGTGTTCTCGGTCGCGACGCTGCATTGGCTTCCCGACCACGGATCCGTCTTCCGGTCCCTGGCTACAGTGCTGCGACCCGGTGGCCTGCTTCGGGCCGAATGGGGCGGTGCCGGCAGCGTTGCCAACGTCGAGGCGGCGCTGGTCGACCTCGGACTACCGCGAATCGGTGACTCGTGCAATTTCGCCACCGTGGAGCAGACGGTCCAGCGGTTGGCCGCGGCCGGTTTCACTGACCTCGACGTCGTGTGCGTGCCGGATCCTGCCCGCCTGGAACCCGGGCAACTTGAGGCGTTCCTGACCACAGTCGTGCTCGCCGCGGTTCTCGACCCGCTTCCCGCCGAGCAGCATCACCAGGTTGTCCGGGACGTGGCTGCCCGGCTGCCCGATCCGGAGGTGGATTTCATGCGGTTGCAGACGTCCGCGCGCCGGGCCGCCTGAGTGCGCCGCTCCACCAGTCGACATAGCCGGCCCGGCGAGGGCAGGCCGATCGCCGTGGCACGATCCACCACGCGGTGATCTCAGTTCCGGACACCGGTTGCCGGCTAGTCTCGTGTCGTGCCCGCGGACCCATTGGCCCTGTTGATGGACCTGCCTGGAGTCGGGGAGGCCGTCACGCGCGCTCGTGACGCGGTGGCCGCGGTGCACCGGCACCCCGCCAACCGGTGCCGCTGGCCGGCCACCGCGGCGGAGGCGTCGGTGCGCGCGGCTCGGGCGTCGGGCGCACTGGACGGCGGCAGCACCACGTTGCCCGGCGACGGGACCGTGCACGACCCGGTGTTGGCCGGTGCACTGCGGGTGGCGCAGGCCTTGGGCGGGCTGCTGGATGCCTGGCAACGAGCTCCGCTGCAGGTACTGGCCCGGTTGCACGTGCTCGCCGCGACGGACCTGTCGCCCGAGCCGCAGCTGGGCCGCCCGAACCCTTCGCCCGAGGTCACCATCCGACTCGACGGGCTGGCCCAGCTGGTCACCGCAGGTACTCATGTCGCGGCGCCGGTGCTGGTCGCGGTGGTGCACGGCGAACTGCTGGCGTTGGCGCCGTTCGCTCGGGGCAACGGTGTGGTCGCCAGGGCCGCGGCCCGCCTGACCATGGTCTCCAGCGGGCTGGATCCCAAGGGGTTGGTGGTGCCGGAGGTGGCCCATCTGCATCGCGAACGGGACTACCGGGTCGCCGCGGCCGGCTTCGCCCGCGGTGGTGCAGACGCCGTAGGCGGGTGGGTCGTGCACTGCTGCACCGCGCTGACAGCCGGGGCTCGGGAAGCCCTCTCGATCGCCGCAGCGGTCACTACGAGTAGCGACTGACAGCCATTACATGACAGGCCCGGGTAACAGTCCTTACATAAGGACTTAATAATGACGATGGCGGCGCTACCCAAGCTCATCGCGAGCTTCCAGTAGCACCGCCACCCGCACGGACTGCCGGGGTACCAAGCGTGCAACTCGTGTCGTACCCAACGGTGTCTCGGCGCCCGTGTCCCCAGAGGACGCGGTACGCAGACCCTTGACGACAAGCCTCCCGCGGCGTGCTGCGCGTGGGCTGCCCGGCGCCCGTGCACGGAGCCCTAGTAGGGGTGGACGGTACTTCTCTGCCGCACCGCCCCTGGCCTCTAGAGGTCCGTGACGTCATGTCTACTCCTCGACCGGAGGCACAGCAAGGGGCCCGATCAGGCATAACAGTATGGCTACTCTTTGTGAGAAGAGCTGATAGAGGCCACCCATTGGCAGTAAGAAAGGGTCCGTTAGGACCACGGGCTCACCGCTGCCGTCGCCGCAATCCGTACCAGGCAACGCCAGCAGCGGCCACTGCGCCCAATCCCACAGCAGCAGCGATCTGGGCGCTGGAGGAAGCCGGGATCCGGGTCCGCAAGGACACCGGGTTGGTGAAGGCCAGCACCGGCCAACCCCGCTGGGTTGCCTCCTTGCGCAGCGCCCGGTCCGGGTTCACCGCCGTCGGGTGGCCGACCGCCTCCAGCAGTGGGAGGTCCGTGATCGAATCGGAGTATGCATGGCACCGTCGCAGGTCATAACCTTGCTGCTCGGCTAGCTGCCGGGCAGCAAGCGCCTTGTTCTCTCCCGCACAGTAGAACTCCACGTCGCCGGTGTATCGACCGTCATGGGTCACCATGCGGGTGGCCACCGTGTGTGTCGCGCCGAGCATGGTGCCGATCGGCGCGACGACCTCCACTCCAGAGGCCGACACCACGACGATGTCCTCGCCTCGCCGGCTGTGCGCGGCGATCAGCTCGGTCGCCTCGGCGTAGACCAGCGGGTCCACGACGTCGTGCAACGTCTCCTCGACGATTGCCGTCACCTGAGCGATGTCCCATCCAGCACACTGGGTGGCGATGTGGGCGCGCATCCGTTCCATCTGCTCGGCGTCGGCTCCGGCCAGCAGGTACATGAACTGGGCATAGGTGCTCTTGAGCACGGCACGCCGGTTGATCAAACCTTCTTGGAAGAAGGCTCGGGAGAACACGAACGCACTGGACTTCGCGATGATGGTCTTGTCCAAGTCGAAGAATGCCGCGACGCCCGGGGAGCCCGGCGTGGGAGAAGCTCACGGCGGGCAGCATATGGCAACGTCCGTGGTCGGGCCCCGCGACAATCGGTACCGAGCGCACGAGGTCATGAAGGTTCCGACCACGCTTCCTCAGAAGCTGTAGCTCCTCGCCTACGACACGAGCAGGCCACGGTTCGGCCCACGTCTGGAGTTCGGCTACGCGTTGCGCGCGGCCCGTGGAGTCCGTGGACCCCACGTATCCATCCCGCGAGCAAGGCTGCGATCAGCGCTGATGTGCTTGGCCCCGGAAGAAGTGGGGTCTGAAGGTATGCTTGATTTTCCGGGTGGTGAAACCGGAAGAGTGTCAGCCCTACCCCCCAGGGCTGACACTCTGGCGACCCCCGTCCCCTCCTGGCGGGGGTCGTCCCGGCTCCGTCTCTGCGCGGTTCACGTCGCGGTGCGTAAGCCACCTCGCGTCGGCTGTTCGGTACGCACTGGACTATCCACATCGCCCCCCACTATCCACATGTCGATCATAAATTGATCGCCTTGCCAACCCGGCCAGCCGACAGTGATACCGGACGCCTCGGAACAACACGGGGCCGGTAACTGTGGGGGCGACAGTGAACACAAGCGATGGGCGTCCGGCCGCCCGGCGGCCAGTGATGATCATGACATCGGGCGCATTGGCCGATGAAGTCGCGCGACTCGCGGCGGCAGCGGGGTGCGATCCACTCCGGGTCACCGACCCCGACACAGTTCGAGAACAATGGAACTCTGCCCCGTTGTTGCTGCTCGACGTCGAGGCAGCGATGGCTGGTGCCAGCGCCGGTCTACCCCGGCGAGACCGGGTGGTGATCGTTTCCGCGGACGGTGACCCGGACGCTTGGCGGTGCGCGGTGGCGGTGGGCGCCGAGCACGTGGCCGTGTTGCCGGATGCGGAGACCTGGCTGGTCGGCGCGTTGGCCGATGCGGTGGAGTCGCCGGCCGACCCGGGACAGGTCTTGGCGGTACTCGGGGGTCGCGGAGGCGCCGGGGCGTCGGTGTTCGCGATCGCCGTCGCGGTGGCTGCGGCCGAATCGGGACGTCAGGCCATGCTGGTCGACTGCGACCCGCTGGGCGGCGGCCTGGACCTCGCCCTGGGCGCCGAGAAGATGGACGGACTGCGCTGGTCCGGGCTGGCTCTGGGTAGCGGCCGGGTACCGGCTGCGGCATTGCACGCAGCGCTGCCTACGCCACGCCTGGGCGGCCGGGGCGGCCTGATCGTGCTGTCCTGCGACCGGCACGGTCCAGGACCGGACGGGGTCGCCGTGCGCACAGTGTGCGGTGCTGGACGCCGCGCAGGCGAGACGGTGGTGTGCGATGTGCCCCGGCACCCCTGCGAGCCGGGTACCGCGGCGTTGGAGACCGCGGATCTGGCGGTGCTGGTCGTGCCGGCAGAGGTCCGGGCGTGCGCGGCGGCCGCGACCGTGGCGGCCCGCGTGCTGAGTTACGGGATCACGCTGCAGTTGGTGGTGCGGGGACCGGCACCGGGCGGGATCACGCCCGGTGACATCAGCCGGGCCCTGGACCTTCCCTTGCTCGCAGCCATGCGCCCGCAACCCGGGTTGGCCGGTGCGCTGGATCGCGGTGCGGTGCCGGGCCGGACCCGGGGACCGCTGGCCACCGCCGCGCGCCAGGTACTGGCGGCACTCGAGGGCTCCGGCCGGTCACAGGGCAGGGTGGCATGAGCGCCTCCGGGAACCCGGCCGGCGCCTGCGCGACCCCCATGCTCTCCGGACAGCTGGTCGACCGGGTCCGGCACCGGCTGGCCGCCGCCGGCGCTGCGGTCACCCCAGGCGCGGTGGCAGCGGCGGTGCGAGCCGAGTCCGATGGTGTGCTGGCCGATCTGCAGGTGCTCTCGGCGCTGCGCGAGCTGCAACGAGAGCTCGTCGGGGCCGGACCTCTGGAGCCGCTGCTGGCCGATCCAGAGACCACTGATGTCCTGGTCAGCGGCCCTGACCAGGTGTGGGTCGAGCAGGGCGGCAAGCTGCGACGCACCCAGGTGCGGTTCGCCGACGCCGACGCGGTACGCAGGCTGGCCCAGCGGCTGGCGCTGGCCGCGGGGCGCCGCCTGGACGATGCGTCCCCCTACGTGGACGCGCCGTTACCCGGGGGCGTCCGGCTGCACGCCGTGCTGCCACCGATCGCCACCGACTGCACCTGCATCTCGCTGCGAGTGCTGCGGCCGACCACCCATGGCCTGGACGCATTGCAGCAGGTGGGCAGCGTGTCGCCCGAGGCTGGCAGGCTGCTGCGCGCCATCGTCGCCACCCGGCTGGCCTTTCTCGTCGTCGGAGGTACAGGTAGTGGCAAGACCACCCTGCTCGCCGCGCTGCTGGGCTGCGTGCCTGCAGGCGAACGGATCGTGTGCGTCGAGGAGGCCCCCGAGCTGGCGCCGGGTCACCCGCATGTCGTCCGGTTGACCACCCGGCAGCCCAACGTCGAGGGCGCCGGCGAGGTGACGCTGCGCGACCTGGTGCGCCAGGCGCTGCGGATGCGCCCGGACCGCCTGGTGGTCGGGGAGGTACGGGGGGCGGAGGTGTGCGAGCTGCTCGCCGCACTCAACACCGGCCACCAGGGTGGTGCCGGCACCCTGCACGCGAACTCTCCCGCCGAGGTTCCCGCGCGGCTGGAGGCGCTGGCCGCTCTGGGAGGCATGCCGCGCCACGCGTTGCACAGCCAACTCGCCGCCGCCGTGCATGTGGTGCTGCACGTGGTGCGACGCGACGGAAAGCGGGGACTGGCCGCCGTGGGAGTGCTGGAGCGCGAGGGCGACCTGGTTCGCGTGCTCCCGGCCTGGCAGGACGGGCACTGGGGACCGGGGCGCCAGCGTCTGCGCGATCTGCTCGACAGTGCTCGTCTTGTCGGCTCGGCCGACGGCACTCCTCTTGCCGGCTCGACCGACGGCACTCCTCTTGCCGGCTCGACCGACGGCACTCCTCTTGCCGGCTCGACCGACGTCCGAGGTGGGGGTGTGGCGTGCTGAGCCTGGTGGTGGCCTCGATGGCAGCCGCGGTGCTGTGCTGGCCGGCCGGGGTGGGTCACCATCGGCTCACCGAGCTGCGCTGTCGAGGGGCGCGAACCCAGGTGTTCGCGATCGGCGGGATCTGGGCCACCCGGTGTTGTGTATTGCTGGCCCTGACCGCGGGGGTTGGTGTGCTGCTGGCCGGGCCAGGTGGCGGGATTGCCACCGCACTGGTGACCGGCACCGCCACCGTGCGGTGGCGGGCCCGTCGAGATCGGCGGGCCGCAGCCGCGGCGGCCACTGGGCTATCCGATGCCCTCGGGGTGCTGGTGGCCGAACTGCGGGCCGGGGCCCATCCCGGCGACGCGGTCAACGCGGCCGCCGACGCGCACTCCGATGGACCCGTGGCCCCCAACGTGCCTCCCGACGTGCCCACCGACGTCGTACGGGCACTGTCCGCAGTGGCCGCGACGGCCCGTCTGGGCGGCGACGTCCCGGCGGTGCTGCGCGCCGCGGGTCCGGTACACCTGCGCGCGTGGCTGGGTCGGGTTGCTGATGCGTGGTCGCTGGCCGACCGTTACGGGATCCCGCTCGCGGACCTGCTCGACACGGTTCGCTCCGATACCGAGCACCGGGTGCGCTTCGCCGCCGAGGTCGAGGCTCGGCTCGCCGGCCCCAGGGCGACCGCGGCGGTGCTGGCTGGGTTGCCGCTGCTCGGGCTGGCGCTGGGTCACGCGGTGGGTGCCGCCCCGTTGCGGGTGCTGTGCCAGACCGCGGTGGGCCAGGTCCTTCTGGTGATCGGCACTGGTCTGGCGTGCGCCGGCGTGCTGTGGAGTGCCCGGCTGGTGTCCGGGGCGGTGCCGGCATGACGGCCCAGGGCCCGACAGCGCAGGTACTGGCGATGCTGCTGGTGGCAGCCGCGCTGGTGGTGACGCCCGGTCCGGCGGGGCCCCGGTCCAGGTTGCCGCGGCCGGTCACGGCTGTCCGATCAGATCTTGCCCCGGGCATCCGGGGTGCGATCGGGCACTGGGCTAGCCGGTGGCTCAGGCGCGGCGCGGACACCGGCGGCGGGTCGCTGGCACTGGCCGGCGCATGGGAGCTGCTCGCGGCCTGCCTGCGCGCCGGGATGCCTGTCCCGGCGGCCGTGCGCGCAGTCGCCGAGGGGCTCGGTGTTGCGGCCGGCCCGGCGTTGCGGCGGACCGCGGAGCTGCTCGCGCTGGGCGCTGACCCCCCGCAGGCCTGGCAACCGGCACTGGAGTGCACCGCCACGGCGCGGCTGGCACGGGCCGCCCGGCGCAGCGGTCGTAGCGGCACCGCACTCGCCGAGTCGCTCACCAGGCTGGCCGCAGAGGTGCGAGCGGGTGCCCGGGAGCAATCCGAAGCGCGAGCCCAGCGAGCCGGGGTCCTCATCGCAGCCCCGCTCGGGCTGTGCTTCCTGCCTGCATTCCTCGCCATCGGTGTCGTGCCGGTGTTGATCGGACTGGCCGCCGGCCTGATGGGGCAGTGGTGAGACAGGTATTGCCGAATAGTTATTCGCCAGACAAGTAAAGACAGACAGGAGTCGACCGATGGGGACTGAACTCAGCACAGTGACACGGCGGTGGTGGCGGCCGGTAGCGGCCCGGCTGGCCGGTGCGGTCAGCGGCGAAGCCGGCATGAGCACCGCCGAGTATGCGACTGTTTGTCTAGCTACCCGCTGGTCACGGGCATAGTACCACGTCAGACACTCGGCTACAGTCGGTCACCGATGGCATGGGGTGACGGTGAGGAACCACGTTCTTAAGCTGGTTCGGTTTAGTCGATATCTCAAGAGAGGGTCGGCTGTGACGCGGGGCCAGCGTCGTTGGACAAGCTGGGGGCCGGAGCAAGCTGGGAGCCTAAGACCCAACCGGATCTCCGCTGGTACTCGTCGGCGATGAGGCCACAAACTTCAGCAGGGTTGCATCACATTGCGATCCCTTCCTCGCCCGCTGGTCAACCGGGATCTGAGCCGCATAGGCATCGGCCAGTTGGCACAACGTTTGAGCATCGCGTTGATGCATGGACTTCGCGCCTTTTGGAGCCCACAGAGCTAAACTGCACTGAGCGAATGCATCCTTGGACGCGGGATCCTGGCTATGTTGGTATCCGAGACAGAACTCCTTTTCTATACCATAGCTGGCCTTAGCATGTTCCGCTAGCTGGAGACTGACATTCACACAGGCCGCTACCTTATTGACACATGACCCAGCCACTACTCGCTGCTGATCTGGAGTCAGGGGTACCTGTTGGGGCTGCGAAGCGATCCCAGTTGTCACCGAATGCGTTGCTGAAGCCTCCGGCGTGTGAGTCATTGCCGCTAGTGACGCCATCCAGATACCCATACACCCAGCGGCCAGAACCACCAGAATGCCGGGCGTAATCCAACCAGGATCACTATAGCCTCGCTTCATAATGGAATTCCTTAGGCCAATCTTGTGGCCAGCAGCCAGACAGAAGCCAGCGGCGGCGACCACGTAGAGTGACACCGGACCGACTGTCGGCTGGGGGTAGGGCTGGAATACGGCCCAAGCCCCAAATATCAGGCCGACAACTGTCGCCACGAAGGCGCAGATCACCGTCCCAATAGCCATAACAGTGCGGTTAACTCTGGGCGGCTTCCGCAGCTCTTCCGTGAGATCGACCATGGCGCGGGAGTATGGCACCCCACCAGCCTGACCAGCGGCGGGGGTAATGCGCGCCTCAGGCGGCATGAGCCTGGATGCCAGGCTGCTTAGGATGCGGCAACCTAGCAGGTCTGGAGCCTGCTCCGTCAGCTCTCGTCGAACCCGATCTGCTCTCCCGGTCAGTGACACGACCGTCACTGACCGTTGAACGTAAGCTAGCTACCGGTCGGCGATGCGCATCCTGATCATGATAACGGCTGCCACCCTCCGTAGCGATCAACCCCTTAGCGAGTCGCTGCTCGGGCATCGTCTGGCAGGCCAACAGACCCTGAAGCGACTCACGTGGTGGTAACAGCTTGTGTTGGTACACGCGCGGCCTCAGCAGAGGAGACGGAAGATGAAGTGGTATCAGAACGGACCGCTTGGCTGGTACAGCAACGAGGCTGACGAACCAACACTAAAGGACCAACTTCGGGACGCGCTGGAAGCTCGTCGCCAGCGGGACGACCAGAAGGACGCTGAACCTGGAGCCGCAGAAGAGACCGGCACAGCTGTCGAGGTGCAGCGCACCGCGCAGCCAGCCCGGCCATCGATACCGCCAGGCGCTGCCCATGTCTTTAGCCCCAAAGAGCTACAGATCCTGGAGCATGAAGCTTGGTCACAGATGTTCAAGCTGAAACTCAATGCCTTCATGAGCTATACCCAGCTCCAGGCGGCCGACGAGCTGACTCGTGAGCACGTACGGCTCGCCAGCGCCCTGTGGCGTGAGATACAAGAGCAACTTAAACAAAACCGTGATCTTCCAGGCATCGAAGACATCATGGTTGAGATCATGGACAACTTCATGAAGTCGAACAAACGAACGCTGAGTGGTTGGCTGTAGTGGAGTACTGGGACTGGGACGACCCGCTGAAAGATATTTTTGGGATGTTCTTGATCCTGATCTGCCCGACGTTGTTTTTTGGAAGCGCCTGGATCTTGCTCGGGATTCCGATCCAGCTACTTCTGCGCGCTGCCTACCATGAGTGGAAATGGCACGCTGATCTACGGGACACCAAGGAGCGGCACAGAGACTGGGCCCACCAAGCTAGATTCGAGGCGACCAGGCGGTTGCAACGGCAGAAGATCGACCTGGACCATGCCTATGACATGGCCCGCTGGGACCTGCACGAGCGCATCCGTAAACTGCGGGAGCAGCAGCAATCCGCCGGCGAAGCTGGAGCATCAAAGCGTCTCCCTGACTGACTCCCAAATGTCTCTCGTTTAATTGATGGTGGTTTTGGCTCTCGGTACGCATATCTGCCGAGATAAATGCAATACCCTATCAGTCAGGGGGCTGTGGGGATGCCTCACTCATTTCTTACAACTTTCTACCTCATCGTCATAGCAAGCGGTGGCTTGGCCCTGATCCAGGGGATTTTCCTTCTTAGGAGGCGGTGGCAGCGCACGATGGATCTTGAGCGATTGACGTACAGGATCATCTTTCCGCGTGAATTAAAGTTCGAGCGGGCGGCGCTTCTTTTTACGTCGCTGAGTGGTATCAACACCCGGCATCACAACGGCGTCCTACCCAGTCTAAGCCCCAAACGCACGATCGCCTGCGAGATCCTGGCCTCCTCCGGGCCGACCATTGAGTGGCTCCTCAGCTTTCCAAGCGACCTGCGGATAAGTGTGGAAAGCAGCCTCCAGGGCACCATACCTGGCATCGGGTACGAGGAAGTGGCGCCGTATCATCACCAGCTGCCTTGGACAAGAGGGTGCGAGCTGAGTGCGGCGGCGGCAAGCTTTGAGCCCGACCCAAACCTGATTGAGTCCCTCCTGCGGAGTCTTACCACTGCCCAGCAGGACGAAACCATCCTGGTTCAGCTGATCATCGAACCGACGGATAGCCTCATCTTAGTCGGTGAGGAGGACAAGGAAGAGGAGGCACCGCTGTTTGCAGTCGTACGGCTGGCGGCGCGAGCCCATCCTATCCGGGCCGAGGAATTATTGAAGAATGCGCTTGGCAAGTACAAGAGCTTACACGTCTTTTCGTTCCGGGAGCTAACAGCCCACGCGCCCCTCGTAAAGACCCGACGCAAAACCGGTCCGCTGACGCTCGTCAATGATCAAACGACGCCCCACGCCTGGCCGGGAGCTGTCACGAGCAAAGCGGCGGCGGTGGCCTGGGCAGTTCCCTACGGTACTCCCCAAGTTCTTGGTGTGAAGCTAGGCGGCTCCAGACAACTGCCACCAGATGATGTCGTACCGGAACTTGGGCTTGTTATCGGGGTCAGTACTGCTTCAGGACGAACCCGCTCTATCGCGCTTAATCCCAAGGACATCAATACCCACATTGACTTGACCGGCAAGACTGGTACTGGCAAGTCGGTGCTTATGGGCATCCTGATGATTCAACAGATGCTGGCCGGTGATGGTGTTGGTCTGATCGACCCGCACGGCGATCTGGTCAACTGGGTGCTAGCCAGAATCCCGAAACACCGCCTCGACGACGTCATCGTGGTCGAGCCTGCCCGACCCGACTCGGCCGTAGCCTTCAACATCTTTGAAGGTCCAGAGAGTCCTGAGGGGATGGCAGATCAGATCAACGCTATCTTCCGGGGTATCTACAAAGACACCACTGGCGTCTTCAATGAAAACTACCTCGCCGGAGCCATCCAAGCGCTGGCCTCAGTTCCTGGTATGACGCTAGTGGACGTACCGCACTTTCTGACCGACCGAGACTTTCGCACCCGGATCATGGACCAGGTGGACGACCTGAACCTCAGCCACCAGTGGGACATGTTTGAACACCTTAACCAAAGACAACAAGAGAGTGCGGTAGCTCCCGGTCTGCACCGCGTCCAACCGCTATTGAGGCGCTCCAGCATGCGCTTGATGCTCGGCCAGAGTGAAAACGCTTTAGATATGCGCACGAGCATCAAAGAGAAGAAGATCGTCCTTATATCCGTGCCGACCTCTCTTGGGCCAGGGGCGGCCGAGTTCATTGGTTCGGCCTTCTTTAATCACCTGTGGTCCTCCGCCCTGTCGATTGCCGCCGCTGATAGGGTCCCGTTCGGCTTACACATGGATGAAGCCCAAAAGTTCATGCAGTCTGGCTACGCGCTGGATGCGATGCTCGATGAAGCCCGCAAGTTTTTTCTGAGATTCGTCCTGGCTCACCCATCGGTAACCGGACTGCCCATGCAGATGCGAACAGCCATCAACCGCAGCACCAGAACGAAGATCAGCTTCCAGCTAGCCGCCGAAGACGCTGGCCCCATGGCCCGTGAGTTCGGCGAGCCGGTGATAGCGACTGATTTGACCATGCTGGGTAAGCGCGAGTTTATTCTCAAAACGGTCAGTAACGAGCAAACCTCGGCTCCTGTGGCCGTCCGTAGCGTTAATGCTCCGCCGGAAATTAACGATCCTGAGCACGTCAGGGCGCTCAGCCGCAAGCGGTGGAATCGCTTGGCTAAGGAGATTGATGCCGAGATTTTTGAACGTCAACAGGGCGGAAATATTGAAAGGCGTGACCGTAGTGAGAATAAAGTTGTAGGCTGGGAAGATGAATAGCAAGATTCAAGCTAGTGTCTCAGTCGGTGTATTAGTCGCTGTAGCAGTCGACGTCCCAGCGGTGATACACCGCTCGGCCCGTTTACCAGGTCAAACGGGCCGCCTGGCAGCTCGACTAGGTGTCTGTCATGTACTCTGACCTCCACCTCTCCGACCGTGATCGTCTCATCGTCGAGGCCGTCACGCTCTTCAAGCAGCTAACCGGTACCCAAATCGAGCGGCTGTTTTTCTCAGACGGTGCCCAGGCATCGCGGACCGGTAAGCGCAACCGAGCCTTGCGGCGGCTTGTGCAGTGGAAAGAGATTGGACGGATTGAGGAGCGGGCACTGGGCGGCTGGAACCGTGGTAGTCATGGTTATGTCTACATTCCTGTTGGTCATGATCCCCAGCTGCGGGACACTCATACGCTCAATATCGCCGAACTCTACATTCGACTGACAGAAACTGGACAGCTGGAGTTGGTAGATTATCGGCCAGAAGTGCCTATTACTGGTTTAAGCGTGGTGCCAGATGCCGACGTTCGGGTGAGAATCAATGGCCGACTGTTTCACTTCTATGCTGAGGTGGAGTATGCGGCAAAGTCGGATGAGCGAGTGAAATCGAAAATTCGTGCCTTTGAGCGAGCAGCCAGACGGGCTAGCCACTTCCCCCTCGTATTGTTTCTGGCCAACAACCCCACTCGTCTGGGCGCCATCCAGCGCGTAATCGCTCAAAGTTCCGTCAAAGAGATTTTCGAGGCCGTCCTTTTTGATGACGCCATTCCCTACTTACTGGCGAGGTAGACCGTGTGCGAGCTGAAGGATGTTCACTACGTCGAGTTTGACCAAGCTGACGAGTTCATGCGTATCTATGAGGTCGATGATGCGGGAATTCCAACGGCCTTGATACGTCAAGATTATTGGGAGCATATCAATGAGAGTGGGATGACGAAGGCGCGCTCATGGCTTGATTTTATCCGTCATGGCATCGACTCGTTTGCCTGCATCTGTGGTTATACGGCTATTAACTGGGATGACATGTTGTATCACTGCCGCGTTGGACTATGCAGAGAGTGCCAGACGGCTTGCGACTTGCAGGTTCTGGAGGCTTGGGACGGGCTGTGCTATGGATGCAAGATTGCCGAAGATGAGGCGACCGGTGCTCGTTGATCAAGTTTCCCTACTCCGCCCCACCCATACGAATTGAGGTAAAAGGATGCATGACTACACTGGCGTGCTGCTTAAATTCCAGAATGACGAGGGGGTCGTCTTCGTCCATGAAGTCGACGAATACGGTGAGATTGCACGACCGGTAACAGTTGAGCCGATAACAAATTACCGACATGAGAGTTTTGGCCAAACGCCGACCTACGTCTGCGAGTGTGGCATGGAATATTGTGTCTGGGACGATATGGCTGAACACCTAGCAGTGTTTGCGCCAGACGACGGTGACGCTTACATTATTCCCGAGCGAACGTGACCGTGGTTGGGCGATCTTGATGCGGAAGGTTAGCGATCACCTGCTTTCGTTGACTCTGCCACGCAGCAGACAATCAGCAACGACCCACGACGACAGTGGCCCGTCGACAATCTTCGCCTCACACAACCGCACACAGTATCTAGTGGGGCTGCGCCTCGGACCGCCGAGTCTGTGGGCACACCCAATAGTCCCTGCGGCTTCCTGAGCGCAAGCTTCCGCAGGGACTCCCGGTCTGGGTGGCCGACCGTCGCCATCCGCTGCGCCGGGCCGGGCGACCTAAACCTCAGTCGCCGTCGTTGTGCCACCCATCGTGGCTGGTCAGGCGGTCAAACGCCTGTGTGGGAGCGGACAAGAAGAACGCTACGACCTCTCTTGAGAACCTGGCTCAAGTGTCAACGTTCTAGGGCCCAAGGAGCCCTAGGCTTGGAAGCGAAGGACAGTGCAGCAACCCAACGCCGGTCGCGCACGATCAGGTCGGACAGCAGCATCGATCTGCCTACGTGTGACGGCGGGCGGTAGTTGTCATAGAAGGACGCTTGTCGCCATCAAGATCAACTTGGCGAGCATCTACCGTTCGACTTCTCCGCGTGCAAGTATTACTGTCATGTCTGACGGATTCGACCCTTCGGCGGGGCTTATCGCCGCTATTGTAAGAAGCATCCGGGCATTATCACCCAGCGGGCCACGACCGAAACTCAAAGTGACGGTGGCAGGTCTTAGAAAGACTAACAACACTCTGTGGGTATGGGCAAGAGTAACAAACGAAGGTGGTGCTTCGATGACAATCGACACAGTGTCATCCTGGGTCAGGGCAAGCAGGGGTCGTCGCGGGATAAAGCCCGTCGAATTCAAATCAGGACCGAAGCCTCCCTTTCGGCTAGATAGCTATTCTTCGGCTGAATGGGAAACGGAAATCAAAATAGAAGATCGATGGATGTTGGCTAGGAATGCCGATTGCACAATTTTTGTTTCTGGTGGCGGGTTGAGCGCCTACAAGGTGAGGAAAATCGTCGACCGCTGAATAGCCAACTGTAACAACTGCACCTGCAACGGCGGCTGGTGACAATTGTCGCTGGCCGTTGGCGACAATCATCTCCTGCAACTCACGCAACCAACTTAGTCAACCCCATCTCGTGACAATTGTCGTCTGTCATCACAAGACGACACGCAACTCTCTCGTGGTCAACCCACGCGACCCGACGCAGGAAGCTCTTGCCGCCGAACTCCTCGTGTTTCTCCTGATGACCTGCACCATCTCGGACCACCCTCGCCCGGCCGTTACGGTTCTTGACATTCTCGGCAAAAGTAATAGCCGCGCTAGGCCGCCAGCCGAGAGTGTGCCGGTCGATAGCGCGAGGGCGGAGGGCCAGACGAGATGTCGGAGCGCCCGGACATCTCTGCGGACGGCACGTCGGACGTCATCGCCACTGTCGTCCGGATCGGCACTGCCACACTCTTTGGAGCCTGCATCGGAAGCTCCGATAGGAGCGATCGTCGTCGGCGATGCGGTCGTGAAAGAGATGATCAAGACTGCGATCGCCGCGATTGTCGTCCAGATCGCAATGGAACTGACCGAGATCAGTATCGATCGTGTGCGTGGCGGTCGCATACAGCGCGGCTGAACGTCACCGATGACCAGCAGCACGAACGATTGCCCCGAAAAGTGGTGACCATTTCCGGGTGCCCTGTTGACGACCTGCTCCAGTAGCTCAACGACGTGCGCGCCGTCGGTGCGCGGCCGAGTTCTATGCGCCCTTGGGATCGATCCCGAAGACCTGCTACCAATCACCGGGTTAAAACGCTGAGAGCAGAAGCTATGTCGAGTGTAAATAACAGCTGGCATTTGTCTCCGACCCGTTGCGTCGATACAGACGAGAGTAGAGTCTTATTATTGGGTACCGTCCGCGAGGAGTGCAAGAACAACGGCCCCCAGTGGAGCAAGCTACCTAGTAGCTCATCGATGGCCGGTGATCTCCAGCTGTTCACGAGAAAGATCAAACGTGATCTTAAATTGGTCGAAGAAACCGCGTTGACCTACAATGCCATAACTTTCTTCGGTTAGTCTTGCAAAACCGGCTCTAGTAGAGATGCGATATTGTCCCATCCTGAGCACGACATCATGGATGAATAAACTTTCGGCTACCCCAGTTGCTCCGACAAAATACGCGGCATCTCCAGCTTCCACGTCGATGCCAAGGGTGTGCGCTATGTCCCAGTCAAATATATTCAAGTCTGAACCTGAGTCTACAAGCACATCGTAGCTGAGTGACTGCCCATCCAGTTCAACTACTATTGGGATAATCGGTCGTGGGACCGGTGCATTGGCATATTGAATGTAGGGAAACTTCACTTTAGCTAACCGACAAGGTAGGTTAACTTCGTAGGCACCCGCGTGAAAATGGGATCGGGGTAACCCATACTGATCGCGGTTTCGCGAACCTGCTTTAAGTCCTCACCAGCCGTAATTACCGTGCGATTGTCATCTTGCAAAGCCACCCACTTACCCTTATACTTGTCGAACAGCTCTGTCCAATCGATAGCTGCCATACTCAAACCTACCTGTTACTTATTGCTTAGATAATACCATGCCGTGAGTATGAACCCAAGCGTAAGAGGGTTGTCAGAGTAAGGCAATTATGCGCGGCGCACGTCAACTTCTGATAGGTTAAGTCTGCGGAAATCTTCAACGAGTTTTCCGTCGCTGCGGGAGATCAGTCGATAAGCGATCGAGTTGTCTTCGCTGCCGAAATCTCATATAATCTCATATATCAATTATATGAGATTTCTTTATGCATTCTTTCAATGATCGACTAGGAAATATCCCCTCTAGCCTTTGGCGCTCTATCACTCAGATCGACGAGATTAAGGGTCGATGGAGCTATGGTGACGGCCTCGGCTCACAAGTCTTGGGTCGCCTAAAGCGCTCTGTATTGGTGACCTCGACCGGCGCCTCGACCCGTATCGAAGGTGCTCGTCTGTCCGATGAAGAAGTCGAAAGAGTGATGCGGGGTCTGAGTGTAAAGAAGCTGGCCGACCGCGACACGCAGGAAGTACGCGGCTACTATGAGGCACTCCAGCTTGTATTCAACTCCTGGGGGAGTCTTGAACTAAGCGAGAATCATATTAAGCAACTCCACTCACTGCTTCTCCAATATACTGTCAAAGACAAGCGTCATCGCGGCCACTATAAGACCATGGACAACCAGGTTGAGATGCGGGACCAGGACGGCAAAGCAATCGAAGTCTTATTCGAAACTACCCCACCCTACCTCACGCAAAAGCAAATGCAGGAGCTGATCGACTCGACCAATGATGCCTTGGTAGCCAACCGTTACCACCCGTTGCTCGTCATCGGTAACTTCATTGTTGAGTTTCTCAAGATCCATCCTTTCATTGATGGCAATGGGCGATTATCTCGTATCCTCACCAACCTCCTTATGCTTCAAGCGGGCTACAGTTATGTTCCCTATGTCTCGCAGGAACGGCTCATCGAGGCAACCAAGGTTGACTATTATCTCGGGTTACGTCGTAGCCAGAAAACCTTTGACTCTGATCGCGAAATCATCCAACCCTGGCTCGATTTCTTCATTGATATGTGTCAGGCCCAAGCCGAGCGAGCCATGTCACTACTATCCACGAACGCAGTTGAGGCACTATTATCGCAGAGTCAACTCCTGGTCTGGAATTACCTCGCTCATGTCGATGAAGCTGCTCCCGGCGAGATCGCCGATGCAACCCGTGTGCCACGACCGACCGTTGCTCAGGCGCTGGGCAGGCTGCTCGAACTGGGGAAAGTTGAACGATTAGGACTTGGTCGGGCCACCCGGTACCGAAAGATTACTGACTAAGAGCGACCTTCTCAATCTTCACCTCATAACTGCTGAAGGTGTCCGGCCTCTTTCGCCAGTGCTTCAAGACCGTAGCGCGCTACGTGCTCCGCGTCGGCCAGGTCAATGATGCGCATACCGTCGGCCTTCAGTCGCTCGTTGATGGCAGCCAGGTTCTGACGCACTGTGTCCTTCTCAGCATCGGTGGTCTTGCCACGGTGGGGTTTGCCAGCGTGCTCCAGGGTCGAGTAGTCGAGCTTATCGACGACTGGTACTGGCCGGGTCTGCCGACGTGGTGGGTAGGCTGGTCCGGCTCGCCGGATAACATCAGCCATGTCTAGGCCACTAGCGAGGTTGTTAAATTCCTCGACCTCGGCCGTGATCACTTCTGGTTCTGATCCATCACCCAGGTAGAGCTTAAGGCTGACGAGGCTCAAAGCACCCTTGCGGATGGGCTCAACCTCGTCCAACGAGGCTTCGATTTCTACGGGGCCGCCAGCGAGGGCTGGGTGCTGCTCAACGACAATACGGACTACCTGGTCGTCTTCGATGATCTTATTGGTCAAATCCGAGAAGCGAACCATACGTTGCGCCATACTCGAGGAGCCACCTTCCGTGAGGAGACAGACGGAAGCGGGGATGCTACCAGGTAGCGCTGGCCGGGCCATCGGAGGGCTCCCAAGGTCTCCGCCTAACTTCGTCTGCACCGTAGCTGTGAGCCCGTTATAAGACCAACTTGGCGATTCATTCGCTAGCGCGAGACTCGCCAAGTAGCTTTTCTGATATGGCATAGTTGGGGATAAACTGATCTTGTTTAACCTCAAGGATGATCAACCGCTGCATCGTATAGGATGACGCCATGTCCGACATTGAGAATAAGCCTGGCGAGGTAAGCAATCAGACCCCGTCGAAGTCCAAGAAGGCGATGGTGAAGAAACTCATCGCTTGGATTGGCGGTATCTCCGGGGCCGTCCTTACAGCATACTTCGTTGCCGTAGGTACCGGCTTGGGAGATCGACTCTCCAAGTCAATAGATGGTTACGATGTCCACGCACTAACCGATCGTGATGCGATCATCTCCCTCAATCCTCAAATCTCCAACTATGGAGGCGAGTATCTCTTTAGTGAGCCAATCCAACAGATTGGTAGCCCACCCTCCGGCACCAACACTTGTGATGGACGCCATCAGTGGGCGAAACAGCACAACGGCGTTGACGTCGAAATAACGGTCGGTCGCATCAGTGTCAGCGCTGCTGAAGGGAATCAAGTTACGATTATCGGCGCGAAGCCGCTGGTGATCGGGGAGCGGCAATTTCCGGCAGTTGGCTCTATCGCCTCATGCCCTGGCCGCGGCGGAGGACCAAGAATTCTCGGAATTAATTTGGATACCGGTAAAGCTTCATTCGCTGATAATGTGGATGATCCAGCATCGGAGAACTTCACCGCCATTCCTGTTCCAGCGGGTTCAACCTATGACTTCGATTTTGTTGCGACGACGCAACAGCACCGGTGGTCGTATCGCATACAACTGGTTCTGAATGTAAATGGTGAGATTGTGACGCGCGAAGTAGACGATGACGGGAGACCATTTCAGACGACAGCGAGGAGTAACGGGCGTTCCTATCAATGGGTTGATGGCCAGTGGCAAGACGTGACACCGGGCGGGGACTCTGATAACCAAGCTTCCACGGGCGTTCCTCCGAATCCTCGCGACAACCAAAACCCATGCAAGATCGTCAGTAGCATGGACGTAGCGAGCGAGCTTGGATCGCCGGTACAGGTTATGCTGTTTGGTGGTCCTGCACCCGGCACCTCTGGTTATCCTATTACGGCATATACGTGCGTACACAACGCGAAAAATGGCGACATGATCCAAGTTGACTATGTAGAAGCCAATAACGCTCAACAGGCGCGAGCAGAGTTTGAGAAGCAACTTTTACTGCGCGACACGAAACGGACTGCACGTGATGTTCCGGGGTATGGTGGTACTGCCAAGCTAGTTGACAATTCGAGTCTAGCCATCTTGCGTGGTATCAAGTTTTTGATAATTTCCAGGACGCTAGCGCCAGGGGCATCCTCCGATGACAACGCTGCTCTGCTCGGCCGCCTCGCCATGACCGGCGTTGGCCGCCTGGATAAGTAATAGCGGTTGAAGTGCCCCACCAATGCGGCTGAACTTCACACCGGTGGGGTTTAATAACGCGTCTATCACGTGTGGAATACCGTCTTATGTTTTACTTATCGGTGTCACCTACTCATCTTGCTGCGTCACGTAGTTGAGAACTACCCACGTCATCAGGGATAGCATGATGTAGAAGGCCCCAACGACTAATATGAGACCCTCATACTGGCCGAAACTCAATGTGAGTATGCCTACAACAAAAATCACGATTGATGCATAGAATGCATAGAAAAGACCCTGGTCACCCCGCATCTTGACCAGTTTCATCACTTGTGATAGCACAACGCTCACCTCTCAGTGTTGAAGGTTGTATCCACCCTGAAAGGTGAACGGCGTGTTATCAGGCGTAGTAAGGTGCTCAATACATTCTAGGGCATATTTTTAATGATTGCAAGCTGAAGCGTTTTAGGTAAGACCTAATCTCATTCGTGAAACACCCCAAAATGCAGTACGGTCCGGTCTGTCTAGGCATTACTGTAGGTGGCTAGTAATTCGTGATTCACAGCAGCTAGCGTACAATCCGCGCGATTTCAAACTTGCGGTACTTGTCCGGCGTAATGAATAGGACGTATGGGAAATTGTCCTGCTTTCAGGTGGTGTAGGCACGCCAATAAGCGTCAAGCTTGACGCGCAGGTGTCCTGCGATGGCGCCTAATCGCCTTTGGCACGGTGTAGGCTGGTTAAGAATTCATCCGCCATGTGGTAGGCGGGGAGGCTGCCGGTCTCGATCTGGCTCAGAGACTCAGCTGCGAGCTGGTGTATGCGTGCGGCGGCCTCAGGTGTTGGCTCGCCCCAGTCGTCAGCGCCAAAGCTCAACGTGCGTCCCTCTGCTTCTGCCATGGCCCACACCCGAATATAAGCCTGAGCTGAACCAAAGCCGCTTAGCCTTGGCGTCCAACCGATCGCGCAAGGTTTGATCGATAGGAATATGGAGGGTAGAGGTTTGATTTGCCATGATACTAAAAAGATATCAAAAAGACATGAATTGTCAATTGTTTGGTTGAAGCCCTACATGGAGTTACTCCCCTTGGTGGCCAGCTCCCGGCTGCACAACCACATGAAGTATTTGGCCGGGTCCGTATCTTTTCTGATTGTCCGTTTCCCCATTTTCTGGCCAGCCAGATGCTTCATCTCAGCTGCGGTATCAGCCCAACGTTCAACGTTGGCTCCGCGCCAGATTTGCTTGTAGATGCCCTTGGTGACGGCGCTGCCAAGCTTGGCAGCTACCAGCCGGGCCATCACTTGAACGTTATGGAGTTTAGCCAGGTAGTCGAGAGATCGCTCCCACATCGTGGGTTGGTCTTCCTGACCAGGCGCTGGCTTGGTTTTGGTAACTTTGGCATACCAGTGGGACGGCTTGTCTTTGCTGAGAGCAATATCTGCTAGCTCCGATAGCTCTTGTAAGTAGCCCTGTCGAATGAGGCTCTTGAACTTATTGCGGTAGGCTTTGTTGTCGATGAGAGCATCGATCTCGGGAGGTAGTTCTATAGAAGTGTTGTTGGTACTAACACTAGATTCTATAGAACTAGCAGCCGTGCTCACCCTTGGCACGCTGGCCGATTTGGCAGGTGGCGTTGTCTGAGCTGTTAGGGCGATGCTTTGCTCAGTTGTCGTACCCTTGCCAATCTTACCTTTTGATTTTGCTCCAGTTGAAGCTTCGATCGAATAAGCGTTGGAACCAACGTCCGTCAACTCAGCTGCTCGTCTTTGCTGTGCTCCTTCCCTTAGCTTGCTTAGCCAGTAGTCTTTATCTTTTCGTTGATCTAACACAGCGTTTATGCTATTCATAACTATTGATCCTTTCATGGGCGCACTGAATAACCCTCGATGCTGAGGCTATTCGTCTGCATAAATTAGTTGTTCAACGGCTCACCGCGCGGACTTGCCGTGGGATTTTGACGGGACCGAGCTGCCTGGATTGCCCGACCATTAAGTTAATCTCGCCGGATTATCATTGGTCTCCCAAAGAGAAAGGCCCCGATCTCTCGGAGCCGCGTTCGCGTAGACGAATGGTGCAAAAAACGTGTGATTTAAATCAAGTTTAACACACCGCTCGTGACGGTCAACCCCTTCATGGGGTTCTCCATCAAAGACGCGCATAGCTCCGAATTGTGAACTAGCGCAAAAAAGTAATCACACGTTTTTTGCCCTAGTTAGATATATCATAATAGTAATGATTACAACGATCAAGTTTTGTGTTTGCTTGGTTATTGGGGGGCGCGGCCGGCCGACATTCAGAAGGGCTTAGAGATCCACACCAAGCTGCTTGGTGGCGGGTTGATCTTCGGCACTATCACTCTGCCTCACCATCGTGACCACCGGCTCAAGAAGACTGGTGAGTTGATCGCCGAGGCTATGACGTACATCATTAACCAATGTGAGTATAAGGCCTGGAAGAAGACGTTTGGTTTGCTCGACAACATCCAGGCCATGGAGGTGACCTATGGCGATGAGAACGGTTGGCACCCGCACAAGCACATCATGTGCTTCACCGAACGGCCACTGACTGAGGATGCGGTGGCGGCGGCAGAGTCGCTGATCCACGCGTTGTACAACCGTTACTTGGCCGAGAAGGACTGGAAGGCTAGTCAAGACCCCGTTGGTGTCCGCCTTGACTATGTTAAGAACACCGCAGACGGTGTAGCGATCACCCAGTATGTCACCAAGTTGCAAGCCAGTTTCGAGATGGCCCGCGGTGACCTCAAGCAGTCAAAATCAACTCACCCTGCTACTCGCGGATTCGGGTCTGAGCGCGGCCGAGCTTGATGGTCTGGTCGGAGTATGCCGGTACTGTACCTCGACGAACTATATGACTCCGGTCTGTATATGACCGAGCATGAGAACAGTTGGCTGTTGATCGGCATACGTAAGGGTGGCTCGTGATCGAGACGGTAGTGTCGATCTTGGTCGAATGGACTAAATTGATCATGTAGCGCCGTCTGGGACTGTCGGCGGCTGTCATGGTCTCCCTGATGACGAGGTGACAAGGAAGTGTCCGGGCGCGAGTTCTGTCCAGCGTGCCCGGTATGCTTAGTCCGTGTCCAGCCTCGTAGAGGTCTGGATAGTCCAGGCCTCTCCTGCTGGGAGAGGAGACAAGATGCATTGCCCGAAACATCGCAGGTCAGGTGGTTGGCCGCCAGTATCAGCTGACGGCCACCACCGAACGCGAGACCACATCGTTGATGTGGCCGAGCGGTTGTTAGTACAACTGTTGTGCTTCGAGGTCATGTCGTGGCTCCCACGTCACTGGTGACGTGGATGTGTCCTCGAAGGTAGGACGTCGGGGTAGTGGGCCTGACTGTGGCGGTCTTACTCACTACCCCGATTGCTTGATTGATCCGTTTTTCGGATCAATCAACTTGAGTGTAACAGGACTCCTACACCAACCTCTGATCTGGTCAACCTTGTGGTCTAGTGTTAGCTGGTCAGAGACTTGTAGCCCCACCTGCGGCCTTGCAGAAGTCGATCATTGTTGCTGCGCCTGAACGGGCTAGCAGCGAACGGTCGATTGACGTCGGGGGTGTCTGAGTTAGCGCTGCGTGTCGATCTAGTTGCGTACGCCGGGGATCACGGCAGCGGGCACCCTCGTTGGTGCTCCCGGTTGTCGTGTGTCTTGTAGTGGGGCGACTGTAGGTCGCGTGCGGTGGTGGTAGGACTGCTCGACGGTGAGGCGGTCACGGTCTTCAGGTCACAGCCTCGATCCGACCACCCACGGGCGCTCAGATACCGCCGCGTCGGCGGGTGACCTCGCTGCTCGTCGCGGCGCTGGTGGGGTTGGCGGCGGGGGCGCTCGTGCCAGGCCAAGCGCTGTGCCTAGCCCCCGGCGGCAGAGTGAACGGCTCGGTCACCGTGCAACCCGGCGGGGCGTTATCAGTGTCGGAACTAACGTCACCGGCTCGCTGGCCTGCACCGGCAACACCGTCACCGGATCACGCTCAGGACAATGCCTCTGAGCTAACCCATCACACCCCAACCCACTGCTTGCACCCTCCATCCCGACCAATGCCCTGCCAGCGTCCTCCCCGCCGCGCTATAGCAAACGCAGCACGGCATGGTTTCAGATAAAGAGATACCCAGGTGGGCCAGAACCGGGAAACCCTCCGGCCCGGCCTGCGTACCCGCGAACACGGCCAGTGCGGCGTCAGAAAGGCGGTTCATCCGGAATGTACTTTCTGAACAGTTCGCTCATCCACTTATGCATGCGCTTCGAGATCTGACCATAATTTTTGTCCATCAATGCGCGGAGGTCTTCCGCATCAACCTTCCCCTCCCTTACGAGGTAGTCTATGAAGCCCCTCATTACGATCGCATCCATCACGGTCGCATCCCTGCTCGGGCCTGTGCGCACGTCAACGAGACTAGCCTCCGGCACTACCGCCCGAATAGTCTGCTTCAAACCTTCGATCTCAGATATGATGTCTGCAATCCCGCGAGCTTCCGAGTCGTCTGATTGTCGCAGGGATTGCAGATTAAGTGTATAGGTTAGAGGAGTCTCAACGGGTTTGCCAGTCCGGATACTCGTCACCATCCCCGACAGCGCCGACTTGGCCTCATACACAGAATCTAAATCGTGGTGATTTAGATGAATTGTCCGCAGTCCCTGTATATCGAATGGGAGCGTCTGACCTTCTGCAACTGCACAAGTGGCTTTGCCACCGCATGTCTGATAGCAAGCTCATAAAATACATTGGGGTTATGGTCAGTAAGGTCGGCAACCACAAGATCGCTACTTAGAAGGCCTTCGATAATTTGACTAGTGATGGTTCCAGATTCCTCCAGATGATCGGCTCGAACAACCGAGTAGCCCAAAGGCTCTAAAGTTGCCTTGACAATGTGTTGATATATCTGATTGCTTCGCTTCCGCACGGCGGAGTCCGACTTCCCAATCGGGCAGAGGTAGAAGCAAGACTCCATCGTGTGACCGGTTCGATCCTCCTGGTCCATGGATGGATTGTACCTTACACGCATTTCCCCGTTTGCGATCTTCGCGGTGGTCAACACGGACCCACGCCATGTAGCAGTCGTGTAGCAACGACCCCAGGATGACGGTAAACGGCCCCAGATCACCCCCAAGATTTCCGAGCCAGGAACTTAGCAGCACCGTCACTGGCCGTGTGTCGGGGTGTAGGGACTTCGAGTCCTGGACGCCGGAACCGCTGTGTCCTATCCGTGCCCGGGAGGTGAAGCACAGGTCAAGTGCCGACGACGCAGTGTCCGTTCCTAAACCGTGCGTCGCAGGAGCGGTCGCCATCCTCGGCACGGGGATCTCTGCGGCAGCTGCGCACTCACCCGAGCCTCTCCGCCAACGGCATTGGTCTGGGCGATGCTCACCGCTCGGTCCGGCTCGGCGCGGAATGCCCCACGCATCAAGCGCGAGGGCGGAGGCCGAACTGGGCAAAGATCGGCCCCTGACCGTGTCATCGCAGGTCAGGTGCCGTTTCTGCTGGTGTGGCGGGTCAAGAATTCGAACCTTGGAAGGCATCAGCCGATGGATTTACAGTCCGCTGCCTGAGTGTCGCGTTGTGCCGGGTCGATGGTAATACTTATCGTATTGGTAATGATTACAACGATCAGGCGGCGGTTTCAATCGGTCATGGCGACACAATGCTCCACAATCAGCCTATCGAAGACCTCGATAGGCTTCTGCCAGTCTAGCGTCTTGCGTGGTCTGCCATTCAGTTCTGCCGCTACTCTATCAAGTTCTTCCTGGGTGTGCAAGGACAGGTCGGTGCCTTTCGGGAAGTACTGCCGGAGCAGCCCGTTGGTGTTCTCGTTGGTGCCGCGTTGCCACGGTGAGTGCGGGTCGCAGAAATAAATGGGCAGACCCGTGCGGACAGTGAACTCGGCGTGGCGGGCCATTTCCTTACCTTGATCCCAGGTCACGCTGTTGCGCAGGAACTCAGGCAACGTCTCCATTTTTTTAGCCAGGAGTGCGGCCACGCGATCGGCGCATCGGTCGTATGGAATTCTCACGAGCATGGTAAATCTGCTGGTACGTTCCACCAGGGTGGCGATCTGCGATTTGCCGCCTTTCCCGATGATCAGATCGCCTTCCCAGAAACCGGGTACCGCGCGATCGTCGGCTTCGGCGGGACGCTCACTGATGTTGACCATGTTTGGGATCTTTCCCCTGCTCAGAGTCGCTCGGGATCGGGGCACCCGCCTCGCCCGGCCCTGTCGTAACGCGAGTTTCAGCTCGGTCCGTAGCTCGCCTTTCGCCTGCAGATACAGTGTTTGGTAAATCGTCTCGTGGGACACTTTCATCTCCGGATCGTCAGGATATTCCTCGTCTAGTCTCGCACTGATCTGCTCCGGAGACCACTTCTGTTCCAAGCCCTCGTTCACCGCATCATGCAGCCGGGACGAGGCCACCAGTTTCCGCTCCTTCGGTCGAGCCTTAAGTGACTCGTAACGCTCTTGAGCGGAAAGAGCCCGGTAATTGGCGACACCGCCATTACGATTGATCTCGTTTGTGATTGTGCTGTGGTGCCGTCCAAGCTGTTTTCCGATGCAACGCGCCGAACGTCCTCGGTTCAGCTCGCGGGAGATCGTCTCCCGTTCCTGGGCGCACAACGGCTCAGCCCCACTCATCAATCATCCCCCCAGAAGATCCCCCGGAAAGGGGGTACCTTAGCAGAATAGAAATCTGCTAGAATAATTGCCTGTCGCTACGACCGTTTGAGCCCAAGGGCTAACGTGTGATTTAGTCTACACAACATTCGCTTGATCATCGATATCATCGTTTATTCCCTGTTGGTCGGGGACGAGTTCCCGTATCTTCGTTCGAAGTATTCCGCGAGTGCTATTTCGAAGACTTCCCACGGCTTGACGTCTAACATGAAAGCTTCGTAGAGCACTTGCTCGTGTCTGCCAGGGTAAAGATGGGAACCATATGGCATTATCCGTGCAGTTGTATCTACCGGTAGCGTGCGGGGATCAACCCGGGTAGTCGGTGTAAAGTCATGCGACGGTGGGGCGGCAGCTGCTGGAGCTGAGACCGGTTGCGACTGCTGCGTAGTGTGGACTGGTTCGGGAGCTGGTGGTGAACTGGGCATGTCCGAGTCGCCCACTCCGATCGGCTCAATCTTGACAGTCTCGCGTGGCAGCGGTGTCCACGACTGGCCAGTCTTCTTCTGCGCAGCCTTCAGATCATCCAGCTTGCTCATATGAACCTCCTGGCGAGCTTCATGTAGTTCTGCGTCGCCTCGTGCTCGGAGTCCCTGATGACGAAGGGCATTCTGTATAAAACCGAGTCGCCGATCCCGACGGTGAGAGGTATGTAGTCCTCAATTAGTAAGGTTGGGTAGTTGGTGCGGAGCTGATCGAGGGCGAAGGCAGAGAGTGACGTACCCTTTCGGACCATAGTCGGCAGAATTCCTGCTACCCTCAGGTCGGGGTTGAGACCGGTTCGCACTTCGTCCACTGCTCGTAGAATTTCTACGACACCGTTTAAGGCGTCCACCTCGGGTGTGACGGGGACGAGCACCAGGTCGCTTGCGATAAGTGAGTTAACGGTTGCCAGTGATGAGGTAGGTGGCGTGTCGATGACAACAAAGTCGTAGTCGTGCTCGATCTCAGAGAGCAGCGATTTAACCATGCCGGTCTGTCGCGCATTCATGCTACGGATTACGTCGCTGAACTCTCGGTGCGAGGGCAGGATGTGGATGGAGGCCATGTCATCTCGGCCGAAGGTGACTTCTACGATCGCGTCCTTGACCGGAATTGTGGTTGAGGTGAACAAGTCGACAAGGGTGCGCCGGCCATCCTCGTATGGGTCTACGCCGAGACCTGTGGTGGCATTAGCCTGTGGGTCCAGGTCGAGAACAAGGACCTTCTTGTCATGCAGAGCTAGCGAAGCGGCCAAGTTCTTGACGGTGGCGGTCTTCCCTACCCCGCCCTTCTGTATGGCGATGGTGATTTTCTTAGCCACGGCGGATAGGTCCTGTAAAGAGAATTATGGGGCCTATATGGCTCTCAAAGCATGGCTGGCAGGTCATAGGACAACCTCCTTGAATGCGTTATAGAAGCGCGGTAGATCTTCCTTCTGTTTGCGGCGATCGTCATAGATGCGCAGAGTCTCGATGCCCGCGTGGCGCGTGTACTGCCGGACCTCCAGGAGGTCGCCGCCATAGCTGTCGAGCAGCTGAGTCGTGAACCAGTGGCGAAAGCCGTGGGTTGTCTTGTCGATGCCCAGGCCATCGAGCGCCTGGCGTATGATGCGTCGGACGTGGCGCGGCGTCAGCCGGTTGTATTGGCCGCTGCGATGCCAGCTCGGAAAGAGCGGACCATCCGCTACACGGGCCGTCTTGAGATACTCGCGGAGGGCTTGAACCGTCTGGGGGTTGAGATCCACTGGTTCCCGATCATCCCTCCCCTTCCCTTGCACGTGAGCTACCTGGGCAACGAGGTCGAGGTCTGCGACATCGAGGCGGCACACTTCGATCTGTCTTAGCCCTTGAAGTGCAAGCAGACAAATGACGGCCCTGAGCCGGGCGTTGGTACGGGTATCGGTAAGGCTGCGCAACCACTCAGTGAGCCGCGCCATGTCCTGGTCGTTGAGCCCGTCCTGGCGGTGCTTCTTGCTCTGCTTGAAAACTCTGACGTTCAGGGTGATGTCGGCCGGCAATAGACCGCGGCGAGTTAGTTCTCTCAAGAAAATCCGAGCAGCAACTAGATATTTATTCTTGGTGGAAATGCTGAGGTCGGTACGACTCTGTAGGTAGCGCTTATACTCCAGATAGCTTTGCGTTGTCAGTGGCTGCCCGGCTAAATATGAGAAGAAAGCTTGAACTCGCCACTTGTACTCGGTGCGCGTTGACAGAGCCACGTCTAGATCGTCAAACACGGCCGCGGCATGACCGAATATAGATTGCGGGGCAAGTTCAGAAGTGGGCACTTAGAGTTCTCATGATCTACATCAAACACTAGCATACTGGTGCACTATTGCAATAGCTTGTAAGCTTGTTTGCTAGCGAGTAAGTTTATGAGCTTACATACTCACAAGCTAGCAAGCTCATAAGCTTACAAGCACACTATTGCAATAGTGCAATAGTGTGCTACTGTTGACGCAGTAGGGAGTTCCGGAATGGCGAAAACTGTATCAACACCGCTTGCACGATTGGCGAAATCTTATACTTTGGAGAAGCTTCGACTCGACCCACGGTCGGGTACCGCGATAGGGGACGAGGTGTGGATCAGCCTTGCCGGTCAATTAGTCCGACGAGGCAGAATTAGTCAGCCAGGGCAGGGTTTCCAACGGGCGAGAACTACAGCCGACTAGTAGCCATAACACAGTTCCTTGCCGAGTAAAAAGTGTATTGTGAGCAAGGGGATATCAGTGGGGTCTTCGTCGATGATGCTGATTCCGCATGACTCGGCGCTGAACTGGTGGTGGGATGGCGAGTGACCCATAGTGAGCCCGAAACAAGATCGTCAGCCACGCCAGCCCCCCCCGCGATCGTCCACAGCGGACACGCCGCTGTCGTTGTGAAACGACTTCTTAAAACCCGTTCCAAATTTCGATCCGGAGACTCACGAGCTGCTGCGCAGGCAACCCGCTGAGCTACGACCAAGCCTGACACCGGAGTCATCATGGTTACCGGGCAAAAACTCTCTCTTGGCCGCACCCACGCCCACACCATCGTCACCGTCCACGTCATCGAACAAACACACCATCACCGTCGAGTTCACCGATGGAGCCCAACGCACCTTCCGCCGCTACAAAGCCCGCCATCCCCGCACGCCCCACCTCGATAACCAATCGGCGGCAGGAACATGAGACACCTGGTCACCCCCGCTCGGGCGGCGCAGTCTGCAAGTCGACCCCTCCAGACTCAAGGGTGCTGCGCCTCGCTGGAGCGACCACCTCCGACGGCCTTGGACCCTACTAACCCAGCATCAGCTAGGACCAGACAACGGCGACCATGGCAGCACGGGCTCTCTGGTTCCGCTGGAGGGGGGACGCTGAAGACCAACTATGTCGTGCTCCGCTTGATGCGGACGGCACGAGGGACACGCTGGCAAACCGTGACACCGACTCGGGTGACATCCGGTGACTCTATGCACGAGCGTGAATGACCGTACAGGCGTACGGTGCCGAAGCTAAGCGTCCGGCCATGCTGGGAGGCGGACGCATGGACCCACGCTGTACACGCGGGCCACCCGCTGCTCTCCGCGCGTCTCGGGTACGGTTGGAGCATTTCCGCGCGAGGCGGCCGTCGCCTCGCGCGTTTAGTGGCGCGGGAGCATCTGAAGAGACATGGACAGCTACAGAAGCGAGATTCGCGAGAGTGACGTCAGGCGCTTGGAAGAAAAAGTCGCCGCAGGCAACTACGGGACATATCTGCGTCGGGTCACGCTGAGGCGAGTTCGCGGATTCAGCGATCGCGTTGTCAGCTTTGATTTCCCGGTCACCGCCCTGGTAGGGCCCAACGGAGGCGGGAAGACAACCATACTTGGTGCTGCCGGCCTGGCCTACAAAAGTATCGCGCCCGGCGTTTTCTTCGCCAAAAGCGGTCGATATGACGCGAGCATGAAGGATTGGGTCATCGAGTATGAGTTGATCGACAAGAAACTCAATCCGCGCCTGTCGCTGCAACGGACTGCAAGTTTCCCGCAGTTGAAGTGGAATCGCAAGGCTGTCGACCGGTACGTGCTCCTCTTCGGCGTGTCTCGAACAGTTCCTGCTACCGAGCGCAGGGAGCTTGTCAAGGCTGTCGGCAACAAGTTCGTTGCCAAGAACGAGGTTTCTCTCTCCGCGCCAGTGGTTGATGCCGTGGAGAAAATTCTGGGCAAGGACATGCAGGGCTGTAACCGGCTCTCCCTCGACACACAGGGCAGAGCAACCCTATTTGCAGTGCGAAACTCTGACGGTAGCGAGTATTCTGAATTTCACTTTGGGGCTGGTGAGGCCAGCGTGATCCGCATCGTCTCCGCTATCGAGGAGGCACCCGATGGAGCGATGATCATGATCGAGGAGATCGAGAACGGTCTACACCCCATTGCTACACGCCGCATCGTCGAATACTTGGTTGATGTAGCGCTACGTAAGTCGTGCCAGGTCATCTTCACGACGCACAGCAACGACGCGTTGAATCCACTGCCACCCAAGGCAATTTGGGCTGCGTATAGCGGTGAGGTGCTCCAGGGAAAATTAGATATCAAAGCCCTCCGGACCATCACTGGTCAGATCGACGCAAAGCTGGCGATCTTCGTTGAAGATGTGTTTGCTGAGCAAATGGTCACAACGGCGTTGCGGTATTACGGCGGGATCGAGCTCGATGCGATAAAGATTCACGGCATGGGAGGGGCGGATCCGGCGATCAAGGTTAACGAGCAGCATAACCTTGACCCGACATCGAAATTTCCGTCGGTCTGTCTTGTTGATGCGGACCAAGCGGCTAAGGCAGATGCGGACCATCGAATCTTCGTCCTCCCTGGTTACAGCGACCCTGAGGCCCACGTATTTGATGTCGTCCATGGGCGATTGGAGAAAGTCGCGGCGCGACTCACGGTCTCGATGCAGCTTCCGAGCAGCGCGCAGGAACGAGTCAAGGAGGTGGTGCGCGAACGAGCCCGCACTAACCGCGACCGTCACGTCGTTTTCGAACAGATTGGAGAGGATCTGGACTTCACAGCGGGGATGGTCGTAGCCAGCGCATTCCTCGCAATCTGGGCACAAGAAAGCGCGGAAGAGATCGATGCCCTAATAGCCAACTTCAAAGACTTGGTTCCCACCAAATAGTGGAGAGGCCTTGTAGTCGTTAGGAGAATAAGTTATTCGCTTCATGTCAATCACGCCTATAACAGCTCTGTCACGGTTGGAAAAACGAACCTCCCAACGGTGAAGGGGACGCATCAGTGGCGGCCAGGTTCGGTGAATGCGACCAAAGCAGACAGATACCAGTAACCTCTGTATGAAAATATCTATTTTTCATACAGAGATCTTGAGGTTTGGCCGCCCAGATCCGCCAGATCTCCTCAAAAGCATCCAGCCTGCCACCGTAGACCTCATCCACAAGTCTGCTGTGCCACATCGCACGCACAGATTACTGCGAGACCTCAGCCCCTTCATGCCAAGCCGCACAGCAACTCCGAGCGGGACAGGTGTGCGAGCCTCCGGACTCCGAGAGTCCCCTGCGTTGGACTCGGCTGGGTCACCGACCCCCTATTCGAGTCGGCCTCACCGTGACACCCGTGAGCATGGTGCCGCCGATTGTCCTCTGTGAACCGCTCTCTGCCCACTCTCCAACGGCGGTCAACACAGGGACTGCTAGCGTAGCCAGAGTGTGCCAGAGCGCGGGGTCTATGCTTCGAGTAGCGTGGGTGGCGTCATAAGTGGTATCCGCCAAACGCTGTGTTTCGATGCGTCCAACATAATGAGCATTGAAAACAAAGGATTATAATGTGGAGCAAAACTCGGCGTGGGTGTTCGGATGGGGGGGCGATTGCCTCGATAGCATCCGTTGCTAGCGCAGTGGTCGTCATCACTGCTGCGGCGATTGCGTTGCGTCAGGTTCGTGAGGCTGCCCGAGCTCGAAGGCTCCAATCTGGACTCGCCATCCTGGAACACGTGAGCGGCTCCCATGATATTCGTAATGCTCGACGGCTCACATACACAAAACGAGACGTAATTGCTGAAAAGCTTAAAACGGATCCTTCATGGAAGGAGCTTGACGAGTTCTTCTTGGAGATTTCCGACGGCAAAGTCGACTTTCAGATATTTCATGCTTATCATGCGTCATTGGAGAACATTTCAATGCTCACTATGCATGATATGGCACCGGACGATCTAATATCGATGTACCTCGGCAGGATGGCATTCCGTCACTGGGAAGCTATGGGTCCATTCATCCTATTCATGAGACGATGTTACAACTCGGACGACTTTCTTCAGCACTTCGAGATGTTAATAAAGCTTATGCAGAGTGATGGTCTTAGACAGACTAGAAATACCCGAGGATTGTCGTTTAAGCATGCGTGGAGAATTCTTACAAACTATAGCGGCCGAACCAAGCGAACGATTTTGAGTAAGAGATATATAGCGCGCTCACACGATGATCATGATAGACTGATGGCACTACAGTATTATCATGCTGAAAGGCTTGACGACGAATGACCAATCCTCGGATAAACCTTCATGTTCGGTTCGGTTACCTCCGATAGCTCGGGAGCACGTATACCGTGTCAACGAGCTTGTGCGCTCTATTCAGCAATCCGAAATTGTGCTTTCATCGGCTTCTCTTGCTATTCCTCACATCACGCTGCTTTCAGGCGTACCCGGATCTCTAAATTGGTCAGCTGAGCGGTTCTCCGAACGTTTGTTATCAGTTGCGGAGGATCTACTCGGTGAGGCGGGTGTGTCGTTTGGCTGCTTCAAGGAGCCGTATGTTTCAACCGCGACACGGTGTTATGTATTAAGTGATGTGGAGTTCGAGTCATCAATTGTACCGATCATGCATGAGCTACGTCGCCTCCTAGTGTCGGAATACTTTTCGTATGTGTCAGATCTATCTCCTCCTCATGTAACGATGTCGCGAGTTACTGAAATCACGCCTGAGCTGATTAAGTTACTTCAGTCCATAGGTGATGGGCCCGACTTTCAACTGTCAGCCGTCGCATTGTCACGAGTAGGACCAAACGGTACCTGTATTGACACTATCCGTGAGAGGCGCCTGAACCTAGTCGGTTGAGAAGTTGATCTCCCGTTAATCAGTGTTTGATCTGGGACTACTTAGGTCGGGCGCTTTATCTTTCACGCTCTATCCTCTCTGTGGCGGGCGGCTATAGCCGGAACGATCGTCTGGTTGTGGTTTATGGCCACGGCGCTTAAAGGGAGCCGGAATGGAACAACAAATCCACTGAAGTTAGTATCGTCGCAGGCCAGAGGTCCAACAAATATCTTCAAGTGGATGATTTATTTCATCTCGACTACCCCTGGTGTTGTTAAGCCAGGACTAATGACCGTCGTGAGCGTGACGCTTTTTTTCCATGTCACGTTGCCAGTGCCGCCACCAGAAGATATCGGGGGAATACGGATCATCAAGCAGCCCGGTATAACGGTGCTTGGCGAGGTGGTCGAGAATTTTCTTCAACTTTTCATCAATAACATGCGCCCGAGCCAGCAGTCGGTTGAGGTTAATCTTTTCACATAGGGCGTCAAATAGCTCTTTATTAGGTAGATTAACCTCTGGATTTTGCTCAGCGATGGCTAGCATTCGGAACTTCTCCATGCCCCACTCAAAGCACTGTATCTCCTCGCGGATAACAAATGGCCGGTCAAATAGATCATGCTCCCGTGTTGGACCGTCGCCTTCCATTTCATCTTCTTCATCCCACTCGCGAGGCGTATATTTTTCCAGCGGCAAAGCAGTCAATTCCCCGAGCTGGGTAAACCGATCTTCCAGCTGGCGTGCTAAAATACCCACGATCAACGCAGGATCACGTCCAGCCAGTTCCAGAAAGCCACCAGCATTGCTAGCCTGGTCTTCCAAAAACTCTCGCTCACTCATCATCCAGCCAGCCGCGCGCCACTGCTTAATTTCCTCGTTGCTCAGTTCAATCGGCAGCTTCCAGTACGGCAAATACAGCCGAAACCGGCCGTACCAAGCCACTGTCGCAAAGAAGTCTGGCTCTGGTTTTGAACGGTCATCGTACCATTCCAAACCTTCTTCGATGGGCCAGCTAGCTCGGGCAGCCATATGGATGAGGTCAATCCATCTCCCAACGCCCGCTTGAACTTCCGGACTTGGTTTGTGAATATCCCGCCATTCATTGTAGACTCGCGAAAAATCGATCATTCCTCTGTACTTCGACATAACAGCTCCTTATGGTCGTAGAGTATAACAAATGTTATCGCCACTTGGCGGACGCGTTTGCCTTTGGAGTAAGGTTATTCTTTATATTCTGCACCGTCTGGTTGTCGAACGTTGTAATCAGTTCATGGCCATTAGGGCCAGCCGTTGGCTTGAAGACCGTTACCTCAAGTCGGTTAGTATCAGTCAGAGTCACATGGATAATATTGTTTGACCTATTGTCGATATACTCCCTGACTCGTACCGGATGAGTAGCTTGGGCTACAATATTAGCCGAGCGCAACAACCCTTCAAATGTAGGTTCCTGGCTACCAAGTGACGTCGGCGACTTACGATCTAGAGAATCTAGCTCTAAAATTCTGCTAAATTGTGACCAGGTCGTATGTTGCTCAATGTGTTGCTGACGAGTAAGCCCTTCGTTCGGATTCCAGCGCTGGTAATCAGCCGGGCTAGTACTAAGCAAATAGGCCGAAGGCGCCCGAAACGAATGAAGCCCATCAAAATCAACCGTCTGAACCCGTACTGGTCGTACCTGCCGACGGAACGTACCGGTGCGACGCACTGGGCGTTCGCCGCGAGCACACTTCGCACACTCTGTTGGGTCTTGCCACGGGCCTTCGTTGAAGTAATGGTGGATCTTGGTGGTAGAAGTTACGCAGAAGCGGAAACCGCAGCTCTGGCAAATGTATCCTTGGTTTTTCTGGTTTTTACGCCAGGCCCGGCAATCCGGGCACCAGGTAGGCGTCGGCATATTTCTCCATATAAACCAATCTTTAGGTGCGGCATCAAAACTAACTGAGCCGACTGTGTGACCGTGAGCTTTGCATTCGTATGTTTCTTTATCTTCCTCGCTCACAATATGTCCTTTCGTAAAAGAAACAGGCAAAGCTTAGGAGTATGCGGGAGGATGATAGAAACCACCCTCCCGCCACTGGCCTTACAAGTTTTCACGCAGCCAACGCCGCAGCCGCTGCCACTTTGTAGGCGGTGGTTGCGATTCTTCGACCAAGGTCGGCTCGCTTGGTGGAACAGACGGTGAAAGTGGCCGAGCAACCGGTGGAGGAAAAGATGGATAAAAGGTCGATCTGGGCCTCACATCTTCAGTACTGGCAGGTGGTTGATTAAGCAACGTCCGCATCTCTTCGGTTTGTGCCTGTGTATCGTCGGGTGCCAACTCAGCGTCAGCAACATCGTGCTCCTGGACCTGGCCCACATGAGCCAATTGCCAGGTGACTTCATCCTCTTGAGACTGACGGCTCGGTACCAGCCTAGCTGTGTAGCGACACCCCGGTATCAGTTCAACCGGTGAGTCGTGTTGCGATATCTGCCCTTCACTGCCTGAGTTAAATTCAACCCACTTAACCATGTCTCTCTCTTGATATAGTTCAACCGTAAGTGTGCCGTATAACTGACAAAGTTGCTCCGAAATCGGATGAAGTTCCAGCATCTCGGCCTTGGTTAACCACTCAAGGTCGCACAGTTCGGGTTGTTTGCTGTTGCGGAATAACTCATTAAACGCTTCCGTTCGGCGGTTAATCCTGCAAAATAGGTGCCAAACCTCCCGAACTCGCTTTATCGCCTGAGCTACTTTACGCGCATCGAGACCAATCATGCTGGTAAAACGAGCCAGATCGAAATCGTCGCTTTGACCGATAACCTGTCCCGGCTCCTTATGGAGAGAACTTGGAGCTATGCTCATTGCCCAAGCTAGCGCATGAAATGTCGCAGTGTCTTCATGCTCATGCCCTGACCACAGGTCGATGGCATGTTTGACGCCAGGATGGGTACCGTTGTAATCAACGAAGTAATCACCTGAAGCACGAAGTGTGACTAGGGGTGTGTTACTGAGGGCGGTGGCGACGATCCAGAACAGCACTTCGGTTAAGCTGGCACCAGCTTCGAAACGCTGTTGCAATTGCACGGCGTAGGCCAAATCAGATTGGCCCACCCATCGCTCCATGCGTTCGCCGAGTGGGGTTACCGAACCGTCTTTGACTAGGCCGAGCTGTTCAAGGTTGTCGATTTGCTGCCGAAGGTATTCCATACGGTTGGGGTCTTCATGCAGGCGGGAGGGTAAATTAAGGTTGGTGACCCATTTGGTGAGGCCGCCTTCTTCACCTTCGTCGCCGGTGCTCCAGTTTTGCTGGCATGCGTAATACGCTAGTGGCATGAGCGAAGCATTGGCCATAGGGAACTGGATTGGTTCGTAGACCAGGGTGCCATGATTAAGCTTGTTATTGTCGAGATCGGCATAATCGGCACTCACTTCGCGGCTGATGTAGGCAATGCCAGGACGCCGACGGCCGACCCGTCCGATGCGCTGCAGAAGCGCATTGACGCCGAGCGGGGCGACCACGGGGAAGGTAGTTTCGCCAATTGTTTCCTGATCGTAGCCGGAATCCATGGAGGCCACGAAGTCTAGGGTTGGGAAGGTAATTCCCATTTCGACCACGCTGGTCGCCAAAATGACATAGTTTTGCTGGTCGGTTTCGATTTGGCGAAGCTGCTGCTTAAACGCATCACACCGCCCGGGGTCGCGGATGACTTCGCTAGCCAGCTGGAAGACCGGCAAGCCCGGAAACAGTTCGCGGAGCCGATTGGCTAGGCGTTGGGTGTCACTTTGCTGGCCAGCGAAGGAATTGACCACTACAAGCAAGCCATGCGCCCGGCCCGTTTCGAGTACGGCTTGGCGCACAGCTTCGGCCTCGGCAAAATCGCCGACTTGCGGAAAGTAGGGACTCGCCGGATTTGGCTGAATCAGGGTTTCGCGCACCAGCTCCGACAAGGCGTCGTCCATTGGCCGGAGCAGGTTATGCTTCCAGATGGTGTAACGGGCCTTATCGGCGCGAATGATGTTTGCGACGCCCAGTGATTCGCTGAGGCCGGTGATGTCGACTGTGGCCGACATGTAGTCGACCGTAATGCCGGCTCGCTTAGCCAAAGCGATGCCGAGCTCAACCTCCGGGCTTTGCTCGACCGTGACATGGGCTTCATCAATGATGACACGGTCACGCTCGGGCCTGAGTTGGTCCTGCCTAGCGAGGATACCGAAAATCCCAGTGGTGATAAACTTGATCGGCGCTTCGCGGTTAACACGCCCGGAAGCCGACGTAATGCAGCCAAAAAGAGGTGGCGTATTCCGTCGGCCTTGCTGGCGCTGAAATTTGCTCCACAAACCGTTCATGAAGTCGGCTTGGTCGTCCGCGATGGGAATCCGTGGCTCCACGACCCAAATATGAGGTTCGGGGTGCGGGTGTGCACCAGCGTGTTGGATCTGACGAATCAAATCGTGGATCGGCACCACCACGGTTTTGCCGAGATCAGTCGCCGCCACCAGAAAGAATGGATCTTGGCGCATTTGGTTGAGGTATTCAGCAATTTCTAATTCATCGCGCTCGACGACAAACTTCAAAAACCTGACCACATCCATCATGTGAATGGTCTGAGTTGTCGTGAGTTGAAACTCTGGGTACTTTGGTTTGTCATAAATCGGAATACCCATGGCTTTTTGCTTCCTCTGAGGTAAGTACTGCAACGGCAGTTCGACATGTTGTGAGAAGCTGAAGCTTGCCCGACGATAATGATCACCGTATAGTGGATCTTGCTGTGCCGTTACGTCGCTGGATGCGCGGATAGAACTGCTTGGCGCCCATGATACCGAGCTGTCAACTGGTAAAGCGAGGGGGGCTTCGACAGCTCCAGCGTGCCTGAACTCGTATACTGATGTGCGCAGCGGACCACGTTTATGGTGCGCTTATGGTGGGGTCTCAAGTAGTCGGACTGTTTCGGCGCCTAGGCGGAATCGTGAATACGCTGGCATCTTGTAAAAAGGCATCGACAAGTACTCCTCGCTTCCCGGTGATTATCTGCTATGCTCTTCATATCATTGGCCTTGACTGGGGGTGATGGCTTGAGCAACCCTGAACACCCTCTGCCTAAACTCGCCTAAGCAGCACACCACAGCAATGGCGCACTTATGGCGCGTCATAGATACCCTGGAGACTCGATGGTCGACACACCTCCACCGCCAGGCGTAGCCCGGGCAGGCGAGCTTCTGTGCGACCTGTTAGCGTCGCGGCCGGCCTACCGGCGACAGTGGCAACAACATGCACACAGGATGCGGCAAGCAGAGATCAGCTATGCAGCTGTATCCCAAGTGCTGGCACTTTACTTGTGGGATCGAGGCATAAAACGCGATGCTGACAAGGACCTACCGCGCCGTTTGCGGGACCGGGTTTCTCGGGCGCTTCAAAGTGAACAACTAACGTATGAGACTCTCACATGGTTCACAGAGGCATTCGATTTTGATCCGGAAGATAGGCATGATGTCTGGCGTGCATTTTCCGGAGGTGGACCTACCGAAGATGGAATTGCTTTTACCATGAGCAATCCCACCTGTACTGATGATCAGGCCGCAGAAACACCGCACAGTGGCATTATTCGAACGCTACCACATCGACGCTAACAGAATGCTGTACAAGCAGGAGACGAGTCATGTCATGATAGCCCTCCGAGGATGACGTTGATACATACGCACATAGCCCTAAAGACACACTTATAGATTTGACGGTAATTGCCGGCGGAAAAGTTGTGGCCTTTCACGAGAACACACCCGGATTTGTGGGAGTCAGTTGAGTGAGATCGACCTATACTCGAAAGGTCAGCTGACTTCTCTACGATATGTTGCGACGCATCGCCCGACTTCCACGCCGCGCACAGATGTCCGCCGTGCGGCAAGAGGCAGAGTGGACAATGCCGATCTACGAGTGTGCTTCGATCGATTACGACCTCAGAGAGCATGGTGGACAGTCTGGGCTGCACACTCGGACGCTACTCCAGTTCACAGCGAAGAGGTTAACGTGACTGGTGTAGGCGAGCTTCATCGATTCGTCTCATTCATCGAGCAGACTGTTGTCGGCTTCCGTTGGGACTGGTGAACACATCGATACCAAGAAACGTAGCGACTTTGCGCCATAGTCAACCATAGTAGCGACATAAGCGCGCCAAGGGTAGGTTATCGTTTGTTCACCGCCAAAGGCGGCCCAACAGACGACCGCTTGAGATGAGCGTATCTATGCTTAAGATCATCTGTCGACTGCTATTCCAGTTTATCCAACGGCCCACGTCTCGCTCAGTGTCGTGCGTCATCGGCGCCGAGTATACCGTTCCAGTTGTCGAAGCCTCTGTGGTCGAGAACGACGCAGATGTAGCGGCTATCCCACGCCCCATGCCCACCCTGGCCTTGGGTCTGAACACCCATGGGCCTAATGATTACTCTGTTCATCGTGTCACTCGCCCTAGCCGTCATGTTCGGCGCATCTATGGCTGAGCAATGCATGAGCGTTCGCAGCCGAAGGCAAATGGAGCAGCAGCGACTGATCAATGCCCGCTGGAGGGATCTCATTAAGCGGGAAGAACGGTTCATGACCTTATCAGCCTATCCGTTCGATCAAGAGAAGGGAGGAACACATGACTGACCTCCGTGCCATATCCCGGAGCCGCATGATCTGGTGATGCATCGATCCCGAAGCTCCCGCAGCGCGTGCGGCATTGTCCTGGCCCGCGTCGGCAATACGTAGGCGTCGCGTGCATCAGTCTTGCCCTCGCCGGGATGCAGGTCGGCGATGTGCCGCATCGCCAAACCGGGGCAGGTAGGCCACCTCGATCCTCAGCGGTCTTGATCACTTCGCCTATGAGTTGTGTCACAATAACTCGTTTATTTGCGACTCGCAGCCACCTTGATGGAGTCAGCTTCGTCTCACAGCTGCCGGTCGTCATGGTGACGAGCCGTCCATTCAGGTCGTTACCGTGGCAACTAAGGATTCGGTGTAAACTAAGTGCATGCCAAGCAGGAGTTGGGAGTGGTCTAAGCGAATAATGCATGGGCCCGGACGAATGGTTCCGTTGGACTTCGGTAAGGAGCTGTGGAAGTGGGACCCGGCTCTGTATGAGAGTGGGGATGGTATCGTAGCCTCGCTCAAGCGAAGCGGACGCTCAATTGATGAGGACACCATCGTTTTTGAAGCAACATTCACCTTGCTGGACGATGTTGTGGATGCAGCGGGAGGTCTCGAACAGTCAATTATGCGTTTGCATGCGGCGATGAATCTCGCACAAGAACAATATGTTCATTGGAGCGCTCAGTCCGGCGGACTCCCAGAAGGTGGAGGAAATGATGCATCCGACCACCGAGGATGCATGGTACGCCCTTGAAGAATTACTCGTGTGGGCACGGACACTTGATGATCGACTCCGTAGATCGCCTCTTGATGGTCGGCGTTATCCTGATCAGGGGCTGATTCCTGCGCTTGCGGATGGCCTACGGCGCGAGGCCGTGATAGCCGCAAGAACTCGCCTTCTTGTAGCTGGTGTGAAGGAGGCGCGGTATCTTTCTGGGCTGAACCTTCACATGCAGTCGATCCAGGCCGGCTCGAAGGGTGGGAGAGTACGTTCAGGTCGCGTGCTGCTTCCGTTTCCAGATCGGGTTGACAAGCCGGTCCGACATCGATGGGAGCTGACATTTAACGATGGCAGAGATGCTCTATCCTTTGCGGATGGCATTATGGCAGCAGTTGAGTTGTTTATGGATGAAATGCTCGGAGCATTTGAGCAACATGTTCCCGAACGGTTCAGATCTGTAGAACGCTAAAGCGATCACACGTGTGGCGGGGAAGCACCATCTAGTTACGTCGTACAATAACTCTTTTGCGACGTTTATGGCTTGGGGGGAAGGCGTGATTCTAAATGCGACATCCCTTAATGCTTGCGCGGGGGCGCCCTCCTGTACTTTAATGGCGTTAAGGATTAAAGTCATAAAGCCATATGAAAGCTGTAACCACCAGCGACAATGTCAAGCAGAAGCTAGAGCAGCTCGCCCATCGCAACCATCGTTCAGAGAGTGAGGTACTCGACGAATTAGTTAGTCGTGCGTTGCCGGCAAAACGCCGCAGTGTGCGCGGTTTACTCAAGAGCAAGCTCAGAAATCCTCTCACTGCCAAAGACTTTGACGCCGTCCATAAGGACATGGCACAGCGCTTTGGGTCGCCTACCGGGTGAGAGTTGTGTCTGACTTCTCATATCATCTACTGGTACCTCGGGGAGTGGTCAATATATGCCGGCCTGGGAAAACGTAGTCGGTGCTTGACCTGTGCGGCACCTCTCGGGCACGGAATAGGAGACAGCGGTTCCCCAGGAGGATGCGGGCAGGACGACGCCGTGGCAGCACAAGCCAATGGATGGGTAGAATACCGGAAACGTACGACAATCTCGGGTTCGTATTCAAATACGAATGGGGTCCGGACCAGGGCAGACAGACCCTGGTCCGGTTGAATCTTTTCATATCCTCCCCGCGATGTTCGTGACAGCCGCCGTCACGAACATCGTGATCAGCCCAGTTGTTGGGCGTTCAGGCTGGTGAGGTGTTCGTGGGTGGGGTCTTCGTCTGGGTAGAGGACCTGGATGTCGATGATGAGGTCTGTCCCGGGGTCGATGGTGTGTCCGCCACCTTCCGGGGAGGCGAGCAGGACACTGCCCTCGGTGCCGTCCCGGACGATCTGGCCCCAGAAGACGTCAGTGAAGCCCTTATACAACGAGGTTCCCTCAGGTAGGTCACCGAAGCCGAGAGCCCATTTCACGACACGTGTTTCCTCAGCATGCACCGTGAGCCGGTAGGAGTAAATCCATTTCTTGGTCTCCCAATCCTGCCATTTGCTCAAGAATTTCTGCTCGACGACCAGGTTCCCCAGGAAGGGAGCCGCCAGTGCCGACTGAGCCTGGTCGTTCCAGGTGCCATTCGGACTCCCGGCCATGGGGATCCGCGCCATGTTCGCGATCGAGGACCTGCGGTCCACGGGCAGCGAGTGTCCCTGCTGGTCGGCGGCTGAGAAGAGCGCGTTGTCCTCGTCTGTGTTGTTGACAACGCTGCTGACCCCGTCACCGCTGTGATCGAAACCATAGGTGGCGAAGTCGTTGATGTACGTGCCCGATGGAATAGCCAGGATCTTGTCGCCGACTCCCGGGGCCTGACCGGCGTTGAAATTGACGGCACGGTAGAGACAGAAGCTTCCATCGGGGCATGCCTCTTGTCCATGACCGTAGATCAGCTGCGGTTTCCCGGTGCTCACCATATCTCCCCTTCTCAATGATGCTCGATGTGTCTGGACAGGACCGTTCTGGTATTTCCGGGCGCCACGCTCCAGCCTGTTCCCCCCGCCGTTCTTCCCCGTAACGGTGGCCGGACCGTGCTACTAGGAAACGGGCGAGAGTTGGGCACGCCAGTCGGGCGACGTGCCGACTGGCCTTGCAAAAAGGTACTGACCAACCAGCTTCGCCACAAGGCGGGTCACTCCAACGCCGCACACCGCTGGCAGGGGCCGGTGTCAAATGGGAAGGATTCGGTCGTGGTGTTGGTGCCCTAGCTCCGGCCCGCTTCCGGGGCCTGGCGGGGAGACCGGACAGGGCGCGTCTGACCAGCTTCGTTTCCAGTGACATCAGCAACTGCGGCGCGATCCCCAAACGCAACATGGCCTCGCCGAGCGGGCAAACCTCCAGGATAGCCGTCCGCAAGCACGATGGGACTGGGCCGGGTATGGCATCCCGTCGACCTCCCGGTAGTCGGGGGTGTCTGTCTGAAAATCCCTTCAAGACGTTTCTGATGTATTTTGACCGCTTACGGCTAATTAGTAAACCTTCCCCCGCTCACGCGGCCTTTCGTCTGCTGTCCTGCTCGCCAGGTAGGAGGTAGCCGTTCTTCTTGAAGGTCAGATCGAAGCCAAAGATGTAGAGAGTACCGTATTCGTCCGCATACGCCATAACGAGGCAGTCTACGAAGGATGGGGAACCCGTGGCTGATCGCTGGAGTTCCGCAGCTCGGTTAATAACATGAGGAGCAGGATCTACAAGACGGATCTCTCCGTCTTCGTGCATTTTGACAAGAGTATTTGCCGCGAGAACCGTATATTCTCTGCCCAACTTCCGGCCAAGAACGTTCAATGTTTCAGCGAGCACTTCGTAAGGTAGGAGGCTCTCATCCTCGACGCCAAGTGAAGAATCCCGAACGTTGAGCGCGACTGTGTGAGATGCGTCCTGCTCATTCAGCAGTGCAACGACAGCGCTAGAATCAAGTATTACCCTCATCCCATTAGTCGTACAGGTAATGATCAATATTCTGAGACAAGTCTGGTGGACCCTGGAACTTGAGATTGACGAGACGGTCTAGTGGCTTTCCAGTGCTCGCTGGCTCCCGCTTGGAATGAAGCTGGCGTTCCAAAAGCTCACGAGCAAGCTCATCCGCCTTTTTACCTGTAAGCTTGGCGCGGAGTTGAAGCTCCTCGTAGAGTGGCTGTGGGAGGGAAATTTGTGCACCGACCATAATGTATCTACATATAGTCTAAAAAGTGGTAGCTGTCAACCGCTCAAAGTACCTTCCATACCCTAAATGTCGACGCCGAGAATCGAACAAGGTTACTCACCCAATCCATAAGCCACTAACCGCTCATCAAGCACCCGGACAGCGGCAGTATGTCGCCAAGGCTGCATAGCGGCACGGGCCTGTTCCAACCGTCCGATCAGCCGAACGGAACTGTGGCCCGCCGCGATGTCCCCGGCATCACCAAGCAGCCGCGTAGCTTCCTCGATCTCAGTGCATTGCACGTACGCCTCAGCGAGGTCGATGATCGTCATCGCTACGGTCCGGGCGCGTGAGGGGTCCAGGAGCCCCAGGGACTGCTGTGCAGAGGAAACAGCTGGGTCAGCTTCACCGAGCTTGAGATGGCACTCACCGCGAATTGAGATGTGTGCTGCTTCATCATACGTGCTGGTAAAGCGCGGGGCTTGGTCATCGACAATCGTGAGCACGGTGTGAGCGGTATCGAGGGCGTTCACGCAGGCGTCCCGCTGCCCGTCGGCGGCGTATGCTTGTGCGGCCACGTCGGCGGTGTAGGCGCGCAAGCGCAGGTCATCGGTGTGATTGGCCCACTGCTCGGCTGCGACGGCGTGGTCGATGCCGATGCGTGGTCTGCCCTGCCACGTTGCCAGCTGGCTCATCTTGCACAGCACGAAGGCCCCCAGCCCGGTGTTCTGTGCTTCGTGTGCCAGTGCGCGGGCATCCTCGTAGTAATACCCAGCGTGGTCGAACTGCTTCAGATCGAATGACAACCACCCGGCCACATGCGAGGCTTCGCTCAGCACCGAGAGCATCCGAGGCCGCAAATCGGCTGGACAATCAGGTATCAGTGCGCGAGCTAGGTCACGCTGGGCCAGGACGGTGGTCAGGACGGCCTGCGGGCCCAGCGCGTGATCCTGCTGCCGACAGTGCCACAACACCGCTTCGATGTGCTCGATGGTCTTCGCATCGACCCGACTCGATCTAGTGAGCACCGAGGCCACACGCTCATACTCGTCACCGACGGTGGCCGGAAACACCGACGCGGCGGCCCCTGCCCAGGCAAGGAGACGCAGGACGTAGCGGCGATCCATGGTGTTGGCCCAACTGCGGAGGAACTGAACCAGCTGATGGTACGCGTGGTCGCGGTCACGGGGCGTGTTGCGGATATGGTGATCAGGCGTCACCAGTGATCCGAGGTAGTGCATCAGCATTGCGACAAGCGTGTCGGGCAGTTGAAGACCGGATGCCGTCGCCCACACTGCGACATCGCTTGGCACAACGAGTTCAACGTCAGGCTTGCCTACTGTAAGTGCGGTGTCCTGTGGGTTTGCCGCGTTGTCAAGATGCCGGAAATTGGGCAGATCAACGAGTAGGTCACTGACGGCGCACTCGTACAGCTCCGCTAGTTTGCTGAGGTTGTCGAACGTTGGGGCGTGTCCGGTACGGCTCGGCCACTGTTCCCAGTAGGAAAATGCTTTGAAGGTCTTCAGCTCATCAGGCCAGCGTTGGTTCCACTCGTGAGCGGCTTGGTGCTGGCTCCACTCATGGGCGTAGCGGAAGGCTACCCGGGCATTGAAGCGGTAGCGCTGTCGTAAAGCTTCGGCCACGTCCACCCATGACTTGCCCGCAGCCCGCAGCGCACGCACCAGCTGCTCACGGTGCTGTTTCTGACTGCGCAGCTCACCCATAGGACTTCCTTGACATCGTGCAGCCTACTTGGGTAGGCGGCTTTCGGACCTGGCACAGAGACGCTACCGGCCGCGTATCGCCCGGCCAAACTGGTGCGGAAGTTCCCTATGCAGTCGGGATACCGAGCACCCGAGGTCGCCACTACTCAGGATATGCCGTCACCGGAGCAGCGGGCACGGTCTTTAGATCAAGGCCCCAGGGCCGGGCTGAGCGCTCCAGCTGGTGTGGCGTCCCCTCATCTGCGGGACGTGTCCCCGCTTCCGCCAGTCCGCTGCTCCCCGGTCCTGGGTGCCTTCCAGGGATGAGATCACCTACATCGACGAGGCTCAAGAGCACGTGGAGCGTCAGGGCAACCAGAACGCCGATGGTCCCCGTCACGGTGATGGCCAGGATCAACACCAGCTTGGCATCTCCCGAGACCCCCACCCTGAAGCCGGGCCTGGTGGTGCTGCTGCCCCCCAAAGCCGCCACCAGGCCCGGCCACCACACACGGGCCTGGGGATGGTGCACATGGCGCAACGCAAGATCACCGTCAAGGCTCAAGGCCCTGATGCCCGCGTCACCTTCACGATGGAGGCATGTCGGGGCAGGGTCTGGATCACGACGTATGACTGCCCGTTCATCTGCGTGGCCATCCTTGAGACTGCGCAAGCTGACACCCTGGTTGAGCTGATTAACCAGACGGCTAAAGAAGCGCGCGAGTACACGCCATGAGTATCGGCGGGGCTGCTCCGGCTTACCGACCGACTGCCTGGGCGTACCTTGCGTCGGGGGACTGCACGATTCGCTGGCAACGCGGCGATAACGTGGCCTATATCTTTGAGGGCAAGCAGCTTGATACTTATCCGGATGAGCTGCTGAAGGTCGAAGTATTCGATACCATCCCCGTGTTGCCTAAAAGCTGGACTGACATGGCACACGTCCGGCGTACTGGTGAGAACTGGGGCAAGACTAGGCGCCAGCGCTGCCAGAAGTGCGGAGTGTATTCGTGAGCACGCCACGCTTCCACGACAGCATGAGGCTTGTGTCTACTCGGACAGCTATTACCTGTGCTGGTCTATTTGTGGTATCTACCCTCATGAAGTGGGGAGTGCGAACTATCCTCCGTAGTGCGGTAGTAGAAACCGAAGAACTAGTGACAGTGGCCGTTAATGCTACCGGCATACCGGAAGAACGTATGCGCTGGAGCAAGCTTACCCGCATCAAATACATCACGATACAGCTTTATGGCTCCCCTGAGAGCGTTCGCATCGAGGTGTGGGACAGTGCACCTAATCTGCCGCTTGGTACCGACATTGTTGTCGGTACCGACGAGACCGAGGCACCCGTAAAGCGCGGCTACTACCCGACGCCGCGTGGCAAAGTAGTGTGGGTGGAATTGCTCCTACTCCCTGAGCGTCCAAGCCACCCTCCGCAGCCAGTAACCGAGCAGTTCAGCCAAGACCCTGACCTTCTTCACCGAGTGCGGGATGGGTTGGAGAAATTACAAATTCTACTGCTGGAGACCCTATGATTAAAGTAGTCATCATACCGGTTTGCTAACGAACATGAAGAGAATGATGAGAAATGATTACCGATCAACCCTCTTACGTCAACAACGCTAGTGGAGAGGTTGTCGCAAGCAACACCCCTGGGAAGACGGTGATCCCCACCCAACGTGGGGTTCCGGTGGGACAGCCAGCCGCAACCAAGGGCGAACTCAAGCCGATCCTGGCCCCGTGGATGAAGCAACGTACAGAGTTTGCTAGCAAAATTAGTGAATTTGGTAAGTGGACCCTGCACGCTGCCCTGTGGCACCTCTGGCACGCCCCGGCGAACGTTCTGCGCAGTCCTGTGGTTCGCCCCACGCGGGCTTTGGCGGGTTGTCGCAAGCATCTGGGGGTGGGTGTTCGACTACGAGAATCGCTCCCTGCGCCGTGATGCGATCGCCAACAAGAGCCACGATGATCACTACAAGCATGCCAAGTTGCTCCAGGAGCGGATAGCCGGCGCTTGAAGGTGCTGGCCGCCCTCACCGGCTTGGCCCTGATCGGCTTGCTTTTGCTGAAGTGGCTGGCCCCAGCCTGGGTGCTGTGGACGCTGCTCGCGGCCGTGGTGGCTGCTCTGGGCTACGTCGGCCGCCCACGGGACGGCAAGCCGCTGATCGTCCCCGCTACCGCGCCCACCGGGGACACTCCGCTGACCAACAGTCTGGTGCTTGAGGCCCTGTGCAGTTTGGGCATCCCGAAGATGACGAAGCCTGACCAGATCGAGCTGCTCTACCCCGTCAAGCCTGCTCGGGCCGGTTACCACATCGACTTGATACTGCCGCGCGGCGTCACCGCCACTGCGGTTATGGAGAAGCGTCGTGAGTTGTCCTCGGCACTCCAGCGCGGCATTGGGACAGTTTGGCCGTCGGTTGGTGAGCGGCACGAGGGACATCTCGTGCTGTTCGTCTCTCATCAGGATATGAGTCGGGCCAAGCAGAAGCCGTGGCCCCTGTTGAAGCAAGGCAGCGTGGACGTGTTCCAGCCAGTTCCGATGTTCACTGACCAACGGGGCGAGTGGGTGGAGCTACGACTTGCCACCACCTGTGGCATCATCGGTGCGGTTCCCCGGATGGGCAAGACGTTCCTTCAGCGCGAGCTGGGACTGGTCTGTGCTCTGGATGTTCGGGTTGAAGAGTACATCTTCGAACTTAAGGGCACGGGCGACCTATCTTGCTTGAAGCTGGTTGCTCACTACTACAGTGACAGTGAGGAAGAAGAGGACATTGCCGAGCACCTGGTCGTGATGCGTAGGCTCCGTGATGAACGCCGTCGTCGGGCCAGGGTGATCCGCTCCCTGCCCAACGAGCAGTGCCCGAACAGCGAAGTCACCGATGAGCTAGCCTCTCGGCGTGAGCTTGGACTTCACCCGATCCTCATCGAAGTAGATGAGTGTCAGGTCTGGTTCATGCATCCGGTGAAGGCGATCCGGGAAGAGTTCGCGTCATTGGCTGACGACCTGGTGCGTAAAGGTCCAGCGGTTGGGATTATGGCCTACTTCTCTACTCAGGAGCTTGGTAAGGATTCCATCCCCTCGACGGTATCAAGGAACGCCTCAGTCAGGCTGTGCTTTAAGGTCAATGACAGTACGGCCAACAACAAGGTACTTGGTAACGGGTGCCTATGCTAACGGCTACCAGGCTACGATGTTTGATTTCTATAAGGACAAGGGTATTGCCTACCTCAAGGCTGAAGGTCCACCCCAGATCGTGCGCACCGTGCACGCCATGGACAAGGTAGAGGCCGACAAGGTGGCCCTTCGAGCCAGGGCAGCCCGCAAGCGTGCCGACCGTCTGACCGGCTATGCCGCCGGTGAGGAGCTGGAGGCTGAGGAGCAAGAGGTACTGCTCCTTGACGAGATCCGCTCCCTGTTCGGGACGGCCAGCACGATGCACCTGGGCGACATCGCTTCAGGCCTGGCCGACCGGCGTCCGGGGACCTGGGGCTCACTGGATGCCAAGGGGCTGGGAGCCCTGCTGCGCGGACTGACGCCACCCATCGAGCCGACCACGGTCTACGTGGCCGACAAGCCAGCTGCCGAGCGCTCGGGCAAGGGGCTCAAGCGCGAGCAGCTGGAGGAGGCCACCACCAGCGAGACCAGCGCCGACGGCCCGAGCCGCAACGGCCGGGCTCCGGCCCAGCGGGTGATCTCTAACCCGTGCTCGGTTAGATCTGACCGGCCAGTTAGACGCTCGGTCAGTGGTCTGACCTGCGGATGTTTACCGAGACGTGGGTCACGTGACGGAGGAGTCGATCTAGTCGTTTGAGGGGTCTCGGGTCCCGGCGACGCGGTTAGGTTAGAGGTCCATTTCCCCTCCGGCCCCACTTACATGATGTTGGTGCGTCGTTGATACTCTGCGGCACCCTATCAATTTGTCTCGGGAGGCACAATGACAATTACTGGTCCTGGCCCTGGTGAGGTTTGGCAATTTGCAGATAAAGTCAGAAAAAGTACTCCTAAAGGTAAGAGGTGGGAGGGTGTTGTAGCTGCCGCCAATTGGGTGTTTGGTGAGAATGGCAAGCATAAACACCCATACATTAAAGAATCTGCTCAAGATCGTCCGCCAGATATGGCGGCCATTGCCCGAATGGTCAGAGATGTAGAGGAAGCGCGTAAGACATCAACGGTAGAGTCCGCGTACTACGGTGGCATAAAAGAATTTTGCGGTTGGATCATTGGATTATCGAAGAAGCCCGAGTTGCCAGGAATACTCGGGTATTAAATAAATGCTGGTTACTTCAGGCCCCCGAGCGTAAGCTCGGGGGAGATTCATTACTATGTGCCGAACATATATGCTCCCTGAGGGTAGGGGTGATTACTGATTTCCCGTTCCGGAATACAGATCCTGTTTCTTTGCCTCAGCCTTGAACGCTTTGCCGTGTTTCCACGTCTTGGCAAGCACGTCGGCGGCAGCATGCACCGTAGGCCAATCTACTACAGAATCCCAGAAAAGGTTGCTCAGAGCTCGGTCGGTAGCGCGTTCCAGAGAGAGACCTTGTGCTAAGCGAGCCTCTATGAGGTTAGCTAGACCCTCGGCGATATTCATGACTCGCTTACTGCACTGGCGGCGACATTGCTCCAATGCTTTCTGATCGATAACCTTCACGCTCTTCTCCTTGCTGGTTGTTGTCGGTAGGGACTGTCTACTTGTTTGCATAAATAAGCAGGCAGTCCCAACCAAAGCAAGAAGGAGAAAGTAGGACCATTTACTTATAACATAGAGTAATTACTTGATCAAGTTGCGCGCAGGCGCACGTTGATGCGTATGACAAGCCCCAGCTTTCCGTTTTTGATTCCGACCTGCACCCACCATCTGCGGTTGGTATACAGATCTGGACCACACACTGACAAAATGACGTCAGGTGGAATGCTGTCACCTCGGATTGGGCAGTTATGAATCAAAGATCCGATGAATACAAGAGATGATTGCTGGTAATTGGTACGTTGACATGGCCCATCTTTAGTTTTTGAATAACTTCAGACAATGTCATTGTAGTACCTATTAGGAAGGCTTAACCGGTGGCTAGGAAAGTGGTGACGCTCGATGATCTCGACGACAGCCAAGAGGCAGAGGAAACCCTACTGTATCTCATAGATGGTGAGTATTGGGAGATCGATCTATCAGTCGACAACGCCAGAGAGTTTCGAGAGGCATTCGCTAGGTACGTTCAGGCATCACGGCCCGTATCAGCTAAAGAAGCGGCCAGGCGACTAGCCGCAGATGGCGGTATCTCCGGGACCGGCACGTCATATGGCGATTACGACCCAGCGGTCGTCAGGGCCTGGGCGCAGCAGAACGGGGTCGAGGTCAGCGATAAAGGTCGCATTCCGGAACACGTTGTCACCAGGTGGCGCCGGGCTACTCAGCTGGGCAACCCTTCATCGTGAGGCCGGCTGTTTGTCTTCTTGTGGTGAGCGCTTGAGTCTCGCGAGCCACCCTGAACTTCAGGAGGCTGCCGTGAAGATCACGGCTATTCTCATACCAGCAAGTCAGGCCGCACCAGTAAAACTGCGCAAGCTAGATCGCCATGATCTTGCCGCATATCAGGCACTGGTTGGCGGCAATATTGAGGCGATAAATCTGGATGCCCCCGCTGCCAGCATGTATATCAACGAGGAGGGCAAGCTGCTTCACCTATCAGTCAACATGCGGGCGACCCATGTTGTATGGGCACACAACGAGCAGTTACGTAACGAAGACATCGTTATGGGTGATGCCTTCATTCTAGGACCTGTCGACCAGAACGGTGAGGACTCGACTGTTCCCCAGGCGTATGTTGATCTGCTTTTTCCTCGCGAGCCGTTCCGGATCGAAGTTCTGGCTCGTGGCGAAACGATCTGGGCTGGCAATGCCATGTTGTACGAGACCTGGGAACAGGCATACATAGCCGCTGACAGCCTCTACCGGAGATGGACCTTGGCCGAGAAGCTGCGTATCGTTCCCCGCTCCGCTCCCACCGGGCAACGGTACAAGAAAGGATCGCAGGATATTGGCTGACATCACGTCGGCCTCCATCATGCCCCTGTAGAGATGCGAAATGTATCCTCGCGTTTTTACAGGGGTGTATTTTGGCGCCATGTTATCGAAATCAGCGCTCCGTGATTAAAGATTGTATCCAGGCTCATGGCCTGTTGTATAATAGCGGCAGATATTAAGCGGGTAGCTAGAGTGTGAGTCGTGACAAACAGACAAAGAACGACACCGTGGGTGAGCCTTGGGGAGTCATAGATGATAGCGCGTGTTTCCAGTTTTCCCATGACATTGCAGAGTACGTCCAGCGGACCACCAAGGAGCAGGGCGTACCGGAGAAAGTGCAAGACATCGCCGTGATCGGCAAACTAGCGCTCATGACTAAACAGCCCACTCGATCGTCACGGAAACTGGATCAAACCGCCAAGATCTCCACATAGTCCCGCCGGGCTTGGACGGATGGATCACTACCCGCCTCACGAGCAGCTTAATAACGGCCGCCCGCCACTCTAGGCTGGCGTTGTCCCAGGCAATCCTCAGGTTGCCGTCAGCTGGCAGGAGGGCTTTTTTGGCGCTGTTACTCCGCAACTTAGCAAGGTCGGTCTGAATGGCTTCAATCTTGGTCTTGATCGCCCCGAGCATGATCGAGTAGTCCTCATACGGAGTGAGCGCGTGTTCCTCAGCCAAAATCTTGCGGCGTTGCCCGAGCTGGACTAGCCGCTGGGTCAGCTCATGGGCCTGCTCCTTGTCCTCGGCCAGTGCGAGAGCCTCGTGCACCTCGGGTGAATCGAAGCGATCCAGCACGGCTTCACTTACTAGATGCTCTACCGGGTCAGCGATCCGAAAGATCCTGCAGCAGCCAACCTGCTCACCTCGATTGTTGTACTTTTTGCAGTGGTAGCGTCTAATCTTCTTGCCGCGCTCGTGTTTGTTCTGCCCATACATTTTGCCGCCACACAGACCGCAATAGGTGAAACCGCTGAGGAGATACGAACGGCCAGAGGGTTTATCTCCGTACGGGGTCTGATTGTTATGGAAGATCGTTGCAAGCATCTCGTGCTCGACCCGCGTAAAGATGCCCGGATGGGCGCCCCGGTGCTCTGCACCCTTGTGTGTCCGGGTGCCACGTTGTTCAGGATCGTTAGCATCGAAGATGACATAGCTGCGATTAAGCAACGTCCGCCGCAGCTTGCCGACGGTCCACTTGTAGCCCTTGGCGGTGGGAATGCCTCGGGCGTTGAGACGCTTCACGATAAGCATTTGGCTCTCCCCTGCCAGCGCCCGCTCACGGCACTCATAGAGAACCGTTATCTCGTGATCAACAAGCTGGTAGGGGTCGCGTAGGTCTTTGCCCGTGATTGGATGAGTTCCGACGATGGGCCCGTAGCCATACGCCCGTGGACCACCATTGGTTTTGCCCTGGACTGCATCAGCAAGCTTCTTACGCACTACACGCTCTTGCAGCTCTTCAGCTTCACCTGCGTCGTTGGCGGCCTGGTAGCGCGCCATGCGTCGGTTAGCAGCCACATGGAGGTCTAGCATCTGTCCTCGTGCATAGTAATACTGGACGCCATACTCACGAGCGAGCTTGATCTGAAGCTCTGTTTCTTCGGGTTTACGGGTAAGGCGGTTAGTTGAGTAGCTCAATACGATCCGTATGGGGCCCGCTTCGAGCCGATTCATCATCTCGTCGTAGTCTGGGCGGCGCTCGTTGGTGTTGGTGCTCGCTGAAATAGAATTGTCGCAGTAGATGTGAACGAGAGTCACGCCGAGGAAGTCGGCTAGTACCCTGATGTCTTCTTCCTGGCGCTTGACACCTAGTTCCTTGCCTTCTCGGTCATCGCTGATGCGCAGATAGCCGAACGCGAGTTGTCCTTTCAATGAATGATGCATAGCGTGTCCCTTATATCCGTATTGTGACGGATAGCTAGGAATCTGTCGAGTACGCGATCGGGACGATCGCCGCGGCGGCCTTCGCTGCCGTTCTCTACAAGGTCGTGACCGGCGACATGATCATCGGTGCCCTCAACGACCTGGTGCAGCGGGCGCTGTCGGTGAAGTTCTGATGCCACGGCCCGACGACCGAACCGGCGACCGGGGCACGGTCACCGTAGAGGCCGCGCTCGCCCTGTGCTCGTTGGTCGTGGTGCTCGCCCTGGTGCTCGCCGCAGTGTCGGCAGTGGCGGCGCAGTTGCGTTGTGTCGACGCGGCTCGAGAGGCGGCCCGGCTGACCGCGCGGGGTGAGCAGCACCGCGCCGAGGACCTCGCCCGGCGAATCGCCCCGCGGACCGCGGTGGTGGCTGTGACCGTCCGAGGTGATGAGGTCACCGCGCGGGTGTCAGCGAATCCGGCAGCAGGGCTGTTGCCCGGGCTCAAGGTCGGCGCCGAAGCGGCTGCGATACTGGAACCGGGAAACGTGCCATGAGAGCGTGCGTCGACGGCGACCGGGGCGTGGCCACGGTGTGGGCGGCCGGGGCCATCGCGGTGCTGGTCAGCATGGCGGTGTTCGGGTTACACCTGGGCGAGGCGATGGTCGTCCGCCACCACGCCGAGTCTGCAGCCGATCTCGCCGCGCTAGCGGGGGCTGCGACTGCCGTCGCCAGCGAGCAGTACGCCTGCGCCCAGGCCCGCCGGGTCACCGACCGGATGCGAGTGCAACTGACGTCCTGCCAGACGCAAGGCTGGGACGTGCTGGTGGACGTAGCGGCACACCCGGATGGCTGGCTTGGCGGTCTCGGCGCCGCCACCGGTCGAGCCCGAGCTGGGCCGGCCGCACCGTCACCGAGCGGATAGATCGATCCCGTGGGGGCGTAACCACACCTGTACCGGAAGCCGGCGAAGGCATGACGCTTTTCGGACCGCCGGTTGCACTGCGACGTGCCCAGCGGCAGCTCGGTACCCTGTGTAGCCATGGCCAGCGTGGAAGCAGTGCTTGACCAGCGCCTTGCCACCGCGTTCAGCGCGGTAGCCGGTGAGTCGGTAGATCCGGCTGTTCGTCGGTCGCAGCGAGCGGACTTCCAGGCAGACGGGGCGCTGGCGCTGGCCCGCAGGTTAGGGCGCAACCCCCGGGAGATCGCCGCGGAAGTGCTGCAGCACGCCACGCTGGACGATGTGTGCTCGCTCACGGAGATCGCCGGCCCAGGCTTCATCAACTTCACCGTTCGCGACGAGGTCCTGTCCCACCTGCTCGCCGAGATGGCGGCTGACGAGCGGTTGGGCGTTGCGATCACGGATAAGCCGGACATGGCTATCATCGACTATTCGGCACCCAATGCGGCGAAGGAGGCACACGTCGGGCACCTGCGTTCGACGATCATCGGGGATGCGGTGGTGCGGCTATTGGAGTGGCTCGGACACACCGTGATCAGGCAAAACCATATCGGTGAATGGGGCACACCGTTCGGGATGCTCATCGAGCACCTGCTCGACATCGGCGAAGCCGAGGCGGCGCATGAGCTGTCGGTGGGTGAACTGGGTGTCTTCTACAAGGCGGCGCGCCAGAAGTTCGACAATGACGAAACGTTCAAGAACAGGTCGCGGCGGCGTGTGGTCTTGTTGCAGGGCGGGGACGAACTGTCGCTGCACCTGTGGAAGATCTTGGTGGAAGAATCCAAGGAGTACTTCCTTGCGGTGTATGACCTGCTGGACTCCCGCCTGACGCGCGATGATTTCGTCGGGGAAAGCTTCTACAACGGCCAGCTTGCGTCGGTGGTCGAGGAACTGGACTCGCTAGGTCTACTGCAGGACAGCGATGGGGCGCGGTGTGTGTTCCCGGAGGGGTTCAAGAACCGTGATGGGCAGCCGCTGCCGTTGATCGTCATGAAGAGCGACGGTGGCTACGGTTACGACGTGACCGACTTGGCCGCCATTAGGTACCGGATCCGGGATCTCAAGGGCACCCGCCTGCTGTACGTGGTGGGCCTGCCACAGAAGACTCACTTACAGATGGTGTTTCAGACCGGTCGGGACGCTGGGTGGGTTAGCCCGACTGTCGATGTGGAGCATGTCGGGCATGGCTCGATCCTCGGTGACGACGGCAAGATACTGCGTAGCCGCGCCGGGGAGTCGGTAAAATTGATCGATCTGCTGAACGAGGCCGTGGCCCGCGCCGGAGATGAGGTCAAGGTCAAGAACCCGGAGCTGGATCCGGGCAGCGCCGCCGCGATCGCGCGAGCGGTGGGCATCGGTGCGGTCAAGTATGCAGATCTGTCCACAGACAGAATCAAGGATTACGTTTTCGACTACACACGAATGCTGTCTTTTGAGGGCAACACCGCACCCTACCTGCAGTACGCACACGCCCGTATCCAATCGATCTTCCGAAAAGCCGGTTCGGCACCGCAGGACGCCACCGGCCCGATCGTCGTGAGCGAACCAGCCGAGCGGGAACTCGCGATCTCACTGCTGGAGTTCGAGGATCTCATGCGCGAGTTGGGCCGGTCCCTGGAATTCCACCGGTTGTGCAGTTACCTGTTTGGTCTTGCCTCCACATTCACGACCTTCTACGAGCGCTGCCCGGTGCTTCGTGCCGAGGACGATGTCCGCGCCAGCCGCCTCGCGTTGTGCGCGCTGACAGCGCGCGTGCTCGTCCTGGGCTTGGGGCTGCTCGGTATCAGCGCGCCCAACCAGATGTAGAGAAGCGGTCAGCACCACTGGCGGAATGTCGTGGAGGTCCTCCCGACGAACAGGTCCTCAACGGGGCGCGGACCCTGGCAGCGAGCGGAGCACGATGTCGAGCACCACGATCGCACCGGCCTTGTCCAGCGGGTCATTGCCGTTGCCGCATTTGGGTGACTGCACGCAGGAGGGACAGCCAGCTGGACACTCGCAGGCGGCGATGGCATCTCGCGTCGCGGTCAGCCACAGTTCAAGCGCGGCATGACCCCGGTCGGCGAACCCGGCGCCACCCGGATGCCCGTCGTGCACGAACACCGTCGGTTCTGCGGTGTCGGGATGTCGCGCGGTGGAGACACCACCGATGTCCCACCGATCGCAGGTGGCGACCAGCGGCATCAGCCCGATCGCAGCGTGCTCGGCGGCGTGCAGCGCCCCGGGCCACGCCGCCGACGGCAACCCGGCGCCCTCGAGGGCAGCCTCGGAGACCGTGAACCAGACCGCCCTGGTTCGCAGGGTGGACGGTGGCAACTCCACCGGCACCGCATCGAGCACCTGACCCGAAGGCAGCCGCCGCAGGTAGCCCACCACCTGCGAGGTCACCTCCACCTCTCCCAACGTCACCGACACCCCGCCCGACCGCCGCTGGTCCAGCTCCGAGACCACGCAGATGTCAGTGGTGGAACGAGCCGAGGTATGCCATGGGGGCTCCTCGGGATGTACCAGCGCGACTCCGGTGTCCAGGTCCAGCTCGTCGACCACAAAGGAGTCACCCCGATGCAGATACACCGCACCCGGGTGCACCGCCGTGCAGGCCGATCCGGAGTCGACGGTGCCGAGCAGGCGACCGGTTTCGGCCTCCACCACCGCCACCTGGTGCCCGCCCGACCCGCGGATGTCGACTCCCGGGTGCGGCCGTTGGCGCGGAGCGGCCCAGAACCACCCGCCAGGTCGGCGCCGTAGCGTTCCGTCGGCGACCAGGTCGGCGACCACCGAGCGGGCCACGTCGCCACCCAGCTCATCGAGGCAGGCGTCGGTCAGCGGCAGTTCGGCAGCCGCGCAGGCCAGCTGTGGTCGCAGCACGTAGGGGTTCGTCGGGTCCAGCACAGTGGCCTCGAGCGCCACCCCGAGCAGCGCCGCGCTGTGGTGCACCAGGTAGGTGTCCAGTGGGTCATCCCGGGCGACGAACACCACGAGCGCTCCCGATCCGGTCCGACCGGCTCGCCCGGCCTGTTGCCAGAACGACGCCCGGGTGCCGGGGTAGCCGGCCAGCACCACCGCGTCGAGCCCGGCGATGTCCACTCCCAGTTCCAGCGCGTTGGTCGAGGCGACGCCGAGCAGCTCCCCGGAATCCAGCGCGGTCTCCAGCGCCCGGCGCTCCTCAGGCAGGTAGCCCGCCCGGTAGGCGGCAATCCGGGAAGCGAGGTCACCCGCCGCAGCGGCGACCAGGACCCGCTGGGCCCCCAGCGCGGTCAGCTCCGCGCCCCGCCGGGAGCGGACGAACACCAAGGTACGAGCGCCCTCGATCACCAGATCGGCCAGTAACCGGGCGGCCTCGGCTCCTGCCGAGCGGCGCACCGGCGCACCGTTCTCACCGGTCAGCTCGTCGAGCAGCGGCGGCTCCCACAGCGCGATCGTGCGCTCGCCGCAGGGCGAACCGTCCTCTGTGACGGCCACCGTGTCCAAGCCGGTGAGCCGGGACGCCGAGACAGCCGGGTCTGATACCGTCGCCGACGCGAGCACGAACACCGGATGGGCGCCGTAACGCGCGGCGACCCGCCGCAACCGGCGCAGCAGCACGGCGACGTGCGAGCCGAACACCCCACGGTAGGCGTGGCACTCGTCGATCACCACGAAGCGTAGCCGCCGCAGCAGCCGCGCCCAACGATCGTGGCGGGCGAGCAGGCCGTGGTGCACCATGTCCGGGTTGGTGAACACCCATCGGGCGTGCGAGCGCACCCAGTCCCGGTCGGCCATCGGGGTGTCGCCGTCGTAACCGGCCGGTCGCATGCCGGCCAAACCCAGGGAGCTCACCGCACGGAGCTGGTCGGCTCCCAATGCCTTGGTGGGAGCGAGATACAGGGCGGTGGCCTGCTGGTCGGCCAGCAGGTGGGCGAGCACCGGCAGCTGGTAGGCCAGCGACTTGCCCGACGCCGTGCCGGTGGCGACCACCACATGGTGGCCGGCTCGGGCCAGTTCGGCGACGGCGGCCTGGTGTGCCCACGGCGCCGCCACGCCCGCCGCGGCAAGCGATTCGCGCAGCTGGTCAGGTACCCACGCGGGCCACGCCACCGTCGTCGCCACCCGGCCGGACATCGTCGTGACATGCCGCAGTGGCGACTCATCACCACCGGCGGTGGCCGGATTGCCGAGCAGTCGCTGCAGCAGGGCCTGGCCGCGCTGGTCGCCGTGCGCCACCACCACCGCCTCCCGTTCGCCAGCAGGTTTGGGTCCAGACGCTAAAGCCTGCCCGCCTGGCGGGCTGCGGCGTGGGTGCGCTCCTGCTGCCAAGAGCCCAGCGGGCGTCAAGAGCCCAGGGGCTGGAGTAGCGCCCACCGACGACACCGGGGGAGGTGAGCGGGGACGGCACGCCTACACTGACCGGCCATGACGCCGTGACGGGGCGGCGCAGTGGGGTGCATTGCACGGAAACCAGATTGCACGGAAACCAGGAGGACGGATGTCCCGGTTCATCCTTGCCCAGGGCGAGGCTCTCGACCTGAGCGGGAGTGACTACACCGTCGTTGGTGTGGTCGCGGTCGTCGCTCTCGCCGCTCTGGCTGTCGGGGCCGTACTGATGCGAGAGGTGCTGGCCACGAGTCCGGGTACCCCGCGGATGCAGGAGATCGGCCGAGCGATTCAGGAAGGCGCCTCGGCTTACCTGAACCGTCAGTTCAAGACGCTGTCCGTCTTCGCCGTGATCGTCTTTGCGCTGCTGTTCGCGCTGCCTGCCGAGGACGTCAGCGAGCGGATCGGACGTTCGATCTTCTTCCTGGCCGGAGCGCTGTTCTCAGCGTCCATCGGTTATCTGGGCATGTGGCTGTCCACCCGAGCGAACATCCGGGTCGCGTCGGCATCCAACGAGTCGGGCGGCCGGGAGAAGGCGATGCGAATCGCCTTTCGCACCGGCGGCGTGGTGGGCATGGCCACCGTGGGCCTGGGGCTGTTCGGTGCCGCGCTGGTCGTGCTGGTCTACGCCGGTGGCGCGCCCCGCGTCCTGGAGGGCTTCGGTTTCGGTGCCGCGCTGCTCGCGATGTTCATGCGGGTCGGCGGCGGCATCTTCACCAAGGCTGCGGACGTGGGTGGTGATCTGGTCGGCAAGGTCGAGGCGGGCATCCCCGAGGACGACCCGCGCAACGCCGCCACCATCGCCGACAATGTCGGTGACAACGTCGGTGACTGTGCCGGCATGGCCGCTGACCTGTTCGAGTCGTATGCGGTGACGCTGGTCGCGGCGCTGATCCTGGGCACTGCGGCGTTCGGTCTCAAGGGCCTGCTGTTCCCGCTGATCGTGCCGGCGATCGGGGTGGTGACCGCGGTGATCGGCGTCTATGTCACCCGGGCCCGGGTCGGCGAGCCGGGGCTTCGCGCGATCAACCGCTCCTTCTACATCTCCGCAGCGATCTCGGCCGTGGCCTGCACGGTGGCCGCGTTCCTCTACCTGCCCGGCCGCTTCAGCGACCTCATCGGGGTCAGCCAGATCGACGGTCAGCCGACCGATCAGGTCGCAGGCAGCCCGGCGGTCACCGCCGCGGTCGCCGTCATCATCGGCATCGTGTTGGCCGGGATCATCCTGTGGCTCACCGGTTACTTCACCGGCACCGAGCACCGGCCGGTGCGCGACGTCGGCACCAGTTCGCTGACCGGTGCCGCGACGGTGATCCTGTCCGGGATCTCGATCGGTTTCGAGTCGGCGGTGTACACCGCTCTGGTGATCGGCGCCGCGGTGTACACCGCATACCTGCTGTCCGCGTCGGTCACCGTCGCGCTGTTCTCGGTCGCGCTGGCCGGGACGGGCCTGCTCACCACCGTCGGTGTCATCGTCGCCATGGACACCTTCGGCCCGGTCAGCGACAACGCCCAGGGCATCGCTGAGATGTCCGGCGACGTCGAGGGCGAGGGGGTGGCCATCCTCACCGAGCTCGACGCGGTGGGTAACACCACCAAGGCGATCACCAAGGGCATCGCGATCGCCACCGCGGTGCTCGCCGCGACCGCGCTGTTCGGCTCCTACCGCGACGCCATCCGGTCGGCGGCCGCGAACCTCGACCTGAACGCGGTGTTCAACGTCTCGGTGCCCAACGTCCTGGTCGGCCTGACCATCGGCGCCGCCGTGGTGTTCATGTTCTCCGGCCTCGCCATCAATGCGGTGTCCCGGGCCGCCGGAGCTGTGGTCTACGAGGTTCGCCGCCAGTTCCGGGACAACCCAGGGATCATGGACGGCTCGGTGCGACCCGAGTACGGGCGCGTGGTCGACATCTGCACCAAGGACTCGCTGCGCGAGCTGACCACCCCTGGCCTGCTCGCGGTGCTCGCTCCGATCGCGGTCGGCTTCGGCCTGGGTGTCGGCCCGCTGGCCGGCTACCTGGCCGGGGCGATCATCACCGGCACCCTGATGGCGATCTTCCTGGCCAACTCCGGCGGTGCCTGGGACAACGCCAAGAAGTTGGTCGAGGACGGCCACCACGGCGGCAAGGGCTCCGATGCGCACGCCGCCACCGTGATCGGTGACACCGTCGGTGACCCGTTCAAGGACACCGCGGGTCCGGCGATCAACCCGTTGATCAAGGTGATGAACCTGGTCTCGGTGTTGATCGCGCCGGCGATCGTCATGATCTCGGCACTCCCGAACGCCACCACGCTGAGAACGGCGATCGCCGTGACCGCCGCGGCAGTGATCGTGATTGCGGTGGTAGTGTCCAAGCGGCGGTCCACCTCACTGGTGGACACATCGCCTGCCCAGGTCACCGCGTGACCGGATCCGCGTGAACTCCCATCAAGGAGTAGTCGTGTCCTTATCACTTCGCCATGTGGGTGATTCCGTCCGCCGAGCCGGCAGCTCGACCGTCGTCCTGCTGTCCCTCGGCTTGGCGTTGGCAGGATGTGGCTCCGCCGCGGACGTCAAGCCCAAGCCGGCCGCCCCCCAGGGTGCCGACCCGGTGGCCTGGGTGGGCTCGTTCTGTGGCGGCCTCGGTGATGTGATCTCCGGAGTGTCCGCGATCGCGAAGTCGCAGCCGACCCCGCAGGGCCAGAAAGACGGGCTGCTCGAGTTCTCTGATATCGCCCAGCGGGCGTTCTCCAACACTGCTCAGAACCTCACAAAACTCGGTCCACCGCGAGTCACCGACGGCAAGCGACTCCAGGACACCGCGGTGGGATTCTTCACCACCGCGGCCGGAACCGTCGGCGGTCAGCGCGCAAAGCTCGCCACGCTGGATGCGAACGACCCGGACTTCGTGCAGAAGGCCAGCCACCTCGCCGGCCCCGATCTTGGCGCGGCCAGCACTCAGATGCAGGAGCTGACCAGTAACCAACAGCTGGCGCCCGCATTTCGGGCCGCGCCACAGTGCCAGAAGCTGAGCGCTCCCACCAAGCCCGAGCCCCGATAAACGTGCCCACACGCTGATCGGCTCGCGTGGCGTAAGGCTGGATCGCTGGTTGTTCGGGGCGGGTTGTGCGACGCTGACTGCCCCCCGGGGATCCGAGTTGTGCACACTGGGTGGGGATCGGGGCATCAGGCGTTGTACACCGAGATGGGTTGAGCGTGGCACGAGCGAGAACAACGGCAGGTCCGGGCGGCACGTCCGGCGGTGGCAGGCGCGGTAGTGCCGCGGCTGTGCCCACTTCCGCGTCCAACGGTGCCGGCCGCCGTCTGGTGATCGTGGAATCACCCGCCAAGGCCCGCAAGATCGCTAGCTACCTCGGATCGGGCTACGTCGTGGAGTCCTCGCGAGGTCACATCCGGGACCTTCCTCGGGGTGCGGCCGACGTGCCCGCCAAGTACAAAGGTGAATCCTGGGCGCGGCTGGGTGTGGACGTCGATCACTCCTTCGAACCGCTCTACGTCATCAGCCCGGACAAGAAGTCCACGGTCACTGAGCTGCGCAATGCGCTCAAGGGCGTCGATGAGCTCTATCTCGCCACCGACGGTGACCGCGAGGGTGAGGCCATCGCCTGGCATCTGATAAAGACGCTCAAGCCCACGGTTCCGGTGCGCCGGATGGTCTTTCACGAGATCACCGGGCCGGCTATCCGGGCGGCCGCGGAGAACCCTCGCGACTTGGACCAGGACCTGGTCGACGCGCAGGAGACCCGCCGCATTCTGGACCGCCTCTACGGGTATGAGGTCTCCCCCGTGCTGTGGCGCAAGGTGATGCCGAAGCTGTCCGCCGGGCGAGTACAGTCGGTGGCCACCCGCATCATCGTGCGGCGCGAGCGCGAGCGGATGGCCTTCGTGTCCGCGTCTTACTGGGACCTCGCCGCCACACTCGATGCAGGCGAAGGCACTGCGCCGCGCACTTTCGGGGCCCGGTTGCTCGACGTCGACGGTCGCCGGGTGGCCACTGGGCGGGATTTCACTCCCGACGGTCAGCCCAAGCGCTCCGACAGTGACCTGCTGATCATCGACGAGGCGTACGCCGGACGTCTTGCCGAGGCGCTCGCGACCGCCCCGCTGACCGTCTCCCGGGTCGAGGAGAAGCCCTACACGCGGCGGCCCTATGCCCCGTTCATGACGTCCACGCTGCAGCAGGAGGCCAGCCGGAAGCTGCGCTTCTCTGCGGAGCGGACGATGCGCACCGCTCAACGGCTCTACGAGAATGGTTACATCACCTACATGCGGACCGACTCGACCACGCTGTCGGAGACGGCGATCGCGGCGGCCCGAGACCAGGCCCGTGAGCTCTACGGCGAGCGTTTCCTGCACGACGGGCCGCGGCAGTACACCCGCAAGGTCAAAAACGCCCAGGAGGCGCACGAGGCGATCCGGCCCGCTGGGGAGACCTTCGCGACACCGGGCCAGCTGGCCGGTGCGTTGGACGCCGACGAGTTCCGGCTCTACGAGCTGGTCTGGCAGCGCACCGTAGCCTCGCAGATGGCCGACGCCCGCGGCACGACCATGAGCGTGCGGATCGCCGGCAGGGCAGCGACGGGGGAAGAGTGCACCTTCGCTGCGTCCGGTCGCACCATCACCTTCCCCGGGTTCCTCAAGGCCTACGTGGAGACCGTGGACGACGAGGCCGGCGGCGAGGCCGACGACGCCGAGCGCAGACTCCCCCGGCTGGCCGAGGGCCGGAGCGTCACCGCCACCGAGCTGGTGCCTGAGGGCCACACCACCACCGCGCCACCACGCTATACCGAGGCGAGCCTGGTCAAGGCCCTCGAAGAGCTGGGTATCGGCCGTCCCTCCACCTATGCCTCGATCATCAACACCATCCAGGACCGTGGGTATGTGTGGAAGCGTGGTTCGGCGCTGGTGCCGTCCTGGATCGCCTTCGCCGTGATCGGACTCCTCGAACAGCACTTCGGCTGCCTGGTCGACTATGACTTCACCGCAGCCATGGAAGACGAGCTGGACTCCATCGCGTCCGGTGCGCAGCAGCGCACCGACTGGCTGACCGGTTTCTATTTCGGCTCGGAGCAGGGCGGCGCGATGTCGGTGGCCCACCTGGGTGGGCTCAAGAAACTGGTCGGGGTGAACCTGGAGGAGATCGACGCGAGGGAGGTCAACTCCATCCCGCTGTTCACCGATGACGCCGGGCGCGACGTGGTGGTCCGGGTCGGGCGCTACGGGCCGTACCTGGAAAGACGCAGCAATGACGACGAGTCGCAGCGGGCCAATCTGCCCGACGATCTGCCGCCCGACGAGCTGACCACCGAGATCGCCGAGAAACTCTTCGCCACCCCGGTGGAGGGTCGCTCGCTGGGCACCGATCCGGTGACCGGCTACGAGATCGTCGCCAAGGAAGGCCGTTACGGGCCCTACGTCACCGAGGTGCTGCCCGACGAAGGCCCGGGAGATGGCCAGAAAAAAAGTCCGAGCAAAGGCCAGAAGAAGGGTGCGGAAAAGGGCACTCCCAAACCCAAACCGCGGACCGGCTCACTGTTCAAGTCGATGAACCTGCAGACGGTGAACCTGGACGATGCGCTGCGGCTGCTCTCGCTGCCCCGGGTGGTGGGAAGCGATCCGAACACCGGCCAGGAGATCACCGCGCAGAACGGACGCTACGGACCCTACCTCAAGCGGGGAACGGACTCGCGGTCGTTGGCCGATGAGGAGCAGCTGTTCACGATCACCCTCGACGAGGCGGTCAAGATCTACGCCGAACCCAAGCGTCGGGGTCGCCAAGCCGCCGCCAAGCCGCCGCTGCGCGAGCTGGCCCCGGATCCGGTGACCGGCAAGCCGATGGTCGTCAAGGAGGGCCGCTTCGGCCCGTATGTCACCGATGGAGAGGGTGTCAACGCATCGCTGCGTAAAGGTGACAGCGTGGAGACGCTCACCGATGAGCGCGCCGCTGAGCTACTCGCCGAGAAGCGCGCGAAGGGCCCCGCGACACCGAGCCCCAGTGCACCGCGCGCTGGGGCTCGGCGTACTGGGGCTCGGCGCGCTGAAACCTCGGCCTGACGCGCTCGCGCATGGCACCATGGGTGGGTGACTGAACCGATGTCGGACGCCTTGTTCGGTGTCGACGGCACCGAGTTGCCCGAGTTGCTGCCAGACCCGTCGGGTCGTGGCGGCTGGCGAGACGGGCCGGAGTTTCCGCCGTTGACCCTGCCTGCTGTCCCGGACATCAGCGCATTGCGGGAGGCGATGGCCGGCTCGCTCGATGAAGATCCCGCCGAGCCGGTGGACCAGGACTCCAGCGCGGCGCCTGCCCCGCAGCCGGACGCCCCGCAGAACGTCGCCCCGAGCGCCCTCCCGTCGAATGTCCCCCAGGCGAATGCGCCCCAGCAGACTACGACCGCACCGCCGCCTGACCTGCCCGCTCCGCAGGCCGGAGGGGTGCCCATGGTGGCCGTACCGGGCCACCGCCCCTGGCAACCGCTCGTCCCCGCACCGGTCCAGCCTGCCAAGCCGCCACCACGCAAGGCCGGTGGGTTGCGCTACCGCCCGCCGTTGGCGACGTCGGCCCGTACACCTGTGCGCCTGATCGACTTTCGTCGTGGCCCACGCCGCACCGGACCGCCGCGGCAGACCCGGTCCAATGGCGGCGTGGGTGTCGTCCTCGTCATCGGGTTGATCATCTTCGGGGTGTTGATCTTCAACATCATCGCCGGGATTGTGGAAGCGATATCCAGGCTCATTCCCTGACCGTCGTCGGTGCGCGCTGCACCAGCATCGCGGGGGTGGGGCTACCGGGTGTCGGGAAGCCCGCTGAGCGTGTTGACTGCGAGTACATGGCAGACTCCGCGCCGTACACACCTGTGCTCGGGGGGCTGTGATGTGATGCGTGTCGCCCTGGCGGTACTACCGCTGGTCGCCGTGCTGGCTGGTTGCTCAGCGGGCAGCGGGCAGCTTGACGGTGCCGACGTAGCGTCGGGATCGTCGACCAGAGCACCGGACGATCCCATCCCTCCGGTGCGCGACCCCAAGAACCTGATCGCTATACCGCCGTGCCTGTTGCTCACCCCGGCACAACTCGAGCTCAATCGGATCGACCAGCCCGGCCGGCCTAAGGATGTCCTCGGCAGCACTGGATGCGCGTGGAGCGACAAGGCGGGTACCCGCGAGTTCGCCGTATTCGTGGACATCGGCAACGACGTGCTACGCAACGTCTACAGCCAGCGAGACTCGATTCCGATCTTCGAGGTGACCCAGCTGGCGGGGCTACCGGCGATCCGTACCAAAGACGACGTGGACGGCACCAGCTGCTATTTTCGGGTCGCTGCCGCCGAAACGCAGACATTGATCGTCCGGTTCACCTCGCTGCGGCAGGGCCGCGAGGATCCCTGTGGCCCAGCGAAGGTGTTCGCCGAGACGGTGATCGGTAACCTGCCACCGCTGAAGGGCTGAGCATGTGGTCTTGCCAGTCTGGGCGTGGTAGATCGCTGGATGGACGCCCGTGCCCCCGGGAGCGCTGTGGCAGACTCTCCACGGGCCGCTGACGGCAGGTGAGAGGAACACCACAGTGAGTGAGCACGGCGGGTTCGCTGGTCCGGCGCCCTCGGGGGGGATGACCGAGAACCTCAACGCGTTGATCCATCCGCCGACCGCCGGGCCGGTGCGCACGCAGGACCTGGTCTCGATCTTGTCCGACTCAGCTCAACACTTCCGACTCGACCTGGACCAGGCTCCGCAGACGATCACCACCTTCCGGCAGGTCGCCAGCGAAATGCGAGACCTGATGTACGAGGCCATCCGACTGGCCGACATCCCTGCGCCCGGCCTCGACGCGGTCAGCATCAACGCGGCGCGAGAGATCGGGCAGTGGGCGGCCAGTGAGGAGCCGGGTTCACTGCGCTGGGCGCTGGAGTCCGGCGCGATCCAATTGGAGAAGGCAGCCGACGCCCTGGAACGGTCGCTGGCCACCCACCGGAACACTGATGAGGCCACCGCCGCCCATCTGAGCCGGTCGGAGCTGTGATGCGCAGCGTCCCAGTTGTGCTGGCGCTTGCGGCGGTGCTGGCGGGCTGTTCGGGTGGCGCGCAGCCCCCCGGTGGTGCGGCGCCGACCTCGTCGACCAGTGCGCCGGGTGACCCGATCCCACCGGTGCAGGACCCCAGAAACCTGGCCGGCACACCACCCTGTGCGCTGCTCACTCCGGCGCAGCTGGCGACCAACCGGATTGATCTACCCAGCCGGCCCAAGGATGTCCTGGGCGCCCCCGGGTGCGAATGGGACGACAAGGCGCATACCCGCGAGATCAGGATTTATGTGGATACGAGCAACGACGTACTGCACAACGTCTATGCCCAGCGAGCGACCTTCCCGGTCTTCGAGGTCACCCGGATCGCCGGGCATCCGGCGATCCGGACCAAGAACAATGTGGCCGCCACCAGCTGCGCTTTCCGGGTCGCTGCCGCCCAGAAGCAGACGTTCGTCATCGGCTTCACGTCGTTGCGGCAGGGACTGGAGGAGCCGTGCGGACCGGCCAGGGCGCTCGCGGAGGCCGTCATGGCCAACCTACCGCCGCTGACGAGCTGAGGGGCCGACACCGATGGGCACGAGCATCGACTACAGCGCCGTCTCACTTGAGACGATCTACCACCAGCTCACCGGCGGAGCGGGCAGCGCCCCGCTGTGGGACGCCAGCCGAGGCTGGCAGAGCGTCGCGGCCACGCTGCACGAGCTCCAAGACCGCGTGGACCAGGCGGTGCGCGGGATCGGAGCAGCGCAGCAAGGTGCCGCGGCCGATGCCGCCACCCACGCGACTACAGCGCTGACGCCGTGGATCGGCGAGAGCGTCACCGCGGCGAACGGGATCGCGGCCCGAGTCTCCGAGCAGGCCGGCTTCTTCGCCCATCTCCGGGACAGCATGCCTGTGCCGCGCGCGGTTCCCGAGGTGTCATTCACCCAAGATCCGGGAACCTGGATGATCGACCACAGCGTGGAATGGTTGCCTGGAATCCACACCGAGCACGAGCGAGCGCTGGTGGCTGCCCAGCAGGATGAGCAGCGGGCGCGGGAGCTGATGAGTGAGTACCAGGGCGCCACGAATGAGAATCTCACGGTCCGCCGGCTTTTCGCGGCGGCACCGACAGTGGTCGCCGAGGTGACGGATCCGGTCCCGAGCGGCGGCGCGAATGGCGACGGGAGCGCTCAGCCGAGCTCTGGACACTCGAGCCCGGCACATCCGGGTCTGGGGCACCCGGCTCTGGGGCACCAGGCAGCAGCACATCCGGGTTCGGCCACGGGCGGGCACGGTGCCGGTGCTACCCCGGCAGCCACCGCGCCTCAGCTCGCGTCCAGGGTCTCCCAGGAGCCCACCACGCCCCAGCTCGCCAGTGGTTACCCCAGCCCGGCCGAGGCGCCGGTGGCCGGGGGCTCGGTCCAGCCCGCCCCGTTCGGGCCGTCCCCGATTCTTGCCGGATCGGGTGCTGCCGGCGGGGAGCGGTTTCGCGGTGGATCGCGATCCTCCGGTGGCCGCGGGGTGGGTCGGGGCGGTGACTTCGGGCCACGACCCACCGCCACGTCGAGCACCGGCGACTTCCATCTGGGTGGCTCCCATCTCAGCGATTCCCGTCTGAGCAATTCCCATCTGGGCGGCTCCGCTACGCACGGTTACGTCGAAGAGGCCGGCGCTGGGCGAGCTGCCCGCAGTGGAACCGCCTGGGCACAAGCTCCGCTCGGCGCAACCGGTGGCTCAGGCCAAGACAGCAGCACCGAGCACCGGCGGCCGAGTTACCTGATCGAGCAGGACACCAGCACCATCATCGGTGAGCTACCCCGGGTCGCCCCGCCGGTCATCGGCGCCGACGAGGACTACCGGTGAGCTCGGGGATACGCGGCCGAGCCTTGGAGCTCACCACCGAGGAATACCTGCTGGCGTGGCACCATCTCCAGCTTGGCCTGGTGCACTGGAACCTCCAACCGACCGGTGGATCAGAACGCACGGTCGAGGAGCGCATCACTGCTCACCAGCGGGCCTGGGACGCGCTGCGAGCTCGTGGGCTGGCCGGCGTCCGGCAGCTCGCACCAGAACTCGAAGATGCCCTGCACCTCATCGCCCGACCGGCAACAGAGCTCAATGCCCGGCTCGACCTGCCCGATGGCAGGCGCACTGTCGTGGGGTGTGCGCGAGGCGAGCAGGCTGTCGTCGCCGAGCTCGGCGAGGTCAGGATGCGGATCCGGGCCGTCCGGGGCACTGCCCTGCCCACCGCGGTGGCCGAAGTGATCCCCGACCGGCCGATGCCCAGTGGGACGGCGGTGTCGGTCCCCGCCGAGCTCCTTCCTGATCACCAGGGAATGACCGGGGTCGAGGTGGAACGCGCCTTGCTGCAGGGCGGAACGCGGCCGGATGACGCTCGCCGCTTCCGCACCATGCTGCAAGGTCCCAAGCTCGGCGGGGGCAGGTTCGGCGCGGCCCGCCACGATCGGCGGGGCAGCAGGCACGTCGCGGAGTTCGTGGTCACCTATTACGAGACCGAGCGCGGCGGCTACACCATCGAACAGAAACGTGGGGTCGACCGCAGTCGCTGGTACACGTTGGCCCCGGCGGGCCGCCCTCAACTCGCGCACAGGCTGGGACATCTGTTTGACTCAATTCGGATATAACCGGTAGAGCGTCATCACAGCCAACCACGTGGAGCAGCATGGACCGCCGAGCCGAGAGCGACATGGCGGGGTCCACCGCGCACCGGGTGCGCGAGGTACTGGCCATTCCTGCGTTCCGCCGGCTGTGGGGCGTCACGGCGATCACCGCGGTCGCAGAGTGGCAGTCCCTGCTCGCGCTCTCCGCCCTGGCTACTCATCTGACCAGCGGTTATCAGGCGCAGAGCTTCGCGCTCGGCGGGGTGGTCGCCACCAAGCTGCTGCCCGCGATGGTGCTCGGCCCGCTGGCCGGGGCGCTGGCCGACAAGCTGGACCGCCGCCACCAGATGGTGGTCTGCGACGTGTTGCGGGCCGGCCTGTTCCTGTCCATCCCGCTGGTCGGCCAGCTGGCGTGGCTGTTCGCAGCGACTTTCCTCATCGAGGTCTGCGCGCTGTTCTGGATCCCCGCCAAGGACGCCTCGATCCCCAACCTGCTGCGTCGCCCCGGCCAGGTGGAGACCGCCAACCAACTCTCATTGATCATGACTTACGGGGTGGCCGTACTGGTTGCCGCCGGGGTGTTCAGTGCGCTGTCCAAGCTCGGCCCGGTGCTCAGCAGAGCGGAGCTGATCGTCCCGGGTGCCGAAGGATCAGCCTACCTGGCACTGACCATCAACGGCATCGCCTACGCATTCTGCGCGCTCGTGGTCGGCACCCGGATCCCGGAGATCTCTGGCCGGGCCGTGACCCGGCGTGGTGCCCAACCCGGCCTGCTCGCGATGCTGCGCGACGGCGTCGTCTTTGTCCACAGCACACCGCTGGTCCGCGGCCTGGTCACCGGGATCCTCGGTGCCTTCGCCGCCGGCGGCGCCGTTATCGCATGCGCCAAGCTCTACTCCACCAGCCTGGGCGGTGGCGACGCCGCCTACGGGCTGCTGTTCGCGTCGCTGTTCGTGGGTCTGGGTCTGGGCATGGTTGTTGCGCCACTGGCAGCCCGCCGGATCCGGCACCGTGAACTGTTCGGGCTCGCCATCGTGGCGGCCGGGCTCGCGCTGGTCGCCGTCGCGCTGGCGCCGCACCTGATTGCCGCGTTGACCGCCGTCATCCTGATCGGCGCTGCCGCGGGTATCGCTTTCCTGACCGGTCTGACCATCATCGGAGCGCAGGTAGACGATGAGATGCGGGGGCGCACCATCGCGTTCGTCCAGTCGCTGGTCCGGTTGGATCTGCTCGCCTCGATGGCGCTGGTCCCGTTCGCGGTCGGGCTGGTCCAGCAGCGCACTCTCACCGTGTTCAGGCAGCCGGTGACCATCGACGGCACCCGCCCGGTGCTGTTGTGCGCAGGGCTGCTGGCGGTCGCCGTCGGGCTGGTCGCGCACCGTCAGATGGACGACCGGCTCGACGGGTCGCTGCTGGCCGACCTGCGGGCCGCGCTGGGCAGGCCCTCCCGCTCCGGTCCGAAGAGAGGCCGGGAATGAGCGTGTGGTCCGGCCTGGTCGGGCAGGATCCGACCGTTGCCACCCTGACCGAGGCCACCGGCCCGGATGGGGCGATGACCCACGCCTGGCTGTTCACCGGCCCTCCCGGCAGTGGCCGTTCGGTCGCCGCCCGGGCCTTCGCTGCCGCGCTGCAATGCACCGATGCGCAAGCCGGCCCAGGATGTGGTGTCTGCCAGGGCTGCCGGACCACGCTGGCCGGAACCCACCCCGATGTCCGTGAAGTGGTTCCCGAAGGTCTGTCCATCTCGGTGGCCGACATGCGCGCGCTGGTCGCGGGCGCGTCGAGGAGGCCCTCGGCGGGCCGTTGGCAGGTACTACTCATCGAGGACGCCGACCGGCTCACCGAGGGCGCGGCCAATGCTCTACTCAAGGCCGTGGAGGAGCCTCCGCCACGGACCGTGTTCCTGCTGTGCGCACCGTCGGATCACCCCGATGACGTCGCGGTGACGCTGCGCTCGCGCTGCCGGCCGGTGGGGTTGCGAACCCCACCGGTAGCGGCGGTCGCCGACGTGCTGGTGGCACGCGACGGGGTCAACGCCGACACCGCGCGATGGGCCGCCTCGGTGTGCGGCGGCCACGTCGGTCGCGCCCGGCGGTTGGCCACCGATCCCGAGGCCCGAGCCCGCCGGGAGGCGGTGCTGCGGGTGCCCACTTCGCTGCGCTCGCCTGCAGACGTGTTCTCGCTGGCTGATGCCCTGGTCGGAGCTGCCGAGTCGGAGGCCACCGGGCTGACCGCAGCTCGCAACGTGGCGGAGACAGAGGAACTGGAGACGGCCCTGGGAGCCGGCGGAACCGGGAAGGGTGCCGCGGCGGCCACCCGTGGCGCCAAGGGCGCCATCCGTGATCTGGAACGCCGGCAGAAGTCCCGGGCCACCCGCACCCAGCGTGACGCGCTGGATCGCGCGTTGGTCGACCTGGCCGGTTTCTACCGCGACACCTTGGCCACAGCCTGGGGCGCACCGGTGCCCTTGACCCACCCGGACCGCGCCGCGGACATCACCGCCGTCGCCGGGCGGTTGCCGCCGGAGGCGTTGCTCCGCAAGCTGGAGGCAGTACTCCGCTGTCGCGAAGCACTGGAGCTCAACGTCAAACCGCGCATCGCCATCGAAGCGCTGACCAGCGCGTTGGGCAGCGAGTAGGCCGACTAGATCTGAGGTACGAGCAATCGTTACACTGGTCGGCGCTGCCGGCAGCGCCGCCTTAGCTCAGTCGGCCAGAGCGGCTCACTCGTAATGAGCAGGTCCGGGGTTCGATTCCCCGAGGCGGCTCGCAGGTCAGGTCCCGTCCACCGTGGTGTGGGATGGGGCCTGATTGATCTTCGGGTGACGAACTGAGTGACCACGCTGCCCGTCCCGGTCGCTGGTGGGAATAGGCGGTCCCTCGTTTGATACCGGCACGCTTGTCGCCGCGAGCGTCATCACAGCGGGGTACTTCCATCATGAGTCGGGCTGTTGTACCGCAAGTAGTCCGGTCATCCAGCAGTGTCTGCTGGTCTTGAACGGCTAACCTTGATCACGCATGCGCGTGCTGCGAGGAGTTTCCTTTCTCGGGCTCCAACCCGGCGGGTAAGCGCGGGTCTCCACAGCCACCGACTGCCGACCGCACCTTCTGCGCTCATGCCCCAGTGCCGTAGAGGTGACCGTGATGGGCGTCATGGGGCCCTGTCCGTCGCCTCATCCGGTGCAGTGTGCACGCCGCATTACCCAGGCCACCGCCGACGACCAGCAGCCTGTGCCGGGATGCAGGTAGTTAGGCGGCCCTGCTGGAGGACTCCTCTCAGCCGCGCCTAGAGATTATCACGGCATCGTTGCCGCAAGGGCGAATACAGGGTGGCCCTCAGGGTATTATTGCGACACAATACGACGAACGACCGGCTGTGTAAGGAGCGTGTGATGGGTGGTGTGGTTGAGCCGACCGTGCGCCTGACGCCGGCGGCGGGGTCGGGCAAGCCGCTGGTGCGGATGTTTTTGAGTTTCGCGAAGCGGGACGCTGCGGTCGTCGGGCGGTTGTGGGAGTTGTTAGCTGAGGCGACCAGAGCGGATCGGGGGTACCGGTTTGAGTTGTGGCGATTCGACGAGGCGATTCTGGTGGGTGAGGACTGGGATGCTCGGGTCCGGGAGGCGTTGGCGGTGAGTGAGTTGGGTTTGCTCGCGGTGAGTAACGCCTTCCTGGGCAGTGCGTACATCACCGGCGTTGAGCTGCCCGCACTGGTCGACGTTCCCGGGAAACGCGCGATTCCGGTGTCGGTGCGGCGGACGAGCCGGCATGCCGACCTGCATGGCTTGGAGGGCAAGCAGATCTATGGCTACCAGCGGCCGTTCGGCGAGGTGCGTGGGCTAGCCGGGCAGCAGGTGTGGGTGAACGGTCTGGTCGACCAGCTCCACCGGGTGCTGGCCCGCTACACCGCCCCGGTAGCCGGGGCACGCTAACCGCGTGGACAGGATCTCGCCGAGCACGGCACGGGCCCGGTTGCGGCGGGTGCGGTTGAGCCAGCCCGACCATAAGGTGCTGGGTGCGCTGCTGGAGGAGCTGGGTGAGCAGGTCGAGTTGCCGGTCGAGCGGGCGCAGCAGGTGCTGTTCGCCGGACGGACACCGGCAGCGGCGACCAAGGCGGTGGAGCGCCTGGTCAAGCTGGTCAACACCGCTGCCGCCGAGGACGGCGTAGACCTGCGATTGGAGGTCCGCGGTGCGAAGAAGTTGGGCGCGAAGGGTCGCCTGCTCGGGTTCTCAGCCGACCGTGTCGAGCCGGCCGGTGACCCGTTGCGTGAGCACGAAGCGGTCCGGGACGCGCTCATCGAGGACCGGCAGGCGACGCTGCTCGGGCCCCGAAAGATCGTGCTGTGTCACGCTCGGCAGGACGCCAGGTTGGCCAGCCGGTTGTGGGACCTGCTGACACAGGCCCTGGACTGCGACCAGTCGCGGTTCGCGGTCTGGCGACCCGATCGGGACGTGTTGGCCGGCGACGACGTTGACCAGCAGTTCCGGGAGGCGGTAGCGGATAGTGAGTTGGCGATCGTCGCGCTCAGCAACGCCTGGCTCGGCCAGTCTGAACTAGGTGAGGTGGTGCGGGGACAGATCGAGGCCACCAGGTTGCTGGTCGTACCAGTGGCATTGCGGGCGCTCAACCCACACGCCGTTGAGCCCGGGTTCGAGACCACGATCTATCCACAAGATCCCCACAGCACACCGTTCGCCGCGCTGCACGGCGAACCCGCGCAAGACACGTGGGTGCACGGGCTGGTGGACCAGGTGCACCGGCTGCTGGCCCGCTCCAACGGGGCGGTCCCCGCGACCCGGGCGGTGAGTTCGCCCGACATGGGCCTGCGGGACCGGCGGGCGCTCAGCGCCGAGAGCGGCGATGGCTACTACGGACTCCACGGCCGACCGGAGGGCATGCAGCCGGACCTGCGGCCTGATCCGCAGCCGGGCGCGCGGCGGGTTGATGTCGTGTCCTTCCTGCTGAGCTGGGCACGCGACCCGGAGGGCACCCCGCTGGCCGCGCTGCTGGGCGAGTACGGGACGGGCAAGACCATCACCTGCCAGGAGCTGACCGAGCAGCTGCGCCGGGAGCGGGCCGGTGACCAGCCAGAACCGCTCTACTTCGACCTGCGTGGGGTGGGGAACCTGGACCGGGGAGTGCCTGCCCTAATCGACATTCTCACGGAATGTATTCACCGTGGCTGGGCGTCTGCCGACGGGCCGCTCCCGTCCGGTGCCGAGGTGATCGCGCAGGCCAGGATGCGACCGACCTTGTTCGTCCTCGACGGGCTGGACGAGGTGCTGGTCCGGCTGGACGCCGCGCAGGGCGTGACGTTCACCCATGAGCTGCTCAAGTTGCGCCCGATCCGCACCCGCCAGGGGATCCGCGCCCCGTTCGCCGGTGAGCACACCAAGGTGCTGCTGTCCTGCCGGACCCACTACTTCCGGTCACTGCGTGAACAGTCCCGGCACTTCCTGGAGCAGGACCGCGACCTCACCAAAGCCGAGGACTACACCGCGCTGGTGCTGCTGCCGCTGACCGAGGAGCAGATCCACGACTACCTGGGCAAGGCGCTGCCGGGCCGGGACGCCACTCAGGTGATGGACATGCTGCGCGCCGTGCACGATCTGTCCGACCTGGCCACCCGCCCGTACACGCTGGCCAAGGTAGCCGCGCAGATCCCGTTCGTCGAACGGCGCCACGCCCAGCAGCGCCCGATGCACGCGGCCACGATCTACCGGCAGGTGCTGCGCGACTGGCTGGCGCGTGACCGGGGCAAGCACCGCCTGCGGCCCGACCACAAGCTCACCCTGATGGGCCGGCTGGCCGCCTGGTCCTGGCAGCGGGGCAGCCGGCGGGTGGACAGCACCGACTTAGACGACTGGCTCGACGAGCAACTGGCCACCGACCCGGTGCTGCGCCGACGCTATCGGAAGCGCTCCCGCGACCAACTCGAGGAGGATCTGCGAACCGCGACGTTCGTGATCCGCAGCGACGACAACGGCCCGGACCGGCCGGACTTCCGGTTCGCGCACAGCTCCATCCACGAATACTTCCTGGCCCAGTACCTGTGCGACGCGCTCCGCGACGGTCGCCGCCAGGACTGGTGTTTGCCCATACCCTCGACCGAGACCCTGGACTTCCTCGGCCAGCTGATCACCGATGACGACGATCCCCCCGCGCTCACCACCGAACTGGGCCGGTGGCGCGCCCCCTACAGCGCCCAGGCCAGCGAGCTACAGTTGCGTTATACGCTGTGGGCCCGCGACCACGGCTGGCCCCATCCCACATTGGCCCGTAGCGACCTCACCGGCGCCGTCCTGTGCGGCTGGCGATTCACCGGCACCGACACCGACCCGCTCATCCTGACCGGCGCCACCCTGACCGGCGCGGATCTGCGCGACACCCGCTGGGATCACGTCACCCTCACCCATGCCACCCTCAGTGGCGCCCGCCTCGACCGCGCCACCCTCCACCACACCAACATCACCGCCGGCACTCTGCAGGACGCCGACCTGTCCGGCGCCTTCCTCCACCACTGCCGCCTCGACGGCACGGACCTCACCGGCATCACCACCCACCGGCTCCGCCACATCGGCTCCGGCACCAACCTGCCCACCCCAGCACACCCCACCAGCACCCATCTCCACGCCCTCACCGGCCACACCGGCGGGGTGTGGGGGGTGGCGTTCAGCCCGGACGGCACCCGCCTGGCCACCGCCAGCGACGATGGGACCGTGCGGTTGTGGGACAGCACCACCGGCGAGTCCCTGCTCACCCTCACCGGCCACACCGACTGGGTGTGGGGGGTGGCGTTCAGCCCGGACGGCACCAGCCTGGCCACCACCAGCGCCGACCGGACCGTGCGGCTGTGGGACAGCACCACCGGCGAGTCCCTGCTCGCCCTCACCGGCCACACCGGCGGGGTGTGGGGGGTGGCGTTCAGCCCGGACGGCACCAGCCTGGCCACCACCAGCGCCGATGGGACCGCACGGCTGTGGGACAGCACCACCGGCGAGTCCCTGCTCACCCTCACCGGCCACACCGACGGGGTGTGGGGGGTGGCGTTCAGCCCGGACGGCACCAGCCTGGCCACCACCAGCGACGATGGGACCGCACGGCTGTGGGACAGCGCCACCGGCGAGTCCCTGCTCGCCCTCACCGGCCACACCGGCGGGGTGTGGGGGGTGGCGTTCAGCTCAGACGGCACCAGCCTGGCCACCACCAGCGCCGATGGGACCGCGCGGTTGTGGGACAGCACCACCGGTGAGTCCCTGCTCACCCTCACCGGCCACACCGGCGGGGTGGGGGGGGTGGCGTTCAGCCCGGACGGCACCAGCCTGGCCACCGCCAGCGCCGATGGGACCGCGCGGCTGTGGGACAGCACCACCGGCGAGTCCCTGCTCACCCTCACCGGCCACACCGACGGGGTGGGGGGGGTGGCGTTCAGCCCGGACGGCACCAGCCTGGCCACCGCCAGCGCCGATGGGACCGCGCGGCTGTGGGACAGCACCACCGGCGAGTCCCTGCTCGCCCTCACCGGTCACACCGGCGGGGTGTGGGGGGTGGCGTTCAGCCCGGACGGCACCAGCCTGGCCACCACCAGCGCCGACCACACCGCGCGGCTGTGGGACAGCACCACCGGCGAGTCCCTGTTCACCCTCACCGGCCACACCGACGGGGTGCGGGGGGTGGCGTTCAGCCCGGACGGCACCCGCCTGGCCACCGCCAGCGCCGATGGGACCGCGCGGCTGTGGGACAGCACCACCGGCGAGTCCCTGCTCGCCCTCACCGGTCACACCGGCGGGGTGTGGGGGGTGGCGTTCAGTCCGGACGGCACCCGCCTGGCCACCGCCAGCGACGATGACACCGCGCGGCTGTGGGACAGCACCACCGGTGAGTCCCTGCTCACCCTCACCGGCCACACCCACTGGGTGGGGCGGGTGGCGTTCAGCCCGGACGGCACCCGCCTGGCCACCGCCAGCGACGATGACACCGTGCGGCTGTGGGACAGCGCCACCGGTGAGTCCCTGCTCACCCTCACCGGCCACACCCACTGGGTGGGGCGGGTGGCGTTCAGCCCGGACGGCACCCACCTGGCCACCACCAGCGCCGACCACACCGCGCGGCTGTGGGACAGCACCACCGGCGAGTCCCTGCTCGCCCTCACCGGACACACCCACTGGGTGTGGGGGGTGGCGTTCAGCCCGGACGGCACCCACCTGGCCACCACCAGCGCCGACCACACCGCGCGGCTGTGGGACAGCACCACCGGCGAGTCCCTGCTCACCCTCACCGGACACACCCACTGGGTGCGGGAGGTGGCGTTCAGCCCGGACGGCACCCACCTGGCCACCACCAGCGACGATGGCACCGTGCGCCTGTGGGACCCCACCACCGGCCAGCTGATCTGGCTCGCCGCGAACTTCCCGAACAACGCTGCTGCGTCCTGGTCACCCACCGCCAACCGGCTACTCTCCACCACCGGCGACGCTTGGCGATACCTACGCGCCGCATGCTTCGACGATGACGGCCGCCTACTCAGCCTCCAACCTCACGAGCGCTACTACACCCCGCCACAAAACCATGAACCCAGCGGTCCGGCCCACCGCACCGGATACCCAGCGCACCCCACGCCTAGGTCGCCAAAGTGCCACGACCGACTCCCTGGGCGTCCCCACACCGACGACCCCAACGCCCCCTAGCAGGAATAACAGCAGTTGAATCAGCAACGGCCAGTGCTTGCGGGACATGCTCACGCCTCCCAGCTTCCTGGCGTGTCCGGCTGACCTGCACCGATCACCTATCGCACGAGTCGTGAGGCACTCAGCGGATCGTTCTCCTCGCTACCACCTCACTTTAGCGAGGCAACGTGACGCCTCCAGGGTCCTCAACGATGGGGCGCTGCGCCAGCCTGGCCTGTCGGCCAGCGCCCGCCAGCAGCCGGTCTCGCAGATCCTTGCTCGGGAGCGTGGCCGCGTTGTCGGCTAGCATGATCACCTGCCGCAGGACCGACCGTGTCGCGCCGAGCTGCTCGACGGTCGCAGCGAGGCGGTCAAAAAAAGTGGCCCGCTGCCCGTGGTTGACCGGCGAGACTTGTCGGCGTCCCACGCTCGCGCTGCGAGTGCAGTGTTTCGGGTATCTCGGGTACGTCGATCACGATGACGACCGTGAACGATCACCAGCGGCGGGTATCCCGCAGCCGGGAACACTCCTCGAATGGGCTACCCCGGCAGGCCAGCGCGGTGGGCCATGCTCAGCAACTCCCGCCCGGCCGGAGAATCATGGCGCACACGCCCGAGTAGCTCGCCGAGCACGTCACGACTGATGGGGTCCCGCAGCAGGTACTGCGGCAGGATCAGCTCGGCGCGTCGGAATGCCAGCACCGCATCCTCGCGGCGTGGTCGCAACCGTGCCAGTGCTCGGCCGTAGGTGATCCAGTTCTGTGCCTGGCGGGTCCGGATCGGGTGCGCCGCCCCTGGCGGCAAACTCTCCGCGAGGTGGACCGCCCGCTCGGGGTCTCCGGCCTCCAGCACCGTCAGGACCCGCCACTGCCCGACCTCCTGCGGGCCGAAACCCAGCCCGTAAGCGTTGCCCTGCCCGGTGCGCCCGGCGAGCTCAGCGGCGTACTCCAGCGGCGCATCCACGTCACCGGGCCGAGAGTCCGCCACCGCCAGGAACGAGCGGCACAGCGCCAGTGCGCCTGCAAGCTGCATCCCCTCCGTGGTGCGCGTCGGCACGCTGACCGAGTCCAGCTCGACTCATGCGAGATCGGTTGCCCCCGCCATGACCATCACGTGCATGCCGCCCCAGACAGCAAGGTCTCTCGCTTCCGGTGTGTCACGGTGTTCGGCGACCCGGGTGACCAGTTCAGCTGCCAGCTCGCGCAGCTCGATTGCCGCACCGGCGACTCGCAGCCACCCCACGGTGACGTGGGAGTGCAACAGCACCGCCAGGTCGAGCAGCGCGGCGACGTCCCGGCCCACCGCGATCGAGGTGTGCAGGTCGTGGATCAACCCGGGCAGCGCGGCACCAACCTCGCGGCTCAGACCACGGCAATGCGCATCCATCACCGCAGTGATCCGGGCCCGTAATGCCGTCACTGGCAGAACCTGACCGCCAGGCCGGTTGCGGCTCGCCGCCATCAGGGCCAAGAACACGGCCTTGACCGCAGAGTCGGTGTGCCCGTTGGCCGGTGCCGGAACCGGCAGCCTGATCAGCTCCGAGGGGGAGATCCCTAGCACCTCGGCGAGCGCCAGAATGTCCGAGATGCGGTCCAGCGCGACCTCCCCGCGCTCGATCCGGTCGAGCTGCGACTTGCTCATCCCCGCCAGGCCCGCGATCACCACCAGTGACTTGCCCCGGGACTTCCGGATCTGCCGCAGCCGCCGGCCGATCATCCGCGCGTCCTCAACGTCCACCAGGGCCCTCTCCCTCACCGCAAACCCCTCACCGATGCCCCAGAAAGCGACCCCGGGGCGGAACCTCGGTGAGGTAGCGACCGACAGGCTACGCGGCGACTGGTGGTGAACGGCGCCCGGTGATCGCGCGTCGGGCTGCCGCTGTCGCGCGCTCGCCAACCCCATCCCGTCGCCCCTCATGGATCAACCATGGTGCGAGATCGGTGATCATGCGTCTGATGTGCTGCGCGTCGGTGTCGGTGGTCTTGCACCGTGTCGGGTTGCACCACGGGCACCACGGCGGGCACTCGGTGGGGCGGGTTTCTTGGAGGCAGCTGCTGGGCAAGGCTCGGGAGGCGCTCGAAACCTACTGCGCCCACTCGATGACGACTTCAACTGTCAGGCGTCACTCCACTGTGGCGTGGTGACCGGCCCCGTTAGCCTCGAGATTATGAGCGTCGCTGCCCGGCTGTTGTTCGCGTTCGACAACTCCTTCGTGCGTGAACTGGAAGGCCTGTACGAGCCGTGGCACGCGACACCGGCGCCTGCACCCCGGCTGTTGGCGCTCAACGAGGAGCTGGCCACCGAGCTGGGTGTCGATGCCGATGAGCTCAGAGCAGCTGACGGTGTCGCCGTCTTGGTCGGCAACGCCACGCCCGACGGGGCGTCGCCGGTAGCGCAGGCCTATGCCGGCCATCAGTTCGGTGGGTTTGTGCCCAGCCTCGGCGATGGCCGAGCGCTCCTGCTCGGCGAGGTGCTCGACGTGTACCGACGCCGTCGCGACCTGCACCTGAAGGGCTCGGGACGCACACCGTTCGCACGAGGTGGTGATGGGAAGGCACCCGTCGGTCCGATGCTGCGTGAGTACGCGATCGGCGAGGCGATGCACGCGCTGGGCATCCCCACTACCCGGGCGCTCGCTGTGGTGGCGACCGGCGATCACGTCGCGCGAGACACGGTATTGCCCGGCGCGGTGCTCACCCGGGTCGCGGCGAGCCATATCCGGGTGGGCACGTTTCAGTACGCAGCAACCCACGATGGGTCGACGCTCGTGCGGCGCCTCGCCGATTACGCCATCGCGCGTCACCACCCCCATGCGGTCGAGGCGCAGAACCCGTACCTCGCGTTTTTCGACAGCGTCGTCGACGCCCAGGCATCGCTGGTCGCTCACTGGATGCTCGTCGGGTTCATCCACGGCGTCATGAACACCGACAACATGACGATCTCCGGCGAGACCATCGACTACGGTCCGTGCGCATTCATGGATGCCTTCGACCCCGCCACCGTGTTCAGTTCGATTGATCACGGCGGCCGCTACGCATACGGCAACCAGCCGCGCATCGCGCAGTGGAACCTGGCGCGGTTGGCCCAGACATTGCTGCCCCTGTTCCACGTCGAGACCGATACGGCACGTGCGGCGGCCACCGACGTGCTGCAGTCGTTCCCCGACCGCTACGACGAGTACTGGAACCACGGAATGCGCACCAAGTTGGGTGTGGCAGATGCCCCACGACCCGACGCCACGCTGATCGACGACCTACTGGCGCTGCTGCATGCACAGAAAGTCGACTTCACCTCATGCTTCCGGGCGCTGTCGTCGGCAGTACGCGGAGACGCGGCACCTGCGCGATCGCTCTTCGCCGAACCCTGCGCCTTCGACGCGTGGGCGGACCGTTGGCGGGCACAGCTGTCGTCCCAAGCGTCTGACCCACGGGCGATCGCGGAAGCAATGGACCGGGTCAATCCTGTCTACATCCCGCGAAACCACCAGATGGAGCAAGCGCTGGCCGCGGCGAGCGCCGGGGACCTAGGACCGTTTAGACGACTACTCGACGTGCTGTCGCAACCGTTCGACGAACGACCCGGTCTGGAGCCATACGCCGCACCGGCCCCACCGAGCTTCGGCTCGTATCGCACGTTCTGCGGTACGTGACCACGCACCGGGTCCACCGGCCAACTTGATCACAGGTGCGGCGAGCCCGATGACTGCCAGCGTCCCTCCGGGGCAGAGCAGATCGCGCCTGCGCCCGAGCGCCGCCTCGGCGTCCATGTGGTGCAGCGTGGCGATCGAGGCGATGGCGTCGAACGAGTTGGGCTTGAAGGGGAATGTCAGGAAGTCGCCGAGCAGGTAGTCGATGCGTGAGCCGGGATCCTGCTGCCGGGCGAGGTTGATGCTGGCCGGGTCGGCGTCGATTGCGGTGACCTGCGGCACGACTGCCCGCAGCTCGCGGGTGAGCGTACCCTCACCGCAGCCGACGTCGAGGGCCCGCTGGGGGTGGCCGTGGATCGCATCGAAGATCACCGGGTGGTAATGGGTGAGCATGCCGTTAGCGATGGTGCCGGTCGCTCGCGGGGGGTTCGCTGGGCGGGGCGGATTCCCCTGCAGTTGTGTTCAGGTGGGAGTGGTCGTGCTCAGCCGCGGCATCGGGTAAGCCACCCATCATGCGCAGCATGGCGATCCCTCCGGTGCGCACGAACCTCAGGACGAGCACTGCCGCCAGAATCAGGAAGACGATGTTGAGCCAGGTAGTGTAGTTCCACGAGATGCCCTCGGCCATCACCCTCGCCGAGCGTTGGGCGGGAATCAGCCCTGTGATCCCGAAGAGGAGTTCAACGAGGTAACCGGCGCCGACCATGGCTGCGTAGAAGGTGCCCAGCAGCGCCAGTGCCATCCGGGTTCCGTAGTAACGCCGATAGATGCTGAGGATCGGCAGAATCAGCAGGTCGGCGACGATGAACGCGACCACGCCGCCGAAGCTGATGCCACCATTCCACAACACCGCCGCCAGTGGGACGTTTCCGATCGAGCAGACGAAGGACAGGATCGCCACGACTGGACCCACGATCGGTCCCCACAACGCCGAGACCACTGGGTGATCGGTGAAGAACAAAGCACGCCACCACGATTCGGGTACCCAGGCGCCGACGGCCCCGGCGATGAGCAAGCCGATCACGAGATCACGCAGGATCGCGGCCCACTCCATGACGAACACGTGCGCCACCGCCGTGAACCCCTGCGCCGAGCCCAGCCTGGCCCAGAACGAGCCCTCGGCCGCAACGGACATGTCCATCGCGGCGTGGCCCTCCATCGAGCCGGCGAGGCCCTTGTCGGCCTGCTCGCGGGCCTTGTCGATCAGCTGCTTGCGGACGAAAAGCCGGAACAGCACAGTGACTAGCACGATCATGATCGGGCCACCGACGAACTCGGCGGCGGTAAACTGCCAGCCCAACAACAGTGCCAGGATCACACCCATCTCGATCACCAGGTTGGTGGAGCCGATCTCGAAGGCCATCGCCGCAGTGAAGTTCGCGCCCTTGCGGAACAATGCCCGGGCCAACGCCACCGCGGCGTAGGAGCACGACGAGGACGCCGCCCCCAAGGCGGCGGCGACCGCGAGGGTGCGGGGACGGTCGTCACCGAGCAGCCGCACGATCGTCGACTTTCGCACCACCGCCTGCACCACCGCGGACAGGGCGAACCCGAGGATCAACGCCCACAGGATCTCCCAGGTCATCGACCCCGCCAACGCCAGCGCATGACCGATCGCACCCAAGGAAACCACCTCCTCAAATACCCAACAGGGGTATCACTTGGTGGGGACTGTAGTCCTCGGGATCACGGTTTAACACGGTGTCGCGCATGACGTTCGCCGCCGTCGTGCGGATGTTCTCGCCCCGCTCATGCCCAGCGCCGCGGGCGGGCGGTGGACCGGAGATGCCACTGTCTTTGCCGCTGGGCACCGACCGCGGTGGGCCGGGCGGTCGTCGACAGAGGCTGGGCCGGCGTGTTCGGCCTCGCCCGGTCAAACTTTTTCCCCACAGCAGCTACTGGAGCAGGTATGGGACTCGTCAGGGCACTGGCAGATGCCCTCAACTGTGGCCGAACACATCTATCGGGTACGCCGCAAACTCGTCACCCACGACGTGACAGCGCCCCGGATCACCACCGTCCGCGGGTTCGGATATCGACTGGACCCGTGACCACGACATGAGCCAGAACATGACCGCCGACGACCCCCGCCCCGGGCTGGACTACCAGCAGCTGTTCGACGCCACCCCGACGCCCTATCTCGTGCTGGACGCGCACCTGACCATCGTCGCGGTCAACGAGGCATACCTGGCCGCGACCGCCACCGACCGGAACGCTCTGCTCGGGCAGCCGATCTTCGAGGCGTTCCCCGACAACCCGGCCGATCCCACCGCAGACGGAGTCCACAACTTACGCCGCTCCCTGGAAACCGTCCTGGCCACCGGGCAAGCCAACACCATGGCACTGCAACGCTACGACATCCCGATCGACCGCACCGACGCGGGCAGACACTTCGTCGAGCGGTACTGGAGCCCGATCAACACACCCGTACTAGACGACAACGGAGAACTCACTCACATCATCCACCGTGTCGAAGACGTCACCGAATTCGTTCAACTTCACGGGGTCGACCCCAACCAGCAACGCGCGGCCGCCGAGCTACAGATGCGGGCTAAGTACATGGAGGCCGACCTGTTCGTCCGGGCCCGCGAGCTGCAGGACGTCAACCAGCAGCTCCGCGAAGCCTATGAGGATCTGGCAACAGCCGACCAGACACTGCACGAGCAGCAACACGCCAAAGACCGGTTCATCGCCACCTTGTCCCATGAACTGCGCAACCCGCTCGCCGCAGTCCTGGCCGCCACCGAACTGCTCGCCCTGGACATCACCGATCATCCCGCCCTTGCCGTGCTCGAACGGCAGGTCACCGCCCTTGTTCGGATGACCGACGATCTACTCGACGCCAGCCGCGCGCTGACCGGCCGACTAGAGGTGGCACGGCGACCCCTGGATCTGCGGACCACAATCGATGCCGCAGTCCACGACATCCGACCCGACTACGCACGAACGGATCGAACACTGCAGCTCTCGCTTCCCACCCAACCAGTCCCCATCAACGGGGACAGCATCAGACTCTCCCAGATGCTCGGCAACCTGCTGAGCAACGCACGCAAATACACCCACCCCGGCGGGACCGTCCACGTCAAACTCACCAAAAAGACCGGTCAGGCCGTGCTGACCATACGAGATAACGGCATCGGATTCGAACCCACCACAGCCGACAAACTGTTCGAGGTCTTCGCCCGAGCAGTACCATCGGGAATGACCGACGCAGGCGGCCTAGGCCTCGGTCTCGCCATAGTCCGCAGCATCGTCGAACTCCACGGCGGTACCGTCACCGCCCACAGCAAAGGCCCCGCCACAGGCGCAGAATTCCGCGTCCAGCTCCCCCTGACCCACCTGCTCGACTCCCACCCGACACGACCCCAGACTCAACCCCAGACCCCAACAGCACGACACACGCTCATCATCGAAGACAACATCGACCTAGCCGCTACCTACCAGACACTGCTGGAACGCCGAGGCCACCACGTCACAGTCGCCCACACCGGCAACGACGGGCTCACCGCCGCCCACCACCAGCACTTCGACCTCGTACTCTGCGACCTCGGGCTACCCGACATCACCGGATACGAAGTAGCCCGACGTCTCCGCGCCGATCCGAGCCCTCAACCAACCCGCCTCGTCGCTCACTCCGGATACAGCCAAAACACCGACCGCCAGCAGTCACTACAAGCTGGATTCGACGCACACCTCACCAAACCCATCACCATCAGCGACCTCGAACGACTCCTCAACGAACCCCGCCCAGCCAGCCCACCTGACCGCTAGCCGGCTTGATGACGGCGGTGACCGTGTCGTGGCTCAGCGGCGGGCTGTGGGTGGCAGCCGTAACCCGGCTGCGCGCCCAGCCTGCCCAAGCCGGTGCTCCGCCGATGCAGCAGTTCCTTCGGGACAGGTATCTACTGTTCACCGTGGGCCCTCAGTTAACCGAATAACTCGTGAAAGCAGTTTGTGACACGTATGGAAGGAGATACCCATGAGCACTGTCGCACTTCTGATCGATCGTCCCGAGGTCACGGCACCGGCCACCTTCGACGCGGTGATCGTGAACCGGGGAGAGCGGCCCCTGGAGTACGGGCTTGCATACACGATCGAACACTGGGACGGGGAGCGTTGGCAGAAGACCGACCTCGCACCCAAGATCTTTCCACAGATCGCGTTCATCCTCGGGCCCGGCGAGATCGGCAGGCCGAATACCGTGGAGATACCCACGGACGTCGAGTCTGGCTTCTATCGTGTCACGAAGGGTGCCACGGAAGAAGGAACCGGCACGGCACTCGAGTTGCACGGGCTGTTCCAGATTCGCTGAGTGACACACCGCGCAGCCAACGTCGACGCTCGATCGGCCGGGTCCGGTGAACGCAGGTCACGCCGAGCTCGGCCGAGCGTTTCGATGAGGCTGTGCCCCGGACCGCCAAGTCTGTGGCCACGTCACAGGTCCCTGTGACTTCCTGAGCGCATCGAGCAGCGGCAACGGCGCCCATCAGCAGCTGCAAGCAACGCATAACCATGCAGGATGAGTCACCCGCGCGCAACGTCCTCTTCTGTGGTCAAACCTGATGTGTGCGTGACTGTTATCACTTCGCGTCACCCGCTTGGCACCGGCCGTGGGTGTTATTGCGAGGGACGCTGGTTATTAGCAATGCTAATGGATCACAACGAGGTGGGCGCGATGTGCGGGATTACCGGCTGGGTGGACTACGTCCGAGATCTCCGTGACCAGGAGCCGGTGCTGGCCCAGATGGTGGCCACGATGGCCTGCCGCGGGCCGGACGCGGAAGGGTTGTGGATCGCGCCGCACGTGGCGCTTGGTCACCGGCGGTTGTCGGTGATCGATATCGAGGGTGGGCGGCAGCCGATGAGCGTGGAGGTCGACGGGCGCACGGTCGCGGCGCTGACCTACAGCGGTGAGGTCTACAACTACCGGGAGCTGCGCGCCGAACTTGGTACCCACGGGCACCGGTTCCGCACGGAGAGCGACACCGAGGTAGTGCTGCACGCCTATCTGCAGTGGGGTGAGGACTTCGTCGACCGGCTCAACGGGATGTATGCCTTCGCGTTGTGGGACATCAACCGCGAGCAGCTAATGCTGGTACGCGACCGGATGGGCATCAAACCGCTGTATTACACCAAAACCGAGCACGGGCTGCTGTTCGGTTCGGAGCCCAAAGCCATCTTCGCCAACCCACTGATTGAACCCGTGGTCGACGCTGACGGCATGCGGGAGATCCTGGCTTTCGTCAAAAACCCTGAGCAGGCGGTGTACCGGGACCTGCATGAGCTGCGGCCGGGCTGCCTGCTGAAGATGAGCCGCAAGGGCATCACCGTGCGCCGGTACTGGAAACTGGAGGCGCGCGAGCACACCGATGACCTCGACACGACAGTGGCGACCGTGCGGGAGCTGCTCGACGACATCGTCAACCGCCAGTTGATCTCGGACGTACCGCTGTGCACGCTGCTGTCAGGCGGCCTGGACTCCTCCGCGGTCACCGCGCTCGCGGCACACCAACTCGCCGCTGCCGGGCGTGGTCGGATCCGCTCGTTCGCGGTGGACTTCACGGGATACGCCGATCACTTCACCGCCGATCCGATGCGCAACACCCCGGACACGCCGTTCGTGCACGAGCTGGCCCGTCACGTCGATGCTGACCACACTGACATCGTCTTGTCCACGTCGGAGCTGATGGACCCGGCACACCGGGCAGCGGTGGTGCGCGCCAACGACCTCCCGCTCGGCGGGGACATGTTCACCTCCCTCTACCTGCTGTTCGCCGCGATCCGGGCCCGTTCGACGGTGGCGTTGTCGGGGGAGTCCGCCGACGAGGTATTCGGCGGTTACCCGTGGTTTCACGATGCGGCCGCGCGTGCGGATACCTTTCCCTGGCTGGCCGCGATCGGCCGGTTCATGGGCGATGGGGCGAAACCGCAGCAGACGCTGTTCACCGACGAGTTGATGTCCGCGTTGGACATTCCGGGTTACCAGGCCGATAGCTACCGCAGCGCGCTGGCCGAGGTGCCGCACACTGGCACCACCGACCCGGTTGAACGACGCATGCGGGAGGTTTGCTATTTGCACTTGACCCGGTTCGTGCAGTTCCTGCTGGACCGCAAGGACAGGATGAGCATGGCCAGCGGTCTGGAGGTACGGGTACCGTTCTGCGATCATCGGCTGGTGCAGTACGTGTTCAACACCCCCTGGTCGTTCAAGTCCTTCGACGGTCGGGAGAAAAGCTTGCTCCGCGCCGCCGTGAGGGACGTACTGCCGACCTCGATCGCCGAGCGGAAGAAGAGCCCATACCCCTCCACCCAAGATCCCACTTATGCACACGCACTGCGCGACCAGCTGAACAAACTCGTCGCCGACGGCACCTCTCCGGTGCTCGAGCTCCTCGACGCCCAGCGAGTGCACACCCTGTTGAACACCCCGATCGGCGGGGTCAGCCTCGACGCGCAACGGCGGACCACCGAGGTCGCCTTGAGCCTGCACGACTGGATCACCGAGACCGGCGTCCGCCTAGACCTGTCGAGTTAAAGGGGCGCCGTATGCACCAGCGTCGCATCTAGCGAGAGCCCACCGGCAGGGGCGGAAGCGGCCACCTTGTCGCTGATCTACATTTCCCGAGTCGTGTCGTAGCGCTCATCGGCCGATGAGCGGACGCTCGTGCAGTCGCCCGGGTGACCGCCGAATCATACAATGGCGCCCCCGCCCGAAGGCGAACAGTCGGGACACATCGCACCGACCGATACCGCACGCACGACCAACCTGCCGGGCCATGGCCGACGAGGCTGATACGGTCGGTCGGTCGGTCGGCCCGCCGAGGGTGGCATGCGGTTCCCCTGCACGACAGGACACACCCTGCTGAACGTTTAGCTGACAGCTGTTCTATCATCGCGCCAGACAATCCCCTCGACTTAGGAGACCGCATGGTGCGCAAGGTAGAGACCACGCTCGTTGATGACATGACGGGCGACGCAGCTGATGAGACGGTGAGCTTCAGCCTGGATGGCGTCGAGTTTGAGATCGACCTTTCGGCAAACAACGCGGGTGTTCTGCGGGACATTCTCGCGGACTACGCGAACGCGGGACGCAGGATCGGCAAGCGCACCGCCGTGGCGAACACTCGCTCTCGCCCGTCCACAACTCCCCGCGGGAATCGGGAGCAGACCGCTGCGATCCGCGCATGGGCCCGCGAAGCTGGCCGCCAGGTGTCGGACCGTGGTCGGATCTCCGCTGAGGTAGCGAAGGCGTTCGAGGACGCGCACCGTGGACTGGCGGCCGTGGGGTGACAGCCGGTGCAGCACTAAGCGCCTAATCGGGTGTTGGATCTCCGCGAGGGGTGGGGACTTGCGCATTTCTCCGCCCCTCGTCGAGGTCACTCACCTCAGCGTTCAGTACGGTCACGCAGTCCAGGGACAGGCAGTAGCGGCACTGTTCGAGAAGATGATTCTTCGTTTAAGACACACCTACTCGGACGGGTTAGTGCGGCCAGCGGATCGTGGGCTGGGGCAGTGTCGGCGGATCGGGAAACGGTAGCGCAGAGGTGTGGTCGAACGGGGTCGAGGACGCGTAGTCGCATTTGACATAGGGGCAGACCACGACAGCAGGCACCCGGAATCAGTACCGATCGTAACGCCCGTCGCCCGAGTCCGGCCAGCAGCGCCGCGGTCACAGCCCGGAGTGTTTCACCAGCCATCGCAGTGGCCTGGTGCTGTCACCAAGGCTGTGCGGGAGCACGTCATCGGGTTCGGTTGCTGGTGGCGGCGGTGGTACGTGGTCGTAGTATCCGCCGTGTTCGTTGTAGAGCCAGATGAGCAGGGTGTGTGGCCAGCCCGGGCCGTGCATAACGGCGTTGATGACTGCGCTGGCGAAACCCCTCGCCGAGGCGAATGTCTCGCGGGTTCTCCTCCGAGTACACCTCGAAATCCGGGTCGACGATGCTCACCGGTGGTAGCGTGCCCGCCGCGGCATGCTGGAAGAAGCGTTCGATGTGGCGGAGGTGGCCGATCGTGCGCGCTAGCCCCAGCGGGTACAGGTTCGCCGTGCATTGGAGCTCACCGCGGATGTCCTGCTCGAGACCAGGGAGCAGCCGCCGGGCTAGCAATGTCAGTGCGCGGGCGACGTGGAGCCCGGCTGCGCCGGTGTGCTCAGCGAGGGGAAAGTCCGCGCGAGCCCTGCGTGGAACGGGAGGTCCTCAGCACTCCAGTAACCCATGCCCCCGTGACGTCGGCGTCAGCGCCGATGTCTTCGATGCTGGTCACGAATCCGTCGTTGCGGCCCTGGTCGAGCTGCAGATGGCTGAAGCGCCAGCTCTGGGAGGGCACATCCCCGGCATCGTCACATCCTCAACCCGGTACCGTGACTTTGATTCGACCTGCCTCCTCCAGACGCCTGTGCTCACCGAGATGGCCTCCTGGGGCGTCGGGGGAAACTTGCGCGATAACTGCTGGTACGCCAGCAGATGCCCGTCGGGTGCTTACGAGCTCCCGCTCCGCGCGGTCGCCGGTCGCTTGCCATGCCGAGGAACTCGTACCATGCCGGATGCTCGGTCGCCGAATCGTAACGCTCTACCCGTGCACCTCATAGTGATCTTTCGCGAATTCCTCTACGATCTTGGCGCAGAAGGCCGGCAGGTCATCGGGGTTACGGCTGGATACCAGAGCCCCGTCCGTGACGACTTCTTCGTCCACCACGGTGCCGCCGGCGTTGCGGATATCAGTTCGCAGACTCGGAAACGAGGTGAGCGTGCGCCCACCTACCAGGCCAGCCTCGACGAGCGTCCACGGCCCATGACAGATCACACCCACAGGCTTGCCGTCCGCGAACATACTCCTCACAAAAGAACGGACATCAGCGTCCATACGAAGCCGGTCCGCGTTAACCGTGCCACCCGGCATGATTAATCCATCGTAGTCAGACGCTTGCACGGCCGACGCGACTCGATCGACTCTATAAGAATTCGTCGGCTCTATATCACCTTTCATCGCCTGGATGTAACCCTCATTGACCGACACAATCTCAACGGTCGCACCCTCGTCAGTCACGGCCCGTCGCGGCTCGGTGAGCTCAACTTCTTCTACACCATCGGTCGCAAGAATCGCTATGCGCTTACCTTCCAGTTTTCCCATGACCGACCATCCCATCTTCCTCGACCAGCATGACGTTTATAAGTCACGAACTAGGCACTTGCTGTGATTCAAGGGAAACAATAAAATCTCTCCCCACCTCGTGAGAGTAACCGATCGATCCCCCGCTAAACCTCCAAGTTTAATTCGGCCACAACGACCGGCTCCACCGCGCTCACCAGCGGCCCCATACTCCCCACCAGGCTCGGGTCGCAGCCTCCCATCGCCGGATCCCTCCTCCGCCGGACCCGTCAGTTGAGGGATCACCGGGACAGGCGGGCTCCATTGACTGATCGGCGCCGGTACCCGGCTCACTGACCCGTTGCCCGGACTGGACGGCCAGGCTCAGCGGGTGCCAGCCGCCCCCGTGCTCACCGGTGATCGAGCGGTGTGCATCGCCGGGGACACGGCACGAGTGAACTGTCACCCTCAGCGACGCGGGTGTAACACTTCGCAGCGGGCGGCGATTAAGAGGATATCCAGGTGCACCGACCCCCATTTATCGGCAGGTGAAACCTTGACCACCCAGGCTGCGATGACCCGTCCCCCAGCTAGCGCACCGCCGGGCCCACCCGTCACCGTGGCTCCGCCGACGACGTTCGGTCGGCGTGCCCATGATGTCCCGGCTGGCTACCGATCCCGCACTCTCGCCGTGAGCCTCGATGATCCTGCTGCGACCGCACGGTCCCTGCACACCCATATGGAACCGGCCGATTTCATGGAGTTGATCGTCTTGCTTGCCGAGGCGGCAGCAGATGTACTCCGCAAACGGAACGAAGACCCTTGACGGTGGTTGATGCATTCGGCGAACCGGAGCAAGCGGCCTGGATTGGTCAGATCACCCCGGGCCAGCACGTCGCCGGTTAGTTCCGGCTGAGGGACTCGTATCCACGCCGCGCGTTTGCAGCCCTGGCTACCATTGCAGGGGAGGCTGATACGAGCTTCGATGTCGAGTTCGACCGCAGCGTGAGCGTCGACCCCGGTGACTGCATCACGGAGGTGAGCACCACGACCGAACAGCAACGCAGTCCCAGACCTCACTTGAGCGCTGCCACCCGGCAACGTCTCGAGCAAGAGCTTGACGCCTTGCGCGCACAACGACGCCAGCTGGACGACGCTGCCACTGCGACAGACGCCGTCGACGACCGCGGCGATGCAGCCCAACGACTCGAATGGGCCGACGAGCGCAGCCTGCTCGACAATCGCATCAGCGAGATCACCGACCTGCTGCACGGCAGGATGGCCACCTCGCCCGCGCCGACTCTGGCCGACGGAACCGAGGTGACCGTACGGTTCAGCGACGGCAGTGTCGAGGCCATGACAGTGGTGGCCATTCCCGAGGAATCACCGGGCTCAACAGAGATCCTGACCTGGGACAGTCCACTCGCGCGAGCGCTCGTGGGCGCCCACCCCGGCGACCTGATCACCTATACCGGCCCCGACGGCGAGAGCACCGCCGAGGTGCTCGCAATCCAGGCGCCGGACACCTCAGCGACGACCTGACGGTCTGGCTGCGGTTGGGCTGGACCGTGGGACTCGATGCGTGCCCAACGGTCCGGCCGGATCGTCAACGTCAGCGCAGTTTTCTGGTCGGGCTGGTATCAGCGGGGTCCCGGCGAGGCTCTCACTGACACCACACCTCGCTTGCAGAGGGGAACTCCCGATGTCCACCTACCCGTTCTGGCGATCGGCGATCGAGCGAGCCGTCAACACTTTCGTGCAGAGCCTTCTGGCGATCTTCAGCGCCACCGGCGTGGGGCTACTCACCGTTTCGTGGATTGCGTCGCTGTCAACCGCGGGCATGGCCGCAGGGTTGTCGGTGCTGATGTCGATGGCCTCAGCGCCGGTGGGCCTAGGCGAACCCAACAATCCCAGCCTGCTGTCCCTCGGTCCACGTCTGCCCCGGGATCACCGTGGCCGCGCCTACCGACCTGAGCCGGCCTTCCCGAGAAAGGGAACCGGGCAGCAGGTGGCGCACCAGGTCCCGTGCAGTCTCCTCAAGCAGGTCGGCGGTCTCCACGGGTCCGGATGTGGTGACGCTCCGGAGCGCGGTCGCGGCCGCTTGCATCTCGTCGGAGGCGTTCATGCGGCGACCCATGTCGTGTCCATTCGCGATCGACGGACGGCGCTCATCGACACCCGCCTGATGAGGAACGCCGGTTATCGATCGAATCGTCCGCCAACCGGCTCTTGATCGAGCACCTCTGCCATCAGGGAGATCCGCGATGCGCACAGTCGGGCACCATGCAGTCGTCATCGGCGCCAGCATGGCCGGGCTGCTCACGGCCAGAGTGCTGGCCGAGGCCTACGACCGCGTCACAGTCGTGGAGCGGGACATCCTGCCCGCGTGCGGTGAGCATCGCCGAGGCGTACCACAAGCCCATCACCTGCACGGCCTGTTGGCCAGCGGTCTCTGTGCGTTGGAGAGCCTGTTCGAGGGATTCGCCGAGGAGATGGTGATGGCCGGCGCCCTGCTCGGCGACGTCCAGGCCGACTGCCACTGGTACCTCGATGGCCATCACTACCGGCAGGTGCCCAGCGGCTTGCACGGCCTGACCATGAGCCGGCCGCTACTGGAGGGCCACGTCCGGCAGCGGGTCCGGGGCCTGCCCACGGTCCAGGTCCTGGATGGCTGCGACGCCGTCGGTCTGGAGACCAACTCCGACGGCCGCCGGGTGACCGGCTTGCGGGTGCTGCCCAGGGCAGCCGGCGCAGCCGCGCAGGTGTTGAACGCCGAACTGGTAGTGGACGCCTCCGGCCGAGGCTCACGCACGCTGGTCTGGCTATCGCAGCTCGGCTATCCCCGACCGGACCGCAACGAGGTCCGAATCGGGGTCGGTTACGCCTCACGGCTCTACCGGCTCGATCCCGAGGTACTCGGCGGCGACAGTTTCGGGGTCTCGAACGGGACGCTAACCCACCGCTACGGCGGCGGCCTGCAACTCCTGGAGCACGGGCAGATGCTGGTCACCCTCGGCGGGTATCAGGGTAACCACCCACCAGTAGACCCCGAGGGTTTCACCGCGTTCGCCACCCAGCTCCCGGCCGGTCTCTACGAGGTCATCCGGCAAGCCGAACCGCTCAGCGACCCGATCCGCTTCACCTTCCCCGTCAGCGTGCGCAACCACTACGAGCGGCTCCGGCGATTCCCCGAGGGCCTACTCGTCCTGGGCGACGCGATGTGCAGCTTCAATCCCATCTACGGTCAGGGCATGAGCGTCGCCGCGCTGGAAGCGCTCGCGCTACGCGACTGCCTACGCGTCGGCACCCACCGGTTGGCGGCCCGGTGGTTCCCCGCAGCCGCCAAGATCGTGGACGACGCCTGGGACATCAGCGTCACCGGTGACCTCCGGCGGCCCGAAGTGGCGGGCCATCGCACCCTGAAGGTGCGCCTGGTCAACGCCTACCTCCCGCATCTGCACGCCGCCGCCACGGTCGACTCCCGGGTCGGTGCCGCGTTCATGCGGGTGTCCAACCTCCTCGACCCACCACCGCGCCTGCTGAGCCCGACCGTGGTGTTGCGGGTACTGCGCGCCAACCTGCACCGACGCCGCGATCTCCCATGGCGGGGATCCGCTGGATTCGATCCCGGACGGTCATCTACCAGTGAAGGGCTCGGAGTGGACGGGGGATCTCGCCGCCCAGCCGGTCACGGTTGACGACGGATCGACCAGCAGGCCGCAGCGTTGCGGTACAGCAACGATGCCTCCAAATAGGGTTGAACGCGGCAGCACGATTTCGACCGAGGTTGCCCTTGACCGGCAGCGAACGGCCCGACCCTTTGGTGAGGGACGGGCCGGGTTGTTCGTCTGTGTCTGCGTGGCTCTCAACGGGCGCTGAGAAATGTCAGCCGGTGCAGGTGGGGACCGCCGGGGCGCTGCCGACGCAGTTGTTGGGAGTGTTGGCGGTGATTGGTGAGTCGTTGGTGGTCATAGTGCCGTTCAAGCGATAGACGCCACCGGCGTTCAGGAGCGCGTTATTGGTGGTCACGGCGGTTTGGGTGAGAGTGGTCGCGGTGGAGTCGACCGCGGCGATACCGCCGCCCCGGAGCGTCGTCGCGGTGTTACCGGAGATGACCAGCGGGCTGCCAGAGACGCCGCTGGTTGTCAACGTGCCTCTCTGACCGTTGTAGATGCCGCCACCGCTGAGCATCGCGGTGTTACCGGAGACCGGGCTCCTGGTAAACGTCGCGGCGGGCGCGGTGCCGGAGGGGGTATCGGCGTTAGCCAGGCCACCGCCGTTGCCCGTGGCAGTGTTGCCACTGAGGCTGCTGTTGGTGAGGGTCACTTCGCCGAAGTTCAGGATGGCGCCCCCGTCACCGGCGGCGCTGCCGTTGGTGAGCGCGACCGATGTGGTGAGGGTGAGCTTGCCGGTGGGACTGACCTCGGCGATACGGAAGGATTCCCCTGAGGCCCGGGTGATTGTCGCGGGGCCGACCATTTCGATCGGAGTGGTGATCACCGGCAGCGCTTCTTGGCCGTTGGCGGGGCTACCGTTGGCGGAGGTCATGCTGTAAGTACAGCCTGATGCCAAGGTGAGGGTGTCCGCGGCTGGGGTGGTGTTGGCGAGGGTGACTGCCGCGACCAGAGCGGTTTCGCTGCACGCCACGGGGGTTGCGGCCTGCGCTGCGGGGGTGAGGGCGGCCATGCCCCCGGCGATCACGGTGGCCCCGATCAGGGCCTGGATGGTGGTGCGGATGCGTCGCATGACGCCTTCTTTTCCTGGAACACAATTAGGGAGGACCCCGCACGGCGCGGCGCGCCAAGGGGGACGAACGGCGCTCGGCTGCGTGCACTCAATCCGATGCCTACTCCACTTATCGCGGATCGGATCAAAATGTTACAAAAAGGACAAAAAAGAGGTTGCAGGCACGAACATTTCGATGATCACGACAGCCTGTGATCATCGAAATGTTCGTGCCTGCTCGTCTCCGTACCACCAACGCGCCCTAGGATGCCCTGTGCGGGCTGCTCACCTCCTTAGTGGTCCTTACCGGTTTCGCCGGAACGGAGGCGCCGGAGGAGAAATGTGCTTCTATGACTCGCAGCTGGTGCGGGTCTCCGGGGGCACGCCAACTGGTCCACAAGTGTCAGTGCCATCGCCGCCATTGAGCGTATCCACAGCAGAGTCGTTGTCCGGGCCGCTCAGATTGTCGTCGCCGGCACTGCCGTTCAGGGTGTCCATGCCGTTGCCGCCGCTGAGCATGTCATTGCCGACGCCGCCGGTGAGGGTGTCGTTGCCGTCGCCGCCATTGATGGTGTCGTCGAATCTCGTGCCGGTGATGGTGTCGTTTCCACCATTGCCATTGATCGTTTTCCCAGGGTCCGCACTGGTGCAGTCGATCGTGTCATTCGCGGCAGTTCCGGTCACGGTCGTGTCGGTCTGCGTCACTCCGGGGCCCACAACGCAGTTGGTGGCGGCGGAGGCCGAGGTTGCGCCAATAAGCCCGCTCACGCCCATAATACTAGCGATCAAGAGTGGGTACACCGTTCGTTTTCTCATTATTTTCTCCATGTTCATATTGGAACTCCATGACAACATTTCCACCCTAAGGCGTGACGCCTCCCCTCGAGTCGCGCTGTCCTGGCCTCGAGGTTTAGCTTCCATCTAGTTCATCACAAATATCACACTGTTCGTTACTCCAAAGTCTGATGTTTTCGTTGATCCGTGCATGATAATATTTCTCACGCGCAGTGCAGTTCGCGCCAGAAAGACGACCCGGCGCGGCAAGTGCGGCCGTGTGGACGAACCACTGTCGGGTGGCGTATACATGCGTACCCGGCCAACTGGAGCAACTCGACATGGTCGGCACCGGTAGCCGACGTGGTGGGCAGATCCCGGATCAGGCCGGGCCAAGACGGAACTGGCCTGCCGACCTGGCGACGAAACACTGCGACCTCATGGCGAAAGACGAGGATCTCCACGTCCTTGGCGGCGGAACTGGAAGCGAGCAGTGGCGAGACGAGATGATGTGCCGGTCCGGTGCACCACGTCGACGGGGCCATCCCAGGGACCCGGTATGCGCACCACGATTTCGTCGCTGATCGCGAGCTTGCCGGAAAACCGGAAACCCTCTCGACCGCGGTGACCTCAGAGGGCACGACCTGGTTGAGGTCGGCAGCAATCTTGGTGATCAGCTCCGTGCGGTCAACGACGAGCCCTCGATCTCCACTGCGAACAGCCGACGAAACAAGGAACCGACCCCGGATTCCAGGGGCTGACTACGGTCATCGACCAGCTCATCGGGCAACGGAGGGGGGAGATCAGGCAATCACGCGATACACCGGGTACTCCATGTCGCGCTCGTGGGCGGATACGCGGACACTGAGGATGTTCCCAGCTGGCGAGCTGGCAAACAGCTTAAGATGGGGGCGCGGATGGTAGGTCAGTTGTTGCATCGTGCCGGACTGCGCAGCACCGTATCTGGAGCTTATGCCCATAGATCGGTCGCGCTGTGTCTGGCCTGTGGATCCGGGTCAAGACGGTGGATCAGGACGAACGAGGCAAGGGCGAGCGGCGGGCACTGTTCACCGGATTATGGCCGCCCACACTGTGGTTGATCGGTGACGCGCTGCGCAGGTATGAGTGACCGAGCCTACAGACCCACGACCTGATGCTGGTGCCCTCCAGAGTAGAATCACACCCACTAGATCGCCTCACCATCCGCCAACACAACCCAGCCCAGTGAGCCTATTCGGATAGGCGAGCTCGCTTCCCGAGATGTACGCGCCACACCAGGTTGACCCGAGGCCCAAGTGGGTATCTACTACCCAATGACGCCCCAGACCTTTCCCTTCCGGTTCACGACTCCCTACCGGGTCGCTGGCCTGCCCTTCGGCATCACCCCGGCTACCGCGATGGTCCAGGTAGACGACGGCGAGCTTAGCGTCCGATTCGGGCCATGGAGAGTACGAACAGGCCTCGCCAACGTGACGTCAACCACCGTCACCGGACCATACGGCTTCCTCAAGACCGCGGGACCGGCGCATCTCTCCCTCGCCGACCGAGGGCTAACCATGGCCACCAATGGTATCCGCGGTCTGTGCGTCACCTTCCGGGAACCAGTCCCCGGTATCGAGCCAACCGGCACCCTGCGCCATCCCGCCCTCACCGTCACAGTGGCCGACTGCCAGAAACTCGCCGCTGTACTGACAGAACCGCCCCGGGCTCGGTAGAGACTCGTTGTCGGGGCCAGGCGACCAGGCTGATCAGGTCGCCCAGCTCGTACATGGTCTCGAATTCAACCGGATTCAATCAACTCCCTCGAGGGGTCGCCTCGGATCGCGGAGGCCGGTGACTGGGGAAGCCACGGCATTCGAGCTGTCCGAGCCCTCCACTTCGTCAAACTAATTCCGCATAAGCCTTCATGTCCGGTGTCTGTCGTTCAGCTGGATCAGTGCCTGTGTTCCCGCAGCAGCGCGGCCACCCGGAAGGCCAGCTCGATGGACTGGCTAGCGTTCAGCCGTGGATCACATGCTGTCTCATAGCGGGTGCCAAGGTGAGTGTCGAGTACTTCCTCGGCGCCGCCCAGGCATTCCGTGACATCTTCCCCGGTCAGTTCTAGGTGCACGCCCCCCGGATGCGCTCCTTCCGCCTCATGCACAGCGAAGAAACCGGCGATCTCCGCGGTGATGTCGCCGAACCGTCGGGTCTTGTAGCCACTCTCGGACCGAAACGTGTTGCCGTGCATAGGGTCACACGCCCACACCACCGAACGACCGGTCGAGCGTACTGCCCGGATCAGCGGTGGCAACAGCTCGGTCACATGGCGGGCACCAAGACGCGAGATCAGCACCAGCCGGCCGGGCACGAAACCGGGGTCCAACCGCTCGCATAGCTCGCGTAGCTCGGCTGGCGTCGTCGTCGGGCCGACCTTGACTCCGATCGGATTGGCGATTCCGGAAAGGAATTCCACGTGTGCGCCGTCGAGCTGTCGAGTCCGATCGCCGATCCACACCATGTGAGCACTGGTGTCGAACCAGCCGTCGCTTTCTGGGGCGAAATAAGTCAACGCCTGTTCGAAGTGCAGGAGCAGAGCTTCGTGCGATGTGTAGAGGTTCACCTGGTGCAGTGCTTGCGAACCCGCCAGATCGAATCCGGACGCCGACATAAACCGCAGCGTCCAGGTGATCTCGTCGGCGGCCTTCTCGTACAGCCGGCCAGCCGGGCTGCGACGCACGAACTCCTGGTTCCACGCGTGTACCTGATCGAGACCGGCAAAGCCCTCCTTAGTCAGTGCCCGTAAGACCTCTAACGTCGCGGACGCATGGTGGTAGGCGCGGAGCAGGCGCTCGGCGTCCGGGCGACGAGCGTGCAACGTCGGCTCAGAGCTGTTGACGATGTCACCGCGAAACACCGGCAGCTCGATGCCGTCGACGAACTCCTTTGGCTGGCTGCGGGGCTTGGCGAACTGGCCGGCGATCCGGCCGACCTTCACGACCGGCAGGCCCGATCCATAGGTCAGCAGGATGGCCAACTGGAGGATGACCCGGAGCTTCCCGCGTACGCCCTGTTCAGTGCAGGACGCGAACCGCTCGGCACAGTCTCCCGCCTGCAGCAGGAACGCCTTGCCAGACGCCACCGCGGCCAATGAGCGCTGCAGATCGCGGATCTCGGTCGGCGGGACCAGCGAGGGAAGCCGGGAGATATCGCTGACGACCCGTTCCACTGTGCACGGGTCGGGCCAGTCGGGTTGCTGCGACGCGGGATGGCTGCGCCACGAGGCGGGTTGCCACGACGAGGGTGCCTGGTGCACTGGGAGGCTGTGGGTGTCGGGCCTCGGCAGCGTGGCGACGGCCCCGCCATCCTGCTGGTACGGCTGAACATCAATCACCTGCATGCTTGAAACAACTCCCTCACCAAAGGGCACTGAGATGGCCAAGGGCATTGCGACGGCCAACTCTCGCGCGGGTGCGCCATGCCGACGATGTGTTTATTGACGGGTCGGGTTGAGTTGCCGGCATCGCGATGTCTTCCACAAAGAAGGAGGACGAACGACGTTCGGTAGATACGTCATGCTCACCTCCGACCATATGACTTCCGCGACGAGAGGAGAAGGCCCGGCGGCAGTCGTTCCAGACCTCTGTTTCGGCGACCCTATGCTCTCTCCCCCAGCGATCGTGAGGAGTTCAAGATGACGGGCAGAGTGATGATGCGTCGGCCGAGCAGGTCGCTTTGCCAGGTGGCTGGCGTGTCGGGGTTGGCGAGTGTGGCATCCGGGAAGCGCCGGAGGAACGCTGAGATGGCGGTACGTGCTTCGAGTCGGGAAAGTCCGGCTCCGATGCAGTAGTGAGCACCGAGCCCGAAGCTGACGTGGTTGATCGGGTCGCGGTGTGGGATGAACTGATCGGGTTGGGAGCAAGTCAGACGATCACGGTTGGCGGCGGGAAGGTTGACTAGTATTGGAGCGCCGCGAGGGATGTCGATGTTGGACAGGACGATGTCGCAGGTAGCGAATCGCCAGGTGGCTAGAGGAAATGGTGGGTGCAGCCGAAGGATTTCTTCGACAACGGCGTCGATGGATGCCGTCTTGACCGCCCCTCGTTGCCGGGCCATCAATATCTCGTAGAGTGCCGAGGCGAGAAGGCTGGCGGTGGACTCGTGCCCTGGCAGGATGAGGCCTGGAATCCAGGACTTGACTTCGGTGAGGCTGGCTTGCGGCGGACCACTTCGAGTTAAAGCGATCAGATCGGTGATCAAACCGTCGGCTAGGCGGTCCGGGTGATAGTCGATCAGGTCGGCTACCGTGCTGTATAATTTCTCCCGGCCGCTGTCGCGTACGGCGGCGTTGCCGCCGTACGATATGTCCTCGCTGGCATTGCGCATGACAGAATGCACATCGCGCGGCAAGCCCATCAGGGTGCAGATGATGGTCAACGGCAGCGGGTAAGCGAATCCGCTGACCACGTCGACCGGTGTGTTGCGGGCCGCGGAGCCGACTCGGTTTTCCAGATTGTCCAGTAGCTCGTCGACCACCGAGGTAACGGTCGCCGACCAGGTTTGGATACGAGCGGGGCTGAACGCGAGCATGAGCAGCTTTCGCAGCCGCACATGCTCATGTCCCTCACTGGTGATGATTTGAGACGCCGCCGACGTCTGCGGAGAGCCGATCAAGCCGGTTTCGTCGACAAACCATGGAGGCGCATGGTGGCCCTCCTTACTGAACCGCGCGTCCTTCAACACACTGCGGACCAACACAGGATCGGACACGACCCAGGCGTAGCCGCCACTATGCGGAATACGTACCACCGGTCCGCGCTCAGGAAGCTTGACCAGATCCGGAAGCATGTCGCTCTCCCTGTGGTCCAGGGACAATGCGACCACCGGAGCTTGCCTGCCGCAGTTGTCGTCGGTGCGTTTCATGATGCCTCCTTTTCGTGCTCATCCGGTCCGGAGCACAAGACGGGACGGTCCGTGGAAGACCATGTCGTTGGCGTACTGGGTCAGCTCATCGGTCAGGCTGAGCTGGGGAAAGTTCTCGAACAGCGTGGTGAGGCCGATCTCGGCCTCGGCCCGTGCCAAGTTAGCGCCTAGGCAGTAATGGATGCCGAGACCGAAACCGCAGTGACGGCTGGTTCCCCGGTGCAGACACAGGGCATCGGGGTCGGGGAACTGGAGGGGATCACGGTTGGCCGAACCAAGCACGAGCACGACCTTGTCCCCCTGGTGGATGTCACGCCCGTGGAGTACTTCGTCCCGGTAACACCAGCGTGTCACCATCTGCACCGGGGAGTCGTACCGGACCAGTTCGTCCACCGCGTTTCGCATGAGCTCGGGATTGGCGCGCAGCTCGTGGAATACGTCGGGATTCCCGAGCAGCGCAAGTACCGATTTGCAGATGAGGTTCGTTGTCGTCTCGTGTCCGGCGGTCAGCAGGTGTATGCAGGTGCCGATGATCTCGTCGTCGGTAAGGAGTTCGCCGCGATCCCGAGCCTGCACGAGCAGGGAGACCAGATCGTGGTGATCCTCACCACGACGCCGCTGTGTTTCCTGCCGGAAGTAGCCGGCGAGTTCCCGGGCAGCGGTCTCTGCCCTGGCGTAGCCGTCCGCGCGTCGGCCCGCCCGCGCCGTGCTGGCTTCCTGCAGGCTGACGGCGCACTCGCGGAACCAGCTGCACAGGTCCTCCGGCACGCCAAGCAGTTCCGAGATGACGAGGATCGGGAAGGGAGCGGCGAACTCGTCAACCAACTCGATGGTCGATTTCTCCCGTTGCTCGGCGATGAGATTAGTTGCGATATCCTTGATCCTCGCGCGTAGGGCAGTCACGACCTTGGGTGAGAACTCCTTGTTGACGAGGGAACGCAACTCTGTGTGTCGCGGCGGGTCCATGAAAACCAGCCAGTTCTGGACGATTCGACGAAGATTGTCATAGCCGGCAGGCACGGGAACGACGGAGCCTCCGGCACGCGCGACGCGGGAATTCCGCCCGAAGTGCTGGCTCGACAGCACGCCCGCGACATCGTCATAGCCGAAAACGTACCAGGAACCCGCCGATTCTGCCGTCGCGGGACTCCAGTGGACAGGGTCGTTGTCCCGGTAGCGTTGGTACACAGGATAAGGGTTGGCGACGTCTTCCGGCGTCCAGCCGGTCACGTCGAATCGTCGTAGTGTCTGCTGAGCCATGGTTCTCATCCAATCGGATCACCCGGCTCCGCGGACCTTGTCCACGAGCCAGCTCGCGTCTGATGGCAGGTCGTCACCTCGCCATGCGACATGCCCGTCCGGCCGTACCAGGACGAAGGGGTACTCGTAGAGCTCGGCTGTCCTCGCGTCGCCACACACTGTGGTCTTGAGCGGGACCCGACGATCCGCGAAGGCGTGCTCGACCCCCTCTCTCCGGTCAGACTCGGCGAAGCACAGCAGGGAGAATCCGTGACCGAACAAATCGAGCGTCGACACACCGGCCCGCAGCCACGAATGCGGAGCGCGAGACCCCGGAACAGCGTCCGGCCGCCAGTTAGGGGAAGCGGGGGCGGCCGCTATCGGGTCAGGAATGATGATCGGCGATTCGTAGCGGAACCCGAAGTGCATCATGGGTGCGTCGAATTCGCGACCCACGTCGCTGTGCTCCAACCGTTGCGCCATCTTCGCTCGCGCGCGTTCCCCCTCCGGGGAATCCAGATGCAGATCAGGTGACACCGTCCGCTTCATCGTCCGGAGCAGGTTCATATTCGCCTCTTCCAGACTCTCTACTGCGATGGGTCGACGTTCCGCCTGATAGGTGTCTAGGAGCTCAGGACCAGCCCATCCGTCCAGCTCGGCCGCGAGCTTCCACCCCAGGTCGGCCGCGCCGCAGATCCCGGTGCTCATGCCGAATCCGCCGGACGGCGACAGTGTGTGCGCCGCGTCCCCGACGAGGAAGACCCGTCCCACCCGGAACTGCTCGGCGACACGGTGTGTCAGGTGCCATTCGTTGTCAAACAGCACTTCTAGTGGGGTATCAAAAGCAATCGCGCTGGTGACCAAGGACATGGCGGGCTGTGTTGACTGCTCGCTGCCATCGACCCCAACGACGATGTTGTACAGGTCGCGGCCGTCCATCGCACGCATCGGAAAGCGTACCGAGGACGACAACATGGGGAAGTAGACCAGCGCGTTGCGCTGCCCGAGCTGCTCTTTCAGCTGCGGGGCGCGGAACAGGATGTTGCGGAACACGCGGGTTTCGTACTGGGCCGGCGAGGCAATGTCACAGGCTCTGCGCACCGGTGAAGAGGCACCATCACAGGCGACCATGAATCGCGCCCGGACCGTCAGGGCTGATCCGTCGGCAAGGTTGGTGATCGTGGCGACTACGTGGTCGTCGTGGTCGACGAAGCCGTCGAGCTTGCACCGCATCCGCAACGGCCCGTCGGGATGCATCCCCACCTCCCGCATGAGCAGCGGTGTCAGCCAGTGCGCGGGACAGATCTGATCCGGCTCAGGAGTGTGGACGTGTACAGGGCGGCTGTCAGCGGTGCCGCGGTTCAGCCGGTACACCTCATGCCCGCCGACCTTGGTGACCCACGCGACGTCAAGTGGGTAGCTCCCCGGCCAGCCGGCATTGCGGATCTTGTCCGCGACACCCCAGCGGCGGAAGAACTCCATCGATCGCGGTCCGATAGTGCTGACCTTCGGATGAGACACCGACCCGTCGCCAGCATCGATGATCATGAAGTTGACGTCCCGGTACTTGAGGTCCAAGGCTAACGCCATGCCCACCGGACCGCCACCGACGATCAACACATCGGTCTCGTGTGTAGCAGTCGTCATCGCGACCATCCCCTGCCTATCGAGCAACTCAGTTGGAAGACTGGAAGAAATTGGTCAAGAACTCAAGAGTCTCCGCCACGTGGGCGGGGACCAGGGAGCACTTGCGCGTGCCCGCCGCAAGATGTTCGAACCGCAGCCCGATGGCTCGCCACGCCACGTCTGGCCGGGATGCGTATCCCGGCGGGGATTCCAGCTCGAACGATGGCCCGGCGGTCTTCCCCCGCTGACCGGACGGCAATGTCACCAGCAGCTCGGCCAGCGGCCGCATGACACCGGTCATGACTTCGATTGCCATGTTCATCAACTCGGAACGCCGTAAGCTTGCATCTGGACACTGACCGAAGTGCTGCAGCATCAATTGGAGCATCATAAAATAGGACCGGTTGAACAGCTGCAGGACTTCCCTCGCATCGGGATCGGTGACGAGTTCCTTGGCGGGGTTTCCCTTGTGCAGGGTTGGATTGCGCACCAGCGGGTACGCTGGGCTCCATGGCGCGCGCCGGTCGCGCGCACCCTTCATCTGCTCGGTCATGAGGAGATCGGACACCCGCCGGAAGGTGTCGAAGTGGGACTCCTCCTCGGGTGTCACCGAGGAGAGCACGTTTCCTTCGCCCTGCTCGGTGACGACATCGATCGCGAAGAGTGCGCTGGTGAGGTCGTCGACTTCGAGTTGGTAGTCGGGGTGGACCGCGTTGATCGACTCTCGGAGGAAGAGGTGATGCTCTCCACCGCCCCTGCCCTTGTCCACCAGGAAGAGATCCGGCACGCGTTGCAGCCCTTCGCGGATGTTCGCGTAGAGCTCGCTCAGCGAACTATAGGGGGAGCCACAGGGGTGGTTCTCCTCGCGCGAGCCCGAACTCATGGTGTCCTCGCGCCTGACCTCGCCGATGAGATCGTTCGGCTGTTCGATGGCAATGAAGCGCGCAAGGCTGCCGACGCCCAGGGGTTCGAGTGAGAAGTCGAGTGGGACCAGCAGCTGGTTGTTGATAGTACCGAAGTCGATGGACGGGATATAGAATGGTTCGCCGATGGCCATGATGATGTTGTTGACGACGAGGAAGTGGATCATTTCCTCGCGGGCGACGGTGAGCAGACTGCTCCGCATCCCCTTGTCGCGTGTTTCTCCCCCGTCGCCGCATACCAACCGCAACTGCGCGAAGGTCCACTCGCCGCGTCGTACGTATTCCAAGCCGGCGCCGTAGGTTGGGATCGAGAACGCCGCGTAAAGGTATTGCAGCATCACAGCGAGTTCGATCATCGCAGCGTGCCGCAACGCGGGGACGAGCTCGCTGCGGGTGGTGATCCCCCGGTTGGTTCGCTTGGATGCCGGAACAATGGTCGGTACGCCGCCGGCCGTGTTCTGGGCGTACAGGAACTTCAGCAGCAGATGTGCCTTCGGCTCGGACAGATCCCGCGTCGGCGGCATGTAGTAGGTCTTCGTCTTGTTGCGCGGGTCACACATCTGCCAGATCAGCCGGGCGTATGTCTTCACCCTGAAGTGATCGGCCAGGCTGAACACTTCAGCCTTCATGAAGGAGCTGAGCAGCTCGTAGAACGCGAAGATCTCCCGGTACACCAGGTCGAAGGTCACGTCCTTCTGGGGGATGTCCTCGAGCCGCCAGTCATCGGGGAGCACCCGCACCGACAGCGTGCCCGCGCCGGCCCAGTAGCCGAGCGAGTCGTCATCGTCGTAGCCGACCACGGCGGAACCCGGCTGCGTCACCTCGCATGGCGGGTGGTCATCGGGGACCGAGAGCAGCACGCGAGCAGCCCCGGCCCGCGTGCCCCGGATCGTGAACCAACCGCGTCCTTTTTCGTCGGTGCGGACAGTGCAGGTTCCGGACCAATCCCCGGAATCACCCAACCGTCCGGCGCGGAATCGCATGATCTCGATGTCCCCACACCGTGCCTGGGCTGATCCCGCGATCTCATCCAACGGAAGGGCCCTGGGATTGAAGAACTGTCGCACGGTGACCGCTCCGACTGCCCGGGGACGGCCTAGAACGAAGGAACAGACCGGCACTTCGACGTCGTGGCCGGAGTCGTCGCCATCCTTCGGATGGTCGAGAATGAGGCTGGCGTCATCGACCTGCAGATTGGTTTCCTGTTCATTCAGCAGCACAACGCGGTTGCCCTGGGAGTCCGTTCCCACCAGGCACAGTGCCTGCTCACCGGCCCCCCGACAGGGAGCCTCGACCGGGATCGTCACGATCCCGCTGGTCAAGACGCAGTCGTTGCCGAGGTACGCCTGACGAGGCACCTCAGCAACGAGCTGATCGGTGGCCACCGTGCGCAGTTCCAGATCGCCCACATCGAGCAGGGAACCAAGCTGGTGAGTCGGCCCAGGGCCACAATTCTCGGCTCGACACGTCGCCGGCACCGCATTGATCATATTGAGTGTGACGTGATCGCGTGTCACCTCGATGGTGAGGTTATGCAACCCCGAGCGGTCAGTGTCATGCCGTGGCCACGGGGGGGTGAACAGGCGTCCGGCCGGATAGGTGCGTAACTCGTGCGCTCGCCAGGGCGCGATCGTTCCCCGCAGATCCCAGTGATTGGGGGAGTCCGGCGTCAGCGGCGTGGACATGTTGCTGAGAGTGAACTGCACTACCAGACCGCCCACCCCGCCGGAACCCACAACGGAGCGCATGAGAGTAACGGCCGGGGAGACGGACGCCTCATCCAGCCAGCTCAGCCTCTCGTCTTTGTGCACGACGAACTGATAGAGAGTAGATCGCCGAAGCTGAGGTGCCAGATAGTGGTCGCCGACGTCCATGACGTGGTTGAAGTCATGCCATCTCGGTGGGTGCAGGCCGTGCACATCGCCGGTGAACATGTATCCCACATCATGGGATCGTCCCGCACGACCGAAACAGAACTGACCAACCATCAACGTGGTGGTCCAGTTCGAGGACGGGTCGACGTCGAACACCCGCGCTCGGTTAACCGTGGTAGCGAGGTATTCATTGTAGTGTCCCCACATGTCGACGTTTCGTCCGACCACTGGGTCCCCGGCGTCTATGTCACCCGCCGAGACCTCCACGCTCACGATCTTCGCGTCGATCAAAAAATGCCCATTCCCGCCGAAGTTCCAGCCCTTCAGGGCGTTGAATTCACCGTTGTCGGTCACGCGTCCAGCCGCATCGAAACGGGGACCACACTTGTCGAGATAATCGTGGTAATCCTGGACCGGTCGGTGGGCCGGAAACGGTCCCTCATCGGTCAGTGCAGTATTCGTGGATAGATCCACAAGGCCGCTGCGCGGTCCGGTGGGGAGCTTGGTCGTCGCTACCCCGGAAAAATGCAGGCGTGGTAGGTCGAACACACTCATCCGCATGCTTCCTTCACGATCGGGCAATCCATGGCTGACGCCAGATGTGTTCGGGGCTTGTGGAGTTGTATCTCGCGCACCGCGTTGACCGCCGACTCGATCGCTCCTTCGATCCATGCCGGTGTCGACGAACAGTGCTCCCCTGCGAAGAAGAGGCGGTTTTCCGACCGGGCTGCCTGAACGCGCTCCTCCTCGCAGGTGGCCGTATCCTTCCCCCAGCGCACGGCACCAGCTCCCTCGCTCCACCAGTTCTGACCCCAAGCGAGGCTCACCGCGTCCACGACCATGTCGGGACGCAACAGCTCGGGATGCATCGTACTCAGTTCTTGGAGGACTACTGCGTGCCGGATGCTTGCGGGCATGCGCCCGAGCACGTCGGCGTCGCCGCCGATCGTATAGCTGGCCAACAACGCGGCGCCGCTCGCCGAATCACTCTCCACTGGCGGGTAGTAGGTCTGCCGGATGCGTCCGTTGGAGAACGAAGCACCACCACTGATCCCGTCCCGCTCCCAGAACGCTTCCCTGCAGTGAAATGCGACCTTCGTGGCCGACCAGTACTCCACTTTGCGGATCGCGGCCATCTTGGCTTCACTCACCCCGTTCAGCCACAGCCGCCGCATGATAGAGAACGGGATGGTGCACAGAACGTAGTCGCAACGCCTGCTGACGATGTTGTCACCATCCCGGATACCGACCAGAATATCGTCCTCCCGAACATCGAGGCCGACGACCTCCTGGCCGCACGTGATGGGACCCTGGATCCGCTCGGTGAGCCGACGGACGAGCTGATCCATACCTCCTTCCAGCCGAACAAGTTCGGGGCTCGTCTCACTGAGGATGTCGTCGATGAAGCGGTTGAGACGCCCGTGACGACTCGATCTGACCTCAGGGTGGGCAGCAAAGAAGGCATGCAGATCGATATGGTCCCTGGTGGCGCCGCGGAGAAAGGGTGTCAGGTCGCACCGCTCTACCAGATCCAACAACTCCAGACTGAACTCGTCGCGCAGACTATTCCGGAAGTCAGCCGGGGCGATGGCGTCGCCGATGGCCATCAACCATGCACCGAAGAGGAAGGTCTCGTTGCTGTAGCTCTTGTCCGGCAACTTTCGACGGAAATCCTCCATTATCACCCCAGCCGCCTCACGAACACGCAAGTGACCTGCGCTGCTGGTGTAGTAGTTATCGCCCTCCGAGAACAGTGTCTTGAAATCTCGCACCTTGTCGGTAAGCCCGAGCTTGGCGATATAGCGCATGGTGTTCCGGTGCTTCGTCGGGATGCGCATGGCACCGAGCTCGACAACTGGCGCGGCGGGACCAGAACGGAAGCGGTATGTGTGGACCCGGCCACCGATCCTACGACTGCCCTCCAGCACCTCGACGTGGTACCCGAGCTGTTCCAGCTCGTACGCCGCCACGAGACCGGCTATGCCAGCGCCGATGATAGTAATCCTCTTCGTGCCGCCGTCGGTGGACCGCCGCCGTGTCCACGAGGGTACCCGTTCAAGATGTCTCTCATAGGTTGGGTGGAGCTGGGTGTTTGCGGCCCATTTCATCGCGCTCAACCTCCCTCTGTCCTGCCACGGCGGTGCTCCGTCCACCCGTAGGTTCGGCATAGCGATGTCGTCCCGATCCGCCGACCCATCTAGCGACCACAGGGATAGGAGGACGAACGTCACCCGTTAGGTACGTCATGCTCCATCCCGATCGGGTGAACTGCGAGGCGATGGAGACCCGGCGGCAGCGATCAAGCACCGCCGATGCGTCGCACTGATCACTCCACAGCCCGACATCCGGTCAGACTCGATCCCGGACCCTTGATCGCCGATCAGCTCCGGCTGTGCCGGGGTACACGGGCACGGGGGCTGGTGCCCGCTGTCGAGCCGGATCGGGCCCAGGTGCTACCCGCGCCGGTGGATCGTTCGGGATGCGGTGCGGATCTGGCCGATGCCGCTTCGGCCGCCCGGCTCCGATCACGGAGCGGCAAGAGTCGATCCGTCTGGGTGCACGGGATGCTTGGCCCTAATCGACTCAGAACCAGGCGACGCCTCAGCGGATCGGTCGCCACTACCGGTCGGACGTCAGCGTTCCCGCATCACGGGGCGCTGTGAGCTGCGACTCCCCGCACAACAAGACGAAGACTTTCCAGGAATGGAATAGCGAATCTTTGCTATCGCTCACTCTTCGACATCTGCACGTGCAATCGATTTTCCGGCATCTGCACGTGCAGCGGGATTTTCGTGCGCATCCCGATGTTTGCTGCCGTTAACGAAAGCTGGGCGTCGGGTCGAAACTCGCCCGGATATTCGCACGGAACCCGTAAAACTCACCCGGATCAGTGATTCCCTTACATCCATAGACGAATATAATTGTCAGCAGCTTCGTGCACTCCATCAAAGGAGGCCGCCATAGCAGGTAGACGTAGGTGCTACTCCAGTTACATCAGTGCTGACTGTGACTGCTGTGACTCGTGTGAGTACTCAAGCCGGCTCGTCAAGCGACTCTAAAGAGAGCCGGGTAGTTCCCCCCTGCCCTTCCCGGATATCGCCTCTTCCAGACCTGCAGACCACAAGAACGTCTCGACGACTCAGCGGGGTGAACGCTGCCTGCACGTCAGCCCTATCAAGTGGCTCGATAGGGCTGATGCGCACTCTCTTCTACCGCTTCACATGGACAGAAATAGAGAAATCAACGGCCAGCGCATGCGGTCGACCACCAGGCTACAAGAAGGTGACAACGATGACCCAAGAGAAATCCCTCACGTTCAAAGAGCGTGTTTTTGGTGGGAAAACTCGCTGTGTGCATTGCCGGGAACCGTTCGAAAAGGGAAAAGGATGGCCCACTAGAAACGGGCTCATCTGCCCACAGTGCAAGGGCACATGGAATCAAATCAGCGACCTGTGTAGGTGAAATTCAACTTACGTCGACCGGCTACAACAAGTGCGTGGGCAGCGTGTAGGTGATTCGACCGGCTTAGGCAGCGTTGCCGAGGCGAAGACTCCACCTGCCTAAGCAGGTCATCCCTCAACGCAATAGTCGCCGTTCACCGAACTCCCCTTCGCTATCTGATCCAGGCGTCAACCAGGTTGACTCTGCTTGCCTTCAGTCAACGCAACGGTCCCCACCTCGCCACTCAATGATCGAATTTCCGAACGTACAGAACCCATCCCGTACCTGCCCTTGTCAATGGTCCAGTGACACGGGTCGGTTTGTCTCCACCTCCGAGCTCTTGATACCTTCTCTCCAATCTCGGGTATGCATCTAACTCGTCGGTCGCAACGTCCTTAACTCTCCCCATTTGATGGTCCCATTGTAATTTCACGTCTTGCTTAAATGGCATCAGATTCACCGGGGCGCCAAGAGGAGATCCGGTCAGTTGCAAGGTTCCTCCTTGTTCTCGAACAGTGCCCACGACAGTCACCTCGACACCGCGAAAATCGTAACTGCGGTTCGCCCAGCGGGCGAATTGTTCAGGCCAACTGTCGAGATCAGGTAAACCTTGATCACTGAGGTAGACCTCGGCTGTCGAGTCCTCGGCGTTGGCAATCGGCCGCACCGCCGCGACCCCTGCCAGCTCCTTCAATGCCTCGTACGCCCCACCCCAACACGCCCCCAGCCCGTAGGGGCACTTCGCGGTCAGGCCGACGGTGACGCGAGTGCCGGTCGATTGGGTCCGCACGGCTTCGTCCAGTTCCTCGGTACGTGTTTTCACTGCGGGACCGGTGGGACTGGCCTGCAGTCCTGCCACGGCGAGGCTCGGCGACACTGCACCCTGACGATGTGCCGCAGGCGGCCCGATCCGCACGATCCGCCCGAGTGAAGGGACTCCAGCCTTGCTGAGGACGAAGAGCATGTAATGTCCCGGCGGGCAAACCTCGGGCCGTTCGGGTGCAGTAATGGTCAAGCTACCGCGATCGAGGCTGAACTTGAGAATGTTGATGCGCTGACCCTGGTCGAAGGAGTGAGTCACCGAAGGAAGCCGTATCCAGGTGACCCGCCCGACTTCAGGGCCTGAGATCTCGAGCGAGAAGGTGCGGCCATAATCGATTTCCTCGGGAACTGAGGAGATCTCGGGGCGCGGGCCTTGGAACAGATAGGGAGGATGGAAAATCTGCGCGTTGCGATGGCTGTCCCGAGGATCGTTATCCTCGGTGCCGACGAGGAACTCGCCGCCGCCAGCGCTGAGCACCGTCGCGTCCGGCAGCAGCACGGTCGTCCCGTGGTAGCAGCGATCGACATCTTCGGCAGCAAGATCCGTCCATTCTTCCGTTACCGGATCCCACAGTTCGGCGACGTGGACAGGCTTTCCTGGTGATAGATCGTTGAAGCCAGGGCCTCTGGTTCCTCCCGTCACCAGGACGGTCCCATCGGCGAGAATCGTCGCGTTATGCTGGCGGCGTGGAAAATGCATACTTGCGGTCTCGCGCCACACCGGAGGAGTGGCGCCTAGATCGATGACCTCTGCCGCGGCGGTGGGGACGTCGGCGGCCCCCTCATTGCCGCCGCCGATATAGATAACCTTTCCGGCCTCGTACATCACCGAAGGAGCATATTGCCTCTCCCCGTTCCGCCGTACTCCCCCCGGCGCAGGCAGCTCGGTCCAAGTGCCCGGGCCATCGGTGTTCAGCATCCACGTCCGGGCATTGCTGCCGGACATGAACACCTGACCGTTCGGAGCGACGTGCATGCGCGGATAGAGTGGGAGTGCAGTGAAGTCGAGGGTCGACTTCCACTGGTGCCCATCCCAGATTTGCGGGACATCATTGATGCTGCCATTCTTGATGCTGCCCGACGACACCAGCACCGTGCCGTCCGACAGGGTGGTAGCGGTCGGATACCATCGGCCTTCGTTCATCACGGGAAGGGCCGTCCAGGTGTTGGTGCGGTAATCGTAGACGCACGCTTGGTCGAGTCCGTTACCGTCGGTGAAATGCCCGCCCGCGACCAGCAGTCGACCGTCGGGCAGGAAGGCATGTCCCGAGCAGAACAGGTTCACCTTCGTGCCCTCGGCAAGCGTGGGTTGGGGTGTCAGGGTCAGTTCCCCAGTTCTGGGATCCCAGATGTGTGGCGTGCACTCGTGCTCGTTCATCGAGCCGCTAGGTTGGTCCCGCCGTCCCCAGAAAAGCACCCTTCCGTTCGGCAGTACGTGTGTGTGGATCGCCACGTTCGGCAACTCGAAAACCGGATCCCACCGTCCCGAACGCGCCCATGCGGGATCCCCACCGCTGCTTCCGGGCGGAGGAGACGTGCCTGGCTGGGCTGGTGACTGTTCGATCATGTGATCTCCCTACCGTCGGATGGCTGGCGACCCCGCTGGGGTCCGCTCCAGCATGGTGATTTCGCCGAGGTGGTGACGGTGGCCGGCCATCGCATGCTGTTGGTCGTGACTAGGAGCCGCGCGCGACACCGCGCTGATACACATAGATGATCCGATCGCTCAGTCGAGTGACAGTCGGCCTCGCTGGCCCCTGAAACCGAAGGGCCGTCACCGGGGACGATGCCACGCCCGCGATGCGGTCACTGGAGGCGTGGCTGATAGGACACGACGAGGTGCGTGGGCGAGTACGGCCTGTGGTGATGGCTCCGGAGCCCGGGATGACGGGGTCAGTGGCCGAGACGCTCATGGTCACGGTGGGGCAGGGTGGGGTGGCGACCGCGGTGGCCAGTGTGCTGATTTCCTGGATCCGGCGCCAGAGCGGGAAGGTGTCGGTGAACCTGACCCGGCCCGACGGCGCGGAGGTCACTATCACCGCGGACCGTATCCGGGGGTTGACCACCGAGGAAGTCCGCTCGCTGGTCACTCATGCTTGAGGCGACGCTGGATGGCACCGGTGCCGGGAAGTAGTCCCGGATGGGGGTGCTGACCAGCGCGGGTGTACGCATTCTGCTGGTCGGTGCGAGCGGAGCCTGACCTGGCTGGCCGGGATGGAGCTGTACACCGTGGCGAACCTCGCGGCGGTGATCGCCCGCGCCCGGCAAACCCAGTAGTGCAGAATAGACCGCTGACCGACCGCTCGCGTCCGTGCACCTGACCGAGGCCAAGCTTGCGTGGTGGCGTTCCTGCTGGGCGGTCCAGCCGAGGCGGAGCTCCGCAGCAGCGAGCCCCCGACCGCCAACGGTTAGGCGTCGGACGTCACCCGCGTTGTCCGCAGGTCGGTCGGCAGTAGCGACACCAGATCGTCGTGGCTTGGCCAGTTCGCGGTCCCGCCCCCAGCCGCGTGGATCGCGGATCGGATCGCGGCTTGCCCGACCGCGATGGCCTCGTCCTCCGAGGAGGCTTGCACGGTCACCTCGATCTCCATGACCCGTGCACCGCGGTCGGCGGACACTGCCGAGTCCACGACGTCGGGGGTGCACCGCTCCTGCTCCAGCAACGCCGCGGTCACCGCGTCGGCGTGCTCGAAGAGGTCCGCGTGCCCTCCGAAGGTGAACGTCCAGTGGATGGATATGCCGACCGTCATCACGCACCTCCTGAGGTCACGCATGGCTGCCGTCTCATCCAACTTAACGCCTGCCGGCCGTAATGTGGATTGCTCGGAGTGAGGTGGATCGATCGCTGGTGGTTCCCGCAGGAGCATTTCACCCGATAGTACGTGCCGGTGTCCTCGATCAGCCACCCCGCTTGGTGGAAGACGACGAGAACGTCCTCAAGGTCCTTGCGGGGATGCCGGCGCCAGTAACCCATCCCACTTCCCGGTAGGTTGTTGATAGTGCTCAGGGTGCTCACGGGTTGCCGGAGCTGCTGCCGCAGAGCACCGTAGTCGATACCGGCCCGCCGATCAGTGCCCGCCTGTGGCCCCCGACGTTCGCCAGGGGCCAACTGGCGCAAATGCACCAGCACCGGGTCGAACACTGGTGATCTCCGACGCCGAGCGCGGTGGTCGGTCAGTCGGACTCGCTGTCAGCTACCCGGTAGCTGAAACGTCCGGTCTGCCCACTACCGGTGATCTTGCAAAATAGTGGCTCTGACCTGCGTCGATCCTGCAATCAGGATCTTCGTTTCCCCAGGTCACGAAAACGGCCGATCAGTCCACAAGCAGACACCGCGTAGCTTTTTGGAGGTGATCCCTTTGACTACCCCGACTCACCCGGCCACAGGGGGTTCGGTGTCCTGCTCCACGTCGTTGAATGCGCGGTAGAGGGTGGATCGAGCCACCCGCAGCGTGGTGCAGATCGTGGACACCGACTCGCCGGCCTCCCGCATCCAGCGGGCTACGCGGACCTGATCCGGGGTCAGGGCGCGGGGCCGGCCGGTCTGCTTGCCGCGGGCGCGGGCTGCCTGCCGGGCGACGGCAGCACGCTCATTGATCAGCTCACGCTCGTACTCGGCCAGGGCGGCGAAGATCCCGGCGACCATGCGCCCGACCGCGGTCGAGTAGTCGATGCCCTCCCGCAGCGAGCGGAGCATCACACCACGCTCACTCAGGGTCTCGATGGTGCGCACGATCCCGCCCAGGGATCGGCCCCAGCCGGTCCAGCGCGACCACGAACCACGATGTCTCCCTCACGGGCGTAGTCCAGCAACGCAGCCAGACCAGGTGCGCCCGGCGGCGCAGCGCCACGTTTAAACCGTGGTAGCCGAAACGCTGGCCACCTCCACCCAGCCAGAACGCCGGTAGCTCCGCGAGGCGATGCGTGCGCCGCACCCGCAGATAACGGTCCAGCGCCCGGCCGGTCTGCGGCCCGAACGGCACAGGGCGGCCCTTACCGCCCTTGCCCCGGCGGATCACCGCCAGGCCGCGAGTGATGTCGATGTCGGCGATGCTCATCGCCAGGACCTCACCGGAGCGCGCGGTGGTCTCCAGCATGAACCGGGTCAGCGCTTCGTCGCGGCGGTCGATGAACTCCCGCCCGGCGCACACCTTGACCAGCGCGCGGCACTGATCGTCGGTGAGCCGGGGAACGACCTTCACGTCGAGCTTCGGCGGCTTGAGCCCGAGCAACTCATCCCGGACGGTCTCGCCCTCCTCGGCGCACCACGCCGAGAACCGGCGCACCGACAGCTGCCGGGACCGGGCGGTGGCGGCCTCGCGATCACCTCACCGATGCCTGGACCGGACACTGCCCGAACAAGGCCGGCCACGACCGCGTTGACATGCCGCGGGCCGAATCGGGAGCTGGCGCTGGCACCGCAACCGGTGTTCCAGCCACGGGCACCGGCGCAGACCCCGGCCTCCAGGAACAAGCCGCACGAGGCCAGTGTGTCCGTACCGAGGTCTCGATAGGCATTGGGCCGACCCCTGACGGCCACACCACCCGTCCCCGGGTAGCTACCTGCGGCCCGGCGGCGACAGAGGATTGGCCGCTGGCAGCAAAGACCAGACCGTGCGGCTGTGGGGGATGGAAGTCGACCACGCGATCCAGTGGATCTGCACTACCACCACGAACACCCTCACTTCAGCGAAGTGGGGACGGTACGTATCGAAGGATCTGCCCTACCGCCCGCCCTGCCCGTGATGTGCCACGATCACTCGTTGTCCGGGTCAACCGGCCCGTCGATCTTGGGATGCAGCGGGCAGCCACTCTTGATCACCATCTGGACCGCGCTGCCCTTCCGATGGCCGCGGCCGAAGTTATTGCGTCCGGGGTCGCAGAGGCAGCCGGCCGCGACCGCATCCGGGGCACCCGGCAGGTACTGGAGCTTGCCGTCGGCAAGGGCGAACTTGACGAACGTCCCGTCCGAGCAGGGCAGCAGCGCGTAGTCTCCTTCGCCCGACCTCAGCTTGATCAGGTCGGCGCCACCCTCGGCTCGCCGCTGATCGGCAGCCCACTCGCCCACGAGATCGTCAATGTCCGCTGTCGCCGGCCGCAGCGTCGAATCACTCTTGTCGCGGTGCGGGTGGCCTTGGATGACGGCGAAGCCGCGGCGCATCGCGAATGTCTCCTTGCTCAGGGTCCACATGGTGTCAACCTCGATGGAGGGCGTCATCAGTCCGGGGTTGTCACCGTTGCAGATGTGAACCTGGACTTCGCTGTCCAGCCCATCGGGCAGCCGCGCCGCCATGTCGTGCAGCTTCTCGATGACCTCGCGGATGTTCACCGCAGCCTCCACAGTCGCCGCCGTCCGTCTTGACCATGCCCTGCGTGCAGCGGAGCGGGCCGAGCACCTATCTTGATCATAGCCGCCCTGCGGACACGCCGGATGCAGTGATGGCCTGTAGTCCGGCCGCTGGGTATACCTTCCTCACCCAACACCCGCCCGCGGAAGCCACCTCAGCAGCGGCGTCACCGTCGCGGTTCGATGATGGTGACCGTCCTGGCAGGCAGGAGCAGACATGGCACGCGTCGGACTGTTGACGTTTTCCGACGGACGCGACTTCGTCCACGCTGACATCAAGGATTTCACCCTCGACGTCGAACACCACATCGCCCAGGAGCTCGAGGCGGCCGGGCACGAGGTCATCCGCGCGGTGGAACCGATCTGGACCAACACGCTGGCCACCACCGAGGCTCGCCGGGTCGCTGACGCGCGGTGTGACCTCACCATCTTCAACTACCCGGTGTGGGCATTCCCGCATTTCTCGATGCTCGCCGCGGCGGCAACCCCGGGTCCGCTGCTGCTGTTGTCCAACATCGACCCGCAGTTCCCCGGAATGGTCGGCATGCTGGCGGCCGGTGGGGGATTGGACCAGATCGGCCGCCGGCACACCCGGGTGTGGGGTGATGTGGCCGACTCGGCCGTGCGGGACCGTGTCCTGGCGACGATCCGGGCCGCCGCCGCCGTGTCCGCCCTGTCGGGCAGCACCTTCGGCCGGATCGGCGGCCGTCCGATGGGGATGTACACCGCGGTGGCGGATACCGATCAGTGGATGAGCACGTTCGGGATTGACGTCGAGGAGATCGACCAGTGGGAGATCGTGCGGCGCTGTGCCGCCGTCGAGCAATCCCGGGTGACCGCCGGCCGGGAATGGCTGGAGCGTCTCGCGGCCGGGGTGCACTACGACGGTAAGCAGCTGACGCCTGAGCTGCTCGAACGTCAGATCCGCTCCTACCACGTGGTGCGGGAGCTGATCGACGAGTGGAACCTCGACTTCTCCGGGATCAAGGGTCAGCCCGAGCTGACCACGCACTTCACCACGATGGACATCACCGAGGCGTTCCTCAACGACCCCTACGACTGGGAGGGCCCGAAGCCCACCCACGTGTGCGCCACCGAGTCCGACATGGACGGTGCGCTGACCATGCAGTTGCTCAAGGGCCTCACCGGCACACCGGTGCTCTTCGCCGACGTGCGGCATTACCACGCCGACCGCGACATCTGGGACCTGTGCAACTCCGGGCAGCACGCCACCTGGTTCGCCGCACGCAGCGACGATCCGGCAGAGAACCTGCGCGCGGTGAACTTCTACCCCGAGATCTTCTACTTCCCCGCAGGGGGCGCCTCGGTGTCGTTCTTCGCCGCACCGGGGCGAGCCACCTTCGCCCGGCTGACCCGGGTCGAGGGCAGTTACCGGATGCACGTGGCCAGCGGCGCCTTCGAGTCCTACGACCAGGAGACCAACGAGGCGCTGGCCCGGCAATCGACGCCGCAGTGGCCGCATGCCTTCACCCGGCTGGAGGTCGAAGCCGACGAGTTCCTGTCCACCTTCGGGGCCAACCACATCCATGCCGTGCCCGGCGAGCACGTCGCCGAGCTGCGCGCGGTGTGCCGGATGCTCGACATCGAGTGGGCCGGGCTGGGTGGGGCTCGGTGAGCTCGCTGCTGCTCGGTGTGGACATCGGCACCTCCAGTTCCAAAGGCGTGCTGGTCCGTGCCGACGGCACTGTCGTCGCGACTGCGACCCGCGCCCACGAGGTGTCCATGCCACGCCCCGGCTGGGTGGAGCATGACGCGCAGGCGGTGTGGTGGGCGGATTTCGCAGCGATCAGCAAGGAGTTGACGGCGAAGGCGCGCGAACCCCTCGCTGCGGTCGGTGTCAGTGGCATCGGTCCGTGCCTGCTGCCGGTGGACAGCGAGGATCGGCCGCTGCGGCCGGCGATCCTGTACGGCGTGGACACCCGCGCCCGCGTCGAGATCGATGAGCTGAACCAGGCGCTGGGCAGGCAGACCATCCTGGAGCGCTGCGGGTCGGTGCTCACCTCCCAAGCGGTCGGACCCAAGCTGGCCTGGCTGCGCGCGAACGAACCCGAGGCCTGGGCGGTCACCCGCCGTTTCCTGATGGCCAGCAGCTTCGTCGTGCGCCGGCTGACCGGCAGCTACGTCCTCGATCACCACTCGGCAAGCCAGTGCACCCCGATGTACGACCCGGTCGAGCACCGCTGGATCGAGGAGTGGGCCGAGCTCGTCGCCCCCGGACTCGAGCTGCCGCAGCTGTGCTGGCCCTCGGACGTGGTCGGTGAGGTGCAGGGCAGCGCCGCCGAGCAGACCGGCATCCCGGCGGGCACGCCGGTGGTGGCGGGCACGATCGATGCCTGGGCGGAGGCCACCAGCGTCGGCGTCACGGCGCCGGGTGACGTCATGCTGATGTATGGGACGACCATGTTCCTGATCGAGGTGCTCGACCGTCCGCGCCGGAGCCCGGACCTGTGGGGCACCGTGGGCACGTTTCCCGGCACCCACAACTTCGCGGCCGGAATGGCGACCTCGGGCGCGATCACCGACTGGATCCGCAAGCTGACCGGGGAATCCTCGTTCGACCCGCTCATCATGGAAGCCCAGCAGTCGCCCCCCGGTGCACACGGTTTGCTCATGTTGCCCTACTTCGCCGGCGAGCGGACCCCACTGTTCGACCCGGACGCCCGCGGCGTGCTGGCCGGGCTGACCCTGCGGCACAACCGGGGGGACATCTATCGGGCGGCATGGGAAGCAACGGCCTATGGAGTACGGCACAACCTGCAGGCGATGCGCGACGCCGGCGGGCGCGCCCACCGCCTGGTCGCGGTGGGCGGCGGCACCAAGGGCGGGCTGTGGACGCAGATCGTCTCCGACGTCCTGGACGCCCCGCAGCAGCTGCCATGCCAGACGATGGGCGCGTGCCTGGGCGACGCGCTGCTCGCCGCCATCGGGGTAGCGCAGTCACCGGACATGACCCAGTGGAACCCCATCGCGACCACGATCGAACCGCATCCGCAGTCCGCCGTGGTCTACGAGCGCTTCTATGCCCTCTACCGGGAGTTGTACCCGAGCACCAGGCAGATCGCACACGCACTCGCCGGAGAACAGCGCGTCCACCACACGCCGGCCGTGGCACGGATTCCCCCTCGCATCGGAGGTAGCTGATGATCGCGCCCGCGTTCCTGACCCGAGTGAGCACCCGACGCGTGTATGCCTTGGGCGCGCTGGCGGCCGTGCTGTTCGGGTATGACAATGGCATCATCGGCGCGGCACTGCTGTTCATCCCGCGCGATCTGCCTCTCACCCCCTGGCAGGAAGGTGCGGTGGTCAGCGCCACGGTGTTCGGGGCGATGCTGGGTGCACTGGGCAGCGGTCCCGCCGCCGACCGTCTCGGACGGCAGCGGATCCTGCTCGCCGCTGGGGTGGTGTTCACCTTCGGTGCCTTGGGCGCCGGGATCGCCGCGACCGTCACCATGCTGGTGGGGTTCCGCTTCATCCTCGGGGTGGGTATCGGTATCGCGTCGGTGCTGGTGCCGCTCTACTTGGCCGAGATGGCCCCGGCCCGGGACCGCGGCGTGGTCACCTCCCTGAACCAGTACATGATCATTGTAGGGACGGCCCTCTCCGCTGCTCTCGGCTACGCGCTGGCCTTCGCCGGCTCGTGGCGATGGATGTTGCTCATCGGTGTGTTCCCCGCCCTCGTGCTGATGGTCGGCATGGTCGGCATGCCCGATACCCCCCGGTCGCTGGTGCGACGTGGGCAGGACGAGAACGCGCGCGCGGTCTTGATCGGCTTGCGCGGCGACACCGCGGTGGCCGAGCGTGAGTTCGCCGAGATCACTGCACTCGAACGCCGGCAGAACGACACCCGTACCCTGGCCCTTCTGTCTGCCCCCTGGGTGCGTCGGCTACTGCTGCTGGGCGCTTTGCTGGCCATCTTCCAGCAGGTCACCGGGATCAACGCGATCGTGTACTACGCACCGACCATTCTCACCGGCTTCGGGGTGTCCAAGAGCACCGCGTTGCTGTTCGGTTTCCTCAACGGGCTGGTGAACATCGGGACCATCGCACTCGTCGTCCGGTCCAAGGTCGTCGACCGGCGTGGCCGCAAGCCCGTCCTGCTGGCCGGTCTGGTGGGAATGTCGGTCAGCTTGTTCGTCGTCGGTGCGGCGGCGCTGATTCTCCCCGTCGATTCCGGGGCGCTCTTCGTGATCGCAGCGGCAACCTTCGTCGTGTTCACGAACACGTTCTCGGCCACCTGGGGCCCGGTGCTGTGGGTGATGCTGGCCGAAATCTTCCCGCTCGCCATCCGGGGAGCAGCAATGGCCATCGCCACCCTGTTCAACTGGCTGGCCGCCTTCGTCGTATCTCTGACCTTCCCCAGCTTCACCGCACTCGCCGGCACAGGCACCGCCTTCATCGTCTACGCTGCCGCCGGTGTAGTGATCTTCCCGATCGTGTGGTGGATGGTACCCGAGACTAAGGAACGCAGCCTGGAGTCGCTGGAAGCGGCGTTTCGCCACGGCACCCGGATCGAGCGCACCATCGCCGCCGACACCGGAGGTACGGCATGACGGTCAACTACGGACCGTACGGTTCAAGCCTGCGGGACCTGCCGCGGTTGCGCAGCAGCCGCCGGCGCCGCGCGTCGAGCTGGGACCGCACGGGCGGTAACGACGACCGGATCACCCTCGAGCCGGGGCACACCGCCACTCTCGCGAACATCGAGGGGGCCGGCACCATCAACCACATCTGGGTGACGGTCGCCAACGAACGCATGATCTGCGACCCGTGGATGCGCGAGCCCGACTACCTGCGCCGGCTCGTGCTCCGTGCCTACTGGGACGGCGAAGCGCACCCCAGTATCGCCGTACCCCTGGGTGATTTCTTCGGAGTCGGGCACGGTCGCACCACCAACTTCGTGTCCGCGCCGCTCCAGATGAGCCCCGAGGACGGCAAGGGGTTCAACTGCTTTTTCCACATGCCCTTCGCCACCGGCGCCCGACTGGAGATCACCAGCGAACTGACCCACGAGCGGGTGTTCTTCTACTACTACATCGACTACGAGGAGCTCGACGAGCTCGAAGACGGCATCGGACGCTTCCATGCCCAGTGGCGCTGTAGCAACCCCTGTCCAGGAGCCGAGCAAGCCTCAGAGAGCAATGCCGATTTCCTGCTCACCGGAACGAATCTGGATGGGAAAGCCAACTACACCATCCTGGACGCGACCGGCCGCGGCCACTACGTCGGGTGCGTGCTCAACATCCACAACCTTCGTGACACCACCGAGTGGAACTGGTACGGCGAGGGCGACGACATGATCTTCATCGACGGTGACCAGTGGCCACCGACCCTCCACGGCACCGGCACCGAGGACTACTTCAACACCGCATGGTGCCCGACACAGGCCTACTCCGCGCCGTATCACGGCATCACCCTGCCGGGTGGCGACAACTGGAGCGGGCAGATCAGCCTGTACCGCTTCCACATCGAAGATCCCATCCCATTCCAACGATCCATCCGGGTCAGCATCGAACACGGTCATGCGAACAAACGCAGCGACGACTACTCCTCAGTGGCCTACTGGTACCAGGCCGAGCCGCATCTGCCCTTCGATCTCGATCACGTCGAAACGCGTGTTCGTCGGAAACGGTGATACGGCAGCCCAGCCGAGACCAGATACTGCCGGCCACGGACTGACTCGTTCGACGAAGGCGTGCGCGCTCACCGCGGAATCGTGACCCGGTGATCCTCGCCGTTCGTCGCATCGTCGTTGGTCGCGGTCTCCGTGGGCGGCGTTTTTGTCAGGGTAGTGAGAGAGAATCGGGGTATGAGACCGGGTGGTTGCGACGATCTGCAGGCCGCAGTGGGCTGCGTCGACGCACTGCGCGAATCGGCCCCTTCGCTACATGGGCGAGAACTGCTCGACGCGGTGTGCGGTATCGAGGTACTGACCCGCAAGACCCACGCCACCATGCTGGAACTCGTCGCCGGACTGGATGCCGCGCGGGTGACGGGAGAGCAGGGATTCGGCGCCACTTGGCGGCTGCTGTCGGCGATGCTGGACCTCAGTGCCGGGCAAGCCCGAGCCCGGGTGCGCGACGCCGAGCAACTCGCCACCCGGCGCACCCTCACCGGCGAGGTGCTCCCGGCCCACTTGCCGGCCACCGCGGCGGCGTTGGTGTCGGGCACGATCGGCACCGAGCAGCTGAAGGTGATCACCCAGACCATGACGGCGTTACCGTCCACGGTCAGCCAGGACGATAGGGACTGGGCCGAGGCGACGCTGGCCGAGCACGCCCAGAACTTCGACCCACGACGACTGAGGGTGATCGCGCGGCGCATCATCGACCAGCTCGATCCCGACGGCCCAGCGCCTGACGAGCCCGATGATCCCTGCCCCGCGGCCGGTGAGCTGCACATCCGGGATCGTCGCGACGGCGGGATCAGCCTGGAAGGCCGGCTCGACGCGCTCCACGGCACGGCCTTCCGCGGACTGATCGAGCAACTCGCCAAGCCCTGCCCACTGGCCGAGGACATCCCCGACCCGCGCACCCCAGCCCAACGCAACGCCGACGCGCTGGTCGAACTGTGCGACCTCGCTCGCGGGAACGACCGGATGTCCACCGCGGGCGGGGAACCGCCGCACGTCACCGTCACGGTGGACTACGAAACCCTGATCAAAGAACTGTCTGGAGCCACCCTGGACTACGGGCAACGACTGTCCGCCGCCCAGACCAGGCTGGCCGCCTGTGATGCCAAGATCATCCCTGTGGTGCTGGGCGGCGACAGCGAACCACTGGACGTCGGCCGCGCCATGCGCACGGTACCCCTGGGTATCCGCCGAGCGCTCGTCGCCCGAGATCGCGGATGTACTTTCCCAGGCTGCGACCGGGCCCCCGCGTTGTGCCACGCCCACCACGTGCTCGAGTGGAATCACCATGGTCACACCGAAGTGAGAAATTGCGTTCTGCTGTGCCCGATTCATCACCGATGGGTGCATGCTATCGGATGGGACATCACCATCCGCGGAAATCTCATCGAGTTCCGACCACCCACCATTCTCGACCCCGACCGCAAACCACTACACAACCCACTCCGGCGCTGAGTCGCCACACTTCTGGGGCCGGCTCGGTATCGTCGCGGCTCAGCCGAGGTAGTCCCGGAGCGCTTCGGAGCGCGAGGGGTGGCGCAGCTTGGCCATCGCCTTGGACTCGATCTGCCGGATCCGCTCCCGAGTGACCCCGTAGACGTGGCTGATCTGGTCCAAGGTGCGCGGCTGACCGCCGGTGAGTCCGAATCGCAGCCGGACAATGCCGGCTTCACGTTCGGACAGCGTGGCCAATACCACTCGCAGGTCGTCCTGGAGCAGGGCGAACGACACGACATCGGCCGCGACTACGGCTTCGGAGTCCTCGATGAAGTCTCCCAGCGAGGCATCGCCCTCGTCGCCGATGGTCTGATCCAGCGAGATGGGCTCCCGGGCGACCTGCTGGAGTTCCTGCACCTTTTCCGGACTGATGTCCAACTCCGTGGCCAACTCTTCAGGCGTGGGTTCGCGGCCCAGGTCCTGAAGCAGATCTCGCTGGACGCGACCCAGTTTGTTGATCACCTCGACCATGTGTACCGGGATCCGGATGGTGCGGGCCTGGTCGGCCATCGCGCGAGTGATCGCTTGCCGGATCCACCAGGTGGCGTAGGTGGAGAACTTGTAGCCCTTGGTGTAGTCGAACTTCTCCACCGCGCGGATCAGGCCCAGGTTGCCCTCCTGGATCAGATCCAGGAACGGCATGCCACGGCCGGTGTAGCGCTTGCCCAGCGACACCACGAGGCGAAGGTTGGCCTCCAGCAGATGGTTCTTCGCGCGTTCGCCGTCGCGGATGATCCAGCGCAGGTCACGTCGCAGCTGCGGGGATAGCTTTTCGGTGGTGCGTACTCGCTCGGCGGCGTACACACCGGCCTCGATCCGCGTGGCGAGCCCGACCTCCTCCTCGGCGTTGAGCAGTGCCACTTTGCCGATCTGGTTGAGGTAGGTGCGCACGGAGTCTGCGGAGACGGTGAGCTCGGCCTCCTTGCGTCCCCGGCGCAGCGCCTCTAACTCCTGCTCGTCCCAGTCGAACTGTCCGGACTGCTCGACCTTGTCCAGTGGCTCCTGACGATCCTCGGCGCTCTCAATGGCTAGCGGGATGTTCCTCACCCCTTCGACCTGGTTCCCGGCGACACCGAGATCTCCGGTGCCAACCTCACCGAGCACGAGAGACGGGACTTCAGCCTCCTCAAGAACCCAGTTGCAATCTGGTTACCCCTAGACTGTACGGGAAGCGGCCTGCCCCCGCGGGTCGGCTGGTGGTCGGATCACCGCGAGATCGCTAGCGGAGATCGCGCGGCGCTCGGCGATCTGGGTGCAGCTGGTCGGGATTGACCGTGAACCTATATGGCTGACCGTTGCGGATGAGTATCCCACGAGCGTTATCCGGTGATCGCGTGGACGGCGCTGATCACACCCAGGACGGCCATCACCAGCGCGGCAGCACGGGCGATCCAGGTCAACGAAATCCAGCGCAGCAGCTGCCGGCCTCCCAGGGTGGCCAGCCCCCCGACCGCCCACAGGCCCAGCACCGCACCGGTTCCGACGGTGAGCGGATCGTGGTACCTGGCCGCCAGGTTGGCGACGGCGATCTGGGTGAGATCACCGAACTCCGCGACGAACAGCACCCCGAAGCTTGTTGCCACAACTTTCCAGAACCCGGCCGCCCGGGCGGCACGCTGGTGGCGAGTCCGGGTCAGGACGACCTCGGTGTCTGAGTCTGACGCCGGCTCGTCACCGGCGGACGCCGAGCCCAGCGCCTGTTCCACGCTCCGCGGTGCGCTCGCCGACCCGTCCTGATCGTCGTGCTTCTCACGGCGCAACATCAGCACCGCGCCGGCCAAAAAAAGCACCGCCACGATCGCCTCCACGATCCGGCGAGGCGCCAGACTCAAGGCACTGCCCGCAGCCACTGCGATGATCACATGCAGTGCGAACGCCGCCGCCACGCCGACGAACACGAAGCCGGGCCGATAGCGGGTACCCAGCACCAGACTCGCCAGCGCGGTCTTATCAGGCAACTCGGCCACGAAGACGATGCCGAACACTGCTGCCAGCAGGGTCGGGTTCATGTGCTCATTCGAGCAGATCGTCGACCTCGCGGACTGTGGGCGGTGGAGGTGACTGGGCTACGGTTGCCGAACTGAGAACGACCGGCGGCTCGGAGGGGTGTCACGTGGAGGTCAGGCGTAGGCCAGAGGAGCTCTCGAAGGAGCAAAGGCAGCAGCTTCACCGAGCTCATCAGCACTTGCGCAATGCCTCCCACGCCCTGGAGGCGTTAACGGTGGTCGAGCCGGTTCGCGGCCGTTGGGTTGCCACACCCGCTCCTGTTGAGGCGCTGGAAGCGGCGCAGAACGACCTCCATGGTGCGTGCCAGGAGTTCTGGCGTGTTCACCAGGAACTGCTGCGCTGCGATCCGCCTGCCGGCGCCCTTGGTGGGGCGTCCGGCGACGTGTAGAGCCCCGATCGGATTTGTACCGACATCTGTTCGCCGGGATCACGATTGATAGATCAGCTGTCGTGAGAAACTGACCCGGAATATCGCGACCCCTTGTTCATTCGGGGCTCAGTCTTCTTCCTGGTCACAAAATTTGCGACCGTCCCGGCGCCGACGATGCCTGTGAATATGATGCGAATACGGCATGTTACAGTGTCGCCGCGATTCACCTGCCCGGCCCACGTCGAGGGGGAGTGATGATCGAGTCGGAGCACGCCGCTTTCGACTTACCAGAGCTGGACCGTACGAACGATCCCCAAGGTGGGGCCGTCGCCTGGGCGCTGCTGGCGCTGAATGCCGCTCTGATCCTCGGCCCGATCATAGCAGTGATCTTGGTACGGTAGCGAGGATCGTGGTGAGACGCGCGCCGCTTACCGGCATGTGAATGTCGGCTGTCTCTGGTCGCGGGGTCCCTCCCTGGGGTGGTGGAGGAGGCGTGAGGTTCTGATGAGGATGCCGGGGCCCCGGCGGCCGACGCGTCCGGACGCACCCCCGGCTGGAGATGACGTGGCCATATGGCGTGCTCGGCATCCGGGCCCGACCGTGTTGGCTGAGTGGGACCGCGTTGTGCGCTCCACCCCCGGTACCGATGTCACCCAGCTGTCTGCATGGGCCCTGCTGCGCACCAAAGCCGGCTACATACCCGAGTACCTGCTGGCTTATCAGCGCGGTCGAGTCGTGGGCGGAGCCCTGGTCCTGCGTCGGCAACTGGTCGGGGTGGCCGGCATCGGTTACCTGCCCTACGGTCCCGTGATCTCGGCGGACGGTCCGGGTCACCAACAAGTCCGCCAGGCGCTCGAAGACGCTGTCGTGGTAGTAGGCAATGAGCTGTGGATGCTCTTCGTGCAACCCCCCGAGGACGGCCACGAGATCAGCCAGGGCCTGCTGCGGCGCGGGTTTCGGCCGTCACTGGCTGGTATCGCCCCCGTGGGGTCGATGCGGGTCGATCTCAGCGGCAGCGAGCAGGAGCTCCGAAACAGGGCTAAACGCCGGCTGCGCCCGGTCGCCAAACTTCAGGCCGGCGACGTGGTGACGGTCCGTCAAGGCGACGAACGCGACATTCCGATACTCGCTGAGTTGATATCGCATTCCGCTCAAGCCCAGGGTTACCAGCCCTACTCGGTGGATTATCTGCACGCCATGTACCAGGAGTTGGCCGGCCAGGTGACGCTGTTCATCGGTGAGGTGCGCGGGGTGCCGGTTGCGGCCGACCTGGTGACCAGCTGCGGGGACATGGTCCGCGGTAGATTGGTCGGCTTCGACCGAACCGGACGGGCCCGCCGACTCGGCGTGCCCGCCGCGGTGACGTGGGAGATAATTCTGTGGGCCAAAGAGCAGGGGTACCGGTGGTATGACTTCGGTGGTCTGCCTGAACCGGTGCTGCACGACATGATCGACTTGGGTATTCGGCACAACCCCCAATGGCCCAGCACCACCCACGCCAAGCTCGGCTGGGGAGCTACCGCGTTCCGCTACCCACCACCCGTCGAACTGATCCGGCCGAACGTGGTCCGAATCGCCTACGACACGGTCCGGCGTTACGACTACGACCAGCGACTGACCGGCACCGCACGCCAGCTGTTCCGCGGAACACGGAAGCCCAGTTAGATGCCGACTCGGCCTGCGCAAGCACCGAGTGTCACCAATGGATCGCGACTGAGTGGCAGTGTGCCCTGGTCGGGCGCCTGTCCTGCGGTCGGTCCACTGCGCGTGGACACCGACTGTGCTGGCCGAAAACCCAGATTTTTTACCTCCGGCTAACCGAGCTCGGACCGAGCGATAACCACGCGCTGCGTAGCGTCTGTGCCATGACCCAGCAATCCACCCCCGCGTCTGGCCGCGAGCACAACGGCTTCCCGCGGCCGCAGATCGGGACGCACAGCGTTCTTACCCCGGGCCGTGGCTGTGAACTGGGTGTGGAGTCCGGCGACTCTGATCCGGGACGAATGTTGGCCGGAGTGCTGGTGCTCGTGATCGCAACGATCATCATGGCGTCGGTGTGGTGGATAGCCTGAGGTTCTGTCGCAGCCGACCCGTCAGGTAGCCGGCGGTGCGGCGATGTGTGAAGTGCCCTGGTCGGCCAGCTAGGTAGAATGTCGCTTCACCTCCAGGTGAACATCCTTGCCGGTGCCATGAAGACGGGGAATGCTTGATCCGACAGATATTTGTGTGCGACATGCAGTGAAGGTGGCTCGATGCCTGCTTCCCTACCCGTGGCCGATGACCTCGAGGTCGCGAGCCGCATCGGCACGGGGCTGGGCCGGCTGATCCGGCTCATCGAGCGAGCCGTCGTCGCCCGCGGTGAAGACCTCGACCGGCCGTCGTTCATGCTGCTCCACACGTTGGTCTACGCTGGCCCGTCGCGGGTCACCGCGCTCGCCGCGGCAGTGCACTCCGATCCATCCACCGTCAGCAGACAGGCCGCCCATCTGGTCGATATGAGACTGGTGGAGCGGCGCGCTGATCCCGATGATGGGCGTGCGTCGCTGCTTGCCGTCACCGCAGCCGGGACAGCTCTGCTGGAGCGCGCCCGGCATCGCCGTGATGATCGCATCGCCACGATCATCGGACCGTGGCAACCCGCTGAACGCGCGCAGTTCGCCGACCTGCTGGACCGTTTCACCGCCGGTTATGAGGCGAACTGGTGTGCACACCGGCCAGACCCGCCGCGGAGCTGAGCCGTCAGATCCCAGGGTCAGGCTGCAGGTCGCCCGGCCCGGCCGCATCGTCGCGAGCCCGTTGCCAAGAGGTGTGGATCTCCTGTTCGGCATCGGTGCGGCCCACCCAGCGGGCGCCTTCGACGCTCTTGCCGGGCTCCAGGGCTTTGTACACTTCGAAGAAATGCTGGATCTCCAACTTGAAGAACTCATCGAGGTGCTGGATGTCACGCAGGTGATCCACTCGGGGATCGGCAGCGGGCACGCAGAGCACCTTGTCGTCACCTCCCTTCTCGTCCCGCATGCGGAACATGCCGATCGCGCGGCAGCGGATCAGGCAGCCCGGGAAGGTGGGTTCCTGCACCAGGACGAGCGCGTCCAGCGGGTCGCCGTCCGCGCCGAGGCTGCCTTCGATGAAGCCGTAGTCAGCCGGGTACTGGGTGGCGGTGAACAGCGTGCGATCCAGCCGGATGCGACCTGTCTTGTGGTCCATCTCGTACTTGTTGCGCTGGCCTTTGGGGATCTCGATGGTGACGTCGAACTCCACCCCGCACTCGCTCCCTCCCGCCGACGGAACCAGTGCGTCCCGGAGATCCCTGAGCTCGCGACCGACCGTCCGAATGATCTACTACCGACACCCTAACCGGGTCAGCATGAGCATCAGCAGCTCACCCAGAACACCTGGCGGGTCGGGCCACAGCCCGACGAGCGAGCTGGCGGAAGCCCTGTTCGCCGGGACCGCACCACGGCGCGGTCCCGTGTCCGTCTATTTTTCTCCGGAACACCGCAAGAGGGTGGTGAGGGGAGACCTCAGTGACGGAACGTGGTGGCCGGCTTGCTGCCCTGCAGCTGCCGGCCCAGCGCGGCAGGCGGATCGCGGTGGTTCTCGCCGTCCTGCTGGTTGCGGTGGTCGCCGGGATCGGCGTCGGGCTGGGGGTCACGGTACTGCGCGTCACAGGGCTGGCCAGCCGGGTCCCCTCGACCGCGGCACCACCCGCCCCGGTGGTGCCGCATCCGGCGCTGCGACCGGCAGCCACCAACGGCCCGGCTCCGACCAGCACCGGGATCGGCGCCGTCCTCGACCCGCTGGTCGCGGCGGGTGGGCTGGGTACGCTGTCCGGCCAGGTGGTCGACCCGGCGACGGGCACGGTGCTCTGGCAGCGTGACCCCGAGGCAGCGCTGGTGCCTGGATCGACTGCCAAGCTGCTCACCGCTGCGGCCGCGCTGCTCACGCTGGACCACCAGGCCCGGTTGCACACCACCGTGCTGGCCGGTGCGGAGCCAGGCACCGTCGTGTTGCTCGGCGGCGGCGACCCGACGCTGTCCGCGGCGGGCCCCGGCAGGGCGACCGGCTACCCCGGTGCCGCCCGGCTGGACGACCTGGTCGGTCAGGTGCGGGCGGCCGCACCCGGCCCGGTGCGCCGTGTCCTGGTCGATGTGGGCCGCTACGCCGGCGACGCGTTGGCGCCGGGCTGGTTCCCCGCCGACGTGGCCGGTGGATACATCGCACCGATCGAGCCGGTGATGCTCGACGGGGCCCGCGCCGACCCCACCCAGGAGATCTCGCCGCGAGCCGCGAGGCCGGCGACCGCTGCCGCAGCGGAACTGGCCCGCCGGCTGGGGGCCGACCCTGACACCGTCGCGGTCGGCAGCGCCCCGCCCGGGGCTGCCGTGCTCGGTGACGTGTCGTCCCCGCCGGCTCAGGACCTGGTCGCCACCGCACTGCGACGATCGGACAACGTGCTCGCCGAGGCGCTGGCCCGGGAAGTGTCTCGCGCCACCGGCGCGCTGCCGTCGTTCTCCGGGGCTTCGCAGGCGGTGCTCGCCGTGCTGCGCCGCCACGGCTTCGACACCGGTGGCGTCACCCTGGTCGACGGCAGCGGGCTGTCGGTCAGCGACGCCGTCCCGGCCAGGCTGCTCACCGAGCTGCTGGGCGCGGCAGCCGCCCCCGACGAGTCCACCACCCATGAGTCCACCGCTGGCGAGTCCCTTCACCAGCGGACCGCCGCACTGCGACCGCTGTTGGTGGGGCTCCCGGTGGCTGGTGGCAGCGGGACGTTGGCCGACCGCTACCGCGGCCCGGCGGCCGACGGCCGAGGTTGGGTACGGGCCAAAACCGGCACCTTGACCGGCGTCAACAGCCTTGCCGGCACCGTGCTGGACGCCGAAGGCAGGGTTCTGGTGTTCGCGTTGCTGTCCAATGGTCCCGATCCGGTGTCGGTCCGTCCGCGACTGGACGCGCTGGCGGCCCGGCTGAGGTCATGCGGTTGTCATTAGTCCGCGTTACCTTCGTTGTCATGGGATATCCCGCGCTCGATACACCGCACGCGGCACGGACGGGTCCGGCCGGCTCCACCATCGACTGGTCTGTGGCGGTCGCCACCGCACAACGCCTGCTGCCGGGCGGCCCTGCCGTGCCCGCCGAGGAGGCAGCGGCGGCGGTGCGCCAGCTGCGCGTCATGTCGGTCAGCGCCGAGAAGCACGTGCGCGAACTCACCGGTCTCGATGATGGCCGGCCACCCCGCCCCGCCGATGTGGTGGATCGCCCGGGGTGGGTGGACGCGGCGGCCGAGGGCTTGTGCCGGCTGCTGGCCGACTACCGGGTTCCGGAAGGCAAGGCTCGCCGCGTGTTGGCCACCACTGCAGGCATGCAGGTAGGGGTCGCGCTGGCGTTTCTCGCGTCCCGGGTACTCGGGCAGTACGACCCGTTCGGTGGGCCATCCGAAGACCCGGGGCGGCTGCTGCTGGTGGCCCCGAATGTGCTCACCGTGGCGCGGACGTTGGACGTCCCGGCCGGCGAGTTCCAGATGTGGGTGTGTCTGCACGAGGCCACCCACCGGCTGCAGTTCAACGCCGTGCCGTGGCTGCGCGAGTATTTCTCCGGCCAGGTGCGGTCCTTCGTGGCCGCCACCGAGGACCCGGACACCGTGGCCAAGATGATCGGCAGGCTGCCCGCGGCGCTGCGCGGTGCCCGACGCAGTGAAACGCGGGATGCGCTGGGCGTGCTGACCCTGCTCCAGGACCCTGAGCAGCGGGTGGTGTTGGACCGGCTACTTGCCCTGGCCACCCTGTTGGAGGGGCACGCCGACCACGTCATGGACGCGGTCGGACCGTCGGTGGTGCCTTCGGTACGGCTGATCCGTCAGCGGTTCACCGCTCGCAGGCAGGGCAGCGGGGGTATCGGCGAGCGAGTGCTGCGGGCTGTGCTGGGCATCGACGCCAAGTTGCGCCAGTACGCCGAGGGCGCCGCGTTCACCCAGCACGTGGTGGGTGCCGTCGGTATGGACAGGTTCAATACGGTGTGGACTTCACCGGAAACACTGCCTACCCGCGCCGAGATCGTCGATCCGGCGGCGTGGCTGTACCGCGTGGCCCCCACCTGACGCCGGCGCCGCACCCAGCGGTCCAGCAGGTTCGCGCCGCGGTTCGCCGGTTCCTCAACGCGCACAACACCGGAGACACCGTCGCGGTGGCGTGCTCCGGCGGTGCCGACTCACTGGCGCTGGCTGCGGCGACCGTGCACTGCGCCAAGCGGTTGGGACTGGTGGTGCACGGCCTGGTCGTCGACCATCAGTTGCAGCCGGGCTCAGCGGCGGTGGCACAGACCGCCGCCCAGGCGCTGCACCGGCTCGGTTGCACTGCAGTGCACGTACTGCCGACCACCGTGGACGGTTCTGGTGGGCTGGAGGCGGCGGCCCGCCGGGCCCGGTACGCAGCGCTGCGCGATGCCGCGCCGGCCGCAGCGCTGGTGCTGCTCGGTCACACCCTGGACGACCAGGCCGAGACGGTCCTGCTAGGGCTGGGGCGGGGCTCGGGGCCCCGATCGGTGGCGGGGATGCGGGAACTCGATCCACCCTGGGGCCGGCCGTTGCTCGGGGTGCGCCGAGCCGTCACCGCGGCAGCCTGCGCCGCGCTGGATCTGGCCCCATGGATCGACCCACACAATGCCGACCCGCGATTCCGGCGGGTCCGGCTGCGCACCGAGGTGCTGCCGTTGCTGGAGGATGTGCTCGCCGGCGGGGTGGCGCAGGCGCTGGCCCGCACTGCCGGGCAACTACGGGAGGATCTCGATGTGCTCGACGAGCAGGCGCACGGGTTGTTGGTAGCAGCGCGCCGAGGCGACGCCCTCGACGCCGCGGCGCTTGCCCAGACGCCGGCCGCGCTGCGCCGCCGGGTGTTGCGTCGCTGGCTGCTCGACTCCGGGGTGGTCGAGTTGACCGACGCCCACCTCCGCGCTGCCGACGACCTCATCGGCCGGTGGTCGGGCCAGGGCGCGTTGCGGTTGCCCGGCGATCTCGAGGTCGTGCGGGTCCAGGGGAGGTTGCATGTCTGCCGGTGACACCGCTCCAGATGACGCCCGGTATCCAGGTGACATCGCCTCCGTGTTGGTCACCGAAAAGCAGATCCGCAGCCGAATCGCGGAACTGGCGCTGCAGGTGGCCGCTGACTACCAGACCGAACACGGCAAGGGTGACCTGCTGCTCGTCGGCGTGCTCAAGGGCGCGGTGATGTTCATGACCGACTTCGCCCGGGCGCTGCCCATCCCGGTGCAGCTGGAATTCATGGCGGTGGCCTCGTACGGCTCGGCGACCTCGTCTTCTGGGGTCGTGCGGATCCTGAAAGACCTGGACCGTGACATCGAGGGCCGCAATGTGCTCATCGTGGAGGACATCATCGACTCGGGCTTGACGTTGTCGTGGCTGCTGCGCAACCTGGCGACCCGCCGGCCTCGCTCACTGGAGGTGTGCGCGCTGCTGCGCAAGCCGGACGCGGTTCAGATCGACGTGCCGGTGCGCTACATCGGTTTCGACATCCCCCAGGAGTTCGTCGTCGGTTACGGTCTGGACTACGGCGAGCGCTACCGTGACCTGCCTTACATCGGTACCCTGGCTCCTCAGGTCTACGCCGACTAGCGGTTCCCCAGTCACCCGCCTGTGGTGTAAGTCAGGACGTCATCACGAAAACTGGGGAGGACCAACACTGTCGACTCAGCGTCGGCTCCGCGTTATCCGGAGCGAGCAGTCGGGCCAGCCCGGTAGGGTGGGGACGACGGGAGTGCTCTAGCTGCCCTTCGATGGTGGATACACCATCCGAGACCAGCACAGTCAGCTCAGGAGGGTCGAGGCCGCCGAGGGCCGTAACCGAATGGACCGCAAGAAAATACTCCGCAACCCGCTGTTGTGGGTCGTAGCCGGGTTGTTGCTGTACTACGCCTTCGGCTTCCTGCTCGACGACACCCGGGGGTACAGCCAGATCACCACCTCACGGGCGTTGGAGCAGCTCAGCGCGCACAACGTCAAGCAGGCGACGCTGGAGGACAAAGAGCAACGGCTGCGCCTGACCCTGAACCATCCGGTCCAGGGCATCCAGGGCACCAAGGTGCTCACCCAGTACCCGGCGCAGAGCACCGACCAGGTCACTCAGGCGCTGCGCGAGGCGCAGATCCCGGACGCGGGTTGGGACACCAAGGTCAGCCAGCAATCCCTGCTGTTCCAGGTGCTGATCTACCTCATCCCGCTGGGTCTGTTGCTGCTGTTGCTGCTGTGGATGATGAACAACGTCCAGGGCGGCGGCAACCGGGTGCTCAACTTCGGCAAGTCCAAAGCCAAGCAGTTGAGCAAGGACATGCCCAAGACCACCTTCTCTGACGTCGCGGGCGCCGACGAGGCCGTCGAGGAACTGGAGGAGATCAAGGATTTCCTCGCCAACCCGAGCCGTTACCAGGCCCTCGGCGCCAAAATCCCCAAAGGTGTCCTGCTCTACGGTCCACCTGGCACCGGCAAGACCCTGCTGGCCCGCGCGGTCGCCGGGGAGGCAGGGGTGCCGTTCTACTCGATCTCCGGCTCGGACTTCGTGGAGATGTTCGTCGGGGTCGGAGCTAGCCGCGTCCGCGATCTGTTCGAACAGGCCAAGCAGAACGCGCCGTGCATCATCTTCGTCGACGAGATCGACGCAGTGGGTCGGCAGCGGGGCGCAGGCCTGGGCGGCGGGCACGACGAGCGCGAACAGACCCTCAACCAGTTGCTCGTCGAGATGGACGGCTTCGACGCCCGCGGCGGCATCATCCTCATCGCTGCGACCAACCGCCCGGACATCCTGGACCCGGCATTGCTGCGGCCCGGACGCTTCGATCGCCAGATCCCGGTCTCCGCGCCGGACATTCGCGGCCGTCGGGCCATTCTGGAGGTGCACTCCAAAGGCAAGCCGTTGGGTCCCGACGCCGACCTCGACGGGTTGGCCAAGCGAACGGTCGGTTTCTCCGGAGCCGATCTGGCCAACGTCATCAACGAGTCCGCGCTGCTCACCGCCAGGGAAGGCGGCCATATCATCAACGGCGCCGCACTGGAGGAGGCGGTCGACCGGGTGATCGGTGGTCCGCGCCGCAAGAACCGGATCATCTCCGAGCGGGAGAAGAAGATCACCGCCTACCACGAGGGCGGCCACGCCCTGGCGGCCTGGGCGATGCCGGACCTCGACCCGGTGTACAAGCTGACGATCCTGCCCCGCGGTCGTACCGGCGGGCATGCGCTCGTGGTGCCCGAGGACGACAAGCAGATGATGACCCGGTCGGAGATGATCGCCCGGCTGGTGTTCGCCCTGGGTGGCCGCTCGGCGGAGGAACTGGTGTTCCACGAGCCGACCACCGGGGCGTCCTCGGATATCGAGCAGGCCACCAAGATCGCCCGAGCGATGGTCACCGAATACGGTATGAGCGCGCGGCTGGGTGCGGTGAAGTACGGTCAGGAGCAGGGTGACCCGTTCCTCGGCCGCTCCGCAGGCCGGCAGCCGGACTACTCCCTCGAGGTTGCGCACGAGATCGACGAGGAGGTGCGGGCGCTCATCGAGGCCGCGCACACCGAGGCGTGGGAGATCCTCAACACCTACCGGGACGTCCTCGACGAGCTGGTGGTCGAGTTGCTGGAGCGGGAGACGCTGCATCGCAAGGACCTCCAGCGGGTCTTCAGTCGGGTGCAGAAGCGACCGCGGATCACGGCGTTCAATGACTTCGGCGGGCGCACTCCTTCGGACAAGCCGCCGATCAAGACGGCCGGGGAGTTGGCCAAGGAACGTGGCGAGCCGTGGCCGCCGGTGACCCCGGAACGGGAACCCACGCCAGTGGGTGTGTCGCCGGGGGCGGATGACCTGCCCGGCGGCCCGCCACACCCCGCACCTGGTCACCCCGGTCCCAACGGTGCCGGACCGCACCCCTCCTACCCTGCGGGTGCAGCCAACGGTTACGGTTCCCCCCCTCCTCCACCGAACCACGGCGTCCCGAACCACGGCCTACCCAACGCCGTGCCACCGAACTACGGCGCACCACCGGGGTGGCGCCCGGCCACCGAACCACCCACACCGTCCTGGCGCCCCGCTCCACCGGGCGGTCGCCCGCCGCAGGAGCCCCCTACCGAGTGACCAGCACCGTCGATTCGGCGTCCGATGTGGGCTCGCACCGAGTCTTCGACCAGGCTCGAGCCGAGGCGGCGGTGCGTGAGCTCCTGATCGCCTGCGGGGAAGACCCGGACCGGGAAGGACTGCGCGAGACCCCGGCTCGGGTCGCGCGGGTCTACCGGGAGATGTTCGCCGGTCTGTTCCTGGACCCGGACGCAGTGCTGGAACGGACCTTCGACGAAGGGCACGACGAGCTCGTGCTGGTCAAGGACATCCCGATGTACAGCCAGTGCGAGCATCACCTGGTGCCGTTTCACGGCATGGCGCACGTGGGCTACATCCCGGATGTGGCGGGCCGGGTGACCGGGCTGTCCAAGCTGGCCCGGCTGGTCGATCTCTACGCCAGGCGCCCGCAGGTGCAGGAACGGCTCACCTCACAGGTCGCCGATGCCCTGGTGCGCCGGCTGCAACCGCAGGGTGTGATCGTGGTGATCGAGGCCGAGCACCTGTGCATGGCGATGCGCGGCGTCCGCAAGCCCGGATCGACCACCACCACGTCGGCCGTCCGGGGGCTGTTCAAGACCAGCGCCTCCTCCCGGAGCGAGGTGCTGAGCCTGATGATGCGGAGGTGATCGTGCACCCGGCGTTGCCCGATCCCGGCCGCTGCGTGGTCATCGGCATCCTCAACGTCACCCCCGACTCCTTCAGCGACGGTGGACGCTTCCTGGATCGCGACGACGCGGTGGCCCACGGCGTGGCGCTGCGCGCGCAGGGCGCCGATGTGGTCGACATCGGGGGTGAGTCCACCCGCCCGGGGGCGGGTCGCATCGATGCACCCACTGAGATCGCCCGCGTGGTACCGGTCCTGCGTGAGCTGGTCGCCAGTGGCGTGCCGTGCTGCGTGGACACCACCCGCGCGGTGGTCGCCGAGGCGGCCCTGGAGGCCGGCGCAAGCATGGTCAACGACGTGTCAGGTGGTCTAGCCGATCCTGCGATGGCAGCAACGATGGCCCGCTGCCGGGTGCCGTGGATCCTCATGCACTGGCGCGGGCACAGCGACCGGATGGACGAGCTGGCCGGCTACTCCGACGTGGTCGCCGAGGTGCGCGCCGAGCTGGTGGCCCGGGTGGACGCCGCGGTGCTCGCCGGGGTGGACCCCGCTGCGCTGGTATTGGATCCCGGGCTCGGCTTCGCCAAGACGTCGGCGCACAACTGGGAGCTGCTGGGCCACCTCGACACGCTGACCGAGCTGGGGTTCCCGGTACTCGTCGGGGCCTCCCGCAAACGGTTCCTGGGCTCCCTGCTGGCCGGCGCGGACGGTGCGCCACGACGCTGCGGCGGCCGCGATATCGCCACCGCCGCGGTGTCCGCGCTAGCCGCGGCTGCCGGCGTCTGGGGAGTCCGGGTGCACGACGCCGCGGGTTCACGCGACGCCGTCGCCGTCGCCACGGCCTGGCAGGTCGGCGCCTCCACCACCGTTCGCGCCGCCGGCGGCCCGCGGTGAGTCCCGGAACCTACGGCGACCGGATCACCCTCACCGGGCTGCGCGTATTCGGCAGGCACGGAGTACACGAGCACGAGCGAGCCCAGGGTCAGGAGTTCGTCGTCGACGCCACGATCTGGCTGGACCTGGCTCCTGCCGCAGCCACCGATGAGTTGTCCGCGACGCTGGACTACGGCGCACTGGCCCAGCGGGCCGCCCGGATCGTCGGCGGGCAACCTTGCAACCTGATCGAGACGGTCGCCGCGCGCATCGCCACCGAGGTGCTGACCGACCACCGCGTGCACGCTGTCGAGATCACCGTCCACAAACCGCGCGCACCCCTCCCCCTGCCCTTCACGGACGTATCCGTCACCACCCGCCGTTGCCGTTCATGACCGACCCGGGCTCAACGGCCGCGGCGACCGCCCGCCCGGTGAGTACCCGCGCGAGGTGCTCGCGGTAGTCCGCGTCGGCATTGCCGTCTGACATGGGGCTGGTGCCCTCGGCCGCGTGCTCGGCCGCCGAGCGGATCGCCTCGGCGTCGGCCTGCTGACCGACCAGCGCCTGCTCGACACCGGTCGCCCGGACCGGGGTGAAACCCATGTTGGTCAGCGCCACCCGGGCCTCGGCGATCGATCCACCCGCAGTCCGCACCGCCACAGCGACCGCAACGATCGACCAGCTCTGCGCGACCCGGTTGAACTTCTCGTAGTGCACGCCCCACCCGGTTTTCTTCGGGATCCGCACCTCGACGAGCACCTCGTCGGGTCCCACCGCGGTGGTGAACAGATCGACGAAGAACTCGGCGGCCGGCACGGTGCGCCGCCCGCCGGGCCCGACGATGACCATTTCGCAGTCCAGCGCCACCGCTGGGGCCAGCAGGTCACCGGCGGGATCGGCGTGCACCATGGCGCCACCGACGGTGCCACGGTGCCGGATCTGCGGATCACCCACCGTCTTCGTGGCTGCCGCGAGCAGCGCGGCGTGCTTCCCGACCAGCGGGTCGTTGATCACCTCATAGTGCGTGGTCATCGCTCCGACGACGATGGCGTCACCATCATCGCGCACCCCGCGCAGCTCGCTGATCTTGTTCAAGTCCACCAGTGTCGTCGGGGTGGCGAGCCGCAGCCGGAGCACCGGCACCAGGCTCTGACCACCCGCGAGGACCTTGGCGTCCGCACCGGCCTGAGACAGGGCCTGTACCGCTTCCTCCACAGTGGATGCAGCGACGTAGTCGAACGCTGACGGGATCACCGGGCACCTCCGGTGTCGGCACTGCCCTGGGCGTTGATGGACCCCAACCCGCCACCGGCAGCGGTCCGGCTGGAGTGCTCCGAGGTGGACTTGGTGACCCCACGAGCCGACTGCACCGCGCGCCACACCCGCTGCGGCGAGCACGGCATCTGGATGTCGGTGACCCCGAGGTGACGCACCGCATCGATGACCGCATTGACCACCGCCGGGGTGGCGGCGATGGTGCCGGCCTCCCCGACGCCCTTGACGCCCAGCGGGTTGGACGTCGCGGGCGTTTCGGTGCGGTCGGTGGTGAAGCTGGGCAGGTCCGCAGCACAGGGCACCAGGTAGTCGGCCAGCGTGCTGGTGATCAGCGTGCCGCCCTCGTCGTACACCGCCTCCTCGAACAACGCCTGCGCGATGCCCTGGGCTATACCCCCGTGCACCTGCCCCTCGACGATCAGCGGGTTGACCACGGTGCCGACATCGTCCACGCAGACGTAGCTGCGGATCGTCACCCAGCCGGTCTCGGTATCCACTTCGGCCGCGCACAGGTGGGTGCCGTGCGGGAAGGAGAAGTTCTCCGGGTCGAAGGTGTAGTCGGAGTCCAGTGACGGCTCCATCCCCTCGGGGAAGTCGTGTGAGGTGAACGTCGCGAGCGCCACCTCCTGGATGGTGGTGCCCCGGTTGGTTCCCTTGATGGTGAACCTGCCACCGGCGAACTCGATGTCGTGCTCGGAGCACTCAAGGAGGTGAGCGGCGACCTTGCGGGCCTTGTCGATCACCTTCTCCGCCGCCTTGATCACCGCGATGCCGCCGACGACCAGCGAGCGGGAACCGTAGGTGTCCAGCCCCTTGGACGAGCTCTGAGTATCGCCGTGCAGCACCTCGATGTCCTCGAAAGGAACACCCAGCTTGTCGGCAGTGATCTGGCTCCAGGCCGTCTCGTGGCCCTGGCCGTGCGGCGAGGTGCCGGTGACGACCTCGACCTTCCCGGTGGCCAGCATGCGGATGCTGGCGTGCTCCCAGCCACCGGCACCTGCGCCCAGCGACCCGAGCAGGCGCGACGGTGCGATGCCACACATCTCGGTGTAGGTCGAGATGCCGATGCCTAGCTGTATCGGGTCGTTCGCCTCGCGACGGCGGCGCTGCTCGGCGCGCAGACCGTCATAGTCGAACAGTTCCTCGGCGCGCGCGGTGGCCGCCGCATAGTTGCCCGAGTCGTAGGTCAGGCCGCCTGCGTTGGTGTAGGGGAACTCGTCGTGCGGGATCCAGTTCTGCGCACGCAGCTCCAGGGGATCCCGGTCCAGCTCGACGGCGAGTTCGTCCATGATGCGTTCGACGGCGAACGTGGCCTCTGGTCGCCCGGCCCCCCGGTAGGCATCGGTCAGCGTCTTGTTCGTGAACACGTCGGTGCAGGTGAACATGTAGGCCGGGATCTTGTAGATGGCCGGGAAGATGAAGCAGCCGAACACCGGGATCGCCGGGGTGAACAATCCGCAGTAGGCACCCATGTCGACGGTCAGCTCGGCCTTCAGCGCGGTGATCGTGCCGTCCTTCCTGGCCGCGATCGTGATGTCCTGGATCTGGTCACGGCCGTGGTGCCCGGACACCATGGACTCCGACCGCGTCTCGGTCCACTTCACCGGCCGTCCCAGTCGGCGGGCGACCAGGACGCTGAGAATCTCTTCCGGGATCACCTGCAGCTTGCCGCCGAATCCACCACCCACGTCGGGGGCGATGACCCGGAACTTGTGCTCGGGTATCCCGAGGGTGAGCGCGATCATCGTCTTCGCCACGTGGGGAATCTGCGTCGCCGACCAGACCGTGAGCTGCTCCCCGGTGGGGTCGACGACCACCGACCTGGGCTCCAGGAAAGCAGGGATCAGTCGCTGCTGGCGGAACCGGCACCTGACGACGACCGAATCAGGGTCGGCCTCGGCCGCGGCGATCGCCTTGTCGGCGTTGCCGCCGGTGCCGGCCGCAGCCGAGTCGAAGGGGAAGAAGGCCCACTTGTTGCTGCCGAGGTCCGGATGAACCAGCGTGGAGCCGTCGGCCAGCGCCGCCTCCATGTCCAGCACCGGCTCCCGCCGCGCATAGTCGACCTTGACGACCTCGGCGGCGTCCTGGGCGACGGCCGCGCTGCGGGCCACCACGACAGCCACGATCTCGCCTGCGAAGCGGCACGTGTCGGTCGCGATCGAGACATGCCGCGGCGGTGTGGCATCGGCATTGATCGGCCACGCACACGGCAGACCGGACTGCTCGGCGTCCAGATCGGCACCGGTGTAAACGGCGATGACCCCGGGGAGCTGCTTGGCGGCCCCGGTGTCGATGCCGGTGATCGTGGCGCTGGCCAGCGGGCTGCGCACCATGGCGATGTGCAGCATCCCGGGCAGCACGAAGTTGTCCGTCCAGCGGGTCCGCCCGGTGATCAGGCGTGCGTCCTCCTTGCGCTTGCGGGCTCGGCCGAACTCGGCGGCCGTGGGCTCGGCGGTGGCGGTCATCGGCTACCCCCTCCGGCGACGGTGCTGGGCTGCTGCGCGGGCACATCACTGGGCACGCTCGCAGCCGGCTTCATCTTCTGCGCGGCGTCGCGCACCGCACGCACGATGTTCTGGTAGCCGGTACAGCGGCAGAGGTTGCCCTCCAGGCCCGCGCGCACTGCCTGCTCGTCCGGGTCGGGATCGTCACCGAGCAGGTCGATCGCCTGCATGATCATGCCCGGGGTGCAGAAGCCACACTGCAGAGCGTGGTTGTCGTGAAAGGCCTGCTGCATCGGATGCAGCTGCCCATCGCGGGCCAGTCCTTCGATAGTCCTGATCTCACTGCCGTCGACCTGGACCGCGAAGACCGAGCAGGACTTCACGCTCCGGCCGTCGAGGTGCACAGTGCACGCACCACAGTTGCTGGTGTCGCAACCGACTACAGTTCCGGTCTTGCCCAGTGTCTCCCGCAGATAGTGCACCAGGAGCGTTCGTGGTTCGACATCGTCGACGTAGGAGACATCGTCGACCATGACTTCGATGCGCGTCACGGGCCCACTCCTCGTCCGGTCGGGGCGCCGACCACATGTAGTTTCGCCCTATCCCACCGCGCATCCGACACCGCCGCAACAACACCCGCACGTTGGGGGGATCCGTGGGCCAGTACGGCGTGACCTGATCGTTGTGATCACTCCCGCAACTGCGCACTGGCGAGGGGGAAATCTCCGCGAACGCGGCCGATTACCGGCCCCGACTCCGGGCAGAATGCAGTGATCGGGATTCCTGGGTGAGTATGGCGGTGCTGTCGATCGGGTCGAATATGGGGGATCGGTTGGAGTACCTGCGGGGGTGTGTCGTGGGGTTGGGGAATGTGATCCGGGCGGTGTCGCCGGTGTACTCGACGGTGCCATGGGGGGGTGTGACGCAAGACGAGTTCCTCAATGCCGTCTTGCTGGTCGAGGACCCGGGCGCCGACGCGCAGGAATGGTTACGCCGCGGCCGGCGTTGTGAGACCGCCGCGCGGCGCACCCGCAACGTCCGGTGGGGGCCACGCACCCTCGACGTCGATGTGATCGACGTCGAGCAGACCCGCAGCGACGATCCACACCTGACCCTGCCGCACCCACGGGCCCACCAGCGTGCTTTCGTCCTGGTGCCCTGGCTGGACGTGGAACCCAGCGCAGTGCTTGCCGGCCGAGGCACGGTGGCCGAGTTGGTCGCCACGCTGCCGGCCGCCGAAAGGCGGAGTGTGCGCCGCCGCGACGACCTGGTGCTGGAGCCGGGGTGACTTTCACCAAAGCCCGTGACCTGGTCACCGCCGGCGCCGTCGCGGCCCTGCTGGTGAACCTGTTGCTGCAGCTGTCCTACGGCGCGATGCCCACGTTTCCGCAGCTGGCCGGGACCACGCTGGTCGCCTTCGCGGTCGCCGAGGTGGTGCTGGGTACGACGCTGCGGGCGCGGATCCAGCACCGGCCGGGCGCCCGGCCGGTGCAGGCCCTCACCGCCGCCAAAGCCGTCGTGTTGGCCAAGGCGTCCTCGCTGGCCGGCGCCATCACTACGGGGGCCTGGCTGGGGGTGCTCGGTTACGTACTGCCACTGCGGTCGCAGCTACAGTCCGCTGCCTCGGACACCGTCACCGCCTCGATCGGAGCGGTCAGTGCCGGGGCACTGGTGGCGGCTGCGCTGTGGCTGGAGCACTGCTGCCGGACCCCGGACGGTCCCGATGACCCGGAACCGGATGACGGCTGATCCGCCTGCGCTTCCCTGTTATCGCACGGTGGCTGCCTGTCATCGCCGCAAGGTCCACTCCAGGCGCGCGAGCCGGTACGGTGTGCGCCATGTCCAGGACCGACGATCATTCGCCGACGCCGGGTCGGGTCCTGACATCGAGCACCTTCGTGCTGGCAGCAGCGGCCGCTGTGGTGCTCGCTCTGGGCACCTTCGATGCGCGCCTGCTGAGACTGAGTCTCGTCGCAGCGTTGTGGGCGGCGCTGCTCGGAGCCTTCATCGCGGAGCGGATGCGGCGCGAGTCCAGTTCGTGCGCTGAGCGGGCCGACCAGTTGCGGACGGTGTACCAACTGGAGCTGGAGCGCGAGGTGGCTGCCCGGCGGGAACACACCCTGACCGTCAAGCGCGAGCTGCTTGAGCAAGCCGAGTCGTCACAGCGGCGCGAGATCGTCGAGTTGCGCGCCGAGGTGGCGGCGATGCGGGCGAACCTGGAGCAGCTGGTAGGCGGGAATCCACTGGTGGAGCAGGCCACGATGCGAGCCGAGTCCAGCCGCCTGCTCCAGCTGCCCACCCACCCCTGGACATCCGACGACAGCCACGACCGAGCGCCAGTGGCGGTAGTCACGGAGACTCCTCGCCTCAGCGGTGCCGAGCTCCGGTTCGGTCCCAGCCGCCTACCGACGCCGGCGCGGTGGTCAGCCCCATCCCCGGCGGATCGTGAGGCCGCCTACGGGGGGGCCTCCAACGGTCATGGCCGGCACGGCGTGCCCAGCCGGGAATGGCCGGTCACGAACGACAACGGTCAGCGCGCCAACGGGTTCCACACCAACGGGTCTCACACCAACGGGTCTCACACCAACGGCTTTCACACCAACGGCGCTCACACCAACGGCGCTGACGTCGGGCGCACACCCGGCGAGAAGCCGATGGCGTCGCAGGAGCCACAACGAACGGTGAGCGACCTGCTGGCCGCCCATCGGGCCGACTCCGCCGTCCGGCGCAGACGCAACCACGAGGCCGGCTAGCTGGAGGAATACCGACGTGGGAGTCTGAGCTCGCAAGAAACGCTCGTGGATCGCGCGGACAACCTGCTGGCTACCTCGGTGATCACCGGACCGCATCCGGAATTCCCCACGGATCTTCAGCCCCAGGCCACCACGCTGCTGACTCAGGCGCGCGGCACCGGCAAAGTGGTGGAGTTGGTGTATCGGCAGCGGGCTACGCATGTCGCCGGCCTGTGCGAGTTCGGCGCCCGCGTCGAGGAGAACGGCAACAGGCTCACCGTGCGAGGGCCGAGCCAGTTGTCCGCCGCGGACGTGAAGGGGTGGGACATCCGTTGCGCGACCGCCCTGCTGCTGGCCGCGTTGGCTGCAGACGGAGATCGCTTATCTCCGGAATCCACCATCTCAGCCGGGGTTACGAGTTCCTCGTGCCCGAACTCGTCGGTCTCGGAGCGCGGATCCTGAATTCAGCACCAGGCGCTGAGATGGTGAGCCGGTGACTGGTTAGCCGAGGGAACGGGTGCGCTGGACCGTTGGATCGAAGAATTTGTGGCATCGGGCGCCTCGCCCAGCGCGGTGGCCGCCCTCGGCACCGTCGACGGCTCGCGCACCGTGGCACACGGTGCCGTCGTCTCGCATCAAGGGCACCAGCGACCGACAGCGAGCGTGAGCTATGACATCGCCTCGCTCACCAAGGTCGTGGCGACCTGGCCGCTGACCGGGCTGGCCGTCGTCTCTGGGGCACTCGACCTGGACGAGCCGGTCGGTACCTACTTCGACCAGCCGTCCCTGCCCGGCGCGGTGATCACGACGCGGCACATCCTTTCGCACACCAGCGGGATGGCCGTTCGGACACGTCTGGACCAGTATGTCGGGTCCGGCATGGACCTCGCGGAGCACCTGCTCGCCGAGAACTTCGGGATCGCGTGGGCGATCGTGTCGATCACGAGGTGGTCCCGGTCCTCAGGGGAGCGATGCAGCACGTCACGTTCGGCGGAGGTCGGGCTGACGGCGACACCGCCTTCCGCGCACCAGGCGAAGATCAGTCCGCTTCGCAGCTTGGAGAGCAGTACCGCTCGGGCGTAGAGCCAGAGCTCGTCGGTGAACTTCTGGTATGACGGGCCCTGGAACTTGGCCCGCTTCAGGAGTGCCAGCCGGTTGGCGTCGAAGTCGATCGAGATCGGCGTAGTGGCGGTGGCCGCCCGATCCACCTGGGCGAACTCTGCAGTTGGCTGATGATCGATTGCTGGGCTGGTAGCGTCGGCTCCGTCAGCCGACTCAAAGTCGGGGAAGTGCATACCTCTCCCAGGTTCGTCAAGACCGGGTTACATAGTACTTCGTACTACGTTCCATGTTCGTTGCAGCCGACTACCCACAAAGTTTTTTCGGCGAAGTTTGCGACGGCCCGGGTCGGGATGCCATGGAACGATCACTCGGTGGCATTCAGCACCCCTCCCGAGATCGAGACCCTCCCTGCCCTCGACGAGGCCCTGCGCCGTGTGAGCACTGCAGAATCCGGTTTGCGCTGGGATCCGGCATGTCCAGTGTGGATACGACCTGGTGGACACGACCACCTGCAGGGGCAAGAGCCATGGTGTCAGATGGGCAGTCCAAAAGTGTTGTAGATGGCCTTATCGACGCGGTCGAGGTCGGCGGGGTCCAGCGCGCCGAGGAACTCGATGAGGGCTCCTTGGTAGACGCGGGTGATGTCGCGAGCGATGTTGAGCCAGCCAGATGTGCCGCCGATCGTGACGGGGATGGCGGTCAGGCCGCCGGGGTCGTCGGGGATCACTGGGACGCCGTAGAGCATCGTCACGGCGGGATCGTCGATGAGATACTGGGCCGAGACGATGACCATCGGGCCAAGGGGGATGGCGCGCAGCTGGTAGCGCCAGCACTCACCCCGCTGCACGGCGGCCCCGTCCGGACACCAGCTCGGCGACAGTGTTCTGGTGCTCCAGCTCGGCCACAGCGAGGGCCTCACCGTCATAGGGCTTGGGCGGGTAGTGCTGGTGGATGTTCTGGTGGATGAACTTCGACACCCAGGCCGAGACCGACAGCCCGTCGCGGTGGGCGGCCTGCTCGGCGAGAAACGCCGCGGTGGACTCCAGCGTCAAGGACATCTTCGTGGTAGCCATCCTCAGAGCGTATCTTTTGATCGCCTCTATTTGTAGCCCCCGTGCGGGGTGGTCAGATGGGTGGCTGTGCGGGGACTGTTGCGTGGGCGGGCCGCGAACACTGACTCGACCGTCAATGGTGATGCGGGAGTCCGGCCGTCGTCTGGGCTCAGTGCTTGGGTAGCTACGCCCAGGGGAAACTTACTGATGGGTAACTCTGGGTTCTGGTGAGGTCATTGACGAGGGCATTGTCGCCGTTGCCTTGGTGAGGTGGCGGTAGATGGTGGGGCGGGTGACGCCGAACTCGGCGGCGATCTGGGCCACGGTGTGCTTGCGTTTGCCGTCGGCGCCGGTTTCCTCGTACATCTCCCGCGCGAGCCGCACTTGGCAAGGCCCGAGTTTGGGTTTCTGTCCGCCGGTGCGGCCGCGGGCGCGGGCGGCGGCCAACCCGCCCATCTCACCGGCGGGCACCGGCCTGATCAACATGGGCATCGCCTCCCGACTGTCCTACTCCCTGGGCTACGCCGGCTACCTACCTCGAACAGTCACACGGATGAGCAGCCGCGGTGTCCCCATCACCTCGATCATCCTGGCCTTCGTCGTCGGCATGATCTGTTTTCTCCCCTTCCCAAGCTGGCAAAGCCTGGTCTCACTGGTCACCTCAGCGACAGTGATCATGTATGCATTCGCGCCGATTACCCTGCTAGTCCTACGCAAGGCCGACCCGAACCGTGCCCGCCCCTACCGGTACCAGCCGCCGCGGTCCTCGCGCCAGCGGCCTTCATCGCCGCGAACGAGATCATCTACTGGACCTCCTGGGCCACGGTAGAGAAAATGATGCTGATCATCGGCGCTGGCTACCTACTGTTCTGGATCTCCTACGCGCTGGGCCGTCCGATCGAGCGGCCGCCGCTGGATCCACGGTCGTTGATCTGGATCCTGCCGTGGTTCACCGGCCTGGTAGCGATCTCCCACCTCGGGCAATACGGCGGAACCAAGCTCATCCCCGCCTGGATAGACCTCGGTGTGGTAGCCCTGTTCAGCCTTCTCATTTGCGCCCTGGCAGTCCGTCTTGGCCTGCCCACAGAACGAGTCACCGCCACCGTCGCCCTCGACCAACTCGACACACCACCACTCCACCCAGAGCAGCGCCTGACCCCCGACGCTGTCCTTGAGCACCAGCCGACGAGACCGACCAAAACCGTGGGAGATCAACTATTCATGCGCCCGGGGCACTGGCCTATGCCCTGAGCTTGACGGGCTCGTTTTGATGGGTGAAGCCGGGATGCCAGCGGGCGAAGTCGGCGGCCAGGTCGTCGTTGAGGACTCGGGTACGGACTTGCAGGAACAGGTGTGCGCCATGCGGTGACCAGCGCATCTGCTGCTTTTTGACCATGCGCTTGGATACCAGGCCGACTTCGCCCTGCTCGCAACCGCAGTCAACCTCGCCCGCCTCGGCAAGCTCGGACTCACCTCCACCACCACCGGAAACTCGACGGTAGCCACCGCCTGAGCCGGAACGCAGCTCCCGGCCACCTCAGCCCACCCACAGCGCCCAGAACCGCCCTCAGCACGCCGACAACCTCGCCACAAACGGAACGCCGAGATCCCACGTGGACCCTGCCGACGCCCAACCTCGAAACGATCTGGCCCGATCCGACGGCCTTCCTGACGCAGCCGTCCCTATGACAGGCCGTTCGACACCAGCCTCCCAGAATGCCTTGCCGGAATTCCGGGCACCGTGGGCGCCGTGCCGGTGCAGAACGTGGGCGCGTACGGGCAGGATGCGGCGCAGAGCCTAGTGCGGTTGGAGGCGTGGGACTGGTGGTCTCGCCGCCGGGTACGAGTTGACGCGCCGGATTGCCGCTTCGGTTATCGAACCAGTCGATTCAAGCAACATCCGGGCCGGTACACGATCCTGTCTGTGACTCTTGCGTTGCAGCGGAGTCAGCTGAGCCGACCGGTGAACTACGCCCAGTTGGCAACGAAACTGGACGTGTCACTGGGCACCCACGCGCCACTCGCCGACGTGCGGGCGGCCGTCCTCGCCATCCGGCGACGCAAGAGCATGGTCATCGATCCGGCCGACGCTGAAAGCAGGTCCGTCGGTTCCTTCTTCCTCAATCCCGCGGTTCCCACTAAGGCATGGGATCGGTTCGTGCGCAGGGTTCATGCGATGTGCGGTGAGCTGCCACCCGAATTGACCAGGTCGCCAGATTCGGTGAGGACGAGCGCCGGCTGGCTGATGCAACGCGCGGGGTTCTCGCGCGGCCAACGGTCCGGTTCGGCTCGCATTTCTCACAAGCATACGTTGGCGCTGGTCGCGGAGGACAAGACGACTGCGACGGCTTGAGTTCAAACGGTGAGAGCGACACCCGGCTTGACCTGGGGCGAGGGCCCGTAAGCTGGCCCGCGCATCGGGCAGCTCCTGGCCTGCCCGCTATTAGCTCGATGTGGGCCCTCGCGAGGGTCCCAGGTCAAGCCGGGTGTCGCTCTCACCACTAGAGACCATCCAGTTCATCGTCACACGGTCGCAGCTTGCCGAGCAGGTCTTCTCTGATCACTCCGCCGTCGAAGATAAAAGCGAACATGGCGCGACAATTCAGCTCAGTGGAACCCGGTCGACGCACAGCAGGCGCCCCGGTAATCGATCTATGCCCAACTCCTCCAGGACCTCCCGCCGGCAGGCGACATAGGTGATTCTCCCTCGTGCGCTACGCCACCCGGAATCTCCCAGTTCGGCTTGTAGCTGGGCTTGACTACAAGCAATTCGCCAGCCGGGTCGAAAATCCACGCTCCTGCAGCGACGGGAAATCCCGACATGGTCGCGTGCCAATCGACCGGATACGTGGTGCCGCCATGGACAGGCTGTCCGAAATTCGATGCCATCCGGGGTCCCACTCCCGAATATCCCAGCAGTCTTGTCGTCCCGACCCAGACCATTCTTACATACCCTACTCGGTAGCTGTTCGGCTGGTTCAGGTGGGGTTGGGAGCGTAATAATGGCTACCCCTGACACTCACACCAGCCGAATAGCTACTCTACTCGCTCTCCACGCCACCGGTAACCGCACTGACGTGGACGATCCGCAGGATTATGACTACACTCGGTGCACGTCAGGACACTACGCGTCTAAGGTCTTTTCGTCATAACAGAATGTAACCGTAGAAAGGTGTTATGAATAGCAGGATCAACCGTTCTTATGTTTTCCATTTCAGTTGGCGACATCAGAACGTTAAATTTCGAATCGGACAGCACGCCTGTTCTCCGGTGGCGCTTACTGTGATGTTTTCTGGTGTTATCTTTCGTCAAGCTCGGCTCGGAAAAGGAGAGCTGTTCGCGAACTCGAAGATCTGCGGGGCAGCCCGACCCGAGCCTGGCATCGGACGATCAGCTCCGATAGGGCCTAGGCTGCGGCGCCATGACGGGGTTCGGACCGGTCGCCCCAGGCCCACCGGGCATTCCTGCGCAGCATGGTCAGGTGCTGCCGGTGCTGGGTCTGGTCGCGTTGGGCGTCGCTGTCCTCATCGCGATGGGTGTCATCAGCACCAGCATCGGGGGTGCTGCCGCGCTGGCCGGCACGATGGCGGCGGTGCTGCCGGTGCTGCCGGTGGTGGCTGCGTTCCTCTGGGTAGACCGCTGGGAGCCCGAGCCGCCGCGGCTGCTGCTCGCGGCGTTCCTGTGGGGGGCCGGGATCTCGGTGCTCGGCGCGACGGTCGTCAACGACACCGCGACGGTGTTCGGCGAGCAGGCACTCGGCGCCGGGGGTGGTGATCTGGTCGCAGCGGTGATCTCCGCCCCGGTCGTCGAGGAGGCGTTCAAGGGCGCGTTCCTGGTCGGCCTGCTGTGGCTGCGGCGTCGCGAGTTCGACGGTGTGGTGGACGGGATCGTCTATGCGGGTCTGGTCGCCGCGGGTTTCGCGTTCACCGAGAACGTCCTCTACTTCGGCCGCGTGTTCGCCATCGGCGACGGCGGCAGCGCGGCCGTCGTGTTCCTGACACGCGGCGTGCTCGCACCGTTCGCGCATCCGGTGTTCACCGCGATGACCGGAATCGCCGCGGGGTTGGCCGCTCGCCGCCGCCGCAGCCCGGCCGGGTGGGTACTGCCGCCCTCAGCCGGGTACCTCGGGGTCGGGTATCTCGGGGCGGTTGCGCTGCATGCGCTGTGGAACGCCTCGGCTGGTCTCGGCTTCCTCCCGGTCTTCTACGGCGTGATCATGGTACCGCTGTTCGGTGGGCTGATCGCGCTGGTGGTCCGGCAGCGCCGGTGGGAACAGCGGGTGATCTCCGCCGCGCTGCCGGGGTTCGCCGGTGCCGGCTGGATCGCGCCCAGCGAGGTCCCGTTGCTGGCCAGCCAGGCTGGTCGGCGGGGGTGGCGATCCGAGGTACGCCGACGCGCGGGTGAGCCCGCCGCCGACGCGGTTCGCGACTACCAGCATGCGGTCACCGAACTCGCGTTCCTCTCCGACCGGATGCAACGCGGCGGCGTCGGTCCGGACACCAACCGGTGGCACCACGAGGCACTGGCCGAGCTGATGGCTGCGCGGGACCGGGCGATGCGTGCCCCGCACCGGGGGTGAAGCTGCTCACCCGGACCGGCGCGAAGGACTCCGGCGGGTTAACCTGCGGCAGTCCGGTACCCGCGGTCAGCGCGGGACTGGAACGTTTGGAGGACGGTGATGGCGACGATGCCACGGTCGGGTGCATCCGCGTCCAGCGGAGTGGCCGATCGCCCGGCCCGACTCGCCGTGGGTGTGGTGTCCGCCGGCCGGGTGGGGGCGGTCCTCGGCGCCGCCTTGTCCGGTGCCGGTCACGTGATAGTGGGCGTCAGTGCAGTGTCTCGAACATCCCTGCGTCGCGCCGCGGACCTGTTACCCGACGCACCGGTGCTGCCCCCCGACGACGTGGTGCGACGGTCGGATCTGGTGCTGCTGGCCGTCCCTGACGACGTGCTGGCCGACCTGGTGTCCGGGCTGGCCGCGACCGGGGCGTTTCGGGCCGGTCAGATCGTGGTGCACACCAGTGGCGCGCGGGGAGTGGACGTCCTGGCACCGGCGAGCGCCGTGGGCGTCCTCCCGCTCGCGCTGCATCCGGCGATGACCTTCACCGGGCGCGCGGAGGACGTCGCCCGGCTGGCGGCGGCCTGTGTCGGCGTCACCGTCGGCGACGAGACCGGCTGGAGCGTCGGGGAGGCGCTGGTTCTGGAGATGGGCGCCGAGCCGGTACGCGTCCCGCCGGCAGCCCGAGCGCTGTACCACGCGGCGCTCGCGCACGGCTCCAACCACCTGGCCACCCTGGTGCGCGACGCGGTCGACGCGCTGGAGCACGCTGGCGTGGTGCCGGCCGAACGGCTGCTGGGCCCGCTCCTGGAGGCGGCGCTGGACAACACGCTGCGCCACGGCGACCGCGCCCTGACCGGGCCGGTGGCCCGCGGCGATCTCGAGACGGTACGGCTGCACCTGCGGGTGCTCGCGGAGTCCGCCCCGGAGCTGCTCGAGCCCTACCGCGCGCAGGCGACCCGGACCGCCGACCGGGCCGAGGCGGCCGGATTGCTGGCACCGGCGGCCGCCACCCAGATCCGGCAGATCTTGCAGGAGCGACGGTGACGGGCGTAGGCCACGGTGAGCTGACCGTCCATGCTGATCCTGCTGTGCTGTCCGCGGTGACCCGCACGTTTCGCCGCGCTGGGCGCCCGGTCGTGCTGGTCCCGACGATGGGGGCGCTGCACGACGGCCACCGCGCGCTGATCCGAGCCGCCCGGGCCACCGCGGATGCGTGCACGGTGGTGTCCATCTTTCTCAACCCCTTGCAGTTCGAGTCCCGCTACGACCTGGACCGCTACCCCCGCCCGTTCGACGCTGATCTCGCCCTCTGCCGGGAGGAGGGCGTGGAACTGGTGTTCGCACCCAGTGCCGACGCGATGTCGCCGCCCGGATCCGACACCAGGGTGATGCCCGGAGCGCTGGGTGCCGAGCTGGAAGGCGCCAGCAGGCCGGGTCATTTCGGCGCCGTGCTCACGGTGGTGGCCACGCTGTTCGGGATCGTCGGTCCGGATCGGGCGTTCTTCGGTGAGAAGGACTACCAGCAGCTGGTGCTCGTCCAGCGGATGGTGGCCGACCTGAGGATGGGTGTGGACGTGGTCGGGGTGCCCACGGTGCGAGAAGCCGGCGGGCTCGCGCTGTCGTCCCGCAACGTCCATCTGGCCGCCGCGGAGCGGACCGCCGCGCTCGCTGTCCCGGCGGCTCTGGCGGCCGGCGCCCGAGCCGGTGTCCAGGGTCGTGCGGCGGTGCTCGCAGCGGCCGGAGACGTGGTGACCGCCCAACCCGCCGTCGCGCTGGACTACCTGGCACTGCGCGACCCCCAGCTCGGTCCCGCCCCGCAGCGGGGACCGGCCCGGCTGTTGCTGGCCGCCACCGTAGGGACCACCCGGTTGATCGACAACATCGGTCTGCACCTGGGTGTCCCTGATCGTGCGTCTGACTCGAACGGACGAGGAGGTCCGTGATGTTCCGGACGATGCTGAAGTCTAAGATCCACCGTGCCACCGTCACCCAGTCCGACCTGCACTATGTGGGGTCGGTCACCGTCGATGAGGACCTCATGGACGCCGCCGATCTGCTCGCCGGGGAGCGGGTGGCGATCGTGGACGTCACCAACGGGGCCAGGCTGGAGACCTACGTCATCCCCGGTCCGCGATCCAGCGGCGTGATCGGGATCAACGGCGCCGCCGCGCATCTGGTGGCGCCTGGTGACCTGGTGATCCTGATCTCCTACGGCACGATGGACGAGACCGAGTCGCGGCACTACCGGCCCCGAGTGGTGTTCGTCGATGCCGGCAACCGGATCGTGCACCAGGGCAGTGACCCGGCGTATGCGCCGGCCGACGCACTGAAAGGCTAGCCGGTGCTGTTAGCAGTCGACATCGGTAACACCAACATCGTCCTGGGCCTGTTCGACGGCAATCGCGGGGGCCCTCACCAGGACGCCACCCTGCTGCACGACTGGCGGATGCGCACCGACGCCAGGATGACCGCCGACGAGATGGCGCTGACCGTCCGCGGGCTGCTCGGCGAGTACTCCGGCAAGATCACCGGTATCGCCGCGCTGTCCACGGTGCCCGCGTTGCTGCGTGAGCTGAAAGTGATGATAGAGCTGTACTGGCCGCAGCTGCCCCGGGTGATCGTGGAGCCCGGGGTACGCACCGGCGTGCCGCTGCACTACGACAACCCCCGCGAGCTCGGTGCCGATCGGATCGTCAACACACTGGCCGCCTACACCCTCTACGGCGGCCCGGCGATCGTGGTGGACTTCGGTACCTCCACCAACTTCGACGTGGTCAGCGCGCGGGGAGAGTTCCTCGGCGGCGCGCTGGCTCCGGGCATCGAGATCTCCATCGACGCCCTCGCCGTCCGGGCGGCTCAGCTGGTGAAGGTGCAGCTCGTCCGGCCCCGATCGGTGATCGGTAAGAGCACCGTGGAGGCCTTGCAGTCCGGGTTGCTGTTCGGTTTCGCCGGGCAGGTGGACGGGCTGGTGCAGCGGATCGCCACAGAGCTGGCCCCCGGAGCCGAGGCGGATGTGGTGGTGATCGCCACCGGCGGGTTGGCTCCACTGCTGATCGCCGAGTCGCAGACCATCACCCACCACGCGCCGCACCTCACGCTGCGAGGGTTGCGGATGGTCTTCGAACGCAACATCAGCTGACCTCCCGGCGGGTTGTCCGCAGCACCGGTGCCTGCATCGGACGGTACCGGCGATAAACCGCTGCCCAGCGAGTCACGAGGGTGTCGCGGCGACCAGGTCGATCATGAGGCCACCGTTGGCGCTACGGTACCGGCAGGCCACAGATCGAGGAGAGCGGTGATCGTCGTGGAACCCATCGACCCGGCGCTGTTCGAGCGCGAGGACCTGCGCGTGGCGCTGGCCGGCCACGACATCGGCGCGGTGTACCGGGCTCTCAAAGACGCGGGGGTCAGTCAACGGCGGATCGCCGCGCTGACCGGGCAGTCCCAGTCGGAGGTGTCCGAGATCGTCCATGGGCGCGCGGTCCACGACTACCGGGTGCTGGTGCGCATCGCCGGGGGTCTGAGCATCCCGCGGGCCCGGATGGGCTTGTCCTTCGGCGGCTACCCTGGGGATGCGATGGTCGGCGACCTGCCGAAGGAGGTTGTTGAGGAGATGCGCCGCCGCGTGCTGCTCGGCCTCGCGGGGATCACCCTGGTGGGCCGGCCGGTGCCCGGGCTCGGCGAGCTGGGCCCGCTGCCCACCCCGTCGCCGGTGCCGCTGCCGTCGCGGATCCTGGGGTTGCACGTGGTGAAGGTGCGTGACCTCACCCAGCGGCTCGGCGAGGCCGGTTGCGCATACGGGTCAGACCCGCAGGTGAGCAGTGCGGCAGCGGAGCGGGCCAGCGACCTGCTGGGGGTGCCGGGCGCCGAGCCGGTCAAGCGGGCCCTGAAGATAGCGGTGGCGGAGCTGCACATCGAGGCCGGCTGGGACGCGTTCGACGCCGGGCTCTACGACCGCGCCATGCATCACTACAACCACGGGCTGGAGCTGGCCACCGAGGCCGGTGACGCCTACTGCCAGACCCTCGCCCTGAACTTTGCCGGGCTGGCCCACGTGGAGCATGGACACCCCAACGACGGGCTCAAGCTGCTGCAAGTCGCGCAGGCGAAGGCCCTGGATATCGCACCAGACGACGAACGCGCAGTCGTCGGGGAGGGCTCCCGCGCCGCGCTGGAGGCTTGCGGGCGGGCTGACTCTGCCACCGCCCTGGTCCAGCTCGGGTACCCCGACGCCGCCGACGCCGCGCTGTCGGAGTCCCGGGAACGGTGGCAGCCCACGCCCGCCGTCCAGGCAGGAGACCTGGACCGGGTCGCCGCGCAGCTGGAGCTGGAACGCGGGCGGCTGGACGCGGCGGAGGGGTTCGCCGCCGGGTCGGTCCGGCTCTGGGAGGGCCGCAGTGGCCGGCGCGGCCGCACACTGGCCGGCATCGTGCTGGCCACCGTCTACGTCCGGGCCGGGGAATCCGAGGGACTGCGGCTGGCGCACGAGGCGATCACCAGCGCCATGAAGCTCAGCTCGGCACGCGTCCGCTGGCGCCTCGAACCCCTGGCCGCCGCCCTGGAAACCCGACCCGGCAACGACTACCGCGAACTCGCCCGGACGGCCCACCGGGTCGCCACGACCCGCGCCTGACCCGTCCCGCTCGTTACCCACAAGCCCGGGTTCGACGAAATCGGTACCCGGCGACGGTCAGCACGGCAAGGGCAGCAAAGGCATGCCGCACGGCGAGCCGTGCCGCCCCGCGGTGACATTCGTCCGAGAGCTGATCCTGGGGCTGCGGGTATTGCGGCGGCGGTGAACAGCCTCATCCCGCTGTTCCGCGACGGGACCGGAAGGACTTCCGCTGATCCGCTGGAACTGACCTGTTCCCCTCCGACGGTCGACTTGACGGCGCTGGGACAGCTGCTCGCACCGCCCGCACTGCTGGGTGAGTTCATCCCCCACGCACCGTGGAGGGGTGTCGAACGTATCCAGTCCGCTCTGCCAACGCCGAGGGCCGGTTCGCTGCCGTATGCGTTTGCAGCGGCAGTTGCGGACCTGACCAGTGACGTTGAGGTGATCGGAGTGAAGGCCTCCGGGGGTCTCGACAGCCTGGCCGTCCTGGCCCATGTGGTGCGCGCTGCGTCCGGACGGCGAGTCATTGCTTTCACCACCGACATGATTTGCGATGCTGGTATTAGCACAGCCACCGTGGTGCGCCGTCTCTTGGCTGATCTCGATTTGGACGTTGAGCTGGTGGTGATCGACCCACATCGTGAGCGGAGCGAGCCGGTTTGGTCCGCGGTCGGACCGAGGCTCGATGCCCTGCCCGAGGTGAACGCAGCAACCGCAGAGATCGCGACCAGGCTCGGTGTGGGGGTCTTACTGTCCGGCGACGGCGCCGACGAGCTTCTCAGTGTCCCGCGCTTCGCCACCGCCCATATCGCCGCCCGTCATGGGCCATGGGCAGCTGTGCGGTATGGGCGCGACGTTGCCCACTCCGGGCCGGGACTTGCGGGGGAAGTTGCTGCCGCCGTAGCTTATCGGCTACCTCCGGTCATCCGGGCGCGTGGTTACTGGGCTGCGAACTGGCCCGCCTGGTGCGATCCCGTCGCACCCGCTGTACTAGCTGAACCCCACCGGACTCAGGCAACCGTGTGGGCGCGTGGATGGGTGAATGGGCAAATCACCGCCCATGCCGCCGAGTCCCGCTCGTGGGCAGCCTCCGATGCGCGCGATGCACTGTTTCCCCGTGAGGTGATTCCGCCCGCCGGCACCGTGCCGGAGACCTCGCCGTTCCTGCACGATGACACCCTTGCTACCGCGCTCGCCCTCCCGCTCGCGGACCGCTACAGCCCCCGCCTACCCACCGCCTACCTGCGTAGCAAGGCGCAAGTCGTGCGACTACTACCCCACACCGCCCTGCCGGTGCTTCCTCGGCACAAGCAGTACTTCGGCACTGTGCTCGCCCACCAGGCCGCTACCGGGGCCATGGCACCGCTCGCTGTGGAGGTCGGGCTGTTCGATCCGGCTGCGCTGGCAGCAGAGACCGGCGTCGCCCAGCGTCTGATCATCGCCGCAATCGAGCGTTGGCTCACCGGAGCCGAGAAGGCAGGCGCTGCTATCGGCTGAGGCGAACGTGTCAGGGACGACGCAGGAAGCTGGAGAGCCTGTCGACCTCTGCGAAACCGGCTTGGTCATAGAGGCGGTTGGCCGCGGTGCGGTCTCGCTCGGTATCGCCCGCTGGGGCATCGTCGTCTACGTAGGCGATCATTTCGTGGGCGCCGTTGGCCGCGAGGTGGGCACAGCACTGGCCCAGCAGCGCGCGGCCCAAGCCACGGCGGCGGGCGGCCGGCGCGATACTGATCCACCACAGCACGCCGATTCCGTCGACCGGCTGCCCGATGATCGCCTCCCCCAGCGCCGTCCCGTCAGCGTCGCGCACGGTCAGCTGCCACCCAACCGGGTCCGTGCTCGACGAGATCTCGGCGAGCGGAGGTAGCTGGCGCGGCAGAGGAGCATCCAGCCGCCGGTGGATATACCGCCACAGGTCTCGCCCCGAGAACCCGGCAACCTCCAGCACCCTGCGGGTCACCGGGCGATGGCGCACCGGCAGTCCCTCCAGTCCGAGAGTAAGTGCGGAAGCGAACTCGAACGCATACACCGGACGCGGTCCGAGCTCGGCCAGCGTGTGCGCAACCAGGGCCTCGGCGATAGTCGAGTCCTCGTCACGCCGGTTCTCATCACGGCAGTGCAGCCATAAAATCAGTCCCGCAAGGTCGTTGGGACGGGTGGCGTAGGAGACCACTCCGACCACCCGGCCAGTGGAAACGGTCACGACGTCGGTGCGTGGAACGTCCAACTCGGCCCACCAACCGCTATCCACCGTTGAACGCCCGGCCAGGGCCTCAGTGAGCATGGCCGACGTTGCCTGCGGTTGGCCGGGCAACCGGTCACAGTCGATCAGCCCCAGAACAGCAGTCTCATCCGCAGCCATGTATGGCCGTGCGAACAAGTGCCCTGCCGAACTGATGGTCGCGACCCCCACTCCCGGTGCTCGTCAGCGTCCCCGCTTTGCACGTGACTGCTCTGGCTGAACTCGGTGCGAACTCAAACCAGGGTTGACCCTACTGGGGTGTTCCGGCTGTTTCGCTCGGCGTCTACCGCTCTATACACCCATCATCACGGTCGACCAGAAAGGACGGCTCTGCGGTGACCACTTCCCGCACCGCACCGCTGGCGGACCGGCTGGCCGCCTATGCTGACTCGCTGCGCGACACCGGCGCGATCTGCACCCATGCCGTGCACGCCGCGTTCGCCACGGTGCCACGACATCGCTTCCTATCCCACTTCCGCTACCGCGCCGACGAATACACCCTCGATGCCAACCAGGAGCCGCCCGGAGAGGTACTGGACATCGTGTATGCAAACAACTCGCTGCTGACCCACACCGGCCAGGACGGCGACCCGGCCTCCAGCAGCTCCGCCCCGTCGACCATGGCGAAGACATCCCCACCACCGACGCTCGGCACGTCCCCGACGTCGGAGGAGTCCTTGACCAAACCCAGTACCACGACCTGTGGTGCTACCTCGGCACCCGCGACTCAAGGATCACCCGCGCCTACTCTGACACCAACGCCTTCGACCTCACCCTCGGCGTATGTGCCCTCGTCGACTCCGACGCCGGCACAGCCTGGATACACACCGACGGCACCATGACCATCACCGGCAACCCGGAGATCGGCGACCGACTCGCCGCCCTCGTCCAGCAATGGGACACCGCGGGCAGACCGGGTGTCTGCGACTGGAACATCGATTGGCACGGCACGGGCAGCGACGCCGACCCCACGGGCCTGCTGCGTCCGCATCACTGGCGGCCTGGCCACGCTAGCGGTCAACGCTCCTGCTCCTTCTCCCGTGCCGATCCGGGCGTGTGGGGCCATTGTCGCCGATCTGGCTGTCGTGAGAATCGGCGACGAAGGCAACCGCTACGTCGAAGCTCCGCGAAGCGCGGATCTGGGCTTGCGAGCGGGAGCCCTATCCCGTCGGAGTGCCGCATACCCGGACCCGGCGAGGGATCCGCGACGCACATGTCGGGCTGCCATCGGATACCGTGGATACCGTCACCGGCGAAGGTCACCGTGACCGGGCGGGTTATTTCCTGCGCAATACCGGTCCCGGCGAGGGGAGCTGTCTGCCGCAAGCCTGAGAATGGCAGGTTACCTCGATCTCATCGTCTGCGATGCGGCCCAGCGAACCGCCCGGGTACGGGCCGACGCGGTTCGATCGGCCCGCGACATGCTGCATTCGCTCGACTCCTCGAGGTCGAGACACCGATGTACAGGTAGCAAACGCTCATGCTGCAGCACGGGCGTTTGTGACGCACTCCAACACTCGACACCGACCGATGCCGGCGGATCGCCCCGGATCTGCACCTGAAGCGTCGCGTTGTCGGCGGGATGGCATAACTGACCGAACGCTATACCGAGTTGCCCCGCCACGCCGCGCGCGGACCTCGCAGTGGATCCTGGCCGGCTACTGAAAGCTGGTTGATGAGTTGTTCGAGCACCTCGTCGGGTCCAACTTGCACGGTCTGGTCGAGAAATGGGATCTCTACATCCGGTCGGTCGAGTCGGTCACCGCCTACTCGGAGCTGGTCGACCCGGTCGTGCAACAGGAGCGTTTCGAGACCCAGGCCGCGCTCACAGCGGCGGGCGATGATGAGGCGATGCCGCGGGACGAGGACTTCCTGACTGCGATGGAGTACGGAATGCCACCGAGTGGCAGCATGGGAATGGGGATCGACCGGTTACTCATGGCGCGCACGGGTTCGGGTATCCGTGAGACGATCCTGTTTCCGCTGGTACGACCACAATGAGCGGACTGCACGGCGAGCCGATTTCCCAATCCGCCCGGAAATGGGCTAGCCTACTCGTTGTCGTTGTGGAGTCGTCGTGCGATGGCTCCGTCCACCACGTCCCCGAGGGAGGACGACGCGCATGGCGCAGAAGGTCACCGTAACTTTGGTCGATGACCTCGACGGAGGTACCGCCGAAGAGACCGTCGAGTTTGGTATCGACGGTGTGTCTTACGAGATTGATCTGTCGGCGGGGAACGCAGGCAAGCTGCGTGACTCACTGGCTGATTATGTCGGCAACGCCCGCAAGGCGGGCGGGCGTCGCAAGGCTGCAGGTCCGGTTCGCCGGGCTAGCAGTGGCGGCCGGGCATCGGTGGACCGCGAGCAGAACGCCGCGATCCGCGAGTGGGCCCGTAAGAACGGTTACAACGTCTCGGACCGTGGTCGCATCCCGGCTGAGGTGCTGGACGCTTACCATAAGGGAAACTGAGGCCGGTACACCGGTGCCGTCCCATCCGGACGGCACCGGTGTTGTCGTCCTTGGTCAGGTGTTCTGACGTGCGGTCTTTAGTCGGCCCCATGGTCGGCCCGGCCCGGAATGAGCGCATCGGACATGACTGCCCGGGGCCGCTTGAGAACCCGGACCCCGTAGACGAAGGTAAGTGCGCCGCCGAGGTAGCCGCCCCCCAACAGCAGGACCCAGGAGATGACACCGAGGGTCAGAGCTGACGTGATGATCTTTCCATCGGAGTATCCAGCCAACTGCAATCGGAACGTCCCGGCGAACATACCCGTGGCGCTGGACGTCAAAGTCAGATGCCACCAGCCAAGGGTGCGTGCAGGCCCGTCCGCGGGAATGCCGAACAGGTCCACCAGGCCGGTGATGATGGTCGGTATGGCGGCGATGAGGCCGACCCCGATCGTCAGCACCGAAGCGGTGGCCATCGCATGCTCCTGGAACCCGGCCGCGCCGGCCACGAGCATCGCGACGCCAGCGGTGTAGGCGCCGATGCCCACATCGGTCAGCGGTGCGTGTGCAGGTTTGCCGGCGAAGCCCTTCACCAGGCTCACCATCAGACGGCTCCCTCCGTCGAAGCATGTGACACCTCGCGAGCAGTGTTACCCGCATCACAGTAAACGTGCAGGTTCTACCCGGGGTTCATCGATCTACCCAACTCCGCCCGATCTACCCAACTCCGCACGATGGAGCCTGTGGTCGATCGAGGAGCGTGAGTGCAGATCAGGACGGATCGAGCGTGCTGAAAATGCGGATCCGTTCGCTGTCGCTGAGCCGCGGACAGCTGGCGCACGGACGCTCGACCCCGGGCAGCGCGTAGAGAAAGCAGCATGAGCCGCGGCGGCGGGTCCAGTGGGTGCGCCCGCGGTCGTCGGTCACCTCGCAGATAGTCGACGCCGAGGTGAGCGGGTTCTCGCCGTCGGCGAGCACCAGTCGCGCGTCAGACGCTCCGGCCCGCGGTGACCCGAATGAGCGTCCCGCCAACAGCAGAGCGCTATCTAGCACGTCGGTCACCGCGGCCCACTGCGTGCGGCGCCCGAAGCGCACCGATGGGCTGTAAACCGTGAGGAAGCGGTTCGCGTGCGCGATCACCTGGTGGCGCAGTACGGCGCCCAGCGCCGCCGCGTCGGGCACCGGTACGGCGTCGGGATGCCCGACGGCGGGATCACCAGGCAGGCACCAGAACCGTCCCGGACGCAGCGCCACCTCCTGTAGCCCCGAGGGATCGAGCCGGAAGCTGAGCTGTCGCGGCGCCAGCCAGGGCACTCGCCGCGCGGAATGGAACAGCAAGGCGCCCAGATAGGCCGGGATGACCAGATACCACTGCAGTACCTGGCCGCCGGTGGTCTTCTCGGGCACGAGCGTCCTCGCGGAACCGGGGACCGTCTCGGCGTATTGCTCGGCGAGCTGTCGCGCGACCATCGCGCGCCACTGGGTGAAGAAGGCGGGATCGGACAGGGCATGGTCACAGGCGACCCAGGGGCCGGTGGGCAAGTCTGACATCCAGTTGAACATCCGAAAGGACAACAAACTCACCGCGCGGTCCACCGTGGCCACCGAGGCGGCCAGTGGGTGTGAGCAGTGAGGTTCTACCGCTCCTGCTGGGTCTTCGACGGGCACCGCGGCATGCGGCACAGCCTCCCCCTTTGCGGTCGCGTTGACCACCTGCCCTGACACAGGTTTGCCTTACCTAATGCGGTGCAACATAGCAGTCGGGTCAAGGGCGAGCATCCTCTGCTACACCGTGACTACCCGACAGAGTTTCGTTCACTCTGAGCGGACAGGCGTCGTTTTGCGGAATCCTGACCAGCGGTAGCACGTTGCAGCAGGAGTTCGGGGTAGCAGTTCGACAGCGAGCATGACCGTCCGGCGGCTACAGTGACGGCACGGACTGTCTTGACCCAGTACCGGCTGCGTCGTGTCGGCGCGGCAGTCAGGAGTGCACCATGTTTGAGAGGTTCACCGACCGCGCACGGCGGGTGGTTGTGCTGGCCCAAGAAGAGGCCAGAATGCTCAACCACAACTACATCGGCACCGAGCACATCCTGCTGGGTCTGATCCACGAGGGCGAAGGCGTCGCGGCCAAGGCCCTGGAGTCGCTGGGCATTGCCCTGGAGGGAGTGCGCCAGCAGGTCGAGGAGATCATCGGCCAGGGCCAGCAGGCACCGTCGGGGCACATCCCGTTCACTCCACGAGCCAAGAAGGTGCTGGAGCTGTCGCTGCGCGAGGCGCTACAGCTCGGCCATAACTACATCGGCACCGAGCACATCCTGCTCGGGCTCATCCGCGAGGGCGAAGGCGTGGCCGCGCAAGTTCTGGTCAAGCTCGGCGCGGACCTCAACCGGGTGCGCCAGCAGGTGCTGCAGCTGCTGTCGGGCTACCAGGGCAAGGAGCCCGCGGAGTCCGGTTCGGGGCGCGGCGAAGGCACTCCGTCGTCGTCGCTGGTACTCGACCAGTTCGGCCGCAACCTCACCGCCAGCGCCCGCGAGGGCAAGCTGGATCCGGTGATCGGGCGTGGCAAGGAGATCGAGCGGGTCATGCAGGTGCTGTCCCGGCGCACCAAGAACAACCCCGTCCTCATCGGCGAGGCCGGCGTCGGCAAGACCGCCGTCGTCGAGGGGCTCGCCCAGAACATCGTCAAGGGCGAGGTGCCCGAGACGCTCAAGGACAAGCAGCTCTACACTCTCGACCTGGGCTCTTTGGTGGCAGGTTCGCGGTATCGCGGTGACTTCGAGGAGCGCCTGAAAAAGGTGCTCAAGGAGATCCGTACCCGCGGAGACATCATCTTGTTCATCGATGAGATGCACACCCTGGTCGGTGCTGGTGCCGCCGAGGGTGCGATCGACGCCGCATCGATCCTCAAGCCGATGCTGGCTCGTGGCGAACTGCAGACCATCGGCGCGACCACGCTCGACGAGTACCGCAAGTACGTCGAGAAGGACCCCGCGCTGGAGCGCCGGTTCCAGCCGATCCAGGTCAACGAGCCGGGTATCGAGCACACCATCGAGATCCTCAAGGGTCTGCGCGACCGCTACGAGGCGCATCACCGGGTGTCCATCACCGACAGCGCGCTGGTCTCGGCCGCGACGCTGGCTGATCGCTACATCAACGACCGGTTCCTCCCGGACAAGGCGATCGACCTGATCGACGAGGCCGGCGCCCGGATGCGGATCCGGCGGATGACCGCGCCGCCTGACCTGCGCGACTTCGACGAGAAGATCGCCGCGGTGCGCCGTGACAAGGAATCGGCCATCGACGCCCAGGACTTCGAGCGTGCCGCGAAGCTGCGGGACTCGGAGAAACAGCTACTGATCAAGAAGACCGAGCGCGAGAAGCAATGGAAGGCCGGTGACCTCGACGTCGTTGCCGAGGTCGACGACGAGCAGATCGCGGAGGTGCTGGCCAACTGGACCGGCATTCCGGTCTTCAAGCTGACCGAGGCGGAGACCACCCGGTTGCTGCGCATGGAGGACGAGCTGCACAAGCGGATCATCGGCCAGCACGAGGCGGTCAAGGCCGTGTCCAAGGCGATCCGCCGGACTCGTGCGGGTCTGAAGGATCCCAAGCGACCGTCCGGTTCGTTCATCTTCGCCGGTCCCTCCGGCGTGGGTAAGACCGAGCTGTCCAAGGCGCTGGCGCAGTTCCTGTTCGGGGACGACAACTCGCTCATCCAGATCGACATGGGTGAGTTCCACGACCGCTACACGGCATCGCGACTCTTCGGTGCTCCTCCCGGATACGTGGGGTACGAGGAAGGCGGCCAGCTCACCGAGAAGGTCCGCCGCAAGCCGTTCTCCGTGGTGCTCTTCGATGAGATCGAGAAGGCGCACCAGGAGGTGTACAACACGCTGCTGCAAGTCCTGGAAGATGGCCGGCTGACCGACGGCCAGGGCCGCACGGTGGACTTCAAGAACACTGTGATCATCTTCACCACGAACCTGGGTACGTCGGACATCTCCAAGGCGGTAGGCCTGGGCTTCTCGAAGGGCAATGACGACAGCTCGAATTACGAGCGGATGAAGAGCAAGGTCAACGACGAGGTCAAGAAGCATTTCCGTCCAGAATTCCTCAACCGGATCGACGACACGATCGTCTTCCATCAGCTCACCGAGGACGAGATCATCAGGATGGTGGACTTGATGATCGACCGGGTGGAGGTTCAGCTACGCAACAAGGACATGGAGCTGGAGCTCACCACGATGGCCAAGAAGTTGTTGGCCAAGCGCGGATTCGACCCCGTGCTGGGCGCTCGACCGCTGCGCCGGACCATCCAGCGCGAGATCGAGGACCAGCTGTCGGAGAAGATCTTGTTCGGGGAGATCGAGTCTGGGCAGATCGTCATTGTCGACGCCGAGAACTGGGACGGCGAAGGCCCTGCCGAGGACGCCAGATTCGTCTTCCGTGGCGCGGCGAAAGCGTTGCGGGTGCCCGACACTCCTCTGGTCGATCTGGACAGCGCCCCAACCGCCGACTGATCCCATCGCCTGGAACGGGGTCCCGGATCCGGGACCCCGTTTCGGTGTGTTCCCGACCCGGCGCCGGTGATCCGGCTCCGAATGGCGGTCAGGGGGTACCGGTGGACGGCTCAGCGGATTGGACGACCTCGAATTCCAGGAGGGAAGAGCCGCTGGCCACTGGTTTCGCCCGCGCACCGGCGTGTGCTTCCATCGCCGGGCCGTCGCGCCAGGCTTGGAAGTGCTCTTCGGTCTCCCACTTGGTGTAGACGAAGTACCGGTCGTCCCCGGCCACGGGGCGCAGCAGCTCGAAGCCGAGGAAGCCTGGAGCGGACTCCACGGCCCCGTGGCGGGCCGCGAACCGACGCTCCAGTTCGGGACCCGCGCCTTCCGGTACCTCGATAGCATTGATCTTCACGACGGCCATGCAACCAGCCTACGGCTAAGGGGCTTCAACATTCCCCGGGCAGGGCGAAGCGGCCGTCGCAGGTCTGCTCCACCAGGCCGTCGACGAGCAGCGAGTCAAGGCACCGGTCGCGTTGCGGCACGTCCGGCCAGACCACGTCCATACGGGCCCGCGGTACCGGGTCCGCTGCCGCCCGCAGAACGTCGAGCAGCAACCCGCGCACCTGCCGATCGGTACCCGCAAAACGCTGCGCAGGACGACCAGGGACGGTTGCGGTGGGACGGCCCGCGCGCATCCAGGCGCACTCGTCGATCACCGGGCAGTCGGCGCAGCGCGGCCGCCGGGCAGTACATACCAGGGCGCCCAGTTCCATCAGCGCGGCGGAGAAACGGGCAGCCTGCACCTGCGGCAGTACGGCATCCACATCCGACAGGTCACGGGAGGTGGACGGCGGCCCGGCGTCGGCCATGCCGTGCACAGCACGGGCGATGACCCGGCGGACATTGGTGTCCACCACCGGCACCCGATGGCCGTAGCCGAAAGCGGCAACGGCACGGGCGGTGTAGGCACCGATGCCGGGCAGCGCGAGCAACAGATCCACCTCGGAGGGGACGATGTCGTCGTGCTGGGTGGCGATGGCAGTGGCGGCCGCGTGGAGCCGCAGCGCCCGCCGCGGATAGCCCAGCTTCCCCCAGGCGCGCACTGCGGTGCCGGGAGTCTCGGCGGCCAGGCTCGACGGCGCGGGCCAGCGCGTCATCCACTCGGTCCATACTCCGGCGACGCGATTCACCGGAGTTTGTTGCAGCATGACCTCGCTGACCAGGACACCCCAGGGCGTGGTGCCCGGATCGCGCCAGGGTAGGTCCCGCCCATGAGCGTCGAACCAGGCGGTCAGTCGTGTCGGATTCACGGTTGGGGCAGCGAGATCTCGGCGAGATCGCCGGTGTCGACATCCACGACAAAGCCTCGCACTGCAGTGGTATTCGCCAGGAACGGGCTACGCCTCACCCGTTCCACCGACTGCCGCAGGCCGGCTTCGATGTCGCGAAAGGTCTCGACCGCCCAGCTGGGCCGCAGGCCGGTGGCTTCCTCGAGTTCCGAACAGAAACTCTCATCGGTGAATGTCGCCATCCCGCATTTGGTGTGGTGCAACAGCATGACCTCAGTGGTGCCCAGCTTTCGCTGGCTGACTGCCAGCGAGCGGATGACGTCATCGGTGACGACGCCACCCGCATTGCGGATCACGTGAGCCTCGCCCGGGCGCAGGCCGAGCAGCTGGGCCGGATCGATGCGGGCGTCCATGCAGGCCACCACGGTCACGCGCAGGCTGGGAGGGGACGGCATCGGGCCAGGGCCGGTACCCGAGCGGAATGAGTTGCGTTCCACCAGATCCTGGATCGCCGTCATGGACCTCTCCTTCGTCGCGCTGTGCCTATGCGGTGTGAGACGCGAATCCTAGGCCAACAGCAGTCGCTCCAGGAGTCGACGAGCCATCCGGCCGCGTAACAGCACGTGTGGGACGGGCTGCGACAGTCCGCACCATGATCGTGGATGCTGGCCTTGTGAGGTCTGTTGGGACGACTTTCTGTGATCAGAGGTGACTTCGGGTTGTGATGGGCGGGATTATTGCCTACTCTTGGCGTGGGGCTTGGCGCGGTAATGGGTGATCCGCCGATTCGTCGGTGGGTCGCCGCTATTTGTCGCGCCGAGACGAGGTGGTAGGTGTGCTGGTGGTCGGTTTCCACGGCCTTCCCTGCACGAGCAAGGTGAAGGGGTTGTTGGGGCGATGACCGCCCCGGCACAGCGTTGGGTTGACGAGTTCGCGCACCCAGCGCTCATCTATCGTGGCAGTGCGGAGTACCTCGAAGGCACGGTGCCGTTCATCCGTGAGGGGCTGGCTGCCGGCGAACCGGTAGCTCTTGCCGTCCCGGGCCCGAACCTACGGCTGATCCTGACCGAACTGGGTGCCGACGCCGAGCGCGTGCGGCTGCTCGACATGACCCGCTCCGGCCGCACCCCAGGGCGGATCATCCCCAATGTGTTGCGAGCTTTCGCCGAGGCGCACCCCTCTGCGCGAGTTCGGATCATCGGCGAGCACCCGTGGACCGGGCGCACCTCCAGGGAGTACCCGGACTGCGCCCAACACGAGGCCTTGATCAACCTCGCGCTCACCGGTCGATCGGTCACCATGCTGTGCCCGTATGACGCCGGCAGGGTGGGCCCGCACACCCTCGCCCAGGCCGAAGCCGACCATTCGCTGCTGATCGATTCCAGCGGCAAGCGGGCCGGCACCGGCTTCGCGCCCGCCCGCGTCATAGCCGCCGACGACCAACTCTGCTCGCCGGCGGTAGGTCCTGGTTTCACCTTCGACACCACCAATCAGGCACTCGCCGGACAGTTCGCCTGCGACCATGCCGTCCGGCTGGGGCTGCGCAGCGATCACGCGGAACTCAAGCTGATCGTCGGCGAGCTCGCGGCACGCAGCCTCGTTCACGGCGCAGGGACCGGTACGCTGCGCATCTGGGCCCAGTGGGGCTACCTGGTCTGTGAAGTCCGGCATTCCGGACACATCAGAGACTCACTCGCCGAACGTCTCCTGGCTGACCCCAGAAGGCCGGACGGCCGCGGTCTGCTGCTGATTCACCACCTGTCCGACCTGGTCCAGCAGCACAGTTGCCCGCAGGGAACGACCACCCGGGTGTACCTGAAACTCCCACCTGCCGATGAGGCACCGAAAAATCCCGGCGAACCGGCTCCTGCGTCGCCGCGCATCCGCCCTGCACCGCCCGGTCCAACGCCCCTTCCGTGGCAGACCTACGAGGCGCTGCACGCCGCTGAGCGCTTCGGGCGGTATCTCCCGCAGGATGTTCCTGCCGATGCTCAACGGTCTATCGCGGCGAACATCGAACGGCGCTCGGTCGAACCGGTGCTCGAGGCACTGACCGCGGTGGAGGCTCTCGCTCGGGTGGTAGACCGGTGGCGAACCAGGCTCGTGCGGCTTGCCCGGACGCGTGGTGCGCCATGGACCGACATCGGTCAGTCGCTCGGGGTGAGCAAGCAGGCAGCTCATGAACGCTACGGACGACGCCCGCCAACCCCGGGTGGTCGGTCTGCCGGTCGCCCTGGGCTGACGGACCATGGTGATCCGTCACCGCCCGTTCAAGGGACATAGATTCAACAGACGTGGTTCAGGAGGTGAAGTCGGCCGTCTGACGGCAGGGAGCAGTCGTCACCAGGTCCAGTCGGAGTGCAATTCGGCATGCCAGGAATGCGGGAACGTCTGGTCGATCACGAAACCCATCCCGACACCGCGGGCAAGGTACACACTGCGCTCCAGCTTGGGGGTGATCGGGTGGCCCGGGGCGCCGTTGTTGTCCGACCACGATTCCCACTGACGTATGCAGGTCCGTATCCCGAGGTAGGCGTTGTTACACGTGCTGGGCGGGGACCACACCTGCGAATGAAAGAAGTCGACGGTCTTGCCGCTGAACTGTTCGGTGATGGTTCCCCATGCCTGCAGGCAGTAGGCTCGTGGGGTGATCTTCCATTGCACGTAGTGTTCCCGGTTCCCCTCGGATGGCACCGGTGTCATAGCCCGGCAGGATCCGTCACCGATCAACTCCCGGTTCACCCGCTGAACGTAGTACTTGCCGAAGCTGCGCCACCCGTCGAGCAGTACCCAGTCCCCGGCGTGAATGAAATGCTCGGCGCTGTCTGGTGGCCACTTCGAGGGGTCTCCCCATAACACATCAGACTCGTTGCCCTGCGGTGTCCACGACCACTGCCCCGCGGGGCTCCCGCCGGAGTAAAACTGTCCGGCGTGGCGCTGCGTCATCAGGGAGTACTCACCATAGTCCTCTGACGAGGCAGCGGTGGCGACTGGGCCCACCGCGAACAGCAGCAACGTCAGCACGACAAAGGGGAGCCGGCTGCTGAGTTTTCGTCGCATCATGAACCCCCCTGCGACACGATAGCGTGGTTACTCAACCCCTCCATCGCCGCGGGGTCACTAAAAGTTACCTTCGTGCCGAGACTGACGACGCCAGGACGCGTGGATCGCGCTCGAGGTCGGACTTCACCCCGAGGTTGGTGGGTTCGCCCAGCACCCAGTGCCCTACCGCGGGAGTTCCCGGCTCCTGGATGGATCACAACAAGGTCGTTGCCCGTGCAACCTCGCCGCGATGTGCGTCCTGGCCCTGTTGCTGGCTTGCCATCGTTGCGCTTGCGGTCACCTCAGCCCCTCCACCCTCACTCAGTGATGCCTCGAGTGTGCCGAGCAGCGACCGTAGCGACGAACCCGGGTCGTCAACATCCGCTATATGGCGGATGTCCGGATACCGGCAGCCGCAGCAGTGACATCACTGCTGCGGGGACGCCCCCGTGAGACTGGCCAGCGGCTCGGCCCGGTGGCGTCCGCCGGTGGACATCGGAGCTCGGGCACAAGCTCGGAGGGCGCCGGCCAGATCGTGATGCACGTCGAGCACTTCCTCCAGTGCTGTGATGTCCAGCGGGGTGATAGCGGCGCGCGGATCTATCACGACAGCGAGATGGCCGTCGATGTCGTAGCAGTCGAGTGTCTCGAAGACAGCCTGCAGCGCGCCCGAATCGATGAGGGCGACGGCAGACAAGTCGATCACTAGGTGCGACCGACCATCGTGGACCGCTTCAATGAGCTTGTCGGCCAAGTCCGGTGCGGTGACCAAGTCCACGCTGCCGGTTACCGTGCATAAAGTGGTATCTGGTTGGCGACAGCTCAACGTTACGATGACCGTGGGCCCACCAAGCGGTAGTGCAGGTCTCATGGCGTCAAGCCGGCCGCTCGTCACTGGTGTCACTGGACAACTCCCCCCCGGAGCAGAACAGACAAGATGTGACCGTACCCGCTCCGCAATGGGCGTCAACGGCGCGTCAGGCAAGCCTGACAACCAAAACGGGCCTTTTGTCCGAAATCTCAGTGATCTTTCACGGGCGGGATTTTAGAGTCTCCTCCCTTGGGTAAACTCAACGCACATGCATGAATACGTACGGTAGGCGGGGTTACTCTCGGTGCGCACCGCGGCCGAACTGCGCCAAGGACTGGCGGTGTATCACCTGCTGCTCGAGGCCGAAGCCGCAATTGACTCACGACCAACAGTCGTCCGGATGCGGGTTCAGCTACCTTGTGATGCCGGGGCACCGGCGTCGGCCCGTCGGTGGCACCGCCCCCGATTGGCCGTGGTCGGGTCTCGTCGTTAACGTGGCCGGTGCCAGACCGAGGCATTGGCCTACAGACGAGTAGACCTCGACACACCGGAGATCATGACTGCGCCGCACTCGCCTACCAGCCCAGATGACACCACGCGCAAGACCGACCTCAACCTGACCCACATCGCCGCAGCCGCCCTCGCCGCGGTGACCGCTGCCGTCCTCGGCTCCGAGCTCGGTGCCGCCGGTACCCTCATCGGAGCGGCTGCTGCCAGCGTGATCAGCACCGTAGGCACCGCTGTCTACCAGGCCTCATTGGAGCGTAGCCGGAACAGCGTCCGCTCCCTTGCCAAGCGCGCTCTGCCGCCGACTTCCCGGGAGAACCGACGGTTCACCGCGTTGGGCTGGGGAGCGGTGGTCGTAGGGGCGCTCGGCGCTTTCCTGCTGGCCATGACGGCCATCACCGGCTTCGAGTGGATCAACGGTAAGACCGTGGGCGGTAACGGCACGGGAACCACTATCGGGCAGGTGGTCAACGACCAGCCCGCCCCGCACAAACCAGCCACCCCGCTCACGCCGTCCAGCCCGAGCGCGCCGGGGTCCGAGACCCCCACCGGGACCACCGAGACCCCCACCGGGACCACCTCCCCGGACGGTAGCGCCGGCGTGGATCACAGCCCGACCACGTCGTCTGACCGGCCGGCACCCAGTGAGGTGACAACGACCTCGCCGCCTCTGATACGGCTTCCCGGTATCGGAGGCTGACCCGCGCACAGCGGCCGGCGAGGCCCCGATGCCGCGCTCGTCGGGCATCATGCCCGGCTTCGTCCAGTGTGACGACTACCTCACTGTCCGAAACTGTTCTCCCGCTCTACTGTTGCCCTCTCTCTGGAAAAAGACCAAACGATGTTTGTGAAATTCGGAGGCCCACAGGAGGGGACGCCATGTACAGCAAGGTCACTATCCTCGGTCACCCGGTACATCCCATGCTGGTCGCCTACCCCATCGCGTTCAACACTGCAACGCTGGTCGGCTTCATCATTTACGGGGTGAACCCGGAGCTGTTCTGGCTGAAGCTGACCATCGCCCTCAATGCCGCTGCCGTGGTGATGGCGGTCGTTGCCGCCGTCCCCGGCTTCATCGACTGGGCGGTGAGCATCCCGAGCGGCACCCCGGCCAAACACACGGGGCGGATCCACATGGGGTTGAACGTGGCGGCGTTGGTGCTGTTCATCATCAGCTTCTTTGCCTACTACCAGTACTGGAACGGTCCCGCTGATGTTGGGGCGACGCTCGGGATCGTGCTGGCCGTGATCGGCATGGCGTTGACCGTCGCAGCGGGCTTCCAAGGCTGGGCCCTGATCCAGAACCACCACGTCGGAGTCCGGCTGACGCCCGACCAGCAGCGGCTAGAGCAACAATCACAGCGACACTGAATATCGCCGAAACGAGTCGTGGATCAGCCGGCGGTGAGTTCGACACAGCACGCGCTGGCGCGGGGGGCCAGTACGGCGGTGACGGTGGAGGCCTGCAGGGCGTCGAGGAAACCGGTGAGGAACGCGTGGTTGATACCGCAGATCAACTGCGGCGCCTTGCCAGCCAGCGGGTGGAACGGGCAGTTGCGCAACCGCAGCAGCATTGGGGTGAGCCGATCGGGTTCAAAACCATACCGAGCGAGAACGGCAGTGGCCAAAGTCAGCGCACGTTCAGCGCCCAGGCGCCCCGGCCGGGCGCGCTCACGTTCGGCGGCGCCGAGCTCGGCGCCGTGGTGACGGGCGACCTGGAGAGCTGCTTCGCGGCCGACCTTGCCCTGATCTTCGGTGAGTAAGGCATCGATGAGGATGCCGGCCAGCAGATCGTGCTCCCTGGCCGGGATGCTGATCCATACCTGCGCGTCGGTGGGTTCGTAGACCTTCGGAGTGCGCCCCACCTTGCGAATCCGCCGACCGGCTCATAGCGAGCCCGCAGCAGCCCCACCTCGACCAGCTTGTCCAGGTGGAACGCTGCCAGTTTGCGGGAGATCCCCACACTTTTGGCGGCCTCCTCCCGGCTGACCGGGCGGCCGACCCGGCGGATGAACCCATACATCCGTCGTCGCAGCTCATCACTCAGCGCTGCCACAGCCACCAGCGCGGCCGCGGCAGGCAGATGATCGTGCCCGCCGTGGGAGGAAGTCACGGGATCCACGAGCCCACCTTAACGGCGACGTCGATGGATTCCAGACCGCCCGCTGCCGGCTACACCCTTACCGGGCACACCGGCGGCGGGACTGGTTCAGGCCCCGCAGCGATCGGAACTCTCGGCATACTTCTTCCATGACCCAAGCCTACGGACCTTCAATCACGCTGGACCTCGCGAAGAAAGCTGCTGCGCAGGCGCTCACCGAAGCACGCACCCTCGGCTTGACGATAGCCGTCGCGATCGTCGACATCGGCAGCCACCTCGTGTACTTCGAGCGTATGGACGACACGCAGACCGGGAGCGCTCACCTGGCGATAGCCAAGGCGCGATCGGCGGCACTCTTCAAACGGCCGACGAAAACGTTTCAGGACGCGCTGGCGGCTGGTGGCGACGGCCTGCGGGTCCTGGGAATCGAAGGTGCAGTGCCGATTGAAGGCGGCTTGCCGCTCATTGTCGCCAGCACAATCGTCGGTGCGATCGGCGTGTCGGGAGAGGGGGGGACGAACCAGCAGGAAGGACAATCTGCGCAGGCTGGCGCTGACGCGATCGAGCACTAACAACGTTCGAGAGGTTCATGAGTGTCCATTCACCGATCCCATTGAGCTGGTCCGCGACAGATTGATCTTGGTGGGCTATCAGTGACGGCATGTCGGCTCGATCTTCGGTTTTTGATCATCGATCATGGGGGATTGTGTCCGCGCCCGATGAGTCTGAGTCCTCGTATAAGGAGCTTGGCGCGCTGGGTGTAGGGGGTTGATGGCCAAGGTAGAAGCGCGGGGGGTGGAGAACGTCGAGTTGAAGGGGCGGGCGGCGGGCGGCGCAGGTTCGAATCCCGCTTGGACCAGTCCATTGTCAACGGTACGCGAATTTCGGATCGGATCTGGATCGGGCCACTTTCCATGATCGAGTTGACTCCCCGTTGGTGTGTCGTTGAAAACTCCTCGGTCACGTCGATTTGATCATGATCGGCCGTGGGGTGATCATGATGTTGTCGAGGTTCTTCTTTCCCGTCGCGCGTTCATCGGGGCCTACGCCGAGATGCTGGACCGAGGCCGGCGGTTCGGGTGGACCGTCACCCAGGGCGGCCAGTCGGCTACACTCCGCCCTCGGCGAGGTCGCCAGAGCGGCCATGCCCGAGCGAGTTGATCAACAGATCGGCCACATGTTCCATTGTGAGAAGGAGTTGAAAAATGGCGAAGTCACTCGATGCCACCGAAGTCACGGTGATCCGCCCGTCAGGGACAGTGTCTCCGACGGACTACAGCCACGGCGCAGCAGATGACAACGATCATTGGAATTTCGGTGGCCACGATGGGGGCACCGACGACAGCGATGCCCCAGACCACCACAGGTGATCAAAAGAGCTCAGACGCCATGAGAGAATCGAAAATATGACGCTTCTAGCGGATCGGGGAGAGACTGCGGTGCACGCGCAGTCTCTCCCCGATCTATCGCGACTGATCTATCCGCTCGACTTGATGACGTTCCAGCGGGACTATTGGGAACAAGCGCCCCTCGTCGTACACCGCGATAATCCTCGCTACTTCGAGGACGTGCTGACCCTGGACCACGTCGACCGGGAGCTTTCCCGGGCCGGGGCGCGGCTCGACAGCCTCCGGGTGGTGATGGACGGCAAAGAGACTCCGGTCTCCGAGCTGGGATCGTCCGCTGGCCGTAACGGATCGATAAATGCGCTGGAGTCGCTGTATGAGCGGTACCGCACCGGCTCGACTATCGTATTGAACAGTCTCGAACAGTGCTGCGAGCCCTTGCAGCGACTGTCCGAGTCCTTGGGTGCCCAACTCAGCGCCAGGCTCCAGATGAATGTCTATCTCACCCCGGCCGGCTCGCAGGGGTTCGCACCGCATTACGATATGCATGACGTATTCATCGCGCAGGTGTACGGCACCAAGCACTGGCGGCTGGCCGGTCAGCCCTACGAATTGCCGCTGCTAGGCCGGCCATACGACAAGTCCCAGCCGGAACCCACCCCGGAGCAGGAGTTCGACTTGCGGGCTGGGGACCTGCTGTACCTGCCGCGGGGGGCCATCCACTCAGCGACGTCGAACGAGACCGCCTCGGTCCATGTCACAATCGGTGTGCACCCAGTGCTGTACTCGCAGGCAATCGCGGACGCCCTGGGCAAGCTCTTCGCCGACGACGTGCGGTTCCGCCGGGCTCTACCTATAGGGTTTGCCGCCGATGCGGACTCGCAGCGGCAGGCGGTGGAGACGTTGGGTGAGTTGGTCGATGCGTTGCAGACTGGGTTGTCGCCGCAGGACATGGTCGCCGATTCGGTCAAACGCGCGACATCGATCAGTACGCCGACGCTGCGCCACCATCTGACTGATCTGGAACAGCTCAACCAGACGGGGGTCCACACACCGGTGCGGCGCCGGCCCGATCTGCGATGCCACGTCACCGTCTCCGATGACGTGGTCGGTCTGGATTTCCATAACAAGACCGTCCAGTTTCCGGCCCACGTCGCCGACGAGGTGAAATATGTGGTAGCCAGCGACGATGCCGGTTTCACCGGTGCTGCCATCCCCGGCGAGCTGGACGAGCCAGGCCGAGCGGTGCTCGTCCAGACCCTGATCCGGGAAGGATTCCTCACCTTCGACTGAGTCCCGGGCCGTCCCACCCACGCAGGCTGCTTGCAGTGCAGAGGAGAAGCAGGTGAGTGAGGCGTCAGGAGATCGGTCGCAGGTGCCGCTGCGGCGGATAGTACAGTTGTTCGCGCCCTACCGGATCCGGCTTGTCGCCGTGTGCACGTTGATCGCGGTGGCCTCCATCGTGGGGCTGGTCGCCCCGTTCCTGCTGCGGGAAATCCTGGATGTCGCGCTGCCTCAAGCCCGGGTCGGGCTGCTCAGCGTGCTGGCCGGCGGCATGCTCGTGGTAGCCGTGGCCCTCAGCATCATCGCCGTGCTCCAGTCCTACCTGTCGCTGACCGTAGGCCAACAGATCATGAACGATCTGCGCAACGCGGTCTACGTGCACCTGCAACGGATGTCGCTGGCATTTTTCACCAGCACCCGGACCGGCGAGATGCAATCCCGGATCGCCAATGACATCGGCGGTATGGGCACGACCGTGACCACCGTGGCCACCACGATCGTCGGCAGCCTCACCACCGTGGTCACCAGCCTCATCGCGATGATCGCCCTGGACTGGCGGCTGACCATCCTGTCGCTGCTGATGCTGCCGGTGTTCGTGTGGATCAGCCGCAACGTCGGCGACGAACGCCGCGCGCTCACCCGCCAACGGCAGCAGCAGCTCGCCCTGATGTCGACCCTGGTCGAGGAATCACTGTCAGTCAACGGGTTCCTGCTGGGCCGCGTGATGGGCCGCTCTCGACTGCTCACCCACGAGTTCGCCAAACAGTCCGACGCGCTGACCACCCTCACGGTCCGCTCCGCCATGGCTGGACGCTGGCGCCAGTCGGGCATCCAGATCATCATGGCCGCCATGCCCATCGTGATCTACTGGGCAGCAGGCCTCACCGCCCATCAGGGCTCCCTCACGATTTCCATCGGCACCCTGGTCGCCTTCACCACCCTGCAGCAAGGCCTGTTCAGCCCTTCGGTCCAGCTCCTGCAAGTCGGCATCACCCTGCAAAGCTCACTGGCGCTGTTCGAGCGGGTATTCGAATATCTTGACCTGCCTGTGGATATCCCCGAGCCAGCCCAACCGGTGCCCCTGCATGGTGCCCGTGGCCACGTCCGGTTCGACGACGTTTCCTTCTCCTACGGCAACGACCGGGTGCTGCACCACATCGATATCGACCTCCCCGCTGGCAGCCATCTCGCTGTCGTCGGCGCCACCGGAGCCGGCAAAACCACGCTAGGCTACCTGGTGCCCCGCCTTTACGACGTCACCGCCGGACGGGTCACCATCGACGGCGTCGACGTGCGTGACCTCAGCTTCGCCACCCTCGCCGACACCGTCGGCGTCGTGTCCCAAGACACCCACCTATTCCACACCACCATCGCTGACAACCTCCGTTTTGCCAAACCCGACGCCACCGCTGACGACATCATCGCCGCCACGAAAGCCGCACAGATCCACGACCTCATCGCCAGCCTGCCCGACGGTTACGACACCATCGTCGGCGAACGCGGCTACCGCTTCTCCGGCGGAGAGAAACAGCGTCTTGCGATAGCCCGCACCATGCTGCGCAATCCCCCTGTCCTCGTCTTGGACGAGGCCACCAGCGCACTGGACACCCGCACCGAACACGCTGTCCAACAAGCCCTCGACACCCTCTCGGCGGGACGCACCACCATCACCATCGCCCACCGCCTGTCCACCATCCGCAACGCCGATCACATCATCGTTCTCCACCACGGACGCATCATCGAACGCGGCAGCCACCACGACCTCCTCACCCACGGTGGCCACTACGCAATCCTGATCGAGACTCACGTCGCCCACGTCACCTGATCGGAGCCAGCCGCAACGTACTTATCGGCCGTCGCCCCTCCTCCTTACCAATAGCCAGCTCGGCCAGACGCATGGATGGACACCGGTAGTACCGCCACCGTCGCCAGAAGGTGGACGTACCCGAGGCCGCCCGAATCACATCATCGACGAGACGTTTGGAGCAGACCTTATGAAGGAAAACCTGGTATTCGTGCAATCCAACAACCCAGCCGGCAACCAGATCCTGGTCTACGACCGGGCCGAGGACGGTACCCTCACCCTCGCCGAGACCGTCGATACCGGAGGGACCGGTGGCATCAATGAAGGGGCCCCTGATGATCCTCTTGCCTCCCAGGGCTCACTCGTTTATGACACCCACCACCGTGTGTTGATCGGTGTCAACGCCGGCAGCAACACGGTGTCCTTGTTCGGGCTGGAGGGCGACCACCTGTGCCTGCGCCAGGTGCTGGCCTCAGGGGGAACCTTCCCGGTCAGCGTGACTGTCCACGGCGATTTGGTTTTCGTGCTCAACGCTCATGAGGCCGGTGCCATCACCGGGTATCGGATCACCGATGGTCAGCTGTACCCGATCGACGACTCCACCCGCTCGCTGGGGCTGACCCCGGTCACCGGGCCGACGCAGGCAATGAACACCCCCGCTCAGATCGGCTTCACCCCCGACGGACAGCATCTGGTGATCACCACCAAACTCAACGGCAGCCTCATCGACGTGTTCACCGTGGGACCCTCCGGGCAACCTTCCAACACCTTCACGGCTAACCCCGCGGGCGTCCCTTCGCCGTTCGGATTCACCTTCGATGACCAGGAACACCTGGTCATGACCGATGCTGTCATCAGCACGCTGATCACCTACACCGTCCATTCCGACGGCACCGTCAAACGGGTCGCCTCCCAACCCAACGGGCAGCAGGCCATGTGTTGGGTCGCCCAGATCGCCGGCAACTTCTACGTCGTCAACAGCGCCAGCAGCACCATCACCGGCTACCATATCGATCCCGCAGGCACCTCCACCGTGTTCACCCAGAACACCACCAGACAAGGCCCGATCGACCTGGTCGGCACCCGCGATGGGCAGTTCCTCTACGTACAGATCGGCACCGCCGGGGGTGTCGATGGCTTCCGCATCAAACCTGACGGCACACTCGACCAGGTCGTCACCCTCACCGGTCTGCCGGGTATGCAGGGCATCGCCCTCACCTGAACAGGACTGGTCCTGCGCGAGACTGTCTGGTCTTCGGTGCCTGTCTGATCGGGCGCCCGGGAGAGCACTACGCCCGGGCGCCCACAGAACCAAGCGTGACATGAAGGTCACTGTCAGGTGCCGTCAAGCATGCACAGTCCCAGACACCGTCCAAGGCCTTCACCCATAAACCAGAGGCTCGGCTTCCCCTTGGCCCCGCTCCCGCGAGGCTTCTGTGACGACGCTGCAGAAGCACCAACGCTTACGTGCTGCCGCTCGCCACGCAGCTCCTCAGGTGGCCGACAGGTCAGCACTCGCTCACCGCGTACGAACGGAGGTATTCGTAGGCCGCATTGAGCGCGGCGCGCAGCGGTAACAGCTGAGCATGAGTGTGGGCCAGCAGGGTACCGCCTTGAATGGTCGCGAGGGTCACCACGGCCAGTGCGTGCGGGTCCGCTGAGTCTCGGAGCAGGCCGCGCGCTTTCATTCTCTCCAACCCGCTGGCCAAGTACCCCGCCCACTCGCTGAAGATCGCGTCGAGACGAGTCCTCGCCGCCTGGTCAACACCCGCCAGCTCGCAGGCGAGGCTGCCGAGGGGGCAACGGTGGGGTGTCTGACTGGCTTCCTGGACCTCGATCACTCTCCGTAGCCATCGCTGGATGTCCGACCAGCAATCGATCTCATGGGTGGTCATGCCCAATGTGGCGCGGGTGAGATCCCACTGCCAGTCGATGACCGCGATGAGAAGGTCCTGTTTGGAGGTGAAGTAGTGATACATCTGGCTCTTGCCGGCTCCACAGCGGTGGAGCACGTCCTCCACGCTGGTGGCTCGCACACCATCGCGATGCATCAGTTCCGCCGCCGCTTCGACGATGCGATCATATGTCCGTTGTCCCTGCGCGGTGAGGACTCGCTTCCCAGATTGCTCTCTGCTCGTTCTCATTTTGTAATAAGTTGTCCTTCCTCACCAGCTGTACTAGATGGTACAGTCGTGTCAGTATACTACGCAGCACGTCGACAGAAACGAGGTACATCGGTGACCACGTCAACGCGCCCCGATGGAGCGCTGAACATGGAACTGAAAGCAATAGTGGAGGGTGCTGGCCTGCCTGAGGAAGTCGCACGGACCATCGCGCGGGCGAACGCGCAGATCGAGCAGTCCGGCGAAGCCTGCGGCCTTGCGGTTGGCGATATAGCCCCCGAATTTACGCTGTTCGGCGCGGACGGACATCAGGTCCGCCTCTCCGAGCGGTTGGCCCAGGGGCCGGTGATCGTCAGTTTCTACCGAGGAGCTTGGTGCCCGTTCTGCAACCTTGAGTTGCGTGCGCTTGCGTCGGCGCTGTCGAAGATCAGCGGACTCGGTGCGTCACTGATTGCTATCAGTCCGCAATCTCCAGACGAGTCGGCTGGTTTGGTGCAGCAGCACCAATTGACCTTCGACGTGCTCAGCGACCTTGACGGTGCGGTCGCACGCGCATGGAAGCTGCGCTTCACCTTGCCCGACGAGCTCAAGGCGCTGTACCAGAACGTCTTCACACTCGATCTCACGAAGGCCAACGCCGACGGCAGCTGGACACTACCGGTCCCTGGCACGTTCGTGCTCGACCGACATGGTGTGATCCGGGCTCGGTACGTCTCGACCGATTACACCACGAGGATGGAGCCCGGCGAGGTCATCTCTGCCCTGGCCGCACTCGCGAAAGACGGTCGGTGAGACCGACGACCTGGACACGGCTGCGCTTGCCGGGGCCATCTGGCACACCTAGGTCACTAACGACAAACGCAGCCTCATCGCTTACGGCCCTGACCGACACCAATTTCACGGAATCGATCATATGGGAGACAATTCGTGACTTTGACACTTGGGGACGGCCCGCTCACCTCACGACCGCCCGACACGGTCAATTACCGGATCGACGGCCCGAGACACCGGCTGTTCTGGCATCTTTTTCCGCGCCGGGTACGAGCACTGCTCGGTGACCAAGTGGTCCTCGACAGCACCCGCGCGAACCTGCTACACGAGAGTAACCTGCTTCCTCAACTGTATCTGCCGCGCACCGACATCCGAGTCGATCTACTCGAAGCGAGCAAACACCAAACACACTGCCCCTTCAAAGGTGACGCGGTCTATGAGTCGGTGCACGTCGGTGAGCGGGTCGCTGAGAACGCGGTGTGGAGTTACCCTGACCCGGTCGACTCCGCCGCCTGGCTCGCCGGACACGTGGCCTTATATTGGGAATCAATGGATTCCTGGTTCGACGAGGACGAGGAGGTCTTCGGACACATCCGCGACCCGTATCACCGGGTCGACATCCGCCGTACCAGCCGCCATGTGCAGATCGTCGTGGGAGACACCGAAATCGCCGCAAGCCGCCGGGCGCTGCTGCTCTCGGAGACAGGCCTGCCAAACCGCCTCTACCTGCCACCGGCCGACGTACGCACCGAACATTTCGCTCCCAGCGCTAAACACACGGTCTGCCCCTATAAGGGGAATGCGTCCTACTGGACCGTACAGGTCAACGGTACGGTGATCACGGACGCGGTGTGGCTCTATCCTGAACCGCTCCAGGACACCCGGCAGATCGCCGGTTATTTCTGCTTCCTCGCTCACGGGGTCCAGACTTGGGTCGATGGCAAGCCGCTCGATTGACCCTGCCCTTACCCCGCGTCGTCGCCGCACTCGGCCAGACCGAATCCGCTTCGGGCACAACCGGTACGGCCTGTGCCGACAACGCGGCAAGCACGTGTGCCCCTGTGAGCAGGGGGCCACACGTGCTTGCCGCTGCCGCGCTTGAATCCGCGGTCGTTTTAGACCGTAATCGTCGTACCGTCGAAGCGGGTGACGGAGAAGCCGCCATATGGCTCGTTGAACAATCCGCCCAACTCTTCGAGCATTCCGATCGCGACCGCTTCGCCGAGTTTATTCGCCTCGTTTGCATCCGTGCGCCAATGCACGCCTGCGATATCACGTGCTTGTGAGATGTTCGAAGCGAGTTTGTTCAGCTCGCCACCGACCGTGAGCGGCGCCTCACCCGACGGAGCAACGTATGGAATCAGCTTCGTCGGATCAGCCGGGTCCGGCACGACTGGATTCTTGATGAGCACTGACTCGTCAAAGAACCACTTCAACATCGTCACGCACGCGCCCGCCACAGTTGCGTGCCCCGAGCCGTACGCAGTGTGCAGAGGAGAGCCTTCGGGAAAGGCCACAGGCAGTAGGTGACTACCGAACGTTGCGAATATTCCTTTGGGACCGTCCAACACCGACGACGTGAAGAGATCCGGATGGAACGGATACGTGGCCCGCCCCAGACGCTGTACTTCGACGTGTCCGCCGAATTCTTCCGGACGTAGACGGCGGTGGACGAGCCACTTCTGGTACCACTGGTGCTTGAGCGCGCGGGTCGCCGGCTCGCACACGAGTGTCGCAATCGCCGGCGCCCCGAACGTACCGAAACCGATATCCGCAGGCGAGCCACTCAGGCCGGCGGGCAACGGCAGACCGGTTCCGGTACCGTCGATGAACTGGCCGTAGGGATTCCCCGCATCTGCTGGATACGGTGCGCCAGCGGGATCGGCCCCGCCGAGCAGGTTCACGCACGCGACGAAATATGCTTGAAACAGGAAATCCGTGTGGACGTACTGTCCGATCGCCCGACCGGTGTGGCAGAACACCCGTGGGCCGGCTCCGATCGCCGCCGACTTCGGGGGCTGACAGCCGTTGATCACATTCAGCCAATCAGCAAAGGTCGTGTTGAAATCAACGCCCTTTTTATTGGTCAGGATCGTCGTGTCGATGCGCTGGGCACCGAAATTGACGGGTTGCAAGAGAAATTGCGAGATGTAGGGACCGGTCGTGCAGCCTGGGTACTCGTCGCGGAACAGCGTCTGCGGAGTGACTTTCCCACCGACTTTCGGCCCGCGAAAATCGCTGAGCTTCGAAAGATCAGCTGCTGCCGCCGAAGCCCGCGGGTCCGTGCCGTAGTTGGCAAAATCGACGTCACGCAGAAGCGACATCCAATACAGTTCGACCATTTCGCCCGCCTCTTGGGCGCTTGCGAAGGCGGGTGCCGGCGGCATCGTCAGCTGATGCGAGTCGATCCCTTCGAGATCGAACGCGTACGCCGACTGTGGATTAACGAAGCGCCGACGCTTCGTCGGATCGCTGCAACCAAGCGCGCCGTTGGACGCGAGCGCATCGAAGTCGCTCGATCTACCGTTTCGAAGCGCCGACAGGAGCGCGGCATAGGCTGCTGGGATCACCTCACCGGTATCAGGATCGTGAGCCAGTCCCTTGGTTGAGTTCCCGATCTTGTTCACGTACCGGGCCTCGTCGCCGTTGTTGGCATGGACCGGATTGGGGCGGGAGAAATCCTCCTCCGCCGCATCGATGCGCAGCCTGCGAGCGGTGATGCGACGTTCGATCGAATTGAGCATTCCAACTCCTACTCGTTGGTTGTTTATTCAGCACATGGTTGATCTTTCTTGTTCGCGATGAACAATCCTTCACCTCCGTCCGCCGTTTCGGCGTCTCAATGCCCGAGCGCCATCTGTCGACCCCAAATTAGCTACCACCGGAAAGAGCACGTGCACCGCCCGGTAAGTACGTCATACCCAACCCCGATCGGGTGAACTGTGCGGCAGAGAAGAAGACTCAAGGCAGCGAGTGGCACCGCTGATCAGCTGAACTGATCACATCGCTGTTCGACGCCTAGCGGGTCACCGTCGCGCATTTACGAGATACATCGAGCGCTCAGCCATTATGCTCACCCACCGGCGCAGCATTGTCATCGACCTTCGTCACGAGTGGACTGATGTTCTGCGGAGTCCGTAGTGCGGTACAACGTGCTGGCGATCACGAGACTGGCGGTGAAGAGGACGAGGTCTTTGATGACGTACTGGCCTTCCAGTGTCGGGGCGTGGTCCGGACCACTGAACAGACGGTAAGGAAGCAACACGATAGGGGAGAGTATTCCTATGACCCAGAGTAACAGGAGGTAGATCGTCACGTGCAATCCCCTCGCAAGGATCAGCGATAGTCCGATGAAGCACTCCAGTGTGGCGGTCCCCACTATCGCTATCATGTCAGGCACGAGACCGAAGGTCATCGCATGTGTAGTCGCCTTCACCAGATTCTCGGCCGGGCTGACACCTGGGAAATATTTCAAAACGCCGAACCCGAGGACTATCAACCCCAGACTGATACGCAACATGCTTATGCTGTAACGGGTCAGCCATGCCTCGAATCGCTGAAGTCTCAGTGGGGCAGTCTTCTCGCTGGCGCCACGGTCGTGCACAACTTCTCTCGATACCGAACGTCTGCGGATCATGATCATTCCTCGATCTGAGTTCACAAATACGTAGAACGATGACGCGACTGGTCCATACCTTGAAAACGAATTAAATTCGCAACCACCCTACGAGCTGCGCCACCGCCGACAGGAACAGGAGCTAACCGAAGTCCACGGCGAGCGCCCTGTTCGCCGAACCAGTCAGCCACCGCGGCTCTGTTCCACGAGGCAAACCGCAACGACCGCAGAGCGAGTTACACCATCCCCTTGCCGGCGGCTGCAGACCGGATGGTTCAGGACCGGCGGAGACTGCGGGGGCCGCCTTGAAGCGTACCCATCGGCATCCAGACCGAGGCCGTGCTGACGGATGGGTGTGGCGACCGCCTGGCCGAAGACATGATCCTCCGCGTCAGCCTGACCCCCAAGCAGACCTTTCGCACCATGCCGAGCATCGAAAAACGCCCGCGGCGTCGGAACCACCGGCAGGTCCGTGCCGTGCGGCTTAGGGCTGTTACTGAAGTAGGCATCGTGCCTGGCCAGGCTCGCAATCGCGAGCGCCCGCGAGCGGCCAGCCAGGCCTTGCACTCCAGACTCGCTTGGTTGGCGCATAGTATGCGTCGTGCGGTCAGCCTCCGTGGCGACCTCGTTCCAGCACAAGATGAGATCCACTTTTCCCTCCCGAAATGCGCTGCACAAACCGGCGTCATTAGGTCAAGAGGAGGGACTACCCACCGCTGATACCGTCGTTGGGGACGTATTTGCCCGAGACGGCAGCACTAGAACGATCTGGGATGACTCCGATAGTACGTGATGCGACTGAGCGTCATACTCTCGTCTATTGCTCTTATTGCATGGACGCCACGGTCGCACGGTACCGAGCGTGCGGGAGCTTCACGTCATCAGGCCCTGGTCGATTCGGAACGTGACCGGGTGGTCGTGTGGCCCTGGAATCGTCAGTGCCGCGCCGGAGTGTTGGGAGCACCTGGTGTCGCGACCTGAGTGGGGGGTGTCGGGTTGAGCACTGTCGGCTGAAGACGATGGTGCGTCTAAAAGATCCTCAGTCGCTCCAGCTCTGCCTCGGCATGAGGACGAATGTAGAGCGCGCCCCCCGCTTTCATGATCTCTTCTACCAACTCGTAGACCTGCACGGCCCGGTTGATCGTGTCCGTCTTACTGTCCCCGGTCATCGCCACCGTGCTGTCTAGCGCCCGGGAGGAGCGGGGGGTGAGGTTGACGGTCACTCTCTCCAGCGGGCCCCGTCCGCGACCAGAGTCCACCCGGTTCTCCTGACCCGCGACCGACTGAGCGCTTCGAGGCATCCGAACCTCCCACCCCTTCACAATAGTGTTCTGACCAGGCCGCCGGTATGCCCCGTGCCGGTCACGAGGTCTCGCCCAGGTCAGCCCATCTCCCGTGGTGGCGAGCGGTCAATGCATGAGACGAAGTATGCCTGGTTGCCGTGTATGTGTCAACCTCTAGTCCGAACAAAGTATGTTCAAGAGTCTTCCTTATCAGATTTTTCAGCACCTTCCACGCGGTCATCTGCTGTACATCAGATGCTTCCAAAAGGTACACTGCGCGCGGGAGCACCTGGATCCGCCGGATAACCGGCCGACGCGAGGAGACCGAGCGTGCGGGAGATCACCCATACCGACCTGACAGAACTAGAAGGCGAGCCGACCGCTCGTGCCGACGTCTTCCACGACACCGTCAACCACTCGACGGAGCTGCGCTGGCTCGGGGCGAGCATCAAGAACACGTCGTCGGGCCCGGCGCATTCGTCAGCGAACATCTGCTCAGGCGTACTACAGCTCTCGATCACGAGCGCAATCTGCGCTGCCATCATCGGTGGCGTACTCGGTGGACTGTCCGCCGCACCGGGGTGGCTCGTAGTCACGTCGGTGTTGACCGCATTTGCTACACCGATCCTGGCAGGCGTGAGCTTACTGTTCCAGGCGACAAATGACAGGCCCAGCTCGACGGACCCGGCGCGCGTGGACCCTGGCCGCCCCGCGCGTAAAAAGCGGACGAAGAGGCGCTAGAAACTTAGGCTCGCCTTACTGAAACAGACGGACTGGGCGCAGCGCCGGGACGCCCAGACAACACACCGCCCCCGTTGCGTGCAGATGCCAGGGGCGGACCTCTGCCACCACGTCGAGCTGCCTCATCGCGCTCGCCCGTCGCTGAACCCGGTGGACATTGCAGGTGATCGTCTGTGGAAACCATCACGTTCCATGCATGATGCGGCGACGGCTGGCAGACTTCTTAGCAAGACTTACGAAATTTGTTGTCGAGAGAAACGGAGACCTCATGATCAGTGCCGACGAGCAGTGGGACGTCGTGTCCGGTGTGGGGCTGACGGCGCTGGGAGTGGCCGCGGCGCGGGCCCTCGAGACGCACCGAACCGATGCCCTGGTCCAGGACCGACTGGCCGAACAGTTCGTCAAGAACGCACAGCCGTCGATAGCCATGCCCACCAGCCCGGACGACACCGCCTCCTCGGACGCGTGGCGGTCGATGGCTGACTGCGTCGGGGTGCGTTCCCGCTTTTTCGACGAGTACTTCATCACCGCGACCGAGTCAGGAGTGGACCAGATCGTGGTGCTGGCTGCCGGGCTGGACGCGCGCGCGTACCGCTTGAACTGGCCTCGGGTATGCCACCTCTACGAGGTGGATCAGCCCAAGGTGCTGGAGTTCAAAGACGCAGTGCTCGGCAAGGTCGCCGCCACGACCACGTGCACCCGGCACGTCGTGGGTACCGACCTGCGCGAGGACTGGGCGGGAGCGCTGTTGGCGGCCGGCTTCGATCCAGCCAGACCTACCGCCTGGCTAGCCGAGGGGCTGTTGCCCTACTTGCCCGCCGCCGCGGAAGACCAGTTGTTCGACCAGATCGACCGACTGTCGTCGCCGGGCAGCCGGATTGCCGTCGAGCACGTCAGCGATGTGACGGCCGTGGTGGACCATCCGATGATCAACCGGTCCGTGCAGCAGCTCGGTGTCGACATTCGTGAATTGTGGAACCGGGAGCCTCGCCGTCCAGTCGACGAGCGCCTGCGCTCGCAAGGATGGGTACTGACCAGCAAGTCCATCGCTGAGACCGCCCGATGCTTCGGGCGCGAGCTCGACACGGACTCTGACGCCGGCATCGGCGAATACATAGTGCTGTGCGCGGGCTCTCGGGGCTGACCTTGGCGACGGTTGAACGGGATCGAGCCATGCGGCTTTGGCCCAAAGGTTGCGGAGGTGGTCGAGTAGGAGCTGGACCGCGGGTCCGAGGTGCCGGTCGGGGTGGGTGGCGAGGTGGACGGTGCAGACCGCGCCCGAGCGCCGATAACGGGGGAGTGTGACAGCTAGAGCCGGTCGGTTGAGGATCCGCCGAGCAGCAAAGTGTCGAGTTCCCGGAAAAGTCCGACGCGGCCATGGAGTGCCCTGATCGCCGAGAGCGTGCCCTTCACGTAGGGTTCGGCAGAGGAGCCCGCGTCGTGCCGGATGGCAGCCGCCCATCGGGCAAGAACCGTCTTTGGCGGTGCAGAGCGGCGCTCAAGCGCGCGGTGAACGGGGATGAGGTGAGCGACTGCTCCCAAACTGAGACCGGCGATGTGGCGGCTGCCATGCCATGCCGCGTCACTGGACAGCGCCCGGTCCCGGCTGCTGGCGTTGCCCAGCACCACAAGGCGACCAAAGGGGGCGAGTTGCTCGAAGGCCTGCGCGCAGCTCGCCACCGACCGGGTCGATAACGACGTCCACACCACCACCACCCGTCAAGTCGCGGAACAGGGTATCGACGAACCCGGCGTGTTGTGACCCCATCGTCCGGTTGCTGTGCCTGGCGCAGTTGCCTATCGTCAGCAGAGGTTGGACCACTAGCCGCTACTGCGGCACGCCTGCGGGGTGGTCTGACTGAGGCCTCTCGTGGCACGGACACACGAGCACGGGGGTGTCGGCGAAATGGGTTCTGCTCCGAGGACCAGCCCGGTTCGGGCCGATGGCGGACCGGTGTTCGCGATGGAGGTCTCCTCGAATGCCCTCCGCAGCCGGGTGGCTCTCAGCGGAGAGCTCGATCTGGCCACCGCCCCCGTTCTGCAGCAGGTACTCGACCAGCTCTGCCGAGATGGCTATCAGGAGATCGTGCTCGACCTGTCCGGGCTGGAATTCCTGAGCGCCGCCGGGTTGGCAGTGTTCCACCACGCTGATGACCACCTCCGCGCCGCCGGCGGTCGGCTCATCCTCCACCGCCCTGGGCGGCTGGTCCGCCGTGTCCTGGCGATCACCGAACTGGACACCGTCTTGACCATCCGGCCAGCGACCGCGCACAGCCTCGACCGCGCGGGCACTAACGGGATCGCGACCGTGTACGCCACCAACGGACACGGCCGCGGTGAACCAGCGAGCCAGCCGTCCGCCGACCACTTGGGAGCCGGGATGATAGGCAACGACACGGTATCGACGAAGTATGCGACTGGGCAACCAACCTCAGGAGAGGTGGCTGATACGGCACCTGTACTGGCCGCGGTGTGGTGCCGCTCGGTGGGGACCGCCTGGACATTGGAGCTTCACCAGCTCCGCCGTGACACATCGCCCCCGACGCTCGTGGACTGGATCAGCTCGGGCGTGCCCATCTCACAACCACGGCCCCCCGAGTCGGTGGCCCGCGAACTGCTCACGCAACGTGGTCTGCACCTGTTCGGCGATTCCTCCGCGGGCCCCTACACGGGCAGTCGGCGCGGCATCGGCTACGTGGCCAGGAACGCTGAGATCATCACCCTCGCACACCTCGTGCGCGACATTGTCACCGAGACCGGGCTGCACCCTGTGATACTGGCCGCGCAGTGGGTCGTCGCCGGATTCTCTGCCGACGCCGCCGCGAGATGGATACGCCAGGGAGTCCATTCACCACAAGCGGCACAGCACCAAACGGCGCCATCGGAGCCCATCGTGGCGCCACCCACACAATCGGCCACAACGCCCTCACCTGACCTCAGTAGGATCGGCCATCGCCTCAGGTAGTAAGAGTTCACCGGCACCATCCGTTCCATGAGAGGTCACGTGGGCGCTGCGATGCCGTGACGTCGATTGAATTCAGGAAACGGGCGGCCGTCGCCATTCCTGCAGGTCGGTTCGTTCGAAGCGAATTCCCCATGTCCGTTCCCAAGGCTCACGAGAAGCGTGGCGGATTCACGCCACCACCCACATCACCTACACCGGCACCCTCTACGGAGGTCCCAACGACATCGGCGGCGCGCACTAGACGCTGTTCAACACCGCTCATGAGACGTTTTCGACACCATCGTGGGGCGGCTTGGGGGATCCGTTGCTTCACGGTCTAGCGACACGTGAGGCCAGGGAGCAGCCAGAGATGACCGCGGTGCACTTCGCGGTGACCGTCCCCACCTGACGGCCTGCTCCATGTCGCGGCCGATCGACCGTGCCTCGACGCCGTCGCTGGCTTGCGTGGACAATGGCCGGCGTGGATCCCGAACCGCTCCGGATGGCAGACGGTCATGTCTGGTACTTCGACTACAGCCCAGAGACCCAGCTCTACACAATCACGGTCAAGACAGCGAAAAACGGAGTGTGCTCGCGCATGACGATGACCGCGGATGACGTGCAACGTTTTGCGCACACCCTGACTGGCACACTGGACAGTCTCGCGGCGGGCACGGCGGAGCCGGGCATCGTGGTGACCGAGGACGCGATCGTCGTCATAGAAGTCGAGAGGCGAGGAACCGAGGATGGCGACGGTTAGCCGTCGAAGACGCGGATACCTCGAGTTGTCGCTCTCCTCAAGCGGCACCGCAGGCAGCGCCACGCCGCGCCCACGAATCCAGAGCGAAAGCCGCCAAGGTCACCGGCGCATCCGGGTGTGGTATCCAACAAGCCGAGGTCGTCCGACACGATGCACACTGACACCTGATGTCGTTGCCGCCCTCGGTCGCGCACACGGCAAGCGGAGAGGACTGATCACAATTCGTTGGACGTTGTGGCTGTCACTGTTGTTAGTCCTGGTTTTCGCGATCACCGTCGGTTACCACCTCGGCGCGGCATACATGGACCAGCTGCTTACCCGGTGAGCCGACCCCGTGAGATCCCCCAGCTTGGGCGGTCTGTGTCTGGCAGAGTCCTGGCTGTGTGTGCCAGGACGAACTCTTTGCTGCGCAGCCTTGACCAACTCGGCTGCGTGACACCGCACACGTTCTTCAGGTACCGCCTGTCGCCACTCCTGCCCCAGCGGTCACTGCCCTGTGGTGTGCACCCGGTGCCGGGCCGCCGTCCTCGTCCACCCCCGACCGCGGCGGGCGCAAGCCCATCAGCGATGATCACTTGCGTGCGGGTGAGTCCTTCCCTCCCCCGCCACCAGGTGCAGTCAAGGACGCGATAAAGGGGGATGGAAGGAAATGAGAGGCACAAGATGACCCAGGACAATACGGCACAGACCGCCGGTACACCAACCCACGACCAGACGTTAGACGCGGGTGCACGCCGCGCGCCCCAGTGATGACCGAACCGTCATACTCGCAATCTAGGTCGTTTTTTTGGTTCCCCCTTGCTCAGCAACGACATGCCGTTGATCAGCGAGACCGCGGGGTGCCCTTGGGTGCGTCGATGCACTGCCTGTGCGGTGTTACTCACCCACGCGGGCGCGACGGTGAGATGGAGTGGTTGTGGCCTACCTGCCCAACATGCTGGGACCAGACATGCATCATTATCGGGCTTCGCCCACCCCGGTGATCAAGGAGTCGAAGCCGAGGATATTCACGTTGTTATGCGGAGCGACGGTCAACAGGCGCTTGACAGCGACGACATGGGAGGTGGCTGATGGCTCAGCGCACGGTCCGGGTTCGCCGGGTGTACGCCGAGGCCGAGCCTGGAGACGGCGCACGGGTTCTGGTGGATCGGGTATGGCCCCGAGGAGTGCGCAAGGACGAGCTGAAGATGGACCAGTGGGTCAAGGAGGTGGCTCCATCCACCGAGCTACGCAAGTGGTACCGCCACGACCCGCACAAGTTCGAGGAGTTTCGCCGGCGGTATCGCGAGGAGCTCGACGGCGATGCCGGCAGAAGAGCGCTGGATCGGCTGCGGGAGGCTTCGCGCGACAGGACGCTGACGCTGCTCACCGCGACCAAGGACCTGCCGCGTAGCCACGCCGCAGTGCTGTCCGAGTTGCTGGAGGACTGGACGTGAGCGATCCTGGCCAGCGGCATCCGAACGGTGAACCCGGCCGTGACAAAGATCAGACCGGCCAGGACAGTGGCGAGCCTGCCTGCTGGCTTGCGAGCGTATGTCCTGAGTGCGGTCGGTTCACCGAGGACGAGCCGCCTACCCGTTGCGCACGCTGTGGGGCTGGCATCGGCTGACCCTCCAACTCAGGCCGGCACAACACCCCTCCGGCGCTGCCCACTCACCCACGGACAGCGTCCATCGCCTGGTGGATCCGCTTGTCCGACACCGGGTACGGAGTACGCAGTTCCTGGGCGAAGTAGCTGACCCGCAGCTCTTCGATCATCCAGCGGATCCGGTGCAGCTCCGGGCTTTGGCCGACCTCGTCGCACAGCTGACGGTAGGCCTGCTCGACAGCGCCCGCCCGGTGCATCCAGTCCTGGTCGCGGTCCGGATCGCGGGGCAGTTTGTCCAGCCGGCGGACGATGGCCTGCAGGTAACGTGTGAGGTCGGGTAACCGCTGCGCGCTGGTCACAGCGACGAAGCCGGGCCCGACCAGGCTAGTCAGTTGCACCCGGACGTCGGCGACCGCGGGCGCGAACACCGGGGCGGTGAGCTCGGCCAGCCGCGCCTCGACAGTGTGGGTGAGGGCCAGGATGCGCCGAGCATGGGCGAGCACGGCGCACGTCGCGTCCGCCAGCTCACCGTGGGCCCGGTCGCGCATCCGGGCGAAGCCGTCCTCGTCGCGAGGCGGCCCGCCGCAGGCGGCGACCAACGCGTCGGCGGCACAGTCGACGCAATCGGCCAGCAGGGCTTCGGTACTGCCATGCGGATTGCGGGCCAGGACCAGCCTCGCTTGCCGGTCGAGGCTGCGCTGCACCGACTTGAGCAATCCGGGCATGGCCAGCAGCAGCAGCCGTCGGGTGCCCGCCCACATGGCGCGTTGCTGTTCGGCCACTGTGGGCAGCAGCGCGACGGCAACGGTGTCGCCCTCGTCCACCAGCGCCGGGTACGCGGTGACCAGGTGGCCGGCCTGCTCCTGCTGGTAGGTCTGGGGCAGCGTCCCGAGATCCCAGCTGCGCAGGCCACGGCGTTGCAGACCGCCGCCCGCAGCCCTCAGGGTGGCCCGCAACCGGGGTTGCAGCTGGCGGGTCAGTGCAGCGAGATCCTTGCCCTGGGCCAGGGTGGTGTCGCCGTCGCACACTCGGAAGGTGATCGTCACATGGTCCGGCACCTGGTCGAGGCGCCAGTGCTCGCGGCGCACCGGCACGCCAGCCTGGGCGAGTTCGCGTTCCAGGGCGTCCAGGAGCGGTTCGCCGCCGGCTGAGCCGGCAGGCCGACCACCATAAGGCGTCATCCGGGCTAGCAGGGCCCTGGCCTGGTCGGGCATCGGGACCAGCTGCCGGCGCAACGGCTTGGGCAGTGACTTGAGCAGCGCGACGACCAGTTCCTCCCGCAGCCCGGGGACCTGCCAGGTGAACGGCGCGGCGGTGAGCTGGTTGAGCACCGGCAGCGGCACGTGCACCGTCACGCCGTCGGCGTCGGCACCGGGCTCGAACTGGTAGGACAAGTCCAGCGCCAGCGTGCCGTGGCGCCACGAGTCAGGATAGTCCGCCTCGCTGACACCGTCACCCGTGATCAGCATCATCGGGTCGAAGTCGAGCAGGGCCGGCTGGGTCTTGCTGACCTTGCGCCACCAACTGTCGAAATGCCGAGCCGAGATCACCTCGGGTGGGATGCGCCGGTCGTAGAAGTCGAACAGAGTCTCGTCGTCGACGAGGATGTCACGCCGGCGGGCCCGCTGCTCGAGCTCCTCGACGTCATCGAGCAACGCCCGGTTGGTGTGGAAGAAAGCGTGCCGGGTCTCCCAGTCACCCTCCACCAGGGCGTGCCGGAGGAACAGCTCGCGAGACAGCTCGGGATCGATTCTCCCGTAGTCGACCCCGCGACTGGCCACGATCGGGATGCCGTAGAGCGTGACCTTCTCGGAGGCCACCACGCCACCACGCCTGCGCTCCCAGTGCGGCTCGCTGTAGCTGCGCTTGACCAGGTGGCCGGCCAGGGGTTCCACCCACTGCGGCTCGATCCGAGCAGCGATCCGGCCCCACAACCGTGAGGTCTCCACCAGTTCGGCGGCCATCACCCAGCGCGGCGGCTTGCGGAACAGCGCTGAGCCGGGGTGCACGGCGAAGCGGGCGTCGCGGGCGCCCAGGTACTCGCGGGTTTCGGGGTCGAGCAGCCCGATGCGCGACAGCAGGCCGGCCAGCAGTGCGACATGCACGTGCTGTGGGTCAGCAGGTGCACCATGTTCCGTCACCCCAGGCGTCATGCCGAGGTCACGAGTGACCCGACGCAGTTGACCGTGCAGGTCCTGCCATTCCCGCACCCGCAGGTAGTGCAGGAACTCCGTCTTGCACAGCTTGCGGAACTGGTTGGAGGACAGCGCCCGCTGCTGCTCGTCGAGGTGGCTCCACAGGTTGAGATAGGCCAAGAAGTCGGAGCTTTTGTCGATGAACCTGGCGTGCTGGGCGTCTGCCGCCGCCTCGGCGTCGACCGGACGCTCCCGCGGATCCTGGATGGACAGCGCCGCGACGATCACCAGGACCTCGCGCAGACACCCGTTGTGGTGGGCCGCTACTACCATCCGGGCCAGCCGGGGGTCCAGCGGCAGCCGTGCCAGGGTGCGCCCGATCCGGGTGAGCCGCACAGTCGACGGTTCCTCAAGAGCGCCCAACTCGTGCAGCAGCGCCACGCCATCGGAGATCTGCCGACGATCCGGCGGGTCGATGAACCCGAACGCGGCCACATCACCCAGGTTCAGCGCCGCCATCTGCAGGATCACCGACGCGAGATGGGTGCGCACGATCTCTGGATCGGTGAACTCCGGCCGCGACCCGAAGTCCTCCGCCGAGTACAGCCTGATGCAGATGCCGTCCGTGGTTCGCCCGCAGCGCCCGGCGCGCTGGGTGGCCGAAGCCTGCGAGATGGGTTCGATCGGCAGCCGTTGCACCTTGAACCGGCGGCTGTAGCGGGAGATCCGGGCCGTGCCGGGGTCGATCACGTACCGGATCCCGGGCACGGTCAATGACGTCTCGGCGACATTGGTGGCCAGCACGATCCGGCGCGCTCGGCGCGGCTGGAAGACCCGGTGCTGGTCTGCGGCGGACAGCCGGGCGTACAGCGGCAGGATCTCGGTGTTCGGTAGCTCCAGGGCGCCGAGGGCATCACGGCTGTCGCGGATCTCCCGCTCTCCGGACAGGAAGACCAGGATGTCGCCGGGACCCTCGCTGCGCAGTTCGGCCACCGCGTCACAGATCGCCTGGATCTGGTCGCGATCGTCTGCGACGTCCACCCCGTAGGGGCGGTAGCGGATCTCCACCGGGTAAGTACGGCCGGAGACCTCGATCACCGGTGCGCCGTCGAAGTGCCGGGAGAACCGCTCGGGGTCGATGGTCGCCGAGGTGATGATCACTTTGAGATCGGGGCGTCGAGGCAGTAGCTGCTTGAGGTACCCCAGCACGAAATCGATGTTCAACGAGCGCTCGTGTGCCTCGTCGATGATCAGCGTGTCGTACTGCCGCAGCAGGGGATCGGACTGGATCTCGGCCAGCAGGATGCCGTCGGTCATCAGCTTGATCAGGGTGTCGTCGGATACCTGATCGGTGAACCGCACCTTCCAACCAACCGGACCACCGAGGGGTGAATCCAGCTCCTCGGCGATGCGCTCGGCTACGGTGCGCGCCGCCAGCCGGCGCGGCTGGGTGTGCCCGATGATGCCCCGGATCCCGCGGCCCAGCTCCAGGCAGATCTTGGGTATCTGGGTGGTCTTTCCAGATCCGGTCTCGCCGGCGACGACCACCACCTGGTGGTCCCGGATCGCCGCGGCGATCTCGTCTTTGTGCTGGCTGACCGGCAGTCCCTGCGGGTAACGGACCTGCGGCGCCACGGCCTGCCGGCGAGCGACCCGCAGGTCGGCCAACGTTTCGCGCACGGGCAGCGATCTCCTTGTCGCGGCGGGGGTGGAGCGGGCCGGCAGAGCTGGCGCGGGGAATCCGAACCGGGCCTGGTCACCACCCTAGAGCACTGGTTACTCGCGGGTCACAAGTCGTAAAGTGGATGGTGTGCAGCTGGCCTATGACCGATACGGCGCGGGACCACCGCTGGTTCTGTTGCACGGAGCCGGGCACCGGCGCCAAGCCTGGCTTCCCGTCCGGGACCGGTTGTCCGAGCACCGCGAAGTGATCTCCCTGGACCTTCCGGGATTCGGCGAGTCCCCTCCGCTTCCGGACCACCTGTCCTATGAGCTGGACACCGCGGTGATCGTGCTCAAGGAGTTCTTCGCGAACCTGGGGCTGGTCCGGCCGCACGTGGCCGGGAATTCGATGGGTGGTCTGATCTCGCTGGTGCTGGCCCAACGCGGGATGGTCAGCAGTGCGACCGCACTGTCCCCAGCGGGACTGTGGAGCCCGATGGAGCGGCGCATGTCACTGGGCATGGTGCGGTCGGTCCATCGCACCGCGCGGTACATGCCTCCCAAGATGGCGGTCCGGTTGTCCCGGACGGCAACCGGGCGCATGCTCATGTGCGGTGTCCTGTTCGGTCGTCCCGATCTCCTCGAGCCGCACGTGCTGCTCGAGGACATGCAGGCGATGATCGGCGGGGTGGGCTTCCGTCCCACTCTGGCCGCCGGCAATAAGATCATCTTTGCGGGCCAGGTGCACGACGTCCCGGTGACCATCGCCTGGGGGTCCCGGGACTTGCTCATGCGACGACCCCGGGCCGCCTCGATCACCCGGATGATCCCGCACGCCCGGCTACTGCGACTGCCCGGCTGCGGACATGTACCGATGAACGACAATCCCGAGCTGGTAGCCCATGTCCTGCTCACCGGCAGCGACGGCGCGTAGCCCGGGGCTTGAACGCTTGAACCTGCCGCCGACCGTTACAGGGCGGGCAGCGGCTCATCCTTCCACAGGGTGCGCAGCTGGGACGCGTACTCGTTGAGGTCATAGGAGGAGCAGCCGGCCCCGCCGTAGCCGATGTAATTGCCATGGGCGTCCCGCCGGCCACCGTTCATCACCGCGCTGATGCCGTGGTGCGCGATCATGCTACGGATTCCGGCGGTGATATTGGCCACCGGGTCGGTGATCGAGCGGTCAGCCAGACTGGGCAGCACACAGGCCCTGAAGGTGCTGGGGATGGTCTGCATGAGGCCCTGCGAGGGGGTGCCTGCCGCGGCGTTGCTGTCCCAGTTGTTGATCGCGTTGGGGTTGCCGCCGGATTCATGCAGGATGATCGCCCTGACCCCGGGGGCGAGGGCCTGGGGCAGACCCATCAGCCCGAGCGCCTTGGCGATCCAGCCGTCGAGGCTGTGACTGTTGCCGGCTTGGTAGGGCTGCCCGAGGCGGTTTCTGAGGGCCTCCTGGTACGCCGCCGCCTGGTCGGCCCGGTCGATGGCGCGGCGCAGGGCGGGTACTCCGGTTGCAGTGTCACGGGTGCGATCAAGCTGCAGGACCTCGGGTTCCAGAGACGGCCCGGTCAGTGCAGCCGGCGCGACGTCGGCGAACTGCTCGGATCCCGGTGCCGCGGTGGCCTGCATCGTATGACCGGCCACGGCCAGGGCACCAGCGGCAACGGCTGCCGTCACGGCCCGACCACGCAGCACAGGCCCTGGCCGGGGCATGCGATGCGAACCGTGAGGTTTGGGGCCGGAGGCAGGGGGGAATACGACCGTGGAAGCCCGCCGATTACCACAAGGGGAGCGATGACGCGCCAACTGTGGGTCCCTTTCCGCGCCGGGGACCTGGTCAGCTGGCGGTAAAGCAGCCGTCCCGGTTCGGGGGCACCGGGAACGACACCTGCTCGCGACCAAGTCGTGATCTGCGACCGACGGAAAGTAACGTTAAGGCCACGACTACAGCAAACCGTGTAACAGGGGCGGCGGGTCGCGTGCGCCCGGTGCGTCAGCCGGCGCGCCGAGCGGTCGGAAACCGACTCGCCGAGCGGTCGTGGAAGCCGATCCGGGCCGACGACGAGCGGCGCGGCGCGTGCTACCGCGAAGTTGCAGCATCCCGGTGCCGGTGAGCAGGAAGGCCAGCCCTGCGGCGGCTGCGGGCCGGCGGGCCCTCACACCCCACGTCATCGCGGCAAGCCTACGGCCGCATCGACCGATCCGCCTCCGGCTCACTCCGCGTGGTGCGGTTGTTGCACTGTTTTTATTGAGCCCCCTGCCCCGGTCAGCCGTTTTGAGAGGGACCGGAGCGAACGCGCGGTGCGAGAAAATCGAGAGCTAGTGCCGTTGTGGGCACGGTCGTGAGAGCCACACAGCAGCCGGCGACGGTGTCGGTCGCGTAATGCACGTGCTGGGCGATGAGAGCAATGGCGACGCTGGCCGGCATGACGATTGCGGCCAAGCTCGCAACCACCCGCAGCGCAATGCTGCGGGGTCGCTGCGCTGTGGTGAGCAGGATCGCGGTGGCAATCGCGACTGAGGCCACTGCCGTGGTGTGGCCGCTGGGAAAGGAGAGGTGGCCATAGCTGAGCCGCCCGATGAGCGGTTTGAGGATTAGCTCGGTGATCGTGACCGCGGCGAGGGTGCCGCCGATCGTGAGTAGTACTCCCGACCAGCGCCGGGCAGCGGCAGCAGCGCCGGCAACCGCAGCGACGAGGATGGCGGCTTGTGCTGGGTTGCCCAGGCTGACCAGGGCAGCGATGAGGGGCTGATCGGGGCGTATCCGGGTTCTGATATATGCATCCAGGGTGCGGTCCAGTTGTCCTGCCGTGTCTTGATCGGTGTAGCGGATGCCCAACATCGTGAGCACGATGAGCGCCAGCAGGATGATGACGACCGCAGGGCGCCGCGCACGATCAGCCAGCAGGGGTCGGTGAGCGTTCGGATCGACGGCCACGGCTGCCGCGGTGCATGATGCGTCGATCATTTGTCCTCCATAACCCCTGTGTCCCCCATGACTCCTGCATTCTCTCGAAGCCATACACCGCGAGCGGCGTCATCGGCAACTTGGGGCACCGAGGCGGCTCCCGTCAGGGTGGGGACTCGCAAGCTGGTCGACCGGCGCCACGCTGGCCTACACGACGCTCTCGAGTAGGTCGCCTGAGCCGGGGTGAGTAGGTCGCCTGATCCGGGGCGGACGGCGAGGCACGAGCACCCCGCTGAGGCACATGCCTCACCCCCACACACACCCTCTGCCCACCCCTGACCTGCGGCGAGGCAGATAATCCCGGCAAGGCAGACCGGCACCCGCCAACCCAGATCCGGTCGGTCTCAGCATCCGGATAGGGGTGCCCCCTGCCTCACCCCGGCTCCACCTGCCAGGCGTAGTTATCCGTGGTGAAGGTAGGGTCCCGCAAGATCCGCATCACGTCCTCGTAACGCGAGATGATGTAGGCGTTCGTGGCCTCGTGCCAGATCAGCGGCAGGTCTTCCAGCATGATCCGGTACACCCGGTAGGGATCGCGGCGAATTCCGGGGAAAGAATGTCGGGTGCTTCGCCAGCTGCAATCATGACCCTCCCTCGTTCATGTACCACGAGCATAACGTCATTCGTGGAATAATCGAGAATCACGACTGTGGCGGTGCTGCAAATACGGGGATAGGTCGCGGGCAAGCGGTCGGGAGTGGACTTGCGGGGCCCAGCTGGATCCGTGGTACGGGCAGATCGCTCACCACTCACCACCGCACCCGACCTGCCAGGGCACGGGGACGAGGGAACTGGCCAACACAGCCGCGACGTACAGCAACCACCGCCCATAAAGGACCCACCCAGAGACCCGCTGAGGGAGGCAGGGAGTTCTCCCCCTCGCCTCCCTGGCCTGAACTGGGCGAACCTCCGACAGAGTGTCGCCGAGCCGGATGCCCAGCGTGGGAACTGCTCGGGTGATCTCCGTCGGTCGGACAGTTGGCGATGCCGAGAGCGTCGCCCTGGCCCAGGTGCCCGAGCGGTCGATGCCACCGACCAGGTCCGCGAGGTCGACGGGGACCCGCTGGGCGATCCGACCGCCCGGGATTGGGCGGCCCGTGACTATCGCACTCATCTGCAGACCGTGGCCAAACGCAAACCCTCCACTATCAACGCCCACCTGACAGCCGTCGATGACTTCTACGGAGTACGGCGCCAACACAAGGATCCGACGGACTGATCAAGGCAAGCCACAAATCCCAGTCCGAGACGGCCAGCCTCTCATACACGGGTTCACCCTTGTCCACCTCGCCAGTGAATTCCAGAATCGTCTCGACGAGCGGCTGGATGATCCGGCTGTTGAGTGCGTGGCCTATTCCAGTGATGGTGGTCGGCCGGGCTGCGCCGAGCGTCACGGACAGGTGCGCCGCGTGCGGCGGTGGGTTTATCGGATCTTCGGGAGCCTCGATCACCTGGATCGGAACCCCCACGCGCGCAAGCTCGCCAACGCGGTCTAGGCCGGAACGGAGAAAACACTTTATGACGCTCACCGACATGCTGCGCCGCGCGGCGCAGACCACCTCGGTCGTGGCTCTGTCCCGTGTCTGCCTCACTACCCCAGCGGGTGCTACGTGGCACCAGTGCCGCAGCCACTTCACAGAAGTCGGCCAACCGCTTGGAGGTGTCCGTCGTCTGGGTCCGGCAGCCCGATCAGGTCACCTGCGGCCCCACCACCGCCAAGATGATCCTGCACACGCTCGGTGTCACCAAGAGTGTCGATGAGCTCAAGCCCTACGTCGAGAGTCCCGCGTGACCGGTGGATGAACGTCGACCAGATCCCATTCGTCAAGGCCATCGTTTCCTGACACCGGCCACAGCTGGGAGAACAGCGGCATAGTAGCTGGCACAGGCACCTCCAGCACCTCACCGAACGCTGGCAGAAGCTGACAACGAGAGCGGGAGAAACTGGAGAGCGGGGCGAACCGTGGTTGCGACGTGAGGTCGCAACCACGGTTCGCCCCGCTCTCGTGGTGGTCGGGTTCCGGCGGGTAGCCTCGCCGTCGGCGACGATTGACACGGGTGGTCGCAGCGGCAAGGGGCAGTGCCGTTGTGCAAGGGACGCAAGTAGGGGGCACGATGGCGATATCGGAGTTCGTCAAGCGCAAGCTGGCGATGGCCTATTACCGCTTCGACTACGACAAGGACGGGGTCGTCACCGAAAGTGACTTCGTGCACCTGGGCCAGGAGGTGGTGCGGTTGCGTGGCGTCGAGCTGGACAGCGTCGAGGCGGCCCAGATCGTCGAGGCCCATCGGGGGTGGTGGGGCGCCTACTTCAAGGGCGGGGACGCCGACGGTGACGGCCAGGTGACCCTTGAGGAGTACCTCGCCTTCGTCGGGGCCTGGGTCGGCGACGAGCCCGATGCCCTCACGCATGCCATCCAGGGCAATCAACTGGTCTTCGACACGATCGACGGGAACGGCGACGGGAAGCTCAGCCTCGGCGAGTTCTCGCTCTACCTTCGGGCTTACGGCCTGGCCGATGACGATGCCACCAGGGCGTTCGGTTACCTCGACCTCGATGGCGACGGCTACATCTCCCGGGCCGAGTTCGCCAAGAACATGAGCGAGTACTACATCTCCGAAGAGCGCCCCTCGGCGAGCGAGTGGTTCTTCGGCGGTCACTGACCTCCGGACCCCAGGGGCACTGTCAAATAAAGTAGATCATGACGGTAGCGGGGGGTAGACCCCTGCCGGTGCGACTCCCTGCCCACCCCTTTCCGGCGCTCTCCAGGCAGCAGAGAGGCTCCCTCACCGATGACGGAGCGGGCCCGCCGCGTGCGCGGATACAGACGGCGAGGGACACTCCGGCTGGCCCACGATCACCACAAGGCACAGGGACCGACCAGGGAGGAACTCCGGGCTTTCGTAGGCTCCGGAGAATTCCCCGATTTCCGGGGGAGACGACATCACGACCTGCCTCCCTCCCTTCTACGTCGCCGCCCTGACGACCACGCCGAGTGACCACTGGGTGAGGGACGCAGCGAGAAGCTGCGTTGTGCCCGACCGTGTTCCCGCGGTGCGAGCGAGGGTGTCGACGTCACGAGACGCGGGGCAGCGCGTCGTGCTGGCCCGCCTACATCACCGCCGCACTCGACCCGCACCCCGGGAATCCGACCGCGCCCCGGTCGGTCCGGGGGTGAGGCGGGGTGGCCGCGCTAGAACGATGGGGACGACCGTCGCTGTGTCACTGTTCTGGTCGACTGCTTAACGCAAGAAGCTGGCAACTCCCTTACGGGTCTCATGCTCATCCCTGACCCGTCGTTGAGGGCCGAGAGCCTTGGGGTTGTTGTACCGCCGTGGACGGCCGCGATTCCCTTTCAGGTACTGGGTACTGCCGGGCTGGGCGGCTCACTCCTCGTGGGGTCGCCCCTAACGGTCTTCCTCCTGGCGGTGTCCTCACTTGGGTTGCATGTCCCGGTCGGTTGACTGGGCTGATGGTGTTGGGTGGATTTTCCGCACCGGCATGGTTGGCGTTGCTTGCGGCGGTGGCCACGCTGGTGATCGGCTATTTCTGGGTACAGCGTCGGGCACGTCGATACACCCTGCGCTTTGCGAACCTGGCGGTGTTGGAGCAGATCGCCCCGCGCCGGCCGGGCTGGCCCCGTCATATCCCTGCGGCGCTGCTCGTACTCGCCCTGATCTTCCTGACGGTGAGTTTGGCCGGGCCCACGGCCAATGCCCAAGTGCCCCGCGACCGGGCCATCGTGATGCTGGTCATCGACGTGTCGTTATCCATGAACTCCACTGATGTCACCCCCACCCGCCTGTCCGCCGCGCAGGACGCCGCCATCTCCTTTATCCGAAGCCTGCCCCCCGGCCTGAACGTGGGGGTGGAGTCTTTTGCCGGCTCGGCGACCGTGTTGGTCAGTCCCACCACCAATCGGGACCTCGCCGTGCGTGCCATCCAAACCCTGAAGCTGGCCGAATCCACTGCTACCGGCGATGCCCTCGCGGCCGCACTGGACACCATCGACACAATGAACCAGCTCATCCCAGCCCAAGGGCAGGGACCACCACCGGCGAGGATAGTGCTGATGAGCGATGGTAAACAAAACATCGGCCGCGACGAGTTCGCGGTGGCCACCCAAGCCGGCGAGGCGCACATTCCGATCAGCACCATCTCCTTCGGCACCCGCTATGGCACCGTCGACATCCAAGGCGAACGACTTCCGGTGCCAGTCGACGACGACTCCCTGGCCAAAGTCGCCCAACTCTCCGGCGGCGAGTTCTACCCCGCCCAAAGCAACCAGCAGATCCACCAGGTCTATGACACCCTCGTCCACCAGATCGGCTACCGAACCGTGCACCGCGACGTCAGCAAACCCTGGCTCGCCCTGGGCACTGTTGTCTGTCTGGCTGCCGCTGGCGCGGCCCTGCTCATCTCCCAACGCCTGCCCGCCTAGCGATGTCGCGCAGACGTCCCACCAGACGCCGACCCCTGAGGGTGGCCTGGCGACTCGGTTGACCAAGGTGGTGGTCGAGTCTGCCCTGGAGGGTGAGATGGGTGATCATCTTGGTGATGGCGAGCATGATTCAGTCGGTTGTCATGGTGGGAATTCGCGGAATGGGTCGCGGCCGAAGACGCTGGTGATTCCAGGCTGGGGCGGTGGAGATGGCCATGACGATTAACAGGACACCGAGCAGGATTGCCACACGGAGCGCGATGACATGGCAAGAGCATCCGGTATCGCACCCGGGCGGCGAGAGTGTCATGCTGGTCACGACTGTCTGGTGGTGCGCGTTGCCGGGCGCAGGTTGGCGAGCGCCGCGTTGGTGGCGTCCGAGCCGAGGGTGATCAGGCGGGGCTGTTGGCGTCCACGTGGGACCCCGGCCGGGAGGAGTTGTCGATGTCTACAGTGGGGCGACCTCCGGTGGTGGTGTTGCCGACCACCGTGGCGCCAGTGGAACCGTCGATGATTAATACCGAACGCGTCAAGTTCGGGCCGGAGAAGGTGTTCTGGCGTATCACGACATTGGGCCAGCGCCGCAGGTTGATCGCCTGGGCACCGTTGTTCGCGCAGGTGTTGCCCACGAAGCTGACCGAGGGGATTCCGGCGGGGGCGTCACTGTTGCTGTGTTGGTCTCCGGTGGCGATCAGACATTGCGCGTCGACATTGCGGCAGGTGTTACCGGAGATCACCACGTCGAAGGTGGCTGGACGGTTCTCGTCGAAGGTCTGGAAACAGTCTGGGTGTGGGGGATTGGCATAGCCCTCGGCGGAGATGTCGAAGATGGTGTTGTCGGTGATGCGGTGCCCGTTGCCGTAGAACCGCACACCGTCGGCGTCGCCCCCGTCGGCGGGCACCGTGGTGCTGATGGTGTTGGCGTGCACGGTGATCCGCTGTCCGGTGATGTCAATACCATTGGTGGCGACATGGGTCATGATGTTGGACTCAATCGTCGAGTCGGTGCAGGGAGAGCAGGTGATCCCGCCCTGGTCGGTGTCATGGACGGTGTTGTTCCGCGCGATGATCCCGGTCCCCTCCAGCAGCACCCCTCCGCCGCCGGTGACCGTGAACCCCTCCAGGGTGACGTGATCGGCCCTGATCTGCACCTCGTGCACGGTGCCCCCATCCGAAACCAGCCTGATCGGCGCCGCGGTAGTACCCGATCTAGTCATCGTCATGTCGGTATCGGTGAGGTCACCCCCGGAAAAACACACCGTGTTTCCAGGAGAGGCGGCATCTAAGGCCGCTGGCACGTCATCAGCCCGGGTGATGGTGTGGGTGCAGTCCGGCGGCAGGGCTTGGTGGCGCTGAGCGCCCGAGGTCCCCTGGCCCGTGGTGGTGCACCCGGCGGCGAGGAGCGCCAGGCACAGCAGCGGGACAGCCCAGCCCGACACCGCCCTGGCCACCCACTTCATCGCGGCGGCGACAGTGACAGCCAGCTGGAAGAAGCCTCCGCCCGCGCGGTCGGGCTCCGACGTGAGTTGGTTGGACACGGCACTGAACATTACGGCGAATTTCAGACCGCCGAGCGTCACCGGCCTCGGCGTGAACCGGGCACACGGGCGACGACCTGCGCGGACAGTACTCAGTGTTTGTCAGCGATCGTCACGACTCGCTGACGTCTCACGGCATGGAGACGGCATGATCTTGGCGCGGGAGTGTGTGCGAGCCCAGCTTGGGAGGCTGCGCCCGATACGCGGTCAGGGGCCCGCTGTTGACCGGTGTCAATGGCACGCTACTGGCACACGCGGGTGTTGGCAGGGTGTTGGCTTGCCGCAGGACGGGGGGCGGAAGCGGGTATCCCAGTGACCCCGCCCTCGTGCCCATCTTTTGGGACCATCCCGGAGCGGAGGCCCGCCGGAGGCTTTTGTGCTTGGTTGGAGCTTGAAAACCCTACAATGGTGCCCTGGTACAGGCCGTGACCTGCGGCCAGCTGTGGTCAGGGGCGACCCCGGTTGGCCCCTACTGACCCCTTGTAGTGGCACGTGTGTGGCACGACGCACGGCAGAATGACGACGTGCGTACGTCGGAGTCACTGACTGGTACTGGTACTGGTACCGGTACCGGTTCCTGCAGATGCGGCACGCAACAGAGGTGAATTTCTGGCAGCCGAGAGGTGGGCACCGGTTCAGGGCGATCCCTGAAGGCGCGCCATTCTTCTTCAAGTCGCACTACTCGCATCGCAACCGGATCGTCGGTGGCGGCTTCCTCAGTGGTTGGGCGTCCTTAGCGATAACCCGCGCGTGGGAGTTCTTCGGCGAAGACAACGGCTGCGCCACGATCGAGGAAATTGCGCACCCGGATCCGCAAGTACAGGAGAAAGCCGCTGGACGGTGCTGGCACCGACCCAGAGATCGGCTGCATCATGCTCAGAGATGTCCAGTTTTTTGACCCGGACGAGGCGCCTGACGCCCCGCCGGGATGGTCAGGCAACAGCGGATCTCCTCGCAGCGTTCCCGGTGAGGTATTCGGACAGCCCCGCATTGCTCCTGTCCGAGTCGACCAAGCGGCCTTCAAGACACTCGTTCAGGAGGCGTGCAACCGGCGTTGCGCGGTGACCGGCAATACGATCGTTCCTGTGCTACAGGCGGCGCACATCCGTCCTGTCACTGATCACGGCGAGAACCGAGGGGCACGAATCAAGATCATCAGGTATGCGGGGTGTTGGCCTGCCGCAGACCGGGTGGGGCGGGGAGCTGGTATTCCGTCGCGTCGGCGAGCTTGTCTCGGAGTAGGCCGGGGGTAGGGGTCCCGTTGGATGGAGCACCCCACGGCTGAACGATCTATGGCACACGCGGGGTGTTGGTCCTGCCGCAGAACGGGATACCCTCACCGCCCTCGCGCTTGCCCGGAGCCGAGGCCGGCTGGAGGCACGTCTGAGTTTGGTCCCAAGCTTGGGAATGTGGCTACCGTGCCGGCTGGCATCAGAGCCCCTGTTCTGGGTTGGTCTGTGCTGATTGAGGTAGGCGGCGGGTGGGATGCTGTCGGTTGTGCCTGGATCACCGCGGCGGGTGTTTGTGAGTCACACCTCGGAGCTGCGACGGCTGCCCGAGGGTCGATCGTTCATTGCCGCCGCAGAGCGGGCGGTGATCCGAGCCGGGGACGCCCCTGTAGACATGACCTACTTCGGGGCCCGAGACGAGGCGCCCGCGCAGGTGTGTCGGCAGGCGGTGGCTCGGGCTGATGTGTATGTGGCGATCGTCGGGTTTCGTTATGGCTCGCCGGTGTGTGATCAGCCGGAGTTGTCCTACACCGAATTGGAGTTCGAGGCCGCTAGCGAGGGCGGCAAGCCGCGGCTGGTGTTCCTGCTTGGCGATCAGGTAGAGGGATCGAGGGACCTGTTCGTGGACCGTGAACACGGCGACCGGCAGGAGGCGTTCCGGGCTCGGCTGGCCGATAGTGGGCTGACTACGGCGACGGTGAGGACTCCGGAGGAGCTCAGCGAGGTGCTGTTTCAGGCGCTGGTGGGATTGGGATGGGCTCGCTCTGGGTTGGTGCCGGTCGGGCGGGTGTGGAACGTGCCGGCCCGAAACCTCACTTTCACCGGCCGTGAGCAGCTTCTGGTCAGCCTGCGCGCTGCGTTGTGTGCGGGCCGGTCGACGGTGGTACAGGCGGTGCACGGGATGGTGAACCACCCCGGGTTCGGTAGAGACTCGTTGTTGGGGTCAGGCGACCAGACTGGTGAGGTCGCCCAACTCGTACAGGGTCTCGAACTCCACCGGTGGCCTGCCTCCGCAGGCTCCGTGCAATCGACGGTTGTTGTACCAATCCACCCATGCTGCGGTGGCGACGTCGACTTCTTTCATAGTATGCCACGGCCCACGCGGTTTAATCAACTCGGTCTTGTACAAGCCTATCAGTGATTCCGCGAGAGCGTTGTCAAGAGCGTCGCCGACGGTGCCGATCGAGGCATCGACACCAGCATCGATCAAGTGCTGAGTGAACCGGAACGACGTGTACTGACTCCCGGCATCAGAATGGTGAACGAGCTTGCTTTCCCCGTCTTGTTGGCGGTAGTCTCTCGCGTGAAGCCCCCTCTCGATCGTGTCCAGCACAAGGTCGGTCTCCTTGGACATGCTTGTTTTCCAGCCGACGATTCGCCGGGAGAACACATCGATGGCGAACGCGGTGTACACCGTGCCAGCCCACGTCGACACGTACGTGAAATCAGCGACCCACAACCGATTCGGCGCGCCCGCAGTGAACTGACGTTTCACCAGGTCGGGAGCACGAGCACCGTCCGGATCGGATACGGTCGTGCGGACTTTCTTACCCCGCACCGCGCCGACCAGGCCCAACGTCCGCATCAGCCGTTCCACCCGGCACCGGCCCACCACGATCCCCTCCCGGTTCAACGCCCACCACACCTTCTCCGCCCCATACACCGAATAATTCTCCTCATACACACGTTTGATTTCTTTCTTCAACTCCTCATCGCGCACCGCACGCGCCGACGGCGGCCGAGCGATAGCAGCGTAATACGTGGACGGAGCGATCTGCATACCGAAATCAGTCAACACTTCACAGATCGGCTCGACTCCGAACCGTTTCTTATACTGTGGGATGAACTCTACGAGCGTGGCAGTCGAGGGTCGAGCTCCCTCGCGAAGAAAGTCGCCGCTGCCTTCAGAATCTCATTCGCCCGCCGCAACTCACGATTCTCCCGCCGCAAATCACGAAGCGCCTCAGCATCAGTAGACGTCGTTCCCGCCCGTCGACCCGCATCGACCTCGGCCTGACGAACCCAGCGACGTAACGACTCAGCCGACACTCCGACCTTCCCCGAGATCGACACGATCGACTCCCACTGCGAGCCATAATCCGACTGGGTTTCCAACACCAGCGCCACCGCACGCTCACGCACCTCACGAGGGTGCCTCGAAGACCGGGCCATCTCTCCATCCTCCACTTAGGACAGAGCCTCCATCAGACCCGGGGCGGTTCATGGGGGGGATTGGGAAGACCGCGTTGGCCATCGAGTATGCCCATCGTCACCGAGGTGACTACGACGTAGCGTGGTGGGTGCCCTCGGAAGAACCGGCGTTGATCCCGGAGCGGTTAGCTGAGCTGGCGCGGGCGCTGGGTTTGGTCGGGCAGACCGAGACGGCGGGGGTGGCGGTGTCGCGTCTGCTGGGCGCGTTACAGGATCGGGACCGCTGGTTGCTGATCTATGACAATGCTGAACAGCCGCGCGTTCTGGCCCCTTTCTTGCCGGGGAGCGCGGGTCATGTGGTAATCACGTCTCGGTATCCGGACTGGCAGGAGCTGGCCACGGCGGTGCCGGTGGATGTGTTCGACTGCGACGAGTCGGTCAGCCTACTGCGCCAGAGACTCCCGCAGCTGAGCGAGGATGATGCCGGTAAGGTTGCGGATGCAGTGGATCACTTGCCGTTGGCACTCACCCAGGCAGCGGTCTACTTGCAGGAGACCAGGTTGACCGCCGACGCCTACCTGCAGCTGTTGGCCCGTCGGGTTACGTCGATCATGGCTCGCGGGGTGCCGACGACCTACCGCGTGTCGTTGGCGGCCAGCCTGCATCTGGCGTTCGAGCAGGTAGCCGTCGAGAAACCTGCTGCGCTGGCGCTGCTGCGGTTGGCCGCGCAGCTGGCGCCCGAGCCGATCCCCTTCACCCTGTTCACCGCCCACCCGCACCGACTACCCCCACTGCTTGGGGCAGCGGCGGGTGACCCGGTGGCCTTCACTGAACTGACCGGATTGTTGCGGCGCCGGGCGCTGGCCCGGGTGGGCCCAGACAGCCTGCAGATCCACCGGCTCGTGCGAGCTATCCTCGGTGACAGCCCGATCAGTACCTCCACCGGAGATGACTTGATCACGGTCGCTCGCCGGCTGCTCCGTGGAGTTGTGCCAGCTGACCCGTGGAAAAATCCGGCCAGTTGGCCGGCCTGGCGGCAGTTGCTGCCCCATGTACTAGACGATCGATTCCCAGGGGTCGAGGCTGGCGTGTCGTGGTCGGCCACGGGGTCACCGAATACTTACGCTGCGACGGTCCACGAGTGCACCGAGACGCTGGTGTCGATCTTCCTGGGGCGTGCCCGGTGAGCTGGTACCTGTTCTCGACGGATGATCGGAACACGTATCAGGTTACGGTCTCTGCTAGGGGTTGTTATTGCCGGAGCGGGTCGTGGAGTGGTCGCTGGGTGGGGTCCACGGTTCTTGGTGGGATGAATTCGGGGTGACCCCGGCGATCGAGTCGGATGTGCCAGCCTTGGCGGTGCACGATGGTGTGGTGGTATTCACACAGGAGGCACATGTTGTCGAGTTTTGTTTCGCCCCGGTCGAGCCAGTGCGACATGTGGTGGGACTGGCAGTGACGGGGTGAGCGATCGCAGGAGGGAAAACTACATCCTTGGTCACGCTGAGCGAGTGCGTCGCGTATGGCGGCGGTGGCCAGCCGGTGTTGGCGTCCGACGTCTAGGGGCATCGAATCGCTGCCCAGCACCATGGGGATGATCCCCGCGTCACAGGCCATTCGGCGGGCTTCGGCGGCGGTCAGACACTCGCCGGTGTCCAAGGTCGCGGTGCCCAGGCCGTCGATGAGGTCGGTGAGTTTCATGGTGAGCACCAGGTGGGGGCGTTGCCCACCGCGGGTGGGCAGTTCACCCTCGTCGAGCAGGCAGCTCATGGCTTCCACGAGGGCGTCGGCGTTGCGGCGGGCGGGGCTGCGCAGATCGGGGATCCCCTCCACCGGTGGGCGGCGGCCGTTGAGGGAGTTGAGGACTTCCAGTACGCGGGCGCCGCCCTCGGGGTCCAGCTTGCCGGCCAGGCTGACAGAGCCGTCGCAACCGGTGCGGACCCGCAGCTCACGCTGGTGCTCGGGTTCCTCGGCGGGCGCCCTGCCGTCCGGATCCAGGTGGGCGAGCAATCTCTCGCCGATGCGGGTCAGGGCGGCGGGGTCGAACCTGCGTGCCGCGTGGGCGAGGGTCTCCTCGGCCTGGGCCGTGGTACCGGGGTGCGTACCCGGCGGGATCCGCCGCATCGTCGCGGTGATCACTCGTAGGTGGGACGGCCCGATCGCACCGGCGGCCAGTTCCACAGCGGTGGCCGGCAACGCCGCGGCCAACACCTCTCCGGTCAGCGACCGCCGCGGGGTGAGCAGACCGGCCTGGTCGGTCCGGACCTTGGCTTCACCCTTGGACGGGTTCAGTACC
>CAWGMP010000024.1:0-237861 GCA_963823755.1 uncultured Actinomycetota bacterium
GCTGACGGTGGTGTTCGACGCCGGGCAGAACTCCGAACCGAACTTCGACCACCTGGCCGAAGCCGCGCTGGGCTACATCGGGTCGCTGCCACCGTCCGATCACGGTGAACTGTTGGCCATCCCGACGGCCGACTATGCGCGCATCGACGACTTCGACGGGCTGCACGCGGTCGAGGTCGACCGCATCGATGCGCTGGGCCGCACCCACCGCGGCGTGCTGACCCACTCCGCCGAACTGCACGCCGGCCAGGCCCGGGGCCTGGACCAGATCCTGGCCAAGGCCGAACGCGAACTCAGCAAGATCAGCGAGGTGCTCACATCCGGTCGCGGCCGCCGCACCCGCGAGCAACTCGACCAAGCCATCGACAAGATCACCAACAAGCGGTGGGTCCGCGACCTGCTGACCACCACCATCACCGGCGAGTCCCCGACGGCCTTCCGGCTGGACTGGCACATCGACCACGACGCCCGCGCCGCACTGGAAGAACGCCTGTTCGGCAAACGCATCCTCATCACCGACCGACACACCTGGACCACCAGCCAGGTCATCGCCGGCTACCGCTCCCAGTCCGACGCCGAGTTCGGCTTTCGCCAGCTCAAAGACCCCCCACGTCGTCTCGTTCAGCCCGATGCACCACTGGACCGAACACAACATCCGCGTGCACGCCTTCTCCTGCGCCCTGGCGCTGATGATCACCCACCTCATGCGCCGCATCGCCCGCCAAACCGGCCTGCACCTCTCGGTACGCGAACTCCTCACCCAACCCGCCGGCATCCAAGAAACCGTCCTGCTCTACCCCGGCAAACGCGGCCGGCCCAAAGCCCGCCGCATGATCACCGACAGAACCGACCTCCAGCAACAGCTCTCCGACCTCTTCGACCTCAACCGCTGGGCCCCAACCAGTTAGGTAATACAACCACACAAGATCAACAAACGGCTGACCGGCGAACACACACGCCTAGATCAACTTAACCCGGAAAGTCCGGCTAGAGCCCGCTCCTTCAACACCAGCACGTCGATGAACTGCCCGAACTGATCGATCGCGCGGTACAGGTAGACCACCGCCCAGCGATCTTGACGTAGGTTACATCGGCGAACTACCGATCTTTCGGACGTGTCGGCACGGCCGGGTTGCGTCGATCAACAACGGTGCGAAGCGCTGCACCCACTTGAGCACGGTGACATGGTCAATCTCGATGCCACGCGCAGCCAGCAACTCTTCCACATCACGGTAAGACAGGCCGTAGCGCAGGTACCAACGCACCGCCAGCACGATGACCTCACGGGGAACCGTAACCCAGCCAAACCGGACCTCGGCGCTGGCACCCGAACAGGACGACGACACATCACCCCCTGTCCAAGCCCGTGATGCGTCAACGCAACAGTCCTTTCACGGCATCTTGACGGTAGTGGCCATCGTCCTCGCAGCTTAAATCCTAGGGGAAGTCCCGATGTTCGGGTTCCGTCCTGGAATCTAGTGTGGGGGTGTATCGCATGACAGCCACTGACTTTCTGCTGCGATGACGTCTGCGGCTGTCCTACCGGAATCCGTGGCTGGGTTACTCATGCGGTAGGCGTGAGTAACGGTCAGTATGAGTGGCAGGTCGTGAGCGGAAGAAGGAAGGGCAGGTATTTATGTCGCGCAAGGTTCTTTGCATTCTTTCGGAATGGGGTTTCTGGGGTGAAGAGTTGGTGGGTCCGCTCGATGCTTTGGACAAGTATGGTTACGAGGTGGTCTTCGCGACGAGCAAGGGGAGGCGACCGCAGCCGCTGCCGCCGAGCGAGGATCCGAGTTTCATCGATCCTCCGCTCGGTCGCGGCGTGACCTCGGAGGAGAACGCCCGCAAGACCCGTGAGCTCAGCGAGTCGAGCCGGCTCGATAATCCGCTGAATCTTTCGGTTTGGTTGCCGGAGATGCCGTACCACAGTTCGTCGAATTACCTGCGCGAGATGGAGAGCTATCACAACCGTCTGGACGAGATCCGGGGCGAGGTGGAGCGCGACTACGATGCGATTCTCATTGTGGGGGGCAGTGGCCCGATCATCGACATGGTCAACAACTACCGTGTCCATGAGTTGATCCTCATGTTTTACGGCCTTAACCGGCCTATTGCCGCGGAATGTTATGGCGTCGCTTGTCTCGCTTTCGCGCGTAACGAGGATGACCGTAGGAGCATCATCTGGGGTCGCCATGTCACCGGGCACATTATCGAGTATGACTACCACGACGGGACCGGTTTCGTCGGTACTGACATTAATATCGGTCCGCCGCCGTATCCGCTGGAGTATATCTTGCGTGACGCCGTCGGCCCCGAAGGTCAGTTCCATCGGAACTTCGGGCGCGAGATTTCGGTGATTGTGGACTACCCGTTTATCACCGGGCGGTCCACCGGTGATTCTTATACGACCGGCAGGGTGTTGGTCGAGGTGCTCGAGCAGGGGCTGCGCTATTACGGTTGGCGCGGGCCCGACCGGGCCGGCGGTTCCAGTGGCACCGCCGAGCCGGTCATCCGGTCATGAGCACTTCCGTTGGAGTCGGTCTTGGGCGGGCTGCGAGTACGGCTGCAGGCGGTCGCACCGGCCGCTTCGCCCTGGTGGAGCAGTTGCTTGCCGACGATATCCGCTTTCTGTTCGGTAATCCGGGAACCGTCGAGCAGGGATTCCTCGACGCTCTCGTTGACTACCCGGCTGTGCGGTATGTCTTCGCTCTTCAGGAGTCGGTGGCGGTCGCTATCGCGGATGGCTACGCTCGCGCGACCCACCGGCCCGCCGTGGTCCAGCTGCACAGCGGCGTCGGTCTCGGCAACGGCATCGGAATGATGTATCAGGCCAAGCGGGGTCATGCGCCGCTCGTCGTGCTCGCCGGCGACGCAGGGGTTTGTTATGACGCGATGGACGCGCAGATGGCGGCTGACCTGATGGGGATGGCGGAGCCGGTCACCAAGTGGGCTGGGCGTGTCACGCATCCTTCGTCGCTGTTGCGGATGGTGCGCCGGGCTATCAAGATCGCTGCCACTCCCCCCACGGGCCCGGTCTTCCTGGCTTTGCCGATGGACGTGCTTGACGCCCCGAACTCGGAGGAGGTGGTGCCGACCTCGATCCTTGCCACCCGCACCACACCGGAGCCTGCGCTGGTCACCCAGGCCGCCCGTCTCCTGGCCGGGGCTAAGAACCCGATCATCATCGTCGGTGACGGGGTGGCTTTTTCGGATGGCCAGCCGGAGCTGGCTCGGGTGGCCGAGTTCTGGGGCGCGGCGGTCTGGGCGGCGGACTCGTCAGAGGTGAACCTGAGCGCCGCGCATCCACATTTCCGCGGGTTGCTCGGGCATATGTTCGCTAAGGACAGCCAGCCCGTCACGGTGGCGGCCGACGCGGTCTTGATCTGCGGCACCTATGTCTTCCCGGAGGTCTTTCCCGCGCTGGACGGGGCCTTCGCGCCAGGCGCGCGGATCGTTCACATCGATCTCGACACCGACGCGATCGCGAAGAATTTCCCGGTCGATCTCGGGTTGGTCAGCGATCCCAAGCTGACTCTGGCGCGGCTCGCCGAGTCGCTCGAGCGGGAGATGTCTTCAGCGCAGAAACAGGCGGCCAGGCAGCGCTCACGCCAGCTTTCGGCGGATAAGCGGCAGGGGCGGGAGACCCAGCGCCAGGCCGACTGGGCACGCCGGGACGACATGCCGATGCCGGCCTCCCGGTTCATGGCCGAGCTGGCCGAGCTGGTTCCCGACGATGTTGTCGTCTTCGACGAAGCGATCACCACCTCGCCCGATCTGGTCCATTATCTGTTGCCAACCCGCCCCGGTGCCTACTTCCAGACCCGGGGCGGCTCGTTGGGGGTGGGAACGCCCGGAGCGTTGGGGCTCAAGCTGGCTCACCCCGAGCGGACCGTGTTCGGTTTCACCGGTGACGGGGGTGCCATGTACACGATCCAGGCGTTGTGGACCGCCGCGCACCACCAGATCGGCGCCAAGATCGTGGTCTGCAACAACCGGGGCTACCGGATCCTTAAAGTCAACATTCAACAGTATTGGCGGGAGCGTGGGCTGTCGGACCACGACTTCCCGGCTTCCTTCGACCTCGCGGGTCCCGAGCTTCCGGTTTGACCGGATGGCCGAGTCGCTGGGTGTGCCCGCGGTCCGGGTGGAAACCGGGTCTCAAGTGCGGCCGGCCATCATCCGGGCGCTCGAAACCGATGGTCCGTTCCTGATCGACCTTGTCATCGATGGTGATGTTCCCGGCCACGTCGGTCACGTCAAATGCGGTCAGTAAGTGGAGTCACCCATGAAACTGAACGGAAAGAAGATCGCTGTTCTCATTGAAAGCGACTACTACGAACCAGAGATCGCTTATTACCAGCATCGTTTTGCTGAGGAAGGTGCTGAACTCCACCTTCTGAGCCGACTCTGGGACCAGCCGTCGCTGACCTTTTTCGGTCACGAGCACAAAACTCCGCTGCAGTGTCAAGAGACCTTTGAGGACATGAGCGATGAGCAACTGCACGGCTTCGGTGCCGTGATCGTGCCGTCAGGCATGGTCGCGGACCGTCTGCGCTATACAGACGATGTCACCAAACTGCCACCCGCTACCGAGTTCTTGCAACGCGCCTTCGCCGACGCGAGCATCCTCAAAGGAATCATCTGTCATGGTCTGTGGCTGGTGGCATCGGCTCCCGAACTGGTTCGGGACCGCCCCGTGGTCGCACACAATAACCTCTACGGAGACGTACGCAACATGGGCGCTGTCTACACCGATCAAGACGTCGTCGTCGACCGTGACCTCGTCACCGGCAGGTCGGGACCATTCTGCCACCTCTTCGCTCGCACAATCATCGACATGCTGATCGAGAAGAACTGATCTTCCCGGTTTTGCTGATATAAGGATCGTCATGACGAAAAGAACCGACGTCAAATATCGAGTTGAGGTGGGACGCTCCCACCCACTGGGAGCGGTCCCCGATACCAACGGGGTCAACTTCTCCCTCTACGCAGCAGAAGCCACCGCGGTCACGTTGCTGCTCTTCGACGCGCATGACTCTCCCCAACCGATCGAGATCATAGAGCTGGACCCGTTCGTCCACCGGAGGTTCCAGTTCTGGCATGTCTATGTGCGCGGAGCGACACCTGGCCTGCACTACGCCTACCGCGTCGACGGGCCACGGGACCTGACCGGATCCGGTCACCGATACAACCCCAACAAAGTCCTTGTCGACCCCTACGCAAAAGGAATGACCGACACCCTGTGGAACCGCACCCGGGCCTGCGACCCCGACGACAACCTAGACTGCTCGCTGCGCAGCGCAGTGATCGATATCGAAACCTACGACTGGGAAGGCGACCAACCCCTCAACCGACCGATGAACCAGACAGTGATCTACGAACTACACGTCGGCGGCTTCACAAAATCCCCCAACTCCGGGGTGAAGAATCCCGGGACCTTTGCCGGGGTCATGGAGAAGATCCCCTATCTGAAGAAGCTCGGGGTGACCGCCGTCGAACTGATGCCCGTCGCGATGTTCGACAAGTCCGGGATCACCCAGGTCGCTCCGAATGGGACCCCGCTGAGTGACTATTGGGGATACAACCCGCTGGGCTTTTTCTCTCCGCACCCCGACTACTGCCAACGCCCCGCGGAAGCCAGCCACATCGAAGATTTCCGGGACATGGTGAAGGCCCTGCACAAGGCCGACATCGAGGTGATCCTCGATGTCGTTTTCAACCACAGCACCGAAGGAAACCATCAAGGTCCAATGGTCTCCTTCAAGGGCCTCGCCAACGCATCATACTACCATCTTGTACCCCAAGAAAAGCAATATTACATGGACTACTCCGGCTGCGGGAACACCCACGACTGCAACCATCCAATAATGGAAAAATTCGTCCGTGAGTGCCTGGAATTCTGGGTCACCGAGATGCATGTCGATGGTTTCCGCTTCGATGAGTGCTCCGTTCTCTCACGTGGCCTGGATGGCGCCCCGATGACCTATCCGTCGGTACTGTGGAATATCGAGCTATCGGACGTTTTGGCCGACGTCAAACTCATCGCTGAGGCGTGGGACGCTGGCGGTCTGTACCAGGTCGGCACCTTCCCCGGGGGCTCCCGTTGGTCAGTGTGGAACGGACGCTACCGCGACGACATACGCCGCTTCGTCCGTGGCGACGTAGGCCTGGTGGGCCAGGTCGCCACCCGCATCGCGGGTAGTCCAGACCTCTTCCAAAGCCTCGGACAGGTCCCGGACAACAGCATCAACTTCATCACCGCCCATGACGGCTTCACGCTAAACGACCTGGTCTCCTACAACACCAAACACAACGAGGCCAACGGCGAGAACAACCAAGATGGCAACAACGACAACGACAGCTGGAACTGCGGCGTGGAAGGCGAGACCGACAACCCAGAAATCGACACACTCCGCGAACGCCAGATCAAGAACTTCGTCGCGATTCTGCTGCTCTCGCGAGGCGTCCCGATGATACTCGCCGGTGACGAAATCAGACGTACTCAGCGAGGCAACAACAACGCCTATTGTCAAGACAACGGGATCAGCTGGTTCGACTGGGACCTAGCACAACGCAACCAAGACACCTTTCGATTCTTCAAAGAAATGATCGCATTCCGCAACCGACGCTCCACCGTACGCGGTTCGGAATTCTTCACCGGGAAGGAGAACGCACGCGGTCTTCTTGACGTCGCTTGGCACGGGTGCAAACTTAACTCCCCCGGCTGGTTCGATCCTGGTTCCTCGGTGCTGGCGTTCACCATGGGCGGCTTCGACAGTGACGACGACCTGCACGTGATGCTCAACATGTCCGGTCAGGACCTGGACTTCGAGATCCCGCCGGTGGTGGGGCGTCGATGGCGGCGGACGGTCGACACGTCCTTGCCTTCGCCGCAGGACATCGTCCTGCCCGGTGACGAGATTGAGGTCAAGTCAGATGATCACTACCGCGTCAGCGCGCACAGCGTGGTGGTTTTGATCTCCCATAGTCAGGCCTTGGGCAGTACGTAAGGAGACGATCGATGGACAAGATGCATTTCACCTTCTCGGACACCATCGCCGGTTATGTCACCGCGACCACGGACTCGTCGGACGGGATGTTCGGTCTCAAGACGAGTGACGGGCGCGAGTTCCAGGTGAAGCTGACCGATGCCACCTACGCGGAGGTGATCCGCAATTCGAGCGAACCGTACCAGAATCCGGTCACCCCGAGCACCCCCATACAAAATATGCTGACACCCGGACGTTTCCTGTTCGCCTACGGAATCTTCTATCCCGAGGGCGGGGACCACATATTAGAAGCCAAGCATCTCGTGTTCGTGGGCCGGACCGAGAACGACTGGCGCTTCGAGTCCCCCGACTGGTGGATCATTCAGATCCGCGACCTGGCGGAGTTCTACTTCAACGCCCAGTTCCCCGACGGTGTGGTCGATTACCGGAACTACCGTACACAGCTGACCCTGGAGGGCCAGAAGATCCCTGGTACCAGGCAGGAGACGGACACCATCTCGCGGATGGTCTACGGCTTCGCTTCCGCGTACCTGCTCACCGGCGAGGACCGGTACCTGCAGGCCGCCGAAAAGGGAACCGAGTACCTGCGGGAACAGATGCGCGCGATCGACGAGGACGAAAAAATTGTCTACTGGTACCACGCGGCGGACCTCCAGGGTGACCACAAGCGCAACATTTTCGCCTCGGAGTTCGGCGACGACCTCAACGCTATCCCCGCCTACGAGCAGATCTACGCACTGGCTGGTCCCATCCAGACCTACCGGGTGACCGGGGATCCGCGCATCCTGTCTGATGCCGAAATGACGGTGAACCTGTTCGACCGGTATTTCCTGGACAAGGATCGAGAAGGCTACTTCTCTCACCTAGACCCGGTGACGATGGACCCGCGCGACGAGTCGCTCACCCACAACCGGGCCCGCAAGAACTGGAACTCAGTTGGCGATCATGCGCCCGCCTATCTGATCAACCTTTGGCTGGCGACCGCTGACGCGCGCTATGCCGACATGCTCGCCTCTTGCTCGGACCTGATCGTCACGCACTTCCCCGACTACGATCACAGCCCGTTCGTCAACGAGAAGTTCTTCGAGGACTGGACCCCGGATCACGAGACGCCTCTGCAGAAGAACCGGGCCATCGTCGGACACAACCTGAAAATCGCCTGGAATCTGATGCGCGTTCATCATCTGCATCCAGATGACCGCTACTTGGAGCTCGCCCGCAAGATCGCCGCTGTGGTCCCCGACGTGGGGCGGGACAAGCAGCGCGGGGGTTGGTATGACATGGTCGAGCGGGAGCTGGCGCCCGGCCAGGAGTTCCACCGGTTGATCTGGCACGACCGCAAGGCGTGGTGGCAGCAGGAACAGGGCATCCTGGCCTTCCTCATCCTGGCCGGATCGCTCCAGGAGCCGGAGTACCTGCGGATGGCCCGCGAGTCGTCGGCTTTCTACAACTCCTGGTTCCCAGACAACGATTCCGGCGGCGTGTACTTCAACGTTCTGGCCAGCGGAATCCCGTACCTCTTGGGCACCGAGCGGCTCAAGGGCAGCCATTCCATGTCAGGCTATCACTCGTTCGAGCTGTGCTACCTGGCCGCCGTGTACACGAATCTTCTACTCACCAAGCAGCCGATGAACTTCTACTTCAAGCCCAAGCCCGGTGCGCTCAAGGACAACATCCTGCGCGTGGCGCCCGACCTGCTGCCACCGGGCAGTATCAGAATCGATGCGGTCTGGGTCAACGGGAACCGCTATGCCAACTTCGACGCCGAGGCGATGACGGTGACCCTGCCGGAACCATCGACGCAGCCGACTGAACTTCATCCTCTCACGATCCGGCTGGGAATTGCGAATGGCTCGAATCTGCCCCCCAAGACTCCCGAGGACCTGGAAATCCGGATCCGGATAGTGCCAGCGTCTCTTCCATTCGATATCGACTTAGGGCTCAGCGGTGGAGTAGCGCAGCTCACGTTGGACGGAGAGCTGGACGACAGCGCAGTGATGGCTCTGAGGCTGGAGTTGAAGCGGCTCACCGCCGCCCGGCCGAAAGAGGTGGTACTCCAGCTTGCCGGGCTACGCAGCATCTCGAAACGGTGCGCCCGGGCTTTCGTCTTCGCCCGGCAGGATCTCGACGTGGCCACGACCATTTCCGTCGTCGGCGCCACCCTGAAAGTGAGACAGGAGCTGCAGAATGTGGGCGCCCTCGACGGGGTCACGGTACTAGACAACGACGCCCCGGTAAGCGCAGTGGGTGTGACTCCCACGGGCTAAGACTGCGATCGTAGTCCATCTGCTGGTACGCAGCCGTCACGCACGGATTCTTCGATGTTACACAGCCGGCAAGTGACACTGTTGACCCCGAATTCTGACGGTTGCAGACTTCGTGTTGAAATTATAAAATCAATTACAGTCAGCAGGAGCTAAAATGCACAAGGAAGACGCCGAATTACTTCTTAAAGCGATTCAACGTGACGTCCTGGATGAGGTTCGGCGCCTTGTCCATGCTGGGGCGGACCCTAACACCCGGGATCTATCGACTGGGCTGACTGCCCTGATGATTGCAGCTGGTAGGGGTAACGCTTCGATGGTGCGACTGCTGCTTGACTCAGGTGCCGATGTGTTCAGCGCTGATCGTCGTGCGGGCGGGACCGCATTACACAAGGCGGTTCAGGGGGGAGATCGCGAGACTGTCCGCGTCCTCGTGGAGGCCGGAGCCTTCATCGACGCTGTGGCTCCGACGACTGGCCACACCCCACTTATGGATGCACTCTGGTATAAGTGGACCGACATCGTGGAGTACTTGCTCCTCCAGAATGCTGGACTGAACCTCTACACACACTACGGTTTTTCGCTCAAGGAGCACCTCGAGTTCGAACTCAAGGTAAATACGCGTGGGAAGGGCAAGCTCCTTGCTTCTGAAAAATTGCTAAATACGCGGATGTGTAGCGACGATGGGAAGATTCGTGACCAAAAACTTATGGCAGCCGTGGTCGATAATGACCTTGACCGTGTCCGGGATTTGCTTACGGCAGGCGCCGAGGTGGATGCCCGGTATCCTCACGTCAACGGGTTCAACGACTATCACACGCCCCTGCTCGTAGCTGCTCGTGAAGGCCACACAGAGATTGTACGCACGCTTCTGGCCGCAGGTGCGAATGTTAACGCGATCGAGCCCGTCTTCGGGGCGGTTCCCTTACATAAGGCCGTCTACAACGGTCACGCAGACATTACCCGGATTCTGGTCACGGTTCCCGAAGTTGATCTCGATTACCAAGGCGCTACCAACGGCTACACGCCTCTCCATGACTCGCTCTGGCACGGATACGAAGAATGCGCACGTGTCCTCGTCGCAGCTGGAGCCCGTCTGGATATCATTGGGCATGATGGCAAAATGCCCTACGACGTCGCCGTCGACACCTTCGGGGCCGAAGATGCCCTCACGCTTGACATCGATCGGGCGTCCAGTGCTCGCCGATCGATACCTCAACCACAGGCTACCGACAGTCAGCAACAAACTGAGAATTGGATTGGTTAATCATGCTTTTCTACGTACAGATGCGCTGGAATCATGAGGGTCGGATCAGTCTAGATGAACTCTGGAATATTGAGGAGCAAGAGACCGCTCACGCCCAGGATACTATCAATTCTGGGATGTGCGTCGGCATCTGGAAGGTCGCTGCACAGAAGCGCGTAATCGCGATTATCAACGCTGAATCGATCGAGGAACTCGACCGAACCGCTCTAGGCCGGCTGCCGATGCGAGAATACCTTGAGTTCGAAGTAGTCTGGGCGCTTCGTGATTACCTCGGCTTCGCCGAAGACGTCAAAGTTCACTATAAAGTCTAAGTCGCACAGGTTCATCTCATTCTCGGGTCGCACCGACTTCGACAATCGGGAGACTGACAATTGTTCTTTGATTTCCCTAGGCTCGGTGTAAGCAAAAACAGGTAACCAGTTCGTCTCGATCCAACTAGGTGGTGGTTGCTGATCCTTCCAGGATCGATAAAGATGGTACCGCTACCTCTCGTTCAAGTCAATATAGTGGAGTACCTAATGATCCATCAGTTCATCTTTGCGTATCCACGGCCAGGTATGACCGAGTCGGAGTTCCAGCGTTACTGGGTTGAAGTGCATGCAGTGCAGTACGTCAGCAAGATTCCGCAGATACGCAAGTACCTTGTTGACACGCGCATTGCGTTGCCTGGTGAAGGTGGCGATCCACTGTGGTGTGGTGTTGCAGAGATCTGGCTGGAGAACGAGAAGGAGCAGATCGAGTCATTGCAGTCCAAGGAGTTTCTTCATGGCGCTCGTCTTGACGAGCCGAACTGGGCAGCCTTCTGGCGCACCGTGGTGCTGGATACTTCGACTCATGTGCTTCAGGCAGGGTCAGTGGGCACGCACGGCAGTGGCGCGGTCAAAATGCTAGTCGTCTCCAAGCGCAAGGAAGGGCTGCCATTAGGAGATTTTCGCTCTTATTGTCTCGGCGCTCACGCAGTCAAGGTTATTGAGTTGCCAGGGTTACGTCGCTACAGCCAAAGCCATGTCCGAGACGGCTTCTACGCAGTCGGAGAGGCTGTGCTCGATTGTGTCGAACAGTTGTGGTTCGACGGCATGGATGCCGCGCTCGATGCTCAGCTTTCGGTGCAGATGGATATCGCGGCCGCCGACTACCGGATCTTTGCAGAGGAGCGGTATATCCACAAGATGCTCGTTCGTGAAAATTGGATTATTGGTCCGGAGCCACGTCGGTACGATGGTCAGGAGAGCGTGCACGCTACGGCATAGAAATTCTTTCCACAGGGCAAGTCAAGTGATACTCGCAATCCCTCGGAACTGATTTCCGAGTGCCATCTGTAGTAATTATTTCGAAGAGGATAGCCGTGAGTCCAGAACATGATCTAGGTCAGGATTCTAATGCCTTTCCGCGCCTGCTCTCTGCCTGTATCTCCGTTGCGGACGTCAAGCAGTGTGTCCAGTGGTATGTCGGCCGGCTGGGATTCGAAGTTGTGCGGTGGAGAGAGTTCACGGAGTATGCTGCGTGCGTCGCCTACCTCCGCTGTGGGGATCTTGTTCTGGAACTCGTCGAGACTGCCGGATCGGTGGCAGTCTCGCGCCCCGGTCCACCACGTCACGGCAGTGTACGCGGGATTAGTCAGATCACTTTCTATGTAGTGAATATCGGCGATGCTCGGAGTTGGGCGAAGGAGCGTGGGTTGACCGTCGTGATGGAAACCGTAACTGTCTCAGACCTCGGTGTTTCCTCCTTTTTTATCGAGGATATAGAAGGAAATCTCATCGAATTCAGCTGTGCCGACTGGCTTAGTCTTCCCTCGGCAAAGGAGAACTCATCATGAATCAGTTGACAGAAATCGCCAATAACACCCGGGCGGTCGCCACGCGGTGGTTCGAGGCCATGACGGGCGGCGATATTCAGGTCGCACTCGCCTGTCTCTCGCCGACCGTCGAGTGGATCAACTACATTCCGGTCCCAGGCTACAACGATGATATGCCGTGGATCGGCACGTACCACGGACCGGCGGCGGTCCTAGAGAGCTTTAAAGTCTTCACCGGTCTCGTCGACGTACGTTCTGAAGAACTTCTAGAACTTGTCGTGGAAGGTGAGTATGCGATGGGTATCGTGAGGGAACGATCAGTGGTGCGGAAGACGGGTCTGAGCTTCGAGATCGAGTTCGTTCAGTGGTTGACTGTACGTGAGAGCGGGATCGTCCGCTGGAAGTCCTACACCGACCCTTCCTCAATTATCCGAGCGCTGCGCGAGGACAATAAATCCAAGGATGTACACTGCTGATTCTCTTGCGGTCGATGGGGCGCAGTGTGAGGTGCAGTCGGGGCTGTTTCCCGGCTTCGCGCAACGCAAACGCAACAGCCGCGGTTGCAGCACTTCGAGGGTAGATCCTTTTCGGGCTGGCGCCGCCACGCGACGCCGGCTTCGGCGGTTCGTGCCTATCCGTTGTTGTGCGAGCTTCCCTAAGGCTCAGCTCCCTGAGTGTGAGCGCCCTGCCGTGTAAATGTGATATTCTCGCAGTTCAAGGTGGACCGGTAATATCAGTACTGGTCGGTGTGGTTGTCAATGGACAGTCTCCCTGGTGGGATACAGCTCCCCTGAGATATGGTCAAGACGTTGGGGAGGCACCTGGCAGGGAAATGTGAGCGGAGGAATAGCTGATGTCGGTGAAAGCCAGCTCAACCAAGGCCAGCGTCGAGCGGGTCGTGTTCGACAGCGAGGGCGAGAGGCTAGTCGGTGACCTCTACCGCCCGGTGGCCTCCGGTGACCGGGCCTGCCCGGCAGTGGTGGTCACCGGATCGTGGTGCACGGTCAAGGAGCAGATGGCGGGCAGGTACGCACGCTGCCTGGCTGAGCGCGGCTATGTCGCGCTCGCGTTCGACTTCCGGGGTTACGGCGAGTCGGGGGGTCAGCCTCGGGACGTCGAGTCCCCGGACGGCAAAATCCGCGACATTCAGGACGCGGTGACCTACCTGCACACTGCCCGAGGCATTGACGCCGGCAGGATCGGTGCGTTGGGCATCTGTGCCGGTGCTGGGTACTCGGCAGGTAGCGCAGCCTCCGACGACCGGGTGCGCTCGCTGGCGCTGGTCGCGCCATGGCTGCACGACCGCGCGTTGGTGGAGACGCTCTACGGGGGCAGTGAGGGCGTCCGCGAGCGGATCAGGATGGGTGAGGAAGCATTGTTGCGGTACCAGCGCACCGGCGAAGTGGACTATGTCCCCGCTGTGAGCACCACTGATCAGCGGGCGGCGATGTACGGTTCGTTCGACTACTACCTGGATCAGAGTCGAGGTGCGATCCCGGCCTGGGGGAACAGGTTCGCGGTGATGGCCTGGCCGTATTGGCTGCGGTTTGATCCGATCAGGTTGGCACCGACCATCACGGTACCCACCGTGATGGTGCATAGCGAGGGCGGGGCGATCCCGGACGGCGCCCGTCGCTTCCACGCTGGTTTGGGTGCCCCGGGCCAGCTGCACTGGATCACCGGGACGCAGTTCGACTTCTACGATGACGAGCCGACGATCGAGATGGCGCTGCGGATGGTCGACGCGCATTTCCGGGAGACGCTCTAGGATCGCGCGTGCGATCAAGGGGAGATTCGATGTTACAGGAAATTCAGGACCGGCTCGATGTGATCGACGTCTGCACCCGGATGGCCTGGCACGCCGACCGCAGGCAGTGGGACGCGCTGGCGGAGGTGTTCGCCGACGAGGTCGCCCTGGACTACACCAGTTTGACCGGTGGCGTGCCTGCCCAGGTAGGCCGCGATGCGCTGGTCGGATCCTGGCGGCAGTTGTTCGGCACGATGACCGCGACGCAGCATCTGCTCGGCAACCACCTGGTCACCGTGGACGGCGATGTCGCTGAATGCACCGCCCAGTTCCAGGCCACCCACCTCGCCGACATGGCATCCGGCGAAGATCGATGGATTCTCGGCGGCCATTATTGGTTCAGGCTGATCCGCGTCTCGGTGCGGTGGCAGATCAGCGCAGTGACCATGATGGTGACCTGGTCGTCCGGAAATCAGGCAGTTCTCGATGCGGCCGGAGCGGCATCGCCGGACGCCGAATCGATCGAGACCGCCCGGTGAGGCGGCAAGTCAAGTTGTCTGCCGATGAGGATGCCCGGGGCAGCTTCACGCACCCGGGCACCCAACAGCCGTCAATGAAACCGAACTGGCGATCTCCGATCACGACCAGGCGGGCATCGTGTGCTATGGGGTCAATCATGCGCTGGAATTGGTGTGCCGTCAGGTGAATGACGGCGAGGTCGGCCAGATCAGCCGGGTGATGCGACGCGTGAACGCGACTTCGCGTCCGGCCTCCTTGATGATGCTGTTGGAGCGAAACATTTCACCGAAACTGAACCCACCGACTGTGTACGGGGACACCTACCCCGCCACAAATCCTTGTGCCTGTGCCAGGAAGTCCCGCACCGCCGGGACTTTGGCGTATGGCTTGAGCTGCCGGGAGAGGTCGCGGATCCGGTCCACGCTGCGGGTCGAGGACAGGTTCACGGCCAGCTGGATGGCCTCGATGCCTTTGCCGGCGGCGGCGTCCAGATCGCGTTGCTTTCCTGGGCGAGCCAACGCCTCGGCGAGGTCGGTCAGGTAGATCTGCCGGTCGCGGTGGAAGGGTTCACCGAACATGGCGATGCCCTGACCGATCAGGGCCGCTGCCTGATCGGCCTGACCCAGCTGTAGCAGACCGTAACCGGCGCCGGCGGTGATCTCTGCCGGGCTCACCCAGTACAGGTAAGGCGGGTCATCGTCGTTCGCGGACCGCTCGACCTGGGTGCGGGCCTGGGAGATTGTCGCTGTGTAGGCCGAGGCGTCTTTCATGGCCGCAAACGCATAGGCTTGCCGGATGTACAGCGCGGCGAGCAGGCGTGGCGTCTGCTGGCCCCGCGTGCCTGCCACCGCGGTTTCGATGAGCGTCACGGCCTCGGTTGGTCGCCCTTGGCAGGCGGCCTGGTAGGCCATTGCGCCCAGGATGTGGGCACCGAGCGGCCGGTCATCAGCGCTGTGGGCCGCGCGCAGGGCGGTGATGTAGTAACGCTGCGCGAGCCCGTGCCGGCCGGTGTCGTAGCAGACCCAGCCCATCAGCTGCCCGAGTTCGGCGAGCGCACTGTGCAGCTTGCGGCCAGTGGTGTCACTGTAGGAGGCGTGATCGAGTAGGCTGGCGACCCAGCCGAAGTGGTACCGGGCCAGCGACAGCACATCACCGCCACCGGCCACGTCATCCATCGCCCGCAGCTCAGTGATCATGGCCGGAAGCCGGTCGGCGACGCCGGCTGGTACCCGGCGTCCCGCCAGCGCGACCACCAGCGGCTCCGGCTCGTGCACCAACCACTGGTGCGCGGGAGCGGTCAGCGCCACGCCGGTGAGGGACAGGAACCCCCGACGCTTCACCCGGCCATCACCACCGCTCAGCACAGCTGCCGCTTCGACGGTACCCCGGTGGTTCCAGGGAGCGCTGAGCACCGGGTCGTGCTCGGGATCAGCGAGGGGGTCGCCGGCTGCGTCGGGGTTGCGCGACTTGTCGGCCACCGGCTGCCCCTCGGCGAGCATGGTGTTCAGCTGCTCGACAGAGACGGCCAGGGCCTCGGCGAGCTTGGGCCGCGACCACGGCTGGGGAGACGTTTCGCCCCGCTCCCAACGCCCGACGGTCGTCGGTTCGACGCCCACGAACTCAGCAAGCGTTTCCTGGGTGTGGCCCACAATCTCACGGCGATCCGCCAGAGCGCGGCGCTTGGCTTTCACGGTTTCCTCTCCAGCAACGGCCTCGTCCCTCCAGTACGCGAGCGGCACATTATCTCAACGGGGCACGCCGGGCGCCGGATCAGCGAGGGGATGACGTCCGGGTGTGGTGTGGATGTGCTGTTGTCGCCTGCGCCAGCGGGATTGGCTATCTCCCAAGGCCCCAGGGCCGGGCCGAACGCGGAGCTGGCGTGTCCACCATCCGGGACACTCCCCCTACCAGCCCAGCGCTCTCCGGTCCTGGGTGCCGTCCAGCCGGTAAGACATGCACACGAGTGGGGTTATAGGCGTGGAGAACTGGATAGTGGTACCTGGAAACGGAGTTCGGAAGGTTCAGTCGTGATCCGGGAAGATCGGGAGCTGCTGGCACGGCTGATTGCTGCCGGGAAACGACTGCTGTGGCGCGCTGATGAACTGAATCACGTGGTCATCGAGGGGGAAATGCTGACCGGCGAGTCGATAACCCTTCCTTCGCACATCGTGGAGCCAGACTGGCAGTCGTGAGCAATGTGCAGGAGGTACGGCATCGGTTGCTCTGTGAGCAGTTTGAACAATGGGTGGAGAGACTCAGCGGTGAGGAGCCAGTCGAGCCGGAGGTTATCAAGGAACTCGCGGTACGGCTCTTGGTGATGGTCGGGATACTGCTGCAGCGGCATGCGGTGAGCAAGCGAGGGCGGTGTAAATTCTGCAGCTGGACGCGATGGAACTGGAGGTGCTGGCGGAGGTGGCCACGGTGCTCGGTGCATGGGGCGCTCGATTTTGCGATGATGCAGGGGTTGGGCGTGGTGTGGTGGCGACTGTTGGAGAGTGTGGGGAGACACGTCAGTGTGGAGGAGGCGAGGGAGTGGGTGGAGGCAAGAATGTCGGGCTGATGATGACGAGCAGATGAAGGTGGTCGGAGCGCGCACCGCGTGACTCCACTCTCAGCTTTCATGAGACCTGTCGTCGAGTTGGCCGCGTTGTTGTTGGATGCCCGCGACCTTGTCGAGGGAGACCGAGAGGTCGCGCAGCGCGGTGGGTGAGTCCGGACGGCGCCCCGCTAGCGCGCGGCGCACCTCTACAAGGGCTTCGGCTGCGGCGAGCGAGATCTCCCGATCGAGCGAGCCGGACAGGAGCTCCAGGAGTGCCAGCGTGGTGTCCAGTTCCAGCGGCCGCCGGCCCTCCAGCGCGATCTGGGCGTGCCGGACCGCCTCGACCGGCTCGCCCTGCCCCGCCCGCACCTGGGCCAGCCAGGCGTGCGCGAGCAGCTCGTCGTCCGGGCTCGACGCCACCTCAAGAGCGTTCAGCCCGGCCTCTACCGCCAGGTCGTTGCGGCCTGACCGCAACGCGCTTGCAGCTCGCCGCAGCAGCGTCCCCACCTCGGGCGAGGGCTGGATTGGCTCGCCTGGCACCGGCGTGAAGTCGATGCGAGCCGGCGACGGACCGTCGGGCGTGGCGGGTGCGGTCACGGCGACGCTGCCAGCGGTGTCCAGTGTCGCCGTGAGGCTGCGGACCGACCACAGGTCCGGTGCGGCGTCTCGGACCAGCGGCAGCGAACTGGCCGGGCACACCAGCAGCAGCGCGGCCGGGTGCACGGCGGCCAGCGCGTCACGTCGCTCGTTGAGCCGCCGCAGCAGCCGGGACCACAGCCGCGCCCGATCGGCCGGCGCCGCCTCACCGTCGATTACCCAGGTTGCGGCGAGGCCGACCGGATGCGGGGCGAGCAGCTCGCCCAGCACGGCGGCTTGGCCGGACCACTCGGTCAAGGTGAGGGTGGCGACGTGCTTGACCTGGGTACGGGCCTGGTCGCGGGTGCGGGCTACCAGCTCGGCGACGTCTGGCGCCTGGCCGCCGAACAGGAATGCCAGCCAGAACCCGTCACGCAGCACGAACTCGGTCCGCAGCCGCTCCCAGACGGCCTCGATATCCCGGTGCAGGCTCCGGGCCCCCCGCCAGCCGGTGTTCACGGCTCGACGCTGCGAGCAGGTCTCGCGTCGCTCACGGCAGGCCGAGTGCCCTCCTGGCCAGCGGGTGCACCTCGTACCAGTCCTGGCCGTTGAGGTGACCGAGCAGCATGTGGCTTTGCAGCAGCCGGGCCATCAGCTGCACCTCGGACTCCTTGGGCCGGACCGTGCCGTCCCCGGACGCCACCCGGCGCAGGAACGCTTCCTGCTCTGCCGTCATCGCCAGGAAGTCGTGTGCTACCAGGCCTATCGCCTCCTCGACGTGCTCGTCGCCCAGTGGTGGCGTCAGCGACCTGCGAAGGATGAGGTTGACCACCTGGCGCAGCAGCGTGAACAGGTCACGCAGGTGACCCCCGGACGCCTGAATGATCGCATCGAGCTGCTTGCCGGTGAAGATCAGATCGACTGGGAGCCGGCGGGACACGACGTCCTGCAGCTCTGCGACCGTCTTGGCAACGGTGTCTGCCGGGTGACCGGGGCGCGGGCGGACGTGGGGCACCGGAACCGGCAATACCCGCGAGTCGAAGGGCAGCGCTCCGGGCGAGGTGAACTGCAGGTAGGTGGGCACCGTATAGATCATGTGGTGGGAACCGAACTTGAGCTTGCTGGCGTGCGCGACGAACAGCGCCTGCACCGATTCCTGCACCATCAGGTCGTTCTCGCTGGTGCCGCGCAGCTTCTCCAGGCCGTCCACGATGAGCACCGAGCCCTGGCCCGGGTCGTCGGCCGGCAGCAGCGTGGTGAGATAGGTTGCGACCTCCTCGTAGAGTCGGCCGATGTGGTAAGTCAGCTTGCTGCGCAGTTCCGCCACGACCGATTCGCTGCTCTTCAGCTCGCGCTGCAGCTCGACCTCGACCGAGGCGCCCAGCGCCTCGACCTCCAGCCCGTCCCGTGACCCGTGAGGGACAGGCCAGGGACGTCGACGGAGATCTTGAGGCGGTCCAGCAGGCGGCGCAGCCGGCCGGCGAACCCAGGCCCGTTCTCCGCTTCGGGTGCACCGAGCACGTCGTGCGCGCCGAGGGCTAGCGCGATGAGGAACTCGGTGACGTCGACCGGTGAGGACTCGTTGACGTAGGCGCCGACGTCGAAGATCTCGGCGTGGAAGCCCTTGCGTTCCAGCTCACCCTTGAGCCGATTCAGCTCGGTGGTCTTGCCGGAGCCGGACGGCCCGGACAGCAGCTGGGTTGTCGTGTCGATGGCCAGCTCGATCGTCGCCAGCAGCTCGTCGACCGCGGCCCGGCCGGCTTCGGCCAGCGGGACGTACCTCGTCTCGTTCGGATCGGCCGGATCCAGCGGGCCGAGCGTGAGCGCGGCAGACCATTCGCGGAGCTGCTGACGCGAGGGCGTCGTCATGACCGAGATCATAGGAGGTCCAGCCCACAGCGCCGGCAGGCTGGCAAACCCCGCTTACCCGGCGGTGTGGTGCAGGGTGCCGTCGAGGATGGTGACGGCGTGCCCGGTGAGGTGCATGTGCGGTGGCGAGCGTGGCGTGCCCACAGAGATCGATCTCGACTGCGGGGGTGAACCAGCGTAGCGCCCAGTCGGCGTCGACGCGCTCGGGCAGCGGGTGTGCGAAGGCTGTCTCGGGGAGGTTCATCTCTGCGGCGACGTGTCGCATCCAGATCTCATCGGGCCACGCATCAGCGTCCAGTAGGCAGACAGCGGCGGGGTTGCCTGCGAATGGCCGGTCGGTGAAGGCGTCGATGATCCGGATACGCACAAGAAGATCCTTAGAACGCGACGAGTAAAAGATCCGGGCTCGACTGCTTAAAGTGGTGGGTGGAGCAACGGCTGCACCGAAGCCGATCACACCAGGGTACGTATCACCAAGGTACCGCGCTCATAGAGCCGGGTAACGCTCCGTGGGCACTGATGAGAGGATCAAATGATCTTCGAATACGACATCACCCAACGTGACTCGGCGAGGGCGGTGGCGTGTCTGCACATCCTGCAGGCCGCTGGTCTAGGTGAAGACCGTAACAACCAGGAGACCCTGGGCCGCCGACCGTCGCGAGATGAACAGGTAGCCCGCTGCGATCGTCTCCGAACGCAAGGTGCAGGCAGCTCTGCCGGCCTGGGGGGCACGCCACCCAGGAGGAACATGTGAGCGAGGTCCTGCCGAGTGGCGGGGACGCCTACCTGGACGCTCTGGTCGGTGCCGTCGTCCATGACCCGGCGGACGACCCGTTCCCGGTGCTCGACATGGATCACGTGCGCTTTGCGGTCGGCAACGCCAGGCAGGCGGCGCACTACTACTCCACGGTGTTCGGAATGACCTGTGTGGCATATCGCGGCCCGGAGAGCGGTCACCGTGACCAGGCGGAGTACGTGCTCGTGTCCGGGCGGGCTCGCTTCGTCCTCACCGGTGAGGCGCGTCCCGGGATGCCCGGAGGTGACCACGTCAGGATTCACGGTGACGGCGTGGTCGACCTGGCCCTGGAGGTGTCCGACGTGGATCGGGCGATCGCGCACGCACGGACGCATGGCGCCACCGTGCTGGCGGAACCGAACGACACCGGTGACGAACACGGCACCGTCCGGTCCGCCGCTATCGCCTGCTATGGCGATACCCGGCATACGCTGGTCGACCGGTCCGGCTATCGCGGAGTATTCCTGCCGGGTTTCGTCGCCGCGAAGTCGATTTTTCGTGGTAAGCCCGCCCACCACCCGACTCAGTACTTCCAGGCCGTCGACCACTGCGCGGGCAACGTTGAACTCGGCCGCATGGAAGGATGGGTCCGCTTCTATAACCGGGTGATGGGCTTCATTAATCTCAATGAGTTCATCGGTGAAGGCATCGCTACCGAGTACTCGGCGTTGATGGCCAAGGTGGTTGCCAGCGGAAATCACCGAGTGAAATTCCCACTGAACGAGCCGTCGGCGGGTGAGCGGCGTTCTCAGATCGATGAATACCTCGAGTTCTACGGCGGTCCCGGTGTACAGCACATCGGGCTGGCCACGGGCGATATCGTGGGTAGCGTCCGAGCGATGCGCGAGATGGGTGCGGAGTTCCTGGACACCCCAGACGCCTACTACGAGGCACTCGATGCCTGGGTCGGTGAGACCCGGGTGGCTGTTCATATCCTGCGGGAGCTGGGCATCCTTATCGACCGCGATGAGGACGGTTACCTGCTGCAGATCTTCACCAAGCCGGTTCAGGATCGCCCCACAGTGTTCTTCGAGCTCATCGAGCGGCACGGTTCGCTGGGCTTCGGCAGGAACAACATCAAGGCTCTGTTCGAGGCCATCGAGCGTGAGCAGGCCCGTCGCGGCAACCTCTAGGCCGCATGGTGGAGCAGCGTCCGTGATGGGGACCGCGCAGCGGGACCACGAGGTCTGCGACCTCTCAGTCGGCTCGGTGCGACCGGTTCTGGTGTGCGGTGCCGGCCCGGTGGGACTGATCACCGCGTTGCTGTTGTCCCGGTGGGGTGTTCCCAGCACGGTCCTGGAGGCGGCGCCCGGACGAAACATCTCGGGCTCGCGCGCGATCTGCCTGCAGCGGGACGCGCTTGAGATCTTCGACCGGGTCGATTGTGCGGCGCCGATGCTTGCCGAAGGCGTCACCTGGTCGGTAGGACGTACCTTCTACCGCGGTCATGAACTGGTCACCACGACGTTTCCGGACCCGGACTGCTCGTCGCTACCGCCATGGATCAACCTTTCGCAGTGCAGCACCGAGCGCTACCTGCTCGACGCCGTCGAGGCCAACCCCCTGGTGGACCTGCGCTTCGACCACCAGGTGGTTGCGCTGACCCAGGATCGCACCGGTGTCGAGGTCGAGGTGGCCACCGGCGGCGGGCGTCGGCTGCGCGCCGCACAACTGGTCGCAGCCGATGGGGCCCGCGGCGTGGTGCGCCGACTGCTCGGCGTCGGCTTCCCCGGGCACTCGTTCGCCGACCAGTTCCTCGTCGCCGACATCCGGGCCGAGCTGCCGTTCCCCAACGAACGGCGATTCCATTTCGATTCGGAGTGGAACCCCGGGCGGCAGGTGTTGATGCACGAGCAGCCGGACTCGGTGTGGCGGATCGACTGGCAGGTGCCCGCTGACTTCGACCTAGCCGCCGAGCGCGCCTCGGGTGCCTTGAGCACACGTATCCGCCGGATCGTGGGGCAGCGGCCCTACGAGATCGTATGGCTGTCGGTGTACCGCTTTCATGAGCGGGTCGCCGACTTGTTCCGGGTCGGGCGTGTCTTTCTCGCCGGGGACGCCGCGCACCTGTTCGCCCCGTTCGGGGCGCGGGGACTGAACTCCGGGGTTCAGGACGCGGAGAACCTGGCCTGGAAGCTCGCCGCAGTACACCACGGCTGGGTCTCGGGTCACGAGGCCGAGCGGCTGTTGGATAGCTATTCCCAGGAGCGCCGCTCTGCGGCGCTGGAGAATCTGCGGGTCACTCATGCCACCATGCGGTTCCTGGTGCCACCGGACGACGCCGCCCACGCCCGCCGCCGGGAAGTGCTGGAGCAGGCGGTGCGCGACGCCGACGCCCGGCGGCAGATCGACTCTGGGAAGCTCGCCGAGCCTTACTGGTATCTCGACTCGCCGCTCACCACACCACACCCGTCCGTTGCACACTTCCCGACCGCACCTGGGATGCCACGTCCGCCGGTGCCAGGTGTGTTGTGCCCGGACGCGCCCTGCCGGGTGCCCGAGCAGCCTGGTGTGACCCGATTACGCCAGCTATTCGGAGCCGGGTTCGTGATACTAGCCGCGCGCGAGCCGTTCCCCCTGTCCTGTACCGAGATCCCGGTCACCACCTACTCCCTGCCCACTATCGACCCAACTGGGGCCGTGCGACAGGCGCTGCGAGCCGGCGCTGACAGCGTGCACCTGGTCCGCCCGGACGGCCACCTCGCCGCCGTGCTGCCGCGCCGCACCGCCGCTGCCCTCACTGCCGCGCTGCGCCGAGCCTGCGGGCAGGACTCTCGACCAGTGATATGACCGCAACGCAGTGGTGACATCATCGTCACACTGGTGTCGTGTGATGATGGCGACTCATCCTAGTGGGTGAGGCGCACCTAGGGTTCCGTCGCTGTCCGCAGTGAGGCTGGACCGAGAGGTGCAGGCGGGCAGCGTGCTGCCCGCTCCACGGCGGGACAAAAGCCCGGGAGGCCAGCCACGCCCGGCTGCCTCGTGGCCGGGCGCCGTGGACGCGGAGGCCCCGACATGGACGACCTGCACAGTAACTACGGCCCGGAAGCGCGCTACGCCGTCGAGGCGGAAGCGACGCTACCGACAACGAAGTGGGAGGAGGAGATCGCCCAGGGGCTCGAAGCTCGGCCTGCCCGGCGCCGACTCGATCGTCGACCGGCGGATCCCCACCTTCTCCCGCGGCGAGCTGCCGCATTTCGCCGGTATCAACACCTTCCTCAAGGCGTCGTACGTCGAGGATGTCCGCCGCTGTGGCGAGTACGACGTGGCGGTGCTCGGCGCTCCGTTCGACGGGGGCACCACATACCGGTCCGGGACCCGTTTCGGTCCCCAGGGTATCCGCAAGATCTCTGCGTTGTACGGGCCGTACAGCTTCGAGCTCGGGGTCGACCTGCGGGAGTCCATCACTATCGCCGACCTCGGTGACGTGTTCACCATCCCGGGCAACATCGAGAAGACCTTCGACCAGATCTCCAAGGCGGTCGGGCACGTCTACGCCTCCGGCGCTCTTCCGGTGGTGTTGGGTGGCGACCACTCCATCGGCTACCCGACCACTCGCGCCGTCGCCGAGCACCTGGGCGGCAAGCTCGGCATCATCCACTTCGACCGCCACGTCGACACCCAGGAAACCGACCTCGACGAGCGGATGCACACCACCCCGTGGTTTCACGCCACGGACATCCCCAACGTGCCGCCGCGCAACCTGGTGCAGATCGGTATCGGCGGTTGGCAGGCGCCGCGGCCCGGTGTGCAGGTCGGCCGGGAGCGTGGTACCACGATCATGACCGTCACTGACTGCGTGGAGATGGGTATCGAGGCCGCCGCGCAACGTGCCCTGGACGTCGCCTGGGCCGGCACCGACGCGGTCTGGTTGTCCTTCGACGTCGACTGCCTCGATGCCGCGTTCGTGCCCGGCACAGGATGGCCCGAACCCGGTGGTTTCCTGCCCCGCGAGGTGCTGAAGTTCATTCAGCTCATCGCCGCGCGCCCGCTGGCGGGCATCGAAGTCGTGGAGTGCTCCCCGCCCTACGACAACGCCGAGATCACCGCGCTCATCGCGACCCGGGTCATCTGCGACACCCTCGGCTGCCTTGTGCGCGCCGGGCACCTACCGAGAAAGGCGATCCCATGACTACCCGGGTCATGACCACAAGCGCGACCGGTGATCCCGACGCCGATGACCTGCGCAGCGTCGGCTACCGCCAGGAGCTGCACCGCCGGCTCGGCTGGTTCTCCTCCTTCGCCGCGGGATTCTCCTTCGTCTCGATCCTCACCACGGTGCTCCAGCTCTTCGCGTTGGGCTACTCCTTCGGCGGCCCGGCGTTCTTCTGGACCTGGCCACTGGTGTTCGCCGGCCAGTTGTGCGTGGCGCTGGTTTTCGCCGAGCTGGCGGCGAGCTGGCCGTTGGCTGGGTGCATCTACCAGTGGTCGCGCCGGCTGGCTGGTGAGACCGTCGGCTGGTTCGCCGGCTGGGCGATGCTGGTCGGTTACATCGTGAGCGTGGCAGCCATCGGCATCGCGCTGCAGGCGGTGCTGCCCGCGGTGTGGTCGGGTTTCCAGCTCGTCGGCACCGACCCGTCGATCACCTCGGCGTCGGGCGCCGCCAATGGGATCCTGCTGGGTTCGGTGCTCATCGCGCTGGCCACCGTGACCAGCTCCGTCGGGGTGCGTTTCATGGCGCTGATCAACGGGATCGGGGTGGTCTGCGAGCTCGCCGGTGTGGTGCTGCTGCTCGCGTTGTTGTTCGGCCATGCCGAACGTGGTCCCGGCGTGGTCACCGAGACGCTCAACGTGTCCGGCGATAGTCCCTACCTGTATGCTTTCCTGGCCTCCACGTTGATGGCGGCCTATGTCATGTACGGGTTCGACAGCGCAGCGGAGCTCTCCGAGGAGACGACCCAGCCGCGCCGGGTGGTGCCCTCGGCGATCCTGCGGGCGCTGCTGGTCTCGTTCGTCGGCGGCGGGTTCATGATCGTGGCTGCGTTGATGGCCGCACCGTCATTGACCGACGGGCAGCTGTCCACCGGTGGCATCGCCTATGTCATCACCAGCCGGCTGGACTCCACCCTCGGTCGGGCGCTGCTCGCGGTGGTGGCGATCTCGATCGTGTCGGCCTGCCTGGCGATCCAGAACTCCGCCTCGCGGGTGATGTTCAGCATGGCGCGAGACGGTCGGCTGCCCGGCGCCCGGCTGCTGGCCCGGGTCAGCCCGCAGACCGGGACGCCGATCCTCACCGGCATCGCGGTCGGTGCACTCGCAATCGGAGTGTTGCTGATCAACCTGGGCAACCCGGCGGCGTTCGCGGCGGTCACCAGCACGTCGGTCGTGATCGTGTACCTAGCGTACCTGCTGGTCACGGTGCCGACCCTGGGTGCTCGGCTGGGGCGTCGTCTGCTCCCGAAGCGACCCGGCGATTTCTCGCTAGGCCGCTGGGGGCTGCCGGTGAACCTGGTCGCGGTGGCCTATGGCACGGCGATGATGGTGAACATCGCCGTGCCGCGGCAGGCGGTGTACGACCCGGCGGGCACCAACTGGGTGCTGCGGTACCTCGCGCTGCTGTTCGTGGCTGCGCTGGTGATGGTCGGCGCGGTAGTGCACCGGCTGCTGCGCCGCGACTCCGCGCCGGTGACCGTAGCGGTGGCGCCCGCAGTGGTGGAGGAGGCCGCCGCCGAGGCATGAGCACAGTAGCGAGGTCGGGGCGCCCGACAGCGTGGCACGATGGCGCTATGCTGCGCTGGATCACCGCCGGAGAATCGCACGGCCCTGCCCTGGTCGCTGTGCTGGAGGGCATGGTCGCCGGGGTCGAGGTGACGTCCAAGGACGTGCAGGCTGAGCTGGCCCGCCGTCGCCTCGGGCATGGGCGTGGGGCGCGGATGAAGTTCGAGGCCGATGAGGTGGACCTGCTCGGGGGCATCCGGCACGGCCGGACGTTGGGTGGCCCGGTGGCGATCCGGATCGGCAATACGGAGTGGCCCAAGTGGGAGACCGTGATGGCGGCCGATCCGGTGGACCCCGACGTGCTCGCCACGCAGTCCCGCAACGCGCCGTTGACCCGACCCCGGCCCGGCCACGCCGACCTGGCCGGGATGACCAAGTTCGGCTTCGACGACGCTCGACCGGTGCTGGAGCGGGCCAGCGCCCGAGAGACCGCTTCCCGAGTCGCTTTGGGCACAGTGGCCAAGGCTTTCCTACGCCAAGCGCTGGGTGCCGAGGTGCTGTCCCACGTGGTGTCGCTGGGGCAGGTGGACGCCCCTGCGAACGTGTTGCCCGGACCCGGTGATCTGGAGCGGATCGACGCCAGCCCGGTCCGTGCGTTCGCCGGGGAGGCGTCGGCCGCGATGATCGCCGAGGTGGATGCGGCGAAAAAGGATGGTGACACGCTGGGTGGCGTGGTCGAGGTCGTGGTGTACGGGCTGCCGGTCGGATTGGGTTCCTTCGTGCACGCCGACCGGCGGCTGGACGCCCGGTTGGCCGGCGCGCTGATGGGCATCCAGGCCATGAAGGGTGTCGAGGTAGGGGACGGGTTCGCCACCGCGCGCCGCCGGGGCAGCGTGGCGCACGACGAGATGGCGCCCGGGCCTGATGGTGTGCAGCGTTCCACCAACCGAGCTGGTGGTCTCGAGGGTGGCATGACCAACGGAGAGGTGCTGCGAGTCCGGGTGGCGATGAAGCCGATCTCCACTGTGCCGAAAGCGCTGGCCACGGTGGATGTCGCTACCGGCGAGGCGGCTGTCGCGATCAACCAGCGCTCCGACGTCTGCGCGGTTCCCGCCGCAGGGGTGGTGACTGAGGCGATGGTCGCGCTCGTACTCGCCGACGCCACGCTGGAGAAGTTCGGCGGTGACGCCTTGCCCGAGACCGTCCGCAATATCCGGGCCTACCTCCACATTTCCCACCAGCACTGACCCGACGTCACGGTCGGGAATGTACGTAGCCCGGGCTCGGCCCACCCCACCCCACCCCACCCTTCGGTACAACCTGGTCCCCGCCGCATACTCCCTGTTCAAGACCTCATCCGGGAGCACCGAGCCGCCGCTGAGTAACCCGTGGTCGCGAGGAAGTCTTATGCTGCGGACCCAGCGCGATACCCCGACTACGCTGTTCGCCGTGAGCGACGCACAGGGCCCGGTCGTGGTGCTGGTGGGCCCGCCGGGGGCCGGCAAATCCACGGTAGGTCGGTTGCTGGCCGACCGGATCGGGGTGGACTTCACCGACGTCGACGATCTCATCGTCGCTCGTGCGGGCCGCAGCATCTCCGAGATCTTCATCACCGACGGCGAGCCGGTATTCAGGGAGCTCGAGGAGACGGAGGTGGCGGCCGCCGTGGTCGGGTGCAACGGGGTGCTGGCACTGGGCGGCGGGGCGGTGCTCTCGGACCGGACTCGCGCCTTGCTGCGCGGATGTCGCGTGGTGTTCCTGTCGGTCGGGATGGCCGAGGGTGTGCGCCGCACGGGATTGTCGGCAGCCCGCCCGTTGCTCGCCGGGGTGAACCCCCGGGCCACGTTCGCCGCATTGCTCGATGCCCGGTTGCCGCTGTACCGGGAGGTCTCCACAGCGGAAGTGGCCACTGACCGTCGCAGCCCGGTCGAGGTCGCCGACGACGTGTTAGCCGCAGTCGGGAGCTGTCGGGGGCATTGGCAAGACCGTGGTTCTCAGGCTTCGAAGGAGCGCCGATGAGTGCGGACACCGGGCCGGTGGACCAGGTCGGTGACGCCGAGCCGCGGCGGAATCCGGGTGGTGACGGCGCAGCCCTACGACGTCGTCGTCGGGCGATATCTGCGGGCCGAGGTGCTGGATGCAATAGGCAGCGGCGCCGTGGCGATCGTGCACCAGCCGACCATGGTCGAGTCCGCCGAGACGTTGCGTTCTGTGCTGGAGTACCTCGGTTCGCAGGCTTACCGCATCGAGATACCCGACGCCGAGGACGGCAAGAAGCTTGCGGTGGCGGGATTCTGTTGGGACGTGCTGGGGCAGGTCGGTCTGGATCGCACCGGCACTGTGGTCGGCTTCGGTGGTGGGGCGGTGACCGATCTCGCCGGCTTCGTCGCTGCCAACTGGCTGCGCGGTGTCCGGGTTGTGCAGGTACCCACCACCTTGCTGGCGATGGTGGATGCCGCGGTGGGAGGCAAGGCCGGGATCAACACCGACGCGGGCAAGAACCTGGTCGGCGCGTTCCACGAACCCGCTGCGGTGCTGGTGGACCTCGAAACCCTGGCCACGCTGCCACGAGCCGAGCTGGTCGCCGGGATGGCCGAAGTGGTCAAAGCGGGTTTCATCGCCGATCCGGTGATCCTGGAGCGGATCGAGGCCGACCCCACCGCCGCGCTGGATCCGTCCGGTGAGGTGCTGGAGGAACTGGTCGGCCGCGCGATCAAAGTCAAGGCTGACGTCGTGGCCGCTGATTTGAGGGAATCGCACCTGCGCGAGGTGCTCAACTACGGGCACACGCTGGGCCACGCCCTGGAGCGTCGGGAGGGGTACCGGTGGCGGCACGGCGCTGCGGTGAGCGTCGGCATGATCTTCGCGGCCGAGTTGGCTCGGCTCGCCGGGCGCCTGGACGACGCCACCGTGCAGCGTCACCGTGCGGTGCTCAGCTCGATCGGGCTGCCCACCGGCTATGACGCCGACGCACTACCCGAGCTGCTGGAAAGCATGCGCAACGACAAGAAGAGCCGATCGGGGGTATTGCGCTTCGTGGTGCTCGACGGTCTGGCGAAACCTGGCCGGCTGGAGGACCCGGACCCCGAGCTGCTCACCGCGGCCTACGCCGCAATGGCTCGCGGAACGAGGAGCGCAGAGTGAAGGTGCTGGTGCTCAACGGGCCGAACCTGGGCCGGCTCGGGACCCGGGAACCCGACATCTACGGGGCGACCAGCTACAGCGACCTGGTGACGTTATGCCAGCGGGTGGGAGCGGAGCTTGGGCTCGAGGTGGACGTGCGCCAGACCGACCATGAGGGCGTCATGATCAGCTGGCTGCACGAGGCCGCCGATACCGCGACGCCAGTAGTGCTCAATGCCGCGGCGTGGACGCATTACTCGATCGCGATACGGGACGCCGCCGCCCAGTTACCGGCGCCGTTGGTGGAGGTGCACCTCAGCAACGTGCACACCCGCGAACCATTCCGGCACCACAGCTACATCTCGGCCATCGCTTCTGGGGTCATCGTGGGTTTGGGGGTTGACGGTTACCCACTCGCGCTACGCTGGATCGCTGGTCGCGCTGGCACCTGCTCAGGGGCAGCACGCGAAGCCCACTGAGAGACACCCGAAGCGGCGGCAAGGCCGCCGTCGAACAGAGGCTGTTCGTGGATGCGCCTTTCGCGGCGCTACCCGCTACCGTCGGGGACATGCCCTACCCTCAGCGCCGCGCGGCGCTCCGCAGGCGGCTGCGTGAGTTGGAGCTCGACGCGCTGCTGGTCACCGATCTGCTCAACATTCGCTACCTCACCGGATTCACCGGCTCCAACGCCGCCCTGCTGATGCACGCGCAGGGGGATGAGCGCAGCGTGTTCGCCACCGACGGTCGATACGACACGCAATCGCAGCGGCAGGTGCCGGACCTGCGCCGGGTGATTGACAGGTCCATCCGCTCGCGGTTGGCCGAGGACGCCACCGAGGAGGGGATCGGCCGGCTCGGTTTTGAGAGCCACGTGGTGACGGTCGAGGGGCACGCCGCACTGGCGAAGGTCACCGGCTCCGATGTGCTGGTCGCGACCCCGCGGCTGGTGGAGACATTGCGGCTGATCAAGGATGAGGCTGAGGTCGCCGTGCTGCGCGCCGCGTGCGCGGCTGCTGACGCCGCCCTGGCCGGGTTGCTCGCCGAGGGTGGGGTGCGCCCGGGCCGCACGGAGCGCGAGGTGGCCCGCGACTTGGAGGCCAGAATGGTGGCGGCGGGAGCGGCCGGCCCGTCGTTCGAGACCATCGTGGCGACCGGCGCGAACTCCGCGGTACCCCATCACCGCCCGACCGACGCGCAGCTGCGCCGTGGCGATCTGCTGAAGCTGGACTTCGGTGCCCTGGTCGAGGGCTACCACTCCGACATGACTCGCACCATGGTGCTCGGTGAGCCGGCTGGTTGGCAGCGAGAGGTCTACGACTTGGTCGCCGCGGCGCAGGCCGCCGGGCGGGCTGCGCTGCGTGCTGGGGCCGATGTCCGCGAGGTAGACGCCGCCGCCCGGGACGTGATCACGGAGGCTGGGCATGGCGAGGACTTCGTGCACGGTCTCGGGCACGGTGTCGGCCTACAGATCCATGAGGCTCCGGCGTTGTCACGGTTCGGGGTCGGTACACTGGTCGCAGGCATGGCGGTCACCGTCGAGCCGGGGGTCTACCTGGCGGACAGGGGCGGCGTGCGTATCGAGGACACCCTCGTCGTTTCCGACGGCGAGCCCGAGCTCCTCACCTTGACCACGAAAGACCTCGTGGTCGTGCCCTGCTTGTGATCACCGGGTTGATTGTCCATGAACGGGAGTGACAGGCTGACGTGGCCACCACCAACGACCTGAAGAACGGACTCGTGCTCAATCTCGACGGCCAGTTGTGGTCGGTTGTGAACTTTCAGCATGTCAAACCGGGTAAGGGTGGCGCTTTCGTGCGGACCACCCTGAAGAACGTGCTGTCCGGCAAGGTCGTGGACAAGACGTTCAACGCCGGCACCAAGGTCGACACCGCGACCGTCGATCGGCGCGACATGACCTACCTGTATGCAGACGGCCCCGATTTCGTATTCATGGACGGCGACACTTTCGACCAGATCACCGTTCCCGGTGACGTCGTCGGAGATGCGGCTCACTACCTGCTGGACAATCAGACGGCGCTGGTCGCCGTTCACGAGGGCACCCCGCTCTACATCGAGCTGCCCACCTCGGTGGAGCTGATGGTCTCGCACACCGACCCGGGTCTCCAGGGGGACAGATCGACCGGTGGCACTAAGCCGGCCACCCTCGAGACCGGCGCCGAGATCCAGGTACCGCTGTTCGTCGGCACCGGTGACAAGGTCAAGGTCGACACCAGGGACGGGCGTTACCTCGGCCGCGTCAGTAGTTGACGTGGGTGCCCGCAGCAAGGCTCGCAAACGCGCCGTCGACATCCTCTTCGAATCCGACCTGCGGGGGTTGGACCCGATCGCCCTGCTCGCCGAGCGGGTGGGCGCGCCGGAGCTGCCCCCGCTCAGTGATTACACGGTCTCGCTGGTGCACGGCGTGGTAAAGCACGGCGCGGACATCGACCGGTTGCTCGCTGATCAAGCCCATGGTTGGGCGCTGGGGAGGATGCCCGCGGTGGACCGGGCGGTGCTCCGGCTGGGCGCCTTCGAACTGTTGTTCTCTGAAGAAGTGGACGACGCGGTAGCCATCGACGAAGCTATCGAGCTGGTCAAGTTACTCTCGACAGACGACTCTCCGCGTTTTGTCAACGGCGTGCTCGGCGCCCTGGCCGCGCTACCGCGCGGCTCGTGAGCGACGACCAACTAGTCAGGCCTCTTCTTTGTCCTTCACCGGGCGAGCCTCGGGAGGCAACACACCCCAGCCGATCAGTTGTTCGGTGAGATCGCCCGGCGACATGTCGTAGATGATCGCTAGCGAGCGCAGGTCCTCGGTGCGGATGGACAACACCTTGCCATTGTAGTCACCGCGCTGGCTCTGGATTGTCGCAGCGTAGCGGGCTAGCGGGCCCACTTTGTCCACCGGCAGCTGTTGGAGTCGCTCAAGGTTGATGACGATCTTGGTGGCTGGCTCGCTGCCGGAGGGTACCCGGCTCTCCGGCAGCAGTTCGGGTACCGGAACCCCGTAGAAATCCGCAAGCTCCGCGAGCTTCTGCACCGTCACCGCCCGGTCGCCGCGCTCATAGGAGCCGACCACCACAGCTTTCCAGCGGCCCGCAGACTTCTGCTCGACACCGTGCAGTGACAGACCCTGCTGCTGACGGATGCCACGCAGTTTGGACCCCAGTGCCTTGGCATAGTCGCCCATCTGGTCCCTTCTCCTTCTTCAGACCCCGACCAGTCAACGCCTTGGGGCGCCACGCGAACATCGGGATGATACGGAGAGTAATGCTGCGCTGAGTAACCTCCCAGGTCAAGCCATCAGGGGCCCAAGACCGCGCAGAGTCACGTACATCACCCGGACGGGGTAGCGGGCGAGCATGGGTAGCCCCGCTGATAGCGTCGAGAGCGGGGTCCGGCGCCGGTCCGGTACCTGACGTCCTTTAAGGCCCGTCCAGCGAGGCGGGGAAGGAGGTCCACCGTGTCGTCCCCGTCCGGGACGGGCGCGGTGGGCGGGGCAGGTCCACCGCAGCAGCGTGAGTTGCTCTCGGCGGCCGATGTCGCGCGCATCGTGACCCGGATGGCGCATCAGATCATCGAGCGCACCGCCCCCCACGCGGTGGTGCTGGTCGGCATCCGCACTCGGGGTGTCCCGCTGGCGCACCGACTGGCGGATCGGATCCTTGAGTTCGACGGGACCCGGCCAGACCTGGGCACCCTCGACGTCACCCTGTACCGAGACGACCTGCGGCGCAGGCCCACCCGTCCGTTGCAGCTCACCGAGCTGCCCGCCGGTGGGCTCGATGATGCGCTCGTCGTGCTGGTCGACGATGTGCTGTACTCCGGCCGCACCGTTGCGGCCGCGCTGGACGCGCTGCGCGAGTACGGTCGCCCCCGGGCGGTACAGCTCGCCGTGCTGGTCGACCGTGGCCACCGTGAGCTGCCGATTCGCGCCGATTACGTCGGCAAGAACCTGCCGACCTCCCGGGACGAGGAGGTTGGTGTGCTGCTGGTTGAGACAGACGGCACCGATGCCGTCGTGATCCGCCGGAGCCGCCGGTGAGGCACTTGCTGAGTACCACTGATCTGCGGCGCGAGACCGTCACCGCGCTGCTGGACACCGCCGAGGCGCTGAAGCAGGCGTTGCTGGGTCGGGAGGTGCGCAAGTTACCGACGTTGCGCGGGCGCACGGTGGTCACTTTGTTCTACGAGAGTTCCACCCGCACCCGGGCTTCCTTTGAGATCGCCGGCAAATGGATGAGCGCTGATGTGGTCAATGTCTCGTCCGGGGGCTCATCTGTCGTCAAGGGGGAATCGCTGCGTGACACTGCGCTCACCCTGGCCGCGATGGGCGCGGATTGCGTGGTGATCCGTCACCCTGCGTCGGGTGCGGCACATCGCCTCGCTGGCTGGGTGCCCACGCATGTGATCAATGCCGGGGACGGCACTCATCAGCACCCCACCCAAGCACTACTGGATGCAGCTACTCTACGTGAGCGGTTGGGCACCCTAAATGGGCGGACCGTCACCATCGTGGGCGATGTGCTGCACAGCCGGGTGGCTCGTTCGAACATCGAGCTTCTGATCACGCTGGGTGCCCGGATCCACCTCGTCGCCCCGCCCACGCTGCTGCCATGGGGGGTCCAGAACTGGGGGAGCAGCCCCGATCGACAAGCCCGCAGCTGGCCGGTGACGATCGGGCATGATCTCGACGCCGCACTGCCCGGCACCGACGCGGTGATGATATTGCGGGTGCAAGCCGAGCGGATGTGCGGCGGGTTCTTCCCCTCGGCCCGAGAATACTCGATCAGCTACGGGCTCACCGAGGCGCGTATGGAGCTGTTACCTGAGCACGCGGTGGTGTTGCACCCGGGGCCGATGCTGCGCGGTATGGAGATCGCGCACTCGGTCGCCGACTCGCCGCGTGCCGCGATCACCGAACAGGTCCGCAATGGGGTACATGTGCGGATGGCCGTGCTCTACCACCTGCTCGCCGCCCAGGAGGAGCTGGCATGACGGGGTCATTCCTGCTTCATGGGATCCGGCCCTACGGCGTGGGCGATCCGGTGGACCTGCTGGTCCGCAATGGGGTGATCGCCGAGCTGGGCGCCGGTCTGGACGGCACCGGAGCCGAGGTGCTCGACGGTGGCGGGCTGGTTGCGCTGCCCGGCCTGGTCGACCTGCACGCGCACCTGCGTGAGCCTGGCCGCGAGGACGCCGAGACGATCGCCACCGGCTCGGCGGCCGCGGCATTGGGGGGCTACACCGCGGTGTTCGCGATGGCCAATACCGACCCGGTCGCAGACAGCGCGGTGGTCGTCGAGCACGTCTATCGGCGCGGACGCGAAGTCGGGCTGGTCGACGTCCACCCAGTCGGCGCGGTCACCGTCGGGCTGCGCGGTGAGCGACTCGCCGAATTGGGCGCCATGGCCGCGTCCGCGGCTGCGGTGCGGCTGTTCTCCGACGACGGGGTATGCGTGCACGACTCGTTACTGATGCGCCGTGCCCTGGAGTACATCCGAGGGCTGGGCGGCGTGATCGCCCAGCACGCCGAGGACCCCCGACTCACCGCAGGCGCGCAGGCGCACGAGGGGGAGATCGCGGCCCGGCTGGGGCTGGCCGGCTGGCCCGCCGCCGCGGAGGAGTCGATCGTGGCACGGGACTGCCTGCTCGCCCGGGACGCTGCGGCGGCGTTGCATGCGTGCCACGTGTCGACTGCCGGCACAGTGGAGGTACTACGCTGGGCCAAGGAGCGTGGGATCCGGGTATCCGCCGAGGTGACCCCGCACCACCTGCTGCTCACCGATGAGCGCCTGAACGGCTACGATCCGGTGAACAAGGTCAATCCGCCGCTGCGCACCGCTGCTGACACCGAGGCGCTGCGCGCCGCGCTGGCAGAGGGCATCGTGGACTGCGTGGCCACGGACCATGCCCCGCACGCCGCGCAGGACAAGGACTGCGAATGGTCCGCGGCCCGTCCCGGCATGCTGGGACTGCAGACGGCGCTGTCGGTGGTGGTGGCGACGATGGTGCGCCCAGGCCTGCTGGACTGGCGCGGGGTGGCCCGGGTGATGAGCGAGCGTCCGGCCCGGATCGGGGGAGCGACCGATCAGGGCCGGACGCTCGGGGTCGGACAACCGGCGACGCTGCTCCTGGTGGACCCGGACGCCACCTGGACGGTGCATGGGGCGCAGCTGGCCAGCTTGGCCGACAACACTCCTTACGAGGGGATGGAGCTGCCCGGGCGGGTGCTGCTCACCATGCTCCGCGGCGCGATCACTACTGCGGACGGGAAGGTGCAGCGTTGACTGGCGGGTTGGCGGTTCTGGTGCTGGAGGACGGCACCGCTCTGTGCGGCGAGAGTTACGGCGCAGTGGGACAGGCGTTGGGTGAGGCGGTGTTCGCGACCGGGATGACCGGTTACCAGGAGACTCTCACCGACCCGTCCTACCATCGCCAGATCGTGGTGCAGACCGCGCCGCACATCGGCAATACCGGTTGGAACGACGAGGACGACGAGTCGCGCCGGATCTGGGTGGCCGGTTACGTCGTGCGTGACCCGGCCCGGATCCCGTCCAACTGGCGGTCGGTCCGGCCACTCGGCGAGGAGCTGTCCCGCCAGGACGTGGTGGGGATCTGCGGGGTGGACACCCGCGCGCTGACCCGCCGGCTTCGTGAGCACGGCGTGATGCGAGCCGGAATCTTCTCTGGTGCCGCGCTGGCTGAGCCGAGGCAGCTGGTGGCGCGGGTGCTGGCCAGCCCGCCGATGGTCGGGGCGGACCTGGTCGGTGAGGTCACCGTCACCGAGCCCTATACCGTGGCTGCCACCGTCGAGCGCCGGTTCCGGGTGGTGGCGTTGGATCTGGGGATCAAGTTCAACACGCCGCGGATGCTGGCCGCTCGGGGGATCGAGACACACGTCCTGCCGGCTAGCGCCACGATCGAGCACGTACTGGAGCTGTCTCCGGATGGGGTGTTCTTGTCCAACGGCCCGGGTGATCCGGCCACCGCCGACCACGTGGTCTCGCTGACCCGTGACGTGCTGGCGCGGCGGGTGCCGTTGTTCGGGATCTGCTTGGGAAACCAGATCCTCGGTCGGGCGCTGGGTCGGGGCACCTACAAGATGCGCTACGGGCACCGCGGGCTCAACGTTCCGGTCATCGAACACTCCACCGGTCGAGTGACGATCACCTCGCAGAACCATGGTTTCGCCGTTGCGGGGCAGCCCGGTGAGCGCTTCGTGTCTGACTTCGGTCGGGCGGTGGTCAGCCACTGCTGCCCGAACGACGGTACTGTCGAAGGTCTGACCTGCCTGGACGTCCCGGCGTTCAGCGTCCAATACCACCCCGAAGCAGCCGCAGGCCCGCATGACGCCGCCGACCTGTTCGACCGCTTCTGCGAGTTGATGGCTTGCCTAGACCGGGGGAGTGAGGCCTGATGCCGCGGAGGGCTGATATCCGGCATGTGTTGGTGATCGGGTCTGGGCCGATCGTGATCGGGCAGGCATGCGAGTTCGACTACTCCGGAACCCAGGCCTGCCGGGTATTGCGGGAGGAGGGGCTGCGGGTCAGCCTGGTGAACTCCAACCCGGCGACGATCATGACTGATCCGGAGTTCGCCGATGCGACCTACATCGAGCCGATCACCCCGGAGTTCGTCGAGAAGGTGATCGCCGCTGAGCAGGCGGGTGGGACTCCCGTGACAGCCATGCTGGCCACCCTGGGTGGGCAGACTGCGTTGAACACCGCGGTCGCCCTGCACGAGAGTGGGGTGCTGGCGCGCTATGGCGTCGAGTTGATCGGCGCCGACATCGATGCGATCCAGCGCGGTGAAGACCGGTTGAAGTTCAAAGATGTGGTGCGCGCGGTGGGTGCCGCGGTGCCGCGCAGCACCGTTTGTGGCTCGTGGGAGCAGGTCCGCGAGGCCGTCGACGAGCTGGGCCTACCGGTGGTGATCCGGCCGTCGTACACCATGGGCGGGTTCGGTTCCGGCCTTGCGCACACCGATGAGGAGCTCGCCCGCCTGGTCTCCCTGGGATTGGCTGCAAGCCCGGTGCACCAGGTGCTCATCGAGGAGAGCGTGCTGGGCTGGAAGGAATATGAGCTCGAGCTGATGCGCGACCACCGGGACAACGTGGTGGTGGTGTGCTCGATCGAGAACATCGACCCGATGGGGGTGCACACCGGCGACTCGGTGACCGTCGCTCCGGTGATGACCCTGACCGACCGTGAGTACCAGCACATGCGTGACGTCGGGATCGCGGTGTTGCGCGAGGTCGGGGTGGACACCGGTGGGTGCAACATCCAGTTCGCGGTGCATCCGAGTACCGGCCGGTTGGTCGTGATCGAGATGAACCCTCGGGTGTCCCGGTCTAGCGCGCTGGCGTCGAAGGCCACCGGGTTTCCCATCGCCAAGATCGCCGCGAAACTCGCGATCGGTTACACCCTGGACGAGATCACCAATGACATCACCGGCGAGACCCCGGCCAGCTTCGAGCCCACCCTGGACTACGTGGTGGTCAAGGTGCCCCGGTTCGCCTTCGAGAAGTTCCCCGGCGCGGACTGCGCCCTGACCACCACCATGAAGTCGGTCGGTGAGGCGATGGCGTTGGGCCGTTCGTTCCCCGAGGCGCTGGGTAAGGCGTTGCGCTCGATGGAGACGGCTGCGGCCGGGTTCTGGACCAGACCAGATCCACCGGAGGCCACGGTGGCCTCGGAGCTGGCAGCGCTGCGAGTACCCCACGACGGGCGGCTCTACACCGCCGAGCGGGCGTTGCGTCTTGGCGCGACGGTCGCGCAGGTCGCGCAGGCTACGGGTATCGACCCGTGGTTCATCGATCAGATCGCCGGCCTGGTCGAGCTGCGCGCCGAACTCGTCGCCGCGCGGAACCTCGACGAGCCGCTGCTGCGCCGGGCCAAGCGGGCCGGCATCTCTGATCGGCAGCTCGCCGCCGTGCGCGGCGAGCTTACCGTGCCCGATGTCGCTGCGCTGCGGCACCGCTTGGGCGTGCGGCCGGTCTACAAGACCGTGGACACCTGCGCCGCCGAGTTCGCCGCGCGTACCCCGTATCACTACTCCGCCTACGAAAGCGACCCCGAGGCGGAGACCGAAGTCAGTGCGCAGCGGCAACGACCCAAAGTGATCATCTTGGGTTCCGGGCCGAACCGGATCGGCCAGGGTATCGAGTTCGACTACTCCTGCGTGCACGCCGCGATGGCATTGCGGGACGTGGGCTACGAGACCGTGATGATCAACTGCAACCCCGAGACCGTGTCCACTGACTACGACACCGCCGACCGGCTCTACTTCGAACCCCTGACCTTCGAAGACGTCATGGAGGTGGTGCACGCCGAGCGAGCCTCGGGCACCGTGGCGGGCATGATCGTGCAGCTGGGCGGGCAGACTCCGCTCGGACTGGCGCAACAGCTGGCCGACGCGGGCGTCCCGGTGGTCGGCACGTCTCCGGCGGCGATTCATCTCGCCGAGGACCGCGGTTCGTTCGGCGCAGTGCTGCAGCGCCTCGGGTTGCCCGCTCCGGCCTACGGCACCGCCACCTCGTTCGCGGAGGCCCGCAAGATCGCCGACGAGATCGGCTACCCGGTACTGGTCCGGCCCTCCTACGTGCTCGGCGGGCGCGGCATGGAGATCGTCTACGACGAGCAGACCCTCGCCGGCTATATCGCCAGAGCCACCGAGATCACCCCCGAACACCCCGTGCTGGTGGATCGCTTCCTCGACGACGCCATCGAGATCGACGTCGACGCGCTGTGCGACGGCAGCGAGGTCTACCTCGGCGGGATCATGGAACACATCGAGGAGGCCGGGATCCACTCCGGGGATTCCGCCTGCGTGTTGCCCCCGATCGGGCTGGGCGAATCCGACCTGGTCACCGTCCGCGCCTCGACCGAGGCGATCGCGTGCGGGATCGGCGTCCAGGGCCTGCTCAACGTGCAATACGCACTCAAAAACGACGTGCTCTACGTGCTGGAAGCCAACCCACGGGCCAGCCGCACGGCACCGTTTGTCTCCAAGGCCACCGCGGTGCCGCTGGCCAAGGCCGCCGCCAGGATCATGTTCGGCGCCAGCATCGCGCAGCTGCGAGCAGAAGGACTACTGCTCCCTCACGGCGACGGTGGCGATCTGCCGGCCGACGCCCCCGTAGCAGTCAAAGAAGCCGTGCTGCCCTTCCACCGATTCCACACCCCCGAAGGCCTGGGGGTGGACTCGCTGCTCGGGCCGGAGATGAAGTCCACCGGCGAGGTGATGGGTATCGACGCCGCCTTCGGCCAGGCTTTCGCGAAGTCCCAGGCCGCGGCGTACGGCTCGCTGCCGATATCGGGACGGGTGTTCGTGTCGGTGGCCAACCGCGACAAGCGGGCCATGGTATTCCCGGCCAAACGGCTGGCCGATCTCGGTTTCGAGGTGCTCGCCACCCGGGGAACCGCGAACACCCTGCGCCGCAACGGCATCCCGTGCACAGTGGTCCGCAAGCATTTCGAGGGCCCGGACAACGTCGTCGACCTGATCAACGCCGGGGAAGTGGATATGATCATCAACACGCCCTACGGCAACCCCGGTCCCCGGGTGGACGGCTACGAAATCCGCACCGCCGCAGTGTCCCGGGCCATCCCCTGCATCACCACCGTGCAGGGCGCCGCCGCCGCCGTCCAAGGCATCGAAGCCCTCATCCGCAACGACATCACCGTCCGCCCCCTCCAAGCCCTCCACGCCGCCCTGCGCGCCGCCCCCATCCCACCACCCCACTCAGTCGCCCCCACCCCACCGCACTCAGCAGGCTGAGCGGGGCTCGCCGGTGCCCGATAACTCCGCTCAATGCGGGTTCGGGGCGCGGTTGGCCCGCGTCGTGGCGGCCCGGGGGCCGTTGTGTGCGGGGATTGATGCGCATCCAGAACTGTTGCGAGGGTGGGGGCTGAGTGATGATGTCAGGGGGATGGAGAGATTCGCGCTGGGTGCGGTGGAGGCGCTGGCGTCGGAGGTGGCGCTGGTCAAGCCGCAGTCGGCGTTCTTCGAGCGGCATGGGGCGCGGGGCGTCGCGGTGCTGGAGCGGGTGCTGGTGGCGGCGCGAGACGCCGGTGCGCTGGTGCTGCTCGATGTCAAGCGGGGCGACATCGGTTCCACCATGGCCGCTTACGCCGCCGCCTACCTGAGTGAGGGGGCCCCGCTGGTTGCCGACGCGATCACCGTGTCGCCCTACCTCGGGGTCGGTGCGTTGGAATCCGGCGTTCGAACTGGCGGGCCGGACCGGGCGGGGAGTGTTCGTGCTGGCGTTTACCTCCAATCCGGACGGTGTCGACGTGCAGGCTGCGGTCACCGGTACCGGGAGCACGGTCGCGCAGTCGGTGGTGGACGCCGTCGCCGGTCGCAACGCGCGCCGGCATCCCGTCGGTGATTTCGGTGTGGTGGTGGGGGCTACGACACCGGCTGGAGCGCTGCGTTTGGGCGCCCTCAACGGCCCGATACTGGCTCCTGGGATAGGCGCGCAGGGTGCCGGTGTGGCCGACTTGCCCCAGGTCTTCGGTGCTGCGGCGGGCCACGTGGTGGCGGCCACGTCACGTGACCTGCTGCGCCACGGTCCACGACCGGCTTCGCTGCGACACGCCGCCCGGCGAATCGCCGCCGAGGCCGCAGCGCTGCTCCAACCCCGTCGGGGCAGGTCGGCGGGGGCACCCCCGGATTAAGGGGCGGGTCGCCCGGGGGATACGGTCGCCGCACCGATCCAGAATCATCCCTCAGCACCAGCAATCGACGGAGGAGACCGTGGCCCTTCCCCAGCTGACCGAGGAGCAGCGGGCCGCTGCATTGGAGAAGGCGGCCGCTGCCCGACGTGCCAGGGCCGAGCTCAAGGAGCGCCTCAAGCGCGGTGGGACCAACCTGCAGGAGGTCCTGGCCAAGTCCGACAGTGACGACATCCTGGGCAAGATGAAGGTCTCGGCTTTGCTCGAGGCTCTACCCGGTGTCGGCAAGGTTCGCGCTCAGCAGATCATGGAGCGGTTGGAGATCGCCACGAGCCGGCGGTTGCGCGGGCTCGGCGAGCGCCAGCGCAAGGCGCTGCTCAGCGAGTTCGGCCCAGAATAAGCAACGTAGCGTGATCGACACACGTTGTGACGGTGTGTGAGCTGGGGTCCAGCGAGGCTGCCGGGCCCCGGCTCGCCGCCGTCTCTCCGTCCGGTGTCGGCAAGGCCAGCGTGAACGACGGCGTGCAACGGGCTGCGCAGGAGTTGATAGCCTTAATGGGTGGCACGGGTCGGTCGATGTATCCGCCCCGATCCTCGTGGCATCTGTAGGCATCCGATTACATCGGGACATCTGACGGCATCTGGAGACAGTGAGTTGAGCATCCCCACCGAGTTGGGAGCGCAGGGCACGCGGGACGTGTCCTTGGTTACTGCCCCCGAGGGCATCACCAACCCCCCGATCGACGATCTGCTGAGCAAGGTCAGCTCGAAGTACGCCTTGGTCATCTACGGGGCTAAACGAGCTCGTCAGATCAACGACTACTACGCCCAGCTCGGGGAGGGTCTGCTGGAATACGTCGGGCCGCTGGTCGAGCCAGGGCCGCGGGAAAAGCCGCTGTCGATCGCGTTGCGCGAGATCCACGCCGGACTACTCCAGCACACCGAGGGGCAGTGACCCGAGCCGGGCTCGTTCGGCCGGACCCATCCCGGCAGATCGTGCTCGGCATCGGGGGCGGCATCGCCGCCTACAAGGTATGCGAGGTACTCCGCCGTCTCACTGAGGCGGGACACCGGGTCCAGGTCGTTCCGACTGCGGCTGCGCTGCGCTTCGTCGGGACCCCGACGTGGGAAGCACTGTCCGGTTTACCGGTGCACCACGGTCTGTTCGACGATGTCCCCGAGGTGCCGCACGTGCGGCTGGGGCAGGGCGCCGATCTGGTCTTGGTCGTGCCGGCTACCGCGGACCTGCTGGCTCGCGCTGCCCACGGTCGGGCCGACGATCTGCTCTGCGCCACCCTGCTCACCGCCCGCTGCCCGGTCGTGCTGGTGCCCGCGATGCACACCGAGATGTGGGAACACCCCGCGACGGTGCACAACGTCGCGGTGCTGCGCTCCCGCGGAACGGTCGTCGCACAGCCTGCCGCCGGGCGGCTCACCGGTGCCGACTCCGGTGCCGGCCGGCTGCCGGAGCCCGCCGAGATCGTCGACTTGGCCACTCTGCTGCTGCACCGCCCGGACGCCTTGCCGGCCGACCTCACCGGCCGGCGGGTGGTGGTCTCCGCAGGTGGTACTCGCGAACCGCTGGACCCGGTGCGTTACCTGGGCAACCGGTCCTCCGGTCGGCAGGGCTACGCGCTGGCCCGGGTTGCAGCGCAGCGCGGTGCCCGGGTGACCTTGGTAGCGGCGCATACGGCTGACCTGACCGATCCGGCCGGAGTCGAAGTGGTCGGCGTGGGTACCGCCCAGCAGATGCGGGAGGCAGTGCTCACGGCGGCAGCGCACGCCGACGCAGTGGTGATGGCCGCCGCGGTGGCCGACTTCCGACCGGTCAACCCGAACCCGAATAAGATCAAGAAGGCCGGATCGGGCCCGGAGGCGGTGTCGCTTACCGTCAACCCGGACATTCTCCTCGAACTGGTCCGCTGTCGCCCTGGGGGGCAGGTGGTGGTCGGTTTCGCCGCCGAGACCGGCGACGCCGAGGGCGATGTGCTCGGCTACGGGCGGGCCAAGCTCGCCAGTAAAGGCTGCGACCTGCTGGTGGTCAATGCTGTCGGGGAGGGTGTTGCCTTCGAGGTCGACCACAACGCAGGCTGGTTGCTCGGTGACAACGGCGCCGAGACCCCACTGCCTGAGGGCCCCAAAAGCCTGCTGGCCTCCTACGTCTGGGACGCCGTCAGCAGCCGGCTCACCAAGCCCGCACCCTGGCGGACCCCTGGTTGAGGTGCCGCCACCGCGGAGCTGACGGGGCGCTCTGGTAGACCCGCCACGTGAGCGTCGGCCGGTCCCGTCGTGGGCAGCGCAGCCCTGCCGCCCTGCTGCCCGTTGCGCGGGTGTGCGTGGATACCCCCTTGGCCCACCTCGATCGCCCCTTCGACTACCTGGTACCCGCTGAGCTCGACGAGACGGCGTTGCCCGGCGTGCGGGTGCGGGTGCGGTTCGCCGGGCGGCTGGTGGACGGCTGGTTGCTGGACCGAGCCGACCGATCCGACCACGCAGGCCAGCTGGCTTGGCTCGAACGGGTGGTCTCCGCCGAGCCGGTGCTCAGCCCCCAGATCGCTGCGCTGGCCCGGACCGTGGCCGATCGGTGTGCGGGCACCATGAGTGACGTGTTGCGATTGGCGGTGCCTCCGCGGCATGCCCGCACCGAGGCGGAGCCAGGCGTGCCTCCGGCGGCCCACCCGCCGCGACCCGAGACGGGGGGCTGGGGACGTTATCCCCGCGGGGCGGCATTCTTGGATGCTCTGCACCATGGTCGGGCGGCGCACGCCTGCTGGCAGTCGCTACCGGGGGAAGACTGGCCCGCCCGGCTCGCAGAGGCCGCCGTCACCGTCGCCGCCGCCGGGCGGGGCGCGCTGCTGGTGCTGCCCGACCATCGAGACACCGCGCGGGTGCACACCGCGGTGGCGGCGCTGGCTGGGGCCGACGCGGTGGTCACCCTCGCCGCCGAATCCGGACCGGCGAAGCGGTACCGCCGGTGGCTGGCGGTGCGGCGGGGCGCGGTGCGAATCGTGGTCGGCACCCGGGCCGCGGCCTTCGCCCCAGTCGCGGATCTGGGCCTGATGGTGCTCTGGGACGACGGCGACGACCTGCATGTCGAACCCCGGGCTCCCTACCCCCACGCCCGGCTGGTGCTCGGCCAGCGCGCCGTGCTCGAAGGCGGGGCGCTCCTGGTGGCCGGTTACGCCCGTACCGCGGAGACGCAGTTGTCACTCGAAACCGGATGGGCGCACGAGATCGTCGCCGCCCGCGACGTGGTGCGGGCCTGCGCGCCGAGAGTCACCGCGATCGGGGAGGACGACACCCAGTTGGCCCGGGATCCTGCTGCGCGTGCGGCGCGGCTGCCCGCGGTGGCATTCGAAGCAGCCCGCGCGGCGCTGAGCCGAGACCGGCCTGTCCTGGTGCAGGTACCGCGCCGCGGCTATGTGCCCGCGCTTGCATGCAGGCAGTGCCGGACCGCGGCGCGCTGCCGGCGCTGCGCGGGCCCGCTGGCGCTGCTCACCGCCGGTCCGGCGACCTGCCGGTGGTGTGGCGTCGTCGAGGCTGGTTACCGGTGCCCGGCCTGCGGTGCCAGCCGGCTGCGTGCGACGGTGATCGGGGCCCGCCGCACCGCCGAGGAGCTTGGCCGCGCCTTCCCCGGCGTCGTGCTGCGCACCTCCGGCGGGGGGGAAGTGCTGGCCGACGTCCCGCCGGGACGATCGCTGGTGATCGCCACCCCGGGAGCGGAACCACTGGCCCGGTACGGGGCGGCGTTGTTGCTGGATGCCGCCGCGATGCTGGGCCGCCCGGACCTGCGCGCAGCGGAGGAGGCGTTGCGGCGATGGATGGCAGCGGCGGCGATGGTGGAACCGGCCGCCGACGGCGGCCGGGTGGTCGTGGTCGCGGAGTCGTCGCTGGCCGCAGTGCAGGCTCTCGTGCGATGGGACCCGGCTGGCCACGCCAGCGCGGAGCTGGCCGCGCGCACCGAGCTCGGCTTCCCGCCCGCGGCGCGGATGGCAGCGTTGGACGGCGCACCGGCCACTCTGGCGGATCTCGACTTACCCGCTGGGACCGAGATGCTGGGTCCGGTGCCGGTCCCGGGGCAACCCGAGGGCGCGCGGGAGCGGTTGCTGGTTCGAGTACCCCGCTCCAGGGGAGCCGCGTTGGCCACCGCACTGGCCGCGTTGCAGGCCGGCCGCAGCGCCCGCAAGTTACCCGAGCCGTTGCGGATCGAGCTCGACCCGGTCGATCTGGCGTAGCGCAGTCACAGGGCATACTGCGTTGATGCCTGTGCACGCCGTCCGACTCTTGGGCGATCCGGTGCTGCGTACCCGCGCAGCCGAGGTCGTCGATTTCGACAAGGAGCTGCGCAACCTGATCCGCGACCTGCTGGAGACGATGGCAGCCGAGGGCGGTGCCGGGCTCGCGGCACCTCAGCTGGGCGTCTCGCTGCGTGTTTTCACCTACCGCTGTGAGGACGTCACCGGGCACCTCGTCAACCCCGTCTTCGACGTGGTGGGCGAGGAGATGCAGGAGGGCCCGGAGGGCTGCCTGTCGATCCCGGGGTTGTCCTGGGACTGCCGGCGTCACCTGCGTGTCGTCGCGCGCGGGCTCGATCAGCACGGCGAGGCGATCGAGGTGCACGGCACCGAGCGGTTGGCCCGGGTGATCCAGCACGAGACCGACCACCTCGACGGTGTGCTGTTCATCGACCGGCTCGATCCCGAGACCCGCAAGCAGGCGATGCGAGAGATCCGGCAGGCGCACTGGTTCGGCTTCCCTGAGCCGGTGGTCAAGACCAGCCCGCATCCGCTGTTCGACAAGGTGCGCTGAGCAGTGCGGCTTGTCTTCGCAGGCACGCCTGACGTGGCGGTGCGCTCCTTACAGGCGTTGCTGAGCTCCGACCGGCACGACGTCGTCGCGGTGCTGACCCGGCCGGACGCGCTGGCCGGACGCGGGCGACGGCCGACCCGATCCCCGGTGGGCGTACTGGCCGACGACGCGGGACTGGAGGTGTTGACCCCCCGCCGCCCGTCTGAACCGGACTTCCTGGCCCGACTGTCCGCGCTGGCCCCGGATTGCTGCCCGGTCGTCGGCTACGGTGCGCTGGTTCCGCGGTCGGCGCTGGAGATTCCCCGGCACGGCTGGGTGAACCTGCATTTCTCGCTGTTACCTGCTTGGCGTGGTGCGGCTCCGGTACAGGCCGCGATCCGGCACGGGGACGAGATCACCGGCGCGTCCACGTTCGCGTTGGAAGTGGGGCTGGATACCGGTCCGGTGTATGGCACGGTCACCGAGGTGATCCGTCCCGAGGACACCGCGGGAGAGCTGCTATCCCGTTTGGCCGACGCCGGAGCCGGCTTGCTGGTGGCCACCTTGGACGGGATCGCCGACGGGACCGTGCGCCCGGTACCCCAGCCGGCTGATGGCGTCTCGCACGCACCGAAGCTCACCGTGCAGGACGCGCACGTGAACTTCAGCGCCCCGGCTTTCGCCGTGCACCGGCAGGTGCGCGCGGTGACGCCCGACCCCGGCGCCTGGGCCCGGTTCCGAAACCAGCGCGTCAGCCTCGGACCGGTACAGCTGGCCGACCCCAGTGAACTGAAACCCGGTGAGCTGTGGGCCGGTAAACGAGAGGTGCTCGTCGGCACGACCACCGGGGCGGTGCGACTGGGCGAGGTCACCGCGCCCGGGAAGCGACCGACGCCCGCGCCGGACTGGGCCCGGGGTGTCCGGCCGGAGCCGGGGGAGCGATTCGAGTGACGGTGCCTCGCAAGCCGTCCCGGCCGTCCCGTCCCGGGCCGCCTCGGCACCGTTCCGGGCCGCGCCGGCCACCGGTGGACGATCTCCCTCGGCAGGCGGCGTTGGACGCCCTGGCTGCGGTGCGTGAGCGTGACGCGTACGCCAATCTGGTGCTGCCCGGGCTGCTGCGCCAGCGCGGGATCCACGGTCGAGACGCCGCGCTGGCCACCGAGCTGTGCTACGGAACATGCCGCGCACAGGGACTGCTGGATGCGGTGCTGCAGTCCTGTGCAGACCGCCCGCTCTCGGAGGTGGACGGCGAACTGCTGGACGCTCTGCGGCTGGGCAGCTACCAGTTGCTGCGGACCCGGGTGCCGTCACACGCCGCGGTGGGCACCACCGTGGATCTGGTGCGGGCCGGTCGCGGCAGTGCAGCGGCTGGCTTCGTCAACGCTGTGCTGCGCCGGGTCAGCGAGCAGGATGAGGACGGCTGGGTGCAGGCGGTAGCGCCGGCCGTCGAGGACGACCCGGTGGGCTTCCTCGCGATGGCGCACTCGCACCCGCGGTGGATCGCGCAGGCCTTCGCCGACGCGCTGGGCGGGGACCTGCACGAGCTGGCCGACGCGCTGGCCGCCGACGACGCCCGCCCACTGGTGCACCTCGCCGCGCGCCCCGGGCAGATCACCGCTGCCGAGCTGGTCGCGCTGGTTGGCGGCACGACCGCCCCCTACTCGCCGTACGGAGTGCACCTGGCCGACGGTGGTGACCCGGGTGAGCTGGCCCCGGTACGCGATCACCTGGCCCAGGTCCAGGACGAGGGCAGCCAGCTCGTCGCCCTCGCGCTGGCCTCGGTCCCCCTGGAGGGTGTCGATGCCCGCTGGCTGGACCTGTGCGCCGGGCCGGGAGGCAAGGCGGCGCTACTGGGTGCCCTGGGCGCCGGCCGGGGAGCAGTCGTGGAGGCCGTGGAGAAGGCCGAGCACCGGGCCCGGTTGGTCAGCCAGGCTTGCGCCGGGTTGCCGGTGACGGTGCACGTCGCCGATGGCCGGGACAGCGGGCTACCGGAACGGGCCTACGACCGGGTGCTGGTGGACGCACCGTGCACCGGGCTCGGGGCGCTGCGCCGCCGCCCGGAGGCGCGCTGGCGGCCGCGGGCCGACGACCTCGCCGGGCTCATCCGGTTGCAGCGGGAGCTGCTGGTGGCGGCGCTGAGACTGGTGCGCTCAGGCGGAGTGGTGGCCTACGTCACCTGCTCGCCGCACCTGGACGAGACGGTGGGCGTGGTCGCGGACGTGGTGCGGCGCACGGGTGCCGTGCAGCTCGACGCCAGGTCCCGGTTTCCTGGCATGCCTGCACTCGGCGAAGGCCCGCATGTGCAGTTGTGGCCGTACCGGCACGGCACCGATGCGATGTTCTGCGCCCTCCTGCGCCGCTGGTAGGTGGTGGGAAGGTCCGGGTGATGTGCACTGTGCGGTGCCGCCTGGCGGTGCTAGTTCGATCGGCTGGCACGTTCGGCGAGGACGAGGGCCCCGGCTGGGCCGGCCAGCCAGCCGAGCGCGGCCGGAACGATGAAGTCGTCGGCGTCATGTTCGAGTAAACCCGGATACCCTGCCATCGCCTCGGAGAAGTTGGCGCGTAGCAGCGGAAACAGCTCAGGCAGGGCAGCCACGCCGCCGCCGATCACGATGCGCTGCGGTGCGATCGGGTAGACGATGTTGCGTAGCCCGGCGGCGAGATAGGCGGCTTCAAGCTGGACCGCCGCTCGGAGATCGTCGCCGTCGAGCTGCTCGGCTGGGCAGCTCCAGCGGGCGGTGATCGCCGCGCCGCTCGCCATCCCTTCCAGACAGTCGCCGTGAAACGGACAAACACCGGCGAAGTCATCGCCGGGCTGGCGTGGCACGCTGAGGTGGCCCATTTCGGGGTGCCCAAGCCCATGAAGGATCCGGTCCTCGACCACCGCTCCGGCACCGATGCCGGTGCCGACCGTCAGATACACGAAAGTGTCCAGCCCGCGGGCCGCCCCCCAGCGGCCCTCGCCCAGCGCGGCCGCGTTGACATCAGTGTCGAACCCCACTGGCACGCCCAGTGTGTTCCGGATCGGCCCGACCATGTCGACGTCCGACCAGCCCGGCTTCGGACTGCTCGTGATGAACCCATACCGCGCATGAGATCGGCGCAGCTCCAGCGGGCCGAACGAAGCGATGCCGATCGCGGCCAGCGGGCCGCCGGAGCGCACTTGCTGCTGGAAGAAGGTGAGCACCAGGGCGAGCGTGTCAGCAGCCTGCCCGATCGGGATCCGGGTTTGGGCCACGATGTGGTGCGGATCGGAGCCGACCAGGCAGATCATCTTCGTGCCACCTGCCTCGACCGCCCCCCACCGCGCCAGCGTCATGTGCACAGCCTAGGCAGCGACCATCGGCGGCGGCATCAAATGCGGAACAGGAGCATTATCGCCAATGGGTGTCGCGGAAAGCGGCCGCCGGTGCGGCGGACGAGGAGGTTCGGTATGCCCGATGGGCCATTCGGTTCCGGGTTCAACCCGCTCGAGGATCTCGTGAGCCGGCTGGTCGGCGGCCTTGAGCAGTCCCTTGGCGGGATGACCAGGCCGGGCACGTCGACGCAGCGGCTGGACCGCTACGGCCGCGACCTCACCGCCGCCGCCCGCGCCGGCCGCTTGGACCCGGTCATTGGGCGAGACGACGAGATCGAGCAGGTCCTGGAAGTGCTCTCGCGGCGGACCAAGAACAACCCGGTGCTGATCGGGGACCCCGGCGTCGGCAAGACAGCGATCGTCGAGGGCATCGCCCAGCGGATAGCCGCGGGCGCGGTCCCGGAGCCGCTGCGCAACCGGCGAGTGATCGCGCTGGACCTGGCCGGGATGGTGGCCGGCACCAAGTACCGGGGCGAGTTCGAGGAACGGCTCACGGCGGTGATCGACGAGGTGACCGCCGCTGCCCGCACGGTGGTGCTGTTCGTCGATGAGCTGCACACCGTGGTCGGTGCCGGCGCGGGGGCCGAGGGCGGCGCGATGGATGCCGGCAGCATGCTCAAACCCGCGCTGGCCCGGGGTGACCTGCAGCTGGTCGGGGCGACCACGGTCGAGGAGTACCGCCGGCACATCGAGCGGGACCCGGCGCTGGAACGGCGGTTCCAGCCCATCCTGATCACCGAGCCCAGCGTCGAGGACACCGTCGCCATCGTGCGTGGCCTGCGCAAGCGTTACGAGTCACACCACCGGGTGCGCATCACCGACGAGGCCATCGACGCCGCCGCCCGGCTGTCTGACCGGTACCTCACCGACCGGTTCCTCCCCGACAAGGCGATCGACCTGATCGACCGCGCCAGCGCTCGGGTCCGGGGGCGCGCGGAGGTTCCAGGTGCGGACACCCGGGCACTCGAGCAGCGCGTCGAGCAGCTCACCCGGGCCAAGGACATCGCGATTGACGCCGAAGACTACGAGCGAGCCGAGGCATTGACCCGGGAACTCGACCTGGCGATTGTGGAGCTGGAGACCGCCCACGCCGGCCCGACCCGCCCGCCTGAGGTCGGTGCCGCTGACATCGCGGATGTCGTCGCACGCAGCACCGGCATCCCGGTCACGCAGCTCACCGAGGTGGAGCGGCACCGGCTGCTCACTCTCGAGGAGCAGCTGCGGCGGCGGGTCGTCGGGCAGGACGAGGCGGTCGAGGCGGTTGCGGACGCGGTGCGGACCAGCCGCGCCGGTCTCAGCCATCCGGATCGGCCAGTCGGGTCGTTTCTGTTCCTCGGCCCCACCGGGGTGGGCAAGACCGAGCTGGCCCGGGCGCTGGCGCAGACCCTGTTCGGGTCGCAGGAGCGGCTCGTCCGCATCGACATGAGCGAATTCCAGGACAGGCACACCGTGTCGCGGCTCGTCGGAGCCCCACCCGGTTACGTCGGCCACGAGGAGGCCGGCCGGCTCACCGACGCCGTGCGCCGTACGCCCTACACCGTGCTGCTGCTGGATGAGATCGAGAAGGCGCACGCCGACGTCGTGAATATCCTGCTGCAGGTTCTCGACGCCGGCCGGCTCACCGACTCCCGGGGTCGGACCGCGAACTTCGCCAACGCTGTGATCATCATGACCAGCAACCTCGGCGCTGAGGCGCTGCTGGCCGCGGCCAGTGCCGGACGATCAGTCGAGGAGGTGCGGGAGCCACTGATGGCCATGGTTCGGAGGCATTTCCGGCCGGAGTTCCTCAATCGGATCGACGAGATCGTCCTGTTCCGTGGTCTCGATCGGCCGACGCTTCGCACGATCACCGAGCTGCTGTTGGAGCAGACGCGGCAACGGCTGCGCGCGCAGGACATCACCCTGCACCTCGACGACCACGTCATCGACTGGATCGTCGACCGTGGTTACCAGCCCGAGTCCGGCGCCCGACCGCTGCGCCGAGTCATCGGGCGTGAGCTGGACCGGAACTTGTCTCGCATGCTGCTCGCCGGTGACCTCAGACCAGGTCAGGACGTCCACGGTAGTGTCACCGGGGACCGGCTGGAGTTGGCTGCCGGGTTCCGTTCGGCCAGACGCAAGGCGAGGTGACAGCGAGGCACATCTCGTCCCTGTCGTTGGTTTTCACGGCCATGTGAAATCCGTCCTCGGCAGCGAGAATGCGCGATGAAAAGATTCCACTCCGCCGGTGGCGCCTAACGCTTCCTGCCCTGCTTCAGTGGAATATCACCCCATTTCCGAGCTTTCATCAGCAAACAACTCTCATTAGTGCTCGTAGGTGAGTGTTCATCCCTCTAATTTTGTGATCATATTGTCGGGATTATCAAGCCATACCCATTGCTGTGTACCGGCGGTGACGCCGAAACGGTTCCGTTCTGGCTCACCGAGTTCGTGCCACTCGGTGAAGGCGGTTTCCAGCGCATCCCAGAGCGGGCCGATCGCGGTGACTTTGGTGGTGCCGTTGGCATGGACGACAGCGAAGATCGAGCCGTCGGTGCCCTGGCCCCAAGTCTGGAGTCCTGTACTGCCATCATCAGGAGTGAACTGGATGACCTTGTAGGGCGAGGGGCAGCGCAGCGACAGGTAGAAGGCGGCCGGGTGAGCATCGGTGAGAGCTTCGGGTGGCACGTCGGTGGGTCGCACGTTCTCGTCGAGCAGCTGCGAGCGGAGTGTGGGTTGTGCGGGCTCGGGGGCGTTGCGCACGGCCATGAACCCGCCGTATTGGGACAGGAACCGCCCGTTTGCCTCGCCGGTAGCCTCGCGGGATAGCAGTGCCATCAGCCCGCCGTGCCCGGCGAAGCGCAGTGGGATGAGAATCAGCGCGCCTGGGCGAGTGTGCTTCAGCCACGCAGGGGGGACGCGAGACAGAGCGACGGTGGAGATCACCCGGTCATAGGGTTTGTCCGCGGTGATCCCCGCGGCGCCGTCTCCGCACATCACTCGGGAGTGACACCCGATGGAGGCGAGTGCCTGGCGGGCGCGGTGGCACAATGCGGGATCGACCTCGATGGTGGTGATGTGGGAATCACCGAGGCGGTGGGCTAGCACGGCAGCGTGATAGCCGGTGCCGGTGCCGATCTCGAGGACGCGGTGGCCTTCGTGGGCATCGAGCGCGGTCAGCATGGCGGCCATGAGGCTGGGTGCGGAGCTGGAGGAGGTGGGGGTGCCTTCGATAGTCTCGTCCCGGCGGGCAGCCGCGATAGCGTCCTCGCTGCCGTTAATCTGGGTGACGAGCGCGTCATCGGTGTAGACACCTTCGCGCCATTCCTGCCCACCCTCGACCAGCCGCCAGCCGACTCGCCCACGGCAGGGCTGGAAATAGAAGGGAACGAACAGTTCCCGGGGCACGGTGGCGAAGGCGTGCCGCCACTGGGGGTCGGTGAGCACTCCCTGCTGGCAGAGCTGGTCAGTCAGGGTGGCGCGCAGCTGAGCGGTGGTGGGGTCGGCGATCATGATGTGATGGCGTGCTGGGTCAGGGCATCGGCAATGGCCGAGGCGATCGCGTCGCGCAACGGATGATCCCAAGCCCATTGACCAGCCGGGTTGGCCTCGATCAGCCACCACGTCCCAACATGATCAACACAAAGATCGCAGGCGGCGAACCGCAGACCTAGGCGGTCGAGGAACTCCAGCAGCGCGGCCCGCACCAGTCCCGGGACCTCGATCGGCTCCCAGGTGATCGCATTGTGGTCAACCCGCCAGTCCAGTGGGATCGTTCCCCCGGGCCCACGTGGGGTGATGGCGAAAAGGTGTCCGTCGACGCAGGTAACGCGGGCATCACAGGCCTTGTCTATGCGGGTTTGCAGCATGATCGGGGCCAGACGAACCGTCTCGCTGTGGCACTGCTCGACGGTGACGGGTGTCGCGTAAGTGAGGTGGGTCCGGCCTTCGATGAGCACGGGGTCACCGCGAAACGCCTTGTACAGCACCGGCCTCGCGGCCTGAGCGAAGCGGGCTGCGCAGTCGGGATCGTTCACGATGGCGGTCCGGGGGACGGGAAGGTTGCACGCCACGGCGGTAGTCAGCTGGTGTGGCTTATGTTCGGCGGCATGAACAGCGGGAGGCCAATCGACCCACAAACCGCGAGGCAAGGCGGCGAGCAGGCCACGCAACCCCCATCGCGTCTCGGTCTCGATCCATGCGCCGATCTGGGGATCCATGCCCGGTGGCGCCACAGGACGGGAAGGCCGCCGGTAGTAGATACCCATTGCCTCCTCGATCCGAGTGGTCCGGGTCGGCGTACTTAGCTGCCCGACCCAGCCGGAGTCACCCAGCTCAGCGGCCACCGTGATGTCGTTCAAGTCAAACCGCACCACTGGCACGCCGCGGCGGTTCAGCTCATCGATCACCACATCAGCTGTGGCGTCCAGAGACCGCGTCACTACCCACACCGACGGCCCGGACTGGTGCACCTTCTCAATCCTCGGTGTAATCTTCGTCGGTCTCCGGGCCGCCCTTGCCATCGGTGTTGCTGTTGGTTCTCGTCTTGCCCGTCGAGTGTTTACACCACGGCATCAACCTGTCGGTTTGCCCATCGCGGACCAGTGTGATCTGCCGGTCGGGGTCATAGACCAAGGCGGTGAGATCAATATCCTCAACGGTGAGAGGTTCCCGGGCGGCCACGGCCAATCCGAACGGAATGAATGTCTCGACAGCGGTCATGTGGGACGCTCCTCACCGATTTTCCCCGTCATTTAGGCGGCGGTGGCCTCAGGCGGGTCGTCATTACCGGGCCGTGGCGCCCCACAGGACGCGTACGCGCGACGGTAGTCTTCCAGGCTGGACATCCCACCCAACCGGGTTACCAGCCGGTCCATCACCGCGTCAACCCGCTCAGCGGGACCGGCCAGCGGCAGGCCCTCGGCATCAAGCTGGTACTGCTGAGTCACGCACGCCAGGCTAAGGGGTCGCCAAGACATCACCAAGCCCTCCTCGCGCGGTATTCGGCCACGAGCCGGAGCACGGCCGGCAAGGTCGTGCACGGCGCAGCGCCGACAGCGGACCTCCGGAGATCCCCGAGCGCAGCGAGCATGGTCGAGAATCGGCGGCCAGCACCCTCTTAGCTCGAACGCCGTCGCGTCATCCGCTGTGTTCTCCTTATGCTGTACAAGGGCCATCGGTACCCAGCGGGGATCATCAGTCACTGCGTGTGGTTGTACCACCGGTTGTGTGGGTGTACCACCGGTTTTCGCTCAGTTTCCGCGTGGTCGAGGAGATGATGATGGCCTGGTCACGTACGAGACGATCCGGAGAGCAAGATCCACTGCTTGTGGCGTGCTGTCGGCCAGGACTGTGTCGGGCCGAGAACTCCCACCGGCCCACCTAACAGTACCCGGCAGTGAGAATGCGCGATGAAACGCTTCCACTCCGCCGGTGGCACCCAATTCTTCCTGCTTCAGCGGAATATCATCCCACTTCCGACCCGCTGCCACCGACTCACCGCAACTCAGTCCGGAAGGCTGAAGGCCGCCGGCTCACAGTCGTGCAGCTCCACAGACGACACCATCGCCGTCTCTCGGGCGGAGTGGATCTTGCGTTGCTGACCCCTGGGGAATCTACTGACTGCAGGTGATCACGAGGTACCGAGGGCTCGCGACGGCCTCGCTTGCCTCCGCCTGCCGCACCGGCTGGCCAGGCGCGATACCGTGCATACCGTGTCACCTCAGCCGATGATCGCGCCGTCCATCCTGTCCGCCGACTTCGCCCGGCTGGCCGACGAGGCCAACGCGGTACCGGGCGCCGATTGGTTACACGTTGACGTGATGGACGGGCACTTCGTGCCCAATCTCACTCTGGGTCTGCCCGTGGTGCAGAGCCTGATGAAGTACACCGATATCCCGATGGACTGCCACCTCATGATCGAGGATCCGGACCGGTGGGCGATCGGGTACGCCGAGGCGGGCTGCTACAACGTCACCGTGCACGCCGAGGCCGCGCAGGACCCGGTGAAGCTGGCCAAGGATCTGCGTGCGGCCGGGGCCAAGGCCGGCCTGTCGATCAAACCCAAGACCCCGCTGGAGCCCTGGGTGGAGGTGCTGCGGCACTACGACACACTGCTGGTGATGAGCGTGGAGCCCGGCTTCGGTGGGCAGTCGTTCATCGTCGAGGTGCTGGACAAGGTGCGCACCGCGCGGCGGTTGGTGGACACCGGGCACCTCACCGTGCTGGTGGAGATCGACGGGGGGATCAACGCCGAGACCATCGAGGCCGCCGCGGAGGCCGGGGTGGACTGTTTCGTCGCCGGCTCTGCGGTGTACGGGGCTGAGGACCCAGCGCGGGCTGTCGAGTCGCTCCGGGCCCAGGCCCGCGCGTGCGGTGGCCGGTGAGGCGCACGGCTCGGGAGGCCTGAGCCGTGTTCACCGGCATCGTCGAGGAACTGGGGAGCTCGCCGGCCGGGACGGGCGGCCCGATGCAGCGCGATTCACCGTGCGCGGGCCTCTGGTCAGCTCTGATGCGCGGCCCGGCGACTCGATCGCGGTCAACGGGGTATGCCTGACCGTGGTCGACGTCGATGGTGCGGTGTTCACCGCGGACGTCATCGGCGAGACGCTGCGTCGTTCCAGCCTGGGCCCGGCCCGGATCGGAGACCGGCTGAACCTGGAGCGGGCGGCGAAACTCGGCCACCGGCTTGGCGGGCACCTGGTGCAGGGTCACGTCGATGGCACTGGGACCCTGCTGTCCCGCACCGCGCCGCAGGAAGAAGCCCCGTGGGAGCTGATCCGGATCGGGATGCCCCCCGGGTTGGCCCGTTACGTGGTGGAGAAGGGATCCATCACCGTGGACGGGGTATCGCTCACCGTGATCGAGGTGGGTACTGACGAGTTCTCGGTAGGGCTTATCCCGACCACCCAGCAGTTGACCACCCTAGGGCTGCGGCGCCCCGGTGAGCTGGTGAACCTGGAAGTGGACGTGATCGCCAAATATGTCGAGCGGTTGGCTTGCCCACATCTTGCCCCCGGCAGCGGCGGGGCTGCGTTATAGATGGGGCTGCGTTATAGATACTGGGGGATGATGCGGGGGAGGAGGACGCGATGGCTCACAGCGCCTTTGCCGGCATCGATCGGGCGATCGCCGACGTGGCGGCCGGGCGTCCGGTGATCGTGGTGGACGACGAGGAACGCGAGAACGAAGGCGATCTGATCTTCGCCGCGGCCCGGGCCACGCCCGAGCTGCTGGCATTCACTGTTCGATACACCTCGGGATACATCTGCGTGGCACTGATCGGGGAGGACTGCGACAGGTTGGACCTGCCGCCGATGTTTCACACCAACCAGGACAAGCGAGGCACCGCCTACACCGTGACGGTGGACGCCCGAGAAGGCGTGACAACCGGGATCTCGGCGGCGGACCGGGCACGCACCATCCGGCTGCTGGCCGACCCGGACGCCAAGTCGGTCGACTTCGTCCGCCCGGGTCATGTCGTACCGCTGCGCGCCAAGGAGGGCGGGGTGCTGCGCCGCCCTGGGCACACCGAGGCCGGCGTGGACCTGGCCCGGCTGGCTGGATTGCCGCTGGCCGGGGCGCTGTGCGAGATCGTCTCCGCCAAGGATGACGGCGAGATGGCTCGTCGCGACGAGCTGGAGGTCTTCGCCGCCGAGCACGATCTCGCGCTGATCACCATCGCGGACCTCATCGCCTACCGGCGGCGATTCGAGAAGCAGGTGGAACGGGTCGCCGAGGCTCGGATCCCGACCGTGTACGGGGAGTTCAGGGCGATCGGGTTCGACTCGCTGCTCGACGGTGTGGAGCACATCGCCTTGGTCGTCGGGGACATCGGGGACGGCACCGACGTGCTGGTCCGGGTGCACTCGGAATGCCTGACCGGGGATGTGCTCGGTTCGCTGCGCTGCGACTGTGGCCCGCAGCTGGACGCGGCGCTGGCCGCCGTCGCCGCCGAGGGTCGCGGGGTGGTGCTCTACGTGCGTGGTCACGAGGGTCGCGGTATTGGACTGATGCACAAGCTGCAGGCCTACCAACTGCAGGACGCCGGCGCGGACACCGTGGACGCCAACCTTGCCTTGGGCATGCCGGCGGATGCTCGTGATTACGGCACCGGGGCGCAGATTCTGGTGGATTTGGGAGTGCGCTCGATGCGGTTGCTCACCAACAACCCGGCCAAACGGGCCGGCCTGGAAGGTTATGGCCTGACGATCACCGGGAGGGTCCCGTTGCCTATCCGGCCCAACCCGGAGAACGTGCGCTACCTGCGCACCAAGCGTGACCGGATGGGCCACGATCTCGACGGCCTGGACCCCACTGGATCATTGCAACCATGAGCGGAACCGGCCAACCCGCGCTTGCCGTGCCCGACGGCTGCGGCGGACTGCGGCTGGGCATTGCCGCAACGCGCTGGCATGAGCGAATCACCACCGCGCTGCTGGACCGGGCCAGTGCCGCCGCGGCCGAGGCCGGGATCGCCGAGCCGACTGTGGTGCGGGTGCCGGGCGCCGTCGAGCTGCCGGTGGTGTGTCAGGAACTGGCTCGGCATCATGACGCCGTGGTGGCGTTGGGGGTGGTGATCCGCGGTGGAACTCCACACTTCGAGTACGTCTGCGACTCGCTCACCGCTGGACTTACCAGAGTCGCGCTGGACGCCGGGACTGCGGTGGGCAATGGTGTGCTCACCTGCGATACCGAGGAACAGGCGCTGGACCGCTGTGGTTTGCCGTGCTCGTCAGAAGACAAGGGCTTCCAGGCCTGCATCGCTGCGCTGGAGACTGCCCTGGTGCTGCGTGGGCTGCGCCGTGCCCGACAGGACGCGAGGTGACCGCCCCAGTCTTCGAGGCCCGGCCGCGCAAGGCTCGCCGGGTCGCAGTGGCTGCCGCAGTATCGCTGGTCGCGGTGTTCGCGGTGGTCGCGGTGCTGCTGCGGCGAACGTCCACCGGCGTCTACTTCCGGCCCTCCGACCAGGTGGCCATGATGTTGCTCGGGGTGTTGCTCGCGGGTGCGGCCCTGCTGTTCGCCCGGCCCCGGGTGCGGGCCGGCGCTGACGGCGTGGAGGTGCGCAACGTGCTCAGTACCCGCACGTTGCCCTGGGAGCTGGTACTTCGAGTGTCTTTTCCCGATGGCTCTCCTTGGGCTCGCCTTGAGCTGCCTGACGACGAGTACATCGCGGTGATGGCGATCCAGTCCGTTGACGGCCGGCATGCGGTGCAGGCGATCCGGTCCCTTCGCGCGGTACACGCCGAGCACACCGCGCCACGAGACACCCCAAGCCGGGATCAGTGATCTGCGAGAGGTTCGGGCACGCAGGTGGAATCCGGCCGCTCCGTGCGGAGTCTCTCTTGTACTCTACTTAGAGTCTACGTAGAGTAGGTGTATGGGAAGAGACGGAGATCCGGCTCCGCGGATGACATTGTCGACGCGGATGGTGCTGCAGGCGCTGCTCGCCAAGCCTGACCAGGAGATGTATGGGCTGCAGATCAGCCAGACCGCCAGGTTGCCCAGCGGCACCATTCATCCCATCCTCGCTCGGCTGGAGCGTCTGGGGTGGTTGGAGAGCTCGTGGGAGGACATTGACCCGGTCAAAGAGGGTCGACCGTGCCGCCGTTACTACCGCCTTAGCGCCAAAGGAGCTGTGAGTGCCCCCGCCGCCCTCGCCCGGGTGGGCAATCCCGGAATCGTCGTGCTACGTCCTGGGCTTGCCGGGGGTGCCTGATGAAGCGCCCCGCCCGACACGGCTGCGGCCTCGACCGCCTCCGTGACCTCATCGGGCCCCTGGACCGCAACCGTGCCGGTGATCTCACTCGCCACCTCAATGATCTTGATCCTGAGCTCGGGCTGGATCTCGGCCTTGTCTTCGAGGCCGCGCACACGCTCGGCAGCGCGCTGGGGCTCAACGGCGACCACGTTCTCGACGATGCCCGGGGTTGGGCCAGTGCTCTGGGCAATTCCCTCAAACTTGCCCGCGCCGCCACCGATGCCGGCGAATTTGCCAGTGCCCGGGGAGACGCTGCCATCCACGCCCGCGAACTGGCCAACGCCTTCGTCCGTGCCGCCACTCACGCTCGCGAGCTGGCCAGCGCCCGCGATCGTGCCCGCGGTCACGCCGTCGACCGCGTCCGTGACCTCGACCGCGACCTTTCTCGCGACCTCGCTCGTGACCTCGCCCGCTACCGAGGTCTCGCCGGTAGTCTCGCCGTCTACCTGGCTTTTCACTCGGTGACGCCCGAGGTGAAAGAACAGGTAGCTCGCAGTGCCCACTCGATGCCAGGACGAGTGGTGGCCTTGGCGGTCCGGATGCTGCCTGCATCGGAGCGGGTGCGTTACAGGGAGGAGTTCCGCAGTGAACTTCTCGACCCTGAGTTCCTTATGCTGCCGCGCCGGAAGCGGCTGGGGTATGCGCTGCGGGTCCTGGCTCGTACGCCGTCACTGCGCTGGGCACTGAGAGACCCGGCGCATCGAGTGGAGCGGTGAGTGCGTGGAGGGGTGGCTGGTGGATGGCCTTGATGTTCCCGCCCCGGAACAGCCTGATCTCGACCAAGGAGACTTGTGATCATGGCGCAAACGCTCGTGCCTGATGAGGCATCCGCGGCTCGCCCAGGTTTCCGGCGTGAAGTTGGTTTCTGGGCGCTGATGTTCGTGTCGCTGGGTTCGATCATCGGGTCGGGCTGGCTGGTGGGTGCGTTGACGGCGGCCACGTCAGCTGGTGGAGCGTCGATCGTGTCCTGGATTTTTGCCGGTGGGGTGATCGTGCTGTTGGCGCTGGTGCACGCGGAAGCTCGGTGCGGCCTACCCGTTCGCCGGGGGAACAGGACGGTGGCCGCGATGGGCGTTCGGCTCAATGGGGGGATTCACTGCCGGGTGGATGGCCTGGCTTCAGGCCGTGGCAGTCGCTCCGATCGAAGTCGAGGCCGCGCTCGGCTACCTTGACCACAAATGGCACGGCCTGATCAAGGACACAGGTGCGCTCGCCCCCAAGGGATTAGGCATAGCCGTCGCGTTGATGGTGCTCTTCACCCTCATCAACATCCTTGGGGTGCGGTGGCTGGCGGAGACCAACAGGATCGCGGTGCTCTGGAAAATCGCTGTACCGGTACTGACGGTCGTCATGTTGATCGCGATGTCGTTCCGGGCCTCGAACTTCACCGCCGGTGGCGGTTTTGCCCCCTACGGTGCTCACGGGGTGTTTGCGGCCCTGCCCCTGGGTGTCGTGTTCGCGCTGAACGGCTTTGAACAAGCCACGCAGATGGCCGGCGAGGCACGCGATCCGCAACGTAACGTGCCCCGCGCGGTGGTCGGTGCGGTCGTCTTAGGTACGCTGCTGTACCTGGCGCTGGAGGTCGCCTTCATCGGCGCGCTGAACCCCGGCAATCTCCTACAAGGGTGGACCGACCCGGTGGGCAAAGGGGATTTCGGACCGTATGCCACGCTCGCAACCGGGCTGGGTGTGGGTTGGCTGGCCGTCATCTTGTACATCGATGCGTTTATCTCACCGGCGGATACCGGCCTGATCTATCTGGGCGCTTCCGCTCGGCTGTCCTTCGCGCTGGGCCACGCCGGCTACGTCCCCCGGGGCGTCAGCGTGATCAGCAGCCGCGGTGTCCCCTATACCTCGATCATCCTGTCGTGCGTCGTGGGGCTGATCTGTTTTCTCCCCTTCCCGAGCTGGCACAGCCTAGTCGGCCTACTCACCTCCGCCGCGGTGATCATGTATGCCTTCGCGCCGATCACCTTGCTGGCGCTACGCAAGGCTGATCCCCACCGCAGCCGGCCGTACCGGTTACCGGCCGCGTCGATTCTTGCGCCGCTGGCCTTCATCGCCGCAAATGAGATCATCTACTGGACACCCTGGGCCACGGTACAAAAGCTGATGCTGGTCATCGTCTTGGGCTACGTGGTGTTCGGGATCTCCTTCGTCGTGGGTCGTCCGATGGAGCGGCCGCCACTGGACCCGAAGTCACTGATCTGGATCCTGCCGTGGTTCACCGGCCTGGCAGTGATCTCTTATCACGGACAGTACGGCGGCACGAAGCTCATCCCGGAGTGGGTCGACCTGGGCGTGGTGGCCGTGTTCAGTTTCGTGATCTTCTTCGTGGCGGTCCGGCTCAGACTGCCCGAACAACGAGTTGCTGTCGCCATCGAGGACGAACTCAAGACGGAGTGAGGCTACTCACTGGTCGTCGTCGGCCGCCGGGAAAGAATGTGTGGTGATTGCGACCCTGCTGCGCGTCTGCGCTGAGCGCTGCCTCGATCTCCTGTAGCCGCTCAGACGGCAGGAGGTCGGTGACAACGGCGGGAATGCTGCGAGCGATGAATGTCTGGGCCAGACCGGGTGTTCGGAGCAGCGTGGCCTGCTGTCGGTCCAGCAGCCGCAGCGCATGATGGATTTGTTTGTCGATCCCGGCCATCAAGGCCCGGTGTTGCCGGGTCAGGTCGGTGTTTTTCCGGTAGAGGCGGGGAGCCTCGAACATAGCCTGCCGGCGCCCCGACCACTGCCCGCCGTCTGCGAGATCTTCGAATTCGCGAAGTAGCGCCACTGCTTTCCGGTTCGCCTCGTCGGTGATCTTCTGCAGCCGACGGTCCAGCTCGTCGGCCCGCTGGTTCTCGACTTGGTGCTGTTCGAGCAGCTGAGCCTCGGTTTCGGTGATGAGTTCGGTGTGTCGTTGCTCGACTGCGGATCGCAGCGCGTTGAACCGCTGCCGGATTATGGCCTGATGTTCTCGATTGCTCATGCCGCCTCCACTTCGACGATTCTGCGGCCTGCTTCGATTGACCGTATGGTGCTATGTGAGCTTCTGTCCAGTCGATGGTGGCTGCTTCCTCTTGCTGGAGTGAGGCGGGAAGCTTTCTTGCGCGTGAACAATGCACCACCGGCATCGCTCCGGTGGTGGTCTATCTCGCTACATTCTGTAGTTCTTCGGTTGCTGCGCCGATCGGTTATCCAACATTTTTCCAGAACGGTGTCACCAGTTCATCGAAGAGTTACGAGCTCGCTCTTCTCCAACCCGATTATTGAGCTCCACCCCGAGATGGGGCCATCGGAACCTCAGCTGCGGCGATGAGCGCCGCGCGGTCCGGGCCCCCTGTTGCGGTCCGGTCCCGCCGCCTCCTCCCCCGTTGGCGGGACCGGACCGCGATCCTCCCCGACGATGACTCGAGAAATCGGATGTCCTGTGCCTGTCGCTCCATGGGTCGGATCGTTCCGGCTCGTGCTTGCACGACGTAATGGTGCGTCAACCGGGTAGTAACAGCCGTCGTCGAAGCTCGAGGAGTGACCGCAGCCCCGGTCGCGACGGCCACCCGATCAACACCCGGAGGACCGGCATGCACAGCACAACCCGCTTCCTGCAAGGGATCTACCCTTTCGAGGGCCAAGGCTTGGGCAAGGTCGTGCCCCTGCACCCCGACCTCAGCTACCGGGTGCCGATGGGTGTAACGACCCAGCCGTTGTATTTCCGCGGCGGCAACAGCACTGACGAGCTGATCACCGTCGTGCTGGTCCGGGACGGGGTGCCTATGCGCTACTTCCCGATCGGCGCCCGGGCCGGTACCCACGTCGCGCTGCGCGTGGTGGAGAACCTGGAGGACGACACGACGGTGGAGCTGCACCTGGCTGCACCGGAGGGGCTCACCGGGACCGTCGTGATCGATCTCGGCTTGGTGGAGGTCTGAGATGACGACCTTCCTCCCGGCAGCCCGACCGGTGTCGCAGTCCGCGCCGCGCCGTGAGCTGGTGGTGATCGGCAACGGGATGGCGGGAGCCCGGGTCGCGGAGGAGATCCTGGCCCGCGGCGGTGGCGAGCAGTTCAGGATCACGGTGTTCGGCGACGAGCCGTACGGCAATTACAACCGGATAATGCTCTCCGGAGTGCTGGCCGGCGGCGGGTCCGGCGGCGAGGAGATCTTCCTCAACCCGTTGGACTGGTACGACCAGAACGGGATCGCCCTGCGTGTCGGGGTGCGGGTGGTGCGGATCGACCGCTTCGCCCGTGTCGTCTTCGCCGATGACGGCTCGATCGTGCGGTACGACAAGCTGATCATCGCCACCGGCAGTCGGACGTTCTTCCCGCCCATGGACGGCATGTGGGTGGACAACCGCAGCATCACTCCGGGCGTTTTCGGCTTCCGCACCCTGGACGACACCACCGCGATGATCGGCTACGCCCGGGGACAGCGCACGGCCGTGGTGATCGGCGGCGGGTTGTTGGGATTGGAGGCCGCCTACGGCCTGCGGCAGCACGGGCTGGAGGTGCACGTTGTGCAGTCCGGGCCGGTGCTGATGAACCAGCAACTCGACGACGAGGCCGGCGCCATCCTGCGCCGCATCGTGGAGCGGCTGGGCATCACTGTGCACACCGGGGCCCGCACCACCGTGATCCGCAGCAACGGCTCGGTGACCGGGGTGGGCTTCGCCGACGGCAGCACGATCGACTGCGACATGGTCGTGGTCACCGCCGGCATCCGGCCCAACGTCGGGCTTGGCGTTGTCTCCGGCCTCACCGTGGAGCGGGCGATCGTCACCGACGACCAGATGCGGACTCTCGACGATCCCGACATCTACGCCGTCGGTGAGTGCGCCCAGCATCGTGGCGAGGTGTACGGGCTGGTCGCGCCGTTGTGGGAGCAGGCGACCGTGCTGGCCGACCACATCACCGGTGCCGACCCGCACGCCGCCTACCACGGCTCGCGCAACGCGACCAAGCTCAAGGTGGCCGGCGTGAACGTGGCTTCGATGGGCATCAAGCGCCCAGAACGCGAGGACGACGAGTTCGTTCGCTTCTCCGAGCCACGCCGCGGCGTCTACAAGAGCATCGTCGTACGCGACGGTAAGCTGGTCGGGGCCACCCTGCTCGGTGACACCAGCAAGGTCGCGTTCCTCACCCAGGCCTTCGACCGGGCGTTGCCGCTGCCCGAAGAGCGGGTCGAGCTGCTCTTCGAGCTCACCGCCCCGGACAACCACCAGGGCGCGGCCGAGATGGACGATAGCGTTCAGGTCTGTCACTGCAATGGCGTGAGCAAGGGCAGCCTAGTCGGTTGTGTCCGGGCTGGCACCACCAGCGTCGCCGGTGTGATGGCCGCGACCCGCGCCGGCAAGGGCTGCGGTGCCTGCAAGGAACTGGTCCGCGACATCGTCGAGTGGGCCGCCGACGGCGACGTTGCCGACGACGCGAGCGCCCGGTGGTACGTGCCGGCGATCCCGCTGGAGAAGCCGGAGCTGATCGCCGAGATCCGGCGCCGCGAGTTGCGGTCGGTATCAGCGGTGTTCGCCGAGTTGGCTCCGGACGGCGAGGACGCCGCCAGCAAGATGCCTCTCGCCTCGTTGCTGCGGATGCTGTGGGGTCGCGAGTACGTCGACGAGCGCGACGCCCGGTTCATCAACGACCGGGTCCATGCCAACATCCAGCGGGACGGCACGTTCTCCGTGGTCCCGCGGATCTCCGGCGGGGTCACCAACGCCGTGCAGCTGCGCCGGATTGCCGACGTCGCGGACAAGTACGCGATCCCGATGATCAAAATCACTGGTGGCCAGCGGATCGATCTGCTGGGTGTGCCCAAGGAGGATCTGCCCGGCGTGTGGGCCGACCTCGGCATGCCCTCGGGATACGCCTACGGCAAGAGCTTCCGCACCGTGAAGACCTGCGTCGGCACCGACTTCTGTCGCTTCGGCCTCGGCGACTCCACCCGATTGGGCATCGACTTGGAGGAGCGCTACAAGGGCCTGGAGAGTCCGGCGAAACTGAAGTTGGCCGTGGCTGGGTGCCCCCGCAACTGCTCGGAGGCGCTGGTGAAGGACATCGGCCTGGTGGCGGTCGGCGATGGCCTGTGGGACCTCTACGTCGGGGGTGCCGCCGGTGCGTCAGTCCGCAAGGGCGACGTGCTGGCCCGGGTGGCCAGTCACGACGAGGCGCTGCGGCTGGCCGGGGTGTTCATGCAGTTCTACCGGGAGAACGCGCGGTGGCTGGAGCGTACCTACGATTTCGTGCCACGGATCGACATAGATGAGCTCAAGGCGATCCTGGTGGACGACCGGGACGGCCTCGTGGCCGAACTGGAGACCCGGATGCAGGAATCCCTGGACGCCTACCGCGATCCTTGGCTGGAGGGTCACGAACCGGTCACCACCGGCCAGTTCGCTGACGCGTTACCGTTGATCCCGCTGCCTCAGGTGCCGGTCCGGTGACCATCCACGCTGGTCGCCGGCACCGGCTGGTCCCGATCGAGCAGATCCCCCTCGGCGAGGGCCGCGCCTTCGCCGTGGACGGCGAGCAGATCGCCGTGTTCCGCACCCGCGCCCGTGAGTTGCGGGCGATCGATGCGGTGTGTCCGCATGCGGGCGGTCCGCTCGCCGACGGGCAGATCGACCGGTGCCGGGTGGTCTGCCCGCTGCACGGCCACACCTTCGCCCTGGCCGACGGCTCGTGCTCCACCGGGGACTATGCCGTCCGGAGCTACCCGGTGTGGGAGGAAGACGGCCAGATCGTGCTCGGGCTGCCTATCGGGAGCCCCGCGGCTCAACGTCCTTTGGTTGTGCGGCGGACAGGGTGAGGCAGGCGATCCGAGCACCCGCCGTCCCTGCTTGGCCCGGACCCGTCGCGGTCTCCGGCTTCTCATGAACCACGATCGATCCCGGTCCTCGGTCGGTGAAGACGAACGGCACCGTGGTGCGTGACGTTCCTGAGCCGGCCGCGTCAGTGCGCACGTCCAGCCAGATCTCGTTGCGCGGGTTGGCGTATTCGGGGTTGGTCGATGGTGCTTCGGGCGTGGCGGCGGGGTCGACGCGATTCTGGTAATGCGGTCCTGCCGAGTCGGGCATGGTATTACAGGAACTGGTGTGCGCGTGCACTGCATAGCCCCGGTCGGGCAGCAGCCCGGACACCGTCAACTCGGCGTTGGTGGACTCGTCCGACGGGGTCATCGTGACGCGCAACCGGGCGCCGACAGGCGCCAGCGCCGGGTTGTACGTGTCGGCTTTCGAGGTGGGACTCGGCTCGGTGAGCGTAGCGTCGCCATGGAGGGAAATCGCGGTTACTGAGGACATGGTGAGCCCCTTGTAGGAGCAGGCCATAGGCGTGACGGCCACGACGGCGGTGATGACGGCAAGGCCGAACCGTCGGCGCAGCGGCCGACCGGCGGTCACCAGCTGTGCGCACGGCCCCTTTTTTGAATACACTGTGTGATATTGCTGACCCGAAGATAGTCCCCTCATCCGGATATAGTGCCCCACCGGCAGGATCCTGGCGAGGCGAAGCACGGATCAGGCTGTGCTTTTCGGACGGATCGTCTATGCAGGTGCGGTCGACGTAGTGGTGCAGGCCTGAACGGCAGCAAGCAGCTGGGGGAGGAGACCGGGTGATCAGCACAGTCGAGGTCGCGGACCAGGGAACCGCGCTGGCCTACGCTTTCGAGGACCTGATGCGCTACCACGGTCCAGGTTCCCCTGGTGGTGTGGCCCATGCCTTGAAGGTGATGGAACGGGTGCTGCCGCTGCTGGAGCCGGATGGCTTGCCGGAGCGACGTGAGATCGAGGTGCGGACCGCCTTCGCCGGGCCGGGTGCCCGTGATGCCTTCGAGATGGTCACCCGTGCGGCGACGGAGGCACGGTATGTCGTCGACGATGCGCTGGCGCGCCCGGAACGGGGTCCCACGCGCGAGCGTTTCGTATTCCGGCTCGGTTACCGAGGGCGCACCGTGACGGTGGTACTTCGCGAGGGATACGTGGGGGAGGAGTTCATCGCGCTGGCGCGTAGGGAAAAGCGGACCGAGCAGGAGGAGGACCGCTTGACCGTTCTGAAGCGGGAAATGGCTGAGCTGTTACTGGCGACTCCGGCAGCTGAGGTGTACGACGTGGATGACGAGGCCTGACCACACCGATCCGAATCGTCGTCAGGAGATCTTTCGATTGCTGGTGCGGTTGGTGGTGTCTTTGCGCTCGGCCATTACCTTGTGTGGGACTTGCAGCAGTCGCAGCAGCGTGACCAGTCCGAGGCCGCCGACCATGTTACCGAATGCGGCGAAGGCGAACAGTCCCAACCAGTCGGCATAACCGAACGGTGCGCCGACCTGTAATGCCGCAAAGCAGATCAACGATCCGACGATTGCGTGGTTCACCTTGCCCGCGCCTAGCAAGAAACCCATGACGACCGCCGGCACCAGGCGAACGCCGTCGGACTCCGTGGAGTGCTGGAGATGGGTCATCAGCGTGATGAGCATTCCGCCGACAAGTGCCAGCGAGAAGGCCTTCCACGTGATACCCAATTCGACATAGGTCGTTCCTGTCTCCACAGCAGTGGAACGCAGTGCAGGAAAGCCGGCCATCACGATGGCGGTGATGACCCAGCCGCCGGCCAAGTTGGTCATTGCTGTCACCGCCCACAACCGTCCGAGCGACAGTACTGACGCGGTCCTGGCTATCACCGCCGCCACCGGGATGAGGAAATCCTCAGTGAACAGTTCACTACGCGCCAAGGTCAGCGCGATAATGCCGGTTGAGAACGCGAGACCTCCGAGAAGAATGTTGTGGGTCGTATGTTCCACCAATAGCAGCGCCAGCACGCCCACACCAACGTCCAGGCCCCCGAGAAAACCTGTCGCGAACAGCCCGGACCAGGAACGGCCAAGACGCTGCCGACCCTCCTCTACCAGCCGGTCGAAAGTCTCCTCGGAGCCCGGCTGCGGCACGGCGGGGGTGGTAGCGGAGCGATCGCTCATAGGCTGATGCTATCTGCCGGCACCCTCCGAAATGGGGTCGAGAGCTGCTCCAGGGCTGCCGACCGGATCAGTCTGCCCCGACGGGGTCACTCCGGGATGGTCGATCGGGTTGCCTCGAACCGAGTGCCGACATCGGTGAAGCCGAGGCGGGCATACCAGTGGTAAGGCCAGTCGTCAGCCGCGGCGGAGAGGAAGACGACATCACATCCAGCTCCCTGAGCTTGGGTGACAGCGTCGCGCACCAGCGCCTGTGCCAGGCCGGCCCCTCGGTGGGCCGGGTCGGTCATCACCGCCTCGATCGCCGCGGTGGCGCCATCGATGCGTAGCTGCGCCGATGCGATCGGCTCGCCGTGGCCGTCGAGCACTGCGAGGTTGACGATGCGAAGCACCACGTCATCAAGGAGTTCGCGGCCGGTGAGCTGGCGGACTGTGTCGTCGTCGACGTCAGGTAGGTCGCGCCGCCAGGAGCGCCCCCAGAGCCGACTGACGATTTCGTGTGCCACTGGGATGACGTCGATGGATCCCTTCGCTACCGGCGGGCCGGCATGCACCATCTGGCGCAGTTCCTGAACGTGCCATCCCCGGCTGGTGAGCGCGGTGGCCGTGGCGGGGTCATCGAGCACGGCCTGCCGGTGGCGGAGGCGGGCGCCGCCGAGTACTCGCTCGGCCTCGGCAACCACCGTGGCGGCTTCGCAGGGCCCCTCGATCCACAGCGTGTTGTGGTCGTAGGACGAGGGGAATCTCGGGTCGAGCACCGCGATACCGCCCGCCACCTGCACAACGGCCGCGGCGCGCCGCTGCGCAAGGGCCCGATCGAACAGGCGCACCCGGGCCGCAACGTCCTGCGGCGAGGGCAGGCCGACCGGCTCAGCGAATCGCCCGTCCGGGCCCGGCTGGTACGGCGTGACCGCCACCACGGCCTCAGTAGGCACGGGGCCGTAGTGGTGCGGAAAGAGGGTGTCGGCCGGGGCGTCGTGCCGGGCAGCCTCGAAGTGGAGCGCGCCCGGCAGCCTCGCCGGGTCGATGACCAGGGTGACGAGATCGGTGCGCCCGGTGAATAGAGTGTTGGCTGGCAGCTGCACCTGGGCCGGCGTCGACAGATGCACAAAGCCTTCGCTGAGTAAGGATGGCGGCGCTACGCTGCCCGCGGCCAACGCCATCCGCCAGGTCGTCGGAGTGCACAGGTGCACCAGGAGGCCTGAGTACATGGGGGCATCCTGCCGGGTGTGTAAGGCGGTGGAAACTGGGTACCCGGCCTATCTATGGCATATGACGGTTCAGGCAGAGTCGGCTGATTGATCGCGGCGTCGAGCTCAGCGGAGGGTGGCACCAACGTGACTATTCCCACGGAACCCGGTGGGGGCACCGGGGGGTTCGCGCACATGGCGGTGTTCTATGACTCTGATGAGCAACTCCGTGAGCTGATGCTGCCCTACCTGGAAGAAGGCCTGCGCTATCACGAGAAGATCCTGCTGGTGGTCTCCGAAGCGGCCGGGAGAGTGCTTCGTGGTGCTTTGGGCAACGCGGCCAAACGCCTGCAATGGGGCAGCTCGGAGCTGTGCTACGACCGGCTCGGTCGAATATTCGGCGGATTCGATGACTACCTCGCCCAGCAGCGCTGCGCCGGCGTCGCCGCCCGCATGATAGGCGAGTTCGACTCCGCCACCAGCCCTGAGCGGTTGAGGCAGTATCTGCGATACGAGTCGATGGCGAACGAGGTCTACGCGCCCTACGGATACCCGGTGGTATGCCTGTGGGACCAGCGCCGTTACGCGCCCGACGTGCTGGCCGACGTCCGCGCGGTCCATCCGCAGCTGCTCGACACCGGCGGCGCAATCGATAACGCCGAGTACCGCATGCCCATCGACTATCTCACCCGCGAACAGACCCCACCCCCTGCTGCACCGAAGGATCCCGACCTGGACGTGCACCTCGACTCCGCCGACGATCTCTCGGCACTACGCCGGCGGTTGCGCCGATGGGGCGGCGGCGTCGTGAATGACCAGGACAACGACGACATCATCATCGCGGTCGACGAGATCGCCACCAACGCGCTGGAGCACGGGCATCCTCCAGCCCGCGTCCGTGGCTGGACCACACCCGAGGCCTTGTTCGTCCGGGTCGACGACCATGGCAGCGACCGGATCCCCACGACCACTGGTTACCGTCGGCCATCGACCGATGCTCGACGCGGCAGGGGCATCTGGATAGCGCGCCACCTCGCCGACGTGCTGACGACTCACATCGGCTCCACCGGCACAACGGTGGTCCTCATGTTTCCCCTTGCGGGTTAGTTGATCTTGGTCCAGGTGTTGCACCAGCGGGTCTGAAACGCGCCATCGTGCTCGTCGATCGTCACGGTGGCCGGGCCCTTCCCGAGATTGTTGGCGATGATCGAATCCGTGCCGCCGTTGGTGTCCTTGAGACGCTCCCAATAACAATCCAGGTGGCCGGACGGCCCGTTGCTGCGGTAGGTACCCGCAGCGATATCGGTGCCTACGATGAACCTGCCCGCACCGAAGGTGGTCGCCAGGCCTGGCGGGGCTGCCTGCGGTGCGGCTGGTACCGGAATCGTCTGCACCGGGGCGCGCGCGGTGGGGATCAAGGCCGGTTCGCCGCGGTGGGCCATGACGGCGATGGTCGCGAGGTTGGCGACTATGGCGATGACGAACAGCAACAGCGCCCCGGTGATGATCCACCGTTTCCTCTCACCGGGCTTGTGCACCGGGGTCCCACTGCTCGCCGCGGAGATGGGCTGTTCGACCTGGGGGAGTGGGGTGGCTACGGTCATGTCGCCTCTCTCACGGAGCTGATGTTTCAGCCGGCCACCTACACGCCCCAGGGGCCGGTACCGCGTGAATCGGTGCCCGGCGGAGGTTCGTTACAGAGGGGCGCGGAACGAATACTTTCCGTCGCGATCGGGCCAGGTGGCTGCCGAGGTGCTTGCTGGTTTCGCGAGCTTGACGGCCGACTGGTTCGCGAAGACGCGCGCGCGACGAACAGCACCACGAGCGTTCGCCGATCGGGGTCGGGCAAGTTCCACTCGCGCGCGATATCGCTCGACGCGACGGCCTCGATATCGTTGAAGCCTGCCTCGCGAAGCGCCGTCACGACGTCGTCGCGGGTCCGGGCATCCCGCTCGAAGCTCCGCCCGCCCGTTGCCGCTTCGAGCATGCGCCCGACGGTGTCGGGCTCGGTGTTCTCACTCGTGGGCACCAGATCGAACACGAACCGCAGGTCTCCTGCGGTTGCCGCGAGCTGCCTCACTTTCGCGAACAGACCACGGCGAGCATCGGCCGTCAGATACATCATCAGGCCTTCCGCGATCACGAATATCGGCTCGCCGCGTCGCACGAACGGTTCGAGCTCTATCGTCTCGACGTCGCCCTCGACGAGGCGAAACCCCGGCCGTGCGAGCACCGCGCGACCCTCGTCGGTGCGCTGGAGAAGCTCGCGCTTGAGCTTCACGACGTGCGGCAAGTCGAGCTCGGTGTAGTGCACGTGTGCGTCGCTGGTTGCGGTGGCGCCTCGTCGAGAGAATCCCGCGGCCAGTTCGATGACATGTCGATAGCCTGACGCGCCCAACAGGTGATCGATCATCGTGTGGCGATGGAGCAGCGAATGGTGGAGCGGCGCCAGCGTGCAATCGGGCGTTCTGGCTGCTGCAAGCGCGGCGTTGGCCGCGTCGAACCCGCTCTTGGCATCCGGGCTCGCGAACAGATGCGCGTGCGAAAGGCCGCCCCACGCCCATACCTGTGAGGTATAGAGCGCCGTCACCGACAGGTCACCTGGTTTGGCCGTCACAGTCGGGCGCCAACCGCGACGTGGGCGCCGGCGGCGAGGTGACCGGCGAGCCCAACGGGTGTCTCTCGACGGCATCGTGCCATCGTTACCAGCTCCCTGAGCGAGCGGGACAACCCGTCGGCCAGCTCACCGGGGTCCTCGACCGAGTCGGCGAAGGAGAGGACCCCGACCAACAGGGTGCCAGCGTAGTCCCAGACCACGAAGGTGACGCCCACACCGCTGTTCGGTGGTGCGGTGATGTACATCTCCTCGACGACTGCAGAGCCGAAGGACCACGGCCGCGCAGGACCACGGATATTAGAGATCGTCACGTTGGCGTCCAGGTGATCGGGATGGTTGCGGCGCCGTCGATGGCCGCGCCGGATGGCAGCGGAGGCGATGGCGGGCGGCACGAGGTCCAGCCATTCGCCCAGGACCTCGCGCCCCGTGAGATCGAGGCGTCGCTTGGACGCGCGGGTCACCGTGCTGATCGTCTGGAGCCGGGCCCAGGGATCCCTCACGTTGGTTGCCAGCGAAGTCGTGAGGCGCGTGAAGCGGTTGCCCACGGCGCGGGGGGGATCGCCTGGTGCTTCCATCCCGACGGGCACGTTCGCCACGAGCGGTCGATCCGGCAGATCGTGACGTTGCTCGAGGTAGTCCCGTAACGCTCCCGCGACGACGCTCAGCACGACGTCGTTCACGGTGACGTGGGCCACGTCCTTCACGAGTGTGACGTCGACCAGCGGCAGCGATGCCCCAGCGAAGCGCCGCGCGGGCGTGAAGCCGGCGTTGAGCGAGCACGGCGGCGTGTCGGCTCCTGGCCGGGGGACGGCGATCGAGGACCCGGCGGTTTCTTCCCGGATGGCGGCCGCTCCGCGCTTGGTCTTCCGGACAAGCGCGGGCAGCTGGGCGAGCCCCCAGCGGTGATCGGCCATTGCGTCGGCGATCAGGCGCCACCGACTCGGGACGCGCTCCGGGCCCCAGACGCAAGCCGGGGCCGCCCGCTGAGCGTCCTCGCTGGAGAACAAGCGCGAGAATGTTGTGAGGACGGCGGCGCCATCCATGAGGCAATGGTGGATTTCGAGGACGAGTGCCTGGCGGCCACCGTCGAGTCCGTCGACGAGGGTGAGGCGCCAGAGCGGACGCTGGCGATCGAGGCAGCTCTCGGCGAAGGATGCGTACAGCCGGCCCAACTCCTGGGGCCCCCCCGGTGCGGGGAGCGTGGCGTGGCCGAGGTGATGGTCGAGGTCGAAGTCGGGGGCTTTGATGAACACCGGATGGTGTAGGCCGAACGGGACCGGTGTGACGCAGAGCTGGAATGCCGGCAAGACGTCGAGCCGACAGGCCAGGTGCTGGCGAACGTCGTCGAGGGTGATCGGGGTCGGCGTCTCGCCGTTGTCCTCGGCGGGTCGAAGGACCGCGAGGGCCATGTTCTGCATGGGCTGCTCCGGCAGCTCCAGGGAGAGGAACGCGGCGTCCAGACCGCACAAACGGCGCGTGGAGTCCCGCCCGGCGGCCGGCTCCTCCTGGCAGTACGGCCGGGCGGCGTCGTACCGATCGGTCATGGCAGTTTCTCCAGGTGGTCGGCTGCGGCGGTGGCGCCGCCTGCGGTGGCGAACGAGTTCTGTACGCGCCGCGCCGCGGCCCGGTAGGACGGGTCGTCCAGCAGCGTGGTGACGGCGTTGCGCAGTTCGGGTGGGCCGACCCGGCCGAAGTGCACTCTGATGCCGGCGCCGGCATCCGTGACCTGGCGGGCGATCACGGGCTGGTCGTCGCGGATCGGTGCCACCACGAGCGGCAGGCCGTGCGCAAGGGTTTCGCACACCGTGTTGTGGCCGGCGTGGCAGACGACCGCGTCCAAGACCGGAAGCAAGTCCAGTTGTGGGACGAAGTCGCGGACCAGCATGTGATCGGGCGGCGAGTCGATCAGGGCGTGTGGTGCGGCAAGGATTACCTGCAGCCGCTCGGCCAGTGGTGCCACCGCCTCCACCGTGGTGGCGAAAAACCGCCGGCCAGCCGCAGGGTTGACGGTGCCGAGCGAGACCAACACGTGTTGGCGGGCGGGATCCAGCCAGTCCCAGCGGAAGGCGGGCGTACCGGCACGTGCGCCGATCGAGGGACCCACGAACGCGTAGTGCCCGGGGAAGGCCCCGGCCCGCCCGACCAGCGTCTCGGTCGTGAACGCCAGCACCAGTTGGTCGGAGAACCGCAGGTCGACCGGGTCGGATACGTCGAAGTCGAGCTGGAAGTCCTCCACACACTGCCGCACCCACGCACCTAGCCGGGGCATGGTGACGAACTGGTCGGTCAGTTCGGCCGACGTGCTGGCCGACGTGGCCCAGGGCAGTCCACGCTGGCGGGCGACCAGGGCGCCGGCCAGCGCGTGCTGGTCTACCACCATGACGTCGGGCCGGAACTCGTCCACTGCGGCAGCCGTCCCAGAGACCATCGAGCGGGCCAGCGGGATCAGGAATTGTTGCCACAGGAAGCGGAAGGCCGCGGCTCCCCGTAAGTCGTGCGGGCGGTGGCGCAGTGTGGCCAATGCCTCGTCGCCGAAGTCGGTATCGACCGGGAGTAATGCCGCGCCAGTCGGCAACAGCGGGGTGATGTGTTCTGGGTGCCCGGCCCAGGCGACCACATGACCGCGATCGGTGAGTTCCCGGCCCACCGCGACCGTGGGGAAGGTGTGTCCAGCTAGCGGCGGTACGACGAACAGGAATCGGCTCATCGGGCATTCGCTGAAGTCTGCTTGGTGAACCATTCCAAGGCGATGGTGCGTAACGCTCGCGTCGCCTTCGGCAGCACCCAATGGTCGACGTCTGGTAGGATGGTGAGCGTATACCGGGACAGCAGACCATCGAGTATATGTGCGTGGTGGAGAACGTCGGAGTGCTCGCCGTACACGGCGCGTACCGGACAGGTCAACCCCCGTAGCGTTTCCTCTGCGAGGGGTTCCGTGGCCAAGATATCGGTCACGACGGTGGTGTGGGTGATCATGTCTCGTACGAGCGCCGCATGCCGGGCGTGCTTGCGGTTGCGGGCCATCCACCGTCCCGATTCACCCTCGGGGATATCCGACCCGATTTGCATGATCGTGGCGGCCATTTGCTCGGCCCAACCTGGGATTGGGACGTGGGACTCGATCAGCACCATGCTGGCCACCCGCTCGGGCCAGGCGACAGCAAAGCCGAGCGCGACCGTGCCACCGTAACTGTTGCCGACCAGGTGCACCGGACCGTCGACGCCAAGGGTCTCGAGGAGAGCTCCGAGGTCGGCTACCGAGTCGTTGACCCGGTAGCCGGTGCGCGGGCGCTCGGACAGGCCATGGCCGCGCATGTCATAGAGGATCACCATGGCTCCGGCGTGCGCCACCGGATTGGCCAGCGTGTAATAGAAGCTCGACAGGTTATCCATGAACAGCCCGTGGATGAACACAACCGGGTGCTCTGGTTGGCTTATTCGGTGGTGTGGTGCCAACCGCTGGACGTGAAACCGGACGCCGCGCGCGATGATTTCAGCCATTGACCGCGCCCGTGAGAGCTAAACAATTCGCAATGTGGGTGACCAGTTCTCCTACTGTCATCTCGATGATCTCATCGAGCTCCTTGGTCGCGAGGAATTCCAGAAAGTCGACCCGATTGTCGTACCGATCGACGAGCATCGTGGCCAGCTTCACGAACTCGATACTCTCCAGCTGGAGATCCGTGTCGAATGACGTATCCATGTCGATGTCGAGGCCCAGCGCGTATTCCGCGCCGATGATCCCGATTAACATGGTGCGAACCTCGGCCAAGATCTGTTCAGTCGCCATCAGTGATCCCTTCTTCCGCCCCAGTCCAGGCCACTGCGTACGGCTCGGGTTCGGCGCCCACCTCGGTCTGCACCCAGCGGCTGGTCACCCCATCGCCGGTTGCCACCAGCAGCCGGTCCCCGTCCACCCGCTCGACTGCGAACCGGTGTGGTCGCCCCCCCAAGCCGGTTCCCGCGGCTTTGCCCACTGCCTCCTTGGCGGCCCAGAACCGGGCCACCCAGCTCGGCCGTTCCGCGACCGATGAGCTCAGGGCGTTGAGCAGGCGGCGTTCAGCGTCGGTGAAAATTGCGGCCACGGTGCGTTCGTCGCGGTCTGTAATCAGCTCGATGTCGATTCCCACTCCGGGTGAGCACCCGGGATTGCCGACCACTGCCGCGGCCAGTGATCCGGTATGCGCCAGGGATACTTCCGGCGCTTCGGTGAACGGCCCTGCGACCCGCGGTCGTCCCGAGGGGTCGTTGCTGACCGTGACCTCGATGGGGAACACCGGGCCGGCACCTGCGTCCCACAGCCACTGCCGGACCGCGTCTTTGACCGCGATTCTGCCCAGCAGCCGCTGTCGCGCGACTCGCGGATTGTGTCGCTGGTAGTCCGCGCGCTCGGCGGCGCTGAGATAGCGACGCATGATCAGCTCTCGGGTGGCCGGATCCGGCCACCGTTCGTGGACCAGGTACCAGCCACCGGGCTGCCGTTGTGCGATCCGGTTGCGCTCTGGGAAGAGGAAGACCGGCCAGGTCACCTCGTCGGTATCGAATCGGCGGTCCCGCCACCGATCGATGCGGGCCCACAGTCGGCCGTTAGGGCGCCGCAACTCAAGGTCAGCGACGACTTCGGTGGCGCCGACGGACCTGATTCGGACCACGCATCGCACTCGCTCGCCGGGCCTGGGTGCTGAGCCGTAGTAGCGCACCTGGTCAATCCCGGCCGGAAATGCGAATCGGTCGCGCGCGGACCGCGCCATGATCCAAAAGCCGAACAACTGCCCGGCGGTGTCCAGCAGCGCCCCTGGCACGGGCGGGACGACCAGTTCGCCGACGATCCCGTCGTCGGCGAACGGTCCGAGCTCCGCGACACCCTGGAAGGCCGGGCCGTGGAACATCCATCGGTCGGTGTACAGGCCCTGTGCAGTGACATCGCAGGGCCGTTGCCCCGTCAGTGGCAGATCGGGTAGCGGCGGGGCCGCCGGATAGTCATCGGCGAGCAGCACCGTGCCGCGCGCGTAGCCGTCGAGCACGACGGTCACGTTGCCGTCGGAGCCGAGCGTCGCACTGGTCGTGACGGTGATCGGCGGCGCGACTGCGAGCCAGCGCAGCGCCCAGACGTCCCTGACTCCGATAACCGTACGCCTGGGAACCAACGCTCGGGCCGCCTCGGACATGAGTTCGAGCACCGTGGTCAGCGGCACCACTGGAAAACGGTCAGATGGCTCGGGCCAGTCGACCGGCTGTCGGAAGAAGCAATGATCGGTGAGGTAGGGCATGGTCGCCACGGAGAGGGTTCGGATTGTGCTGGCCTGCCTGGGGCTGGTCTGTGCCCAGGAACCAAGGACATTCGAGGCGGCGGCCGTGGCGTCGCGCAGTGCCGCGTCGAATTCGGCCAGCACCGGGTGCCCCGTAGCGGATAGCTGCGGTGGCGCCGGTGGGCCTGCCGCGGGAGTCAGCACCGGGACCATGTCCCCGAATCGGATCAGCGGCGCCCCCAGGTTGAGGGGCACCAGAGGGCCACAGGACTCTGACCGCACCAGTGTCCGGACCCGTGGCGCGAGGGGCAGCCGTTCGAACCGGGGCGCCCAGCCCTCCATCCACAATGCTGCGGCGACGCGGCGGAGCTGGTCGAGGCCTGACCGTCGGGGAGTGTTGGCGGTCACCGCGAGATGCGGCTCGCCGGCCAGCGTGTCGGTTACGAATCCGGGCAGACTGCCGCTGCCGATCTGGACGAAGGCCCGCGCCCCCGCCTCGTACAGCCGCTGGACCAGCGGGCCGAACCTGACCGGTTCGAGCAGGTGGCGGGCGACGAGGGTCTGGATGGCCTCAGGCTGATCGGGGTACCGGTCGACGGTGGTGGTCGACCAGATTGGGATGGTCGGTGCGCGCACCGGCAGGCCGACGAAGGTGTCCAGGATCCGGCCCAGATACGGCGCGAGCATCGGCGAGTGGAAGCCGGATCGAAACGGCAGCACCTGACCGGTGATCCCGCGCTCCCGTAACCGATCCAGAACGGCGACTACGGCAGCTTCCTCACCGCAGATGATCGACTGGTGTGGGCAGTTGTCGTGCGAGACCACGACCCCGTCCAGTCCTCCGATCACCTCGGCGGCCTGGTCGGCACCGCAGCCGAGCGCGGCGAACAACAGGCCCGGCACGTGCAACGTGGCTGGGTCAAACGAGGCGATAAGTTTCTCGACTGCTCTGCGCGGATGGATACCGGCGGAAGTCATTGCGTTCCATTCGCCGACGCTGTGCCCGGCCACCACATCGGGGGTCACGCCGAGTTCGCGCAAGGCTGCGTCGAGTAGCCGGCCGACGATGAACACGCCGAGCCCGTGCCGGCCGAGTACTGCGGTGTCACCGAGATCCAGCCGGTCCAGCCCGAAGTGGTCGGCGACATCGTTCACCCGAGGCGCGAATTCCTGCTCCAGCCCCGGAAAGATGAACGCCAGCCGACCCGGTGCGGACTTCGAGTGCAATGGCGCGGCGGTGAACCAGATGTCGTCGCGGCCCCGCCACGGCGTCCCTTGGGCGACGACCCTGCGGGCCAGCGCCAGCCGGCGAGCGGTGGGCGCGACGACCGCCAGCCGGCAAGGCCCACCGGTTGGCGGGGCACCCGTATCGTCCCGGTTGAGCAGGCCGGTATCCGGCACGTCAAGTTGCCGGGCCAGTTCAGCCAGCGTGCTCCCGGTCAGCAGGAGCACCCGCTCGGGACCTGATGGTTTCGCTCGTCGCGAGCGTTGGATGTCTGGTGGCTGCTCCAGGATGGTGTGCGCGTTGATGCCGCCGAAGCCGAATGCGTCGACTCCAGCCCGGCGCGGTGTGCGACCGTGGGACGGCCATGGTCGGGTCTCGGTGACCGGCGCGAAGCGGGAGCCGGCCAATGCCGGGTGCGGGTCGTCGCAGTGCAGGGTGGGAGGTAGTACCCCGTGGTGCACCGCCAGCGCGGTTTTGATCAGCCCAGCGATGCCGGCTGCCGGCATCGGGTGGCCGATCATCGATTTGATCGATCCGATGCCGATGTCGCGACCGGCGCCGTTCGGCGGTCCGAAGACACGGCTCAGCGAGGCCAGCTCGGTCTCGTCGCCGGCCTGGGTCGCCGTGCCGTGCGCCTCGAGCAGGCCGAGCGCACCAGGTTCGGTGGGATCCAGGTGGGCCGCCTGCCAGGCCCGCTCGATGGCCCGCACCTGGCCGTCGATGCGGGGGCTCATCAGGCTGCTCGCTCGGCCGTCGCTGGCCATCCCGGTTCCGCGGATCACCGCGTAGATCCGATCGTCACCGGCGTCGGTCAGCCGCTTGAGCACCACCATTCCGGTGCCCTCGCCGATGAGGATGCCGTCGGCGCCGCGGTGGAAGGGCCGGATCCGCTGGCTGGGGCTCAGCGCGCCGAGCTGGCTGAACACGCTCCACAGCGTGATGTCGTGGCAGTGGTGCACCCCGCCGGCGAGGACTACGTCGCAACGGCCGGCAGTCAGCTCCGTCACAGCGTGATCGATGGCGACGAGCGACGAGGCGCAGGCAGCATCGACGGTGTAGGCGGGGCCCGCCAGGTCGAGTCGGTTGGCAACCCGCGAGGCGACCAGATTCGGCACCAGGTCGATCGCGGCCTCTGGCCGCTCGGGGCCAAGCCGGGACTGGAAGGCGGTCCGGACGGCGTCCAGCCGTGCCTCGTCCAGGTCCGGGAGTAGCTCGCGCAGCGTGATGACGAGCTGGTTCGCGGTCCGGATCCGCTGGTCCAGCCGGGCCAGGCCCGGAGTGAGATAGGCACCGCGCCCGACGATCACACCGACCCGGGACCGGTCGCCGAGCCGGTCCTCGCCGCCGGCATCGGCGAGCGCTTCCGCAGCCGCGTGCAGCGCGAGCAGTTGGTCGGGCTCGGTGCCGGAGACCGCCAACGGCATGATCCCGAACCGGATCGGGTCGAACGCAGCCTGCTCGATGAACCCGCCGCGGCGGCAGTACATCCGGTCGCTGCGCCCGGTGGTGGCAGCCTCGGGGTCGTAGTACGACGAGTCCCAGCGCGAGGCGGGAACCTCGGTGATCGCATCCACCCCAGCCAGGATGTTGGACCAGTAGGTGGCCAGGTCAGGTGCGCCGGGGAACACCGCAGCCATCCCGACGATGGCCACCGCGACCGGTTCACTCATCCTGCCCCACCTCGAATGCCTCGACCTCGAAGGCGGCGGGGTCGGCGCACATGTACACGACCTGGGGGTCGGCGCCACCGGCCAGCTCGGCGAGCAGGCATGCGACGCCATCGTCAGGCTCGATCAACCCGATACCGCGCTGGGTGTACGCGCGGGTCAACTCGGCGGAGACCATCCCGGTCCCATCGTCGGGTGCTGCCCACGGCCCCCAGTCGACTGCGACCACCCGGCCGGGGGCTCGGGGCGCCCAGATCCGGGCCAGCGTGTCCAACGCGTCGTTGGCGGCGGAGTAGTCGACCTGCCCCTGGTTGCCGAACACCCCTGACACGCTGCCGAACAGCACCAGGAAGCCCAGATCCGCTCGGGCTGCCTCGGTCAGCGCCCGCGCCCCATCGACCTTCGTCGCCCACACCCGGGCGAACCCTTCGGGTGTCTTGTCGATCAGCCGCCGGTCGGCCAGGATCCCAGCGCCATGCACGATCCCGTCCAGCCGGCCATGGCGGCGATACACGTTATCCACCAGTGCGCTGACCGCTGCCGGATCCCGGACGTCGACTGCGGAGTAGCGAACCGAGGCAGCGGTCCCGGCCAGCTCGGCGAGCGTCGCGCGGATCTCCCGCTCGGCGAGGATCCGGTTGGTCGTCGCCTCAATCTCGGCTGGAGTGCAGTTCCCGGCCTGCGCGAGTACCCGTCGCAATGCGATCCGGTCGGGCGCCTCCGCGGTCACCGGGTCCTCGTCGCCGACCGGCGGCGAGGACCGGCCGACCAACTCCAGGTGACCGGCTCCGGCCCGGGCCAGGCCGATCGCGACCCGCGCGGTGATGCCGCGGGCACCGCCGGTGAGCAGCACCACGGAGTCTGGCCCGAGCCTGAGGTCGCCGGCTCCGCGCGGGTCCAGCGGCGCGTCGGTGAGTCTCAGCGTGACCCGCTCCCCGGCGGCCGCGTAACCGACCGCGGTGGGGGCATGGGGGGTGAGCAGTTCGGCGAGCAGGTGCCTGGCGATGTGGACCGGTTCCTCCTTGGGGTCCACATCGATGACCCGGACAAGACGATCCGGGAACTCGCGAGCGATCGTGCGGACCAGGCCGGCCAGCCCGATCCCGGCGATGCCGTTGGGATTGTGCGCCCGACCGAACCTGCCACCCGATCCAGTGACCACCAGCAGCTCGCTTACCCCGCCGAGAACGGCGTTGCGGAGCGCGGTGAACCCGTCCGGCAGTACCGCTGCCCGACCCCGGTCCAGCGCAGCCAGGTAGATGAGAGCATCGGTTTTCGTGATCTCGGGCTGGGCAGCGGCGGATTTTTCTGGGCCCAGCAGCCGTACCTCGGCTCCGTGCCGCTCCAGCAGCACGGACAACTCCAATACGATGCCTACTCCGTCTCCGACGATGGCGATCCGGCGCCCGCTGAGCGATACGTCAGACAACCCGGCCAGCGGTGGCAGCGCGGCGGCCTCGACGAGGTAGCGCCGCGCCCGCTGAGGTGGTGTGGCCTGCGGCGGTGGGCCGGTCCGGTTCGTGATCCAGTCGACGATGCCGCGCAGCGTCCGCAGCTGAGCCAGTTCTTCCATCACTGACTCACCCCGAGCGGAACCGGTACGAGCCAACCCAAGCCGGTCGGCGAGCAGACCGATCAGTTCGGTCCGCTTGATCGAGTCGATACTCAGGTCCGCTTCCAGGTCGAGGTCGGCCTCCAGCATGTCCACCGGGTAGCCGGTTCGTTCGCTCACCAGAGACCGCACGGTGGCCAGGACCCTCTCCGGTGTCAGGTCAGCTGGTTCGATCGGCTCAGCAGAACCGGATTCGGGCATCTGATCAGCGACGGTGGTGGGCGCTGCGGGCTGCGTTGGAGTCGTCTGCGCTGGGGCGGCGGGCGACGCGATAGCCGACAAACCGGTAGGTGCAGGGGTGGTGGTACCCAGGTAACCGAGCATGATGTCACGCTGGGCCGCGACAAGCTCACGGGTGCTGCGCAAGAACTCCAGTACGGCCGCTTCTCGTCCCTCCGTGGTGCTGGCCGGTGGCCCGGAGTGCGGCGCAGCCAACCGTTGGGCCGGGCGCAATCCACCCGCGAGGGAGCGTCCGTCAGCCGTCTTGACCAGGTGGCCGTTGACCACCCAGCAGGGGCGGTGGGGAACGGCAGCCCCGGATACCGGGTGAGCATCCCGGCCGTGGAAGAGCCCAGCCGGATCGACCGGTACCCCGGTGACGGCCAGCTCGGCGAGCGCCAGCAACAGCCGCCGCAGACCGCGCTCGCCCGGTACATCGGTGGCTACCGCGACGTGCGGCCGGCCGGCGAGGATCGTGCCGACCAACTGGGTGAGTACCCGGCCCGGGCCGGCCTCGATGAAGACTCGCGTCCCGGCCGCGTACATCGCCTCGACCTGCTCAACGAACCGGACCGGCTCCGCGACGTGGGCGGCCAGCGTTGCCCGGATCGCGGCTGGATCGGTCGGGTACGGCGCAGCGGTGGTGTTCGACCACACCGGTAGCCGCGGTGCAGCGACGATACGGCGGTCCAGTTCGGCGGCGAAGACCGGTGTAGCACCGGCCACCATCGGACTGTGAAACGCGCACGCCACCGGAATGCGCGCGCCGGTCAGCCCCGCCTCGGCGAGCCGGGCCAGTGCGGCTTCCACGGCCGGGGTGGGTCCGGAGATCACTGACTGGCCGGGCGCGTTGTGGTTGGCCAGCACGACCGGTCCGTCTCCGAGCACGGTCCGGACTTGCTCGATGGCCGCGGCGACCGCGGCCATCGAGCCGGGATCGGTTCCGGCGGCCGCGAGGATGGCCTGACCACGGGCTTCGCTGAGCTCCAGCAGCTCAGTGGGATCAACCGCGCCAGCTGCGGATAGTGCTACCAGCTCGCCGTAGCTGTGCCCACCGAGATGGTCGGGTTGCACACCGAGCGAAGTGAGCAGCTCGTACATGGCCAGCCCGGCAACCCCCAGCGCCGGCTGGGCGACCCGGGTGTCGGTCAGCCCTGCTCGCTGCCGTGCCGATTCCTCCTTGCTGAACGCGGCCGGCGGGAACATCGCTGCGGTCCACCGGTCACCGAGCTCCAGGAACCGACGCAGCCGCGGAAACGCCACGAACAGGTCGGCCAGCATGCCGGGGCGTTGACTGCCCTGCCCGGGAAACAGGAACGCGACCTGACCTATGTCGTCGCCATCCCGCACGTCACCATCGAACGCGACGAAAACACCATCCGACCCAGCACCATCCGACCCAGCGGCCGCCCGTGCCTGTGCCACCTTGGTGGCGAGGTCGTCGAGGTGCTCCGCTACCACCGCGGCCCACACCCGCGTGCCACTGTGCTCTTCCGAAAGACCCCGAGCGAGATCCCGCAGCCGCCAGGGCCGCCCGGCGGCATCGTTGGCCGCGAGCAAATCAGCTAGCCGGTCCATCTCCGCGACCGCCGCCGCCCGATCCACACCAGTGAACAGGAACAGCTCGGCAGGCCACGGGCCCAGGCCGTGCCTAGGCTCGGGCGCTCCGTCATAGGAGGTGAGCACGGCGTGGAAGTTCGTGCCGCCGAACCCGAACGCGCTCACCCCCGCCACCCGGCGCGTCGGTGACGCCCAAGGCCGCGCGGTGACGTCGAAGGAGAACGGGCTACAGGTGCGGTCCCAGTACGGGTTCGGATGCCGCAGCTGACCGGTCGGTGGCCGCACCCCGGTGTGCACCGCGTACGTCGCCTTGATCAACCCGGCGATCCCTGCGGCGCACTTGGTGTGTCCGATCTGGGACTTCACCGATCCCAGAGTGCAACTGCCGGTCGGGGTGCCGGCCGCGGTGAACAACTCGGTCAGTACCGCCAGCTCGGTGCGGTCTCCGACGACGGTACCCGTGCCGTGCGCCTCAACCAACCCGACTTCGGCCGGTGAGATCCCAGCCATCCGGTAGGCCCGCTCCAGCGCTCGGCGCTGCCCCTCCGGCCGGGGCGCGGTCAGCCCTAACGAACGCCCGTCGCTGGCCGAACCGATCCCTCTGATCACCGCATAGATCCGGTCGCCGTCGCGTTCGGCGTCGGCGAGGCGCTTGAGCACCACGCACGCCACGCCCTCGCCGAGCGCGATGCCGTCGGCGGAGGCGTCGAACGGACGGCACCGGCCGGTTGCCGACAACGCCTGCACCGAGGCGAACATCAGGTAGTCGTGAATGCTGTTGTGGATGTCGGCGCCACCGGCCAGCACCATGCTGCTGGTGCCGGCCCGCAGGTCCTTGCAGGCTAGGTCGACAGCGGCGAGCGCGGACGCACAGGCGGCGTCCACCGTGTAGTTGGCACCGCCGAGGTCCAACCGGTTGGCGATCCGGCCGGCGATCACGTTGGCCAGCACCCCGGGGAAGGAGTCCTCCGTCAGCTTCGGTAGTTGCTCGTCCAACTCGGGAGGCATCGTCTCGTGGTAGGCCGGGTAGAGCGAACGGAACCCGTACGCGCTGGCCAGGTCGGCGCCCGCCTCGGCGCCGAAGATCACTGACGTGCGTTCCCGATCGAAGGCCCGCTGCGCGTACCCCGCGTCGCGCAGGGCGCGCGCGGCCACCTCCAGCGCTAGTAGCTGGACCGGTTCGATACTGGCCAACGCGGCTGGCGGGATGCCGTAGGCCAGCGCGTCGAACGGGATGTCCGGCAGGAAGCCACCCCACTTCGCGGGCTCGGGGTACACGGCCGGATCCCACCGGTCGGGCGGCACCTCGGTGATCGCATCCACCCCGGCCAGCACGTTGGCCCAGTAGCCAGCCAGGTCCGCGGCACCCGGGAACACTCCGGCCATGCCGACGATCGCGACGTCCAGTGGCTGTGTCTCCGGTGCGTGTGCGGTCGATTTCTGGGCAGACTGATCGTCGACGATCGGCTCCAGGCCCAGCTCGGCCATCCTGCCGGCGAGGAAGCCGGCTGCGCCCTCGGTCACCTGCGAGTGCAACGCCTCGATCGTCGTGGTCGCCGAGCGCAGCGTGGCCACCTCGCCGAGCATGACCATGCCGTCGTGATGCTGAACCTGCTCGTCCACCGCGACCAGCACATCCCCGTTACGACGCAGCCCCTTGCTCGCGATCCGGAGCCGACCCAGGTTGAGCTGCTCCAGCTCGGCCCACATCTGATCGCGCGGCACCCCGGCGGCCGCGAGCCGGGCCTGGGTGTCGGTGAACGTGTGCAGGTAAGGCGAGTCCGCGCAGCGGGTCGCATGGCCGGGCGCGGTCTCCAGTAGCACGGTGCGCTCGCAGGCCAGCGCGGCTCGCTGGAACCCGGGCTGGATGGCCCCAGCCGTGACTGCCTCCTCGGTGAACAGGTACGCGGTGCCCATCAGCACCCCGATCCGGGCGCCCCGTTGCACCAGGGGAGCGGCCAGCGTGGCGACCATGGCCGCGGAGCGCTCGTCGTGGATTCCCCCGGCGAACAGCACCTGTAGCTGCTCGGCGCATTCGTGCGTGTCGTCGTAGCCCAGCAGCCGTTGCAGCTGGATCTCCCACAGCGGGAAGCCGGCCCGTGGCCCGACGTGCCCGCCGCACTCCCGACCCTCGAACACGAACCGCCGCGCCCCCTCGGTCAGGAACCGATCCAGCAGGCCGGGGGAGGGCACGTGCAGGAACGTCTCGATCCCGGCAGCTTCCAGCGGCATCGCCTGCGCCGGCCGGCCCCCGGCGATCAGCGCGTACGGCGGGCGCACTTGGTGTACCGCGGCCAGTTGCGCCTCGCGGACATCGGGAGGGGCGAATCCGAGGATGCCCACTCCCCATGGCTGTCCCTTCAGCAGGGCCGCAGTCTGGTCCAGCAGCACGTGGGTCTGTTCGCCGCTGCTGAGGGACAACGCCAGAAACGGTATCCCGCCCGCGGCCGCCACTGCGGCGGCGAACCCGGCCCGGTCACTGACCCGGGTCATGGGCCCCTGAACCACGAGCGGCCCTACTCCCTGGATGGTCTGCGTTCGGGCGGCGTGCAACTGCTCGGTGACGGCAGTGCGGACCGCTGCCACAACGCCCCCAGCGGTCACATATCGCTGCGCCAGGGGAGCGGCCAGCGCACCGTCCTGGCCGATCGGCAGCACAGTCAGGTTCCGGGCACCGAGTCGGGACACGACCGTGTCGGGGTCCGCGGCCGGCAGGTCAGGGCGGGTGTAGAGGCGATGACCCCCGATGATCGCGGTTTCGCTGCCGTCCATCGCCCGGATCGCCGCGGCCACCTCGTCCGGCAGCCCGGCCTCGGCCACCAGTGCCAGCTGCGCGTCCAGCACAATTCCTGCGGCGCCGCCGGCGATCGCCGCGGCAGCCGTATGTGGTCCGATCCCGCCGGCCGCCCATACCGGGACGCGGATCTGCGGGTCAGCCAGCAACTGTTGCAGCAATACGAACGTCGTGGTGGTACCGACCCGACCGCCGGCCTCGGCGCCCTTGGCGATCAGCCCGTAGACCCCGGCCCGGACTGCTGCATGTGCCTCGACCACCGAGGTGACCTCGACGAACGCGCGCCGCCCGGACGCGGATGGCCATCGCGAACCGGGTCCGTGCACGACCACCCGGACCTGCTCGGGCAGGTCGGCCGGGGACAGCGGGCACCCAGCCGGCACCCGGACCCCGAAACCACCGGACCACCACCGGCAGACGTCCGCCAGTGCCGCCCGCGCCGAGACGGCGTCGCGGCCCAGGTCGAGCACACCCACCGCGCCGGCTCGCGCGAGCGCCACTGCGAGAGGGGCATTGGGCTCCTCGAAAGGTGTGATCCCCACAACCAGCTCTTGCTCTTGCAGCCTGGTCATCCTCGGCCCTGTCCTCCTGTACGCCGGCTGGCCTGGTAATTCACACCAGAGCCTTGGCATGGCTCGTGGCGCACGCGTTGTCGATGTGCAGGCTGGGGGTGACCTGGGTGGTCCCCTCGGTGATCACCCGGGTCTATCGACCGCCGCAAAGGTGTGTTATCCCGAACAGATATGCGGCGGTCGAAGAAGTTCAGGCCAACCCCGTGAAGGTGGCCGATGTCGTGGGTTGCCGCTACGGCGCAGCTCCGTCAGCCCCCGCTAACGGTGAGTTGATGACCACTACGGTGGCAACCACGATTGTGTCCAGCACGGCTAGGCCCCCCTTGCCTTATCCCACCCTGCCACGGACCCTCAATCAGGGCTACGGACTCCGCAATAGTAACACTAGGTGATAGCAAAGAAGCAAGAGTGTCAAAGGCAACCCGGATGGCTGATCAGTACCGACTAAATGTCCTATCGGTACTTACTCAAAGGAACAGTGCTACCTAGGCGGTTCCCGCTGTTGGTTGCGGCGGTGCCTGTGACTGCACGTTGTCGATCGGCTGCCATTCGTGTATACCCGACCTGGACGGTTGGGGGTGAAGCGCCGTGCGTCGGTTGAGTAAGTCCAGGCGGGCGGCGGTAACAGTGATCTTGCTTGTCGTCGCGGGGTGTGCAGCGGCCAGATCACCGTCGGAGGCAGGCCGGTGCGCGGTGACGAGAACGGCCGATGTGGCGGTGTCGATGCGTGACGGCACCATCCTGCGTGCCGATGTGTACCGGCCGGCCATCTCCCAGGCGGTGCCGGTGATCTTGATGCGGACCCAGTATGGCAAAGAGGCCGCGCAGGTCCAGCCCTCGCGCTACCAGCGTCCGGACTGGTTTGCCTCGCACTGCTACCTGGTGGTGGTCCAGGACATACGAGGACAATTCGCCTCCGGGGGCACATTCTCGGAGTTCACCGACGACCGCAATGATGGCTACGACAGCGTCGAATGGGCCGCGAGACTGGCCGGATCGTCCGGCAAGGTGGGCATGTACGGCTCGTCCTACGTCGGCGCGACCCAGTGGCTGGCCGCCGAAACCACTCCACCCCATCTGACCACCATTGTACCGGCCAACACCGCGTCGGATTATGACGACGGCTGGACCTACGAAAACGGCGCCTTCCGGTTGAACTTCATCGAACCGTGGGCAATGGAGACGATCGCCTTGTCCGCAGCCAAGAATCGCGGAGACACCGAGGTCGCACAGCAGCTCAGCCAGGACATCATGGATATCGCTACTTGGCTGCGGTACGCCCCGTATCGCAGTTTCCCGCCGTTTCACCCCGGCGACGGCGCGGTGGCGCCGTACTTCTACGACTGGATCGCGCACCGCACCGACGGCCCATACTGGCAGCAGTGGGCGCCACAGCAACATTACCCCGAGATCACTATCCCGGTATTGCACATCGAGGGTTGGTATGATGCGTTCCTCGCTGGTGGTGTGCGCAACTTCACCGGTATGGTCAGCTCCGGGGGCTCGACGTTCGCTCGCAACAATCAGCGGATTGTGATCGGCCCCTGGGATCATATCGGCTGGGGCCGGCCCGGCAGCCCCGCAGCACCGATGCTCAAGCAGATCGGGCCGGTCGGTGATTCCCCCGTCAACGAGCTGATGCTGGCATGGTGGGATCATTTCCTCAAGGGCGTCGACAACGGCGTGAGCAACGGTCCGACGGTCGACTATTTCGAGATGGGCGCGAACACCTGGAAAACCGCGGCGGCTTGGCCACTGCCCGGCACCCGATGGACGACGTACTTTTTGTCCAGCGACGGACATGCCTCGTCGGTGCTGGGTGACGGTCAGTTGGTCACGAACCTGCCGGCTACCGGGCAGCCCGATACCTATGAGTACGACCCGCGCAACCCTGTGCCAAGCGTGGGCGGTCACTCCTGTTGCGCGGCGTCGGGGGGTTCCCAGGGGCCGTATGACCAGCAGTCCGTCGAGCAGCGCCCGGACGTGCTGGTGTACACGACCCCGCCGCTGGCCACCGACACCGAGGTGACCGGGCCGATCAGCGTGACGCTCTACGCCAGCTCGTCGGCGCCCGACACCGACTGGACCGCCAAGCTGGTCGACGTGCACCCGGACAGCACCGCGGTCAACCTGAACAACGGGATCCAGCGGGCCAGCTTCCGGGTGTCGAGCAGTGCACCGACGCCGATCGAGCCAGGCACGGTCTACCAGTACACGATCACTGTGTGGCCGACGAGCAACCTGTTCCGTGCCGGCCATCGGATCCGTCTGGAGATCTCTTCCAGCGACTTTCCGCAGTTCGACCCGAATCCCAATACCGGGTCCTGGCTGGGGGAGAGCACGGCGACGCGGGTGGCCCACCAGACCGTCTTGCACGACGCCCAACATCCGTCGGCGCTGGTACTGCCCATCATCCCAGCGTCGTCCTCAGGCAAGGTCAGCACCACGTTCCCGATCAAGGCCCGCCCCTAGCCATCACGCGACGACGGTGCTACCGCCGGCGCCGATCAACCTCAGGGGTGGCTGGCGGTGGAGCTGGGATCAGCCTGCGCGGCGTCGCTTCCGCCAGGCGGCGACCCCCAAGGTCAACGCGCAGGCGAGAGACAGGCCGACCACCCGTGGCCCTGGGCGCCGACGGCTGCTGGGCTCCAGCGGTGTGGCCGGCGGGTCCGCGGCCTCGTCGAGCAGCGTGACGGTACCGGCGTCGCCGTTGACGAGGAGGCGGGCGCCGTCGGTGATCCGGCGGGTGGCCACGCCGGTGCCCAGCACGGCGGGGATGCCGTACTCCCGGGCCACGATGGAGCTGTGGCTCAACGGACCGCCGATATCGGTGACGACCGCGGCCGCCCTCGCGAACAGCGACGTCCACGCGGGGGTGGTGATGCTGGCCACGAGCACATCGCCAGGGCGCAGCCGGCCGAAGTCCGCCGGGCCGGTCAGGACGCGGGCCGCTGCGGTGACCTGTCCGGCGCTGGCGGCGGTGCCGCGCAGGACGTTCCCGGTCTGCTGCTGCGACACTGCGGGCATGAGCGCCTCCAGGCGGTCGAACACGGTGCCCTTGGGGAGCATCTGTGGCGGGGTGACGCGGCGCTGCCCGCGCCACAGCGCCTGACGCTGTCCCACCGCCCCTCGCGGTATCGCAGTGCGGCCGAGCACCTCGTCGGGGTGCAGCCAGTACACGTCCTCGGGCCGGTCGATGGTCCCGGCCGCGGTGAGTCGGCGTCCCAGCTCGGTCAGCATGTGGCGCATCTGCGGCCAGGCCAGGCCGATGTCGGCCAGTGCGTCCTCGCGGACGGGCGCGGTGCCCTGTGCCCAGCGCAGGAGCCGGGCGAACACGACGCGGCGGGCCGGGTCCAACCGCGCGAGCACCGCGGCGGTCTGCTCGTCGCGGTGGGTGGCGGAGCGGGCCTGCCGCTCGTGCGGGTCGGTGCCGCTCATGCGGTCGGCAGAGCCGTCGAGGTAGAAGCGCAGCGCGTCGAACAGCGGTGCCGGGTCGTCGGCCGGTGTCGGGTTGCGGAAGTCGAGGTTGTAGGTGGTGTGCCCGAAGCGGTCCAGGTGTGCCTGGAACCGGGTGCGCCACTGGTCCCACTCGGGCGAGAGTCGGCAGTGCAGAAGCTCTTCCGCCCGGGCCGAAGGGGTCGCGAGCAGCGCCGCGGTGAGGTCGTCGTGGGCGCGCGTCCATGTCGCGAGGTCATACAGCGACTTCTCGGCCAGGATCGGGGCGCTGTCGAAGCCGAGCAGGAACGTCGCCGTGGGCGGGTCGCCGGCACGGCGCACCAGCCGCTCGTAGAACTGTGTGAAGATCACCTCGCTGGACGCGGCGATAGGGATGATCGCCTGCACCGCGGTGTAGTACTCGGTGCCCGCGTTCAGCAGCTCGATCACCCCGTCGAGCAGCTCCTGATCGGACAGCTCGCCCAGCGGCCGGCCGGTCCAGTCCTGCACGATGCGGGCGTAGTGGGGGCGGGAGTGGTTGCGCCAGCGAGCCTGCCCACCCGACTCGCCGCCCGAGGTGAGCAGTGTCAGCGCCGCCGGGCTGTAGAGCGTCATGCGCCAGATTGCGGCGCGGCTGTAGCGGTAGTAGGCGTAGCCGTTGATGGTCGGCAGGCCTACCTCCCCGTCGCGCAGCACACCGCGGCCGAGGAGCTTGCGCACCAGCGCGCCCAGCGACCGGGCGACCGAGGGGTCGATCAGGTCGGCGAACAGCGGTGAGAGCGGGTCGGGCAGCTGCTCGACGATGCTGGCGCGGAAGTAGGCGTCCTTCGCAACCGGCACGCGCCATTCGGTGGGCGGCTCCACCTCGGGCTCGGGCAGGGCGGTGATCGGACGTGCCTGCACGACGAAGAACTCCCCGTTCGCCCGCGCCCACTCGATGTCCAGCGGTGTCGCGTAGTGCTGTTCGCTTCGGACGCCCAGCTCCGCCAGAACGGCGGCGGCCTTGTCGCTGAGCACCGGTTGGGTCCGCTGCTCGGCGGGTACCGGCTGCTGCGCCGTACCGGTATCGGTGTAGACGGTCATGAGGGTTTTGGTTGCCGTGGTGCGTGCGCGCACCCGCCCGGTGGCCTTGTCCACCACGAGGTCGTCGGTGGTGACCGACCCGCTGACCACCGACTCGCCCAACCCCCATGCGGCGCTGATGACGACCTCGCCGCGGTGCCCGTTCGTCGGGTTGGCGGTGAACATCACCCCGGACGCGTCGGCGTCGACCATCTCTTGCACGACGACCGCGAGGCTGACCGCGGCCGGGTCGATGCCGTAGCGGGCGCGGTAGGCCATCGCCCGCGCCGTCCACAGCGACGCCCAGCAGTCGCGCACGGCCGCGAGTAGCGCCTGGGCGCCGCGCACGTTGAGGTAGGTGTCCTGTTGACCGGCGAAGCTGGCCCCTTCGAGGTCCTCCGCGGTGGCCGAGGAGCGCACCGCGACCGGCCCGCCGCCGAGCGCGTGCCACACCTGCGTGATCTCAGCGGCCATGTCCTCGGGCACCGCGGCTGCGGTGAACAACTCGCGGATGCAGGCCGACGGTTCGTCTTAGGCCTCAGGCCCGGCGTCGGCGTGCACGGCGGCGAGTGTGAGGATCTCTGCGCCGATTCCGGAGGTCTGCACGAACTCCTGGTACGCGGCGGTGGTGAGCACGAACCCGGGTGGCACGGGCAGCCTGGCCCGGGCCAGCTCGCCGAGGTTGGCGCCCTTCCCGCCGGCGACGTCAACGTCGTCGCGGCCGACCTGGTCGAAGCGTGTTATGTAGGACATGACCTGCTCATCTCTCCGGATATTGCGCATGTGGGGGGTTGCGCGGGTACTGGTCATGCCTGCTTGCTCCCCTCGGGCGCCTTGCCCCTCGACGTCGCCGCCAGCCTGCCCCGGAACTGCTCGTACATCGCGATCACCTTGGGTGCCAGGGCGGCGAGTGCGTCGGGATCGGGTGATCCCGGTGTCTGCACCGCGTGACAGATGGTGTGGCTCAGCGCGGCCGCGGCAACCTCCGGCGGGGCCGTCACCGCCGCGACCGGCTCGGACAGGTAGAATCCGGTCTGGACCGCGCTGAGGACGTAGCGCTGGGTGTCAATGTCCAGATCGGTGCGCATCAGACCGTGCTCGCGCAACAGTGCGAACAGCTCACCGGCGAGGTCGATCTTCAGAGCGCGCAGCGGTTCGACGGCCGCCTCGTGCGCCAGATCGCCCAGCAGGTCGACGTCACGGCTGAACATTGCCTGCAGCAACGGGCGACGTACCACTCCGAGGTAGGTCAGCCGGGCCTGCTCGGAGGGCAGCAGCGCCGCCGGATCCCGCCGAATCGCCGCGACCAGCTCATCGACCAGCTCCAGCAACTCGCGCATCAACACGCACATGAACAACCAGGAACGGGTGTGGAAATGCAGGTACACCGTGCCCTTGCCGATGCCGGCGTGCTTCGCGACCTCCTCGATGGTGACTCTTTTGTAGCCCCAACGCAGCACCAGAGCGGCAGCCGCGTCCAGGATCTGCTGGGCCCGCTGCTCATGCCTGGTGCCGGACATCGCCATTTCCTTGACCGATGACCAGGTTGCATATCTAGTCAATTCACCTTAATGGTGTGCCCTGGCGTCGGTCAACCGGCGGGGCTTCCCGCAGGTCGCGGTCCTTCGTCTCGACGAGGGCTTTTGTGCACAACAGGCTGAGTAGCGACAGCGCACACAGCAGAACTCCGATGGCGAGACTGCCGAATGCCGCTGCCAGCGGTGCAGCCACCAGCGGCGGCATGGCGCCGCCCACGATGCCGGCCAGGTTGAAGCTCATGCCGGCGCCGGTGTAGCGGTATCGGGTTGGGAACGTCTCGGACAGAAACGCTCCGGCCGGGCCGTCGCCCAGACCCATGAGCCCCAGGGTGGCAATCATGCCGACTGCGAAGGCCACCGGGGAGCGAGTGTCGAGCAGCGGGAACAGCAGCAGCGACCACACCGCCGCAGTACCGCAGGACAGCATGATCAGGGCGCGCCGGCCGAACCGGTCCGAGGTGATCGCCGACAGACTGATGCCGCCTGCCAGCGCCGCCGCGGCGACGATCCCGAGGGACAGCACCAGCGTGCGGGACAGCGCCGCACCGGTAGGGCTGGTGCCGTAGCTGGTCAGGTAAGTCGAGCCGGTGTAGAACAAGGCGAACATGACCGTGACGGACCCGCCTGCCAGCAGGACCACCCGCGGCGCTTGGGTCAACGCCTCCCGCAGCGGGGTCTGCTGCGCCGGAGACAGGCGCTGAGCTTGCCGGAACACCGGCGTCTCCTCGATCTTCAGCCGGACGTACAGGCCCGCTCCGCCCAACACGATGCTGACCAGGAACGGGACCCGCCACCCGTAGTCGAAAAACGACCGGTCGGTGTTACCGAGGGTGAGGTCGGTGATCAGGAAGGTCGCGCTGGACAGCGCCAGCGCGATCGGCGCACCCAACTGCGGAAACATCGCATACCGTCCCCGCCGCTGTGGCGGTGCGTATTCGGTGGTGAGCAGCATTGCGCCAGCCCATTCCCCGCCCACCGCGAATCCTTGTGTGAACCGCAAAATGACCAGCAGGATAGGGGCCCCGCGACCCCGATGGTGGCTGCGCCCGGCAGCAGGCCGATCAGCACGGTCGCGACACCCATGAGGAGCAGCGTGGAGATGAGCGTCCGCTTGCGGCCGATCCGGTCGCCGTAGTGTCCGAAGCTGACCGCCCCGAGCGGTCGAGCGATGAATGCCACCGCGAAGGTGGCGAACGAGGCAACCGTGGCGGCGGTCGAACCCAGGGCCGGGAAGAAGACTCTCGGGAACACCAGCGCGGCTGCTGTGCCGTAGATATAGAAGTCATAGAACTCGAGGGTGGTCCCCACACAGCTCGCGATCGCCACCCTGCCCATCCCTGGGAGCCCACGCCCCATCGCCACGACGTCTCCGGATGGTCGGTCATGTGCGCTAGTGCTTGATGGCGTCGATGAGTGCTCGAGCTCCCTGCCGGAGCAGGTCGGCACCGACGAAGTAACCCAGGGCCGCGGGTTCATCGGGTACGCCCCAGTGGTGGGAGTCGAGCCACTGGCTGCCATCGAGGCTGAACACCTTGGCGCGCAAGGAGAGCTTGCCGTTGGGCTCGGTGCTGGCGTAGCCGGCGATGGGGGAATTGCAGTGGCCTTGCAGGGCATGCAGCATGGCGCGCTCGGCGGTCGCATGCCGGTCGGTTTCGGCGTCGTTGAGCTGAGCGCCCAGCGCACGGACGCCGGTATCTGTGTTGCGGCACTGCAACGCGATGATGCCCGCGCCGATCGCCGGGCACATCGTCTGCAGCGGCAGGATCTCGGTGATCCGGGCAGCCTCGTCGACCCGGTACAGGCCGGCCGCCGCGGCCACGATCGCATCGAAATGACCCTCGTCGAGGCGCATCAGGCGAGTGTTGACATTGCCGCGCAATGGTTTGATCGTGACGTGTGGGTAGTGCACATGGAGTTGGGCGGCGCGGCGCACAGCGCTGGTGCCGATGATGGCACCAGCAGGCAGCTCGGCCAGCGGATCACCGGTGCGGGAGATGACGGCGTCGTGGATGTTCTCCCGCGGCAGGAATGCGGCGAAGGCCAGTCCCTCTGGCACCGGCACGTCGCCGGGGATGTCTTTGAGGCAGTGCACTGCAAGATCAACCGAGCCGTCGAGCAGGTTGCGGTCGATCTCGCGGACGAAGGCGCCCTTGCCGCCGAGCTTCGCGAGGTCGCCCATCCACTGATCACCACTGGTGGTGATCTTGACCAGTTCCGTGGTAACCGTGGAGTCCAGCGCTTCCAAGGCTGCGACGACCTGCTCAGCTTGGCGCAGGGCCATCGGACTGGAGCGGGTGCCGATTCGCAAGTGCGGCATGCCAGAACCTTACGCAATCGGCAGCGGGCCCCGAGGGCCAGCCTACTTGCATTCGGCTCTGGCATTGACGGCTCATGATCGTGTGGATCTCCCATCGGTTGTCGCGCACGCCCGGTGCCCTGTCGGGATGCGGGTGGGGCCGAGCAAGGCAGCGGAGGGCTGCCAGAATGGGACCTCGCCGACAGTGACGGGATGACGAGGAGGATGACGACGTGAGCGAGCTGACCCGCCCCACCGTGGCTGTGCCCGAGGGTCCGGCACCGACTGACCTGGTGATCGAGGACCAGGTGGTGGGCGAAGGCCCCGAGGCCATCGTCGGCTCGCAGATCATGGCGCATTATATCGGCGTCGCGCATTCCAGTGGTAAACAGTTCGACGCGTCCTGGGACCGGGGTTCCCCGCTGGAGTTCCGGCTCGGCACCGGCCGGGTGATCAAGGGCTGGGACGATGGGATCGTCGGTATGCGCGTCGGCGGTCGCCGCCGACTCACTATCCCCCCACACCTGGCCTACGGTGACCGCGGCGTGGGCGCTGCGATCAAACCCGGCGAGACCCTCGTCTTCGTCGTCGACCTGGTCAGTGTCCGCTGAAGGTCGCGCTAGAGGCCGAGAGCGATGCAGCCGTGAGTCACCGGTGGGCGGTGTCTCCGCTGGACTTCTGCGTGCACCTGTCACCGCTATCGCGTGAGGTCCGCTCGGGCCAACGATCGGAGCAGACCGGGAGTCAGCCGTGAGGCCAGCAGGCCTACCTTTGCCTCGGGGGTGACCGGGGCGATTGCGGCGTTACGCTCGACTGCCCGCAGGATCTCCCGTGCTGCCCTGTCCGCGGTGAAGTTGCGGCGACGGTACAGCGCGGTCGCCCGTTGCCGGCTGGTGCGCTCTTCGGTGGCGTCAAGGCCGACGAACCGGGTCGTGCTGGTGATGTTGGTGCGCACGAAACCAGGGCAGATCGCGACCACGCCGACGCCGTGGTCGACTAGTTCCGCCCGCAGGCATTGGCTCAGCGCCAGGACCGCCGCCTTGGTGGTGGTGTAGGCCGGGAGTGCCCGCGACGGCAGGTACGCGGCGGCGGAAGCGATGTTGACGATGGTGCCGCCCTGGCCGCCTTCGACCAGCAGCCCGCCCAGGACCCGGCAACCGTGGATGACACCCCAGAGATTGACGTCGATGACACGTTCCCACTCGGCCACTGTGGTGTCGAGGAACGGGCCAGCCACCCCGATGCCGGCGTTGTTGATCACGATGTTCGGGACGCCGTGTTTCTCCCGCAGCATTGCGCCGAACTTCTCGACCGCGCCGCCATCGGAGACGTCCAGCGGGTACGCGTCCGCGCGTGGACCGAGCGTCCTGGCCAACTCAGCGGTGCGCTCGGCAGTGTCGTGGTTGATGTCGGTGACCACCACCTCGGCGCCCTGTTCCGCGAACTCGAGCGCGCAGGCCCGGCCGATCCCGCTGCCCGCACCCGTGATCACCACGAGGGTGTCGGCGAATCGCCGGCGTCTCGGCCCGGTGATCCGCGCGCGGCGCAGCGCGCGCGATTGCGGTCCGCCCTCGGTGTGCTCGATCAGCTCGCCCGCACAGCGCGCCACGGTTTCCGGATTGCTGCGAGGCAGCCAATGCCCGCCGGGCACGACGCGAACCGCGAGGTCGGGCACCCACCGGCCGATGTCGGTCTGTAGTGGCGCCGAGACGAACGGATCCCGTTGTGGCGCAAGGACTTGCACCGGGACATCGGTCGTGCGGGCACCGGGTGACCCCAGCGCGGGCAGCATGTTCGCCCGGTACAGCTGCACCCCGTACACCGCGTCCGCCACCGTGGGGGTGGTCGTGCGATCCACCGTGGCGAGCGCGCGCTGGGCCAGCCCGGTTCGCCATGCCAGCTCTGGCAGCAGGGGCAGTTGAAAGAAGCCGATGTACCAGGACGCCACCATCTGGGTGATCAGTTCGCGGAGCGCGCGCGGTGTCGGCCGGCGCAGCCGGGCCCGCAACCAGTGGCCCACATGATCCAGGCACGGCCCGGAGATCGACGTGTAGGACGCGATCCGGCCATGCAACCGCTGCCCGGTCACGGCGTGCCAGCCCTGGATCGCGCCCCAGTCATGGGCCAGCAGATGAACCGGACGGTCCGGGCTGACCGCGTCGACCACCGCCGCCAGGTCCTGCGCGAGCTGGTCGAGCCGGTATGCCGCGCGGTTGCGTGGCTTCCCGGACTCGCCGGCGCCGCGCACGTCGTAGCTCACCACGTGGTAGCGCTGCGCCAGCTCAGCCGTCACCCCAGCCCACATCCTGTGGTCATCGGGATAGCCGTGTACGCAGATCACCGTCGGCGTACCGACCGGTCCCGTCTCGTAGACCCGCAACCGCACGCCGTCCGAGGCGGTCACTTCGCTGCTCATGACGCAGTCGCCGTTGCCTGCCAGCGGCGTATATGCGGTAGATCGTCGTCAAGCCGATACGCGCTACCGCTGCCGGTAACCACGAGGATCTCCTCGAACTTCACGCCGACGTCACGGAAACCGATATGCGGCTCGACCGCCCACAAACCGGGAGTTGCCGGATGGTGGGAGATGTCACCATCGGCCCACAGCGGCGGACGGTGGTGCATCCGCTCGACGATCAGGTCATCGACCAGGGTCTGTAGCGAGCGAATGCCGAAGCCGGTCGCGACGAACCTCGGCAACCGTGAGTGCACCCTGCCGACCTGGTGGGCGATGACCCGCCCAGTCACGACCTCGGCTGCCACCGGCCACCTCCTTCAAGTCTTTTCCTACCTATCCGTAGGAACTTCCTACGTGGTGGTAGGTTTGTCAAGTGGCGAATCGGAAGGTGGTCTCGCCGCCAGCCGGCCGGTCCGGCCGCGCTCGGGCGGCCCATCTAGGCCCGGAACGCCGGCGACCGCTGATCCTCGACGCGGCGTTGGAGGTCTACGTCGAGCGGGGCTACCGGGACACGTCGATGCAGGCAGTGGCCGATGCGGCGGGCGTCACGAAACCGGTGGTCTACGAGTGCTACCCGAGCAAGGACGAGCTGCTGCTCGCGCTGCTGGACCGCGAAGAGCGTAGCCTGATAGACGCCATCTCCAAGGCGTTGCCGAGAAACCCCGCGTTCGACGATGTGGAGGCGGTACTGGCGGCGGGGCTCACGGCGTTCCTCACCGGGGCGGGGCAGGCGACGAACTCATGGCGGGTGGTCTTCGAGTCCCGCCGGGGTGCCGATTCCGTGGTGGCCGTACGGGTTCGACGGGCCCGAGACATGATCCTGGGTCAGATTCGCGGGCTTGTGCGGCTTTACCTGGAAGCGGCCGAGGTCGACGATGTCGACCGCAAGGTGCCGGTCGTCGCCGAGCTGCTCACCACCGTGGCTGAGTCCTGCGCGCGCATGCTGGTGCTGGAACACTACCCGTGGACCGCAGCAGAACTCGCCATCTACGTGTCCCGCCTCATCACCCGGGGCGTAGACCCTGTCTGAAGGAGAGCCTCTCTGGAAGGAGAGCCTGTCTGAAGGCACCTCGCAGCCGGGTCACAGGGCCCGGCTGAACGCATCGCACGGTCGGACCCCGCCACCGCAGCAGGCAGTCAGAAGGAAACGTTCTTCGCGGTGCCGTGCAGCTCGATGATCCGATAGGTCTGCAACGGCCCGGTGATCAACCTCGGTCCGCCGATGGTCGTGTGGTTGGTCGTCTCGATCGCAGCCGTGGCGAACTGGATCTCCGGCTCCTCGCCGAGGTTGATAGCGGGTACGAGGAGCGTCAACGTGACCGTTCGCAAGTCGGGGATAGACTCGAGGGGGACCGTCACCTCCGTGCCGAGGTCCGTCGCACGAGTCTGTATCTGCTCGCCCGAGAAGTCGAGCTTCCGCTCGACTTCTCGGAAGCTGAAGCGCGCAGACCCGTCAATGCTCGTCGTCGAGTAGGTCAGCTCAACGCCGTCGCATTTCAGTTCGTAGAGGTTCGGTTCCCTCAGATCTGCCATGATCGATCCTCTCCTCTCGACCGCAAGCTATAGCGGTCTGAACTTCCAAACGTGGTCGCTTGGTTTTCAAGAATGAGAGTCCCCGCGGGGCGACGCTGATACCTGCGAACAGATTGTGTCCAGTGGTCGGCCTCCGGCCTCCGGGCTCGGTGCCGTGTCGACGGCGGTGGCGCTGGCGGGATCCGGCTGCGCGGCTGATCTCCATCCTTCACCGGGCGCCTGCGCCGGGCCGGGCGTCAGAAACGTGCTGGTGTGCCACCCATTGCCGGTACCCGGACCAGGCCGGGGTGTCGCGGTGCCGGCAGGATTCCAGCACGCCGGTGAGGTGCCGAAGGTGGCGCTTGCGACCGTCGGTGGCGCGCCGGGCGATTTCCTCGCAGGTGATGGCGGGCTTGGCGGCCAGGCGGGCGTCGGACAGCCCGATGGAGCCACCCTGCGAGGCGAGGGCGTCACGGGCTAGCGCGGCGTCACCGAGCGCGATGACCGAACCATGTTCGCGGACGGGCACCGACAGGCTGGCGATCCGGCGCGTGGTCGGCGTTTCCTGCAGCGGCACGTGCTCGACCAGCCATCCCGCGCCGGCGTCGACGATCCGCCGCTGCAGCCCGGTTGCGTCTCGTGGAGGGGCGCTGGTGCCGGCCCAGCCGACGGTCAGCCAGCTCGCTGACCCCAGCCGATAGGCATATCCGCCCGGACCGGCTGCCAGCCGCATGGTCGGGTCGAGGGCCTGGCGGGGGACGGTGCAAGACGTCGCGACCCAGGGCTGCCGGGGCCGGACGTGGTGGCGCGCGGTGATGGCCCGCCGGCCGGTCGCGTCGACCAGCCGGCCCGCGAAGGTGTTCTCGGTCGGGGCGCGCAACAAGCCCACCACACGGATCTGCGGGCAGTACCTGATCCGTCGCCATAAGGCGGTGACCAGGGCGGCGCGGTCGAGCTGCGCGCAGGCCGGGCTGCCGCGGGGCTCCGCTCCGGCGTGCTCCCAGGCCACCAGGCGGCCGCGGGCCAGGTGGTCGACGTCCAGCTCGGTGGGGGTGATGCCCAGTTCGAGCAGCAACGTCAAGACCGCGGCGGGCACGCTCTCCACAGCAGGGCGGGGTGGGACGGGCCGTCCGGCAAGGATCACCGGCCCGTGCCGCGCGGCGAACAGGGCGTAAGCCAGAGCCACCGGCCCGCTGCCGAGGACGGTGGTGCCACTCACGGCGGGGGAACCGGGGTGAAGCGGGTGTCGGCCGGGACCCCGAATCGGGGCAGCCGGCCGCCGGCCGCCAGCGCCTCGCAGGCGCCCTCGATACCGGCTGGGCCGAGCATCGCCGTGCGGGCCGCCGCGATGTCGGCTGCGCCGGCCGGGATACCGGCCTGGTAGCCCCGGTGGAGCAGGTCGAGCACCTGCTCGTAGCGCTGCTGCACTGTCGCCAAGGCCGGGTCGGAGTCCGGTGGGGTCTGCAGCTGGCGCAGGTACGGCGTGCCGGCGTGCCGGCCCAGCCATTCCTGGACGGTGCGGAAGGTTTGGTAGTGGTCGGCCCCTTCCGCCATCACCGCCAGTACCATCGCGGACTGTGTCTCCTGCCCGTCGCGTTGGTAGGTTGCCAGGATGTTGCTGTAGAGGGCGTCGACGGTCAGCGACGGTGCCTCGACCCGGATGAAGTCGGCCAAGGCCGCGGGGGTGAGCGGCCGGAACTCCACGGGGCGCCCGGGTGCGCCGGCCGTGCCCGGAACGAGTGTGGCCACGCCCAGCGCGGGCTGGAACGGCCCGGCCGCGCCGGAGTCCGTGTGCAGGTCGAACAGCAGGGCGTTGACCCGCCGCAGGTGGCGCATCTCCGAGGCCGCTACCCGCAGCAGCTCTGCCCGGGCCGCCCGGGCATCGGCTCGCAGCTCCGATCCCGCCGCACCCGCGGCCGGGTTGAGCGAGAACGCTGCCGCGAGGTACTCGAGCATCACGGCCAGTTCGACCCCGGCGGCGTAGCGCAGCGTCGGCTCGAGCTGGCCGGGGTTCAGCGGTGTACCGGCCACGGTGGTGGGCGCGTAAGGTGCCCGCTGCTCACGCCCGTCCAGCACGATGTCAAGTTCCTGCCATCGGGCGTTGATCTCGTGATGGGCCATCTCACCTGCGTGCTGGCGGTCTGCTGCCGGTGGCGGCGCGGCCAGCTTGTCCGAGCGCAGCCACAGCGCTTGGATCGCCCAGTCGGGGTCGTCGGCGACCACACCCGGTGGCAGGGCCGGCTTGACGATATCGGGATGGTTTGACGCCCAGTAGTAGCACGCGCAGTCGCGGAAGTCGTGAGTCCACGGAGAGCACAGCGACTGGGTCAGCTCGCCGGGCTCGAACATCTCCGCGAAGGCGCCATCGTCGGTCAGGTACGAGGCTCGCGTCCCAACCAGGGTGAGCGACTGACCCGGGCCGGACCGCTGCACGGTGATCGCGACGTCGGTGCCCGGCCGCAGCAACCGCACCGCGGTCCACGAGTCGGGTGGTCGTCCTTGGCTGCCCAACTCGGCCACGGTCCACGACCGGGTGCCGAACCCGGCGAATTCACCGGTGAGCCTGGTCAACTGCCACGTGCCCGCCGGGGCGCCGGCGATCTGACGTAGCCCGTCGAGCAGCGCCCCGGTCGGTAGCTCCTGCTCGGCCCGCGCAACAGTGACCTCCACCACCAGCACCCTGTTACCGACGAAGTCGACGACCAGGAACGGGAAGAAGCGGCGGTCCACGTTTCGCAGATCGACCTCGAGCCCGGGGAAGCAGTTCCCCACACCCGACTCCAGCTCGGCGGTCACCGGGTTGCCCGCGGCGCGTACCTGGGCCAGCCGGGCGGTGCGGTTACGGGGAAGGAGCTTGTCGTTGGGCATCAGCTTCCTCCGGCAGCGGTCGAGGCTGGGGGCGGGACGAACCAGCTGGGCCGCTCGGAGGACGCGGTGCAGTACGCGTCGAGGCAGAACTCCAGCCACCCGCGGATGGCATCGCAGGACGCGTCGGTGCGGGCTGCGGCCTCCTGGTGGCAGCCTCCGCTGCACAGGTAGCGCGCCCAGCACCGCCGGCACGGTTCCACCTGCTCGACGTGACGTGCTTCCAGGAACCGGCGTTGCCGGTCGGGGTCGACGGGCCGCCGCGCATCACCCAGTGCGTAGTCCTGCTCCCCGATGGCCCGGTGGCAGGCGTACCACTGGCCAGTGGTGGACACCGAGGAATACCCGCCGCCCGCCCCGCACGGGTAGGGGGCCGACCAGCCGGCGTGCAGCTGGCACAGCGCGGTCCGCAGGTTGTCGAACGCGGTGTCACCGCCGGCCCGGATCCGGGCCAGTTCCCGCTCGCCGAGAGCGACCGAGGCAGCTGTCCACAATGGCCAGTCCTCGTCTCGCAGTGCCCCCCAGCCCAACCGCACCGGCGAGAAGCCGATACTGGTGAAGCCGACCTCGGCGAGCGCGTCGTAGCGGCTGGTGAGGTCCAGGTCGTCGCGGCACACCGTGGCGCGGGCACTGACCGCCGCCAGGCCCGGCCGCTCCAGCAGCGGGGCGACGGCGGCGACCACGTCGTCCCAGCTGCCCCCACCCAGCAAGTTGCGGCGCAGCCGGTCGTGGGTGGCGCGTCCGCCGTCGATGCTGACGGTGACCGCGAAGCGGTGGGACCGGAGCAGGTCGAGGTCCCCGGGATCGAGCCGGGTGCCGTTGGTGGTCACCGAGAACCCGACTGGTTGGCCCAACTCGTCACCCCGCGCGCTGGTGTAGGTCACCATCTGGTGTATCAGCGAGCGGTGCAGGAACGGCTCCCCGCCCATGAACCCGACGGTGGCGAGGGCTCGACGGTCGCAGCCGGCCAGCAGCGCATCGACGGCTCGCTGCGCCGTGGACACCGACATCGTCCCGACCTGGGTACCGCCGAAGCGTCCGCGGTCGGCGTAGCAGTAGTTGCAGCCCAAATTGCAGCCCGAGGTGACGTTGAGCGAGATGCTTTGTGGCGCCACCGACGGGACTGTGCTCATCCCCAGGCCAGCACCGTGGTCGAGGTAAGGAGCCAACGCCTCAGGGTCGAACGTCTCAGGGTCGGGAATGTCGAGGATCTGGCTGCCGCGCAGCACCAGAACGTGATCGCCGATGCGGGAACGGAACGGCCGCCACGAGACAGGTTCGGCCTCGGGTACCCCGCCGCTCATCCGGCACCGCCCGGATCGTGGGAGCCCAGCTCTTCACCCAGGACGGACAACACCTGCTGTCGGCGCTGCTCCGCTGCCGGCGACAATGGCTGCAGCGGCTCGCCAGGCTGTGCGCCCAGGGTGCCCGGCAGCCCGGCCGCGTCCAGCGCGTCCGCCCAGGCCATCAACAGGTCGTACTGCCACCGGGCCAGTGACAGCGCCCCCGCGTTGCTGTGCCGCATGAACGGTGGCATCTGCATCCGCTGGGCGCCGAACTCGGCCGCCGAACCGGACAGCGGCGGCCGGATCAGGGCAGCCAGCCGACCGGGGTTGGCCAGCACCCATGGTGCGAGCTCGCGGATGTCGGACAGGTCGCGGTGCCGTTCCCGGGCCCGCTCCGTCAGTGGCAGCGGGTCGATCCGTGACGGTGCCGGGATGGCGATGTTCGGGTCACGCAGCGCGTCCGCGCCGCCCATGGCACGGGTCGGCTGGGGGACGCCGTCGCCGGCTATCGGGCTGCGCTGCTCGCCGGCGGTGAGGTTACGGGCGAAGCTGGCACGCCACAGGTCGACGTCCATCGCGGCGACCGTCTCGAAGATCCGCTCGAACAGGTCTTCGACCCACTGGTCGCGGTCCGCCCGGCTCATCGCGGCGTCCCGGGCCGGGTCGTGCTGCCGGTCGTTGAGCTCGTCGGCCACAGACAGGAACGGTCGCCGGTCCGGCGCGTAGTGCGGCGGGGCGACCGCGATGTTCGCCCTGCCGCGTAGCGGGTTGCCGGCCAGGGCCAATTCGACGGTGACACGCGCGTCGCAGGTGTCGTCGACGACCCCGAGACTGGTTTGGTCGCTCTGCACGTCGACGGTGTCGCCCGGTACCACGCGGTTGCCCTGAAGGGCGCCGAGCCAGCCGGCGCCCGGGTCGAGGAACGCGCGGTCCGGCACCACCGCGGGCGGGTTGACCTGGGCGGCGATAGGTGGCCCGTAGAAGCGGCCGCGGGCCGGGGTGAACCGGACCCGGATGGTGTCCAACCGCAGCACGTCCGACCACGGCTGGCCAGCGAGGTGCACGGCCGGCCGGAGCACCTGCAGCAGACCCAGGGGGATCGAGCGGTCCGGCGGGATCATCGCGGGCACCACCCCGCTGGGGCTGGTGCCCAGCAGCGGTGTCGGACGGTGATCGTCACCCCGCACCTGCACCGCGGGGAAGGTGCCGAAGCGCACCGCCGGGTCGCCGGTGCGCCGGGCCGCCTTGAGGTTCATCGCTGTCACGGTGAAGGTGAGGTCGGCGTCGCTGACGCCGTTGGCGGCCAGCAACTCCGGACTCACCGGGCGGGGCTGCCACTCCTGTGCTGGGCCGTCACCGGTGAGCGCCCACAGCTCGAGGAACGGTGCCACCGGTCGCAGGAGCGGCCCGTCGCGCAGCACGAGCTCGCGGGGCAGCCGGGGCAGCACGGTCGCGTCAGGCATGACGTCGAGCGTCCAGGTGGGCCGCACGCGGGTCTCGGCCACGGTGTGCGGATCACCGGCAACCCACTCGAATGCATCCAGCGGAGTAAGGCTGCCCCCCAAGCGCGCCGCCGCCACCGGAGGTGTGAAGAAAAGGCGACGAATCGTGTCAGCTGCCACCAGCGTGGTCCCCTCAGCAGACGCCACCTCAACGGGTAGCCAGAGGCAGACTAACAGGATTTTTGCCAATATTGGCCCATCACGACGGCGCGCTCGGTGAAGGGTGGGAAGATGGCCAAACCCGTGCTGTTGACGGTGGATGACGACCCCGGCGTCTCCCGGGCAGTGGCGCGGGACCTGCGGCGCCGCTACGGCGAGCACTACCGCGTGATGCGCGCCGACTCGGCTCTCGACGCACTGGACGCGCTCAAGGAGATCAAGCGACGGGGCGAGCCGGTCGCGGCGATCCTGGCCGACTACCGGATGCCGCAGCTCAACGGTATCGAGTTCCTCGAGCAGGCGATGGACCTGTTCCCGCGAGCCCGGCGTGCGCTGCTGACCGCCTACGCCGACACCGATGCGGCCATCCAGGCGATCAACATCGTCGACGTGGACCACTACCTGCTCAAGCCGTGGGACCCGCCGGAGGAGAAGCTCTACCCGGTGGTCGACGCGCTGGTGGAGACCTGGCGGGCGATGGGGGAGACCAGCGTCGAACAGACCAAAGTGGTCGGGCACCGTTGGTCTGCACCGTCCTACCAGGCGCGGGACTTCTTGGCCCGCAACGCAGTGCCCTATCGCTGGTACAGCGTCGATGATCCGGAGGGCCAACGGCTGCTCGATGCGGCCGCCATGACCGTCCACGACATCCCCGTCGTGATCACCGTGGACGGGCGATCCCTGCGGCAGCCCAGTGACGCCGAGATCGCCGCCGCGGTCGGGTTGTCCACCCAACCGGCGGCGGAGTTCTACGACCTGATCGTGGTCGGTGCGGGTCCCGCTGGTCTGGGCGCCGCGGTCTACGGCGCCTCCGAGGGGCTGCGCACTGTCCTGGTTGAGCGTCAAGCCAGCGGTGGGCAGGCCGGACAGAGCTCAAGGATCGAGAACTATCTGGGTTTCCCCGACGGGGTGTCAGGCGCCCAGCTGACCGACCGGGCCCGGCGTCAGGCGCAGAAGTTCGGAGCCGAGGCGCTCTCGGCCCGGGAGGTGGTCGGCCTGGAGGCGCGCGGGTCTGCGCGGGTGGTGCGCTTCGGTGACGGCAGCGAGATCACCGCGCACGCGGTGGTGCTCGCCACCGGCGTCGCCTACCGCGCCTTGGACGCACCCGGCGTCGCCGAGCTCACCGGCCGCGGCGTCTACTACGGGTCGGCGACGACGGAGGCGCCGGCCTGTGCCGGTCAGGACGTCTACGTGATCGGTGGCGCCAACTCCGCCGGGCAGGCCGCGGTGTTCTTCTCCCGCTACGCCCGCTGGGTGACCCTGCTGGTGCGCGGGGACTCGCTGGCCCGATCCATGTCGCATTACCTCATCCAGCAGCTCGCCGCGCTGGGCAACGTGACGGTACGTACCTGCACCGAGGTCGCCGGGGTGCAGGGCGACCAGCACCTGGAGGAGCTCACCCTGCGCCACACTCGTTCCGGGGCCACCGACACCGTGCCCACCGGCCACCTGTTCGTGTTCATCGGCGCGGCGCCGCGAACCGACTGGCTCGACGGTGTCGTGGCCCGTGACACCCGCGGGTTCATCCGCACCGGCCCGGACCTGCTGGTCGACGGGCGCCGCCCGGCGGGATGGCCGTTGGACCGCGACCCTTACTACCTCGAATGCAATGTGCCCGGGGTGTTCGTGGCCGGCGACGTGCGCGCCGAGTCGGTCAAGCGGGTCGCCTCCGCGGTCGGCGAGGGTGCCATGGCTGTGACGTTGGTGCACCGCTACCTGGAGGACCAGTGACCGTCCTGCAGCTGTCTCACGCGGAGCTGCGCGAGCTGTTCCTGTTCACCGACCTGACCGGTACCCAACTGGACTGGGTTCGCGAGCACGGTGAGACGGCGGAGGCCGGCGACGGCGAGATCATCGTCGCCGAAGGAGAGCAGGCCCGCTGCTTCTATGTGCTGCTATCCGGGACGGTGCAGATGACCAGACTCGTCGCTGGGGACCAGGTTGAGATCCTCCGCACCGACCAGAGCGGGGCCTATTTCGGAGCCATCCAGTTCTACCTCGGAGACCAGGTCGACCAGACCTACTCGGCCTCGGTGCGGGCACTGAGTGACTGCCGGTTCCTCGCCTTGCCGGCCGGCGAGCTCAACGAGGTTTTCCGCCGGTGGTACCCGATGGCGGTGCACCTGTTGCAGGGCATGTTCGTCGGCATCGCCAGCTCCAACGCCCTGGTCGGGCAACGCGAGCGGCTGCTGGCCCTGGGCAAGCTGTCCGCCGGGCTGACCCATGAGCTGAACAACCCCGCCGCCGCGGCCGGCCGGGCGGCCGACACGCTGCGTGAGCGGTTGGCCGGGATGCGGCACAAGCTGGCCCTGCTCGCCGAGGGTCGGCTCGACCGCGAGGCCTTGCGCACCCTGACCGTGTTGCAGGAGCGGTTCGTGGAGATCGGTCGCAACGTGCCGGCACTGACCGCGTTGCAGGCCGGTGACCGCGAAGACGAGTTGGCCGACTGGCTCGACGACCACGACGTCGCCCAGGGCTGGGAGCTGGCGCCGGTATTCGTCGCCGGTGGGCTGCGGGTGACTGACCTGGAGGACGTCGCCGCCACCACGCCGGTGGAGTCTCTTGAGGGCGCGCTGCGTTGGCTGGCCTACACCGTCGACACCGAGAACCTGGTCCAGGAGATCGGGGACGCCACCGGCCGGATCACCGCGCTGGTGGCCGCCGCCAAGCAGTACTCCCAGCTGGACCGCGCCCCTCACCAGGACATCGACGTGCACGAGGGTCTGGATGCCACTCTGGTCATGCTGGCCCGCAAACTCGGCGACGGCATCGAGGTCGTCAAGGACTACGACCGCGAGCTACCGGCCGTTCCCGCCTACCCTGCCGAGCTCAACCAGGTATGGACCAACCTCATCGACAACGCCGCCGACGCCATGCACGGGCAGGGCACCCTCACCGTGCGCACCGCCCGCGATGGAGAGTTCGCCCTGGTCGAGATCGGCGACACCGGGCCCGGCGTGCCATCCGAGGACGCCCGGCGCATCTTCGAACCGTTCTTCACGACCAAGCCGGTCGGCCAGGGCACCGGTCTCGGCCTCGACGTCAGCTGGCGGGTCGTGGTCAACCGCCACCACGGCGACCTGCAACTGCACTCCCGCCCCGGCGACACCCGCTTCCAGGTCCGCCTTCCCCTGCAGGAGACTCCTTGACTGCCGACGGGGCGTCGCATGGTGACGTGGGGCCACCTGGCGAGGCCGCGAGCCTCCTCGTGCGCGTGGATGCGGCGCGGCGGAGCCCATCAGTGATGTATGATCAACTGGCCAGTGTGCGCAGCCGGCGCAGCACTTCTGGCGCGCCGAGTGCCTGGGTGATGGCGTGGAGGTCGGGGCTGCGGGTGGAGCCGGTGAGGGCGACCCGGATGAGTTGGGATGCCTCGCGGATCGAGCCGGGGTAGGCGTCAGGGTTTTTCTTGTATTCTTTGGCGTTGGGTGCGAAGCCGTGTCTTGCGGCGAGTTCGCGGATCTGGTTGAACCATTCTTGGGGGTCATCCAGGTGTTGGTAGTCGTCGGCGAAGTCATGGGTGAAGCTCGTGGCGATAGCGGGGTCCACGCCGAGTGGGGTGAGACGTTCGTCCGTGGGGCCGGACAACGGGGTGAACAATTGCGGGAAGAAGAAGCCGTAGGCGGGTCGGAAGTCCGACCACTTGCGCAGGTCCTTGCGAGGATTGTCGACGCCGTCGCGTTCCACCGCGAGCGCACGCAGGGCGAGATCGTGCTCGGCGTCCAGGACGGTGGCCAGGTCCGGGTCGAATCGGCCGGCCCAGCTGCGGACGGTGTCCAGGATCTGAGGTCCGGACAGGGTGGCGATGTGGTTGGCGCTGATGTCCTCAAGCTTGACCAGGTCTACCAGCGGGCCGGCGACACCGCACTGGTCCAGCCGGATGGGGGTGGTGAGTGCCTTGTGGAGTGGGAGTTCGGCGAGCCGCCCGTTGGCCAGGCCCCGCAGGTAGTACAGGACGGCCTCGGCGGGATAGCCGGCTTCGATGTAGAAATCGACGCCGGCCTCGGGATCGGTGCGCTTGGACAGTTTCCGTTTCCCGCCGGAGATCTGCTTCATCAGTGGCGCGATGTGCGCGTAGGTGACGGGTTCGAAGCCCAGTGCGTCGAACAGTTGCAGGTGCAGCGGGACCGAGGAGATCCATTCTTCGCCGCGGATGACCAGCGTGATGCGCATCAAGTGGTCATCCACGGCGTGCGCGAAATGGTAGGTCGGTAGCCGAGGGGACTGGTCGGAGGATTTCAGGATGACCGTGTCGTTGCGGTTGGCCTCATGCTCCAACTCGCCCCGGATCGCGTCGGTGAAACGGACCCGCTGCCCTTCGGTGTCGTCGGGAGCGCGGAAACGCACCACATACGGGGCGCCTTCGGCCAGCTTGGCCTGCACGGCGGTGGCGTCAGCGTCGCGCCAGATGGCCCATGACCCGTAGTAGCCGGTGGGGATCTTCGCGGCTTGCTGGCGGGCGGTGATGCCGGCGAGCTCGTCTTTGGTGGCAAAGCACAGGTAGGCCTTGCCCTGTCGCAGCAGTTCCCGCACGTAGGTGAGGTAGATGCGGTCTCGCGCGGACTGATGGTAGGGGCCGTAGCTGCCGTGCTCGTCGTCCTCGTCGGAGGGGATACCGAAGTAGTCGAACGCGCGGGCGAACTGGTCCAGGGCGCCTTCCACCTCGCGGGACTGGTCGGTGTCCTCCACCCGCACCAGGTAGACGCCCCCGGAGTGGGCCGCGATGTCGCGGTCGATGGTCGCCACGTAGACACCGCCGATGTGCACGAACCCGGTCGGTGAGGGGGCGAAGCGGGTGACCTGAGCGCCCTCGGGGAGCTGCCGCGGTGGGTAGCGTTGCTCCCAGTGCCCGGGTTCGGGCAGGTCGGCGGGAAACAGGGTGTCGATGACCGTGCGATCCAGCATCGGTAGGACAGTCTCGATTCCGGGCGAGCCCGATCTTGGAATGGGTGTCGTCAGGGCATCCAAGGCTACCAATCGTGCCTATTCATCACGTCTACCGCACGCCACAGGGCTGCCGGGCAAACGATGGCGCCTCGATTCCCGAGCTCGACACCAGGGCCGTCGGGCAAGGTGCGGCAGCTCCGGCGTCACAATCCGAGGGTTTGGGGCCGGATGCTGGTGGGCACAGTTGCGGCTGGGCACCGCTGTGGGCTGTTCATGATCGTCGTTTCGGAAGCGATAACCGCGCTAGACGCGGCCCATTCTTCCGAGATAGCGATCATGAATTGTCCGTGCACGGTGGCGCCGGGACGCACAACGCACTCGATTGCGCGGAACCGCTCCGCAGGGGCGAGCACTCGTCGTGCCTGTCGCGAGTCAGCGTCCGAGCGAGTCCGGAGCATCACGGGTTCGGATCCACGTGCTCCACGAGCTCCGCGGGCACGCTGGCGGCGACACGCTGTTGCCCACGGCCACAGGTGACATAAGTGATCTTGCCACCGAGGGCAGCACGGTTCGATGATGTCGGCCCACCCTCGGAGGAGGACGGCGCCGAAGATCTCCGGACAGTATAGGAAGTAATGATGTGGCAGACGTGCGCGTTGATGAGGCGAAACGGGCTATCCGCGAACAGGTGTGGACCCTTCTGGAAGAGGCAGGTGTAGTTGCCGTCGGCGTCTATGGTCGGATTCCCGCGTTCAGTGGTGCGGACGAATCGACTGAACGGCTTACTGCGCTTTTAATCTGGCAGTCGGCGCAGATCATCAAGGCAGTGCCGGACACAGCGCAGCTCCCGGTACGAGCACGAGCACTTGAGCAGGAAAAATCGTCTATATGGCTGTACCGATGCTGGCCGACGAATCGCCGTTCTACTTGCTTGACCCGACGAGTCTCACCGTGCCGCCAGCCGAGGCCGCATCGAAGGAGGTAGCAGCCCGACTCGCGCGCAAGATCAGTGTTGCCGACATGCAGCCGGTTGATCTGGTGATCTGTGGTAGCGTGGCAGTGAACCTCGAAGGTGTACGCCTCGGCAAGGGTGCCGGGAGGCTTATCGGAAACTCAGCTTGAAGAAGTGAAGTGAGCGAATCGCACTGAAGGCGGTCGGGTAGGTTCGAAGTGGGCGGCGGTAGTCGGTGTGCATGCAGCGCCACGTCTTGAAGTTGGCGATTGCTCGCTCGATGACATATCGGTACTGGTTAACCACTTTGTTGAACTCCTTATGCCATTCGAGCAGCTCGCCGTCGGCTGGCTTCTTGAACGGTGTGGTGACGCCGCATCCGACATATCCCTTGTCTGCGAAGGCGTTCGACTCGTTGAAGTGGTGGTCTAGTTGGAGGTCTCGAAATGCCTTGGCGTCGTGGGTCTTTCCGGGAAGCGGATCGGAGATGTATCGCAGGTTCCCGGCGAGGTCGCACACGTATTGGTGTTGGTGCCCGGTCTCCTTGTGCTTGCCCGACCACAGGTCCTTCTCGTCCTTCCATGACCAGCAGGGATGCAGCGAGCCGTCGATCACAGCCACGCGCCCGGCGAGGCCTTCGGCCGCCTCGGCCAGGTCCGGCTCGAAGTCCTTGAGCGCCTTCACGATCACACCTTCGAGAGTGGAGATGGTCTCGGAGATGACCGACTGGCTCACGAACAACAGCTCGGCGATCACCTCCTCAGTAATATTGTTCTTGAAGTACATCAGGGTCGCCTTCAGGCCCTGCGCCAATGTCAGACCGCGAGGGCGTCCGACTCCTTTGTCCCAGGTGACGAGTTCCTCGACACGCCGAAGAAGCTCCCCGAATTGAACCTGGCTCATCCCGATAGTACGATTGGTGCGCACCGGCCCCTCCGGGGAATGAAAGATCCGTGAGAAAGACCTTTCAATTCTCTCGAGGGGTCGTGCCTTATTGTGGGACCGACACGCCGGTCAGCAAACTTCTTCAAGCTGAGTTTCCGATAAGCCTCCGGATACTCCGATATTGAAATGGCCTTGTTGCAAGAGGCAGGACTCATTGGGTCGGAGACGGTCATTGTGACGACAGTGCATAGCTTGCAAGTGATTGATCAACCACTGCCCGAGGCCGAGCATGATTTCAGCGTAGACCTCATTGTCACGCCTGACGAAATTATCGAATGCGGGCCATCGCGACGGCCGCACGGCCTAATGTGGGAGCATCTAAGGTCAGATAAGATCGCGGCGATTCCGGTGCTGGCGGCGCGGGTCAACCGGGCGATCGGGAGCGGTAAATGAATCTCTTCGCAACAAGCCAAGGTATGAAGACGGTTAGAAACTCGAAAGTATTGTGCGCTTAGGAGATAATCCAAGCAACTCAGCTCTGGATGGCGGCCAGCCCGGCGATCACCCGCAGCGACTTGCGCCGCGCGTGGCGGATCTGGCGTAGCCGGCGGTCAAGGGGTCGGAGTACCTCCGTGCAAAGGAGCGGACCATAAAACGTGGTGTGAGCACTGCTCGGAGGCGTTCACGTTCACGATCAGTGAGATCCTGTCCGCCGCCACCAGTGGCTTCCCGTGAGTCCCTGTGTGAACGGGCAGGGGAGGGGTACGAATCAAGATTGCCCTGGCCGCTGTCAAGATGTTGGCCTGCCGCAGGACAGGAGATGAAGGGTATCCTGTCGCGTCGGCGAGCGTGTTTCTGAGCAGGCCGCGGTCAGCGGGCCAGGTGAAGCACCGCATGCGGTGAACGACCTCATGACCGCCTCATGATCCATCGCCCCCGGCCACACGAACTCCGGGGATGGCAAGGATTCGGTCCCGTCCTGGTCTGTTCGCCGACTGACTCAATCTGGTGGCGGCGGGACCACTGGGACGACCAGCATCCTGCCAGTCGTACCGACCGTCTGGGCCAGAGCGGCAACTGATTTGTCATAGAGAAAAGGCATGGTGCGCTGCGTCCACAGAATTTCGGTGTTGTTCCACGCTAGGTCTCGGGCTGCTGTGATACTCCAGCTGCCGACGATGTGCTTGAGTGTCTCGGCGTCCTTCGTTGCGAGGCGCAGCAGTTTCGTCTCGAACGACTGCCGTACTTCGGATTCGACCCTGGCAAGTAGCTTGTTGACTCGTTGGTAGTCCGCGTGAATGGGGGCGGTGTCCGGATTTTTTCCGAATTCTTCGCAGGTTGCGATGACCGCCAGGGGGAGATCGTGGTTGATGTGAGCGTTCATGCCGGCGAACGCGAACTGGATGGGCCATACGACACGGTTAGAGCGGGCATTGAAAAGTGGTTTCCAGGACGGATCAGGGTTTTGGCCGGCCCCCACCGCATCAAGACTTTGAAAGTACAGGCCAGCGAAGATCACATCCAGCCGTTCGATGAAAGTGTCGTCTTCGAAGAAACCCTCGACGAGGTTCTGTCCGACCAGTTCGGTGACCAGGAGATACATGCGGTTGAAACAGGCGACGCCGTCGTGGGGGTCAAGGCTGTCCCTGATTTTTTGCATACGCTGGATAACCTCGGCGACGGGATTCGGCGGTGATACCGTTGATCCGTTCGTCTGTGCTGGGGTCGAGTTCTTTTCCATGGTCGCCCCTCTCTGATACGGGGATGGCGGATGACCGGACGCCGATCACTCCGCGCTGCGTGCACAAAAATTTGATCAATTGACCTGAATACCCGAGGAAGTAGGGACAGGTTAATCTGGAGTCGGCGGACCTCGTCCCTCCCGGCTGCAGGCCTCGGGTTGGTCAATCTGGTTCTCGCTGTCCTTGGTACTGGATTCAGTAGCTGGAAATCCGGTGTGACAGTATCATGAACTGTGCTGACTGGTTGGTACTTGTCGTCGCCCTCGAAAGTAGTGCTATGCCCCGAGGCTGAAGCGTCCATAAAAAATGCGGGGTCAAAATGTGCGCCGGAATCGAATTGGGCAACCCCTTCCGTGTTAGTGGCCGTCGAACAACTCTCTAGCTTCCTGGCGTCAGTGATGAGCTTGCCGAGTAAGCCCGCAATCGCCTTGTTGTCGCGGGCCTGTTTGATCGTCACCTTAGAACTGCCTGACACTCGTGGTAGGACCGTGATATTCTTCGCTTTGGCGACCAAAACTTGCCGCTGTGTTCGTTGCTTCGCCATCGCCGTACTCAACTTTTCTACAGTCTGGCCATGTGTTAGTTCTCTCGGCCCTGGATGGTAACATGAGGGCATGACCCCAAGGTGATCATTAAGGTTTTCTCCTCCGTTTGGCCCACCGCGAATCATACCTACCGCACCGGTTCCGCGGGTGTCTGTCCGTGATCAATAAGAGCGACCACTGTGCCCTGATCTAGAGCTTCCGACCCGCTGACCCCGGTTATCGGGTTCATTGCGCGCGCCCGATGTCACACGGCTCCTCGTCGCCGTCGACGGCGTTGGGGTCGCACAGCGTTCGCAGGCATCCTGCGGACGTCCGCGGGCAGTGGGAAGGAGTAGGTCACCGTGCTGCGCGTCGAGAGACGATTGGCGGTCTCTGCTGCCGGCAGTTCAGGGGTATTCCTTAGCTGAGGAAGGGTTCTTGGAGACCGCGCTTGCCGGCCTGGGTCGTGATCAGCACGAGGGAGTGGCTGGCGGTGTTGACCCAGTCAGCGGTTGCGGTATGCCCTGGCGGTTCCATTGCGTCAGCGGGGCCGGCCAGCTCGGGACAATGCCGTCCAGCAATGAAGTTGCCCAAGGATCACTTTGAAGCGCCCGGCCATACATCCTTCCTTGGAGCCGAAATCGTAGATGGGTATCCGATGAGTGGTGCCGAGTGCGGCCGCCAACTGGCGTAGGCCGATGTCGCCGGCGCCAGTTGGTTACCAGGTACTCGATGGTGCCGCGAGCACTCGCTGCTTCGAATCGGTCAGCTGAGCAGGTCTCCCGATATTCCGTTGCCACCGGCTGAATCAGCGGGTACATGTACCGAATGGGTCACAAGCAGCACATCGAGATCCAGGTCCACACCTGCGCCGAGACCAACGCCGTGTACGCGCTGCTGAGGGACGGCGCGAGCTGGCCGAGGTGGACGTCGATCGAGTCGTTCCAGCTGGAACGGGTTGGTGAGCGCGAGCCGGAAGGAGTCGGCGCGATCAGAATCTTCCGTAAGGGGAAGATGACTGGCCGAGACCAGGTCGCCGAGCTGATCCCCGATCGGCGGTTCAGTTACCGGCATCTGTCCGGGCTACCGGTACGGGACTACCGCGCAGATGTCGATCTCGAACCGACGGACGAAGGGACCAGGATCCGCTGGCACATCGCGTTCACGCCGAAGGTGCCCGGCACCGGTTGGCTGTGGCGGTGGGGGATCCGACGGTTCATCATGCAGTCCGCGCGAGGCCTGGCAGCGCACGCGCAAAACCTCAGCGTTCCGTGACTGTTGACGAGTTGCGTGCCGCGGTCGACGCTCTGCGCCTGGTGGACCATCACGTCCACGGCGCCATGAGAGGCGATGTCGACGGTAGTGCGTTTGACGCTTGCTTCAGTGAGTCCCCGTGGTCACCCCCTGCGGGCACGACGCACTTGGATTCCCAGTTGGGCTTCGCGGTCCGCCGCTGGTGTGCTCCGGTACTCGACCTATCTCCGCACGTGGACGTTGATACGTACCTCACCCGGCGGCGAGAGCTCGGTGCGCAGGAGGTGACTCGGCGGTTTCTCGCTGCCAGCGGCGTCGAACGGTTCCTGGTCGAGACCGGCTACAGAGCGCAGCAGACCCTGGGGCCCGCCGAGATGGCGGCCGCCTGCGGCGCGGCCGCGTCGGAGATTGTGCGCCTGGAGTCGGTCGCGGAGGAGGTGGCGGCAAGCGGTGTGACTGCGGCCGGGTTCGCCCACCGGTTTGCCTTGGCGTTGGACGAACGGGCTCAACATGCTGTGGGACTCAAGTCCGTCATCGCCTACCGGCACGGCCTCGACTTCGACCCCGAACCCCCCAGCGTTGGCGATGTGTGCCGCGCGGCGGGGCAGTGGCTACAACAGCGGGCAACCGGCCGGCTGCGGTTGACCGATCCGGTGCTGTTGCGCCACCTGCTCTGGACCGGCGTCGAACGTGGCCTGCCACTGCAGTTCCACGTCGGATACGGGGATCCTGACCTTATCCTGCACCGTTGCGACCCGTCGCTGATGACCGATTTCCTGCGCCGGGTGCAGGACCGCCAGGTCCCGGTGATGCTGCTGCACTGCTACCCCTATCACCGCACCGCGGGATACCTGGCCCAGGTGTTCCCGCACGTGTACCTCGACGTCGGATTGGCGGTGAACTACACCGGAGCGCGGTCCCGTGCAGTTGTCGCGGAATCGCTGGAAGTGGCGCCGTTCGGCAAGCTGCTGTTCTCCTCGGACGCGTGGGGGCCGGCTGAGCTGCACCATCTCGGTGCCGTGCTGTGGCGGCGTGCCATGGCCGGTGTGCTCGGTGAGTGGGTGGAGTCAGGGGAGTGGTCGGTTTCCGACGCGGTGCGCGTCGCACACACGGTGGGTGCGGATAACGCGAAGCGCGTCTACCGGCTGGACGAGTCGGCTGGTACGCACGGTGGTGTTGGCCGCCTCTGATAGTTGATAATCCGCACGAATGGGGAGCGGACCTGATGTCTTACACATCCGATGGTTCACCGCGATTGCGTCGAGATCTGAGCGTGTGGGAAGCCATCGGCGTCTCGCTCGCGTTGATGGCGCCCTCGATGGCCGTCAACATCAACCCACAGGGCACCGCCGGTGCGGTGGGCCGCGCTGTTCCGCTGGCGTTCGCTTTGGCCACGGTTGGAGTGCTGCTCGTGGGCTACACGTTCGTCCGGCTATGTCAGCGGTTCCACCACGCCGGCAGCGTCTACGGCTTCGTCGGGGCCACCCTGGGCCCCCGGGCAGGTGTCATCGCCGGATGGGCGCTGCTGGGCACCTACACACTCTACGGGGTGGTCACGTCCACGGTCGCCGGCGTCTTCGGCGCGACCTTCCTGGACAGCCTCGGGATATGGACGCACCAGCCGCCATGGTCGGGGTTCCTGATCGGTGCCATCGCGCTGCTCGGGGTATTCGCGCTGGCCATCGTATCCGTTCGTGGCGCGACGAGGATCCTGCTGTCGATCGAGGGCGCGACTGTCGTGCTGATTCTGGTTGTGGCCGTGGTGATCCTCGTCCGGCTTGCGACCGGCACCGCGCCACAGGGCCATAAGATCGATCTCTCGGTCTTCACTGTCCCACCCGGCATCGGCGTCTCGGCGGTGTTCCTCGGCGTCGTCTTCGGGTTCTTGTCCTTTGCGGGTTTCGAGGCCGCAGCGACACTCGGTGAAGAGACGCGAAAGCCGCGTCGGGACATCCCCAGAGCAATCCTGGGGACTGCGATCTTCGGTGGGGTGTACTTCGTGTTCGTCACCGCCGTGGAAATGATGGGCTTCGGTACCGATGACAAAGGTAGCGCGGCATTCACGGCCTCGGGATCGTTGCTCGGCGATCTCGGCTCGCAGTACGTGGCGAGCTGGGTCGGCGAGGTCATCACGATCGGTGCGGCGATCAGTGCTTTCGGCTGCGCGTTAGCCTCCGTTGTCGGCGCGGCGCGGCTGTTGTTCGCGCTCTCCCGAGACGGTGTTGGGCCCGCTGCATTCGACAAGGTCTCCCCGGCGCGAGGGGTTCCGGTTCGTGCGACCGCAGCAGTCGTCACCGGCATGTACGCGGTCATTGCCGTCACCTGGTTCGTGCTACGCGCGAAACCGTTTGACTTGTTCCTCGCGTCCGGAACCATCGGAACGCTGATCCTGCTGGTGGCCTATGCGCTGGCCACGATCGGCGCGGTACGGTTGCTGTTCTTCTCCGGTCGTCGTGAAGTCGCCGTCTGGGAGATCGTCCTCCCGGCACTAGCGCTCCTGCTGATCGGGTACACGCTGTTCCGTAACACCTGGCCGTACCCGACCGGCGCTGCCGGCGCCTATCCCGCCCTATCCGCACTGTGGCTGCTGACCGGTATGGCCTGGGTGCTCGCCCGCCCCGCGGCGACCCGCCGCGCCGGTCGGCTCCTCATCGCCGACGACGGGCTCAGGACGAAGACGCGGGTCGGTGCCGGGAATCGTGGACCGTAACGGCGACCAGGAGCGCAAACGATCGACCGCGAGTGGAAAACTGTGGCGACGCCGTGATTCTACATCAGAGCCATCTGGGCGGAGCCGTTCGCTGGCGGGGTTTGCCGTCCCATTCCGCCAAAGGTGCGGATTGCCACCACCAGTCTGGGTCGTTGGGGATGTCTTGCACTGTGGCGCGGCCGGTCGCAGCGAACAGCAGAATCTCGGGTGGGCCCAAGTCCAGCGGCACCCACGGGAATACTCGGAGGAGGGTGCGCTCGCAGACCTGCCCTGGCAGGGACAAGTCGACCTCGAGAGCACAAGCCACGTCGTGACCGTGGACGAGCAGCTCGGTGACGGCCATCCCGACCCAGCCACTGGCATCGGCCAAGCCGCTGGGATGCCAGGCCCGACCTGGGCCGAGGTCACGCAGCAGCCCGGCGAGCACATGTGCGGCGGTCATGGAGTTGTCCAGTTGCTCGGATGGTGGCGCAGCTCGCCCGTTGCGCAGCACCGGCAGCTGGTGATCGGCTCGGCGGGCGACTTGCTCAGCGTAGTTGAGCAATGCGTCGACAATGTGCGACACGGTCCGTGCGGCAGTCCACGTTGTCGATGCGACCCGGTGTGACCAGCGCGGGTCCGCATCGCTGACCGCGCTGAGCGGAGCGAGCGCGCGCGACGCGATGATCACGTCGTCAGGTTGCGGTTCACTCATCTGGTCACCCAACGTGGGAACCGGTGAGCGGAAGTCGCCGCGCCAGCAGCGCCTGGCTCAGGCCTGGTAGTGCGACAGCCAGCCGACGGTGACGTGGCACCGCCACCCGGCGGGACAACACGTGGTAGTCGGCTGCCACGATCTCGTCCAAAATGCCGCCGTACAGCCGGAACGCGGTGGCCACACAGGCCCTGGACGCCGGGGCGAGCATGGGGATCCCCGGCGCTGCTCTGCGGTAGATTGCTCGGGTGCGCGCCACCAGGTAGGCCAATGCCCGGTGTACCCGGGGATCTGATCGCCCGGAGCTGCGGCACCAACCCAACAGCTCGCGGTCCACTCCGAAGGACGCCAGTTCGTCGGTGGGCAGATAAACCCGTCCTCGGTCGAGGTCTTCCCCGATGTCGCGGAGGAAGTTGGTGATCTGAAATGCGACACCCAGCGCGGCGGCGTGCGGCTCAGCTCGTTCCCGCGCGACCACAGTACCCAGAACCGGCAGCACCTGTAGCCCGATTACCGCTGCTGAGCCGTGCACATAGCGAGCCAGCTCGTCGAAGGTCCGGTAACCGGCTACACCGCCCTGTTCCACTGGCCGATCCATCCGCATCGAGACCATGAAATCTGCAAAGTGCTGCGGAGCGATCCGGTAACGAACTGCGGTATGCACTGGCGCTGCCAGCACCGGGTGGTCCGAGCAGCCCCGCGCCAGCGCCTCGCGCAGCTGCTTGGTCAGGGCGTCCAGCTCCGCGAGGCGCTGCGGCCAAGACCGGGTGTCGGAGAGGTCGTCGACGATCTCATCGGCGTACCGGGCCAGGCCGTACAGCGCATGGATTGCGGGCCGTCGCCCAGGTGGCAGCAGCCGGGTCGCTAAGAAATAGGTGCGGCCGTGGGCAGCGTTGAGTTCCCGGCATCGGATGTACGAGGCCCGTAGCGCAGGCTCGACGATGCCCGCAGCGGTGAGCTCGCGGCTCACGGTGTCCCCGCCGACGCCGGATGGGCCAGAGGTGAGCGCCCACGCAGGCTCATCGGGTCGCGGCGCAGCAGCGCTGTCGCGGCGACCAGCGACACTGCCACCATCCCGAGCTGGTAAGGCCAGGATGTCAACGCATCCTCACCGGTGGGGTAGGTGCACAGCACCAACCAGGTGGACCCGGCGACCGCCCACGCCAGCGAGCGTCGCGTCCAGGGGAGGGCCGCAGCGAGGACGAGGGTCCAGGTCAGATACCAGGGCAGCGTGGCAGGGGCCAACAGCGCAGCCCACAGCAGCACGAGTGCGGCGCGTCGGATGGCTGCCGGTCCGCCTTCCCTGGCCAGCCACCACTGCCGGACGAAGATGGCCAAGAAGACGACGGAGCCCAACCACCGGCAGATCATGATGAACGGACCGCTGCTCACGTGATCGAAGGGCGAGGCCATCGCATGCGCGAGCTGGCCGGCGGCGGTAGGCAGTGACATCCAGTTGACGATCAGCGACGGAGCGCTGAGGGCCGGAATCCAACCCAGGCCGACACCGGACAGCATGGTGACGCAGATGAACACCGCGCCGAACAGCGCCAGACTACCCGCGCCCGCACGCAGCAATTGTGCCCGCCGGCTGCCGGGGAGGCGAGCCGCCCAGATCCAGACCAGAAACGGCAATGCGATCCCAGCCGACACCTTCACCGCCATGGCGACGGTGACCAGCGCGATCCCAGCGGCGTGCCGGCGCACAAGCACTAGCAGCGTGCCCACCGCCAGCAGGCCGATCATGAGCAGATCGTTGTGTGGCCCACCGACCAGGTGCACGACGGTCAACGGGTTGGCGATCACCAACCACAGCGTGACGGTGCGATCGCCGCCGAGCTGGTCGGCCAGCCGGGGCAGCGCGACGACGAGCACCGCCAAACCGGTCAGCAGCACCAATCGCATGCCGATTACGCCCAGGATGAGGTCCTCACCGACCAGCCGGTTCATCGTCTTGGCGATGAGGATGAAGAGCGGACCGTAGGGCGCCGGCGTGGTTTGCCATACGTAGTGCACGTTGTCTGCAATGGCTCCGGGCGGCAGCTTCGAAGGCCCGACCTGGTAGGGATCCAGTCCGCGCAACGCAAGTGCGCCCTGCGCCAGATAGCTGTAGACGTCCCGGGTGAACAGCGGTGGTGACAGCAGCACAGGTGCCGTCCACACCGCACTGGCGACCTGGACGTGGCGGACGGACGCGGTGCCGGCCAGCACGTCGCGCCCCAGGCGCACCCAGGCCCACACGATCATCCCGACGCCGAGGTAGAGCGCGATGGTGGCTAGGTCGTGCCCATGCCCGTAGCGGATCCAGGACAGCGGTCCCGCAGTGATCAGCGGGTCGGTGACGAGGATGCCACCGGCACCGAGGGCCGTCGCCGCCACCTGGACCGAACCACCCAATCCGAGCAACACAGTGCCCGATAGCAGCCTGCCCGGGCGTAGCCGGTCGAGCAGCAGGACCGCTGCGTCGCGCTCGGAGCCAGGACCAGCATCAGGATCGAAGGGCGCGTACTTGGAGTCCGGTGCCGGAGACGGAGGAGTCGACGTCACGGCTGACCAGCGTTCGATGACACAGTCGGGCTCAGCCGGCTGTGGCGACGCGCCGGTGGGCTCTGGTCGCGCTGATCCGGGCTGCGGCGAGCTTGCCGGAGATGATCGCAGTGGGCACACCGACCCCGGGAGTCGTGCCGCATCCGGCGAGCACGGCGTTGGTCCGCCCGCGCACCAGGTTCGATGGGCGGAACGGGCCGGTCTGGGCGAAGGTGTGCGCCGCGGAGAACGGCGTTCCGACCGCCAGCCCCTGGGCCGCCCACTCAGCGGGGGTGACGAGGTGCTCGACCTCGATGGAGTCGCCTAGACCGGTGAGTCCCCGCCGCTCCAGCGTGCCCACCAGCTCATCGCGGTACGCCGACCCAAGGCCGGCCCAATCCAGCGGTGCGGTGTGGAGGTTAGGACAGGGCGCGAGGATGTAGAGCAGCTCGCGGTCGTCCGGTGCCAGGCTCGGGTCGGTGGCGGTGGGCCGAGTGACCAGCAGCGACGGGTCGGTCATGAGCCGTCCACGGTGGATGATCTCGTCGAAGGTGCGTTCCCACGCGTCGCCGAAGAAGATCGTGTGATGCGACAACCCCGACCAGCCCGGCTCGGCGCTCGCCCGGACTCCAGCGTGCAGCACCACCACGGAAGGTGACCAGCGCAGCGGAACCAGCCGCCGCGGCGCCCGGCCGAGTAGCCGGTGCACTACCGGAAGGTCAGGAGTGAGCACCACCGCGTCCGCACCGACTCGGTCGCCGTCGGCGGTGTGAACTGCGGTGATGCGCTCCCCGGAGCGCTCCAGGGCGGTCACCGTGGTGTTGTAGCGAAGTTGTGCGCCGGCGTCGGAGGCGGCGTCGGCCAACGCCTGGGGCAGCGCCTGCATTCCCCCCCGGGGGAACCAGACGCCGGCTACTGTGTCCATGTAGGCGATCACCGCGTACGCGCCGAGGGCCCGTTGCGGTGGTACTCCGGCGTAGAGCGCCTGGAAGGAGAAGATCCGTTGCAGCCGCGGATCGTGCAGGAACCGGCCAACCTGAGCGCTCAGCCGGCCGAAGCCGCCCAGCGCGGCCAGCGTGGCCAGATCGCGGACGGCGTCACGGCCGGCCACCAGGTCCAGCGGCGAGTCGAAGTTACCGCCGATGAACCGGCCGATCTCGACCTGGTAGAGCCGAGTCAGCCAGCGCCGCAGCCGTCGGTAGCCGTACGCTTCGGCCGGGCCGGCAACCTCTCGGATCTGTGCTTCCATCGCGTCGGCGTCGGTATGCACGTCGATCACCGACCCGTCGGCGAAGCGGGCCCGGTAGGCTGGGTGCAGCGCCACCAGCTCCAGGCGTGCGGCCAGCGAGTCACCGACCGCAGCCAGTGCTTCGTCGACCAGTTCGGGCATGGTGAGCACCGTCGGGCCGGTGTCGAGGCGGTAGCCGGCGAGATCCATCCGCCCGGCCCGCCCACCTGGATGGGACTGACCCTCGAGTACGGTCACCTGCCGACCGGATCCAAGCAGGTGCAGTGCTGCGGACAGCCCAGCTAGTCCGGCGCCGACGATGACGATGTGGTCGGTAGGTCCGGGCACGGTGCGCACGGGTGCACGCTACTGGTGTTTGCGTTAGCGAACTCTGCAGGTGGCCTGTGCAGCGAGTTCCGTCAGCCGGGTGCAGGCCGGCTCGGCGAGGTCAGCGGTACACAGGCTGCCCAGTGCTGAGTTGGTGTGGGTGGTGATCCGACGCTCCACCTCGGCCACCGCGCCGAGCTCGATCAGCAGCTCACGGACGTCCGCCACGGTGTTCTCGTCCACCTGCGGGTTCCCGATGGCGCCGCGCAGTATGCCAGCGGCACCGGTCTGCCGTTTTTCGTCGGCGGCCCGGAGACCGTAGGCCAGCAGTAGCGTCCGCTTGCCCTCACGCAGGTCATCGCCGGCCGGCTTACCGGTGACCCGCGGATCGCCGAACATGCCCAGCAGGTCATCGCGGAGCTGGAAGGCGATACCGATGTCGGCACCGAAGCGACGGTAGGCATTCTCCAGTGCGGGGCCCGCTCCGGCGATCGCGGCACCCAGATGCAGCGGACGCTCAACGGTATAGGCCGCGGTCTTGTACCGGTTGATCCGCAGCGCAGTCTCGGGCGTCTCGTCACCGCTGGCTTGGGTGAGCACGTCGAGATACTGACCGGCGAGCACCTCGGTGCGCATCGCCTGCCAGACGGGCTGTGCTCTGCCCAGTTGATCGGGCCACAGATCCGCCTCGCGCAACATGTCGTCGGCCCAGGCCAGCGCGAGGTCGCCGAGCAGGATGGCGGTGGCCGCGCCGAACCGTTCCGGCGCTCCGAGCCACCCGGCTGCGCGGTGCCGGGCCGTGAAGTCGACGTGCACCGTCGCCGCGCCACGCCGGGTGGCGGAACCGTCCATCAAGTCGTCATGAACCAGGGCGCAGGCATGGATCAGTTCCAACGAGCTCACCGCCCGCAGCACTGCCCGGGCCAGCGGGTCGACCGGGGACCCGCCCGCTCCCCGCCAGCCCCACCAGGCGAAGGTCGGACGCAGCCGTTTGCCGGGGCCGAGGACGAACTCGCCCAGCGAGTCCACCGCGGCGACGAACTGCGCGTCGATCTGCGCCGCCTCGTCACGCTTGGCCTGCAGGAAGGCGGCAAGCTCGCGGTGCACCTCGATGGGCAGGTCGTCATCGAGAGGATGCACCTGCTGATCTTCTGCCGGCCCGGCTAGAGTCGGAGGCCGGGTTCCGCGGGTGGCGTTCCCCTGAGCCATGGAACCTCCTGCGATCGTGGTGACGGCACCGCGTAGTCGGGCCTGCACTCCCTGCGTACGCCGACGATAGGGGTGATTCGTGTCGACAGGTGCCCGGGTTCGTCCGCCGTGGGGTCCCGGTTCGATATCACTGGCGCACGCTTGTCCTTCGGCGCGGCCTAGAGTGACCGCATGACGGCTGTTATCGACCGGCTCGGCGGTGACCGCCCGGTGTTCTCGGTCGAGTTCTTTCCGCCTCGCGACGAAGGCGGGGAACGCCAGCTGTGGCAAGCGGTACGCGACTTCGAGCCGCTGAACCCCGCTTTCGTCTCGGTGACCTATGGCGCCGGGGGTTCAAGCAGGGAACGCACGGTGCGGATTACTGGGCACATTGCAAAGGAGACCACGCTAGTCGCGATGGCGCACCTCACCGCGGTGAATCACTCGGTGGCCGATCTGCAACAGGTGGTCGCCAGCTACGCGGAGGCCGGGATCAGCAATGTGCTGGCGCTGCGTGGTGATCCGCCGGGCGGCGATCCTCTCGGGGAGTGGGTGGCGCACCCGCACGGTGTGCATTACGCCGAGGATCTGGTCCGTTTGGTCCGCTCGATCGGCGACTTCTGCATCGGCGTGGCCGCTTTTCCCGAGTGCCATCCCCGCTCGCCCGATGCGGAGTCCGACGTCCGGCACCTGGTGGCCAAGCTGCGGGCCGGTGCCGAGTTCGCGATCACCCAGATGTTCTTCCGGCCGGACGATTACCTGCAACTGCGGGACCGGGTGGCCGCGGTGGGCGCGGATATGGCGACGGTGCCGATCCTGCCCGGAGTCATGCCGATCACCACGTTGCGCGGCGTGCAGAAGATGGCTGAGCTATCCGGTTGCACGATCCCAGAGACCGTACGAGACCGGCTGGTCGCGGTGGGCGATGATCCTGCCGCGGTGCGGCAGGTGGGGGTCGATGTCGCGAGCGAGTTGTGCGAGCGGCTGCTCGCCGAGGGCGCGCCGGGACTGCACTTCTACACACTCAACCGGTCCAGCTCTACCCGGGCGGTGCTCGATCGGCTGGGTATGGCACCGGCCGCGGCCCGTACACGCTAGAGCGGCAGTGTGCGGCGCAGTACGGCGAACTCTCGGGAATCCCCGGTGAAGTGGTAATGACGTAATAAGTCGGTAAACCCGAGTCGATTGTACAGTCGCCAGGCTCTGGTGGGGCCTTCTGGCGTGGACAGTAATGCTCGCGGAGCGTCCACTCTGGATAGCAGTTCGGTGAGCAGAGCCTTGCCGATGCCGCGGCCCTGCGCGTCCGGGTGCACGTGCAGTTCAGTGAGCTCGAAGTAGTCGGCGAGTTCTCGTCGGGCCGCGCCAGGATCGATCAGCATCAATCCGCGGTTCACCTCGTCGTGCCACCACTGGCCGGGGGCCCCCCGGTAGCCGTAGCCGATGCCCACGAGCGTGTCGGCCTCGAAAGCGGCCACGCACAGCCAACCGGCCCGCAGCATGTGCTCCAGCCACATCGGGCGCCGGTGGCGCGCCGTGCCGGGGGGGTAGCGCATGGCGGTGACGTAGATCCGCAGCGCCTCGTCAAGCCTCATGCGTAACTGCACGGCCGTCATTTCAGCCAGCCGCGTCGGATCGCGGGTAGGCATTGCAGTCACCACTGACCTCCAGTATCAGCCGACGTCACTGCGAAGCAAAGAGCGCCGGCAGCGTGCACGAGTCAATGAGACCACGCCCGGGCGTCAGCCTGGCCGCCGTCCGGACATTGGCACTTGACGGGACCGGACCTCGAGGGGTTAACCTTGCCCCATGTTCGAACACATGTTCGAACATGGGCTCGGCGGTGGCGCGGGGGAAGCGCGCCGCCGCCGAGCTCCGCCGGCTTCCCCACGGCGGAGTCGCCCTATGTCACCCATGACGACTCCCGACCCAGGAGGCCGACGTGCCCGCTGTTGCTGTGCCCATCTCATCTGTCGTGCCACGGGGCCACAACCCGACCTACGGCCGACCCAGTTACCGCCCGGTGGACGTCCGTGTCCTGCTCAAGCAGGCACAGCAGGGATTGCTTGACGCCGAATACGCGGCGAATCCAGTAGATCGTTACGTCCAAGCGTACCTCGCGGCCCTGCGCGCGGCGGCTGCCGTGTTGGCAGCGCGGGACCGGCCGCGCCGCCGGGCACAGCCGACCAATGCCTGGGTACTGCTTGCCAGCGCCGCCCCGGAACTCGCGGAATGGTCGAGGTTTTTCGCCACCAGTTCCGCCGTCCGGACGGCCGCTGAAGCGGGCGTACGTCACCTGGTCACGACCCGCGAGGCCGACGACCTGGTGCGGCAGGCCGGCGCGTTTCTGACCGTCGCGCGTGAGACGGCGGCGAGGACCTCCCGATGACCGCTCCGCGACCGCTCATCGACTACGGCCGGATGTTGGAGGTGATCGGGATCGAGGGTGAATTACTGCTCAGTACGGCAGCCTCAGCGATGCCGGCCGCGGCACAGGCCGTAGTGCCTGGCTGTCCCGATTCCACCTTGGAGGAGACGCTGCGACACGTGGGTAGCGTGCACCGGGTGGCCCGGTTGTGGGTGCGCGACGGGCGTCGACCGGAACGGTGGCAGCGATCACCGTCGGACGGTGACCTGGTCGGTTTCGTACGAACCGGCCTCGACGAACTGCTCACCGAACTGGAAGACCACGATCCAGCCGAACCCTGCGATACGTGGTGGCCCGCCGATCCCACGCACGGCTTCTGGCGACGTCGGATGGCTCACGAAACCACTGTGCACCGGGTCGATGTCGAAGCTGCTGCTGGCGGCCCTGTGCACGCTGTCGAGCCGGAGGTGGCCCTCGACGGCATTGACGAGGTGTTGTTTCTGTGGTTCGGTCATCGCCTCGGCGAGTTGGGCCTGTCCTCGCCCAGCCAGGGAGTGGTCGCCCTGTCGGCCGCGGACCGGCGCTGGTTGGCAATCTTCGAACCGGGCCGTTCCGTCGTTCGGCGGGTCGAGGAGACCGATGCCCAGACGGCGGACGCGATGGTCAGCGGACAGCCCATGGAGGTCTACCTCTGGTCGTGGGGGCGCTTGCCCGACCAGTCGGTCCGAATCTCCGGCGATCAGGACGCCGTCGCCCGTCTCTGGACGCTGCTGCGCCCTGCGACGCAGTGATACCGACACGCGGACCAAGGCGTCAGGCGCGTATCCGCAGCCCGCGCGGGGTGGCGCGAAATCCGGCTTCGCGAAGTGGTTCGGCCAGCGCGGATCCCAACGCCGCCTCGCCGTCGGCACGCTCCACCGACAGCGAGCCCAACCAGCCGCGCTGCACCGCGCCGGCAAGGGCGCCTACGGCAGCGCGCAAGGTGCCGGTGGCCTCGGTGAAAGACAATAGCGATCGTCCCCCACGTTCGACGTAGAGCACGGCGACACCGTCGACGAGGACGGCTAGTGCCCCGGCTTTGCGTCCGGGTCGGTGCCGTGCGTCGCCCACGGTAGGCGGCCACGGCAGGGCAGCCCCGTAGGGTTGAGCAGGATCGGTAGCCGCCAGTACCACCGTGGCGGCACCGCCGTCGTCGGGCTGGCCCACAGCGCGCAGCCGGTCGACTGCGCCCGGGACAGCGAACTGCGTGGCTCCGAGGCCCTCGACGACATACCCCCGCCGGCACCGGCCGGACTCCTCCATCGCACGCAATACCTTGTAGATGCCCGCAAAGCCGCCGGCGACTCGCTCGGTGTCCAGAGCCCCTCTGGTGAGCACCCCATGGCGCTCGAGGAACGTCTCGGCGCGAGCGTACGCCCGGCGGGTTGGGTCGGGCCGAACCACCGGCGGCTGTGCCACCGGTGACAGTGACCAGCGTCCCGATGCGGTCGGTGGACCGGCGCGCGACGGCATCGGCAGCCGCCCCGCACGCATACCGGCGTATCTCCCGCGTGGCGCTGAACGACGTGATCGGTGGGTTGCGGAGTGTCCGGCCACCGAGCGGCCCGACACCAAGGCTCGCAGTGGGGCCAGCGAGTCGTTGGTCAGTAACCCTGCCCACACCAGGTCCCACAACGCCGCGACCACGTCGGCGTCACCGGCTACCGGCTCGCCATCGGTGAGTAGGTACTGACCGGTCCGATCGGCAAGCTGCCGGAAGAACAGCGCGCCGCCCCCGGCTGGACCACCATCCGGGTCCCAGCCCAGAGCGTGCAGCAGGCAGCGGTGTACCGGGGTGAGTGAAAGCTGCTCATCAAGGTCCGGCAGCACCAGATCGGCCAGATCGGTGGGAGCCAGGGCGATCCATCCGTCGCCACCAGGAAGCGACCCGCAGCCGATCCAGGTCACCTCGCCGGCAGTAGTGAGCTCATCGAGCAGGGCGGGGGAGTAACCCGGCATCCGGGCCGGAAGCATGAGCGATTCCAGCGCGCTGGCCGGTACTGGTGCACCGGCCAGCTGCTCCACCGCGCTGAGCACATCCTCCGGGGTGGGCGCGCTGCGCAGCCGTCGAGCCGGCACGGTCCCGTCACGCGTGGTGTCCCAGGGCCCGGTGTCCCACGATCCGATACCGTGCCAGGTCGGTAGGAACCGTCCCAGCGCGGCCTGCTCGACCGGCTCCGCCTCAGCCCGCAACCGGGCCAGCGACACTCGCCGCAACCGCCGTAGCACCTCGGCGTGGCAGTACTCGATGCCGCCACCGCCCAGCTCGACCGGTCGCAGCTCGCCGCGAACCAGGGTGGTTGCCCCGGTCATCCGATCCAGTACCGCGCTCATCACGGCGACCCCCAGCCCGTAGCGATCGGCGGCGGCAGCCGCGGCGAACGGCCCGCGCGTTCTCGCATAACGCAGCACAAGATCCCCGAGCGGATCGGCAACCGGTTCGGTGAACGCCTCCGGCACCCCTACCGGCAGGGCTACACCCAGCGCGTCGCGCACTCGCCCGGCGTCCTCGATGGCGATCCAGCGTTGCTGGCCGGCGATCCGCACCATGATCGCCCGGCGGGCCGCGCCGAGCTCGGCCAGCCACTCTGAGGCCACCCCGCGCTGCGCCGCCTCAGCCTCGGTGAGATCGCCTAGCGCGCGCAACACATCGGCAGTGCCCTCGACGTCCCGGGCACGCCGGTCGGGATCGATGCGCTGCAGCTGCGCCTCCACCTCCACAAGTGCCCCAGGGTCGAGCAGGTCGCGGATCGCCTCGGAGCCCAGCAGCTCCGCCAACAAGGTCGAGTCGAGTGACAGCGCGGCGGTCCTGCGCTCGGCCAGTGGGGCGTCGAGCTCATAGAGGAACATCCCCACGTAACCGAACAGCAGGCTGCGGGCGAACGGTGACGGTGAGGGGGTGGCCACCTCCACCACCCGCACCCGTCGGGCTCGCACCTCCGACATCAGCTCGCGCAGTCCGGGCAGGTCGTAGACGTCCTGCAGGCATTCCCGCATCGCCTCCAGAACCACCGGGAACTGCTCGTACTTCGAGGCGATGGTGAGCAGCTGGGCTGAGCGCTGGCGCTGTTGCCACAGCGGAGTTCGCCGCCTCGGGTCGCGGCGGGGCAGCAGCAGGGACCGCGCGGCGCACTCCCGGAATCGGGAGGCGAACAGCGCTGAACCACCCACTTCGGCGACCACGAGCTGTTCCACCTCATCGGGGTCGAGTAACACGTCCTCGGCGGTGGGCAGCACCTCTGCCCCATCGACGTCCAGCGCGTCGGGCAGCCGCAGCACGATCCCGTCGTCCGCGCTGGCCACCTGCGCTTCGACACCGCGCCGTTCCCGCAGCCGGGCACCGATCGCCAGCGCCCATGGCCCGTTGACCTGCGCACCGAAGGGGGAATGCACCACCATCCGCCAGTCGCCCAGCTCATCGCGGAAACGCTCCACCAGGACAGTGCGGTCGTCGGGCAGGTATCCAGTAGTCTCGCGCTGCGCGTGCAGGTAGGACAGCAGGTTGTCGGCCGCCCACCGGTCAAGCCCGGCCACCTCGATGCGACTGCGTGCGGCGCCCGTTGTGGCGCTGCTCAGCTCGCGGACAAACGCGCCCAGCGCCCGCCCTAGCTCCAAGGGTCGGCCTGGCGCGTCGCCCTTCCAGAACGGCATCCGGGCCGGCTCCCCGGGCACGGGCAGCGCGATGACCCGGTCGTGGGTGATGTCGACGATCTTCCATGAGGTCGAACCGAGCAGGAACGTGTCGCCCACTCGGGACTCGTACACCATCTCCTCGTCGAGCTCCCCTACCCGCGAGCCCGCTCCGTCGGCTCCGCCGGGGGTCATCACGGTGAACAGTCCCCGGTCGGGGATCGTGCCGCCGGAGGTGACCGCCAGCCGCTGAGCCCCTGGCCGCCCGCGCAACTCGTCGCTGATCCGATCCCAGACGATTCGCGGGCGCAGCTCGCCGAACTCCTCCGAGGGGTAGCGCCCCGCCAGCATGTCGAGGACTGCATGCAGCGCCGAGTCGGGCAGAGCCGAATACGGTGCGGTGCGGCGGACCAATGCGCCGAGATCATCCACGGTCCACGGATCCAGTGCGACCATGGCCACCACGTGTTGGGCGAGCACGTCCAGCGGGTTGCGGGGATACCGCAACGCTTCGATTGCCCCGCCTGCCATCCGTTCCGCGATCACCGCGCACGAGACCAGGTCGCCGCGGAACTTGGGAAAGACCACGCCCCGGGACACTGCACCTACTTGGTGCCCGGCCCGACCGATCCGTTGCAGGCCCGACGCCACAGTCGGAGGTGCCTCGATCTGTACCACGAGGTCCACCGCTCCCATGTCGATGCCCAGCTCGAGCGAGGAGGTGGCGACCACGCACGGCAACCGGCCCGACTTGAGCTCCTCTTCGACCAGGCTTCGCTGCTCGCGCGACATCGAGCCGTGGTGTGCCTTGGCGATCGTTTCGGGGGCGCCGCCGGCGAGCCCTGCCTGGCCCATCAGCTCAGCAGGCATCCGGTCTCGGGGTATGGCGGGTTCCTCGACGGCCAGTTCATTGAGCCGGGAGGTGAGCCGTTCGGCCAGCCGGCGCGAGTTGGCGAACACGATCGTCGAGCGGTGCGCGCGCACCAGCTCCAGCACTCGCCGCTCCACCGCGGGCCAGATCGAGGCACGGCGCTCTGCTGACCCGCCGGCCGCTGACCCGCCGGCCGGCTCGCCCTCGGTCAGCACGCCCAGCACCGACATGTCCGGCACCGGTACCTGCACCGAGACCTCGATCGTCTTGGCCGACGCCGGCTGCACCACCTGCACCGCCCGGCCTCCAGCGAGGAAGGCGCTGACCTCGTCGACCGGACGCACGGTGGCGGACAGACCGATCCGCTGGGCGGGCTTCGCCAGCAGCGCGTCCAGCCGTTCCAAGGACAGCGCGAGGTGTGCGCCGCGCTTGGTCGCGGCGACGGCGTGCACCTCGTCGACGATTACGGTGTGCACCCCACGTAGCGACTCCCTGGTCGCCGATGTCAGCAGGAGGAACAGTGACTCCGGGGTGGTGACCAGTACATCGGTTGGGGTGCGGGCGAAGGCACGGCGTTGCTCGGCCGGAGTGTCGCCGGTGCGCATCCCGACCCGGATGTCCGCCTGGGGAAGGTTCAACCGGTGCGCGGCCTGCCGGATGCCGGCCAGCGGAGACCGCAGGTTGCGCTCAACGTCCACTGCCAGGGCCTTGAGCGGGGAGATGTAGAGCACCCGACACCGTCGTATCGGCTCGTCCGGGGGTCCGGCGACGGCCAGCCGGTCCAGCGCCCACAGGAACGCGGCGAGGGTCTTGCCCGACCCGGTCGGGGCGACGACCAGCGCGTGCTTGCCCGCGGCTGCCGCCCGCCAGGCGCCCTCCTGGGCCGGGGTGGGCGCGGCGAACGCGCCCGCGAACCAGTCCCGAGTGGCGGGGGAGAACAGCTCGAGCACGTCCACACCGACCATCATGGCCCGCTCCGCAGGCAACCTGGCTGTAGTGCCTGACTTCGGTGCCTGACGGTGGGACAGGCAGCGTTGGTGTCCTCGGCAGCGTCGCGGCCGTATTCAGCGTTGGGATCACCAGCGTGCATCGGGTGTCAGGCATGCGTCGGCTGTCGATGATCGTGATCGTTTGGATATTTTTGGATCACCACACCGTGTCAGCGGACGCGCTCCGACCGCAAAATGCGTCCTTGACCTTCTCTCCGGCTTGCTTCGGTTGCCGGACACCTCCCGAAACTTCCTTCTGGATTGGGATACTGGTGTCTCGTTCTGGAGCGGTGGGGAGCATCTGGCAGGATGTCGCACCGGTCCCGGTCTAGCGGGAGTTTCCTGGCTAAGTTGATCTTGAGGTGGGGTCGGCGGGTGTCGTCATGCCGTTGACCTGGGGTGACACGCCACGAAGGTGGTTGACTTTCCTTGATCAAGTGTATTACCTAAATAATGTGGCGTCGGTAATCAGTAAGATGATCAATGGCAAGCCGTATTACTACCTGGCGGTCTCGGCGCGGGTGGGTGGTAAGCCACGCATCGTGGAGCAGAGGTATCTCGGCAGCGCTGAGGACATCGAGGCGGCGATGGCCGGTGCGACCACGCTGCCTTCGAGAACCCGGCATCTGGCGTTCGGGGATCTCGCCGCGACCTGGGGTGTGATCGAGAAGCTTGGTGTGATCGAGATCGTCGATGACGTCCTGGGCGCACGCCGCGAGGATGCGGGCGCCTCGGTGGGTACCTATGTCGTGTTGGCCGCGGCCAACCGGGTGGTCGACCCGTGCTCCAAGCTGAAGTTCGCCGACTGGTGGGCCACCACCGCCGGTGATCATCTGGTCAAGATCGGCGCTGTGGCGCTGGACCACCGCCGGTTCTGGGATGCGATGCATGTCCTGAACCCGCAGGCTCTGACCGAGATCGAACGGCGGATCTCCGCGAGGGCGATCACGGTGTTCGGGTTGGATATTTCCTCCCTCGCCCTGGACATGACCAACTTCGCCACATTCATCGACTCCACCAACGTCCGCGCGCCGATCGCGCAACGCGGCAAAGCCAAACAGAAACGCACCGATCTCAGGCTGGTCGGGTTGGGTCTGGTCATCACCCGCGACGGCGGGATACCGCTGCTGTCCCATGCCTACCCTGGAAACCTCACCGACGTCACCCAGTTCGGGCGGATGATCGAAGAACTCACCGCCCGGCACCGCAGACTCGGTGGCACCGACGGCGAACTGACCGTGGTGTTCGACGCCGGGCAGAACTCCCGACCCAACTTTGAACTCCTGGACCGCCACCGCCTGCATTACGTCGGTTCCTTACCGCCATCGGATCACCAGGCGCTGCTGGAGATCCCCACCACCGACTACCAGTCGGTCGTCGAGTTCGACGGTGTCACCGCACGGGAAACGGACCTGGACGCGCTGGGGCGCTCGCATCGGGTGGTGCTGACTCATTCCGAAGAGTTGCACAGCGGCCAGTCCCGCGGTTTCGACCAGACCCTGGCCAAAACCACCCGCCAGCTCACCAGCATCCAAGACACCCTCACCCGGGGACAAGCCCGCCGCAGCAAGACGAAACTGGAAACCGCCATCACCTCGATCTGCGCACCCCGCTGGGTCAGCGAGGTACTGACCTGGCAACTCACCGGGGACACCCCGCCCGATATCCGACTGGACTTCCAGATCGACACCGACGCCCGTGACGCCCTCGAACAACGAATCTTCGGCAAACGGATCCTCATCACCGACCGCGCCGACTGGACCACAGCCGAGGTCATCGCCGGATACCGCTCACAGTCCGAAGCCGAGTTCGGCTTCCGTCAGCTCAAAGACCCTGACGTAGTGTCGTTTTCACCGATGCACCACTTCACCGACAACCACATCCGCGTGCATGTCTTCTACTGCGTCCTGGCGCTGATGATCGCCCATCTGATGCGCCGCGACGCCGCCCGTCACGGACTCGACCTCAGCGTTCGTGAACTCCTCACGCGACTGGCCCGCATCCAAGAAACCGTCCTGATCTACCCCGGCACCCGAGGCCGCCCCAAAGCCCGCCGGGTGATCACCGACATGACCGACCTCCAACAGCAACTGTTCGACATCTTCGAGTTGGACCGGTGGGCACCAACCAGTTAGGTAATACACCCAAACAAGATCGACACTAGCCCTGACCAGGGGGTATGCACATCAAGATCAACTTATCTAGGAAACTCCCGCTAGCGAGCAGCCGGAGGAACGTTGACAGCCTACTACTCTGGACGTGATTGACTTGCGGTGGCGTAAGACCTTCCTGGTAGAGGTCAAAGAGAAGCTTGCTCAACTCGGGTTGATGAATTGTGCGGTCTGCGGATCCGAACACCTCACGATACACCGTTTTCCATTCTTGGCGCTAATGGGCGATCTTCCTTCCAATATCAGTAATCTTGATGACACCGAGGTGATCGTCGAGTACCTTGTCCGAGTAGAGTGCGGAATTTGTGGTTACGTGATGTTGTTCAGCGCCGAGCGTTTCCGGGCCGGGGATGATGAAACCCTGGTGCGGGGAATGACCGAACAGGAGGAGGACGAGTTGGAGCGTCGGCATCCGCTTTAGTACGCCTGCCGGAGATCGAGGGCTGGAGCCACCAGCCCGCGTCAGCGGATCGATGCCGTACCTGCCGACGCCGGACATGGCGCCGCGCACCCTTTCCCTGCCTCGAGTGGCAGCAGGTTCGCGGTGAGCTGTTCGGACAGCTGCCAGGCGAATAGGCTGGATCCGCCCAGGTGGGAGAAGCCGCACTAGCTCCGCAGGGCGGCGCGCCCGTCGACGAGGATCTTGCGCAGGCGCCCCACCTCAGCCATTCGCCGTTCGGCTAGATGGTCGGCGGCGACGGCGGGCGGCACACCGTCCTGCTCGGCCAGCGCGAAGATCTCCCTGGTGGTGTCGAAGATCTTGGTGACTCGGGCTTTGGCCCGCTCGAAGTCGAAGCCCCCGATTTCGTCGGCGACTTGAACGACTCCGCCTGAATTCACCACATAGTCGGGTGCGTAGAGGATGTCCCGCTCGTCGAGGAGCTTTTCCACGCCGGGGTGTTCCAGCTGATTGTTCGCGCCACCACACACCACCTTGGCGCGCAGTGCGGTCACCGTGGAATCGTCCAGCGCCGAGCCGAGCGCGCACGGGGCGTACACGTCGATCGGCTCCCGCACTAACGCCTCGGTGTCCGGCGCTACGACCACCTCGGGGTGTGCGGCGCGGACCTGCTCGATTGCCTGTGCGCTGACGTCGGCCACGATCACCGATGCGCCGTCGGTGAGTACGTGATCGACGAGAAGTCTGCCGACCTTGCCGACCCCGGCGATGCCCACCCGACGCCCGGACAGCGTGGGCGCACCCCAGACGTGTTCGGCGGCTGCGCGCATGCCCTGAAAGACGCCGAACGCGGTCAGGATCGAGGAGTCCCCAGCGCCACCGTGGACCGACGAGCGTCCGGTGACGAACTCGGACTCTCTGGCGACGATGTCCATGTCCTCCACGTAGGTGCCGACGTCGCAAGCGGTGATGTAACGCCCGCCTAGCGACTGCACGAAGCGTCCGTACGCGCGTAGCAGCACCTCCGTCTTGTCCCGGGCCGGATCGCCGAGTATGACGGCTTTGCCACCGCCGTGATCCAGACCGGCGAGCGCGTTCTTGTACGACATCGCGGTAGACAGATGCAGCACGTCGAGGAGGGCGTCGTCCTCGCTGGGGTAGGGGTGAAACCGGGTGCCGCCGAGCGCCGGTCCCAGCGCGGTGGAGTGGATCGCGATGATCGCGCGGAGCCCCGAGGGCTCGTCGCGGCAGAAGACGACCTGCTCGTGGTCGCCGGATCGGAACACGTCGGTCACGATGGTGGCCCCCTCCCGCTCGGTGGCACGCGCTGCTGTGCGCAGCGTATGCCTGCGCCGGTCGCATCAGAGCAGGGCAACGGATGGCACCATCTGGCAGGTACTGATCAGGCTATGGAGCGCAGGGAGAGATCATGCGGGTGACCGGAGTCGGCCACGCCGGGCTGTTCATCGAGACGACCGCCGGCAGCGTGCTCTGCGATCCCTGGGTGAACCCGGCCTTCTTCGGCTCGTGGTTCCCCTTCCCGGACAACAGTGACCTGGACTGGGACGCCCTCGGGCAGGCCGATTACCTCTACATCTCGCACCTGCACCGGGACCATTTCGACGCTGAGCTGCTGCGCCGGCATGTGCGCAAGGACACCACGGTGCTGCTTCCGGACTATCCCACCGACGAGTTGGAGCGCGAGCTCGCTGGTCTTGGATTTCGGACCCTTCTGCGCACGACGTCAGGTGTCCCGATGGAACGCGAGGGGCTGCGTATCATGATCACGTCACTGACCGGGCCCAGTGACGGGCCGATCGGTGACTCGGCACTGTCCCTGGACGACGGTCGCACCGTGATCCTCAACCAGAACGACGCCCACCCGCTGGACATCGAGCAGCTTCGAGACTTCGGCGACGTGCACGGGTATTTCACCCAGTTCTCCGGCGCGATCTGGTGGCCGATGGTCTACGACCTGCCCGCGGACGCCCGCAGGGAGTTCGCCCGCCGCAAGCGGGTCGGGCAGACCGACCGGGCGCTGCGCTATATCGATGCCGTGGGCGCCGCGCACGTGTTCCCCACCGCGGGCCCACCCTGTTTCCTCGACGAGGAGCTCTTCGAGGTCAACGGTGTCGGCCGCGACGGGGACAGCATCTTCACCGACCAGATGGAGTTTCTGACCGAACTGCGCTCGGCACGTCCCGGCGTGTCGGCACACCTGTTGTTGCCGGGAAGCGTCGCCGAGTTGGACGGGTCGCGCTGCGAACTCACCCACCGGTACTCGACCACCCAGATCATGGACATCTTCGGTGAGAAGAACGCCTACCTGCGGGAATACCAGACGCGCAGACAGCCCGCCCTGGCTCGGGAGCGGGCCAGCCGGGCGCCGGTGCCCGCTGACCTGCTTGAGCAGCTCAAACAGTGGTGGGAGCCGCTGCTCAAGCGAGCCGAGAACATCTGCACGGGGGTCGGCGGCCCCGTTCGCCTGGACGTCGGTGAGCGTTCGCTGGTGGTCGACTTCACCGCGCGTGAAGTGCGTGAGTTCGCCGGCGAGAACTGCCGCTACCGGCTGTCCACCTCGGCAGATTTGGTAGCCACCAACCTGGCCCACCGCGAGGTGGACTGGTCGAACAGCCTGTTTCTGTCCCTGCGGTTTCGAGCCAGCCGGGTCGGTCAGTACAACGAGTTCGTCTACGTCTTCTTCAAATGCCTGTCGCAGGAGCGCATCGACTACGTCGAGAACTGGTACGACGAGCGCAACGACGACGGCGCGGATGTCACCCTGGAGGGCTGGCGCGTGCAACGACGCTGTCCGCACCTGCGCGCCGACCTGGCCAAGTTCGGCAGCGTCTCCGACGGGATCCTCACCTGCGCCCTGCACGGCTGGCGCTTCGACCTCGGCACGGGTCGCTGCCTGACCGCGGCGGGCCACCAGATTCGCGCCGCCCGGATCAGCGACCCCGCTGCTGCCACCACCAGCGGATGAGCACCACCAGAGCGGAGAGCAGCCCAAAGAGGATCACCAGCTGTCCGGCGGTGGAGGACAGCCCGGTGGGATCGCCCTGAGCGAGCACCCCATCACGATAGTCAGGGGCGGATACCTAACCTGGACGAATGCGGATAACCCACCTCCGGCGGCGGATGGACGAGGAGTTCGGCCCGATCCGGGCGTCCGCGCTGGCCCATGATCACGTGTTTGGTGAGCTCGGCGGCAGGACGGTGAACGGGGCGCTGGACGCGGGGATCGACACCAAGAGGGTGTGGGAGGTGGTGTGCGCCACGTTCGACATCCCCGAAGAGCGGCGCTGACCGACTTGCCCGGCGTGTCGGTCTGGTGTCGAACACGTGTTCGTCTAGGATGTTGTCCACAGCCGGACGCTTGTCCACAGATCCGGTGTGCGTCGTCGCAAAGTGTCGGTCATACCGCTTAGCGTCGGCACCGACCCAAAAGAACCGATCAGCGAGGTGGACCGTCAGATGGCACCAGCACTGGACCGGGAGAAGGCACTCGAGATCGCCTTGGCCCAGATCGACAAGCAGCACGGCAAGGGCTCAGTAATGCGCCTCGGGGAGGAAGGCCGCGCGCCCATCGAAGTGATCCCTACTGGCTCCATCGCATTGGACGTGGCGCTGGGCATCGGCGGACTGCCCCGCGGTCGGATCGTAGAAGTGTACGGCCCGGAGTCCTCCGGAAAGACAACGGTCGCGCTACACGCCGTGGCTAATGCCCAGCGGGCTGGCGGGATCGCTGCGTTCATCGACGCCGAGCACGCGCTGGATCCCGACTATGCGAAGGCACTCGGAGTGGACACCGACGCCTTGCTGGTCTCCCAGCCCGACACTGGGGAACAGGCGTTGGAGATCACGGACATGCTGATCCGCTCGGGCGCGCTGGACGTCGTGGTCATCGACTCAGTGGCGGCTTTGGTGCCGCGGGCGGAGATCGAGGGCGAGATGGGTGACGCACACGTCGGTCTTCAGGCCCGGCTGATGAGCCAGGCGCTACGAAAGATCACGGGTGCGTTGAGCAATTCGGGCACCACAGCGATCTTCATCAACCAGCTCCGGGAAAAGGTCGGGGTCTTCTTCGGCTCCCCGGAGACCACCACGGGCGGCAAGGCGCTGAAGTTCTACGCCTCGATACGACTGGATATCCGCCGGATCGAGACACTCAAGGACGGCTCCGATGCAGTAGGCAACCGGACCCGCGTCAAGGTGGTGAAGAACAAGTGCGCACCTCCTTTCAAACAAGTAGAGTTCGACATTCTGTACGGTCACGGGATCAGCAAAGAGGGCTCGCTGATCGATCTAGGTGTGGAGCAGGGAATCGTCCGCAAGTCGGGTGCTTGGTACACCTACGAGGGCGATCAGCTCGGCCAGGGCAAGGAGAACGCCCGCAAGTTCCTCGGTGACAACCCTGACATCGCTGCCGAAATCGAGAAGCGGACCAAAGACAAGCTCGGCATTGGGGCGAAGCTGGACGAGGACCAGATCGTGTCGGCTCCGGTGGACTTCTGATGCTCCCGATCCGTACCGAGATATCAGGGGTTGCGATGAGCAGGCGCAGTCCTGGCGCCCACGGGTTTAGCCGTGATAAGCCCGACAGACCATCGGAGCAGGATTCCCCGGATGCCAGAACCATGGCTCCGGCGGCGGAGGCGCAGCGGATCTGCCTGCAGCTGCTCACGGCACGGCCACGCAGCCGGGCCGAGCTAGCCGACGCCCTGCGTATGCGCGGGATTCCCGAGGAAGTTGGCGAGCCAGTGCTCGACCGGCTGAGCGAGGTGGGTCTGGTGGATGACGCCTCCTTCGCCGAGTCGACGGTGCAATCCGGGCACCGGCACCGCGGCCTGGGCAGGCGGGCGCTGCGTGCTGAGCTCGGACGCCGAGGAGTACCGGACGAGATTGCGAACCAGGTGCTGGAGGGAGTGCGGCCCGAGGATGAGGAGCAGCGGGCCCGCGAACTGGTCCGGCGCAAGCTACGTAGCAGCACAGGGCGGGACGCAAGCACCCTGGCTCGCAAACTAGGTGGGATGCTGGCCCGCCGGGGCTACTCCGAGGGGCTTTCGTGGCGGGTGGTGCGCGACGAGCTCGGCCCGCGCCACCCGCCCACCGAGGTCGAGCCGTGTTCCGACTGACCCTTGACTGGTTCGCCGGAGACGATGAATTCGACGCCGGCGGGAAGGTCACCCTGATCGTGCGCACTTCTCAACAGCTGCAACAGAGTTGAGCGGAACTCCTCAGCGGCTCGGGTTGGGTGCACGTCGGTGCGATGGGCAAGCGCGACCGTCCGGGTCGGAGTCGGAGGTACGAATGGCACACCACGAAGATTGGGACGTTCCAGGAGAACCATGCTGGGGACCACGGCGATCCCAAGACCAGCTTCGACGAAGCTGAGCACTGCGTCCATTTCGCCGCCTTCGATGGCGAATCGGGGCTGAAACCCAGCTCGCTGGCAGGCCATGAGGGTCATTGATCGGAGGTCATAGCCTTCCCGGAACATCACCAGTGGGCGGTCCCGGAGGTCCTCGACTCGAAATGCGTCATGATCGAGGTCCATGCTGCGCGGCACGGCGACCGTGAGCTGCTCGCGAAGGATTGGGATGGTATCCAGGGTAGGATCGCCTCGATGTACCGGCGAGGTGATCATCGCCAGGTCGATGGCCCCTTCGGCGAGCTGCCGCACCAGATCTCGGGACCCGCTTTCATCGATGATGAGTTGGATCCCGGGGTAGCGGACGCGGAAGGAGGCGAGCGCGTGGGCCAGCGGCCCGGTACAGAGACTGGGTGTGGCACCGAGCCGCAGCCGTCCCCGGCGAAGCTCGGCCAGCTCGTGCACCTCCAACCGGGCGGTCTCGACGTCAGCCAGAATCCGCTTGGCGAAGGGGACAAGCACTTCTCCGGCTGGGGTGAGCGTCACGTTGCCCCGGGCCCGATGGAACAGCTCGCTGCCCAGTTCGCGCTCCAGGCTGTGAATCTGTTTGCTCAGCGACGGCTGGGCGACGTGCGTGAGTTCAGCTGCCCGGGTGAAGTGACGGGTCCGAGCGACGGCCAGGAAGTACACCAGTTGCTGGAGCTGCACCTCGATAGCTTATCCCTATCGAGTCGAGTGCGACCATATCTTGGACCTGCGTCATGGAATCGGTTACTGTCAGTTGTCGCCAAGGCCCGATGATGGCGACGATCATGCTGGCCGCGGCTGCCACTGGGAGCTGAGCGGACTACGTTGGCCTGTGCCCCCGACTTGAATCGATGTCATGACCACCACCTCCCCGTCCCCGCCATCCGGGGCTGCGCAACCTGGTCGGGCACAGTCCGGTCGGGTGGCGATGTCCGCGCGAACCTTGCGCACCGACCGATGGTGGGTGTCGCCCTTGGTGACTGCCATCGTTCTGGGCGTTTTCGTCATCTACACCACAGTCAGACTGTTCATGCGGAATCACTATTGGGTCGGTGAGTACCACTATCTCACTCCGTTATACTCACCGTGTCTGAGCAGCTCATGTGTGCCTGGATCGTCACATTTCGGCACCCCGCTGCCGAAATTTCCACTGGCGTTGCCGCTGCCCATCCTGATTTTCCCTATCCTCGCCGGATTCCGAGCCAGCTGTTACTACTACCGCAAGGCCGGCTACCGAGCATTTTTGCAGTCGCCACCCGGCTGTGCAGTGACCGAACCGGCGAAGAAGTACACTGGCGAGACCCGTTTTCCATTGATTTTGCAGAACCTTCATCGGTACTTCTTCTACCTCGCCAGCCTGTTGCTACTGATCAATACCTACGACGCGGTGCTGGCGCTTTTCCCGGCCGTCGGCGGCTTCGGAGTGGGTCTCGGCTCGCTGATCCTGCTGATCAACGTCAGTATGCTGTGGCTGTACTCACTGTCTTGCCACGCGTGTCGGCATATCTTCGGTGGTCGGCTCAAGCATTTCTCCAAGCATCCCCTGCAGTACTGGTTCTGGACTCAGCTGTCCAAGCTCAACGGGCGCCACATGCAGTTCGCTTGGACGTCGCTGATCACGGTGATGCTGACAGACTTCTATATCATGGCCGTGTCTGCACACTGGATAACCGACCTGCGCCTGTTCAACTGATACGCTTGACCGACTGACGAGGATACCTATGACCGAGATCGAGTGGCACGACTACGACGTCGTAGTGATCGGCGCGGGCGGCGCCGGACTGCGTGCCGCGATCGAGGCCCGTGAGCTGGGCAAGCGTACCGCTGTTGTCTGCAAGTCCTTGTTCGGTAAGGCCCACACCGTAATGGCTGAGGGCGGGATCGCGGCGTCGATGGGCAACGCGAACTCGCGGGACAGTTGGCAGGTCCATTTTCGCGACACTATGCGCGGGGGCAAGTTCCTCAACAACTGGCGGATGGCCGAGCTGCACGCCAAGGAAGCACCGCAGCGAGTATGGGAATTGGAGACCTACGGCGCGCTGTTCGACCGCACCAAGGACGGCAAGATCAGCCAGCGAAATTTTGGTGGGCACGAGTACCCGCGGCTGGCGCATGTGGGGGACCGCACGGGTCTGGAACTGATCCGCACGCTGCAGCAGAAAATTGTCTCGCTGCAGCAGGAGGATTTCGCTCAACACGGTGATTATGAAGCCAACCTCAGGGTTTTCGCTGAGTGCACGATCACGGACCTGCTCACGGACGCCGGCGCGGTGTCCGGGGCCTTCGGCTATCGGCGGGAGACCGGACGCTTCATCCGGTTCGACGCGCCGGCCGTGGTACTGGCCACTGGCGGCATCGGAAAGGTTTTCAAGGTCACCAGCAACTCCTGGGAGTACACCGGGGACGGGCACGCGCTGGCGCTGCGTTGCGGCGCTGCACTGATCAACATGGAATTCGTCCAGTTCCACCCTACTGGGATGGTGTGGCCGCCGAGCGTCAAAGGGATCCTGGTCACGGAGTCGGTCCGCGGCGACGGTGGTGTATTGCTCAACTCCGAAAACAAGCGCTTCATGTTCGACTACATCCCCGAGGTTTTCAAGAACCAATACGCGACTTCGGAGCAGGAGGCAGACCGCTGGTACGACGATCCGGACCATAACCGCAGGCCTCCTGAGCTGTTGCCTCGTGACGAGGTCGCGCGCGCGATCAACTCTGAGGTCAAAGCCGGTCGTGGGTCACCGCATGGAGGGGTCTTCCTCGATGTCTCCACCCGGCTGCCTGCTGAGGTCATCAAGAAGCGTCTTCCCTCGATGTATCACCAGTTCACAGAGTTGGCCGACGTGGACATCACGGCAGAGCCCATGGAGGTCGGCCCCACCTGCCATTACGTGATGGGTGGCGTGGCGGTCGACCCGGACACCGCGGCGGCTTCGGTGCGCGGACTCTTCGCCGCGGGTGAGGTCGCCGGTGGGATGCACGGCTCCAATCGGTTGGGCGGTAATTCGCTGTCGGACCTGCTCGTGTTCGGTCGCCGGGCCGGCCTCGGGGCTGCAACTTACGTGGAGTCCCTGGGAGGGTCGCGACCCTCAGTCCATGAGTCAGACGTCGAGGCCGCAGCGCAGCGGGCGATCGCGCCCTTCGCTGTGGGGACTCACGGTGAGGGCGCCGAAAACCCCTACCTGCTCCAGATCGAGCTGCAACAGACCATGAACGACCTGGTCGGCATTATCCGCAGAACAGACGAGATACAACTCGCGCTCAAGAAGCTCGAGGACCTGCGTCGGCGAGCCCAGTACGTCCTGGTAGAGGGTCACCGTCAGTTCAATCCCGGTTGGCATCTCGCGTTGGACCTGCGCAACATGCTCGCGGTGAGCGAGTGTGTTGCGCGAGCCGCGCTGAAGCGCACCGAGAGCCGGGGCGGCCACACCCGAGATGACTTCCCGGTGATGGACCCTGAATGGCGACATGTCCTGCTGGTGTGCACGCAGCGTACCGACAGTGGCAGCGTTCGCGTCGAACACAAGGAGCAGGTCCCGATGCCCGCGGATCTGAGTGAATTGTTCGAGCTCGACGAGCTGAAGAAGTACTTCACGGCCGAAGAGCTCCCGGGAGGGACGGACTGACATGGGCAACAAACGGCGCTTCCGGGTGTGGCGCGGTGACACCGACGGCGGGGACCTGGTCGACTTCGATGTGGAGGTCAACGAAGGTGAGGTGGTTCTCGACGTGATTCACCGCCTGCAGGCAACCCAGGCTCCCGACCTTGCGGTGCGGTGGAACTGCAAGGCGGGAAAATGCGGATCGTGCAGCGCCGAGATCAACGGTCGCCCGCGCCTGCTGTGCATGACGCGGATGTCTACGTTGCCGCTCGACCAGCCGGTGACGGTCACTCCGATGCGGACTTTTCCGGTTATCCGCGATCTCGTCACTGATGTCTCATACAACTATGAGAAGGCGCGCCAGGTGCGTTCGTTCATGCCGCCCAAGGGTGTGCAGCCAGGCGAGTACCGGATGCAGCAAGTGGATGTGGAGCGATCGCAGGAATTCCGCAAATGCATCGAGTGCTTCCTGTGTCAGAACACCTGCCACGTGATCCGCGATCACGAGGAGAACAAGGAGAGCTTCTCCGGTCCACGTTTCCTCATGCGAATCGCCGAACTGGACATGCACCCGCTGGACGCCGCTGACGAGGAGGGCCTAAATCGTAAACGGGCTGTGCAGGACGAGCATGGTCTTGGATTCTGCAACATTACCAAGTGCTGTACCGAAGTGTGCCCGGAGCACATCAAGATCACGGACAATGCCCTGATCCCGATGAAGGAGCGAGTAGTCGATATCCGGTTCGACCCGCTGGCGCGGCTACTCCGCCGCCACCGGGGGTAGGTCAGCGAAGCACCGGGGGGTTGGGCACCGGAGTGCCGAGGTACTCGGCGTAGAGGCGGGCCCAGGTGCCGTCGTCGATCGCGTGCTGCAGAACCGCGGTGACTCTCTGGTGGAGTACCGGATCACCCGGCGGCAGGCCGACGCCGTACTCGATCTCGATGGTACCCGGGCGAACCAGGTAAGGACCCGCGATGCCAACTGTGGCACTCCGCTGTGGGGTGATCTCATAGCCGCCCAGAATGAGATCCGCTTCACCGCGGCTCAGCGCCGCTTCGCGGCTGTTCGCGGTCAGAGGCTTGAAGCTGGTTCTAGCGGGATCCACCCCCAGACCACGGGCTATCAGATCGAGCAGCGCGATGTCGAACCCTGTGTAGCCGCCGGAACTCGGCGAGCGTCGCGCCAGCCCGGGCGCTTCCTGGATGGCGACGATGAGCTTGCCGCGTTGGGCGATCCGGTCTAAGGTGGCCGATCCGCTGCTCGTCGGGCGTGCCGGGGCGACCGTGTCGAACGGGCTGCCGGCTACCGGGGTGGGTTTGTCGCGGAATAGGTCGGTGACCCCCTCGACGGCCCTACCCAGCACCCACAGCGCTGCTACCACGAGTATCACAAGCACCACGACGAGGCAGCCGATCCGGCGCGGCCGCAGCCATCCGCGCCGGCGCATGATCCGCAGCACAGACCGGGACCGGCTACCCGGCGACGGCTTGAGGCCGGGCGGCTGTTCCGCCCCAAGCGGCCTCGACTCAAGATCCATTAAGGTCGCCCATGAGTTAAGCTCGTTTCCCTCGTTTCGTGGTCGCGACGAAGGGACTACCGCGGCCAGCCGCGGGTCGAGCTCAAGAATGTCATCCGCCTGCGGTGAGCGTTCGTCCGGAGTGTTCGGTCGTCCCAAGGTCCCCGAACTTCCTCCTGGCCATCGAGTAGCGGCGTGCTCGACGAGTCGGTCAGCGGCTGTGGTCAATTCCTGCCGATGGTGAGCCTGCGGCGGTGTGGCCGGAGACGTCGGAGTTTCGGGCCGTGACGGTGGTAGATGGTGACGGCACCCACGGCGAGTATGAGGATGCCCACGGCTGCGGCGTCGCGTGCAGTGATCAGCCCGACGCGGGGCAGCGCCTCGGCCAGCAGATAGACGCCGAGGACGATCAGCAGGGGGCCGGCGAGGTGTTCGGTGCGCTCGCGCCAGCGTTCGCTGATCCGGACGCCGAGAGACAACCCCAGTTGGGAGACGACCAGCGTTTGGATGGCGATGACGGCAACGATGGTGGCGGGTATGGCGAGGTCGGCGCCGATACCGAGGCTGAAGCCGATCGCCAGCTCGTCGAGGCTGATCGATAACGCGAGGCCGACCAGGGTTAGGCCACGCGCGCTGATGAGTCGCCGCGCCTTGGTGACCTCCCCGTCGTCGTCATCGGCCCACCATAGATGGCCGCCGAGTAAGATGAGCAGGCCGCCGGAGAGGTAGCCGGCGACGCTTCCGATCATGCTCCCGATGGATGCGCCAAGGGCTAAACCCACCAGTGGCATGCCCGCTTCAAAAATGACGAAGACCGTGGAGATCAGCCATCGGGTCGAACCGGAAGGCCTGCTCGCCCCCACCGCGGCGGCGATCGCGAACGTGTCCACGCCCAGCGGTAGCACGAACAACAGAAGACTAAGAAGAACGTTGCCCATGGACTGCGTTATCTCCCATCGCCTGGCTCATCAATACTTTTCGTCGACCAGCCCTGCCGCGGGCAGCCGGCACGTAGCTCGGTGGGTCGAAATGACCAGTAGCTCAGACACCCGATGAACTCCCGTCCTGGCTGGGCGAAGGTGCAGGGAACCGTACAGCGCTGGGGAACCGCTCATCGAACGAATCACCGGAACTCATCGCCGAGGTGACGCAGGGACGCGCCGGACGGGGCTGATCCGGCCCGATTCGACGATGAACACCGTGACGCGACGACGAATCCCCTACGTATGCTTGTGATCATCTTCTGTCGTTACGGTGCAACTCATGTCGCACCAGCGGCTGAGACCCGTTGCGTCCGAACAGGCTAATCGGCCGGGGTTTCGGAGTAATCGCCCGACCATCGGCGCCCGCTGTGGACCGTTGGGCGCAGCGGATCGACCAGGATTCTCAGGTATGGGTGGGGCTATGTCCCATCTCCCGTAGTGTTCCGCATTGGGTGGTCCGCCGCGTTGCACGGTTCGATGTGGACCCTGAGGACTGACTCTCAAAGCATTTTTCCTGGTTAAGGGCGATATACTTTTATGCTAGGTTTGTTTGCCAAGGTCATAGTCTTCGTGTTGCCATTAGGTCTGGACGTGCTGTCCGTTTCCACCGCACTTGGCGCCCTTGGGTTGACCGGTCGGGCACGATGGCGAGTGTCACTGGTGCTGGCTAGCTGCCAGGTCGGTGCGATGTTCACCGGCTTGGTGCTCGGCGCGGAACTCGCCGAGGCGATCGGGGAGCCGGCAGGTTACGTCGGTGCCGGGGTCTTCGTCGGGTTGGGTGCCTATCTGCTGCTGGATCGGGACGCCAGTGAGGTCGAGCGCGTCCGGAAGCGGATGAGCGAGAGCGTTTTCGGGCTCATCGGACTCGGTATCTCGATCAGCCCGGATGAGCTCGCAGCCGGCTTCGGTCTTGGCCTGGCTCACATTCCGGTTGTTGTCGGCTTCGTCGCCATCGCTGCCCAAGGTGTGATCGCCTCGCAGCTCGGGTTGTTCCTCGGAGCGCGAGTCGGTGAACCATTCCGTGAGGTAGCCGGGCGGCTCGCCGCTATCGGCTTGCTCCTGATCGGCTTCTATCAGCTTGCCGAGCAGCTCATCGGCAGGTAGTGGCGCGGGATAGCGGTTGACCCCAGCCGTAGCCTTGATCGAGTGTTGAGCTCCGCCGTGCGCCTGACGCGCGTCGGCTTCCTGCGCTATGCCACCTACCGCCAGGCCGTGTTCGCGGGGCTCGTCACCAACACGGTCTTCGGCTTCCTGCGCACCGCCGTCGTGCTCACCGTCTTCACTGGCTCAGCGCGGGTGGCGGGTTACGATCCGGCATCAGCGGTCACCTTCGTCTGGGTGGGGCAGGGTCTACTGGCCGTAGTGATGATCTTCGGAGACGACGAATTGGCTGGCAGGGTACGCACCGGCCAGGTCAGCGCCGACCTGCTCCGCCCTGTGGACTTACAGGCCGCGCTGCTCTCCGAGGATCTCGGACGTGCCGGCTTCGCAGTGCTGACCCGCTTCGCAGTGCCGGTGGTGATCGGCGGGCTGGCCTTCGAGCTGGCGTTGCCCTCCTCGCCCATTCGCTGGCTGTCTTTTGCCGTCAGCGTGGTGCTCGCCGTTGTAGTCAGCTTCGGACTGCGCTTCCTGATCAACCTCACCGCGTTCTGGCTGCTCGACTCGCGTGGCGTGCTCGCGATCTACGGAGTCGTCGCGCCGACGCTGGCCGGATTGATCATTCCCGTGCCGTACTTCCCGGGTTGGGCTGCTGTGGCCCTGTCGGCGACGCCGTTCCCCGCGATGGTGCAGACTCCGACCGACCTGTTGCTCGGTCGGGGCAACGCAGCATGGCTGCTGGCCTACCAGTTGTTGTGGGTGCTGTTGCTGCTCGGTGGTGGGCGGCTGGTGCTGGCGCGGGCGGTACGCCGGCTGGTGGTGCACGGTGGCTGAGTGGCCGCGGCTGGAGGCCTACCGCCGGCTGCTGGGCGGCGCGATGCGCAGTCAGCTCGCCTACCCGACGTCGTTCGGCCTGCAGCTCGCGGGCCAGGCACTTGTGCAGGTCGTCGACCTCCTGGCGATCCTGGTGTTGTTCGGTCGGGTCGCTGCGATGGGCGGGTTCTCCCGCGACGAGGTACTGCTGATCTACGGGCTGGCCTCGGTCGGCTTCGGGCTGGCCGACCTGGCCGTCGGGCAACTGGACCTGCTCCCGGAGCTGATCCGCAGCGGCGAGCTGGACGTGATGCTGCTGCGCCCGCTGAGCGTGCTCGGCCAGCTCTGCGCCGCCGACATCGCGCTGCGCCGGCTCGGCCGGGTGCTTGCCGGTGCGGTGACGTTGGGCTACGCCCTGCTCGCTGTGGACGTCGCATGGACGCCGGCGCGGGTGCTGCTGTTGATGATCTCGCCGTTGTCGGCCGCGGTGCTCCTCGGTGCGATCTGGGTGGCTGCCACGTCGGTGTGCTTCTGGGTCGTGGACGGCCGGGAACTGGCCAACAGCGTGACCTACGGGTCCAACGAGTTCACCAGCTACCCGATCACCATCTTCTCGGACTGGGTGCGTCGGCTGCTGGCCTTCGTCGTGCCCGGCGCATTCGTAGCCTACTACCCCGTGCTGGGGTTGCTGGGCAAGCCGGACCCGCTGGGCTTGCCGGTCGTGTTGCAGTGGTGCGCGCCACTGGTGGCGGCGGCGGCCGTGGCCGCCGCCGCTCTGGTGTGGCGGACCGGTCTGCGGCGCTACGTGGGGATCGGTTCGTGAGCGCCGCTCATGAGTGTCGAGGTGGCTCGCCGGCGATCGAGACCGAGGGGCTGCGTCGCGAGTTCCGGCGCCGCCGGTCCGAGCCGGTGGTCGCCGTCGACGGTGTGAGCTTGTCGATCGCTCGCGGCGAGGCGGTCGGATTTCTCGGACCCAACGGTGCGGGCAAGTCGACCACGATCAAGATGCTCACCGGGATCCTGATGCCGAGCGCGGGCCGCATTCAGGTGTGTGGGCTGGACCCGGTGCGCCAGCGTCGTGAGCTCGCTCGCCGCATCGGCGTGGTATTCGGCCAGCGCAGCCAGCTGTGGTGGGACCTTCCCTTGGCGGAGAGTTTCGAGCTGCTGCGCGCCGTGCATCGGGTACCGGCTGCGGTGTTCGCAGACCGGTTGGAGCGCCACGTCGAACTGCTGGACATGGCAGGATTCCTGCGGGTGCCCGTCCGGCAGCTCTCGCTCGGTCAGCGGATGCGAGGGGAGCTCACCGCCGCCCTGCTACACGACCCTGAGCTGGTGGTGCTCGACGAGCCGACCATCGGGCTCGATCTGGCCGGTAAGGAACGGCTGCGCACCTTCTTGGCCGGGGTCAACGCCGAGCGCGGCGTGACGCTGCTGCTCACCACGCATGATCTGCCCGACGTGGAACGGCTGTGCCGTCGGCTGGTGGTGATCGACCAGGGGCGCTTGCTCGTAGACGGCGAGCTCGACGCGCTGCGGCGGCGCTTCGGCGGGGCGCGTCAACTGGTCGTGGAACTGGTGGAGCCGGCGGCCGCGCTGGATGGGTTGGCCGGCGTGCTCGGCGTGCTCGTGGAGGCGGGCGGGCTGCGCCAGCGGCTGGCGTTCTCGCCGTCGCAGACTACGGCCGCGGCGTTGATCGCGGAGGTGGTGCGTCGAGTCTCGGTACGCGACCTGACCGTGGCTGAGCCGTCCATCGAGGACTTGGTGCGCTCGTTGTACGCGAGCTGATCTCGAGGCATCAGCCGCCTGCAGTGCTGGTCCCGGCTAAGGTTGGCAGGCCCGGCGTGAATGTCGTGGCCTTGGGTGTCGCCGCACCCGGTCGCACCCGGCGAGTTAGCCGCCATTCGGCCCATACGGCCAGCCTGCTGAGCCCGTAGTTGATCAGAATGAAGATCGCCCCGACGGTCAGGTAGAGCTGAAGCGGGTTGCGTAGCTCCTGAATAGCGATCGCTGCGAACCTCACCACCTCGACGTACTGGATCACGAAACCGAGTGAGGTATCCTTGAAGATCACCACAAGCTGGCTGATGAGCGCGGGCAGCATCACCCGGACGGCTTGCGGGAGCAGGATCAAGCGCAGTGCCTGCCCACGGGTGAGCCCGACCGCAGCCGCTGCCTCAGCCTGGCCGCGGGGTAGCGAGGCGATACCAGCCCGCACGATCTCGGCGATGATCACCGAGTTGTACGCGGTGAGTCCGAGCACCAGATACCACAGCAGCGGCAGGCTCACGCCCAGTTCGGGCAGTACCCGAGCCGCGAAGAAGATCGAGATGACGACCGGTAGGCCGCGGAAGAACTCCATCGGCGCCACCACGCTCCAACGTCCCCAGCGGGGCAAGCTGATCCTGGTCACGGCCAACATGGTGCCCAGCAGTAGCGAGAACACCATCGCCAGGACTGCCGCCTCGCCGTTGCGCAGTAAAGCCAGGCCGAGGTTGGCCCACAGGGCAACGAAGGACGGGTTCGCCGGGTTGACCACCGGCCCCCACTTCTCCTCGGTGAGCTGCCCTTGAGCCGCTAGCCGAAGCATCACGAGGACCACGAGCACGGCAAGCGCCAGGCCGACGACGACGCTGCCCACCAGGATGCGCCGGCGGGTGCGCGGCCCTGGGCGGTCGTAGAGAACCAAGGCGCTCACCGAGCCACCGCCACCCTGCGCTCGATGACGCCTAGCGCCAGGCCCGCTGGAATCGTGATGATCAGATAGCCCGCTGCCACCCCGAGCAGCACCGGGATGAGCGCGAGCCCCTGTGCAGAGGTCAACCTGGCCTGCACGCTGAACAGGTCTCCGCCAACCCCGAACGCGCCGACGATCGCCGAATTCTTGATCATTGCGATGATCACGCTACCGAGTGGCGGTACGACGCTGCGCAGCGCCTGCGGCAACACGATGTCCCGCAGCGACTGGGCAAAAGTCAGCCCCACGGCCCGAGCGGCCTCAGCCTGCCCAGGCGATACCGCGTTGATTCCGCTGCGCACGGCCTCGCAGACGAAGGCCGAGGTGTAGAGCACCAGACCGGTGACGCCGAACCAGAAATAGGCGCCGTTGATGCCGAGCTCAGGCAGACCGAAGGCGCAAAAGAACAGCACGACGGTGAGCGGGCAATTACGGAACACCGTCACCCACGCCGTACCCGTGGCACGCAGCGGCGGGAACGGTGAGACGCGGAACGCGGCGATCACGGTGCCGAGCACCAGCGATCCGATCGCCGCGTACAGGCAGATCTGCAAGGTTGTGAGCAGGCCGTCCCGGTACAACCCGATATTGTCGATGATGGTGTGCATCGGCGTGCGGCGGTTAGCTGCAGCTGTCGAATGTGGGCAACTGTGGCGTCTGTTTCGCCACCTTCCCGGCTGTCGTCTTCCAGGCGTCGTTGTACGCGCCGGACTTGGCCGCTTGGGTGAGCGTGTCGTTGATGAATGTGCAGAACGCGACGTCACCCTTGCGGATCCCGATGCCGTAGGGCTCCTTGGTGAAGGTGTCGCCCACCAGTTTGAAGGCACCGTTGCTGTTGTTCACGAATCCCAGCAGGATCACATTGTCGGTGGTCACCACGTCGACCTGGCCGGTGCGCAGCGCGTCAGCGCACTTGGAGTAGACGTCGAACACCGTCAGCTGAGCAGGATCGATGTACTTCCGGATGTTCTCTGCCGGGGTCGAGCCCTGCACGGAGCACACCCGGGCCTTGGCACCGCGTAGCGAGTCGGGCCCGGTGATGGTGTTGTTGTCGGACTTAACCATGAGCGACTGCCCGGCGAGGTAGTACGGGCCCGCGAAACTGACCTGCTGGCGGCGCTTGTCGTTGATCGTGTAGGTCGCCACCACCAAGTCCACCCTGCCTTGCTTGATCAACTCTTCGCGCTGTGCCGAGGGTGACTCCACCCACTGCACCTTGTCCGGTGGGATCCCGAGCGCGCCAGCGATGATCCGGGCGATTTCGGTGTCGAAGCCGGTCAGGTTGCCGCCCAGCGCCTGCTGGCCGAACAGCGGCTGGTCGAACTTGGTGCCGATCCGGATGATGCGTGCCTCGGCGAGCTTGGCCATCGTGGTGCCGGGCTCAAAGCGGACACCGTGGGTGACCGACGGCGTCGAACCGCCGCCACCCAGATCTTGCTGCTGCCCACATGCGGTCGTCGCCATGGTGAACGCGACCATGGCCACTCCCACTCTGAGCATGGCTTTCCAGCGCATTCGCGACTCCTCACGTCACCGGAGCTGAACCTAGTGGAGGCATGTGGGTGGGCCCTCAGTGCGTCAGGATCTTGCCGAGGAAGTCCTTGGCGCGAACCGAGCGCGGTGCAGTGAAGAACTGATCGGGAGTCGAATCCTCGACGATGTCCCCATCAGACATGAACACCACCCTGTGTGCGGCGCGGCGCGCGAAGCCCATCTCGTGGGTGATCACCAGCATGGTCATGCCGTCGCGGGCCAGTGAGGTCATGACGTCGAGCACCTCTTGGACCATCTCGGGGTCCAGTGCCGAGGTCGGTTCGTCAAAGAGCATCACCTTCGGGCGCATGGCCAGCGCGCGGGCGATCGCGGCCCGCTGCTGCTGACCACCGGACAGCTGAGCCGGGTACTTGTCGGCCTGATCGCTGATTCCCACCCGCGTGAGCAGCTGCATCGCAGCCTCGTGCGCTTCGGCTCTGCCGATGCGCCGCACCCGCACCGGAGCGAGCTCGACGTTCTCCGCGATCGTCTTATGGGCAAAGAGGTTGAACTGCTGGAAGACCATGCCGACATCGGCCCGCAGCCGAGCCAGTGCCTTGCCCTCCTCGGGCAAGGGCGTTCCGTCGATCTCGATGCTGCCCTTATCGATCGGCTCCAGCCGGTTGATCGTGCGGCACAGTGTCGACTTACCTGACCCGGACGGCCCGAGCACCACCACCACCTCGCCGCGGGCAACCTCCAGGTTGATGTCGCGGAGCACGTGCAGCGACCCGAAATGCTTGTGCACCTCCACCATCCGGATCATCGGCGGGTCGGTTTCGGCGGCTGAACTCATCCGATCCTCCGAGTGGGTGAGGGCGTCGGAGGCATCTCTACCAGGACGGTGCTCATGGTGGATCATGAGAAGCCCGTATCGATGCCACGACGGTACGTCGTGGCATCGTCGGCGGAGCGGCCGAAGTTACCCGAGACGAGGGCTGTCCGACAACGACTTCGTCCCGGCCTTACCCTGAGTGGGTAAGGAGGATGATGGGCAGATGACGGTGAGCACCGAGCAGTGCCCACGCAGCTACCGCGTGCGCACCTACGGCTGCCAGATGAACGTGCATGACTCCGAACGGCTGGCGGGATTACTCGAGGCGGCTGGATACGTGCCCGCTGGCCAGGACGCTACCCCCGATGTGATGGTGCTCAACACCTGCGCCGTGCGGGAGAACGCCGACAACCGGCTCTACGGAAACCTCGGTCAGCTACGCCCGATCAAGAGCGAACATCCCGGGATGCAGATCGCTGTCGGCGGCTGCCTCGCGCAGAAGGACCGGGGCGAGATCACCCGCCGGGCGCCCTGGGTCGACGTGGTCTTCGGCACCCACAACATCGGTTCGTTGCCGATACTGCTGGAGCGAGCCCGGCACAACGACGCTGCCCAGGTCGAGATCGCCGAGTCGCTGGAGGTGTTCCCCTCCGCGCTGCCGGCGAAGCGGGACTCGGCGCACTCGGCCTGGGTGTCGATCTCCGTGGGTTGCAACAACACCTGCACGTTCTGCATCGTGCCCGCATTGCGTGGCAAGGAGGTCGACCGGCGACCCGGTGACGTGCTCGCGGAGATCGAGACATTGGTAGCCGAAGGCGTGCTCGAGGTGACTCTGCTGGGGCAGAATGTCAACGCCTACGGGGTCGGGTTCGGTGACCGGCGCGCATTCGGTGACCTGCTGCGCGCCTGCGGGAAGATCGCCGGCCTGGAGCGGGTTCGCTTCACCTCGCCGCACCCGCGGGACTTCACCTCAGATGTCATCGAGGCGATGGCAGCCACCCCGAACGCCTGCCACCAGCTGCACATGCCGCTGCAGTCCGGTTCGGACCAGGTACTGGCGGCGATGCGCCGCTCCTACCGGGCACAACGCTACCTTCAGATTGTCGATCATGTGCGGGCCGCGATGCCTGACGCGGCCCTGTCCACCGACATCATCGTCGGCTTCCCGGGTGAGACCGAGGCCGACTTCCAGGCCACCCTGGACGTGGTGCGGCAAGCACGCTTCACCCAGGCATTCACTTTCCAGTACTCACGCCGTCCAGGCACCCCGGCCGCGGACATGGCGGGCCAGGTGCCCAAGGCGATCGTGCAGGATCGCTATGAGCGGCTCGTCGCGCTGCAGGAGGAGATCTCTTGGGAGCTCAACCGGAGCCTGGTCGGCAGCCAGGTGGAGGTTCTGGTCTCTGAGGGCGAGGGCCGCAAGGACACCGCGACGCGCAGGATGAGCGGTCGGGCCAGGGACGGCCGGCTGGTGCACTTCGAATCGGGCGAAGGTGAGGTCCGACCGGGCGACGTGGTGTTCGTTGAGATCAGCTATGCCGCACCGCACCACCTGGTGTCCGACGGCGCGTTGCGGGCACACCGCAGGACCACCGCAGGCGACGCGTGGGCGGCCGGCCGACGCCCGACGCCGCCGGGGGTGGTACTCGGGTTGCCCTCGTTCGGTCGGCCGAGATGACCGACGATCCCGAGGGCATCGCTGCACTGCGCGCAGAGATCGACGCGGTGGAGCGTTCGGCGATGAGCCGAGTGGACCCAGGCGTCCGCGCGGCGGTGATTTCCGGCGCGATCATGGTGTTGTTGCTGGCCGTCACGCTGCCCTGGGTGGGGGATGCCCGCGGCTGGGATGTGTTGAGCGGTACGGCGAACCCGGTCGACCAGGTCGGGCTGTTGCCGCGGATGTTCGGGGGCGTCGCGCTCGGGTTGGGGGTCGGTCTGTCCGTGCTGGCGCTCGTCACCCGTCGCTGGGCCCTGATCTGGGCCAGCGCGCTGGGCTGTAGCTATGGGGTGCTCGACGGGGTGTGGGCGATCTGGTCCCGGCAGACGGTGCATGGCCCCGGCCCCGGGATCGGACTGGTGCTCGCTGTGCTGGCCATGGCGGTGCTCGCGGTGCAGTGGCTGCGGCTCGCGCTGTCCCGCCGGTAGCCGGCCGGCTTCGTCACCGGCTGGTGACCGCCCGTTCGGCGGCAGCCAGCCACTCGCGCCACTGATCAGCCCGTGCCTGCGCTGTGCTGGCCCGGCGGTCGTCCCCGGCGGCGCGGGCTTTGGCGGCCTGAGCCTCGTACTGCTCCACCCGTTCCCGGAACTGGGCCACCCGAGCTTCGGACTCGGGGTCGATCTGCCGCCACTGTGCGTTAGCGGCCGAGCGGACCCGCTCCTCGACAGCTCGCAACCGGCCTTCGAGCTCCCTGACCCGCTCCCGCGGAACCCGGCCTACGGTCTCCCAGCGCTCTTGAATACCCCGCAGCTGCGCTCGGGCCGCCTCGATGTCACCGGTGGGATCGATCCGTTCCGCGGCGGAGAGCAGCTCCTCCTTTCGCGTCACGTTCTGCTCCATCTCCGAGTTCCGCCCGGAGAAGGCGACGGAACGGCGGCCGAAGAAGGTCTCCTGGGCTGCGCGGAACCGCTGCCACAAGGCATCATCGGCCTCCTTGGGGGCGCGCCCTGTTGCCTTCCACTCCGCCATCAGGCTTCGGAAGCGACTCGCGGTAGCACCCCACTCAGTGGAATCGGCCAGTTTCTCGGCCTCGACGACCAGCTCCTCTTTCCGATGCCGGGCCCCGACGCGTTGCCGGTCGAGTTCGGCGAAATGTGCGCCACGGCGCCTCGCGAAGGCGTCCCTAGCCTTGGAGAAGCGCCGCCACAACACCTCGTCGACCTTCCGGTCCACACCTTTGATCGTCTTCCACTCCTCCAGGATGGTGCGCAACCGGTCGCCGCCGGCCTTCCACTGGGTGGACTCGGCGCCGATCAGCTCGGCCTCCTCGGCCAGTGCCTCCTTACGGGCGGTTGCGCGTGCCCTGGCCTGCTCCCGGGCCGCCGTGGCGCCCGCGAGTGACTCCTCGGCGTGCCGCTGCAGGTGGTCCAGAAGAGCGGTGAGGCCGACGAGATCACCCATGACAGTCGGTTCGACGAGATCATTGCGCAGGGTGCGGACGCGCGACAGCGCCTGTTTGGGGTCGCCTACCCCGGAGGTCAGCCGGGACTCGATCAGTTCCGCTTCGGTGAGCAGGTCGTCGAAGCGGCGGGCGAAGTGCGCCAGGCCCTCCTCGGGTGTCCCGGCCTGCCACGAGCCGACTACCCGCTCCCCGGCGGGGGTATGGGTGTATACCGTGCCGTCCTGAGCTATCCGTCCCCAGCGCTGCGGGTCCCGGCAGGCGCGCGAGATGGAGGGTCGGGGACCGGACTGGGTGCCGGTCTCCAGGGGATGCTCGGTGTGGTTGTGCTCGGTCATGCCGGCCTTCCTCGACCTCGTGCCCGCCGCTGCGTCCTGCGGGCGCCCCGACTGCACAGGCTGTGTGCCTCGACCGGGCCGTTCCGCCACGCTCGGCCGGTGCCGCATTGAAGCAGTCCACGTCCGCGGGCAGGGGAGCAGGTGCGAAGTGGGCACTAACCTGCAGCGGTGATCGTACGCGTGGCGGCAGTACCACATCCACCGATCCTGGTGTCGGAAGTGACCGCCGGAGCTGCCGGGGAGATCGCCCCGCTGCGCGACACTTGCCTGATGACGGTGCGTGCGTTGGGGTGGCTTCGTCCACCACCCCAGCCATGAATCCCGGCATGAGTCTCCGGCCGGTCGCGGTGGTCGGCCCGACCGCCACCGGCAAGTCCGAGCTCGCGGTCAGGCTGGCCCGCAGCCTGGGCGGCGAGGTGGTCAACGCCGATGCGATGCAGCTCTACCGGGGTATGGACATCGGAACCGCGAAGCTGCCGCCCGCCGGGCGGTGCGGGGTGCAGCACCATCTGCTCGACATCCTCGATGTCACCGAGACCGCCTCGGTGGCCATCTACCAGCGCGAAGCCCGCCGCATCATGGAGGGGTTGCTCGCGGCGGGCCGGGTGCCGGTGCTCGCTGGAGGTTCCGGGCTCTATGTGCAGGCTGTGCTGGATGACCTGGACTTCCCGGGAACCGACGCTGAAGTACGGGCCCAACTGGAGACCGAACTGGCCGAGCAAGGCGCGCCTGCGCTGCATCACCGGTTGCACCGATTAGACCCGGTGGCGGCCAGCCGGATCCTGCCGAGTAACGGGCGTCGCCTGGTGCGGGCACTGGAGGTCATCCGGCTCACCGGTCGCCCGTTCTCCGCGGCGCTGCCACAGCCTGGCCCAGCGCGCTACCGAACAGCGCTCGTCGGCTTGGACACCGATCCCGCAATCCTGGACGCGCGGGTCGACGCCCGGGTGGACTCCATGTTCGCCGCCGGGTTGGTCGAGGAAGTCCGCGAACTGCTGTTCCGCGGCCTGCGGGAGGGACGCACGGCCTCGCGGGCACTGGGCTACCAGCAGATTATCGCCGCACTGGACGCCGGCGCCGATCCGGCTTGTGCCGCGGGCCTGACCGCCCAGGCGACCCGGCGCTTCATCCGCAGACAGCGCAGCTGGTTTCGGCGCGACGGCCGGATCAGGTGGTTGGACTGCCAGAACCCCGACCTGCTCGACGCCGCGCTGTCGCTGACGGCGGATGGATAGGCTGGCTGACGATGGAGCACAGCATCGAGTTCCTCAAGGGGCATGGGACGGAGAACGACTTCGTCCTGCTGCCTGATCCCACCGGCACGCTGGACCTGACACCGTCTCGGGTGCGCGCACTGTGCGACCGACGTCGTGGGCTGGGTGCAGACGGGGTGCTGCGGGTGGTGCCCGGTGCGCTGGTAGCTGACGCGCCGCCGGGCACATCACCCGACGACTGGTTCATGGACTACCGCAACGCCGACGGTTCAGTCGCCGAGCTGTGCGGTAACGGCGTGCGGCTATTCGCCCGTTACCTGATCGACGCTGGACTGGTGGCCGATCCCGATTTCCAGGTCGGCAGCAGGTCCGGCCCGCGCACCGTGCGGCATCACGACGACGGTTCGGTGACCGTCGAGATGGGGCGGGTGCGCCGTCACGGCATGTCCACGGTGACCGTCGAGGGCGCGGCGTTCACCGGGCTGGTGGTGGATGTCGGCAACCCGCATCTCGCCTGCTTGACCGAGATGCCGGTGGAGCAGTTGGACCTCACCGTGCCACCGGGGCACGACCCCGGAGTCTTCCCACACGGAGTCAACGTCGAGTTCGTCAACGTGCTGGCCGCCGGGGAGCTGCGGATGCGGGTGCACGAGAGGGGAGTCGGTGAGACCCGCTCCTGCGGCACCGGAACGGTGGCTGCGCTCGCCGCAGCGCTGGACGCGCGGGACCGGGACACCGGCGAGGCTGACGTGCAGGTGCCCGGAGGTCGGCTGCACGTGGCGATCACCGGAGACGGCAGCACGCTGACCGGACCCGCGGTGCTCGTGGCGCGGGGCCGCCTGACTCCTGAGTGGTGGTCGGCGCACTGACCTCGGTACCGCAATTCGCATCCACACCGCGATCTCGGGGAATTCGGGTGTGCTGATCCGTTAGACGTGCCACGATGAGAGGCGTATGACAACCTCACCGATCTTTCCGTCCCCTGATCCCGGCTCCACCTCCCGAGGTGAGCTGGATCTCGAGGAGCGTTCCGCACTGCGTCGCGTGCCGGGACTGTCCACCGAACTCGCTGACGTCACCGAAGTCGAGTACCGGCAGCTGCGCCTGGAGCGCGTGGTGCTCGCCGGGATATGGACTGAGGGCACCGTGGCCCAGGCCGACGCGTCGCTGGCCGAGCTGGCCCGGCTCGCTGAGACCGCCGGGTCGCAGGTGCTCGATGCTCTCGTCCAGCGCCGCGTGCGTCCCGATCCGGCAACCTACATCGGCTCGGGCAAGGTCCTCGAGCTGCGTGAGATCGTCCTCAGCGCTGCGGCAGACACAGTGATCTGCGATGGCGAGCTCACTCCCGGTCAGCTGCGACAGTTGGAGGCCAAGCTCAAGGTCAAGGTCATCGACCGGACCGCGCTGATCCTGGACATCTTTGCCCAGCATGCCCGTTCCCGAGAGGGCAGAGCACAGGTCGAGCTGGCTCAGTTGAGCTACTTCCTGCCACGGCTGCGTGGCTGGGGTGAGTCGCTGTCCCGGCAGGCTGGCGGTGCCGGCGGTAGTGCCGGTGGTGGAGTGGGTACTCGCGGTCCCGGTGAGACCAAGCTGGAGACTGATCGGCGGCGTATCCACCGTCGGCTTGCGAAGCTGCGCCGCGAGATCGCCGCGATGCGAACGGTGCGTGATACCAAGCGCGGCCGCAGGCGCGCCAACGAGGTGCCCAACGTGGCCATCGTCGGCTACACCAATGCGGGCAAGTCCAGCCTGCTCAACGTGATCACCGGGGCCGATGTGTTGGTGCAGGACGCCCTGTTCGCCACTTTGGATCCCACTACCCGCCGGGCAGTCACGCCGGAAGGGCAGGAGTACACGCTCACCGACACCGTCGGTTTTGTCCGTCACCTGCCGCATCAGCTGGTGGAGGCGTTCCGCTCCACATTGGAGGAGACGGCCGAGGCGGACCTGCTGCTGCATGTGGTCGACGCCGCTGACCCGATGCCCGAGCGGCAGGTGGAGGCGGTGCGTGAGGTCCTCGGCGAGATCATCGAGGGACGCGAATCGGCTATGCCGCCCGAGCTGGTCGTGGTGAACAAGATCGACGATGCCGACCAGTTCGTGCTGTCGCGGCTGCGCCACGTGTTGCCGAATGCGTCGTTCGTCTCCGCGCACACCGGTGCCGGCATGACCAGTTTGCTCCAGCGGATCGCCGAAGCTTTGCCACAACCGCAGGTCGAAGTTGATGCATTACTGCCGTGGGCCCAAGGCGCTCTGGTCGCCCGGGTGTACGCGGAGGGCGAGGTGCTGGGCACCGATCACACCGAAGACGGTACCCGGCTACATGCGCGGGTACGACCGGATCTCGCCGGCACGCTGGCGGGATACCTCGTGTAGGCCTGACACCGTCGGCTTTAGAGCCGCCGTAGTAGCGCCACCACCCGACCGAGCACGGTCGCCTCGTCCCCTGGGATAGGTTCGTAGGCCGGGTTGTGCGGAAACAACCAGACGTGCCCGTCACGGCGCTTGAACGTCTTCACCGTAGCTTCACCGTCGAGCATGGCAGCGACGATGTCCCCGTTCTCGGCGCTGGGTTGTTGGCGGACGACCACCCAGTCTCCATCGGTGATCGCTGCCTCGACCATGGAATCACCCACGACCCGCAGCAGGAACAGCGAACCTCCACCGACGATTTCCTTCGGCAGGGGGAAGACATCCTCGACGGCCTGCTCAGCCAGCACCGGACCGCCTGCGGCGATCCGGCCGACCACGGGAACGAAAATGGGACTGGGGCGAGCGGGCTCCCCGCTCGGGACCTCGCAGGGATCGGGCGCACTGTCGACGGGCCGCACATCGACCGCGCGGGGGCGGTTGGGATCGCGGCGTAAGTATCCCTTGCGCTCCAGGGCGCGCAGCTGGTGTGCGACCGACGACGTAGACGTGAGACCGACCGCCTCACCGATTTCCCGCACACTGGGTGGGTAGCCCAACCGCTGTACCCACTCGCGGATCACTTCGAGCACCCGTCGCTGGCGCGGCGTGAGGGAATCGTCGCTAGGGCTTTCGTCGAGGTCGGGAAATGCGTGCACCTCCGCCGCGTCGCCGCGGTCCTGCGCCTGTGTTTCGACACCGGCGACCTCCGGCTCGTTGCTCCGCTGTCGTCCCACCGTTCCTCCTATGTCCACTGTCGGACCCGACGCGATCCATTACCGGCGCGGTCCATGTCGGCAATGGTGAACCAACGTGCTCCCTGCCGCTGCTGACGCTAACCATGATCGCACCAAAGATCAAACACCTGTTCGACAACACGCCGTCGGGTCACCGGTTTTGTCGGGGCATCGTGGTACACAACGCACAGTAGTTCGATCGAACCTGCGTTCGATGGCACCCGCGATGAGGAGTCTCGATGACCGAATCAGCACAGTTGCGCACTCGGCCTGCGGCGCGCCGGGAAGTGATCGTACCAAGGGAGGCCAGGTCGGTCCGGCCAGCGGCGGCGCTCACTCGGACCCATCCGGTGCCGCCAGCGTTCGTGCCCGTCGTTCCTTCCGTGCCGGGGCGGCATGTGGTAGGTCCGGCGCAGTGGACGGTGTCGGCTCCGGGCGTGGTGGAGGCAGCACCCCGGCGGTCGCGTTGTGTGATGAGTCTGGTTGCGACCGCCGCCGTGACTCTGGCTGTGATCGTCGGCATGGGCTGGGTAGGGCGCAGCACGAATCCGGGGTTCCCGGCGGAAACCGCGGTGGTCCGAGTGGGCGCGGGCGAGACTGAATGGGACGTGGCGCGACGGGTGGCGCCACAGTACGACCAGCGTGCGGTGGTGGAGCGGATCCGGCAGTTGAATGGCATCGAGGTCTTCGATGTGCAGCCTGGTCAGCAGTTGCAGGTGCCCGACGGACGGCAGTGATGATGCTCATCATTTCGGAGATCCGAGTCGTTTTCACGTCAGCCGGCGCGGAAACCGCGCTCAGCTCTCGGCCGGGCCGTCCTGCTCGGCCAGGAACTGCTCGAGCTCCGCGGCGATTTCGTCGCCGGTGGGCAACAGTTGCGCATCCACGGGCGGCAGCGACCGCTGATCAGACTCGCCCGTAGTCGCGTCGAACTGCGCTTCGAGGCTCGCCACCACTGACATGCTCTCCGGAGAACGGGCGACCTGCTCGCTCACCTCGGCGAGGACTCGTTGCGCCGCGGGTCGCAGTGCCTCCACGGGCAGGTTCAATCCGCTGCAGCGGACCAGATGCTCCAACAGACCACGGGCGGATTCCGGGTACTCCATGCGCGCCAGGTAATGCGGTACGTGCACGATGAAACCCATCGCGTCGTGTCCGGCTTCGCCCAACCGTAGCTCCACCAGCGCCCCGGCGTGGCCGGGGATCTGCATGGTGTTGAACCATCGCTGATAGCCGGAGGTCAGCTCGCGACGGGTGGCGTGCGCGGTGACCGTCACCGGCCGGGTGTGCGGGACCGCCATCGGCACCGCACCCAGACCCACCGTCAGGGCAACCGCGAAGCGCTCGACCAGTTCACGAACCGCGCCAGCGAACCGTTCCCAGTGCAGATCCGGCTCCGGGCCGGTCAGCAGCAAGAATGCGGTGCCCGCACAGTCTTGCACCTCATAGAGTACCAAGTCGGGCTGTTCGTAACTCGCCCAACGGTCCCCATCGAAGATCATTGCCGGTCGGCGAGAGCGGTAATCCAGGAGCTGGTCGATGTCGAATGTGGCGACCACTCGGTGCTCCAGGTTCGCCAGTAAATGCGCCACCGCCAGGTTCCCGGCCTGGCCCGCATCAACGAATCCGGTGAGGGCGTGCACGAGTACCGTGCCCGCCTGGGTCGAAGGCTCGGCGTCGATTCGGAACAGCTTGGCAGTCACTGACTGCCCCCTCACTTCGCTCAGTCGGCCTCTTTCATGAGGACCGCCTAGCAGATGTAACGCGGCGCGCCGACAAAACCATCCCTTCCAGAGCCGGGAACAGCCTGCTGCAAAGATCAATTTCACAGTTGGGCGTCCGGGCGGGCAGGCTCTGGTCTCATGCCGCTGCTCTCGCGTCACTTCGTCGCTTTCCTCGCTGCCGCGTTGCGCAGCCCGGCCACCGTGGGCGCAGTAGCGCCGAGCTCGCCGCAACTGGCAGCCCGGTTGGCCGCGGTGGTGCCCCGGGTCGGAGAGCCGATCGTGGTCGAGCTCGGGCCGGGTACCGGGTCCGTCACGGCCGCTATCGAGTATCGACTCGGTGGCCGGGGGCGGCATGTGGCGGTCGAGATCGACCCGACGCTGGCTGATTACCTGCGCGCCGAGCACGTGGGCGTCGAGGTCCTGGTCGGGGACGCTGCCGAATTGGAGCGCCTCCTTGACGGACACCAAGTGCCTGCGGTGGACGCCGTGGTCAGCGGGCTGCCTTGGTCACTGATCGCCGCGGAGGCACAGCGCGCGATCATTGACGCGACGGCGCGCTCGCTCGGGCCCACGGGATGCTTCACCACCTTCGCTTACGTGCATGCGCTGTCGATGACCCAGGCGCGCCAGTTCCGTGCACTGCTGGGCGAGGTATTCGAGGAGGTACTCACCACCCGCACGGTGTGGTGGAATCTGCCTCCGGCGGTGACCTACGTCTGCCGAAAACCGCGTGCGTTGCGACCGGGAGCCGATGGGCGGTCCGGCGCGGAAGGATAACCGCAGGTCCGACATTCCAGTGGCTCACGACTGATCTGGCGTGGCACTTGTCCACACTGATCCCTGCGCTCCACAACCAGCAAAGACACGACTGTCCACCGTGGTGGCGCGAGAGGACCGTTCGACGGCATGAGCGCACCTGCCGCCGGCCGTATCCGGCTATCCGCCCCGTCCGAGCTGATCGCCGCTGTACCGCATTTACTCGGCTTCCATCCGGATGACTCGGTAGTTCTCCTGGCTCTGCACGGGAGACGACTCGGGTTGACTTTGCGGGCCGATCTAGTCGATGACGGCCAGGCTCCGCTGCTGGCTGAGCAGTTGCTAACGCCAATCGCGCGGCAGCGACCCACCGGCGTCGCGGTGGTCGTGATCGGAGGTGATCCCAGCCCCGACGGTGATCCACCACACCGTGCGTTGGTCGACGCTCTCGACGACGTGCTGACTGCCGGTGGGCTTCCCGTCGTGCACGCGGCGTGGGCGGCGAAGACGGTGCGCGGTGCGCCGTGGTGCTGCTACGACGATCCGCTGTGTGCCGGCACTGTGCCCGATCCCGCGATGAGCGCGCTGGCCGCCGCTACGGTCGCGGCCGGTGCGGTGACCTTCGAGAGCAGAGAGGAGATGGCCGAGCTGGTGTCCGCGGAGGATCCCGCGGCACTGCAACGCCGGGCGGTGCTGCTCGACGCGGCCGACGCCGATCACCCGATGAGTGCCCGGCTGGTAGCCCAGCGACTCGCGCGGCTGAGGGAACTGCACCGAGCGGCGGCTACGGGAGATCTCGCGTTGACCGACAGCATCGTCGCCGAGGTCGCCTCGGCGTTGTGTGACCATCGGGTCCGGGACGCCTGCTTGCCCTGGTGCTCAGGTTCTGGTGCGGTTGCGGCTGAGCGGCTCTGGCTGGCTCTTGTTCGTGCAACGCCGGTGCCGGAGCGGGCCGAACCCGCCGCGTTGCTGGCGTTTTCCGCGTACCTCCGTGGTGATGGTGCGTTAGCGGGTGTTGCGTTGGAGGCGGCGTTGCAAGCTTGTCCTGCGCACTCTTTGTCCGGGTTGTTGCGGGCTGCGCTGGATGGTGGACTGCCACCCGAGTTGCTGCGCAGTGTCGCCGCGGACGCTGCCGCTGCCCTGCGCAGGTCTCCACGCAGGTTCCCTCAGCGAGGATCGCGGCGAAAGCGATGACCGGTTTTCGCTGCGGCCGGTGCTGGGCCGGTGCCACGAGCGAACGCCCAGGCGTCCGCCACGATCGCGGCGAGGTCGGCTCGTTCTGGCTTCCACCCCAGCTCGCATTGCGTTCGGTCGCTGGAGGCGACGAGCACCGCCGGGTCGCCCGGTCGCCGCGCCGCAGACTGCGCCGGGATGGGGTGCCCGGTGACCTGCCGGCAGGTGTCGAGCACCTGCCGTACCGAGAAGCTTGTCACCGCCGCCGCAGCCACTGCTGACCGGTCAGGCGAACCTCGGCCAGGTCAGTCCAACCAGACGGTGACACCGAGACGGTGGCCACTACTTCGGTCATCCCGTGACTCCCTACCTGCTGACCCCTCAGCACGTAAGCCACGGCATCGCCGCGTCGCCAGCGGATGGTGTACCCATCATGACGGTGACGATCAAGGAACACCCACCCGACCACCGCCGTGGTGCGTGTGGCTGCGCCCCGGCTGCTCACCACCGGTGCTCACGAATCCACGGAGGCTCGGCGGTAGGTGCTGGACGGGCGATCGTTCCGTCAATGCAACCTCCCCTCGACAATCGCTTCGCCCAGGGCTGCGGCTGTGCCCGTGAGCCGTTGCGCCGTGGCAATCAGACGCCAGGCGTAGTGATGCTGTTCCGCGACGCTGGTCGTGCTGCCGTCATGCCCTTGGCCCTGGTCGTCACCGTGACGGACGTCGTTGGTGCCCCGACCTGCATGGTTGCCCTGGTAATGCACGTCCCTTATGCCCGTCTGTGTGGTGTTCTTCCGCGGATGGCACCCAGGACCGGGGACTTTAGGCAGGTGGAATCGGGCCGGGGGCAGTCCCGCCTGGGACACACCAGCTCAGCGTGCAACCCGGCGGCCCTGGGGCCATGGTCACAAGTCAAGAGGCTCATCTCGGCGGGGACTACCGCATCGGTGCGGCACCTCGGCCGTCCTCGATGGCACATCCGTGCTGCATGGTGCGGCTGAGCTGGAGGAATGACTGGCAAGCGGGCCACGCTGGCGGTGGGCAGGTCGCTACGCTGGATCTTTCTCCCGGGGAGGGGTCCTACCGTCGTGTCAGGAAAACGCCGCACCTTGGCTGGGCGCCGCAGAGTGGTCGGCTATACCCAGGAACAACTCGCCGCAGTGCTCGGAGTCGAGCGGACCACGGTGGTGCGCTGGGAAGCAGGCGAGACGACACCGCAGCCGTGGTGTCGGCCGAAGCTAGCCAAAGCCCTAGCCGTGTCGGTTGACGAGCTGGACACCATGCTCACCGAAGGACAGACGGTCGAGCACCGACGATCACGGAGTAGCTCAGAGTCACGGGCGAACGACCAACTGTGTGAGTTGGATGCGATTGAGGGGCCACCAAGCGATCTTGAGCACGATTCGGTGCTCGTCGCCCCGTGGAACTACCGGGGTACCGTCGACGCGGTCGTCATGTTGAGCGGTGGTGGTGGGGTGAAGCGCCGAACGTTCCTGTCTCTGACCGGTACAGCCCTGACCGCCCCAGCACATCAGTGGTTGGTGCACGAGCCAGAACCCGGTTTCCGGGTTGTCGGGGCGTCGTATCTCGGTTGGCATGGGCACCAGTTCACGGCCATGATTGCCGAGCTACGGAAGATGGATGACATCGCCGGTGGTGACAGCGTGCTCGCTTTGGCTCAGCAAGAGTTCACCTGGGTCGTCGGACTGCTTGATCAGGCGACATATGACGGGCAGACAGGGCGTGCGTTGCACGTCGTACTGGCCGAGCTAGGGCAGTTGTGTGCTGATGACCGGCCTCTGGGTGCGCACGTCCTCGCTTCCATGGCTAACCAGGCCGCCTGTCATGGTCAGCCCGCCGAGGCGGTGACGCTCATCGAGACAGCACTTGCTGGTACGCGGGGACAACAGACGCCAGCGTTGCTCGCCCAACTGCAATGCGGCATGCCTATGCTTTCGCCCGGCTGCGTGACTTCTCGGCGTGCACGACAGCAATCTCTAAGGCCCGCACCCAGGTTGAGCTACTTAGGCCAGACGACGATCCCCCTTGTTGTATTGGGTGAGTTTACCCGGGATCATGGTCAATACGGGCGACTGTCTCCTCCAGATCGGTCGGTTTGATCAGGCGGTAGCCATGCTCGCCGAAGGTATCGGCCAATTCAATGAGTCATTTGTGCGGGATCGGCAGATTTACACAACCCATCTTGCAGGTACTCTTGCTCGGCCGGTTAAACAGCGCGCCCTTGACGTCGCGGCCGGGTTGGGGATGGAGTCAATTGGCTTGACTGAGAGCTTGGATTCGAACAACGGACTCGGCCGTATGCGACTTCTTGGATCGAGCACGGAGTCTGGTGACGGTGTAACGGAGATGGCGGATTCTGTAGGCCGTTCAGGGCTCCTCTTTTCGCCTTGAAGGTCCACCACCGGATGGGTAGCCATGAGATCGGCAATGCGTGCCAGGACGGTGGGGTCTTCAACCCGCGCGGAAAGTCCTCTTGAGCCAGTCGTGTGTGGACACCCATGCTTCAAGGTCGACTGTCCGTGTTCTCTCCCAGCTAACTATGAGGTTGTGTGCAGCTTGCTCGCACCTAGCCGGTCTATAACAGGAGTACAACGTCGGCACGGCTGCGCGTGCTGCATCTGATCAAGGAAGGAGTGACCGATGAGCAGTGTCGCTGGCTGGGATCATCGACGGATAGGGACACGGGTGGCGATCGGTGTGGTCGGCGCCTCGGTCGCAATGGGCGTGGCTGCTTGCTCCGGCGGATCGAGCAACCCGAGCGTCACCCAGTCGACAACAGCGCCACCCACGGCGACCGCGCCGGTCAAGGCCGGTCACGCCCATGGGCTTATCGGCCAGATCACCGCCGAGAACGGTTCGACCTGGACCGTCAACGCTAGGAATGGCACCCAGTACACCGTGACTATCACTCCCCAGACGCAGTTCGGCACAAAACGGGCGCCCGGCACCGCGCAGCAGTTCCCGGTCGGTAGCACCGTGCACGTAAGCGGTACTGCTAACGGCAACACGATCACTGCGAGCAGGATCACGGCAACTGGAATGCGGCATCCGGCGAGCACAGCGCCTACCTCCCCACCCAGTTGATCGGGTCACGGCGCAGTGTGGTTTCTCGGTGCCGCGGGGACGTCGAGGAATGCTGCAGCGGTGGGAGACAGCGCGGCGGTGCGCTGCACCACGGCAATCCGGCGCGACAGGGCCGGTCTGGTGCGGCCGATCACAGCCCGCAGCGGCTGGCTTCCCGATCTGGGTACATAGCCAAGCGCTCGCATGCGATGGCGCATCGGTACCCGGTGGATCGCCGGCAGTGCATCCAGGTCGCCGGTGAAGCAGGCGGTGGCCGCCGGGTGCTTCCGGTCGTCGGCGTTGATCGGTAGCCTGGCGAGCACGCCATGTGGATCGCGGCCGAGCCGACGGATCGATACCACCGCCACCTCGGCTATCGTCTGGTCCTCTACCGAGCCGTCATGGCGCGATGCTCCCGCCCTTGGTCACCGATCTACGGTGGAGCGGCGGGGACTCCTGTGAAGTTATACATCTGTCTTCGTTCCGGAGCGCCTAGCCTCGGTCTCGTTTAACCTGCCGATACGCTTTACGGCAGGGCAGGGCTCATTGGCGTCGTCACCATCATGGGGCGACTTGCTCCGTACTTTCGCAGTGGAGCTGATTGAAGTCGGCTGACTGTGCCCGGCACGGTGGCTGCGATGGTGGCGACTCAACGCGCTCCAACCTGGTGCAATCACCGCTGCGGCAACGGCAAGGGCTTGGCTATCGCCTTTGCGGGTATAGACCATCCAACAAAATGTCAGTTTCATGGCCAGCATGCCCACCGGGATGGCGCCCGAGGTGATGAGCCACACCCAGCTTGGCACCCGTCTCACCAGCTTCGTCGACGAAGCCGACGAGAAATTTGCGACGTCTTGGTCACCGACATCACACCCTTCCAGATCGGCAAATAAGGCCTATAAACAGGCGAACCCCACCGGCACGTGCCGGTGGGGTTCGCCCTATGAGGATGCTTGTCCTTAGTATTTCTTATAACGTCGCTGAGGCGTCTGACGTTTCCATTCATGTGGAACCACCCAAATGGCGTGTATTTCCCGCATCACTTCGACCGAGAGGACTGTACGTACAATGGCTAGTGTCGGCCGGATCAGCGGCATCACGGTTGGTAAAGACCCAGGTTGGTAGTTGATCTTTGGTGATCGCCCAGGAAACCGCAGCGCTATAGCTCACCCGATGTCCATCCTTCATTCGATACGTCGTAGCATGTCTGCGCTATTGAGCGGTTTCGGGATATTCCTGGGACTCAGCGACCCCGGTGCGGCGTCGGGAGGGCGCGCAACTGCCGTGCCACGCACCTCGCTAAGGTGTCGACCTTGCGTAGAATGTCGCGAGGGATGGTGGGCTCGGTTCCGGTCAGGTTCAACACGCAGAGCACCCGCCCGTCCTGTGGACTACGCACCGGTGCGGCGACGCAGCTCAGGCCGTGTTGCGTCCGCACGTAGTGCTCCCACCTGCATACCGTCACCGTCTGCCTGGTCGTCAAGGCGAGTGCGATGCCATTGGCGCCGGCGTGCCGTATGTCCCAGTGGGCTCCTTCGACGAATCCCAGCTGGTCGGCCAGCCCTAGTACTCTCCGGGCCCCGCCCCGCCACAGCACCACGCCGTCGGGGTCGGCGACGACCATCATCTGTTCGGTGGCCTTTCCGAGGTCGACCAGCGCCTTCAGCGCCCACGCGCACGCGGTGAGCGGGGATTCGTGGAGGCGACGTTGCACCTCGTCTCGGCCAAGCAGCTCCACCTTTTTACCACGGTCGGGAGGCACGTTGAGGTCTTTCGCCCTCTTCCATGCCCTGAGGATCACCAACCTCGGGGCGGCCGGCAACGGTTTCTCACTCTGAAACGCCTCCCACAGCTGCTGCTTCGCCTGCAAGTCAAGCTCTTGTTCGTTAGTGACAACGAGTCGATGGAGCGTTTTGCGCCCATGCCGGAGGTTCGACCGGACGGTTGGTAGGAGCATATCGAGTTGATCAGAGATCTCGTCGGTGTTGAGTCCCTCGAGGTGCCTCTCCATTACGCGGCGCTGCTGGCGGGGCAGCAGGTGGAGCAGTCGCAGGAGCCGCTTGTATTCGTCGGTGATCTCCACTACGTCAAGGTCGTTATAAGTAGAGATCGCCCAACCGCCAGTGAGGGCCCGGAAGGGCTCTTTGTGAGCACGTTGAGCCTGACGGCACGCGAAGTGGTACGCGACCTGATGCAGCCAGCCCAGAGGCAACCGATCGATCCGGGACCACCTCTGGTAGGCACGGGTCATAGCCTCGGACGCGGCGTCGTTTGCTTGTTCCCTCTCAAAGCCGCGCTTCTGCAGGCACGCGACGAGCACTCCGAATTCGCGCTCGAACTCAACGCATGTCGGGTCGCACACTGCGCGCCTCCCTCCTGGCATCCACGGCACCCCCACCGGTAGGCAGGGCGTCGAGGGCAGCGGTACGTGCAAAGTACACACGCATTCCTAGGTGGTAACTAGCGATGGTGTTCGCAACTGAATGTCACATACAGCCCTAGTAAGGCGACGAGACCTGCTGCGACGGTGGTCACGGCGGTGGACTGAGTGCTGACGTACAGACCGCCAAGACCTGCAGTGACGATATCGAATATGATCACCAACGCACCAACCTCGTTCGTCGCTCGAGGAGAGGGCAAGCCCCCGCCCGCTCGTTCGTGATGCTCTGTTCGTCATCCATATCCTGTAGTCCCTGAGAGCTGCGATGTGTGCAATCAGCAGCCGATCGATCATCCCTGAAATCCCACGTCCACCGCGAGTGAGATCGACAGGTATGCGAGTATGATCAAGATGCATATCTTGACGCCATGGTGCCTTGGTGCTCAGGTTCTGGTGCGGTTGCGGCTGAGCGGCTCTGGCTGGCTCTTGTTCGTGCGACGCCCGCGCCGGAGCGGGCCGAACCCGCTGCGCTGCTGGCGTTCGCTGCGTATCTCCGTGGTGATGGTGCGTTAGCGGGTAGTTGCGTTGGAGGCGGCGTTGCAAGCTTGTCCTGCGCACTCCCTGTCGGGGTTGCTGCGGGCTGCGCTAGACGGCGGACTGCCACTTGAGCTGCTGCGCAGCGTCGCCGCTGATGCTGCCGCAAACCTTCACAGACCTCCACGCAGGTCCTCTCAACGAGGATCGCGGCGAAAGCGATGATCGATCTCGACCACGGCCGGCACTCAGCCGGCACCGCGAGCGAACGCCCAGGCGTCCGCCACGATCGCGGCGAGGTCGGCTCGTTCTGGCTTCCACCCCAGCTCGCATTGCATCCGATCGCTGGAGGCGACGAGCACCGCCGGGTCGCCCGGTCGCCGCGCCGCAGACTGCGCCGGGATGGGGTGCCCGGTGACCTGCCGGCAGGTGTCGAGCACCTGCCGTACCGAGAAGCCGGTTCCATTACCCAGGTTGTAGATCCGATGCTCGCCGGGTACAGCATGCTCGAGCGCCCGCTCATGAGCGTCGGCGAGGTCCACCACATGGATGTAGTCGCGGATGCAGGTGCCATCCGGAGTGGGCCAGTCCTCCCCGAAAACCATGATCTTCTCTCGGTGACCGAGGGCGACCTGCAGCGTCAACGGGATGAGGTGAGTCTCGACGGTGTGCCGCTCACCGAACCGGCCGTAGGCGCCAGCGACGTTGAAATACCGCAGACTCACGGCAGCGATGCCATGCGCGACGGCATAGGAGCCGATGGCGTGGTCGATCGCAAGCTTTGTCGCTCCGTAGGGGTTGGTCGGCACGGTTGCCGCGTTCTCGGTGATCGGCACCGACGTGGGTTCCCCGTAGGTGGCCGCGGTGGAGGAGAAGACCAATCTGGGAGTTCCATGCTCGCGCATGGCCTCAAGCAGCCGCACCGAAGCCACTACGTTGCCCAGCCAATAGTGCTGCGGCTGCGCCACCGATTCCGCGACCAGTGAGCGCGCTGCGAAGTGCAGTACACCGTCGAAGCCCTCAGCCAGCACCGCACCGGCGTCCTCGACAGAGCCCTCTACGAACCGGCAACCGGCTGGCACAGCGTCCCGGTGGCCGGTGGACAGATCATCCAGGACCACGACATCATGGCCGACCTCGACCAGCCGCGCAGCACAGACGCTGCCGATGTAACCCGCGCCCCCGGTGACCAGCAGCCGGATCCGGTTCGGCCCAATCCTCGCCGGCAGCCAGATTCCCGGCGACGCGGTCACCGCCGACGGCCCAGCACCGCGTGTGCGAGAGTGCCGTCCACCTCGACCGTTGATCCGCGACCGGACAGCACTACCGGATGGCTGGCCCGTGCCTGGGCCGCCACCTCGATCACGTTGCCGGGTACTGCATCAACCGTGTGCAGGTCCGCCATCAGGGCCGGGTCCAGCTGCACGTGCTCGGCGATGCGTCGCACCTCTATCGCGCCGCCGCCGCGCCTGGCCACCTCGTCCAGCCGGACCAAGTCGGGTTCGATCGGGGCAGCAGGTTCTCCGACTCCGAGTTCATCGAGCCCAGGGATCGGGTTGCCGTACGGGGACGTGGTCGGGTTGCCCAGCAGCGCGACCAGCTTGCGCTCCACAGCCTCACTCATCACGTGCTCCCAGCGGCAGGCCTCGGTGTGCACCTGCTCCCACTCCAGTCCGATCACGTCCACGAGCAGACGCTCGGCCAGCCGGTGCTTGCGCATCACCGACGTGGCCCGGCTGCGGCCCGCCGCGGTGAGCTCGAGATGCCGGTCGCCGGCCACCGTCAGCAGCCCGTCCCGCTCCATGCGGGCCACTGTCTGGCTGACCGTGGGCCCGCTTTGCCCGAGGCGTTCGGCAATCCGCGCCCGCAGCGGAACCACCCCTTCCTCTTCGAGCTCGAAGATGGTGCGCAGGTACATCTCTGTGGTGTCGATGAGATCGTTCACACCAGTCTCCCTCATTTGTAGCCATGGTAGTGGCACACTGCTCGATAGCCGCTGCCAGTGACCGGCAGGATGGACGGCATGCGTCCGGTGATCACGCCCCACGAGTTGACGGCTCTGCTCGATGGCCCCGAGCCGCCCATCGTGATGGACGTGCGGTGGTCGCTCATCGGCCCGCCCGGTCGCGCCGAATACCACGACAGTCACGTGCCCGGCGCGGTCTTCCTCGACGTGGACACCGACCTGGCCGGCCCGCCCGGGTCGGGCGGACGGCACCCCCTCCCGGACCCGGCGGTGCTGCAAGCCACTCTGCGGGCAGCTGGCGTCTGCGCAACGATCCCGATCGTGGCCTACGACGCGACGGACGGATCGGTGGCGGCACGGCTGTGGTGGTTGCTGCGCTGGGCGGGACACTCCGCGGTCGCGGTGCTCGACGGAGGGATCGCGGCATGGCGAGCGGCCGGTCTACCGGTGACCAGCGACGTGCCCACACCGCAGGTGGGCACGATCACGGTGCGGCCTGAGGCAATGCCGGTGCTCGACGCAGCGCAGGCCGCGAAGCTGGCCCGCCACGGTGTGCTGCTCGACGCGCGAGCGGCGCCTCGCTACCGCGGGGAGACCGAGCCGGTAGATCCGTGGGCTGGCCACATACCCGGGGCGGCCAACGCGCCGTTCGGCGACATGACCGATGCACAGGGACGCTGGCTGGCGCCGACGCGACTACGCGAGCTCGCGCAGCGGTGGGGGGTCGCCAGTGCCGAGGTCGGCGCCTATTGCGGTTCCGGGATCAACGCATGTGCGCTGGTACTCGGACTAGAACTCGCCGGTGTCACCACGCCAGAGCGTCCGGCGGCGCTGTATGTCGGATCATGGTCGCAGTGGTGCACCGACCCCGGCCGCCCGGTGGTCACCGGGCCGAGCCCCGGCTAGGGGTCGAGACCGCACCGCGACCAGTAGCGTGCTGGCCATGAACTCTCCCCGCGCGGTGGTCGTCTGGGACGAGGCCCTGCTGGGTTATGACCTCGGTGGGCGGCATCCGTTAAACCCCATCCGGCTGGACCTCACCATTCGGCTGGCCCGTTCGTTGGGTGTCCTTGATGGCGTGCGGCTGCTGGCGCCGGTGCAGGCCACTGACGACGAGCTGCGCACGGTGCATTCCGACGATTACCTCGCTGCGGTCAAGACGGCGCCGCGCGGATACGTCGGGCACGGCTTGGGAACCGCGGACAATCCCGTCTTCTTCCGCATGCACGAGGCCTCGGCGCTCGTCGCTGGTGGCTCGCTGTTCGCTGCCGACGAGATCCTCACCGGCCGCGCGGCGAGGGCGGTGAACATCGCGGGCGGGCTGCATCACGCGATGCGTGATCACGCCTCAGGTTTCTGCATATACAACGACTGCGCGCTGGCGATCCGCCGGCTGCTCGACGGTGGGGTGTCCCGGGTGGCCTACGTCGACATCGACGTGCACCACGGCGACGGTGTGCAGGAGGCCTTCGCCGACGACCCGCGGGTACTCACCATCTCGCTGCACCAGCACCCGGCGACACTCTTTCCGGGCACCGGGAACTCCGCAGACATCGGGGATCCCGGCGCCGAGGGTTCAGCGGTCAATGTGCCGCTTCCACCGGGCACGGGTGACGACGGCTGGTTACGCGCCTTTCACGCGGTCGTGCCTGCGCTGCTTTGCGCTTTCCAGCCCGAGGTGCTGGTGACCCAACACGGCGCGGATAGCCACTTCGAGGATCCACTTGCCGACTTGGCGCTGTCGGTGGACGGCCAGCGAGCCGCACACCACGCGCTGGCCACCCTCGCCGACACCGCGGCCGGCGGGCGCTGGCTAGCGCTGGGCGGCGGCGGGTATTCCTTGTTCCGAGTGGTCCCGCGCTCGTGGACTCATCTGCTGGGCATCCTGCTCAACCGTGAGGTGGACCCGAACACCCCGGTGCCGGCCGACTGGGTGGCCCATACCGCCACCGTGGCCAGCGGCGCGCAGCTGCCGACGTCGATGACCGACGGCGCCCAGCCCCGTTGGATGCCCTGGGACGGAACCGGTGACACCGTGCTGGACCGGGCGATCCAGGAAACCCGGCACGCTGTCTACCCGCTGCATGGTCTGGACCCCGACGACCCTCGGCTCGCGTGAAGTCGGAAGGCCGGGCCCCTGACGAGCCCGACCTTCCGGGGTGCGCGACAGCCTGAGCCTGACGTCGCGTGGTCTGCATCACAGATGACTTTCATCACATCTTGAGCTGACAGTGCCGGTCTGCAGGCACGACGTCAAGGCCGCCATTCGAGCGGTGACGCAGTGCAGCGAGGTGCGAGTCAGCTGGCGTAGGCCCGGAGCCGCTCTGCACGATCTCCGTGGCGCAGTTTGGCCATGACCTCCCGCTCGATTTGACGCACCCGTTCGCGCGAGAGCCCGAAGCGCTTGCCAATCTGGTCCAGGGTGTGTGGCTGACCGTCGTCAAGGCCGTAGCGCAGCCTGATGACCTTCTGCTCGCGGTCTTCGAGAGTCGCCAGCACCCGGCGCAGGTCGTCCTGGAGCAACCCGGAGATCACAGTGGACTCGGCGTCGGTGGCTTCAGCATCCTCGATGAAGTCACCGAGTGGCGCTTCCTCCTCGGCACCGACCGGCATGTCCAGGCTCACCGGGTCCCGGGAGTAGTCCAGCAGGTCGGCCACCTTCTCCACCGGGATGCCGGACTCGTCGGCCAGCTCCTGGTGAGTTGCCTCCCGACCTAGCTGTTGGTGCAGGTCGCGCTTGATCCGGGCCAGTTTGTTCACCTGCTCCACAAGGTGCACTGGAAGCCTGATAGTACGTCCCTGGTCGGCCATGCCGCGGGTGATGGCCTGCCGGATCCACCAGGTGGCATAAGTCGAGAACTTGAAGCCTTTGGTGTAGTCGAACTTCTCCACCGCTCGGATCAGACCCAGATTTCCCTCTTGAATCAGGTCCAGCAGCGGCATTCCGCGGCCGGTGTAGCGCTTGGCTAGGGACACCACCAGCCGCAAATTGGCCTCCAATAGGTGGTCCTTGGCCTTGTGACCGTCGCGCACCAGCCGCGTCAGATCAGCCCGCCGGCTAGATGACAGCCGCGGCGCGGTATCCAGCACGTGGTGTGCGAACACGCCAGCCTCGATGCGCTTGGCGAGCGCAACTTCTTGCTGGGCGCTGAGCAGCGCCGTGCGCCCGATACCGTTGAGGTAAACCCGGACCAGGTCGGCTGCCGGGCTCTGTGCGTCAAGGTCTGCTGCCTCGACAGGAGCGTCCGATTCCACGGTGATCTGCGCGGCGGTCATCAGGTTCCTTCCTGCGACGGATCCTCGTGCCGACTCCGGTGCGTTCGGCGATCGGCGCGCGACGTTGCACGAGTCTGGCCATCGGGTACCCGCGGCGATGACAACTACAACGTCGGGAGCCCGGATTCCGTTCCCGGACTCTCATCCGGCACGACGAACGAGTGCCCGGCGGAGTGCCCGATCCGCCGGACCCTCAGAGACTTCTCAGGTTGCTCGCCGTTGAGGGCAGCTGTCACCGGGGTGAAGCGCCTCATACGTCGATGAGCACGGTGAACGGTCCGTCGGCCACGCTGTGCACGGCCATGGCCGCGCCGAAGCGTCCGGTGCTCACGGTGGCACCGCGGGCCCGCAGCCTGGCGACCACCTCCTCGACCAACGGCTCGGCGTGCTCCGGCCGAGCGGCCGCAGTGAAGGACGGTCGCCTGCCCTTGCGCGTCGTTGCGTAGAGGGTGAACTGGCTGATTACCAGCACACCGGCGCCGGTGTCGGAGACTGATCGCTCGTCGCGCAGAACCCGCAGCTCGTGCAGCTTGCGCGCCATTGTCTCGGCTTGCGCAGGCCCGTCATCGTGGGTCACGCCGAGCAGCACCAGCAGCCCAGGCTGGTCCAGCTCACCGACCACCTGATCATTCACGCGCACCGCTGCCTCGGTAACTCGACTCACTACCGCTCGCACGGCGGTGGATCCTGCCAGGTCCGTTCACCGGTGCTGGCCGGAGCACTTGCGCAGCAGCGCCTCCGTCGGGACGCTCATACCACCAACCCGGTGCGGCTTGCAGGATCCATCGGGTGTCGAGTGGAGGCGGGCTAGATGGAGGTGGCTGTCGTGACCCAGCCGACCGACGACCCCTCGAGCGAGGTACGCGAGGACGTCGCTGACACCGCCTCGTCGATCCGATCGCTGCTCGGCATCGACTCCGCGATGGGGGAGCTGGATCCAGCCGGGTTGGGACAGGCACTGGGCAGGCTCGCCATGTCGGTCGCCGGGAATCCGGCAGAGTTTTCCCGGTCGGTGATGCAATACGGCATGCGCAGCGCCCAAGCCGCGATGGTCGCAGCGCTGCGCGGCCTGGGATTGAACTACGAAGGCCCTGTCGAGCCGGGTCAGGATCCGCGGTTCTCCGACCCGGCCTGGACCAGCAACCCGCTGTTCTACCTGGTGCGCCAGCAGCACGCGCTGCTGGCGGGCTTTCTGCAGGACGTGCTGGCCGCAGCGGAGTTGGATGACGCCACCCGGCGCAAGGCCGATTTCGCGCTGCGGCAGGCGCTCGACGCCGCTGCGCCGACCAATTGGTTACCGACCAACCCGGTCGCACTGAAAAAGGCGTTCGACACCGGAGGCCTCAGCTTGGTGCGCGGAGCCAGCAACGTGCTGCGCGACATGGCGACTAACAATGGCATGCCCCGCCAGGTCACCCCGGGGCGGTTCCGTCCCGGCCACGAGCTGGCCGCCACACCGGGCAGCGTGGTGTTCCGCAACCGGTTGATCGAGCTGATCCAGTACGAGGCGCAGACCGAGACTGTGCACGCGATCCCGCTACTGTTCAGCCCGCCGTGGATCAACAAGTACTACATCATGGATCTCGCTCCTGGAAAGAGTCTGGTCGAGTGGGCCGTGCAGCACGGGCATACCTGCTTCATGATCAGTTACCGGAACCCGGACGAGACTCTGGCCGGACTCACCATGAGCAATTACCTGCTGGAGGGGCCGCTGGCGGCGCTGGAAGTCGTCGAGGAGATCACCGGGGCCAAGCAGAGCAACCTGGCCGCGCTGTGTCTTGGTGGCACCATGGCCGCGGCGATGCTCGCCTGGCTTGCGGTCCGCGGGGAGCACAGGGTGCGGTCGGTGACCATGATGAACACTTTGCTCGACTTCACCATGCCGGGCGAGCTCGGCGTGTTCACCGACGAAGCTGCTATCCGGCGGCTGGACCGCACCATGGCGCGCAAGGGATACCTGCCCGCGGACACCATGGCCACGACGTTCAACCTGTTGCGGGCCAGGGATCTGGTGTGGAACTACGTGGTCAACGACTGGTTGCTGGGGCAGGAGCCGGCGCCGTTCGACATCTTGAGCTGGAACTCCGACTCCACCCGTATGCCCGCGGCAATGCAGACCGAGTACCTGCGGGCGTTATACGTGGAGAATCGGTTGGCGAAAGGTGAGCTCGACTTGGCCGGAGAACGACTGGACCTGAGCCGGATCAGTCAGGACAGCTACTTCGTATCAGCCGAGAAGGACCACATCGCACTGTGGAAAGCAGTCTATGCAGGTGCCCGGCTAGTTGGCGGCACCGTTCGGTTCATGCTGTCCAACTCCGGGCATATCGCTGGTGTGGTCAACCCGCCGAACCCGAAGTCCAGGCACTGGGTTGGCTCGGCGGAAACGTTGCCCGACGACCCCGAGGCGTGGCGCAGGCAGGCCACCGAGGTCGCCAAGTCATGGTGGGAGGACTGGACGCCGTGGCTGGCCAGGCGGGCTGGAAGGAAGCAAGCCCCACCTCCGATGGGCAGCGCCATGCACCCTCCGCTGGAAGCCGCCCCGGGCAGTTACGTGCGGGAGAAGTGAGCGCAGGAGGGGATATCGAGAGGCGTCGGGGCCGCGAGATGATGTAACGCATGGCGAGTACAGGTGACGGCGGCGACGTGCCCGACCCGTGGCAGGCCCAGCTGGGGGCGCTGGGCGCGTTCATCCGAGCCCAGCGGCAGCTGGCGGACTTGTCGCTGCGCGAGATGGCGGCATTGACCCGGATCTCCAATGCCTACCTCAGCCAGGTCGAACGCGGTCTGCATGAGCCGTCGATGACGGTGTTGCGGGCCATCGCGGACGCGCTGGGATTGACCCCCGAGCAGCTGCTGGCCAAGGCGGGGTGGACACGGGCTGAGGCTCGCGACGCTCCTGGCTCTGCTGGCGTCGCCGCCGACTCCCCAACCGGCACGGAAGACAGCATCCGCCGCGACCCGCGGCTCACCGCGGCTCAGCGAGAAGCGCTGCTCGGGGTGTACCGCAGCTTCATCGAGGGTGTCAGGGAGTAGCGGATCGAGTTCCACCTCGCTTGACATATTTAACATCACTGCGTACTTTGGTGATCGCACTCCAATGTGACATTAAGGAGACGAGATGACGATGACCACGTCACAGGAAACCATCACCGAGACGACCAGCCGGAGTCAGGAAGCCATCGCCAGTGCAGTGCAGATCTGGGCGGATGGTGTTCATAAATTCCTCGACTTGATGCCGACTCTGGAGCCCAAGGTGCCCAGCGCCGACCTTCGGCTCCTCGAGGAAGTTGTGGACAACGCGTTCGACTTCGCCGGGCAGGCGCTCGTGACCCAGCGGGAGTTCGTCAAGAGCCTGCTGGCCGCTACCAAGTCGGTCGCCAGCAATGCTGCCTGGGCTGCGCAGGGTGCAGTCAAGAAGAGCTGAGCCAGCCCCGATCGCAGTCGCCAGCCGTCCGGCCCTGGCGTCGCAATGGTGTGGGGGCCGGACAGCTGGTGTGTAGCGGCCGTTCGGGCGACGTGCAGTCTGCAATACTCTGATGCCCTCGCCAGTTGCTGCCGTCACCTCCTACCATGAGGTGATCAGCCGACATGAGTGTCCACCGATCGGTGCGAACACACGGGGGAAAGGTCAATGCCGCCTATCGGGTTGCTGAGCGGGTCGGCCGACCGGGCGAAACGGCTTGTCCAACTCCTGAAGGCCGCGGGCGCAGACTCTGTGATCATCACCGACCCCGCCACGCTGCCGGGCGAGTCAGGCAGCGACGGCTTCGATTTCTACGTCCAGCTGCCGGTCACCGTTCACCTCGATGGCCACACCGCTGTCGCGCGGGTCGGCTCGTTCCTGTCCGCGGGCCTGCTAGCTCGGTTCAGGGCGGTCGACCGGGTGCTCCCGGTGCTGGCGCCGGGCGCAACTGTAGTGTTGGTGTCCGGCAATACTCCGGATGAGATGTCGTTGCCCGACGACCAGCAATCCCGGCTGGCGCTGCTCCACCTGCTGGCGCATGCTACCCGGGCCGAGCTTGTCACCAGACACGTCGAAGTCAAGGTGGTCAGCAGCCAGCGTAGCGACCGGGAGATCGTGCATTACGCGCTGGGTGGCCACGACGATGTCCACCCCCATCGTGACCCGCAGGAACGGGCTGATGCGGCCACCGCCTACCAGGACTGGCGCACCGAGGTGATGGGCCTGGTCGGCATCGACATCTGATGCCGCTGCGCCGGTCAGCGGATACGTTCACGCAGTAGCCTGGTGATGAGCTGGCCGATGTGCGCATATCGCCGAGGAGGTCGTTGGTGAGTTTGATGTTGAGCCAGGACGCACCCGCAGATGCGTTGCTGGAGCGGGATCCGTTGGCGTTGCTCCTGGCCATGCTTCTCGATCAACAAGTGCCGATGGAGCGGGCCTTCGCGGCGCCCTACGAGTTACAGCAGCGCCTGGGTCATGAGCTCGATGTTCGCGAGCTAGCCGACTACGACTCCGATGCATTGGCGGATCTGTTCGCCCAGCAGCCGTCCCTGCACCGGTATCCCAAGTCGATGGCGGCCCGGGTGAGGGACCTCTGTCGAGCGTTGGTCGAGCGCTTCGACGGCGATGTGACGGGCCTGTGGAGGGATGTCTCAGATGCACACGAACTGCTCGATCGGCTGGTCGCCCTGCCTGGCTACGGGAATCAGAAGGCGCAGATCTTCGTTGCACTTCTGGGCAAGCAGCGAAACGTGCATCCTCAGGGTTGGCGACAGGTGGCTGGCCCCTATGGCGATGAGGGTGTATATCGATCAGTCGCCGACGTGATCGACGCTAAATCGCTGGCGAAGGTTCGAGAGTACAAACAACAGGTCAAGGCGGCCGCGAAAAAATAGGAGGTCAAGAGCATCAAATCGGAACGGGACGCGACGCGGGATCCGCATGAACACGGCCGCCGGTCAGGTGATGCCGCTATTCTCATCACGGCTGCCGAACCTTCCTATGCGGAACAATACGCCCAGCGTCGCCGTAAATACACAATCCTGATGTCGGCTCGCATTCCATGCCTTCTCCTAGCCGGAGTGTTCTACCAGACCTGGTGGCTCGCGCTGGGTTTCGTCCTGCTCTCAGTGCCGCTGCCGTGGATGGCGGTGCTCATTGCCAACGACCGCTCTCCCCGCAAAGTCGAGTACGTGAACCGGCTGGGCCATGGCCTGCACGGGCGCGACCTTCGGGGTCGCGAGCTCGAAAGTGGCGACCACCCCATCATTGACGGCTGATCTCGCTTCCTAGTCACGGGGCCCTGCGCATGAATGCAATGAAGATCACTCTTCCGGTCGACGACGCCGCGGTGGCGGATCATTCCAGGATACGGCGTCCGCCGCAGCGGTAAATTCGCACCCCCACTTCCGCATGTCTGAGTCGATTCGAGTTCGTCGGGCTCGGCGGTGGTGCCCGTCGCGGGCTATGGTCGGTGATCAGTACCAGCGCATAGCGCAGGGAGGATCACATGACGGATACCGTGACCAGGGCTTCTTTGGAATCGTTGTTGATGGATCGGGCGTTGGGCGACCGAGAACTCATGCAGGCAAGTGATATGGCGCCCGATTACGCCATTTTGCCCGACGTGAGTGTGCTGAAAATCGGCGGTCAAAGTTTGATCGACCGAGGCAGAGCAGCGGTCTATCCGGTGGTGGAGGAGCTGGCGGCGGTTAAACGGAGCCATCAGATCCTGATCGGCACCGGTGCCGGTACCCGGGCCAGGCACGCGTACTCCTTGGCGGCCGAGCTCGGCCTACCGACCGGTGTGTTGACCGACGTCGGGGCGGCGGTCGCAGATCAGAACGCTCAGATGCTCGGGTACCTGATGGCCCGCCATGGTGTGCCGGTGGTGGGTGGTTCGGCGTTCGGTGCGCTGCCGTTATACCTGGCCGAGTGCGGCGCCGCGATCTTCTCGGGGATGCCTCCATACGACATGTGGCAGCACGTTCCCAGCGAAGGGGTTATACCGCCGTACCGTACGGATGCCGGGTGTTATCTCGTTGCCGAAGTCTACGGCTGCCGCAACATGATCTTCGTGAAGGACGAGGACGGGCTCTACACAGCCAACCCGAAAACCAACCCTGATGCCCAATTGATCCCGCAGATCAGCGTTGCGGAACTGATCGCTCGGAATCTGCCGGATCTTGTCATCGAGCGCCCGGTGTTGGAGCTCATGCGCCGTGCCCGGCACGTGAAGTCGGTCCAGGTCATCAACGGGTTACGGCCCGGTTTGATCAGACGCGCCTTGGCCGGCGAGCACGTCGGCACGATCATCTCGGCGGCGTGAACACCGCCGGCCGTGCCGGCGATCGGACCACCGCCGGCCGTGCCGGCGATCGGACCACCGCCCCGTCCCGTAGACATGTCATTCCAGGAGAACACCATGACGAGCACCGCCGTACGCCCCGAGCCACTTTTCGCTACCAAGGATGTGCCCTCGGCTTTGATGCGCCAGACCTTGCTCGACCGGGAACTCGTCCGGCCACTGGACCGCCCGGTCATCCCGCTACTGCCGTGGCTGAACATCGTGGTGATCGGTGGACGCTCGATCATGGACAGGGGCCGCGATGCGGTGCTGCCGGTCGTTGCGGAGCTGCGTGAGGCTTTGCCCCAGCATCGAATGTTGATCCTCACCGGACCGGGCATTCGAGGCCGCCACGTACTGGGCGTCGGGCTCGATCTGGGTCTGCCGACCGGAGTGTTGGCTGCGCTGGTCTCGGCCGAGGCCGAGCAGAACGGGCACCTCGTCGCGGCGTTGCTCGCCGAGCAGGGGGTGTCCTACCTGCCGCATGGGGCGGTCGCGCATCAGCTCGCAGTTCACCTGAGCGCCAGCCAAGCCGTCGTATCCAACGGATTCCCACCCTATGGGCTCTACGAGTTCCCTCCCGAGGTGGGCAAGATCCCGCCGCACCGCACGGACGCCGGTGCGTTCCTGCTTGCCGACGCTTACGGTGCCGCCCGGACCATCTACATCAAGGACGTCGATGGCGTGTTCGTCACCGATTCGACGACACCCGGCGGGAGTCATCCCGAGCCCATCGGACGGGTGGGCGCCGCCCAGTTGCTGGCCATGAACCTCGATGATCTGCCTGTCGATGCGCTGGTGCTCCAGCTCATGGCGCATGCCAAGCACCAGAAGGAGATCCAGATCGTCAACGGTCTGACCCCCGGCGTCATCACCAGGGCCCTACAGGGAGAACATGTGGGCACCATCATCCACACGGACTGACGTCCGCTCTGGCTGTGCGGCATCATGGACGGCGTGAGTACGCCGACCCAAACCTTGCCCGATGTCGACACTCGCCCTGAGGGGACCGACGCCACCGGCGATGACACACCCAAGATGTTCCACTACGTGCGCAAGGACAAGATTGCCGAAAGCGCGGTGATGGGCTCGCAGGTCGTTGCCCTGTGCGGCGAGGTATTCCCGGTGACGCGAGCGCCCAAGCCGGGTTCCCCGGTCTGCCCGGAGTGCAAGGAGATCTACGAGTCGATGCCCCAGGGCGGCTGATTCGACGTGGATGCACAACGTGCACGCATCCATGCGACGTTGTGAGCTTCGCGGGTCAGTTTGTCCAGATCATTGCACGTCTGCCGACACCATCGGCGGAGCGTGCAGGCGGGGCGAAACTCGATCAGACGGCTCACCGCTCTCGGGGCAATCCGTTTATGAGGGTTCGCGTGCGTGGCCCACGCGGTTCCCCGGTGCCGCAGTGCCCTGATGTGAGGAGTCCGATGCGGCGCGCGCTGCGAGCCGAGCCATCGTTCGTCGCCGCCCACGCCGGCGATCCCGTCGGGTGGGGTGAGCGGGCCAGATCTCCTCGATCGCGCTGTTGAACTCGGCACCGAGGATGATCGCCATCGCGATGAAGAAAGAGAACAGCAGGTAGGCGATCGGAGTAGCGAGTGCTCCGTAGGTGTACCCGGTGCCAGACACCCACGAGATGTAAACCCGCAGCCCCGTGCTGGTGACCAGGAATACCGCCATCGCCAGCAAGGCGCCGGGCAGCCCACGGTGCCACGGCAGCTTATTGGGTAGCACCACCTTGTAGAGGGTGGCCAGGCCGACCATGAGCAAGGCTCCGAGCCCAGGGTAGTAAAAGATGCCGACCAGCTGGGTCACGGTGGGCCGCACCGCCGCCGGGAGCAGCTCGGGTATCAGGTCCGGGCCCAGCGCAGTGAGCGGCAGCACGAGCACCGATCCGACGAGCGCCACTGCGTAGAGCAGCAGAGCGAAGATCCGCTGCCACGCCGGGTGGCGCACGGCGTGTTGCTGGTAGGCGGCCGTGATCGAGTCCACCAGCGATGCCAACGCCGAGGAACCGGCCCACAGGGAGATGACGAATCCGACCGAGACGATGGAGCTGTGACCCCGGGTGAGGATGTCGGACACCGTCGGGCGGATGATCTGGTTGACCACATCGGCGCTGAACACAGTGGTGGCCAACCGCACGATCTCTCGCTGCGCTGCCTCGACCGTAGCTGGGCCGAACCCACTGGCGACGAATCCGAGGCTGCCCAGCAACCCCAACAGCAGCGGCGGTAGTGACAGCGTCATCCAGAACGCCGCCTGAGCCGACATTGAGACGAAGCTGTCAGCCCAGGCCTTGGCTGCGGTCCGGGAGATCAGACGCAGCGGGCCGCGGTGGGCCTGCCCGTCGGTTACGGGCTCGGTAGTAGCGGGGCTGACGCCGCCGGTGGGGGACTCGGCGGTGGTCTCGCGGGAGGCATCCATGTCGCCTCCCAGGATGGTCCATTCGCTGGAGTGCGCACAGCACGACCCGCCGGAGCCGGTAGCGTGCGGCTTCCCCCCGAGCAGAGGAGTGCGTCGCCCGCCGTGTCCCGCCCCGCCGAGACCGAGTTCGTTGCCGCGTCGTCACGTCCGCTGCGTGCCTGGCAGCGCAGAGCGCTGGCCCGCTACCTGGCCACTGGGCCTTCAGACTTCCTCGCGGTCGCCACGCCGGGTGCCGGCAAGACGACATTCGCCTTGCGGGTGGCAGCCGAGCTGCTGGCCGACCGGACCGTGCACGCGGTCACCGTGGTCACCCCCACCGAGCATCTCAAGCACCAATGGGCGGCCGCGGCCGCAGAGGTGGGGCTGGCGCTGGACCCCGAGTTCCGCAACACAGTGGGCTCCACCTCACGCGACTACCAGGGTGTGGCGGTCACCTACGCACAGGTTGCGGCGCACCCCACCCTGCACCGGGTGCGCACCGAGGGACACCGCACCTTGGTGGTGCTCGACGAGATCCACCACGCCGGAGACGCCAAGAGCTGGGGTGACGGGGTGCGGGAGGCATTCACTCCAGCGGTGCGCCGGCTCGGCCTGACCGGCACACCGTTCCGCAGTGACGACACGCCGATCCCGTTCATCAGGTATGAGCCGGACGGCGCCGGCGTGTTGCGTTCGGCGGCGGACCACTTCTACGGTTACTCCGAGGCGCTGGCCGACGGGGTGGTGCGGCCCGTGATGTTCCTCGCCTATTCCGGGGAGGCACGCTGGCGGACCAGCGCGGGGGAGGAGTACTCGGCGAGGCTGGGGGAGCCGCTGACGGCCGAGCACACCGCCCGGGCCTGGCGCACGGCGTTGGATCCTGCGGGGGAGTGGATCCCCGCGGTACTCGCCGCTGCGGACACCCGGCTGGCTCAACTACGCGCCGGCGCACTACCCGATGCGGCCGGGTTGGTGATCGCCACCGATCACACCGCCGCCAGGGCCTACGCCGGGATTCTCCGGAAGGTCACCGGTCGGGATCCGGTGCTGGTGCTGTCTGACGACCCGTCTGCCCTCGGCCGGATCGCTGCGTTCGAAAGCTCCGACGAGCGGTGGCTGGTCGCGGTCCGAATGGTGTCCGAGGGCGTCGACGTGCCACGGTTGGCAGTCGGGGTGTACGCCACCTCGGCAGCCACCCCGCTGTACTTCGCCCAGGCGGTGGGCCGCTTCGTCCGGTCCAGGCGGCCGGGCGAGATAGCCACGGTGTTCCTGCCCAGCGTGCCAGTGCTGCTGGGACTGGCGAGCGAACTGGAGAAACAGCGCGATCACGTGCTCGGCGCGCCGCACCGGGTCGAGGAGGGCTGGGACGACGCTGCACTCGCGCAGGCCAATGTGCAGCGTGACGAGCCCAGTGAGCAGGAGCGCGCCTTCACCGCGCTGGGCGCCGACGCCGAGCTGGACCAGGTGATCTATGACGGCGCATCTTTCGGTACGGCCGCCTTCGCCACCACCGAGGACGAGCAGGACTTTCTCGGGCTGCCGGGGTTGTTGGAACCTGATCAGATGCGGGCGTTGTTGCGGCGACGTCAGGAACAACAACTGGCCCGGGCGACAGAGCGTTCTTCGGGGCGTTCTTCGGGGCGCTCAGCGGAGAATTCTTCTGCGCCGCCGACAACCGCTCGCCCGCCGACGGTGCGGGAACGCCTCACGGAGCTGCGCCGGGAACTCAACACCCTGGTGGCGATGGCGCACCACCGCACCGGCAGGCCGCACGGTGCGATCCACCAGGAGGTTCGCACCGTGTGCGGTGGCCCTCCCACCGCGATGGCCACCGCTGAGGAACTTGAGAAACGCATCACTTACCTGCGGTCCTGCTAGCTGAACTGGGCCACGGACTGAACTGGGTCATGGATCAGCTGCGATCGGCAGGTCAGACCTCGCTGGCCTGGATCTCCGCCGCGAGTTCCTTGAGCTTTGTCGAGTGCTCCCGGGCGTGGTGGTTGCAGAACAGCAGTTCGCCACCGGAGGGCAACACTGCCCGGACGCGGGCGGCGGCGCCGCACCGGTCGCACCGGTCGCAAGCAGTCAACTCAGGGCGGGTAAGAGTGCTGGTCATGGCTTCTCCCTCCGTCGGTCTGGTCTGTGCGACCAGACCGGACTGAACCGGCTGCGGTACTCACGGGATCCACCCCTGACATCGGATCCAAGGCTCTCACTGTTGCAGACGAACGGGTCACACGATGTGTTCCGAGCCCGTGGCGCCCGTCACGGGTCTGGTGCTAGTAGCGCATCCCGTTCCCCTGGTTCGCAAGTGTGAGTCAGGATCGGATCGTGCACATCTCATTAAACCCGCGGCGGCGTCGGGATGTTCCCGCCCTGGTGGGGGTGGCCGCGTTGCGCGCTCGTCGCCGACGTTGTCGCGTTGGCGGTCGCCGCTGCACGCTAGCCTGATCAGGGCGCTGCCGGTAGGAGGGACGGGCATGGTCGATGTGGGGGCGCTGGCCTCGGATCTGGCGGACAATGGCGTTGTCGGGGTGACCATCACCTGGGCGGACAACAACGGGATACCACGGTCCAGGACAGTGCCGATCGCGTCGCTGCCACAGGTGGCCAAGTGTGGGGTCGGGGTCTCCACGCTGTTCGCGGTGTTCGACACCCACGACGCGATCACCTTCGCTCACCATGACCTCGCCACCCCCTCCGGCGATGTCCGCTTGGTACCGGACCTGCGGGGGTTGACCCGGCTCGCCGGGCAGCCCGCGCTGGCGTGGGCACCTGGGCGCCAGATCGCCGTGGACGGCTCCCCCTGGCCATACGATCAGCGCGGGGTGCTCGAAGCTCAGGTCCACGCCGCCGCTGCTGAGGGGTTGGAGATCAGCGCCGGATACGAGATGGAGTTCGTGCTCACGCAGGCCTGCGGCGATTCTGATGGAGAGCCTGCGTTCGCGTACCAGGCCCCTGCTTACAGTCCGCACGCCCTGCTGGAAGTGGACGAGTTCGTTGCCGACCTGCTCACCGACTTGGCGGCCAACGGTGTGCCGGTCAATCAGCTGCATGCCGAGTACGGGCCGGCTCAGGTGGAGCTCAGCATCGTCGCCTCGGACCCGATCACCGCCGCCGATCGGCAGCTGCTGGCCCGCCAGACCATCCATGCGGCGGCCAGGACGCATGGCCTGCGGGCTTGCTTCGCGCCGCTGTTCACGGCCGCGGGGGTGGGCAACGGCTGGCACCTGCACACCTCGGTCTGGTGTGCCGGTCGAAATCTGCTAGCCGGCAGTGCAGGTGCTGCCGACCGGCCTGGCCCCGACGGGGCGGGCTGGTTGGGCGGACTGCTCCGCGACCTCCCTGCGGTGGCCGCGGTCACCGCACCGAGCGTGCCTTCACTGGCTCGGCTGCGCCCCGGGTGCTTCGCCAGCGCCTACCAGTTCTGGGGGGTGGAGAACCGCGAAGCGCCGCTGCGCTACGTGCTCGGTTCGGAGTTGCTGGGCACCGACCACGCCAACGTCGAGCTCAAGGTCTCCGATGCCTCGGCCAACCCATACCTCGCGCTGGCCGCGGTGATCGCCGCCGGCGTGGCGGGGCTGCGGGACGGTGCCGACCCCGGGGAACCGATCCAGACCGACCCGGGTGGGTGGAGTGAGCAGGACCGCGCCGCTCGTGGCCTGGCCCGCCTGCCGACCACACCCGCCGAGCAGGAGGAGGCGCTTATCGGCTGCACACGGCTGACCGCGGTGTTGGGGGAGAAGTTGCTCGGCGCGTTTGTCGCAGTCCGCCGCTCTGACGCGGTCTGGGCAGCCGACCGACCACTGGACGATGTCGTCGCCGCACACCGCTGGCGCTACTGAACCGTGGTCACTCGTGGGACCAGGCTTGCCGGAGTCCCTCAGGAAGGCCCCACCAGCCCAACGGGGTGAGTCGCTCGCGGTCGTCGATGGCACCCAGCATCTGCCATTGCTCCACAACAAGGGTGAACGACCCCGCCAGCACGCCGATGTCGTCTCCATCGTCCTGCGCACCCGCGGCGAACCGGGCGAGGTCCTCAGCGGAGGAACGTGTCCCGGGACCCCCGCGGGCCAGCGCCACGACCGCCTCCAGCCAATCCTCATGATCGAGAACAGTTGCGCAGAGTTCGTCGGCGAGGCTCTCCTCAGATGGCTCGCCCAGCGGATTGACCACGCCTGCAGCCAACCGCAGCCACAGCTGCACATCGTCGGAGCCCAGGTGGCTCGGATCGACCCCACCGCCGGCCCGGAGCAGGTCAGCCAGCCGCCCCCCACGCTTCAACGCGGTCCGCAGACCCCCGCAGGCGGCCTGTAGCGCCTCGTCGGGTCGAGGGCGCTCTCCCAGCTCAGCAAGGATGTCCCGGAGTTCGTCCGCAGCAGCCTGCTCGGCAGCGTCCCATTCGGTGAAGAAGTCCTCGTCCACCTCGTCGAGCAACTCGTCCATGGGCACCCGGCCATCGGGCAAAGGCGAGGTCATCCAGCGTTCCTGCAGTTCCCGGTACTCCTTCTTCGCTGCCGGGTCGCCGGCGAGCAGGCGGTCGGAGTCGATGATCCCGGCGGCGAGGCGCTTCTCCAGATGCGTGACGAGGAGATCATGGAATTCGTGCGCGAGTGGTGTGCGTGCTGATTCGTCCTCCCACACGTACAACCCGATGATCGAGGTCGGTTCGGTCCCGGTTGCCTCAAGCCAGCCGCGCACTTCGCCGACCGTGGCTGCGCCTTCGGCGATCCGTCTGAGAACGGCCTCGGCGGATTCCCAGAATTTGGCCGAGAACGGGTTGCGGGCTGCGAGCAGCTCACGGCGCAGCCCCGGCATAGCAGCTATCGCCTCCGCCGCGGGTACGGCGAGCATCAGGCGTGCGACATCGCGCCGGGTGAGCTCAGCCGCGGACCGGTGGGCGTGAGCCAGCAGGCGCTCTCCGTCAATGGCCACGCGCCGAATGTTAGGGCGCAAGCGGATTCCGACCCTGCTGGGGGTCCTGGTCGCTGCAGCGATGATGAAACCGTGGTTGCGGGTAGCGTTGCTCCGGTGGTGAGCATGGTGGAGCGGGCCCACACGATCGCGGAGGAAGTGCTGTTTCCGGCGGCGCTTGAGACCGACGCTCAGGGAGTGATCCCTAGTAGTCATTTCGACCTCCTTGCGGCCCAAGGCTTCTACGGCATCGCAGGTGAGCCCGAGTACGGCGGTGTCGAGGTCGACTTTCCTTCGCTGATCGGCATCGTCGAGACGCTGGCAGGCGGGTGCCTCACCACGACGTTCACCTGGATCCAGCATCACAGCGTGGTGCGAGGCCTTACTCGTACGGCGAACGCGGACCTGCGGGAGAAATACCTCGGTGTTGCCATCCGGGGCGAGCTGCGAGGCGGGGTGGCGTTCGCCGGTGCGATCCCGCAGCCACCGCGGCTCTGGGCGACGGCCACTGACGGCGGCTGGGTTGTCGGCGGCGAGGCCCCGTTCGTGACTGGCTGGGGAATCGTCGATGTGCTGCAGATCTCGGCGCGCAACACGGCGCTCCGGGCGGGAGAATCCATCGGCACCATTGTCAGCGGACTCATCGATGCTGAGGTCGCCGCGGGCATCACCGTCGAGGAGCTGCACATGGTCGCCGCTCAAGGGAGCAAGACCGTCCGGCTGCGCTTTGAGAACTATTCGCTGTCGGCCGAGAAGGTCACCACCGAGGTCGCGCACCGCGACTTCCTCGCCAATCAACGCATGAGCTCGCGGCTGAATGGCTGCCTCGCGATGGGAGTCGCCGGGCGGTGCATCCGGATGATCGGTGAGGCCGGGCGGCCCGAGGTCGCCGAGCTGCTGCACACCGAGCGGGGTGTGATCCGCGCTCGTCTTGACGGAGGGATCGCAGACCCGGAGACCTTGCCCGCGGCCCGCGCCGCCGCGTCCGAGTTGGCCTACCGCGCGGCAGGCGCGCTCGTGGTGGCGGTGGGCAGCACCGGGATCCTTGCCCGCCAGCATGCACAGCGACTGGTTCGGGAGGCGACCTTCACCCTGGTTGCCGCCGGCAGACCGGAGATCAAGAACAGCCTGCTGGACATGGTCGGGCGCGTCCATGGGTAAGCTCACACCGTGAAGGCGCCCGGTCGCACGGTGTGATCATGCAAGTGTGATCATCACTGGGCGCTGGTGCCTGGACGGCAACACTTGAGGTAAGGGGAGCAGCGATGAGACGTGCGCCTGCGCTGTCCGGCGGGCTGGTGCTCGCAGCGGTGGCATCGTTAGCGCTGGCGTGCACATCCATTGCGGGCAACACCGTGCAACGTGGCCCCATCGGCGCTGTCCCCTCGGGGTTGGAGCGGTTCTACGGTCAGGACTTGTCCTGGGGCGGGTGTTCCTCGTTCGCGACCACGCCCCGTGACAGGAAAGCCTATGCTGATCCCGGCCTGCAGTGTGCGTATGTCAATGTGCCGCTGGATTACGCCAACCCGAACGGTCGCGTCATTAAAATCGGTCTGCTCCGGCGTCCCGCGTCTGACACAGCACACCGCATCGGTTCCTTGGTAATCAATCCCGGGGGGCCGGGTGGGTCTGGCATGAGTACTGCGGCGAGCCTCGCTGATGAGGTCAAGAACAATGACGTGGGACGACGTTTTGATTTCGTGGGGTTCGATCCGCGTGGTGTGGGTTCCAGCGAACCGCAGGTCGTGTGCCGGACTTCCGCTGAACGGGATGCCGAACGTCTGATGAATCTCAACGTCGACACGTCGCCAGCGGGGGTCGAGCGGACGGAAAGTCAGGAAAAGGCCGATGACGCTGGATGTGTCACCCGTACCGGAAAAGACGTCCTCGCGAACATCGGTACTCGCGAGGTGATCCGTGACATGGATGTCATGCGGTCGGCCCTCGGTGACGAAAAGCTGACTTATCTCGGTTACTCCTACGGTACTCGTATCGGTGCCGGCTATGCTGAAGTCTTTCCCAAGAACGTCCGTGCAATGATTCTCGATGGTGCTGTCGATCCGGCGCAGGATCCAATTTCCCAGCTCGTTGACCAGGGTCGAGGATTCCAAAAAGCTTTTGACGCTTTCGCGGTGTGGTGCGCGGGTCGCGCTGAGTGTGCTTTGGGGCAGGACAAAGGTCAGGCCGTGAGCAAGTTCCAGGCTCTTGTGCGCCCGCTGATCGACCAGCCGATCGCGGTGGCTGACGGGCGCAAGTTGTCTTACACCGACGCCACGACCGGTGTCGTTCAAGCGCTGTACCTGTCCGATCTCTGGCCGACACTGAACCGCGGTATGCAGGAACTCACTCAGAGTCACGGGGATACCCTCATGCGCCTTGCTGATATCTACAACGGACGCTCGCAGGACGGTAGTTACTCCACCGAGATGGATGTTTTCCAGGCCGTCCTGTGCGTCGACAATCCGCCCATCAAAGATCCGAACGTGGCCCGCGATGTCGATGCCCAGTACCGGAAGGTCGCCCCATTCCTCGACACCGGGAAGCCGCCTTCGTCTGCCCTTGACAACTGCGGTTTCTGGCCCGTTCCTCCTACCAGCGGACCTCACCATCCCCAGACGCCCGGGCTACCGACAGCGGTGGTGATCTCCACGACACAAGATCCCGCCACGCCCTATCAGGCCGGGGTCAACCTCGCCAAGGACATCAACGCCCGCTTGCTGACCTTCGAAGGCACTCAACACACTGCCTTCTTGCAGGGCAACAACTGCGTCGATCAGGCCGGGATCGGTTACCTCGTCAGTCTTCAGCTTCCGGCCGAGGGAACCCGGTGCAAGGCCGCGACGTGATGATTCCCAATGACTCCCAGCGGATACTCGGCTGCGTAAGGTCCTGGTCGATGACGGCAAGGGCATAGCCGAGTCCGCGATCCGCTAGGGCACACGTACTCTCGTGGACATTCAACAAAGTCGCTTGCGGCCAGCCGGTCATACTGACCGTGCCTGATATGCGCGCAGGCGGTCATCTTTCGCACCCGTCTGCGTAACGTACACGCGTGTGCGCGGGCTGTGCAGTTGACAGCGTCATCGGCGTTTTCGGTTGCGGGCGGCCTTGCCAAGAGCGCATGCTTGCCTTCTACACTTATTTGTATGCCGCAACCAACGGGTACGGGTGTATGCCGATGACTACAGACCCGTCGATGACTGCAGAGCCTCCGTGACCGTCGCAGCGGAGCAGACTGCGTCGGCCATCAGGAAGGACCCCTGTTCATGACCACCACTGCGATGGCTCCGCCGCACCGCAGCTCGCTCGGGCCCGCCGCCGGGGTCTTCACCCACCGGCAGATTCTCACCATCCTCGGCGGACTGATGCTGGGCATCCTGCTGGCGGCGCTTGACCAGACGATCGTCTCCACAGCCATTCGCACCATCGCTGATGACCTGCACGGGTTGAACCTGCAGGCCTGGGCGACCACCGCTTACCTGATCACCGCGACGATCTCCACCCCGCTCTATGGCAAGCTGTCTGACCTCTACGGGCGCAAGCCGTACTTCCTCACCGCTATCTCGATCTTCATCGCAGGGTCGGTGTTGTGCACGATCTCCACGTCGATGTATGAGTTGGCGGCCTTCCGCGCCGTGCAGGGTCTGGGCGCCGGTGGCCTGATGTCGCTGGCATTCGCCATCATCGGTGACATCGTGCCGCCTCGAGAGCGGGCTCGTTACCAGGGTTACTTCCTGGCTGTGTTCGGCGCAGCGAGCGTGGTCGGTCCGTTGGTCGGTGGCGCGTTCGCCGGCGCCGATTCGATCCTGGGGATCGCCGGATGGCGGTGGGTGTTTTTGGTCAACGTTCCGATCGCCGCGGCCGCCCTGGTCGTCGTGGCTAGGGTGCTCAACATCCCGCACACCCGTCGCGAGCATCGCATCGACTGGCTGGGTGCGCTGGCACTGACTGTCGGGGTCATACCCGTTCTCATGGTGGCCGAGCAGGGCCGAGACTGGGGTTGGGATTCGGTGCGGGCAATTATCTGTTACGGGATTGCCGCCGCCGGCCTTATCGGGTTCGTGATGGCCGAGCGACGGATCGGCGACGAGGCGTTGTTACCGCTACGCCTGTTCCGCAACGGCGTGTTCAGCGTGACATCGGCCGGAGGTCTGATCATCGGCACCGGCATGTTCGGCGGTCTCATCCTGATCCCTCAGTACCTGCAGATCGTCAAAGGAGCCTCGCCCACGAAATCTGGTCTGTTGCTGTTGCCGCTGATAGCTGGGATCATGGCTGCTTCGGTGATATCCGGGCAGCTGACTTCCCGCACTGGTCGATACAAGATCTTCCCCGTGTTGGGGACGATGTTGATGACCGCTGCGCTACTGCTGTTGGCCTTACGCCTGGGGGTCGATACCTCCCTGGTGGAGGTCGACATCTACATGGCGCTGTTCGGCCTCGGGCTGGGTGGCTGCCTGCAGACACTGATCATGGCGGCGCAGAATGCGGTACCGCCCCGGGACTTGGGAGTGGCTACCGCCTCGGTGACATTCTTCCGGCAGATGGGTGGCACGTTGGGCGTCGCGGTGTTTCTGTCGATCCTGTTCTCCACTGCCGGAAGCAAGATTGCCGACGCGTTCCGCACCATCGTGCCCACTCCGGAATTCCAGTCCGCGCTCGTCGACCCAGCGGTCCGCTCCAACCCCGTCAACGACGTTGTCCTGCAGGCCGTCCGGGGCGGCGCCGGGGGGTCCGGCAACGCTGGTGGCGTGCTGCAGGATTCCTCCTTCTTGCAGCACATCGATCCCCGACTGGCCAGACCGTTCCTGGTGGGCTTCTCCGGCGCGATGGATGGGGTATTCCTCGTCGCCGCCGGAGTGATGGTTATCGCTTCTGTACTCATGCTTTTCCTGCAAGAGATTCCGCTGCGCAACCAATCCGGTATCGAAGCGCTTGCGGCTGAACTCGCTGCCGAACTCGCTGCTGAAGTGGGCGAGACGCCGAGACACAGAGTGTCGGAAAGCGACGAGGTCACGCCCGTGCCGGTGCTGCCCACTCCACCGATCGTGGCGGCTGAGCAGACCAGCGTAGATCACCGAGCCGGACCGGTGATCTACGGGAAGGTCACCGAAGGCGGGCACACCCCACTCGCGGGAGTCGCCCTCACCCTCACCGACCTGTCCGGTAGGCAGCTGGACCGCGATCACTCCGACACTGGCGGGCACTACCGGCTCGGTCCGCCCAGCGGCGGCAGCTACCTGGTCACCTGCGCCGTGACGGCACACCAGCCAGGCATCGCGCTAGTCGCCGTGGCCGATGCGCCGGTGCGCCACGACTTCATGCTGTCCGGAGCTGGCGCAAGCGTGTCCGGCACGGTATCCGCTGCCGGGTCCCAGCAGCCCGTCCCGGGTGCGATGATCACTCTCATCGACGTCCGCGGTGATGTCGTGGCCACGACCGCCACCGGGTCAGACGGGCGCTTCAACTTCCTCGCCCTCGCTCAAGGTCTTTACACGCTCACCGTGGCGGCTACCACTGTGCAGCCCGTGGCGCGTAGCGTGGATGTACCTGGTTATGGAGATATTACCCATGACGTCGAGGTCGTCGTCCGGGTCCAACTGGTGGGCCACGTGCGTACCGCCAGCGCTGGCGCGCCGGTGCCCGAAGCGCTGACTACCCTGCTCGACGCAGACGGCCGCGTGGTCGGCTCGGCCATCACCGATGTCGAGGGTGAGTTCGTCTTCGACGACCTGCAGGCGGGGGCTTACACCGTCATCGCTAGCGGGTACCCACCGGTGGCCACCGAGGTGCACCTCGATCGCGGCAGGCCCACCGAGACTGTGATCACCTTGCGGCCGGCCACCTTGGCTGACGCGGCGGCGGGCAGCGGCGCCGTCGACACCAGCCTCCAGCGCGAGGGTGACCACCATGGCCACCGCTGACAGCGGCGGCGGTGTGCTCACCGGAACGGTGGTCACGGGTGATGGATGGCCGGTGCCGCACGCGGTGGTCACCGTCGTCGACGCGTCCGGCGCCCAGTCCGGCCGCACTGTCGTGGGCCATGATGGTCACTTCGCCGTGGCCGGCCTGGGCCCGGGCGCTTACACTGTGATCATCGCCGCCGCTGGGCATGATCCGCAAGCCCGTACCGGTCTGATCAACGGCGCCAGCCCCGTCGACCTGGGTCGGCTGGTGCTCCCCCAGGTCGGCGCGACCGCGTTGCCCACCCCCGGGACCTGGCAGATCGATCCCCACCACTCCATGGTGGCCGCCACCGCGATCCACCTTGGGTTCGCAAAGATCCACGGTCGATTCCGCGATTTCAGCGGCACCCTGACCGTGGCCGACCCGCTGGAACTCAGCACGGCCGACGTGATCATCGAGGCGGCCAGCATCGACACCGACAATCCGGACCGGGACGCTCACCTGCGCTCGCCGGATTTCCTGGACGTGCAAGCCTTTCCACAGATCCGTTACACCGGCCACCGGCTGACCGTGCTGCGTCTGGACAACTGGCATCTCTATGGCCAGCTCACCCTGAAGTCGGTAGTCCAACCTGTCGGGCTGGACATCAACTACCTGGGTACCGGTGCCGGTCCCATGAAAGATCTCCGCTCCGGATTCCACGCCACCACCCAACTCGACCGCGACCAGTTCGGCATGATCTGGAACCAGTCGGTGCTCGCCGGGGTGTTCGCCGTTGGCCGCACCCTCCGCATCACCATCGATATCGAAGCCGTCCACCAGCCCTGAGCGACTGGAGTGACCCGCGCCGCTGGCTTGGCCCGCAGCGGTTACCGGGAGGCGAGTTCGGCTGCGGTAGCCTGGACCTCTGATTCGCTGGCGCCCGCGGCCACCAGTCGACGGTAGCGGTTGAGCAACCGGGGGGCGTGGAAGGCCAGAACGGCGACGAGAGTGCCGTCGGCGAAGTAACCCGCCACCGTGCCCTTGATCGTGCCGGGGTCGTGCAGCACCTCGACGGACGTCGCCAGATCACAGCGCCCGACCAGCTGCAACGTCAGCCCGTACTGGTCGGACCAGAAGTACGGGACAACATCAGCTTGGCGAGTGATCTGTTTCCCGGCGATCCGCTGCGCGACGACCGCGGCCTGTTCCCCGGCCGAGGTCCAGTGCTCGATCCGCGGCCGGTCCCCGACCGTGGGGTGCCGCCAGGCGGCGACGTCGCCGACCGCGTAGACATTGTCGGTGCCCTCCACCAGGCCGGTGGTGTCGCAGAGCAGCCCGCCTTCGGTGGGTAACCCGAGTCCGGCCAGCCACCCGTTGTCGACCACGGTGCCCACTCCGACCACGCAGCAGTCGGCCCGCACGGTGGTCCCGTCGGCCAGCCGTGCGGCGATCCCACCGTTGGTGTCCAGGAAGCCTTCCAGCCGCGCCCCGCAACGCACCGTGACCCCGTTGTCAGTGTGCAATCGGGCACACAGCTGGCCCATCTGCTCACCGAGAACTCGCGCGAACGGTACCGGCAGGGCCTCCAGCATGGTCACTTCGAGCCCCGCTGTGCGAGCAGTAGCGGCGACCTCGGCACCGATGAAGCCGGCTCCGATCACGAGCAGAGAGCGAGCTCGGGAGATCGAGTTCCGGAGTCCCCGGCAATCGTCCAGGGTGCGCAGCAGGTGCAGCTCGGCACGGTGGGGCTGGCCGGGTAGCCGCCGTGCCCGCACTCCGGTCGCCACCACCAGCTTGTCGTACTGAAGCCGGGTGCCGTCGTCGAGCTCGACGGTAGCGAGGTCGGCACTGATCGCGGACCTCCCCGCATGCAACGACACATCGAGGTCGGCCAGCTCGCCGCGATGTAGCACAGCCCGCTGCTCGGGCCATTGCCCGGAGAGGATCTGTTTGGACAGGGGGGGCCGGTCGTAAGGCTCGTGCGGTTCGTCCCCGATGAGACTGACCCGGCCGGTAAAACCCTCTGTGCGCAGGAACTCAACAGTACGCAGGCCGCTTAACCCCGCGCCGACAACCACGACGTGCTCTATGCGCTCCACACCGGCCAGGCTAGAGGGGGAACAACTGCCGGGTCGGTCAGCTCACCAGAAGCTGACGCTCACCGGTCCAGAGCTGCCGACGCTCCTCCTCGGTCAGGCCTCCCCAAACCCCGTACGGTTCCCGCGCCGACAGCGCGTATCGGCGACACTGTTCCAGCACCGGGCAGTGCTGGCAAATCTCTTTGGCCCGGTCAGCGCGGCGAGATCTCGCTGAGCCGCGTTCGCCGTCTGGATGGAAGAACACGCTGCTGTTGAGCCCCTGACAGGAGCCGCTAAGCTGCCACTCCCACTCGTGAGCGACCGGCTTCGGAAGTCGTCGGGTGTCTGCCATCTCCAACACCGTCCTTGCTGGTCGATCGGTTCTGCGGGGGTGTTGGATTGATACCCATCGCATGGTAACGGCAAACCTGACTTGATGTGCGCCACACGGCGCGTCCGTCTCTGATACACAGTGTGTCGACCCCGCGTGCACGGTGTGCCGATCATCGGGCATAATGAAGTGGCGAGCCAGCACCGATGCCGGTGCAGCCGAGGTCGACTGTGAGCGCCGTGACGGCGCAAGAGCTTCTCCGTGGAGTACGGGGTGGCCACGCATCAGCGGCCACCATCTCCAGGAGAGGATCATTTCCGCGTGCCTTCGAACCACCCTGCGCCCGGGCAGCCATGCAGTTTCCGCGAACTCGGAATTCCCGGAGAACTGCTCGCCGTGCTTACCCGGCAGGGCATCACCACCGCATTTCCGATCCAGGCCGCGACGCTGCCCGATGCCCTCGCCGGTCATGATGTGCTTGGCCGCGGCCGAACTGGCAGCGGGAAGACGCTTGCCTTCGCGATCCCGACGATTGCTGCGCTGGCCCGTTCCGGACTTCGCCGCATCGCCGGCCACCCGCGCGCTCTGGTGCTGGTGCCCACCCGGGAACTGGCCAATCAGGTTGCCGACACCTTCGCTCCGCTGGCGGCGAAGCTCGGTCAGCGGATCACCACCGTCTACGGCGGTGTCAGCCAAGGTCGGCAGGTGTCCGCGCTGCGTGGCGGGATCGACATCCTCATCGCCTGTCCCGGGCGCTTGGAGGATCTGCTCGGCCAGGGCCACGTGCACCTCGACGCGGTCGAGGTGACGGTACTGGACGAGGCCGACCACATGGCCGACCTGGGTTTCCTGCCTGCGGTGCGCAGATTGCTGGACCGCACCCCGGCTGACACCCAGCGGCTACTGTTCTCAGCCACCCTGGACGGCGCCGTGGACGTGTTGGTGCGTCGTTACCTGACCGATCCGGTGGTGCACTCGGTTGACCCGCCGGTGGCGCAGGAGTCCAGGATGGAGCACCACGTCTTCACCGTGGATCACGCCGACAAGCCCTCGGTGGTCCGCGAACTGGCCTCCGGTCAGCGCCGCAGTCTGCTGTTCACCCGCACCAAACACGCCGCGAAGAAGCTCGCCAAGCAGTTGACCATCGCCGGGCTCCCCGCCGTAGAGCTGCACGGAAACCTCTCGCAGAGTGCCCGGGCCCGGAATCTTGCTGCGTTCAGCGAGGGAAGCGCGCGGGTGCTGGTGGCTACCGACATCGCCGCGCGCGGTATACACGTCGATGAGATCGGACTCGTGGTGCATGTGGATCCCCCTGCCGAGTGCAAGGCATACCTGCACCGCTCGGGGCGGACTGCCCGAGCTGGCGCCGAGGGGGTCGTGGTCACCTTGTCCACCCCGGAGCAGGTCCGGGAGGTGCGGACGCTGACCCGCCTGGCCGGCATCAAACCGGTGATGGCACAGGTGCGTCCCGGCGCCGAGCAGATCACCGCCCTCACCGGCCCGCCGGCGCCACTGGTTGCCCCCTCCTCAACCCCCGCACCCGTCCGCACCGCCATGCCAGCGCCGCCTGGGCGACGCCGAGACGGCGCCGGCGTGACATCCCGTCGCGGACCACGGCGGCCCACCCGGCGCCGTTCCACCTATCGCGCCGCCTGACCAGGGCTGGAGGGGTGTGACCGCCACGACTCGATCGGGCCCGCCGCGCCGCCGGTGGTGGCGCCGGTTTCTGCTGGTCGTGCTGGTCGCGGTGGTGGTTTTCGGATCTTTGGTGGGCTGGTCGGTGGTGGGCGCGTTGCGGGCGCCGGGCACCGACAGCTTGGCGGCCAGGTTGGCCGAGTGGGGTCGCGACCACGGCTTCGACGGGCTGATCACCTGGTTGGAGAGACAACAGTACGAGCACAATCAGCCCCCGACCGGCGGCTTGCCGGTGGGGGGCATTCCACGGGCCGCAGCAGTACCCGCGACACCATCTGATCCGCTCGCCAATACCGGTTCGCCCGGTCTGCCCGCGCCGCTGCCACTGCACCCACCGTCGGGTATCGCGGCCTTGACCGGTGAAGGCCAGTGGGAGACCGTCGTGACGGTGCACGGCCAGCCGGCGGTCCGGGTAGCCCATGTGCGGCCGGATCGTGAGCACACCTCGTTCCTGGTCGGTGTGATGTGGATTGATCCCAGTCTGGTAAGGGGACAGCTACATCCAGGTTTCCTGGACCCCGGCGGAACCTGGCAGGCTGGCACGTCACTGACCTCAACCGAGCAACGCACCGTGGTCGCTGTGTTCAACGGTGGGTTCCGGCTCAACGGTGCCAGCCACGGTGGCTACTACAGCCAGGGCCGTACCGTGCGGCCGCTGGTGGACGGCGCCGCCAGCCTGGTGCTGCGCGTTGATGGCACGGCCACCGTTGGAGCGTGGAATCGGGAGGTGCGAATGGATCCGGACGTGGCCAGCGTCCGGCAGAACCTCGTTCCTCTGGTCGACGACGGACAGGTTAACCCGACCTGCCAAAGCGGCGGCACCGCCCAGTGGGGCAGCACCGTCGGCCAGGTCGCGTTCATTCACCGCTCGGGTTTTGGGATCACCGCCAGCGGTGCCGAGGTGTATGTCGGCGGACCCGCCCTGTCGGTGTGCAGTTTGGGGGAGATACTGCACACCAGCGGCGTGGTGCGCGGAATGGAGTTGGACATCAACCCCAACTGGGTCAGCGGCGCCTACTTCCATTCCGCGTCTCAGGGCCCACCACAAGCTGTGCGGCTGTTTCCCGGTGAGAAAGTTGCCCCCGAGCATTACTTCAGCCCGTCCAGCCGCGACTGGTACGCCTTCTACGCCCGTCCCTGACCCGGCTCGCTCCGGAGACATCGGGTAGTGCTGCGGTGTGGAACCAGCGCTCGAGCGCTGGTTCGGGTGAGGAGTCCGGGCCGGCGTCGACCCAGCACACGTAGCCGTCGGGGCGGGTCAGGATCCGGTCGACACCGGGTGCGGCACCTGTGTCGGTTCCGATTCCTGGGGTTGCGTCTGAGCCGGCTGGTTCGGCGGGTCGGGCGATGACCCGGTCCACTCCAGCGGGCAGTGGGTCCGTGGTGCCGGGGTTGCCCAGCTCCAGTAGGAGTCCGCGGCCGGTCCGCAACAGCGTGCTCACCCGTGTCATGGTGCCCTGGCTGGTGCTCAGGTCCAGATCGGGCATCCGGGCCCCGACTAGTGGATCGGGGTCGCCCAGGTCGTAGCGCAGGTCAAGACTGGACATGAGGCCTGCCAGGTAGCGGTTGGCGTCGGGCAGCCGGGCCAGATCAGTGACGATCTCGCGCAGGGCTAGCACGTCGTCGGCGTCCGGGGGCGGGCTCATCAGCACGTTCTGCGCTCGTATTGTCGCGATGACCCGGGCGGCGACGGGGTGTCGCTCGGCGTGGTAGCTGTCCAGCAGCCCGGCGGGAGCGTCGCCCCGGATGTGAGCGGCGAGTTTCCAGCCCAGGTTCGTCGCGTCCTGGATGCCCAGGTTGAGGCCCTGCCCGCCGATGGGTGGGTGGATGTGCGCGGCGTCGCCGGCGAAGAGCACCCGCGCGATGCGGTAGTCGCTGACCTGCCGACTGGCGTCGCTGAACCGGCTGCCCCCGCGCAGCCGACCCAGCCGGGTCTCCGGCCCGTGCACGGCGGCCAGGGCGCGGGCCACCTCGTCGGTGGTGACCGGGGCCTGCCGGGGCAGCGTCGCCTGCTCCGGGCCACCGAACACGACCCGGTACAGGCCGGTGTTCTCTTCGGGGCCCTTGAGCGGGTGCAGCAGCATCCAATAGCCACCGCCGGTGCGTGTCAGTCGGCTGATGTGGTCGACTGTTCGGGACACGGTCGCGGACAGCGCGGTGAGCTCGATGTCAGCGCTGACCGCGGCGAGCGTGCCGGCGCGTCCGGGGAAGGCGACCCCGGTGAGTGTGCGGACGGTGCTGTGCCCGCCGTCGCAGGCGACCAGATATCGCCCACGCAGCCGATACTCCCCGCCCGGGCCGCGGACGGTGACGGTGACACCCTCATTCTCGCCGGTGTCGAGGTAGGTCAACTCGGTGCCGCGGCGAACCCTCACCCCGAAGTTCGCGAGATGGTCCTCCAGCACCTCCTCGAGACAGTCCTGCCGGATGAGCAGGCCGCCGGGGTAGCGTGTTCGCCACGGCCGGGTGTCCAGCGGGACGAGCAGGCCGGCGAAGTGTCCGGCGGCGTTCTCCCGCGGGACTGCCCGGTCGGTCACCGCATCGATCAACCCGCGCATTGCGAACACCTCGGCGGTGCGCGGGTTGACACCGCCACCGCGAGACTGGCCGCTCGGGGTTGCCTGGCGCTCGATGACCTCGATGGGCACACCGGCCAGGGCCAGCTCACCGGCCAGCATCAGGCCGGTCGGCCCGGCCCCCACCACGATCACTGTGGTATCGACCTGCATCACGCCTCCGTCTCAGAAATCGACACCAGGAGCATAAGTAGTCTAAGTATACAAATAAACTCAGTGCGAGAATGGGTAGTATGCCCACATGGACGAACCACTCGGACTGCGCGAGCGCAAGCGGCTCCGCACGCACCGCACGATCTCCGAGACCGCGATCTCGCTTTTCCTCCAGCGGGGCTACGACCAGGTCTCCGTGGCCGACATCGCAGCCGCCGCCGAAGTCTCCCGTCGCACTCTGTTCGCCTATTTCGCGAGCAAAGACGACCTGGTCCTGCACCGGATCGCCGACCACGAAGACGAAGCAGCCCGAGTCGTCCGAGACCGCGCACCCGGCGAGGCTCCGCTCGACGCGCTACACCGGCACCTGCGCGCGGCACTCACCCGCCGCGACCCCATCACCGGACTATGCGACACCCCGGAGGTGGTGGCCTTCTACCGGCTTGTCGTCGACACCCCATCCCTCGCCTCCGCGCTCATGCGCTATCAGTCCCGTAGCCAGGACGCCCTCGCCACCGCGTTACGGGAAGTGACGCCACCCGGCGACCCCCAACCCGAGCGGGTCGCCCACCTTGCCGCTGCCCAAATCATCGCCACGCACACCACACTCGCCCGGGCCAACCAGGAGCGGATCGCCGCGGGACAGACCGCCGACGCCATCGCCCTGGATGCACTAGCCGAGGCTGACCGCGCCCACGAACTGCTGCGCGGCGGTCTAGGGCCCTACCGCTCGTGACGCCGAAACTCGGACCAATCCCCCGGAGCCCAGCAGCTGGAGTCGTGCTTAAGTGATCCGCCCAGGAGGATCAGTCCGCATCTTCGGGTTCGTTCGAGGGCGCACCGTCTGGTATGGCGGCCCAGCGGTCTGGAGCGCAGCATCGACCAGGTGGTGGTCGGGTGACAGCTGACAGACGGGATCTGTCCTTGCTGCGTCACCGGTGAGCTGGAAGGCCTGGCAGCGGCAACCGCCGAAGTCGACCTCTTTGCGCGGGCAGCTGCGGCACTGTTCCGACATCCACTCGTAGCCACGAAACCGGGTGAACGCGGGGGAGTGGTGCCAGATCGTGCTCAAGGAGTGTTCGCGTACGTTGTCGATGCCCAGCCCAGTGATCTGCGCCGCAGCCGAGCAGGGCAGCGCCCGCCCGTCAGGCGCGATGACGATGTGTCGCCGTCCCCACCCGTGCATGCAGGGCTTCGGGTAAGGCTCGTGGTAGTCCGCGACGACGTAAAGGATCTCCAGGTTGATGCCGTGGACCGCTCGCGCGTGCGCGACAGCCTGCTCCGCGGCGACGACCTGGTCAGGTGTCGGAAGCAGTGCCGACCGGTTGAGTAGCCCCCAGCCGTAGTACTGCGTGTGCGCCAGCTCGAGCCGGTCCGCGCCGAGCGCGGCAGCCAGATCGGCGATCGGCCCGATCCGGCCGATGTTGCCGCGATGCAACACGACGTTGATCGTCAGCGGCAACTCCAGCTCCGTGACCGCTCGAGCCGCAGCCAGTTTGCGGCTGAAAACGCGGGCCCCCGCCACCTCGTCGGCGGCTGCACGGTCGGCGTCTTGCATACTGAGCTGGACGTGGTCGAGTCCGGCCCGCGCCAGCTCGGTCGCCCTTCGCTGGTCGAGGCCTACCCCGCTGGTCACCAGATTCACGTAGAACCCCAGCCCGCGGGCCCGCGCGACGAGCGGGGTCAAGTCAGTCCGGGCCAGCGGCTCACCTCCGGTGAGGTGAAGTTGAAGCACGCCCAGCCGCCGAGCCTCGTCCAACACGCGGAACCACTCGGGCAGCGTCAACTCCGCTGCGTCCGGAACAGCAACGGGGTTGGAACAGTAGGGGCAGTGCAGCGGGCACCTGTAGGTCAGCTCGGCGAGCAGGCCCAGCGGCCTATCCACGGTTGGCGACCAGCAGGTTCTGGGCGATCAGATCTCGCAGCAGCACCATGACGTCCTCGACCGCGACATCGTTGTACACCTCACCGACCGCCTGCACCATCTCGGCCACACTGTGACAACCGTCGCACTGCCGGATGACAGCAGCCGCTGTCTCATTCAGGGTGAGCACACCCTCGGGGAACAGCAAGACCGTCTCGTCGCTGAGTGGGTCGGTCGCGGCACGGACCCCGCGGCGCAGTTGTGGCCGGTCGGTGAGCGACAACGCTGCTGTCATCGACGCGCCTGCAGCGAATGCTCGATCGCGTCCAGCATGCACCACAGCACGTCAGTCTTGAACTCGAGGGCGCACACCGCGGCGTCCTGGCTCTGCCGTGACGTACAGTGCGACAACACGATATCCAGCGCGTCAGCGCATTCTTCCTGGGCTCGGCTGATACGGGAGTCAAAATATCCGAGCGCGTCGTGTTCAATCCACGGGTAGTGTTTCCTGAGCGCGACTGTCCGCGCAGCCATCGCGTGTGGGGCGAACAGTTCGGTCAACGACGACGCGATACCCTCGATCCATGGCCGCGTCCGAGCGAAGGTGACGTAGGAATCGACCGCGAAGCGCACACCCGGCAACACGTGCCGCTCGTCAATGACCTCAGTCCGGTCCAATCCGACCGCCTCAGCCAACACCAGCCATCGTGCGCAGCCGCCGGCACCGTCCGCGGTGCCGTCGTGATATGCAATCCGCGGCAGCCACCGCCGACGGACCTCTGGAAGCGGGCAGTTCGCGACGATTGCAGCGTCTTTCTGCGGCAGGCTTCGCTGGTAATACCACCTGTTGGCCACCCACGCGCGCACGTGAGCAGGTTCGAGTTCACCCGCGTCCATCCGCTGGTGGAAGGGATGCTTGTCCCAATAGCTGCGCTCGGCAGCGCGCAGCATGCCTTCGAACTCCGCACGATCCAACACCGGTCGGTTCTCAGCCATCTGTCCCCCTGTTCTACAACTCGTATTCGGCACCGTCGTGCGCAACGGTAGCGCCGGCGCCGGTGAGAAGTGCTCGTTCAGGCGCGTCTTCGAATAGCATCGGATTGGTGTTGTTGAGGTGGGTATACACGATCTGCGCATCGGTCGACTGACGGAGCAACCGCAGGCTCCCGTCTGCGCCATTGATCGGCAGGTGGCCCATCGATCGGGCCGAAGCGGCGCCGCGCCCGCGTTCGTGCATCTCGTTCTCAGACCAAAACGTCCCGTCCACCAGGATCAGATGCGCGTCGCCGAGCTGCTGGAGCAGGCTATCGTTGAGCGCCGCCACCGAGGGCAGAAACACCGCGACGCGAGCGGTGCGCTCGTCGGTGATCCGGTAACCGATGACCACACCGGAGGTCGGCCCTGCGCCGCGCGCGTAACGGGGAAGCCGGTCACTGGTGACATCGAGCGGCTCACAGCACAGCGGCGAGGCCGCACCGTGACGGTAGTGCAGGGCGAATCGTTCGCCTGGACGAACTTCATGCCAGCGCACCACCGTATAGCTCTCCAATGTGGGCAGCAGCCCGGACCCGGAAAGTAGAATTCGCACTGCCGCCGTACCGTAGACGTGCAGCTCACCGGCTTGGCGCAGGGACAGTAAACCCAACGTGTGGTCGAGTTCGGCATCCGTGAGGAAAACACCGTGTATCGGTGCCGTGGAATCGTGAGGTTGAGGCCATAACGGAGGGCATTCACGCAGCGCCACGTCGAGCTCAGGGCTGGCATTGCCCAGAAACCACTCGCCGTCACCGTCGCCGACGGCGATAGTGCACGATCGTCGCGACTCTACCGCACGCGAGCCTGACCGTGCGGCGGCACATACCGGGCACCCACAGTTCCATTGTGGCACTCCGCCACCGGCTGCCGAGCCCAGGATACGAACGAGCATCTCAGCGCAAGCTGACTGAACTCTTAGCGCCGACCTGCATACATCGTGACTTCCATGGGAGTGTCTATTCGCTCCCAGGTTGGCGTCACCCACTGTCGGCGTGGGCGCGACGTGTTTCGGGTCGGCTTGCCGCGCCTCCCGCTGGCAACGCGGTGATCGCGAACAGTGATCATCTCGACCTCCGCTAGCCCCCGAAGAACCGTCGCAATTCGTTATCAAGAATCGCGCGAGTGAACCTTCATGGTGACAGGGCTGCTCGACCGATGTCAAGGATCATCTCCAAGGTTGACAGTCGAAGAGCTGGTCGCCAACGTCGACAATGGGATTTTACTACTCACTCGATGCTCGGATAGCTGGGTTCGACCAGGGAGTGGCAGCGGTGCCCGTCGAAGAGGATGATCAATCTCGGTTTAGCTACCTCGGAGGCCCAGCGACGCCGGGTGGACGGGTAGATCCGGCGCTGGCCGCCGGCACTATCGGCTCTGGTGGAACCGACGGACTCGACAGCAGCCAGGAGATCTCCGATCCGGCCGCTGACAGCTGGCGGATCGCGGTCACCGCCGGTGTTGGGCGAATGTACCACTCGCACGCGATGACCGTGTCGCGGCCACGCCGAACCTGTGTGGTAGGAGATCGGGTCTCCGAACCGGACCTCGTACAAGATCTCGCCTGGTTGCTTGGTCGTTGACCCGGCCCTGTCTCGCGGCCAGCACGGTGAGAGTGTCGAGCATCAGCTCAGGCCGGAATACGCGGGCCTGGTAACTGGCGATCAGGACGTCTCGACCGAACAATGCGACTCTGGCAGGCTGCGCATCACCACATCGCGACATGTGTCACCATACGGGGCTCAGCCCAGCACTGTTGCGGGGCCGGAGTGTGTCGCCTCGTGGTTGGTGATCTTGAGTTGGCGCAGTGAATAACGACGTAGGTCCGTGAGCTGGCGCGGACCGAGACGGTCACAGACCCAGTCCCAGTGCAGTGAAACCCAGTCGCCGGGGGCAAGGCCATCGACGAACCCGTTTCCATTAACCGCCCGTCTCGCGTTTTCTGCGACAGGTTCTCCTAAACCGAGGTTCCGGCCGTCCCAGGTGAGCGGCTGGCTTCGCACCAGTACCTGGTCGCCGCTCACGCTATCCACCTTGCCCCATCGGATGCGACACCGATCGAGCACTTCCAGTGCCTGGTCAGCGATGCGGTCGTTGCTGAGCAGGCCCACCCACGGGTAGACACCGAATACGTGGAAGCTGTGGTGGGGTACTCCGCCAGCCAGGACGTCGTCAGCAATCAGACTGAACTGGCGGCCGGTTCGGCGGCGCAGCCGCTGTTCCATCGAGTTGCCGAGCGCAGTGGTCCCGACCTGGTCGAGCAGTGGGTTGCCCACCCAGTAGGCCTCCACGACCCGATGATCGAGCGGGTCGGGGAGGCCGACTGCCCCGGCGATGAGTTCGAGATATGGCCAGGCGCCGTCGAACTGCCGGGCTAACGCGGCCAGTCCTCGGTCCACAGTGCCGGTCGCGGCGTATCCCAGCAGCGCTTGACTATCCGATGGACCGCAGTAGCCCAGCTCGTTGGGCGGGAAGGCATAGCGGACGAACAGCAGTGCACCCGACTGCCGGTCATTGGTCCCGTCATGGTCACCGTGAGCTGAATGCATCGACACCACCCCAAACTAGCGTCTGCACCGTGGGTGCTCGAGGAAGAAGCGCACCATCTCCGCGGACGCGTTGGGGCCGTGCTGATCCGTGTACGTGCCGTGGGATGACGCAGCGGGTGCCCGGAGGACGCCAGCCCAGATCAGGTGGTGCGCGAGGCGAGCGCGGCCTTGACGGCCCGCGAGGCGCGGAACGCCCCCAATACCTCAACCGAGGCGATCGTCGCGAGCGCGAGCTCGGCGTCGACGTCGTCGGCTATGGTCGCGAGCCCCAGGACACGTAGCTCGATCGTACGGCCAGCCTCGCGGAGCTGCTCGAGGTCGCGCCGGGCTAGGTGCTGCACACCCAATATCAGGGTCCGCCGGGCGATCGTGTCCGCTACCGCATCCGACCGGCTCTCGAGCTGGCGCCGGATGGCAGTGCGGATGAAGTCCGTGCGGTTGGCAAAGAAACCCTCGTCGACGAGCAGGTCGATCTGCCCGAGGTCGACGAGCCCCACGTTGATGGTGATCTTCTCGCTCTTGTCGACCTCGGCCATCACATCAGCCTATTACCATCTCCGGGGATGGCGATAGGCTGGTACCGCGCCGCAATATCGAGTCTCCTGGCCAGCCCCACCCGCAAGCTTCAGTTGCCTGCGGTAACCGACTTGATATGACGATGGGCGACGGCCCAAAGTCGACCGGAGCCCGGTCCTGGAGGGTCATGCCAGAGTCGGCGGTGCGGCTGCGATCCTGCCCGACCGACCCGGGGTCGGCGCTGCAACGTCCCCGGACCCGGCGACGTTGCAGCGCACACGGGCGCCCACCCTGCGCTTCAGCCACACCGCCAGTCGGGACAGCGCATCCGACCGCGACGGCGGCCTCGGACTGGCCCCGGTCCACGGCCTTGACGCCGGCCCGGAAGATTTCGGCCAGCATCGCGGTGTTGACGGCCCGTGACCAACGATCTTGTGAAAACTGGCGTTAAGGAACTGGGCGGTCGTTGATGAGGTCGGCCAGCATCTCGTCCACCGCGCCGATGACGTGGAACAGGAAGCGGCCGGCGGGTGGTGGTGTCGATGCCTTGTTTGAGCACGACTAGATGGACGCTGCGTTCGGTGAGTAGCGCGGCGATTTCGGTGAGGTTGGCGTGGTGTCGTTGTTGTGGCTTTGGATGGCGGTAATGATCTGGGCGGCCCAGTCGGTGGGGTGTTGGTGTCCGAGGAGTTCGGCGAGATGTTTAAGGCGTGTGCGGCGTTGTGCGGGAGAAAGCGTCAGGGCTTGTTGCAGGGTGTCGACGAGGTTTGCGGGTGAGTGGGGGTTGGTGAGCAGTGCTGCGGTGCCGAGTTGGTCGGCGGCGCCGGTGTGGTGGGAGAGCACCAGCACGCCGGCCAGGCCGGCGGCTGCCTGGGCGGTGATGAATTCCTTCGCGGTGAGGTTCATGCCGTCTTGCAAGGAGGTCACCCAGAACACGTCGGCGGCGAGGTAGTGGTCGATCACCTCGGTGAAGGGCAGGGTGCGGGGCAGGTAGTCGATGGGCTGCCAGGTGCTGGTGCTCCAGGCGTGGTTGATCTCGGTGATGCGGTGTTCGAGTGTGTGGCGGGTCGTGTCGTAGGCGGTGATGCCGGGTTCGGGGGGTGGGCACACCAGCCGGAACTGCAGGTGCCCGCGCAGGTCGGGACAGCGGGCGAGCAGCGCCGCGATGGCCTCGACCTTCTGCACCGGGGCTTTGGCGTAGTCCAGGCGTTCGACGGAGAGCACCAGCGGTCCGCTGACCGGTCGATGGTGGGGCTTGCGGGTGCGGGCCAGTGCTTCGATGGCGTCGCGGTCGATGCCCAGCGGATGCACGCCCAGGCGTGGCGGTCGGGGGATGCCGGCGAGGGCCTGGTGGAAGTGCTCGGCGAAGGCCTCAGTGTGAAATCCGGCCCAGTCCAGGCAGCCCAGGGAGGCGCGGATCTCCGGGGCGGTGGGCAGCGCGGCGAAGATGTCCGGCGCAGGGAAGGGCGTGTGGTGGAACAGGCCCAGCCGCAGGTCAGGGCGGGCCGTGCGGAGCAGGCCGGGCACGAGCCACAGGTTGTAGTCGTGCAGCCAGACGGTTGCGCCCGGCGCGGCCCGGGTGCTGATGTGGTCGGCGAAGCGTGCGTTCACGGCGCGGTAGTGCGCCCAGGCGGCCGACTCGAAGCGCAGTCGCTGGGGTTGGGACATCAGCACCGGCCACAGCGTCTCCTTGCAGGCCCGGTGGAAGTACCCAGCCCACTCGGTGGGGCTCAGCGGCAGGAAAGACAGCGGCAGCCCGGTGTTGTGCCCGTCGAGGCAGGTCGCGGGTGCGTCGTGCCCCACGACCGCGGCGGCTACCCAGATGGCTTGCAGGTCGCCGGTGAACAAGCTGCGCAGGATGGGCAGGACGCCGTTGGGGCTCGACGGCGGCTGCCATCCGCCCGGGGTCCAACTCACCGGTGGGCGGTGGTAGCCGACCACCAGCGGGTAGTCGCGTTGCACCCAGCCCAGGTCCTGAAGGGCCGACAGGACGGCGGCGGCGCCCCTCTGGTCGGGTCGATGCACGGTGTCGCTCGCGGCTACCGCTGCGAGCAGGGCGGGCTCGGCGTTTCCGACGATCACGCCGTGCGCGCCGAGCTGGAACAGTGACAGGTCGTTGAGGGAGTCGCCGGCGACTAGGACCGAGACCATCGGCCAGTGGTGCTTGCGGGCCAGGGCTGCCAGGGCGCTGCCCTTGGACACACTCGGTGGTAACACGTCGAAGTAGCGGTCCGCCGAGTACAGCCAGGTGCACCCCAGTGCCTGGACAGCGTCGGTGATCTGCCGGGTTAACTGCTCGGGGCGTAGGTAGAACGAGCAGCGGCCGTCTTGGGCCACGCCGTGTTGATAGGTCAGCGCGGGGAAGCGGTCTAACGCGGTGCGCACCCGCTGCGCACCGGGCCAGCCGGCCCGCAGCTGTGCCTGCAGTGCCTCGATCGGGGCCAGGTCCACTCCGTCGATCACACTCGCTCCGACGTCGGCGATGATCCAACGCGGTCGCGGCAGCAGCGGGTCTCGGAGCGCCTCGCGTACCGAGGGCAGCCCGCGGCCGGTCGCGAAGACCACCGTCACCTCGGGATGGCGGGCCAGAGCGGCATGCAACCGGCGTCGGTCGGCCGCGTCGCCGCCAAGGAGCGTGCCGTCGAGGTCAGCGACCAGGATCTTCATGCAGCGCCTCTCCGGTAGCGCGGGCTGCCGCGTGCCCGGGCCACCACGCTTGCGCCACGGCTCTCGCCGATCGCCACGCGAGATGCGCCCCAGCCGGTGGGCTGGGGCGCATCTAGGATTAATATCAGCGGAACGTTACATGAACAACTAACTGAGTGTAACGCAGTTCCGGCGGTGGGCGAATAGTCGGCGTCCTCGCCCGCGTGGCCGGGTTTCCGGCCGGTGGACAGTCATGGGTGAGGTACCCGGGAGAGCCAGTGCTGCAGCCCTGCCAGGTCGGGTGCGGCGCTGGAGCCGGGGGCAGTGGTCGCCGCGGCACCGCAGGCGACGGCGGCGACCAGGCAGTGGGGAAGCTGTTGTCCGGTGAGGTGGGCGTGTACGAAGCCGGCATTGAAGCAGTCACCGGCGCCGGTGGTGTCCAGGACCTCGACCGGAATGGCGGCGAGGTCATACCGCGTCCCACCCTGGACCGCGGCGGCTCCGGTGCTACCGCGTTTGACGACCACAGTGTCCACAAGGCCGGCAAGCACCTCCAAAGCGTCATCGACTGTGGTGGCACCGGTCAGCCGCAATGCTTCGTCGGTGTTGGGGGCAAAGACATCGACCTGGGTGAGGACCTCGCGCACCGTGGGGGTGTAGAGGGTGGCGGGGACGTCCTGGCAGTCCATGAACACCTGGGTTCCGAGCTGGTGGGCGATCCGCAAGCCAGCCTGCACGGCCGCACCATAGTGAAGCTTGGGCAGTATCAGCATCCGGGGGCGGTGCTTATACAGCAGCGCGGCCAGCGACTGCGGGCTGACCGGGTCCTGATAGCTGACCATGGCCCGGTCACCCGGAAAAGACAACACAACTGTGACGCTGCGTAACGGGATGGGGTGATGGCGAAAGCCGGTCTCGTCGAGACCCTCTGCGCGGGCAGCAGACAGGACTTCTTGGCTGAACGCGTCATTGCCGAAGTCGGTGGTCCACACGACGTCGTGCCCCAGGCGGTGCAGGGCCATCGCCAGGGTGAAGGCCCCGCCGGGCAGCAGGCTGAACCCCCCAGCGAAGACCTCGGTGCCGGAGCGGACAGGTCGGGATAAGTCCCGAAAGATCAGATCGGCGAAGTAGGCACCCACGACGAGCACCTCGCGACCGTGTGACGCAATGTTCACGATCGGTGCGGCCACAGACGCCGCCCGGTGCGCTCCTGACACCATGGATCACGAGTCCGCCGATCGGACCAGCCGGAGGCCGGACACGGCCGACCGCAACGATCTCGACTTTCGGATGTCTGTTGCTCGGCCAGGCCCGGCCCGTTCATTCGTCCTCGGGCAGGTTCGGGTCGCGAAGCGGGCGGAGGCCAGCGGCGCCCAGCTCCTGGGCGTGGAAGCTGTAGTGGCCTGCGACGTTGATGTGCTTGTACCAGTACGGATGCAACCTTGCGACGTCCTCGTCGCGCACCGGGTAACCGGACGCCCGCAGCTGATCGAGGATCAGGTCAAGGTAGCGGGTGTTCCACAGGTGATGCAATTGGTGACCAGGCCCCAGCGCGTCGAGCTGATCTTCCAGCCCGGAGTGATATGCCTCGCGCAGCTCGCCTTTGCGGCCGTGGAAGACGTGTTTGCCAGCTCCGGACGGTAATCGACGCCCAGGAGTTTGAGCAGCCCAAACACCATCTCGCTGTAGGAACCGGTGTCAGAAATGAACACCTCCAGCCGGACTCCACCGTCGCGGTGGTACATCAGCGGTGGGACCGGGCTGACCCGAACACCGCCAACACGGTGCCCAGCAGCAGCGCCCCGATGAATGCCAACGCGGTCAGCTCGAGGGTGACGAGCAGGCCGCCCAGCAGGAAGCCGATATCGTTGATGACGATGTGCACGCTCGGGCTTCCCCCGACGGCTCAGGATCCCGCGGACGAGCCGATTGCCGGCGGGACCGGGGCGTCGCCCTTGACGACCGTGCCGAGGGTCGCTTTCCACAGCTCCGCCCAGCTGCTGTCGGCGTAGATCTTCCTCAGCCAGTCGTCGACGAACTGTTTGGTCGTCGGATCGCCAAGAGGCAGTCCGATGCGGTAGGGCTCCTGGGAGAAGCGCTCGCCCACCACCTTGACCGCAGGGTTGCTGCTGGCATCGGAGATCAGGATGCCCTGGTCGAGCGCGTAGACGTCGGCCCGGTCCTGCTGCACCGCGGCCACGCATTGGGCGTCTTCCTGGAACAACAGCGTGTTCGCACCGGCGCGGCCTTCTGCAGGGTGAGCGCCGCGGTGGAGTTCACCTCGGTGGCGACCATCTTGCCGTTGAGATCGGCGACGCTGCGGATCGCCGTGTTGCCAGCTCTGACCATGATTGCATCGCCGGACTCGTAGTACGGGCCTGCGAACGCCACGTTACTTCGAGCCAGGTGCGATCGCCGAGGTGTCGGCCACCGGTGAGCCAGCGATGATCGCGTCGTAGCCGTGGGTGTCCGCCTGCCCAAGCGGGGCAGGCGCGGTGCCGTTATCGGCGCACCCGCCGAGTACGTGCACACCGGCGGAGCCATGGCAAGTGCGAAAAGCTACGGCGCCCAGACTAGGGACGGGGGCTGATTCAGGTGAAACTGACGTTGAGGCACTAGTCTGCTTACACGAGGAATCTGAGGGACGCCATGCTCACTGACCGTTCGACGCTCACCCAGTTCCTGATCGAGGAGCGGCGCCGCTATCCGGGCGCGAGTGGGGAGCTGAACTCGCTCATCCTCGACGTTGCGCTCGCGTGCAAGGCGATCTCCAAGCGGGTGGCGTACGGTGCGCTCGGTGGTGTGCTTGGGTCCGCGGCGGCGACCAACGTCCAAGGGGAGACGCAGCAGAAACTCGACCTGATCGCGAACGACCTGTTCCTGCGCGCCAACGAATGGGGCGGTCTGGTCTCCGGGATGGTGTCCGAGGAGCTGGAGTCACCGTTTCCCATCCCGGAGCGCTACCCGCGGGGCAAATACCTCCTGGCGTTCGACCCGCTCGACGGTTCGTCGAACATCGATGTGAACCTCTCGGTCGGCAGCATCTTCTCGATCCTGCGTGCCACGAATCCGGGTGCGAACGCAGCCGCGGAAGACTTCCTGCAGCCGGGGTCGGAGCAAGTCTGCGCCGGATACGCGATCTACGGCCCTTCGACGATGATGGTCTTGACCGTCGGCACGGGTGTGCACGGCTTCACGCTCGAACCGCAGCTCGGCGAGTTCATCTTGACCCATCCGGCGATCCAAGTCCCGGGCGCCGCGAGCGAGTTCGCGATCAACGCCTCGAACAGCCGATTCTGGGAGCCGGCGGTGACGCGTTACGTCGACGAGTGCCTCGCTGGCAGCACAGGCCCTCGCGGCAAGGATTTCAACATGCGATGGGTCGCGTCGCTCGTCGCAGAGACGCACCGCATTCTCACCCGCGGCGGTGTATTCCTCTATCCCCGCGACACGAAGGATCCGGCGAAGCAGGGTCGGCTGCGCCTGCTCTACGAGGCCAATCCGGTGGCTTTCATCATCGAGCAGGCGGGCGGCCTCGCGAGCACCGGGCGCGCGCGGGTTCTCGACATCGCGCCGGAGAACTTGCATCAGCGCATCGCGTTCATCTTCGGCGCGCGCGAGGAGGTCGAGCTCATCGAGCAGTACCACCGAGACCACAATGTGGTCCAAGATGACGCACCGCTCTACGGCACGCGCGGTCTATTCCGCACCTACGGTTGAGCGAAAGGAGAACAGGCTATGTCAGCCAGGCATCCGATCATCGCCATCACCGGCTCCTCGGGCGCTGGGACAACATCGGTGATGCGTACCTTCGAGCAGATCTTTCGGCGTGAGCAGGTGAATTCGGTGCTCATCGAGGGCGACAGCTTTCACCGATACGACCGTACCGAGATGAAGGCCGAGACGGCTGCGCGCAGTGATCACTCGCTCAGCCATTTCGGCCCGGAGGCGAACCTGTTCGAGGAGCTCGAGGAGCTGTTTCGGCAGTACGGCGAGAATGGTCGCGGTCGCGTGCGCAAGTACTTGCACGACGACGAGGAGGCGGAGCCCTATGGGCAGCCTCCCGGTACGTTCACGCCCTGGGATAACCTGCCTGCCGACACGGATTTGCTGTTCTATGAGGGGCTACACGGAGCGGTTGCGACCGACAAAGTTGACGTCGCCCAGCACGTGGACCTGCTGATCGGCGTCGTTCCGGTGATCAATCTGGAGTGGATCCAGAAACTACAACGTGACAAGGCGACGCGGGGCTACTCCACCGAGGCGGTGACCGACACGATTTTACGCCGCATGCCCGACTACGTGAACTATATCTGTCCGCAGTTCTCGCGTACGCACGTCAACTTCCAGCGTGTGCCGATCGTTGACACATCCAATCCGTTCATCGCCAGGACCATTCCGACGCTGGACGAGTCGATGCTCATCATCCGCTTCGCCGATCCGCGCGGAATCGATTTCTCGTATCTCGTCTCAATGTTGCACGACTCGTTCATGTCGCGTGCGAACACCATTGTCTGCCCCGGTGGCAAGATGGATCTCGCGATGCAGCTCATCTTCACGCCGATGGTATGGCGTCTGATCGAACGGCGCAAGCAGGCGCTCGGGCCCTAGCCTCGACGTTTCGTGCGAGGCTAAGGCGTGCCATCGATTAGACCAGGTTGTGGCGAGCGGTCGCCGGGGGGCGAAAACCCAGGATCGCCTCGGTGAGGCGGACCGCCGACACGGCGGCTTGGACGTCGTGCATGCGAACAATCCGGGCGCCCTGGACAATGCAGAAAACCGCTGCGGCGAGTGTTCCTTCGAGACGCTGACCCTGTGCCAGGTCGAGGGTTTCACCGATGAAATCCTTATTCGATACTGCAACTAGAGTGGGATATCCAAGGGCGGTGATCTCACTCAGCCGCCGGGTCAGTTCAAGTGTGTGGTAGGTGTTCTTGTTCAGGTCGTGTCCCGGATCGACGATGATTCTTTCGGGTGGAACACCAATATTGACAGCGAGATCCACCCGCTGTCGCAGAAAGTTCGCAACCTCAACAGTGACATCGTGGTACGAGGGGCGGGGGAATACCGTCCGAGGTGCCGCCAAGGTGTGGACGATCGTCAGAGTAGCATCGCTGCCGGCAACGAACTCCGCCACGGCAGGATCGTGAAGTCCGCTGGTGTCATTGATGACACTCGCTCCCGCTGCGATGCTGTGACGTGCTACCTCGGGACGGCAGGTGTCGACTGAGATCACCACGTAAGGATTTCGTCGGGCCGATTCTTCGACAACCGGGATCACTCGATCGAGCTCCTCCTTTACCGTCACGACCGGGCCGGGAGCGAAGGGCACGCCGCCGATGTCGACCCAGTCGGCGCCCTCAGAAACCGCCTTGTCAACCGCGTCGACGGCCTCAGCGAAGCCGAAGGTCTTACCCCGGTCATGGAAGGAGTCCGGCGTCCGGTTCACAATGGCCATGACCGCCACCCGGCGAGAGAAATCGAAGAGGTGGCCGCCGATCGTCCGCTGGGGGCTTCTCAGGTGGGGCAGGAAGATGCCAGGCCCGCAGGGGGTTATGCCCATGGTGATCAACTCATCGTCAGTCGAGGCAGCGCGTGCAGGGTGGCACCAGGGGACTGACAGCGAACCTACACTCTGACCCATTGTGCGGCATGCACATGGCACGATCGGGGGAAGTGTCGCCGGCTGGCAGGAACACGCGACGGGGGCGACCACCGGAAATTGCCCCAGATGCTGTTCTCTTGCTCATCGTGTAGGGATCAAGTTTCACCGGATCGGGGGGTTGACAGTGAACGGACTCGCAGCCGAGTGCAGAGTCGTTCCCTATCAGGTCACCGCGGAGTTTTACGACCTGCTGCATGGCGTCGACTATCGGCAGCGGGCGCGTCGGTCGTTGTCCTTCTCCGCTGCGCGGGCACAGGTCGCCATCCTGGAGGTCGGAGCCGGCAGCGGTCTGGTCACGACGGTGCTGGCCGAGGCGTCCAGCGTGCCAGTACACGCAGTCGAGCCCGCCCTGCCAATGCGCGCTCTGCTATTGAGCCGCCTGGCTGACACTGGCGAACTGGTGCGGCAGCGGGTAACAGTGCACGCAATGGCCATGCAGGATGTGGACCTGCACGAGATGGTCGATCTGGCTATCTGCGTCAACGTCGCCTCATGCTGGAATCCCGAGCAGCGGCGTGCCGGGTGGCGAGCGATCGCGCGAGCGCTTACCCACAACGGCGTATTGGTACTGGATTGTCCGCCCGAACAGGCCGATATGATCGAGCAGTCAGAGGAATGCATGACGGTCACCATGGGTGGTGATGAGTACAGTGGTCGCATAACGGTGGTCGATTGCGGCGGGGACCGGGCCCGCATGGACGCCAGCTACCAGGTACGGCGTCGCGGAGTCCTGCTGCGGGAAGCGTTCGAGTCTTTCGACATGTGGGTACTGGGACGGCGGCGGCTCCTTGCTGAACTGGCCGAGACGGGCTTGTACCCACGGCCGGACGACGACGGCAACCCAGAGCTGCTCCGGGTCTACCGCCGTTCCTGAGCGCGGGTGTGATAACCATTCCCGGCATCTCCAGGTTGAAATACCGCCGGGTGAGCAATGCGGAAAAATGAGCTTTGGCCGATAAGACGATGCCTGCAGCTCTCGGCGTACGGTGCCGACCCATCGTTCGGTGTTCGCGTCCTACATCACGACCGCCGGGTCGTATGACGTGAATAACTGCATTCGGCACCACGGCGGAAGTCTCGAGCCTGTATCAGGATGCACCGCTACCGGCTCCTAACCCTCGGACGGGTCGCTAGTGGCGCTGCCTCGCCGGGCGTGCTCAGGAACGTCCAGCCCAACTGGTGGCCGGCGGCGCCATTCACCCGCGACGACGGCACCGCGACATGACTACGCTTGCCCGTTCTGCTGTGCAGCCGTAGCACCCTACCGGCCGGCCGCGCGGACCGGACCGTTTCCCGAGATAGGACCAGCAGCTATGACCACGACCTCGGCTAAGGTGCCCCGACTTCCCGAGTCGATCTTCCAGCACTGCACACACTCATTCGAAGAAGACTCCGGCGGGGTGGAGGTATTCCGGCCAGACGGGGTGTCCCTGCCGCCGGCCTTCGGCCGCGACGGCTTCAAGATGCGGGCGGATGGCACCTTTATCCAGCAAGACATCGGGCCAGCCGACGGCATCGTGCAGGTGCCGGGGCGGTGGACCTCGCTCGGCCCGGCGGAGATTCTGGACGAATGCGTGCCTGGTACTGATCACTTGCCGAGGCGCAGCCGCGTGAGGCCGCACCTCGGCCGCCGCCGGGACTGCAACCGTCCGTGGTCGGCTTCGATGGGATCGTTGGCGAACTGGTCCACGGCATGACAGGCAGCGGGCAGCAGCGGAGTGACCCTGCACCCAGCGGAACACCGTCACGGGGGTCGCCCTCGACACCGCGTTCGGCCAGCAACTCTTCGACATCTCAGTACGCAAGCCCGTAGCGTAAGTACCAGCGTACCGTCATCCATGATCACTTCGGGGGAAGCGGAACGCAGCGAAGTGGACCCTTCGAGAGATCGGTCCCGGTGTCGCCCAGCACCTGCGGGGTGACGATCCGGATCGGCATCTGCCAGAACCGGAGGGCCTGGTCCGCCGTCACCCTGCGGGATACTCTCTCATCGATGGTGGGCTGTTGAGCGATAGGAGGCTTGGTCGCATGAGCGGCGAAGATCTCGCCACGCGGACCTGCAGAGAGTGCGTCCCTGGCGCTGTCCCACTGGAGGAGACCCGTGTCGCTGAGCTGCACCGACAGATCGATTCCGCTTGGGAACGGGAGGCTAACCGAAGTATCCGCCGGGTCTTCACGTTCTCGAACTTCCGCGACACTTTCGCCTTCGCTACCCAGATCGCGTTGCTGGCCGAGTCGCAGGGTCACCACCCCGATTTGGAGGTGGGCTGGGGCAGGCTGGTCGTCACCTTTGTGACGCACGCGGCGGGAGGTCTGACCGAGAGCGACTTCATTATGGCTGCCAAGATTGACGGCTTCGCGCGTTGATATAGCGGCTGGCGGGTCACGGGTTGGCATACGTTTGCGGTGGCTGACTCGTTCCTTACGGTGCTCCTCGATTGAGGACGGTGTTTGACGTATATCATGTTGAACGGAACAATATTTGCCGCGGCGGTTGACCTGGTCGATTTCGGGCTGTCGTGGGGTTGAGGTCAGCTCTGTGACGCTACAGGGAGTGCAGGCTCCGTGTGCTAGAGGGATCGACGCACGGGTTCTCGCCCCATGCAGGACTGATGGTTGCGGTGACCACACCGAGGCTGTCCAGCTCGGTGCCGGCGTGTTCGTCCCACGGTGAGATGCGTCGTTGACCAAGCCAGCCCGGTAGTCCCGTTCATTCGCTCCAAACAAGGTGCCGCGTGGCAGTTCGGGAAGTCGCCCGGGCTGGCGTGTCTCGAGTCTGGCGACGACGGCCGACAAGCGCCGATTACGCGATCGTGATGATAAAACGCGGGATTTGTGACTATTGCCGCGTAGGCTGGCGCTTCGTGGGAGAGTCGACGTGGCGGGACTGGGTGTTGGTAGCGCTGGCGGGTCTGCCGTCGGGTCGAGCGGAGTCCGAGCGCGCCGTGATGGAGGAGGTGGCGGTTCGTTTCGCCGACCGGTTCGGGCCGACGGACCGCGTCTACGACGCTGATCGTCCGCGCTGGCATGACGAGGTACGGCAGGCCCTGGTCGCACTGCGGTCCGAGGGAATGGTCCAGGGACAGGATGCACCCGGGCTGACCGAGGCCGGGCGCGATCAGGCCGATAGGACGCGCGAGTCGATCGAGCGGGCTGGTCTCGCAGCGACGGAACCGTCTGCCGGGGAGCAGGCATCGGCCGATGATGAACGACACCCGTTGCTCACCCCTGGCGTGATCGCACCACCGCTGCGGAGCGCGGCCGCGCGGGAGAAAATCGGTTTCCCTGCGGCTGACGACGAGCCCATCCCGGTGATGGCAGAGATCAACCTCCGTTATCGCCCGGGGCCGGAGGCCGCTTTCAATCGGCTTGAGCAGCTGTGGCTGCGGGTCACCGGCGACCGGAGGCCGTGGCAGCTTTCCGAGCAGTACGCTGGTGGCACGCTGTCGATGAATGAGGTGGAGCGGTTGGTCGCGGCGGATGCGGTGCCGGTGGACTGGCCCGCTCGCTGCATCTATCGGCTCTGGCCGGACTTCCCGGTGCAGCCCCATATCGACGGATCCTGCGTCACAGTCAAGGCCGACGCTGCCCGTAGGGTGTTCAACGCGCACGGCGATGGCATCGTCTGGGCGGTCGTCGACTCGGGCATTTGGTGTGACCACCCGCATTTCGCGGGATACCAGACGCTCATCCACGATGACGTGAAAGACTTACACCGCCTCTTCCCGGTCGAGGGCGACCCCACCCCGGAAGGCGCGTTGGACGACGACAGTGGTCATGGCACGCACGTTGCCGGGATCATCGCCGGCGCCATTCAGCCGTGGCTTGACGGCGCGCAGGACCGAAGGGTCCGCGTCACGGAGAACCGCTACAACGTTGAAAATCCCCGCGAGCCGCTCCGGGTGCCGCGCGAGGTGCAGGACACGTCGCTGCTCGCCGGGATGGCGCCCAAGGCCAGATTGGTCAGCCTCAAGGTGTTGCAGGCAGGTGGTTCGCTGGATGATCGGGTCGGCCGGCTGATCCGGGCACTCGCGTACATCCGGAAGGTCAACGGCGAGAGCGTGGATGGCATGCGGATCCACGGGGTCAATCTCAGCGTCGGCTACGAGTTCAATCCCGAGTGGTTCGGTTGTGGGCAAAGCCCGCTGTGCAATGAGGTCGACAAGCTGGTGCGTTCCGGTGTCGTCGTCGTCGTGGCGGCAGGCAATTCCGGTTATGGGTCGCTGTCCGTGAAGTTCGACGCCCCGACGAGATTCGAGCTGGGGATGACCATTAACGATCCCGGCAATACCGAGCGGGCGATCACCGTCGGCTCGACGCACCGCGACGCCCCCCACACATATGGCGTCTCCTACTTCTCCTCTAAGGGGCCAACCGGCGACGGGCGTCGCAAGCCTGACCTGGTCGCCCCGGGCGAGCGCATTACCTCCTGCGCCGCGGGTCAAATGCTGGCGGCAGTGGTGACCGGGACGCCGGACCCGACAACCGCAGTTTATGTCGAGAACAGCGGGACAAGCATGGCCGCGCCGCACGTCTCCGGCGCAATCGCCGCCCTGCTCTCGGTTCGTCGCGAGTTCATCGGCCGTCCGGAGCTGGTCAAGCAGATCATTTTCGATGCGGCCACCTCGCTTGGTCGCGGTATGGAGTTCCAGGGCAGCGGGCTACTCGACCTGATGCGCGCGCTGCAATCGGTGTGAGACGCAGGGAGAACAGGAGAAGATGATGACGGCCGAGATCGCCGGACTGCCGTTCTGGGAGCTCACCTTCGATGCCGACGGCGATCCCGACACCGCCCAGCGCGACACCTTCCTCACCGACGCCCGCGACCGCGGCATCACCGATCTCATTGTCTTCTCGCACGGCTGGAACAATGACCGGCGCATTGCGCTCGAGCTGTACGAGCGGTTCTTCGGCATCCTGGCCGGTCAACTGCAGCACATACCGACCAACCGGCCGACCACCGTCGGACTGACCGGTGTGTTGTGGCCCTCGCAACTTTGGTCCGACGAGCCGATCCCAGACTTCGCAGCCTCAGCGGCGCCGGGCGGCGGCGCTGCCTCGCTCACCGACCGGGAACCTGTCGATGAGGCGACCGTCGACCCGACGCTGGACCCGGCGACGCTCGCGAACCTGCGCGAGCTGTTTCCCGCGGCGGTCGAGCCCCTCGACCAGATGGCCCGCCTGCTCACCTCGCCGCCGACCGAACAGGCACAACAGGAGTTCTATCAGCACCTCAAGGAGTTCTCCGAGTTGGCCGGTACCCCCGGCGACGACGGTGAAGACGACCCAGTTCGGCAGGGTCGGGGCCCGGCGGAGCCGCGCATGCTTCTCGACGACCCTGCAGTGCTTTTCGAGCGGTATCGCGACGCGCTGCAGGGGATCGGCGTACCGCTCGACGGCGGAGCAGGCGGTGGACAGGCCGGCCTGGGGGATACACTGCGCGGAACCTTGAATGGTATGAAGGAAGCTCTCCGGCAGGCGACATACTGGCAGATGAAGAACCGGGCGGGCACCGTCGGTAAGAACGGTCTCGGCCCGCTCATCGGCCGACTGCACGAGGTCGCCCCAGAGCTTCGGGTTCACCTCGTCGGACACAGCTTCGGTGCCCGCCTCGTCTCGTACTCCCTCGCCGGTCTTCCGGACAACCTTGATCCCTCACCGGTGAAGGCGGTCACCCTGCTCCAGGGCGCCTTCTCGCATTTCGCCTTTGCACAGCCGCTGCCCTTCGACGCCAGCCGTAACGGCGCACTCGCTGGCATGCTCGACCGGATCGACGGGCCACTCACCGCCTGCTTCTCTACCCACGACAGCGCCGTCGGTACTTTCTACCCACTCGCGGCCATCGCCGCCCTCGACGACGCAGCCGGAGCCGAGGACGCTCTCTACCGGTGGGGCGGCATCGGTGCGGACGGTGCACAGGGCGTGCAAGCCAAACTTGACGCGATCCGCCCGGCTGCTCCTGGCACCACATACCGCTTCTCGGCCCGACAGGCCCTCAACGTCGACGCCAGCGAAATCGTCCGCGCTGGTGGCCCGCCGAGCGGGGCACACAGCGACATCGTGCACCCAGAATTGACCTGGATCGTACTCACAGCCGGCCGGATCGTTTCCTAGACCGTACCGTCCTTGGCGCATGGTACCCGTCCAAGGAAGCCAGTTCACGCATGTTGGCCTGCGAGGGCAATCTCATCGGCCACGCCATACCGGTGGTCGGCGTTCCAGGGCGGCGGCCCGGCCTTCGGTGGCGTCTTGGGTGGCATTGGTCACCAGTCGCATCGTCTCGCCGAAGCGGATCGCGTCTACAGCGGACATGTCGGGGCGCGGCGGGCCACCTCCTTGGTGGCCCGGGCGGCCAACGGGGCGGCGGCGAGCAGCCGGTCGGCCAACTCCCGGGCGGCGGTGAGCAGCGATGAGTGCGGCACAATCCAGCCGGCGAGGCCGATCTCCTTGGCCCGCTCGGCGTTGATCTGCTCGCCGGTGAGGAGCAGCTCCATGGCGTATTGCCAACCGATCCGCTGCGGCAGCCGGATGGCCCCGACGATCGTGGGAGTGCCGATCCGCACTTCCGGGTAGCCGAAGACCGCCTGCTCGCTGGCGATGACGAAGTCACACCAGGTGACCAGGGTCAGCCCGTAGCCCAGGCAGTACCCGTTCACTGCGGCGATCACCGGCTTGTAGATCTCCCAGCCGCTTTCGAAGGAGTTGACGGTCGGCTTCTCCCAGAACGTGCCAGGGAACTCGCCGGCGGGATTGCCCGGGGACCGGATGTCCGCCCCAGCGCAGAACGCCCGGCCTGCCCCGGTGACGATCGCTACCCAGGCGTCCTCGTCGTCTCGGAACGCGGCGAACGCGGCGTTGAGTTCCGCGCGCATCTTCTGGTCGATGACGTTGAGCTTGTCCGGTCGGTGATAGGTGATCGTCGCGACGTGTCCGTCCAGCTCGTAGCGCACCGTGTCAGCCACAGCACCCAGACTAGGGACGAGGGCCACGACCAGGCCTTCGATTTGCTCACCGAACTGGGCCTGGCCTTTCGGATCACCCCGGACGGCGACCCGTCCACCACATCGGCGGCGGGCACGGGGGCGGGGCGGCGAGTGCTCACGATTGGCTCCGCTGGACCGGTGTCGGGCTCGGCGTGCGGACCGTGGTTCGCCTGGTTTGTTGCGACGGTTGCGGCATACCCTCGGTTGTTGTCTGTCCGACCGTGCACAGGACGCTAGGGCCAGCAGGTTAGGTTCTGCTAGAAGGCTGTGGTGTCGAAGCCACAACCGGGCAAGGGTGGCGACGGTTTCGTAGCGGAGATCGTGCTTGGGCAGCGTGGACGATCGTTGGTGGGAGCGGGTGCGGTGCTGGGTCGGGTTGGGCCGCTATCCCGGCGGCAGGTGCTGCGTTGGATAGCGGTCGGCACCGGTGCGGTAGCCGGGGTTTGGCCGGGCAGGCCGGAGATGCTATCCGCGCAGGCGGGGGAAGCGGTGGTGTCGGTGGCGCCCCGCAAGCCGGCCTATCGACTGCGCGATGTGCTCTCTGACGCTCCGGGTGACGCGGTGGCCCTGACCATCGATGACGGCCCGGATCCGCGGTGGACGCCGCAGGTGCTGGAGTTGTTGCGCCACTACGAGGTGCCGGCGACGTTCTCGGTGGTCGGAATCAACGCCCGCGCCCACCCAGAGCTGGTCCGGCGGATCGTCGGGGAGGGCCACAGCCTGTGCAACCACAGCATGACCCACCCGCAGCCCTTCACCCACCGCGCGCCCGCGGCGATTCGAGCGCAGATCACCGACGCTCAGGCCGCCATCATCGTGGCAGTCGGGGAAGTCCCTCGGCTGTTTCGGTCCCCGGGCGGAGACTGGTCCGCGGCGGTGTTCTCCGTCACCGACGACCTTGAGCTGATCCCGATTGACTGGGATGTCGACCCGCGTGATTGGTCCCGCCCGGGTGTACCCACCATCACCCAACGGCTGCTCGCGGCGCGCGCCGGGGACATCTTGTTGTGCCACGACGGTGGCGGTGATCGCGCCCAGACGGTGCAGGCCCTGCAGACCGTGCTACCCACGCTGAAAAACCGGGGGCTGAAGTTCATCCGACTGTAGGCAAACCGCAGGACAGTCCAATGGACAAGATCCACTGATCCAACAGCGCGGTGTGGGTGTTGACCAGCGGCAGCACGGTCACGTCCTCGGCGGGCAGCAGGTACTGCTTGTGGCCGCAGGTGATAGACAGGGAGTCGTTGTTCGGCGTGATCCACAGCTCCGTGCCTGTCCGGGCACCAGGGTGCAACGCCGCAGCGGCGCGACGGCGTCCCACCGTGCGGTGGGCATGTCGTCCGATGGAGTGTCGGTGTCGGCGGCTACGGTCACCCACGCCCGCAGTCGTCCTGTACTACCCCGTGGAGGAGTCAGCCCTATGCAGCTCGTGGTGGTGGAGGGCGTCGACCATGCCAGTGTCGCGCCCGCCGTGGGTGCCCAGACGTACGCGAGGGGTGTGGAGTACGCCCAGCAACGCGCGGTTCTGCACATGGAGTGGGACGGCGCGGCGAGCGTGCTGGAGGCGGTGGTGCGGGGCAGCGGCGGCACCCACTACGAGACGGCGGTGTACTTCCAATCGCAGGCCGGCGCGGAACTGGCGTTCGGGTTCGGTGAGTGCACATGTCCGGTCGGTGTCAACTGCAAGCACGTCGTCGCGGTTGCGGTCGCCGCAACGGCGCGACGAGGGCCGCTGCGGCGACCGGCCGCGGGCAACCGGCGCCGACATGGGAGCAGACGCTGAGTTCGCTGCTCGCGCCCGCGCAGCCGGCCCCGCATCAGAGCGCCGATGCCGCTCCGCTGGCCATCGAGCTCTCCCTGTCCATCCCACCGGCACGCTCGGAGCGGCGCACCGGGGTGTCGGTGGGTCCGAAGTTGTTGGCCCGACTGGTGCGATCGGGCCGCACCGGGTGGGTGGGCAACGGGATGACGTGGAGCAGGCTCGAATCGCCCTACAACTTCGGTGACTGCCGCGCGTCGCACGTGCGGTTGTTGCGGGAGCTGTACGCGCTGCACAAGTCGCGCACCGGCGCGCATGGCTACTACACCAGCGAGGACAAGACGATCGATCTGGCCGCGTTCGGCAGCCGTCGGCTGTGGTCGTTCCTGGATGAGGCCGCCGACATCGGACTGCAGATCGTGCACGCGCGAAAGCGGCTCGGGCCTCTCGAGCGGTACGGTCACGCCGAGCTCTGCCTGGACGTCACCGCGGGGGCGGGCCCGGGCTCGCTGGTCATCGCGCCGGTGCTGCGCCTGGCCGGTGTGGAAGAACCGGATGGCGACGCGATGCCGGTCCTGTTCATCGGCGCCGAGGGCCATGGCGTCGTACACGTATCGCGGACGCAGGTGCAGGGCAATCCGGACGCCGCCGAGTGGCAGTTCCGGCTGGCGAAGCTCGCCACCTCCGCTCCACCCCCGCTGCAGCGGATGGCGCTGGAGGGGCAACGCCTGCCGGTGCCCGACGGGCAGCAAGCCCGGTTCCGCGACGAGTTCTACGCCCGGCTGCGGCACCTCGCGCCGGTCGTGTCGTCTGACGGTGCCTTCACACCGCCGACGATTTCCGTGCCCACCCTGGTACTGCGGGCGTCCTACGGCGACCGGCACGATCTGGCCATCGAATGGGAGTGGGCCTACGGGGTGGGCGACTCGCAGGTGCGGGCGCCGCTGGCACCCCCCGGGGCCGACGACGCGTTCCGGGACCCGGCGCAGGAGAGGGCCCTGCTCGACGCGCTCGACGTTCCGCTCGAAGGGTTCGGGCTGCGCGCTGACGGTCCGGAGCCTGCTCTGCTGCCGCGCGCGCGACTGAGCGGTATGGACACGATGCGATTCACCACAGAGGTACTGCCGCTGCTGGCCGATGCGCCCGGGGTCGCCGTCGAGCTGAGTGGGGAGCGTGCCGAGTACCGGGAGGTGGGCGACTCGCTGCACATCGGCGTGTCGACCATGGACGTGGCGGGCGACACCGACTGGTTCGATCTCGGTGTCCGGATCACCGTCGAGGGCAGGCGGATCCCGTTCACCGACATGTTCGTAGCGCTGGCCGCGGGTGAGTCGCACCTGCTCCTGTCCGACGGGGCGTACTTCTCCCTGCACAAGCCCGAGCTGCAGGCGCTGCGCGCGCTCATCGAGGAAGCGAGGCTGCTGCAGGACTCTCCTGGCGGTCGGTTGCGGATCAGCCGGTTCCAGGCGGGGCTGTGGGAGGAGCTGGCCGCGCTGGGTGTGGTCGATCGTCAGGCGCGGGCCTGGCAGCAGCAGGTCACGGGCCTGTTGTCCCTCGACGAACTCGCGGACACCGAGCTTCCGACCACTCTGTCCGCGCGGCTGCGCCCCTACCAGCGCGACGGCTTCGACTGGCTGTGCTTCCTCTGGCGCCACCGGCTCGGCGGTGTCCTCGCCGACGATATGGGGCTGGGCAAGACCGTGCAGGCGCTGGCGTTGATCTGCCATGCCAAGCAGGTCGACCCCGCCATGAAACCGTTCCTGATCGTCGCGCCGACCAGCGTGTTGGCGAACTGGGTTGCTGAGGCTGGGCGCTTCGCGCCCGACCTCTCGGTGGTGACGATCGCCGACACCCTGCGGCGTCGGGGCCAGGACCTGGCTGAGGTGGTCGTCGGCGCGGACGTCGTGGTCACCTCGTACACGCTGTTCCGGCTCGATGTCGAGGCCTACGCTGGGGCGGACTGGTCCGGGCTGTTCCTGGACGAGGCCCAGTTCACGAAGAACCACCAGTCGAAGGTCCACCAGTGTGCGCGGCGGCTGCCGGCACCGTTCAAGCTGGCGATCACCGGTACCCCCATGGAGAACAACCTCATGGAGCTGTGGTCGTTGCTGTCGATCACCGCGCCGGGGCTGTTCCCGAGCCCGACCCACTTCCGTGAGATGTACGCCCGGCCGATCGAGAAACAGGCTGATGCCGAGCTGCTGGCCCGGCTGCGACGACGGATCAAGCCGCTGGTCAAGCGCCGGACGAAGGAGCAGGTAGCCCCTGAACTGCCGGCGAAGCAGGAGCAGGTGCTGACGGTGGAGCTCGACCCGCGACACCGCCGTATCTACCAGCGGCACCTGCAGCGGGAGCGGCAGAAGGTGCTCGGCCTGATCCACGACGTCGACCGCAACCGGTTCACGATCCTGCGCTCGATCACGCTGCTGCGCCAGCTCAGTCTGCACCCCGGACTCGTCGAACCGGAGCACCAGAGCCTGGCCTGCGGCAAGATCGACGCACTGATAGACCAGCTCGGCGAGGTGATCGACGGTGGGCACCGGGCACTGGTCTTCAGCCAGTTCACCGGTTTCCTGGCCCACGTCCGTGAGCGGCTCGACGCCTCCGGTGTGGCGTACAGCTACCTCGACGGCACCAGTCGCAACCGGCCCACGATCGTGCAGGGGTTCAAGGACGGCGTGGCACCCGTCTTCCTCATCAGCCTCAAGGCCGGCGGATTCGGGCTGAACCTGACGGAGGCAGACTACTGCTTCCTGCTCGACCCGTGGTGGAATCCGGCAACCGAGGCGCAGGCGGTGGACCGCACGCACCGCATCGGACAGACCCGCAACGTCATGGTGTATCGCCTCATCGCCAAGGACACCATCGAGGAGAAGGTGCTGGCCCTGGCACACCGGAAGGCGGAGCTGTTCGCCGGCGTCATGAACGACGGAAACGCCTTCGGCTCCGCCCTGGACGCCGATGACATCCGCGCGCTGCTCTCGTGAACCGACAGAGCGCGCCAGGCCTGAGCGATCGACACCTGCGTCGTATCGCGCTGCGACCACCGTCCTGATCATCGACCCACTCCTACATCGCCCTCTACATTGCGGCATTGCGGCGCGGTGCCCCGACCCCTAATGTCACGCCCTGCGGGAGACAGTGTCAGCCGGGCCTAGCCCCAGTGACGGCATCAGCTCGATCCGGTACCGGGCCAGTGCCGTGTTGTGCCTGCTGCTGGAACATCCGATTGATCGGCGGGGCCGGTGCCGAGCCACCAGCACGGAGCGGTACGTGCCGGTGGCCAGCGGACATGGTGGGTTGGTCCGCAGATCCGGGCGCTTGTCCCCGGTGGTCCCTCGACGTCTTCTTGCTGTACACCCTGCGGCACCTCGCGTACCCACTCACCAAGACCGCTAGGCGCATGCACGACGACCACATCCTCTGGCGGAGCGGAACAACCGCGCTGATCGGCCAGGAGTAACCGGACAAGCCCGCTGGCGCTCACGCGCCGGCGGCAGCCTTGCCGACGCCGTACAACACGAGATCTACCAGCTCAGACACCGCCTATGGGTACTGGACCTGCTTGGCGGCGGCCCGCGCTCCTTGGCGTCCACACTGAAGCTCACCGACACCGGCGAAGCCGCCACACTGGCTGCTCTTCGTGCCCGTGCCCTACCCCGCGTCATCGCATCGGACTCGGCTGAGCCCGGGGTCACCGTGTACATTCACGCCGTGGCCGGGGTGAGCGATACTCTGTCGTCGAACCTGCCCGACGGGGTTCGGCAACTGCTGGCCACACCGCCGGTCACCGAGAAGAAGTTGCTCGAGTTGGGCGTTGCGTGGCCTGGCATTTCGCCCAACCTGGCTCGGATGGCCAACGCGCTACGGCTGTTTGTGATCACGTGGGATCCGCTTGAGTGGCGCGTACGGCGTCCCAGTGGGTTCGCTACAGCCAACAACGGCCCTTCCGGTCTCGAGCTCGTGGTCTATGCACCCGTTTGGTCACTGGTCGAGATGGCCACCGAGCGGGAGGTAACGATGGCGGATGTGCTGGGCTCGATGGCGGGCTCCGCGGTGGTGACCGCTGCCGCGCATGAGCAGTCCGTAACCGCAGGTCGTTACCCCGACCTCGTCACCCAGCAGGCAATACCGGACTTGCTCTCCGATCTCGCGGCTGGCTCCGCGCTCGGTCCGGTCGATGTGCGGCTCGTGTCAGCCGGGTGGGAGGACATCGGGCTCGGTGCCATCACCGACGTCGTCCAGCACGCTTTCGGCCCGGTTGACCTCGACCGCTCGCCGGTTGAACTCGCTGCTGCCGCCGAATCACACCTTGGTTGCCCGGCCTGTGCAGGTCGCCGGTTCCATTTCCCGGCCGAACTGGCTGAGGCCCAAGGCGGGATGTGCCTGGCCCATCGGCGCGAGGCTGGGAGAGTAATCAGCACACGCCTCGCCCGGGCGAATGCCAGCAACCCGGACGGGTGGGGAGCACTCACCGACGCGTCCCGCTGGCTCGAGCGGCCGCATCTGCCCAACGGTTTGGCCACCAAGCTCGCCGCCGCCGGCGAGGCCATGTACGTCGTCCCCGAGCCGGGGGAACTGGCAATTCGTGCCGAACTTGTCGTCGAGGCGGCTAGCTGGTTCCCCGGTCGCCCCGACCAGCTGGCCATCGCACTTGGACAGGAGCCCGAACCGGCGGGTCAGCTTCCCGACTGGCTGGTCAACCTCGTCCTCGACCTCGGCCGCGCCGGTCTGGGCGCTGAGGCCGCCATGGTGGGTGACGCGCTCGCTCAGGTCGATCCCGACAGCCGGGCCTTCTACGACGGAGAGATCGCGGTCGCACTGGCCGAGGCGGGTCTCGCCGAGGAGGCTCGGGCCCGGATCGAGGAGAGCCTGACTCGTTGGCCTGACGATTTCTGGATCCGGGTCCATGTCGGTGACGCGCTGGCCGCGCTCGGCGACCTCGACGGGGCTGAGGCACATTTCGACACCGCCCTGAGCATGGCCGAACAAGCCGACGATGTCGAAGCCCAATACGACGCAATACACCGGCTCAGGCAGATCGGCCGTGGCAAGTCTCAGGACGAGCGCGGCCACCCCAGAGGCCAGCGCCGCCAGTCCAGACGGAAACTCAGCAAATCTCAGCGCAAGCGCAAGCGGTAGGTAGGTGCGCGAACTCAGACGTTCACGACGGTTGAGGTCCGGCCGGTGTGGTGGCGCAGTTTTTTTGCGGACTGTCTCGGATCTACCCGACCGACTCCCAGGTGGCGATGTCGCTGGCGGCGCATGGCCGTAGCTTGATGGCGTCGGTGTTGTTGGTTTTCAGTGGGCGGGTAGGCCAGGCTAATGCGACCGGTTCGCTTGCGCGGCGACAGGTCGTGGCGTTGCTGCGGGCCCGGCACGGCGATCCGACGCTGAGCGTGGATGACGTGGCGCACGCGTGTCTGGTCTCGTGGCGGACGCTGTACCGGTTGTTCGAAGGCACTCCTGGGGGAGTCGGGAGCCTGCTGCGCAGGATCCGCATCGAGCACGCGCAGGCGCTGCTGCGCGTGGATAGTTCACGGTCGCTGGAGTCGATCGCGCTGGCGTGTGGGTTCGCCGGGCAGCGCCAGTTCTACCGGGTCTTCCGGGATGAAACCGGGTGCACACCGGGAGAGTTCCGCGCCGTAGGCACTGCTGGTCAGTGGTCTGGCATGGATCGCCAGTCCATGTCCGGCGTGCGCTGACGAGAGTGAGTGGGTAGCTCGTCCTAGGTTTCTCCGGAGGCCGCTCATGTCACAGCAGGTACGCGTCGCCGCCGCCCAGGCAGAGCCGTGCTGGCTCGATATCGCGGCAGGCGTCGACCGGGTCGTCGACCTCATCGCCGAGGCTGCCCGTGGTGGCGCGCAGCTCGTCGCGTTCCCGGAGACGTTCCTGCCGGGCTATCCGTGGTGGATCTGGCTCGACTCTCCCGCCTGGGGTATGCAGTTCGTCGCCCGTTACAGCGAGAACTCGATGACGCGTGATGGTGGCGAGATGGATCGGATCGCCGCGGCGGCGGCCGACCACGGGATCCACGTCGCGCTGGGCTTCAGCGAGCGCGACGGTGGCAGCCTGTACATGGCACAGGCGTTCATCGACGAGTGCTGGACGCTGCTGTCGGTGCGCCGCAAGCTGAAGCCGACCTATGTCGAGCGCAGCGTGTTCGGCCAGGGTGATGGCAGCGACATCCAGGTACACGACACCCGGTTGGGTCGACTGGGTGGGCTCAGCTGCTGGGAGCATTTCCAGCCGCTGACCAAGTACATGATGTACAGCCTGGGTGAGCAGATCCATATCGCGGCCTGGCCGGGCTTGTCCCTCTACTGCGGTGTCGCCACGGCGTTGGGCCCGGCGGTCCACAATGCCGCCAGTCTCGTGTACGCGGTCGAGGGCCAGACGTTCGTGCTCGCCCTGCGCGGTGGTGGGCACGAGCACGAACGAGCTGTTCTGCGACACGGACATCACGAAGCAGTTGCTGCTCCACGGCGGCGGGTTCGCGCGGATCTACGGTCTCGAGGGCAGCGAACTGGCCGAACCACTGGGCGAGACCGAGGAAGGGCTCCTGTTCGCGGACCTGGACTTCTCGCTCATCGCGATCGCGATGTCCACAGCCGACCCGGTCGGACACTCCTCGCGGCCGGACGTCTTCGGGCTCCAGGTCAACCTCGCACCCACGCCGAAGATCGTCCACCGTGGAGCAGAGCCGCAGTCCACCGCGCCGGAATTCGATGATGTCGAGTTCGTCTCGGTGGCGAGTCAGGCGCGGTGAGGGCATGGAGTCCGCGATCCCGGCACACCTGACCGTCGAGCGGGTCCACCCACCCCGCAAGTCGACGAGCTTCCGGCCGCCGTATCCGTCGTTTTCGGCACGCTTCGACCCCGTCGTCGAGCAAGTGGTGATGGCGTACCTGGGCGTGCAGTATGCGACGCCGCAGCCGCCGGCCGTCGTGACCATCGCACTTGGCGAACTGCTGGCCAGTGCGCACGGCGTGGACGACCCGGACCACCGCGACCAGGCGCGTTACCTAGACGAAGCCGGTTACCACACCATCCTCAACATCCTCTACTGGACCGGCCCGCAGGATTTCGACCGCTGGCGCGACCACCACGAATCGTGGACGGGCCCCCAGCACAGGTCCGCGGAGGCGGGCTTCTTCAGCGAAGTGCTCCAGCCGACCACTCGACGCTTCGAGACGCTGTTCTCCAGCGACCGCACAGACGGCGTGTCCGTCGCGTCGAACAAGCTCAACGGACAGATCCAGGAGCACGGCTACTGGGGCGGCGCCCGAGACCGGATACCGCTGGCGCAGACCGACCGCCTCGACCCTTCGGGCGAGTTGTCCGTCCAGACCGACCCGTCAACCGGGCTGGTCACCCTCCGGCCGCACGGCAACCTGTGCCTCATCCGTTCCGGCCAGGACTGGACTGAGACCGACGCAGACGAGCGGCGGATGTACCTCGAGGACCTCGAGCCGGTGCTGCGCGCCGGCATGGACTTCCTGCGCGACGACGGGCTCGAGATCGGCTGCTACGCCAACCGATACCTCCGGGTCACCACCGACGACGGCGTCGAGACCGACAAGAGCTTCGCCATGAGCTGGTGGCGGAGCCTGCAAGACCTGGAAACCTGGTCGCAGTCGCATCCCACCCACGTCGCGATCTTCCGGGCGGCACTGAAATACCTGTCGACCACGGGCGTCGGCGCCCGCCTGCGGCTCTACCACGAGGTCACCATCACCGAGACAGGACAACAGGATTTCCGGTACCTCGGCTGCCACGACCGCACAGGCATGCTCCGCGCACGACCATCATGACCGTGCGCCCTGTGTCGAACGCCGGTCAGGTCCTCGCCTACCTGCCATGGAAGCACCCCGGTCCTGTCGGAACCCGCGTTCATCACACATCACTTGCCGGACGGCGACTCAGCCAGCTGGGGCAGAGAGGGTTTTACCTGGTCGTCTACGGGCTGCATGGGTGGGTGTAGCTCCTGCTCGTCTCAGCCCCCTCATTGGCTTGGACGGCACCCAGGACCGGGGCGAGCCACCTCATAGGGGGCAGGCGCGGTTCGGGGATCGGTGCGGCCGGTGTTCTTGCTGCCTGTCCGTTGAGGGGACGGCACAGGTAGACCGGCAGGCACCTACCGTGCCCGGGTAGGTCGTCTTCCCGGTCCTGGGGCCTTGGGTAGTACCGTGCCCATGGTTCCGGCGTCAGCCCACCCGGAGCGGCCTTGATCGCTCACGCGATGATCCCAATGGCTTTGGAACTTTTTGTGTTGATTTGGTCGGTTTAGGCTGGCCGGGTAGCGTCCAGCTGCCAGCGGTGAAAGCCGCTGACAGCGTGAGGCCGTACGGACGCTAAGGGATGTGCTATGGGTGAGTTGCGCAGTCGAAAGCAGCAGCGTGAACAGTTGGTGGCTTCGCTGCGGGTTGAGGGCAAGTCATGGGTGGCAGTAGCTGAGGCGCTGCGGCAGCGCTACCGGTTCAATGCTCGGGTAGCTCTTCGTTACGCCCATGGCTGGAGTCAGCGTGAGGCTGCTGATGAGTGGAACAAGCGCTGGCCTGATGAGCTGAAGACGTTCAAGATGTTCTCGTATTGGGAGACGTGGCCGGGTACTACCGGGCATGCTCCTTCTTTTGACAACCTTGGCAAGCTGGCAGAACTCTATGAGTGCGCGGTCAGTGATTTGCTGGTTGATCTGCCGGATTTCCGGGATCGTGATAGGGCGCCTGCGACCGGTAATGCGCTAGCAGTGCGGCTGGGCAATACCCCGGTGGTGCCAAATAGCTCGTCAGTGCCGGCAACGGCTGTTAGGCTACAGATTCCAGACGACATCGCTGCGCTGTTTTTGCCTTATCTCGGCGAGGTTCGGGCGATTGTGCGGTGCAACTTCGCCTTCGCGCGTGAGCGTGAACTCGCGTATGATCGGCTCGTGCGGCTGCTTTCCGGTTGGGCGGATACCATGAAACGACGCAAGTTACTACGTCTCCTCGGCTGGACTGCCTCGGCAGTGGCTGGTACACCGCTGCTTGAGAGCCTGCATCCGGAAGAACAAGTCCGGGTGGCGCGGGCTGTCGAGACACCAAGCCGGGTCGATACCGCTACCATTGATCACATTGAGGCCATCTTGTGGCGCTGTATTCGGCAAGACGATGCGCTCGGTGCACAGGCAACGTTCGATACGGTGCGCGCCCAGCGTGACCTCGTTCGACTGATCCTGCCGGAATGTCCGACTGCGCTTCGCCCCCGGTTGCTTTCGTTGTACAGCCATTATTCGTTGCAAGCCGGATGGCTCTTGTATGATCTCAACGACTTTGACGGTGCCGGATACTACTACGAGCACGCCCGGGCCACCGCGCACGAAGCAGAGAATACTGAACTGGGAGCCTTCGTGCTGTGTATGATGAGCCATCTTGCTACCTGGCGTGGGCAACCACGGATCGGTATCGACCATGCCGTTGCTGCCCAGGGATGGGCGACTCAGACCACTGAGCCACGTCTGCAGGCATATGCGGCTGATGTTGCGGCGCGTGCTTACTCAAAGGTTGGGCAGGCGACCGCATGTGTTCAACAACTCGGAAAAATTGAGAGGAGTTTGGTGGCCGTATCCGACGGGGCGGCGGAGGAGTCCCTGGCGCATTTTTACTCTCAAGGCCAATTTGCTGGTACTAGGAGTCTGTGTCTCTTGCAGCTTGAAGATAGGGAAGGCGCTATTGCCTCTGCTCAAGAAGCTCTGACTATGGCCGACCCTGTCTTTGTGCGCAACCTCGCTTTCACCGAGTTGTATCTGGGGGAAGCGTACATGGCGGCCGGGGATATCTATGAAGCAGCAGTGGCAGTCGGCGAGGCCGCCATGCTCACTGCTCGGAACCGTTCAGCGAGGTTGGTGGAACGAGTCTGGGCAGCACGCGACCAATTGGCGCAGTGTCGAGTGCCTTCGGTAGTACGAGACCTGGACGAACGGTTGCACGCATATGGTCTCAGTGATGGTGCACCGGTAAGTCGCGAACCATGATGTCGAACTCGGGCGCAAAGTCAGTGACTGGCCCACGGAGCCGACCAACGACTCGCCAGCCCCAGCGCTCATAGACTGCCCGTGCCTCATGAGCTACGGGCTCCACGGCGAGCGTGGTTCGTGATTCTTGCCTGCTGGCGAGCAATGTGTCATGGAGCTGCCGACCAATTCCGTGGCGACGCCAACCCTCGGCCACCGCGAAGTCGATGAGCGCGAACGTTCGTCCTTCCCATTCCGTGGTCACTTCCTCGGGTAGCGGCATGATGAAGCCATCCCACCACTTCGTATCCGGTTGCAAAGTATGGCCGTAAGCGAAGCCGACAAGCTTGTCGTCGGCCTGGGCGGTGACGATACCGAAGGTGGAATCGGTGGCAAGCCGTGAGAGTTGCCGCCGGAACTCTACTTCTCCATGCTCCGGCCACTGGTAGGGCGGTTTTGAAAAGGTCTCGTAGTACAGCTGGAAGATGGGTTCTTCGTACTCCTGTGCTGTCGTCGGAGTGCCGAGCTGTACTTGTACGCTGGGTGGGGACATTTGGGCTCCTTCTGGGACGTCCGGTTAGGCAGCGTCGCTGGAACTGACACTTCTGGCGATTCAGAGGACGTGCCTATCCTAGCGAAATCCTGGTGTCTGACCGTCGCTCAGGTACGGAGGGCAATGGTTTTCGCTGCTCGGCTCCACGTCTACGCGCGTCGGTGTCGAGGCGTATCATGGCGTGGTGAGCGAATCTCCAATAAGGATCCACCTGGATCAGTTGCACTGGATCAGCCTCGCCAGGGCGAATACTGGTAGGGCAAGCCTGTCGGCGATGTACCGCTCTGGGGATTGCCCCATGTCCAGCAGGCACTGGGCACGCTGCGTGTACGAGAAGTCGACACCCTCGCCGTCGATCGGGTGTTGACGGCAATCAAAGGACAGACTGTCAGCGGAGCGCGGACAGCGAAGATTGTGATCTCTGGCCTGATGCGCCTGGCCGCCCGGATCGAGGGCACCCCTCGGCGCAAGCCCCGAGCGTTGACCGCCGAGGAACGTCAGCAGTGGCTTTCCGCACTGAAATTTAGCGAGCCGGCCCAAGCGTGGGATCTGCCGGACCTGTCGTTGATGATGCTGGCGACCGGATGCCGGATCGGAGAATGCCGCGCCATCGGCTGGGACGAGATCGACCTTGAGCACGCCACTGTCGACGTGCGCTGGCGCTTGGTCCGCCGCACGGGCGTCGGGCTGCTACGCCTGCCGTCCACCAAGTCAGGCAAGGCGGCGAGCGGGTGATCCCAATACCGAGTTGGGCCATGACGATGCTCAAACGGCGTCGGCTGGCCATCACCTCGGAGGTACAGGCGGTGTTTCCTGATTCGCTCGGTGGCTGGCGGGATCCGTCCAACGTCCGGCGCGTATGGCGGCAGGTCCGCGACGAGGCCCAGATGGAGGGGCTGGTCAGCCATATGCTCCGCAAGACCGTGGCCAGCTTCCTCGATGACGCCGACGTGTCCACCCGCAAGATCAGCGACCAGCTGGGTCACTCCAAGATCAGCATGACGCAGGATCGTTACCTAGCGGGAGTTTCCTAGATAAGTTGATCTTGATGTGCATACCCCCTGGTCAGGGCTAGTGTCGATCTTGTTTGGGTGTATTACCTAACTGGTTGGTGCCCACCGGTCCAACTCGAAGATGTCGAACAGTTGCTGTTGGAGGTCGGTCATGTCGGTGATCACCCGGCGGGCTTTGGGGCGGCCTCGGGTGCCGGGGTAGATCAGGACGGTTTCTTGGATGCGGGCCAGTCGCGTGAGGAGTTCACGAACGCTGAGGTCGAGTCCGTGACGGGCGGCGTCGCGGCGCATCAGATGGGCGATCATCAGCGCCAGGACGCAGTAGAAGACATGCACGCGGATGTGGTTGTCGGTGAAGTGGTGCATCGGTGAAAACGACACTACGTCAGGGTCTTTGAGCTGACGGAAGCCGAACTCGGCTTCGGACTGTGAGCGGTATCCGGCGATGACCTCGGCTGTGGTCCAGTCGGCGCGGTCGGTGATGAGGATCCGTTTGCCGAAGATTCGTTGTTCGAGGGCGTCACGGGCGTCGGTGTCGATCTGGAAGTCCAGTCGGATATCGGGCGGGGTGTCCCCGGTGAGTTGCCAGGTCAGTACCTCGCTGACCCAGCGGGGTGCGCAGATCGAGGTGATGGCGGTTTCCAGTTTCGTCTTGCTGCGGCGGGCTTGTCCCCGGGTGAGGGTGTCTTGGATGCTGGTGAGCTGGCGGGTGGTTTTGGCCAGGGTCTGGTCGAAACCGCGGGACTGGCCGCTGTGCAACTCTTCGGAATGAGTCAGCACCACCCGATGCGAGCGCCCCAGCGCGTCCAGGTCCGTTTCCCGTGCGGTGACACCGTCGAACTCGACGACCGACTGGTAGTCGGTGGTGGGGATCTCCAGCAGCGCCTGGTGATCCGATGGCGGTAAGGAACCGACGTAATGCAGGCGGTGGCGGTCCAGGAGTTCAAAGTTGGGTCGGGAGTTCTGCCCGGCGTCGAACACCACGGTCAGTTCGCCGTCGGTGCCACCGAGTCTGCGGTGCCGGGCGGTGAGTTCTTCGATCATCCGCCCGAACTGGGTGACGTCGGTGAGGTTTCCAGGGTAGGCATGGGACAGCAGCGGTATCCCGCCGTCGCGGGTGATGACCAGACCCAACCCGACCAGCCTGAGATCGGTGCGTTTCTGTTTGGCTTTGCCGCGTTGCGCGATCGGCGCGCGGACGTTGGTGGAGTCGATGAATGTGGCGAAGTTGGTCATGTCCAGGGCGAGGGAGGAAATATCCAACCCGAACACCGTGATCGCCCTCGCGGAGATCCGCCGTTCGATCTCGGTCAGAGCCTGCGGGTTCAGGACATGCATCGCATCCCAGAACCGGCGGTGGTCCAGCGCCACAGCGCCGATCTTGACCAGATGATCACCGGCGGTGGTGGCCCACCAGTCGGCGAACTTCAGCTTGGAGCACGGGTCGACCACCCGGTTGGCCGCGGCCAACACGACATAGGTACCCACCGAGGCGCCCGCATCCTCGCGGCGTGCGCCCAGGACGTCATCGACGATCTCGATCACACCAAGCTTCTCGATCACACCCCAGGTCGCGGCGAGATCCCCGAACGCCAGATGCCGGGTTCTCGAAGGCAGCGTGGTCGCACCGGCCATCGCCGCCTCGATGTCCTCAGCGCTGCCGAGATACCTCTGCTCCACGATGCGTGGCTTACCACCCACCCGCGCCGAGACCGCCAGGTAGTAATACGGCTTGCCATTGATCATCTTACTGATTACCGACGCCACATTATTTAGGTAATACACTTGATCAAGGAAAGTCAACCACCTTCGCGACGTGTCACCCCAGGTCAACGGCATGACGACACCCGCCGACCCCACCTCAAGATCAACTTAGCCAGGAAACTCCCGCT
>CAWGMP010000025.1:0-159265 GCA_963823755.1 uncultured Actinomycetota bacterium
TTGGCGACCTCGGCTAGCCAGTGCATGGCTTTTCGCTCTCGACGTTTGAGCCGTTTGTATTTCCGGCTGGCCCATCGACCAGGTGCTGGTTGAGTCGCCGAAGAAGTGGATACAACATGGACTTGTAGAAGCGCCCGTAGTAGTTGATCCAGCCTTGCACCAGCCGTTGAACATCGCGCAAGGTCGTCGAGGACTTGTCACTGCGCTTCGCGATACGCCAGCCGCGTATCTCGCGACCCATCGCTTCATGGCGTCCGCTCACCGCGGGCAGGAAGTACCCGGAATGCTTGCCGTGCCTGCTCTTAGCAAGGCGAGGACGAAACGTGTACCCCAGGAACGTGAACGACGTGACCTCATGGTAGCCTCGCCGGTCCGCGTCCTTGCAGTACACGATCCGCGTCTTCTCCGGATTCAACTCCAGCCCGACCTGCGCCAGCCGCTCGGCGATAGCGTCCTGACCTGACGGGCCTGTTTCTCGCTGACACAGTGCACGATCACATCGTCGCAGTACCGCTCGAACCTGCTCCCCGGTTACTCACGCCATCCACACGTCGAACGCATAATGCAAGAACACGTTCGCCAACACCGGTGAGATCGCCGAGCCTTGCGGGGTTCCTCGATCCCGGGCGACCAGCGTGCCGTCCGGGTTGCTGGAGCGGCGCTTGAGCCAGCGCTCCACATACAGCAGGACCCACGGCTGATCGGTGTGTTCGCCGACCGCCCGAGCACGGGCTCGTGCGGCACGGTGTCGAAGAACGCCTGGATGTCGAGATCGATCACCCAGTCTGTTCCCAACACCGCTCCCGGCAGGCCCCGACCGCGTCCAACGCCGACCGCCTCGGACGATAGCCGTAGGAGTCCGGGTGGAACACCGGCTCCACCATCGGCTCCAGATACATCCTGGCCACCGTCTGGGCGATCCGGTCCGCGACCGTGGGCACACCGAGCACTCGCACCCCCTTCCCTCCTGCCTTGGGTATCTCCACCGCCCGCACCGGCGGCGGGAAGTAACTCCCCGACGACAGCCGATTCCAGAGCTTGTACAGGTTCCTTCAGGTCCCGCTCAAAATCCGCGATCGACTGCGCCGTCGACGCCGGCCGCTCCCTCGTTGGCCTTGACTCTCTGATACGCCTCCCAGACGACCCATTTGGAAATATCAAACGACTTGTCCTGCGACTTGGTTCGCTCATCGACTCCTCCCCACTCCGGTTGATCGCCGAACGAACCCGGACAACCCGCCCCCTTCGCTCCACCCGCATTACCAGGGCTTCATCGCTACTACAAGGCGGTCCGCCCCTGTGCCCCGCATCGGTACTCTGCCCCTCGCAGTTTCCGCTGCTTGGGGTTCTCCCTTCGCCGACCGGCTCCAACACGCGACCGGCCGCATCGGGGCGACAGGTTCCCACGTTCCGCGCCAGAGCCTGAGCCGAGCTCGCGCCACCTATATGCCGGACACCGCCTGGCCAGTAGGCAGGCATCCCCCAGGCTCATCCCGGGGCAACAACTGGCCCCGGTTTTGATGTCGTCGATACGCTTTCGACACGTCATCAGTGGTTCACTCACGTTCGCCTTCTCGGCTCACACCTGACGCATCTCGTGCGCCTTTTCCGCAACGCTCACCACCTCGGCTCATTCACCGAAGCAGCCGCGGTGGTTTGCAGACCTCCCCCTGCAGGGCGAGCCCGGAGGGCCTACCTCCATCTCCAGTGCAGCACCGCAACCATCAGCACGATCTTCTACATCGCAACCTCCAGTCGCGTTCGTGGCGCACGGTCGTCGGCGTACCTGATGTACTTCAGCCGCCGGTAGCCGGGGTCCATCGGGTCGTCACGGGGAAGCGCGCGCAGCTGTTGCCCAGCTCGCGGGCTGTGCCCGGTCGCCGCGCCGCCGCGCGCGCCTCAGTCGCCCTGCTATCCTCTCGTATTCGGGATTGGGTCTCCGGCGGGCTCCCCGTGTGTACTGCGGGATCAGTTCCTGCTCGACGAACTTGTCGAGCTTGTCCAGGTAGATGTTGCTGAGCATCGGGGACGCCACGCCGCCTTGCGGGACGCCGCTGAGCGTGTCACGATATTCCCAGTCTTCCAGGTACCCGGCTTTGAGCATGTTTCGTATCAGCCTGAGGAACCGGTTATCGTGGATTTTCTCCGCCAGGATCCCGAGAAGGATCTCATGGTCGAGCGACCCGAAGCAGTCGGAGATGTCTCCTTCGATAAACCACATGGTACCGGTCCAGGTATTGCTTATCTCCCGCAGCGCGGTGTGACATCCCCGGCCTCTCCGGAATCCGTGCGAACGGCCCGAGAACTGCGGCTCGTAATACGCTTCCAGCAGCAGGCGGACCACTTCGCCGACCAGCTTGTCTGACCATGTCGGCATGCCGAGCGGGCGGAGCTTCCCGTTCTTTTTCGGGATGTAGACGCGGCGGGCCGGAGCGAACCGGTATTGCTCCTGCCGCATCAGCTCTATGATCTGGTCGATCTTGCCCTCGGACATGCCGTCAGCGGTTTCCTCGCTGGCCCCCGGTGTCATCGCCCCCTTGTTGGAGTAGATGTTCCCGTAGGCCAGAAAGTACAGGTCCCTGTTGAACATCTGCCGGTAGAGCTGCTCGCACGGCAGGCCCTTCCTGCCGCGCTCGCGGAGAACACCAAGTACCGTTTCGGCTGTCTGCATTCCGCATACCTCATGGTTCCTTTACGTTCATCGCCTGTGCCCCTTCGCCCTGTGGTCCGGCTTTCCCGGTCTCCAGATTGGCAGGGCGTTACCCCGCCGACTACGTGTGGGCACTCCGCGCCAAGGCCCGCGTCCCTTCGGCGAACCCCTGTTCACACTGCTATACGTGCACGACTTCCAGGTATCCCGTCCGCCTCCTTAATGCCCTGACCGGGCGTGGCTCCTGCGCCCCGAGAGGATTGCGGCACGCCATCTGGTATCGCGCCGCAGGGGCCGGCCCCGGTTTCCCGAGGTCTTTCCGGCGGGCGTCAAGTTGCACCTTGTGGAGACTCGCATTCAGGAATCCGACATTCCCGTATCGTGCGGACTCCCGGGACCCGGCCGGTCGGTGATGACCGCCCGCCGGTCATGACTGCCGGATGATCCCGCCGAACGTGCTACCAGGTCCGGCTTAGCCTTTCCGCTTCCGCCTGGCCTCGAAGCAGGTCCTGGGACCGTCGCCGGTGATGACCTTCGCCCGTTGGCGGGCGGCATCGTGGAGACGGTGGACTGGTGCTTGCGCAGCCAGCGTCTTCAGCATCGACGTCTCGGCGTGCCAGCGCAGCGTGCGCAGCCGCCAGGCGTCCTGGGCGAGCAGGTAGTAGTTCACGACGCCCCGGTATTCGGCTCCGTAGACCCGGACGATGTCGTAGTCGTCCAGGTTCTGGAGCCGGGGCCGGTGCCACGGTTTGCCGTGCTTCCGGTAGCGGGCGCACTGGGCCCTGACCACGTCCGGCGGCACCCTCAGCGCGATTTTCCCGTTGACCGATCTGCGGCCCTGGTGATCTTCGTGCTGGAGTGCTGGACGGTGATGTCATAGCCGAGGAACCGCGCCCGCTGGGTGCGGGCGTGCGTGATCAGGGTCTTGTCCGCGTTCAGTTCCAGTCCGAGGGTCTCCCGGAGGAACTCCGCCAGCCTGGCCTTGATCTGCTTCGGCTTCGGCCTTCGGCCCGGTGAATCCCAGTAAATGATCGTCCGCGTACCTCATGTACCTCAGCCGGCGGTAGCCGGGGTCCATCGGGTCGGTTGAGGGGAGCGTGCGCATTTCCAGCGCGAGGCGGCGGGCCTCTGCCCGGTCCCCGCGCCGCCGTGCCCTCCTGAGCAGGGCATCGAGCCTGCCGGTAGGCGGGATTGGCGGCCCGCGGCGCTCCCCGCGTGTACTGCGGGATCAGTTCCTGCTCGACGAACTCGTCGAGCTTGTGCAGGTAGATGTTACTGAGGATCGGGGACACCACGCCGCCTTGCGGAACGCCGCTGAGCGTGTCATGGTATTCCCAGTCTTCCAGGTACCCGGCTTTCAGCATGTTACGGATAAGCCGGAGGAACCGGTGGTCATGGATTTTCTCCGCCAGTATCCTGAGAAGGATCTCGTGGTCAAGAGACCCGAAGCAGTCGGAGATATCACCTTCGATAAACCAGGCGGTGCCGGTCCAGGTGTTGTTTATCTCCCGCAGTGCGGTATGACATCCCGCGGCCTTTCCGGAACCCGTGCGAGCGGTCAGAGAACTCCGGCTCGTAGTACGCCTCCAGCAGCAGGCGGACCACTTCGCCGACTAGCTTATCGGACCATGACGGCATGCCGAGAGGGCGGAGTTTCCCGTTCTTCTTCGGGATGTAGACGCGGCGGGCCGGGGAGAACCGGTAGCTCTCCTGCCGCATCGCCTCGATGATCTGGTCGATCTTGTCCTCGGACATGCCGTCAGCGGTTTCCGCGCTGGCCCCCGGCGTCATCGCCCCCTGGTTGGAGTAGATGTTCCCGTAGGCCAGCAGGTACAGATCCTTGTTGAACAACTGCCTGTAAAGCTGCGTGCACGGCAGGCCCTTCCTGCCGCGCTCGCGGAGAACGCTCAATACCACTTCGGCTGGCTGCATTGCGCATCCCTCATGGTCGTTAACCGTTCATCGCCTGTGCCCCTTCACCCTGTGGTCCGGCTCTCCCGGTCTCCAGATTGGGCGGACGTTACCCCGCCGACTACTACGGGCACTCCGTCGCCATAGGACTCGCGTCCCTTAGGCGATCCCATGTTCACACTGCTGTACGTGTCTAGCACGACTTAGGCGTCCCGTCCGTCTCCTTAAATGCCCTGACAGGGCATCGCTCCTGCGCCCCAGAGGATTGCAGCGGGCTAGTCGCCAACCCGCCGCAGGGGCCGGTACCGGTTTCAGGCGTCTTTCCGGCAGGCGCCATATTCCGCCTTCTGGAGACTAGGCTTCAGGCAATCCGACTTTCGCCATATCGTGCGGATCTCCCGGCACGCCACCCCATACGCCTGGGCATGTACTGCCGGTTTCCTGGCATGCTATTTTCCCTTATTGCCCTTTCGGACTCCGGTCAGCCATCAGATCCAGAGACATCTCCTCTCGTCTCTGCCCGCTAAGCGGGCGATACAACAGTGCGCCTCATGGCGCACCGACTACTACGGGCACTCTGTCACCTTAGGACTCGCGTCCGTTAGGTGATCCCACGTTCGTCCCTGTCATACGTAATAGCGCGACTTAGGCGTCCCATTCATCTCCTTGAATGCCCTCGACTGGGCATCGCTCCACATCCCGGAGGTTGTGTCGGCCACCTCGTGATGCCGACACAGGTTGCGGCACCGGTTTCAGGCGTAATTTCCGACGGGCGTGATTTGCACCTTCTGGAGATTGAGGATCTCAGGCAATCAAGCTTTCGCCGTATCGCACGGGTCCCGCAACGCCTCGTTCCGCACGCCTGGACACGAGCCGTTAGTTTTCTGGCATGCTATTGTTCCCTGCACCTTTCGGATTCAGGTAAGCCATCGGACCCAGGAACCTCCCTCCGAGTTCCTCCCGGCTTAACCGGGGATACAACAGGGCGCTTTCGTGGCGCAGCGAGGTTGAACAGATCACCGAACCGACGGGAGGAATCCTCTCCCGCCCAACGGTGCAACTTGGTCTGCATCCTCCGTACCGCGAAATACGCCAAATCAGGACTCGGCCACTCCACGGCGCCGGTGTTCACCGGCGCGTCTTCGGACATTGCGTTCCTTCCTTGACTGACACGCTGCCGTCCTTCCCCATGTACGTGGCTCTCCCACGCTCGGAGTACTACGACGGCTCCGCCCCACCCGCGCCTATCAGTCGGCGTCGCACCTATCCCCACTCCTCTCCCTCCGGTTGAGGGCCGAATCAGGAACGGCCACGGGCGGTTCCCACGTTCACTGCTGTCCGGTCAACGGGTGAGGCACCCGGCTCTACCCCTGCGGCATCACCATGGCTACGCCGTAGACTTTCACCACGGCCTTCTGGCCCAGACGTCGAAGACCCAACCAGAAGTTCCCCACCCATAACAAACCCAAATCACAGATGGGTACGCACCGCAATCCAGCCCAGATCCACCGGGTTTCGAGCTGGCGGCGAGTTAAGAGGCGTAACAACACCGGTTCCTATTCGTATACCTTCCCGTCTCGCTCACCACGCCCGGCCCATCCGGCAGTCCTGAACCGACGCGACTTCGTCGAGGCTGCTCCCACCCTCCCCGGCGACCCCCGGATCAGGCTGCCTCCAGCTTCACCCCACTGCTACGACGACGAAGAAATGGACGGTCTCTCACCTCCATCCGACAACAGCAGCGCCTCGTGGCGCACTCCACGTCGCGCCATAAGAAGATCGTGCGGTTGCGGCCTTCGGGGTCGTGTCCGGTGAGGGCGAAGCGGTGGGACTTGTCGGCGTCGTCGGTCACCGGACACCCCGCGTGCACGCCGGGCACCGTGAGCGTTGCGGCGCGGTCAAGCTCGCCGCGCGTGGCACCGCGCCGGTGCTTGCCCTCTGCCCGGTGATGGGGCACGGACCAGCTCACTGGGCACGCCCCAGGATCGCCTCGGTCAGGGTGACCATCACGTCGCGGGTCAGCCGCACCCCGGGTGCGCCCAGGCCGTGGATCGCCCACGAACCGTCTGCCTCGTGGACCAGCAGCGTGCAATCACTGCGGTCGTCGGTGCGGTGGCCCGGCGCGTGCACCCGACCGCGCTCGCGCTGCGAGTGCAACGTCTCGGGTACGTCGATCACGAGTGACGACTGTGAGCGATCGACAGAGGCGGGTGTCGCTCGGGAGAGACGGTCTCCGGGGAACGGCCCGCGCTGGGTGACCGCGGTAGCGGGCGACGATCTGGCTGTGTCTCTCAGGAGAGACCTCCCCCGACGGGGCTACCCGAGCAGACCGGCCCGGCGGGCCATGCCCCGGAGCTCCTGATCCGCCGGGGAGCCCCGGCGCGAGTGCCGCAGCAGCACGGCGAGCACGTCGCGGACGATCGGATTGCGCTGGATGTGGTGGGGAGAGATCAGCTCAGCGCGGCGCAGCGCCATCACCGCGTCGTCGTGGCGTCCACGCAGCCGGGTCAGCGCCTGGCCATAGTCGGCCCAGTAGGCGACCCGAGGCGAACGGTTGACATGCGCTTGGGGGTTCATGCCCTCAGCGATACTCACAACCCGCTCGTGGTCCCCGACCTTCAGCAATCCGGACATGCGGTACAGGTCAATGTTGATGGGTCCGAAACCCAGCCCGTAGGCGTTGCCCTCCCCGGTGCGCGCCGCCAGCTCTGCGGCGTAGTCGAGTGGAGCGTCCACGTCACCGATGCGCCGATCGGCCGCGGCGACGTCTGACCGGCGCAGTGCGAGAAAGCCCGCGAGCTGCATCGACTCCGGGGTGTTCGTCGGCACGGTCACCGCGTCCAGCCTGGCCTGCGCGATGCCGAACGCCCCTTTAGCGAGCGCCACCCTCGCGCCGGCGGCAGCAACCAGACCCCTCGGGACCGCAGCACCATGCTCGTGGGCGTCTTGCCAGGCCAGCATGACGGCCTGCCAGCGCAGGTCCACCGAGGCACCCGAGACGCTCAACCACGGCACGGTGACCTGGGTGTGCAGCCACACCGACAGCCCGAGCAGTTCGGCCACGTCCCGGCCAGCGGCGACGCTGGCATGCAAGTCCCGGATCAGACCGGGCAAAGCAACGCCCACCTCCCGTTCCTGCTCGCACCGGCACAGCGCATCGACCATCGCCGTCACCCTTGCCCGCAGCTCCTCCACGGGGCGGACCTGCCCATCAGGCAGGTCGTGGCTGACCACCATCAACGCAAGATCAACCGCCGCTATGGTGCTGTCGGTATGCCCGTTAGCGGGTGCGGGTACGGGCAGCCTGGTCAGCTCCGACACCGAGATCTGGAGCGCGTCGGCCAGCACCCGGATCTCGGCGAGGGTCGGAGAACGCTCACCACGCTCGATCCGCTTCAGAGTGTCCTTGCTCATCCCGGCCAGCCCGGCGACCACCCGCAGCGACTTGCCCCGAGCGTCGCGGACCCGCCACAGCGCCCAGCCGATCGTGCGCGCGTCCCCAGCGTCCACCAGAACGGCCCTCTCCACGCCGGAACCCCCCACCGATGCCCCGGGAAGCTACCCCGAGGCGCAACCTCGGCGAAGAGGTGACGCAAGGCTAGCGCGCCCTGACGGTGGACACTGGGCACCGTGGACACCGGCGCCACCGTGCAGCTGATCGGTGCGGATCGGCCGTTTCCGCGACCTGCGGCGATGAAGATCCCGATTGCAGGATCACCGCTGCTCAGAGCCACTATTTTGTAAGATCACCGGTAGTCGGCAAAACGGACAACTCCCGGCTACCGGTCTGCCGAGCCCGGTGACACTCGAAGCCGGAACGACAACCCCGGGGCCTGCCGAGGGCCGGATCATGGGGCCGCACGACCGCTGGTGCCGGTGCTGCTACCCGACGCATCCTTTTTCGTCACGATGAATCGGACCCAGCGAAGACCGGTACCTGTACTCCTGGGTACGACATCGGCGACCTGAGGGTCCTGGCTCACGTGGTGGCCTGCCTGCTCTGCGGACTGGCCGTGGCAGGGACCGGGTCGGTGTGGAGGGAATGGTGCAGGTAGGCCAGCGCCCGGTTGGCGCACTCGGACAGGGGGTGGGTGGTGTCGAGACGTAGTTTCGGCTCGGGGATGGGATCGGCGCCGGCCTGCAGCCGTCGGTACAGATCGACGTCGCGATCGGTCGCCGGGTGCGCGCCGCGTGCGGTGTCCTCGCGTAGCCGTTGTTCGACGATGGTGGCGGCGCAGACGCACTCGATGAGCCGCAACGGTTGCCGGGCGCGGGCAGCGAACCGGCGTACCTGGGCAACCTGGTAGGCGCGGGAACAGGTGCGACCGTCGAGGATGACGAGGGTGCCGGGGGCGTGGCGCAGGTACCAGGCGGCGGTCCGGAACATGGTGATCACGCAGAAATCGTCCTGCTCGCGGGTGTAGAGGGTGTGTTGGAGGCCAAACAGCGCATGCCGGACGCGGTCTTTGTCCAGCAGCAGCGCGCTGCCGTCCAGCCGGTGGACGAGTTCGGCCGCCAGCGAGCTCTTGCCGGTGCCTGGTAGCCCGGCCAGTTGCACGATCACCGTTTGTCCACCGCCATCGGGGTACGTGGGTTGCGTGAGTATTGGGTGCGGTCCGGTCGAGTCGGGCTGGGCAGTTCGGCCACGATCGGCATTCATCCGGCGGCGACGGTCCCGAGCGAAAGCTCAGTCGACCGGCAGGAGCGTGGGGCGTGGCGACGAGGATCCGGCGCCCATCGAATCCCAGGCCCCGCCGGAAAGGCGTAATAAGCTACTTGTCCTTGCGGGCAAGCTGGGAGGATGCGACGATCGGGGACATCTCGTTGTCACGACCGGCGTCGTGCCGGCCGACCAGCGCGAGCTTGGGTTTGATGTCGAATCGCGTGGCAAGGCACTGCTGTACCCGACTATCCCAAAATCGTCCCATTGTCCCCATTGTCCACATCCTCCTCTCGCAATGGTGACTTGCTACCTACATTTTTCCCGAGGGGGATTCCCTTGCTGGTTCAGTATTCCCGATATCCTAGGGAACGGTCATCATCCCTACAAGTCATCCCCCGCGTGCCGCAGATCACGCAAACCCGCTGTATCAGGTGAGGTAGACCGGGGAGTCCGCTACATCTGTGGGATGACTATGGTCGACCAGTCGGCGGGAGCGTATCTATTTCGCGGGATAGGTTGACCGGGGGTGCTGGTGCCGACCCGCCGGGTTGGTTCGGCCCATCATGGTTGGGTCGCAGAGCCGCCGGGTGGACTGATCCTCCCGTCGCTGCGCACCGTCCAACCGTCGGGCAGGTGAACCTCGCGGCCAGGGTCCACCGTCATCCCGCCGGTACCGGGACGAACCGGGCTGGGCAGCCGGCATCGGAGATCGAGGTCACCGCGGAACACGGTGTGCCGCAGGTCGACGGACTTGTCGAAGATGCTGCCTGCCAGGGTCACCGACCCGTAGAACTCCGAGGACAAGAAGACGGCGCCGTGCTGGAAACGGGCTCCCTCGAACGAGACCCGGTCGTGCGCAATCAGGTGCGGGAAGTTGCTCCGGCCGTGAAACTCCACGTTGTCACACTCCAGCCGGCCGTACGATACGGCACGAGTGAGCCACGCCTCGCCGGTGATCTCAGTCGTGTTCAACCGGGTGGTGCCGTGCAGTTGAGCGTCACGCAGCACGAGCCGGCCGATCGCCGTGCCGGACAGGTCGATGTAGTCCAGCAGCGCACCGGTCAGATCGAGATCGGGGAGTTTGCCGTCCTCCTGGCGGCGGTGGAGCAGCAGTTCACTGATCACCCGCTGCGCCGCCAGCCGGACCTGCCTCTCCCGGTCGGCGTCCCGTTCGTCTACCGGTTCCCATCGGGGACGTGCGCCGGTCCGGTTCTGCACGTAGTCCGGGTGGTCGAAAGGGCGGCGCAGGTATGAGCAGATCACGTCGAGCACCGTCTGGAGGTAGGACGGCCGGCTCCGCGCCAGACCAGCTAACGCATGCACCGCACCGACCCGGACCTGGTCGGCGTCGTGCCCCAGAAGCTCGACCGCACGGGCGAAGCGCTCGTCGGCCACCCGCTCCCGATCCTGCTCGTCACTACGCCGCTCCAGGTCGTGACGAGACTCCTCCACCTTGCGCCGGCGGTCGTTGAGCCACAGGGCGTACAGGGCGACGACCGCCGCCGACGCCAGTCCACCCGTCCGAATGGACTCCGATACCGAGGTTGCCCGATCAAGTGACAGCGACAGGGCGGTGACCGTGCCGAAGAGCGCCACCGCCAGCAACATGGTGATGACGAGCCACCAACCGTCCCACCTCTCTCTCATCGTGCAGGGTTCTCCTTTTGTCGGGCAGACGTTGCTTGATGGCTTGAGAACCATCAAGCCATCAAGCAACAGCATCGACACTGGCGTTGGCGAAGGGTCAGGTCAGTCTGAACCATCCCGGGTCTGCTTCGGGCCGCGCCGGGGGGACCGTGGTCTGGGTCTGTGGTGGAGCCTGACCAAATTGACCTCAGACGGTCGACGTGCCGGTGGACGCGCAGTCAGTCGCTCAGTTCGTCACGCAGTTTCCGGCGGTGCCTGCCCGCGATCCTGGCTCAGGCGCTGTCCATCTCTGTCAGAGTGGTGGTCACCCGTGGGGCATAGCGAGATCGACACACGCTCGCTGCAAGGATATCGAGCATGGCCGAGATACCTGCGGGTTCCGCTGACACCTCTCCGCCGTGCCCTCCCCGCCCATCCTCTGCGTCCGAGCTCGGGTTCGTGCGCAGGCCCATGGTGCGCTGGCTCGATCCCCACCAACTCGTGGACACCGCCGTGCGGGTTCTGCTCTCCGGAATCTTCAGCTCCTACGCCGACAGTCGGGTGTTGCAGGCGCTGGAGCCGGCCGAGGTCCCGGACCGCTCGGGGGACGCCGATCTGTGGCTGGACTACGTGGCCGACCTCGGCGACGGGTGGAACTCGACGTACACCGTGGCCAGGCTCCTGGCCACCGAAGAGCTCAAGCTCGACTGGGACGGCGAGACGCACTCCACCGAGCGGGGCCGGATCCTGGTCCTGGGGGGCGACCAGGTGTACCCGGTGCCCAATGCCCCGGAGTACGAGAATCGCATGCTCGGGCCGTACCGGGCGGCGCTGCCGTGTGCCACCGGAGCAGCTCCGGAGCTCTTCGCCGTTCCGGGAAGCCATGATTGGTACGACGGGCTGGTCAACTTCACCAGCATCTTCTGCCGCAACCGCTGGATCGGCGGATGGAGAACGCGCCAGCGTCGGAGTTACTTCGCGCTCAAGCTCCCGAACGGCTGGTGGCTGTGGGGTATCGACATCCAGTTCGGGGCCTACATCGACGAAGCCCAACTGCAGTACTTCGCTGAGGTCGCCCTCGACCAGGTGCAGGCTGGGGACCGCATCATCCTGTGCACGGCCAAGGAGGTCGAGAGCGGCCGGAAGCCGACCGAGGTCCATTCCGACCGGGATGTGGCGTACGTCGAGCGCGAGATCATCGCGCCGAGCGGTGCCCAACTGTTGCTGTACCTCAAAAGTGGAAAGCACTACTACGCCCGCTACCAGCAGGAGAATGGATTTCGCCAGCACATCACCTCGGGCGGCGGTGGCGCCTTCCTCCATCCCACCCACAATCTCCCCGAGCACATGAACCTCCCCGGAGCAGAAGAAACCATCACCTACCGCAGAGCCGGCACCTATCCGTCACCGGAGGTATCGAAACGGCTGAGAAAGCGGATCTGGCTGCTTGCTCCCTACAATCTCCCCCTTGCCGGAGTGTTCGGTGCGATCCACGTGTTGTTGGCGTTCATGCTGGGGCTGCATCTAGGAGACCGCCACGTCTCGCTCGGCCTCGGTGAGTTACGTCACGCTGTGTGGGAGAGCCCGACGTCCTTCCTTCTCATCCCCCTTATGGCCGTGTCCTTAGCCGGGGCGGTGCGCTTCGCCCACGATGCCCGAGGCGTCGGTCGATTCCTGCTGGGGGCGGTCCATTCGACGCTGCAAGTCGTGGGCGCGGCCGGGTTCCTGATCGCCGCGTCCTGGCTCTCGTCTGCCCTCGGGTTCCGGGGCGTGTCGTCCTTGGTCGCATTCCTCGGCTTCGTCGCCCTGGTGGGTGGCATCGGGGGAATGGTGGGGTTGTCGGGCTACCTTTGGGTCACCAACTGCTTTGGTCTTCACCAAACCGAGGGGTACGGAGCCCAGCACCACCAGGACCTCAAGCATTTTCTCCGTCTGCACATCGAGGCCGACGGTGCCCTGACGGTGTACCCGATAGGCGTCGACCGGGTCGGCCGGAAGTGGACACTGTGCCCGGACGCGCCTGCGCATGCTCCCTGGTTCGTACCGCATAACCCTGAACCCGAGCCGCATCTCATTGAAGAACCCATCAGGATCACTGGTCAACCAAACCCAGGAAACGCCCAGACCGACCCACAGCGTATACCGTCATCATAAAGGTGCCTCAGAACAGCCGAACATGTCTCGGGAGCTTGGAATCGTGCGGCCACGACGCGCGTGCGAAACCGTGACGCGGTGGCAGGCGAGGCTGGTGAAGCTCCGCACCTCGCTGACGGGGCTCGATCCGGGCCTGGACCGGTTGCGGCTCGCCGCGATCGCCACGGCGTCGATGATGCTCGCGGCCGGGGTCATGTTCGGGGTGCAGGCGCTGACCGGGCAGCCGGTGACCGTGGTGTTGTTCGCCGCGGTGCTGGCAATGATCAGCAACTTGGCGGTGAACGAACCCGACCTCGGACGGCGGCGGGTGACGACGCTGCTCATGCTCGCCCCGGCTATAGCCTTGATCGCCACCGGCACACTACTGGCGCCCTATCGGGTCGTCGCCGACGTCGCGTTCGTCGTCGTCATGGTGATCGCGGTCTACATCCGGCGCTTCGGCCCGCGCGGCTTCGCGCTCGGCATGGCGGCGTTCATGCCGTTCTTCTTCACCCAGTTCCTGCAGGCCACCGTGGACCAGCTGCCGTGGTTGCTGGTCGCCGCCGCGATCGGTATCGGCTCGACGCTGCTGCTGCGCGGATGGGTGTTCGCCGAACGGCCCGAACGGACGCTCGAGCGGCTGGTCCGGGCGTTCCGCGCCCATCTGCATGCGCTTGTCGAGGCGGTCGCGGATCTGCTGGCGGCCCCGCCGGAGGCTGTCGAGGGCAAGCTGCGCAACGTTCGGCGCCGCCGCACCCGGCTCAACGAAACTGCGCTGCTCGTGGCTGACCGCGTGGAGCAGCGCGACCTCGACCACCGAGCCGACGCAGACGAAGGGGACGGGGCCGACATCGCGTTGCGCATCCTCGACGCTGAGCTGGCCGCCGAGCGGCTCGCCGTCGCCACCCGGCGGCTGGTCCAGGGCGATACCCCGATGGACGACGGCAGCCGGCGCGCGCTGCTGGCCGGACTGCACGCCCTCGGGGCGGCCTCGGCCACCGGCACTCCACCGGGAACGGTGACCACGCTGCTGGACGGGGCGAAGCGCAGCGTCGGCGCGCTGGTCGCCGAGACCGGGGGCCTCGGCGACCGCACTCAGCGGGTGGCCTTCGCGGTGGCCCGGCTGGCCGTCGCGATGGACACAGCGCAGCGCTCGGACGAGCCGATCCTGTGCGACAGCGCTCCGCAGGCTCGGACCGGCGGTGGGCCTGATCCCGATGACCCGCCAGGCGGTCTGAGCGCGGCCGACGACCGGGAACCCGACCGGGCCGGCGACCGGGAACCCGACCGGGCCGGCGACCGGGAACCCGACCGGGCTGGCGAGGCTGACACCGGGGCCGACGCCGCCGGGTCGGAGGGCCTGCGGCTGAGCACCCGGCAAGCCGTCCAGGTCGGAGTCGCGACCAGCCTGGCCATCGTCGTGGGCGAGCTCGTTTCACCGTCGCGCTGGTACTGGGCGGTGATCGCCGCGTTCGTCGTGTTCGCCGGCACCAGTAGCCGCGGCGACGTGCTGCACCGCGGCTCGCAGCGTGTCGTCGGGACGATCGGTGGTGTGATCGCCGGGATGGGTCTGGCGGTCCTCGTCAACGGCCACCCGCTGCTGACCCTGCTGCTGCTGTTCGGCTGTGTGTTCCTCGCCCTGTACCTGGTCCAGTCGCAGGCGCTGATGGCGTTCTGGATCACTGCGGTGCTGGCCCTGCTGTACGGGCTGATCGGCCAGTTCAGCGTCGAGACGCTGGTCGTGCGGATCGAGGAGACCGCCATCGGCGCGGCGATGGGTATGCTCGCCGGGTACCTGGTGCTGCCGAAACGGACCCGGGAAGCGTTCGGTGAGGCGCTCGACGAGATGGTCGACGCCGCTGACGCGGTGCTGGCCGCGGCCGTCGACCGGATCCTTGGCCGGGAGCCGGACGCCCCGCCGGTGGAGCTGGCCTGGGAGATGGACGGCGCGCTGGACACGCTGCGACAGCGGGCGAAACCGCTGGACAATCCGCTGCCGCAGCGGCGCGGTCGATCGAGCTACCAGCGGGCGCTGCGGGTGTTGACCGGCGTCGACCACTACGCCCGCAGCCTGGCCCGGCTCTCCGACGGCGTCCGCGAGCCAGGCTGGGCGCCGTCGCTGGACCCCGCCGCCGACCGCGTGCGGGCTAACCTCGACGCGCTGCGCCAGGTGCTGCTGCGCCGCGAGGCCGGCGAGTTCCAGTCCGCCGAGGACGTCATCGACGCCGCAGAGGCCGCCGCGGCGCGAACCCCGGACCCGCGCCGCCGCGCCGCCTTGCTCGGCGTCGCCCGGCTGCTGCGCCGCATCGACCAGGCCGTCGTCGGGTTCGCCACCGACATCGGATAGGGCAACCGCGCAGGCTCACGACGTCGCCGCCGTCAGGTCGTAGATGGTGACGCCGTCGATCGTGCGGGCGGTGAAGTGCTGCGCCACCCAGGCCGAGATCTGGCGGCTCGTGTCGGCTCCACCGTCCTGCCGGCCGAACCCGCCGCCGCCGATCAAATAATGGATCTTTGCTTGGGTGACGTAGTGCTGGAACTGTTCCAGGGTGGGCGACGGGTCGGTGCCGTTGAACCCGCCCACCGGCATGACCGGGTCGCCGGTGGCGAGCTGGTATCCGGCCGCGGTATTGGAGCCGATGGCCGCGGCTACCCAGGTGTAGTGGGCGGCGTCGGCCTGCAGCAGCGCGACGAGCTGAGTACCCGGGGTGCTGCCGTCGAGTAATCCGCCGATGCCGCCCCGCTGACCGCCGCGGGCTCCCGATCGGCCGGCGGGAGGCGGGCCGCCGGGAAAGGCGCCGAAGCCGTCCTGCCGGGGGCCACCACGCAACGGTGTGAAGCCGCGGGAGCCGCCCGGGCTTCGGCCGAAGCCACCTGGGTTGCGGCCGAGGCCCGGGCCGCCGCGGGAGCCGCCGTGACCGAAGCCTGCGCTGGGTCCCGCGGACGGGATCGCGCCGCCGTGCGGGCTGGCTGCCGTGTCCAGCGCGTAGGCGGCTGGTCCGGCAAGCCCGGCCAGCAGCGCTGCTCCGGCGACGGCCACCCCGAAGCGGCGACCCAGCCGGGATCGTGGCAGCCGATTCCCGGCGAACAGCGCGCCCGCAGCGCCGAGGCCGACGACCAGCACGGTGACCCTCAGCCACGGCGCGAAGTCCGGGGTGCGGGCCAGCAGGACCCAGGCCCACACCCCGGTGACCGCCAGCGTGCCGGCCAGCAGCGCGCGGGCCGCCGTCGTGGCCCGGCGCTGCCACAGCTCGATGGCCCCGACGCCGACCAGCGCGCCGATGGGCGGGGCCAGCGCGACGGTGTAGTAGGGGTGGATGATGCCCTGCCCCAAACTCAGCACCGCGGCGGTGACGAGCAACCAGCCGCCCCACAGCAGCGCCGAAGCGCGCAGCCGGTCGCTGCGCGGCGCGCGCCGGCTCAACCAGATCAGGGCCATGAACAGCAGCAGCGCCGCAGGCAGCAGCCACGCGATCTGGCCGCCCCAGGCGGGGTTGACCAGTTGGGTGATGCCGCCGCCACCGAAGCCGCCGCCACCGAAGCCGCCGCCACCGAAGCGGCCGCCACCGAAGCCGCCGCCACCCGGGCCACCGGCGCCTAGCGGACCGCCGACCCTGCCGGTCTCGTTCCCGGTCAACCGGCCGAAGCCGTTGTAGCCGAAGATCAGCTCCAGCGCACTGTTGGTCTGTGAACCACCGACGTAGGGCCGGTCCGCGGCGGGGATCAGCTCTACGATGGCCACCCACCAGCCTGCGGTGACGACCAGGGCCACCCCGGCTGCGAGGAGCTGCGCAGCCCGGCGGCGCAGCCCGGTCGGCGCCGTGACGGCATACACCAGCGCGAAGGCCGGCACGACGAGGAAGGCCTGCAGGCTCTTGGTGAGGAAGGCGAACCCCGCGAACGCCGCGACCGCCAGCAGCCACCTGGTGCGGGCGGCCTCCAGTGCCCGTACCAGGGCGTAGGCACTGAGGGTGAGCAGCAGCACGAGCAGCGCGTCGGGGTTGTTGAACCGGAACATCAGCGCCGCGACCGGGGTGAGCGCCAGCGTCGCGCCGGCCAGCAGCCCGGCGCCCGGGCCGTGCCAGCGGCGCACCGCCGCGTAGAGCACACCCACCGCGGCCACGCCCTCCAGCGCCTGCGGCACGAGGATGCTCCACGGGTTGACCCCGAAGATCCGCGCCGAGAGCGCCATCACCCAGAGCGCCGCAGGCGGCTTGTCCACCATGATCGAGTTGGCGGCGTCGGAGGAACCGAAGAAGAACGCCTTCCAGCTCGTCGCACCGGCCTGGGCGGCCGCGGAGTAGAACGTGTTGGCCCAACCCGAAGCGCCGAGGTCGACGAGGTAGAGCAGGGCGGTGCCGGTGAGCAGCGCGAGCAGGGCTGGCCCGCCCCACCGCGGGCCGACGGTGGAGATGGCGGGCGCCGGGGCGGGCGGTGCTGCGGGCAGCGTGGTCGTCATACCGGCGACGATGCCGACGGCAGCTGTCCCTGCCTTGTGCCGGAGCTGTGGCTCAGCTGTGAACGGGCAGCCGGACGGTGAACGCGGTGTGCCCGGGGACGCTGGTGACGTCCACCGAACCGCCGTGTGCAGCGACTACGGCGTCCACGATGGACAGCCCGAGCCCGGTGCTGCCGGCAGCCCGGGAGCGGGAGGAATCGCCGCGGGCGAAGCGCTCGAACACGTACGGAAGCAGATCCGGCGGCACGCCGGGGCCGTCATCCACGACGGACACCGTGACCTGCCCGTCGGCCGGGATCACGCTGACCGAGACGGTGGTGCCCGGCGGGGTGTGGATGCGCGTGTTGGCCAGCAGGTTGGCCAACACCTGCGCCAGGCCGGCCGCGTCGCCGCTGACCGTCACCTCCTGCTCCGGGGCCGTGAGCTGCCAGCGGTGATCAGGGCTCACGGCGTGCGCGTCGCTCATCGCGTCGATGACGAGCCGGGACAGGTCGACGGGCTCGCGGCCCAGCGACCGGCCGGCGTCGAGCCGGGCGAGCAGCATCAGGTCCTCGACCAGGGTGGTCATCCGCTCGGCCTGCGACTCCACCCGCGCGAGCAGGTGCGCGATGTCGGGCGGGACCGGCTCGGCGCTGCGCCGGGTGAGTTCGGCATAGCCGCGGATCGCCGCGAGCGGGGTGCGCAGTTCGTGGCTGGCGTCGGCGACGAAGCGCCGTAGCCGGGTCTCGCTGGCCTGGCGCGCCTCCAGCGCCGCGCCGACGTGGCCGAGCATCCGGTTGAGTGCGAGTCCGACTTGACCGACCTCGGTCCGCGGGTCGGTGTCGGCCTCCGGGACTCGCTCGGCCAGGGCCACCTCACCGCGGTCCAGCCGCAGCTCGGCCACCCGGCCGGCGGTTCCCGCCACCCGGGTCAGCGGGCGCAACGTCAGGCGCACGATCGCCGCGCCGGCCAACCCGGTGAGCACCAGCGCGGATCCGATGACGATCACCTCGATGGTGACCAGCCGGGTGACCGTCGCATCCAGCCCAGCCAGCGGCAGGCCGGTGACGAGCACGTCGCCGTCGAGGGCTTGCACTGCGACAACCCGGTAGTCGTCGAGGCCGAGACGCAGACTGTGTGGCTCCCCGTCGACGGGCAGCGCGGCCAACGCCGCCTCGTCGGAGCCGGAGAGCTGTTGCGGCGCGCCCCTGCGGTCGAGAATCCCGCCCTGTACCACCCGGCCGCCGACGATCCGCGCGCCGAGCGTGTCCACCGACTGGCCGGGGGTACCGAGGAACTCGCCACGCCTGCCACCAGCCGGTGGTCGGAAACCAGGTGGCGGCCCGGCGAGCGCCCCGGCGAAACGGTCTCGCGAGCCGGCGAGCTGAGTATCGAGCCGGTGGAGCAGGAAGGCGTGCAGTGCGACCGTAGTGGTCACCCCGACCACGACGCCGGCCAGCGCGAGCAGCGCCAGCAGCGTGGCCACCAGGCGGGCCCGCAGCGAGTGCATCGACCTCAGTCCGCCGCGGGTTTGAGCACGTAACCGACACCCCGCATGGTGTGGATCATCGGTGATCGGCCGGCGTCGATCTTCTTGCGCAGGTAGGAGATGTAGAGCTCGACCACGTTGGAATTGCCGCCGAAGTCGTAGCGCCACACCTGGTCGAGGATCTGGGCCTTGGACAACACCCGGCGGGGGTTGCGCATGAGGTAACGCAGCAGCTCGAACTCGGTCGCGGTGAGCTCGACGACATCGCCGTCGCGGCGGATCTCGCGGCTGTCCTCGTCGAGGGACAGGTCGCCGACCACCAGCGCCGGGGTGGAGGCCACGGTCATCCCCGAGCGGCGCAGCAACGCCCTCAGTCGAGCCACCACCTCCTCCAGGCTGAACGGCTTGGTCACGTAGTCGTCGCCACCCACGGTGAGCCCGGCGATCCGGTCCTCGACCGCGTCCTTGGCGGTGAGGAACAGCACCGGCAGCTTGGGGGTGTCCGCGCGCAGCCGGCGCAGCACCTCCAACCCGTCGATGTCGGGCAGCATGACGTCGAGAACCGCCAGGTCCGGCCCGAACTCGCGCGCCGTGCGCACCGCCGAGAGCCCGTCGCTGGCGCTGCACACGTCCCAGCCCTCATAACGCAGCGCCATCGTCAGCAACTCGGCCAGCGACACCTCGTCCTCGACGACGAGCACCCGCACAGGGCCGCCGTCGGCGCGGCGCAGCTCGGCGTCCACCAGGGTCATGCTGCCACGATCGACCGGCTGGCTGTGCGCCACTTAGGTGCCGGCTGTGCGCCGGCTGTGCACATCGGACGCAGGTCTCCAGGCGGCGGCCTGGCAGCGTCCGCGGGTGACAGTCTGGCTCAGGTCGCCGCCCCGAGTCGTCCTCACCGGCGTGCTGTTCGGCGACCGATCATGGCAACACCCCGGTCCTTTTCATGACACCCTTTCTGGTGAGGTTTCAGACCCGCTCGTCGAGGCAGCCGCGCCCGGGTAATCACGATCTCCTCGGTGCGCAGGCCCGCACCCCTTTGCAGTTCCGCTCACTCAGCATGGTGATCGGCCCTTAGGAGTCGTAATGAAATAAACTATTCGATTGATGAGGTGATGGTGTAATTCCAGTCACCGTGAAAGGGGTGCCGGGTGAGGGGTATTGACTCCTTCTGCTGGTCTGTGAGTTTGATTTTCGTGGGGTAGAGGTTAGGGTCGAGTTCGCAACGGACAGTCAATCCTGTGGTGGTTGTGGTGCTGGCGATGAGATTAACGATCGTTTGATATGTCTCGAGTGGCCGCCCGCGCCAGTTCTGGGTAATCCTGGAGAAGAGCCGGTGCTCGATCTTGTTCCATTTGCTGGTGCCGGGCGGGTAATGGGACACGATGATTTCCAGCCCGGTCGCGGCGGCGAGTCGTGCGAGTTCGTATTTCCAAAGCCAAGGGCGGTGCCCATTGGATCCGCCACCGTCGGCGGTGATGAAGATCCGATGGGCGTCTGGATATTTCTCCTTACCCATAGTTTCCCACCATTTCTGGATGGTACCGACAGCGAATACCGAGGTGTCGTGGTCGACGCCCACAGAGACCCAGGCGCTGTTGTCGGTCACATCGTAGACTCCGTAGGGGATTGCTTTACCGTCAGCTTCACCGGGGAAGTCATAGGTGGACACGTCGACCGGCTCGCCCTGTGGATGCCATTCTTTGCCGGCCTGGGCGAACTGGCCGACAAGTTCTTTTTTCTTGGTATCGACGCTGATCACAGGCTCGCCGGCGGCGAGGAACTCCTTGGCTAGCTTGTTGATGTACCGGAACTGATCGTCCCGGTCCGGGTGCTGGCTTCCCTCCAGCTTCTTGCGAGTGCCCTGCAAGCTGTAGTGAAGAGAATGAAGAATTTTCGCGACGACGTCGTGGCTGACGTAGTGACCCATCCCGCCCAGCTCCGCAGCGAGGTGACGCGTCGATTTTGTGGTCCACCGCAACGGCGATTCGGGATCACCCCGCGTATCCGGCTCGATCAAACCATCCAGTACCTCCACCAGGTCCGGATCGGCGACTTCGGCTTTTTTGCGACCACCTCCCGGCGCCCGGACCCGACCAGAGGACCACCCCGCAGCATTACCGGCGAGCTCGGCCATACCACGCCGGATAGTCGTCCGCGACGCACCGGTGGCGTGATGCACAGCAGTGATTCCACCACGCCCCCACGATTTCGCCTCGGTCGCCAGCGCCAGACGGCGATCGCGTTCATTCAAGCGGGGCAACAGATCCGCCAAACGTGCTTCCATCGCCTGGAATTCCTCATCACCCTTGGTCGCCATACGTCGATTTTTTCACGCAACCCGGTATGCCGACTGAAACGACATGCGACGCGTCAACAGATTCACTCGATCGGATTATTTATTTAATTACGTCGCCTTAGCTACGGCGTGTCGCAGGACACGGGTCGACCTGAAAAGGAGCTTTGGTGGATCAGTCGGTGCCGGCGAGAACCGGGTTTGCTCCTGAGTGAGAAGGGGTAACTGACAGCGACCTACGGTCATGTGGTTTCCGGGGCTGGCGCTGGGCCGTCACGAGCGGCGTCTCCCCGGGCACCACCGAAGCAGGAGAAGGGAGCTGGAGATGGCGCTTTTACCCTGCACACTGAACAGGGCAGGACCGTTGTCGTCCGACGTCCTGGATCTGGACGTGGTCCAGCACGGTCCCGACGTCCGGGTGGTCACGGTCGCGGGCGAGATCGACGCGCCGACGGCGCCGGAGCTGGCCGCTTTCCTGACCGAACAGCTGGTCGTCGCGCAGCTCGTGGTCGTGGACCTCGACAACGTGCGGTTCCTGGGGGCCGCCGGGCTGTCTGGACTGGTCGCGGCCAACGAGTTCGCCACTCGAGAGGACCGCGACCTGCGGTTGGTGTGCAACTCCCAGACCGTCAACTGGGCACTGGACGCCGTCGGGCTGCGGGAGCGTTTCACTTTCGCCGACACTGTGGCGGACGCTGTGAAGAAACCCGTACAACGGGCTGCCTGACACGCGGGGAACACGATGTCGTCGCGTTACTCCCTTCCCCGGACGAAGCCGCACAGATGGGTCCCCTGTGGTACTGACGCTCCGGAAATGCCAAGCTTGATCGACTCTGTCATCGTGCGGCCTCCTGAGGCCCCCGATTGACGTGATCGTCGCGCGTTGTGAGCGACAACCCGTTGGCCGACGCTCACATAGTGCTCGGCTCCGGCCCGCAGGTGAAGGGGTAGTGACCGATGGCTCGTCGCCGGCCACGAGGACACCCCGTCCCTCGCCACCCTGCACGTCTACCACCCCCACGAGGCAGCACGCACCATCCCCCTGCTCAGGGCCCCGGGCAGTTGTGGGACCCGGCCAGGATCAAGCGTAGTAGCCCGCACAGTGTCCTCGGGATCCATGCTGGCGGTGGTCATCACCAGGTGCCACGTAGCGTGGTTCCCATCTCCTCGCTGGGGAGTAGCCCCGGGGTAGCTCCCCGGGCGTCAGCGGGGGTCAGCGAGGAGAGGGGTTTCGTGGACGTTGACGATGTGCGGACGATCGGGTGGCGGCTTCGGCGTGTCCGTGATGGTCGGGGTAAGTCGCTGCGGGTGATCGCTGGGCTGGCCGGGATGAGCAAGGCGACCCTGAGCAGAATCGAGCGCGGTGAGCGTTCCCCGACCTTAAATGAGCTTGTCGCCCTCGCCGACGCGCTCCAGATCTCGGTGTCGGAGCTGACCAGGCTCCCCGTGCCCGCCCCCGCCAACGGCCATACCGACAGCACCACCAAAGCGATCGGGCTTGCGCTGGATGCGATCGAGGTCGGTCACCCCGGTGGGCTGGTGGTCCCCGTGGCGGTGCTGCGAGACCGGGTGGCCCGATTCCGCCAGCACAAGCAGGCGTGCCGGTTCCCTGAGGTGGCCGCTGAGTTGCCTGGGCTGGTCCGGGATGTGCACACCGCGCTGGCGACCGGCGCCGATCATGGGGAGTTGCTGGAGCTGGCTGTGTACCTGCATGTCCACATCACCCACACGTGGCTCGTCCTCGCGGCCGCGCCCGCCGACCTGCGGCGCCGGGTGGTGTTTCTGGCGCGGCGCCTGGCCCAGGAGCGCGATGAGGTCACCACGATCGGCATGGCCGGGGTCGCCGTGGCCGAGACACTACTCACCGGGGGGGCCTTCGAGCTGGCGAAGACCGAACTCGACTCGCTGACCCTGCCGCCGACTACCGCCGCCACCGCCAGTCTGGTGGGCACACTCACCGTGGTCCACGCAGGGGCCGCCGCGATGAACGGCCGTCCGGGCGAGGCGGCCGCCGCGATCGACGCGGCCGCTGACATGGCCGGCCGGTTCGGCGAGCTCGGCGAGACCGACCCGCTGGGGTTCGAGTTCGGACCGACCTGGGTCGGCTTCCGCCGGGTGCGTCTGGCCCTGGGGGCGGGTGAACCGGACCGTGCGGTGAGCATCGCCGAAGGGCTGCACCCCGATCAGAACCCCTTTCCGTACGCTCGTGCCTTCCACTGGGTGGGGTACGGGCGAGCACTGGCGCAGCTACGGGGACGCCGCGACGACGCGGTGCGGGCGCTGCGTCGCGCCGAGACGATGAATCCCGTTCGGGTGCGGCGTAACCCGTTCGTCCGGGACACGATCGCCGTTTTGCTCCAGGGCGCACGCCGCGACGCGGTCGGTCAGGAGCTGCGCGACATGGCCTACCGGGCTGGCCTGCGGGGGTAACCCATCCGGGGAGCGTCTCTTCCGAGAGCCGCCCGCGCCTGTCGGTCGTTCACAGTCGTCAATCGTGACCGACGTATCCGAGACTCTGCATTCGCAGCGCGAGCGAGGCCGGCTGCACGCGCCAGGCCGCCGCACTGATGACAACACAGATTGCACCCTGCTGGTGATCCACGAGGCGGGTGGTTCGTGGGCGATCCACGGCCTGGGTGCGCCCGGAGTGCGGTTGCCCAGGGCCGAGATGATCGCCCTGGCCGAGAAGATCCTGGGGCGTGCCCGGTGAGCTGGTATCCGCGGTCGATGGGCGACTAGGACACCCACCGGGGTGACTACTCGATCGCCACCCGCAGTGTGCACGCGGTGTGCGGTGCGGAGTTGCCGGGCTCCCGGCGGCGGAGACCGGATCGCGTGTGCTCCGGTCTCCGCCGCGCGGTCGCGTGCCGTCTAAGGCCGAGACGGCCAGCTCTGTCACCACCTGCAGCAGATCCGACATCCGCCCAGCCGCGCTCGTGCAGGGCTATCCACAGTCGCTGCCGTCGGGCTCCAGGTTCGTTCTTAAATGTCTTAAATGGGGAGGCTGACGGTGGGGAAGCCCAAGACGGGAGTGATGCCGGCGACAGCGCCCTTGACGATGCCCTTACTGGAGTCGACAGCACCGCCGCTGGGGACGCCGGGGATAGTGGGAGCGGTTTTGACGATGCTGGCGGCAGTGGGGATGGTTGCGGGTTGTATCGCCGCGCTGGCCAGTGGCTGGCTAGCCAGCATCAGTCCACCGGCGACGGCGGTGGTCAGCAGGCCTCGATGAATGGTTTTCACGGTCATGACAGGTACTCCTTATAGACGAAGTGGCGCACAATGTGAGGTGTTGCCATCTGGAGTCATGCCGCCAAGGTCTGGAGCGGTATACCTACCATCATGGTGTAGCTATCTAACCGTAACGCTGATGCAGCCTCAATAACGCCTGACAACCTACATTTTGTCCTTAAATTTTGGACACCATTACTGATGCTGTGAAGCCGATTTTCGGCTGCCTTGGCAAGGTCGAGCAGTTACGGATAGTTCAGAGATCGAGTACTGAGGTCGAACGTTCGGCAAGGCTTGCCTTGAGATGTCACCAGAGCCACGTTGCTGCTGGTAGGAGATCTGCTGAGAGGCGCTCAAGGGCTGGGGATGCTGCTCCGGCGCAGTGAGTGCCGGAGATGGCCGATCCCATCGCAGCCGGTACCTGACCAGCACATGCGCATCGGATCAGGATCTATCCCAGGGGATCGCTACGTAGGCTCTTAGGCGTGACTACCTAGTGTCGAGGCGGTCCCGCGGGCCGGGATGGGTACACGCGCAGCCGGTCTTGGCAGGTGCGCTGGATCGCGGTAACTACCGGGGCCGGGGGTGACCCGCTTTTCGGGTGACGAATGGCCCGGCCTCTTCGTGAAGATGGGCCGGGCCATTCATCGTCTCTGCATGGCTCTCAGCGGTCGCTGAGATGGGTTAGCCGGTGCAGTTGGGTACCGCCGGGGCGCTGCCGAGGCAGTTGTTGGGGGTGTTGGTGATGTTGGCGGTGTTGGCGGTGATGGGTGAGTTGGAGGTGGTCATGGTGCCGCCTTGACGGTAGACGCCGCCGGCGGTGCCCAAAAGCCCCAGGAGCCCACCCGCGTGGTTCACGGTCACGGCGGTCTGGGTGAGGGTGGTTGCGGTGGAGTTGACCGCGGCGATACCGCCACCGCGCCCACCCCCCAAGAGCCCTGTGCCCAGTAGGGTGCCGGTTGCGGTGTTGCCGGTGATGATCAGCGGGCTGCCGGAGACGCCGGTGGTCGTCAACGTGCCTCGTTGGCCGTTATAGATGCCGCCACCGTCGAGCCCTGCGGTGTTGTTGGTTACCGGACTGTTGGTGAACGTCGCGGCGGGCGCGGTGCCCGAGGGGGTATCGGGGTTGGACAGGCCACCGCCGTTGCCCGTGGCGGAGTTGCCACTGAGGCTGCTTCCGGTGAGGGTGACGGCGCCGTGGTTCAAGATGCCGCCACCGTCACCGGTGGCGCTGCCGTTGGTGAGGTTGACTCCGGTGGTCAGGGTGAGGCTGCCGGTCGTGCTGACCTCGGCGATCCGGAAGGACCCCGAGGAGCGAGTGATGGTCGCCGGGCCGAGCAATTTGATGTCGGTGGTGATGACCGGCAGTCCGTCGGTGAGGCCGCCGTGGGCGGAGGTCAAGGCGTAGGTACAGCCTCCCGCCAGGGCGAGGGTGTCTCCGCCTATGGCATTGGCGTGGTTGATGGCGGCGACGAGAGCGTTCTCGTTGCAGTCCACGGGAGTGGAAGCCTGTGCCGCGGGGGTGAGGGCGGCTAGGCCCCCGGCGATCACGGTGGCCCCGATCAGGGCCTGAATGGTGGTGTGGATACGTCGCAAGACGTCTTCTTTCCTGGAACACAATAGGTGAGGACCCCGCACGGCGCGGCGCGCCAGGGGGGAGGGAATAGCGCGGATTGGAAAGCGCACGCCCCGCTGTCCGGGGCTGTCTGCGTCCCGGTTCAGTCATCCACGCGAAAAGACCTCGGCTCATCGTCTGGCGTCCGCGCTCATCACGGTCGCATCACGTCACCGAGGTCTGGGGTAACAGCAGGGAACGCTGCGCCCCGAAGGTAAACAGGAGAAGTCCAACAGCCGAACAGGGGACTGCGACAAACCCCACAAGGGACGGCTAAACGGTCCACGCTTGAAAGGGGCGCCGTCTGTATGATCTTCCGATCAGTGATCTTCATGAACCTCGCGCGGCGCGAGGAGAAAGATCGGCACTGTTCCTGTTTGGGCCGAGCTACCGGCAAGTAACAATCTGGCGGGGGATTACGACATCATCAGTGACGGTCCACGTCGGGCCACAAAGGGACACGTCGTGGGCATGTCAAAACCCTTAGAGCCTGTTGGTAAATGGTCACGCGGCTTGCTGATCTCGTCGTTCGGGTGCCGAGGCGACGGCGCGAGGTCAGCCCCATCGGGGGTGAGGCGGCGTGCTGGCCGTGGTGCGGGCCAGTTGCCGGGTCATGATCGTGATGGTGGCCCAGAGCACCATCGCTTCGTGGTGTTCTCACCGCGCTTGACGATGGTGACCGTCAAGGTCAGCACGGTGTGAGCCCAGCGCACCAGGCGACCGGCGTATCCGCCGTCGGCCCACACCAAGGCGATCGTGGTGCACCGCTCGCGAAGCAAGGCCGGCAGCGGATGCGTCCCATCACGATCCTGTACCGAGGCGGCGGTGACGATCACCGTCAGCACCAGGCCGAGAGTGTCCACGACGAGGTGCCGCTTACGGCCGTTGATCTTAAGTGCTGAGGCTCGCCATGCTCCCCTCGACGCTGAGGGGAGGCCATGTCAGGCGATCGCGAGGGTGGCCGGCTATGGGAGGTAAGGCTTGAGCAGGATTCCTAGCTGTAGGGTCAGCATTCGCATCCATGCTTGGCCCACTTCCGCGGCTGCGGGTGGGTCGGGAAGCTTCCCGAAGACGTAGTCTCCGTCGGCTCCTGGGGCGATGGTGTTCAACGCCGTCATGACTCTCATCTGAACCCACCCCATGAGGGCGATGGTCAAGTCAGCCGGAATGACCACGTGGGGATGTGTGCCACCGTCTTTGACATGGGCGTCGGCCACTGTGGACATGTAGGAATGGAAGTCGCCGTCCATCGGTTTGGTGGTGGTTCTGGACCACCACGCCTTGAGGGTCATCTTCCGCTGCGTGAGGTGCGAGGCGTCTTGGAAGTACCCGGCTGATTCCGGACGAGAGAGCAGGTAATCGTAGGCGAGGGTGACCACGCCCCCGGCCGCTGGCCCCAGGAGTGGGCCGGTCTTGCGCAGAATTGAGTTCTCTCTGAACCCGAAGCCGGCGAACTCTGCGTAGGGATGGAACTCGGCGGCTTCGTGACGGCCGAGGGGACCGTCTGGTTCTGCCAGGCTGGGTTCGAGGATGATTCCCAACTGGAGCATGAACTGGTTCATCCATGCCGCCCCGGCGGCGGAGACCGTGGCGAGTTCGCAGGTCTGGCCCAAGGCTGCGAGGATCTGTCCCTGCACCCAGGCAGTGAGAGCCAGGACCAGTTGGGGTGGGAGTGGTGTCTGTACTCCCGGGAAGGTCACTTCCTTGTCCCCGACATGGCTGACTCTTCGGAGGAAGGATGCCAGCTCGCCGTCGAACGGCCCGGCGATAGTCCTGTCCAGCCACTCCTTGATCAGAGGCTCGTTGACCGGTGGGTTCGATCCGCCCACGAGGGACGCGGATTCCGGACGCATCATGAGGTACCTGGATATTTCTCCCGGCATACGATCGATGAACGCTGAGATGTACCCACCGGTCTCTTGAACGGCCACTGCCTCATATGTACCGAACCCGGCGAACTCGGCGAGTGGGGCAAATTCTGGTGTCACCAGCAGATCGTATCCTTCGACCTCGACGACTTCATCAGTCTGGTTGCTCATGGTCATGGTTGGCTCCCCAAATCATCAGACGTCAATCCATGTTCGTGAAGGCTGGAATCTGGACATAGAGCGAAGACCAGATGCTCCCGACACTGACCTTATTGGAACCAGAACCGGCCGGTCGTTACGCCACCGTTGGATTCACGTAACCAGTCCCTCACAGGCGTTGAAACCCCGCTGTGAGGGTTGCGAGCTGCGGACTCCGTGACTCGGTCCAACAAAGTCGATGCCCACTCGTCGACGATGAACAAAGTGAGGGCGTTGTATCGAGTCCGTGGTGGTAACCTCGAAGATCACCTGTTCGATGGAGCGCGCGTAGTGGAAGGCTGATCACCCTATTCGTGTCGAAGGTGCGCAGCCGAGGGAATCGAAGATGGTCATGTCCGCGTTCCCCGGAGCCGCACTGTGGCCGCCGATCTCTGACGGAGTCATCGAACAAGATTATTATTACCGTCGTGTAACCGGCGGTGACGCCGGCATCAAAAACTGCTCACCTCGACCCCTCCGATGAGTCAGATCAGATCAAGGCCGCCCACAGCGATAGTGTCGATGTTCGCCGACGTGGCCCACACCATGGTGCAGCATCGTTGCCAGCGAGTCTGTTTTCGCCTCGTGGCTGGCGCCGAGCGCCCTGTGCTGCTGTCTGTCGCGGGCGTGGGCTGGTGGCGGAACAAGCACACGCGGCGCGGCATTGGCCGGCGCTACCTGAACCGGCTCTCTCGTCCCGAACCAGGACCAGTCCTCAACAAGATCAGCCACGGGACCCGGAGGTGATCCGTCTGCCACTACAGTGGGAGCGTCCTCCCGGAGGCGGTGTTTGCCGGGGTGATCGACCTGCGGGTCAGCTTCGCTGGCGGGGACATCCGCGTTGATGCGCTCGCCACGCAGTTGGTCATAGGTGGGGGTCTGGCTCACGGTGAGACACCGTAAGGCCGCCCCGGCAAGGGCGGTTTCCACACCGTGTGGACAAGTGGGTCGAGGCTGTGCACGAGTGGTGGACAGGCTGTGTGAACTCTGTGGATGAGCGCGAAGGATGCAAAATCTATCGGACCGGATCGACCACATGCAGTAGCCGAGACCCCCATGCGAGGTGCCATGCCGCGGCTTTGGGCTCGCCTTGTGAGCACGTTGGTCGATGGATTCACTCTTACGACGTAATTTTGTCCACGAAGGTCTGTCGTGACAGCAGTCACTGACATTGTGACCGTCGGTCCACTGGACGGCGGTTCAGACACTCACGAGTGCCACCAGGGTCGCAGCGGCACGTGGGCGTTGCCGGTGCCGTCGGGGCGGACCGCCAGCACCTGGTGCAGCTGGATCCCGTTGCGTTCGAAGGCCAGCCGCGAGGACGCCATGTACAGGCCCCACACTCGGGCGGTGGGTTCGCCCACCTCGGCCACACATTCGTCCCAGCACGCGGCGAGGTTCGTGCACCACTGTTTCAGCGTCAGCGCGTAGTGCTCTCGCAGGTTTTCCACATGGCGCAGCTCGAAGCCGGAGTTCTGCGCCTCGGTGATGATCTTACCTGCCCCGGCCAACTCCCCGTCGGGGAACACGTAGCGGTCGGTGAACGCATCGGGCTGGGCCCGATGCCGGTTGTCCGGTTGGGTGATGCAGTGGTTGAGCAGCCGCCCTCCGGGGCGGAGCTTGGCCAGCAGCAGCGCGAAGTAGGACGGGTAGGTATGCACGCCGACGTGCTCGGTGAGCCCGATCGAGGTGATCGCGTCGTAGTCGCGGCCGGGGGCGTCTCGGTAGTCCAGGTGGCGAACCTCGGCGAGGTCGGCCAGACCCTCCCGGAAGATCGCCTGCTGCGCCCAGTGAGCCTGCTCCGCGGACAGCGTGACGCCCAGCGCGCGGACCCCCTGGCGAGCGGCGTAACGCACCATGCCGCCCCAGCCGCAGCCGACGTCGAGCAGCCGCATCCCGGCCCGCAGCCCGAGCTTGTCGGCGATCAGTTCGTGCTTGCGCTCCTGGGCCTGTTCCAGGCTCGCCTCCGGATGATCGAAGACGGCACAGGTGTAAGCCATCGACGGGCCGAGCACCATCTCGTAGAAGCGGTTGGAGACATCGTAGTGATGGTGCACCGCCTGGGAATCGCGGTGCCGGGAATGCGCCCACCCTTCGATCGTCCGGCGCCACCGCGGCCGCGACTCCTGTGGCGGCGGCGCCACCGGCCGCAGCAGCTCCCAGCCCAGCGAGCGGGTGATCAGTGCCAGCTCCGCCGCGGTCGGACGTCGAAAGTGCAGCTCGTAGGCCATTATCCGCATCGCTTTGTACGGGTTACCGGGGTGCACTCCCTCGGCGCGCAGGTCACCGGCGATGTACGCCCGCGCCATGCCGAGGTCGCCCGGCGCGGTGAACAGGTAGGTGGCGCCGCGCGGGGTGGCCAGGTGCACGCTGATCTCGGCGTCGGGCGGACCGGTGGCGCTGCCGTCATAGGCGGTGAATCGGACCGGGAACCGGCCATCGGTGAGCAGATCCACGATCTCCGCCAGCGACAGCCGGTCGCCCTTTGCCAGGGCTGTCGCCGGAGTGGGGCGCCGGAAGGTCGTCATCGACGTCGCACCGCCTTCGCGTAGAGGTCCAGAAGTCGTTGGTCCGGGTCATAACGCTGCTTGAGGGCCGCATAGTGTTCGCCGCCGTAGCGGGCGTCGAAATTCTCCCGCGAATAAAAGGAATCCGAGTACAGCGACTTGTGCCCACCCACCGCGTCGACCTGGTGTTCGATGGCCCGATTGGTGTCGCTGCCGGTGCCGCCGGGCGCGACCGGCACGCTGGACCAGAAACCGACGTTGACGTAGTCCTTCCCCGGTTCCAGCGGATACAGTGGCCAGCCGCGCTGCCCGCGCAGCCGCAACGGGCACAGCCACACCGGCTCGATGCCGACGTGCTCGACGAACCAGCGCAGGAACTCCGCGGTGCGTTCGAGGGGGATCTCGACGTCCTGAATCACGCGTTCCCGGCGTGGGCGGCCACGCCATACCTCCACGCGGTTCTCCAGATCGACACGGTTCGCCAGCGCCACGATCTTCCAGTAGACGTCGCTACGGCGCAGCCGGGCCGGCCACAGCCGCCGGATCGCCGGGTGCTGGACCCCGAAGGCTCCCGAGCACCAGAACCAGTCCGTGTCCCAGCGCCACAGGTAATCATGGGTACGCAGGATGTCGTGACGGCGCTGCTGGATCGAGCGGTAGTAGATCTGCTGACCCGTGTAGTCGCTGGCCGGTCCGTCGTGCTCGGTCCGAGCGCCCAGGCTCAAGTAGGACTCGGTGGGGGAGAACATCACGCCGTCGAGGTAGTCGACGTCCTCGCCGTCCCACTGCCGGGTTGCCATGATCCGCGCCACCGCGGAGCACAGCTCGTCGAGATCGTCGAACCGCACGTGCCGCAGCGCGACGTGCGAGCGCACCGGTTCCAACTCGATGCGCAGCCGGGTGGCGTAGCCCAGGGTGCCGTACGAGTTGGGGAATCCAGCGAACAACTCGTCACCCGGGATGGCCGTGACGATCTCGCCGGCGCCGGTGAGCACGTCGAGCTCCAGGACCGACTCGTGCGGCAGGCCGTTGCGAAACGACGCCGCCTCGATGCCCAACCCGCTCACCGCACCACCCAGGGTGATGGTCTTGAGCTGCGGGACGACCAGCGGAGTCAACCCATGCGGCAACGTCGCGGCGACCAGGTTCTCGTAGCTGCACATGCCTGCGACGTCCGCGGTGCGGCTGGCCGGGTCCACCTGCAGTACCCCGGTCAGGCCGGAGACGTCCAGGCCGGGGCCCGCTGCGGCGCGAGACCGGAACAGGTTCGACGTCTGCTTGGCCAGCCGTACCGGCGACCCTGCAGGGATCCCTCGGTAACTGGCTTCCAGCCGCTGCACCGCATCTCGATGGATGCGCTGCGCCCCAGTGAGCTGCACATGCCCCACGTTACGGCCAAACCCGGCCCGACCGCATCGGTTTCGCTGGCCCCGACATGGCTATCCTGTGACCTCACTAGCCTGAGCTACCCGGGTCTTCCCTCTCAGGTAGGCCCGGGCTCGACGAGAGGAGCCGTGGTGCAGCCCGGTGGAGCGCCTGATATGCAGATGATTCTGCAACAGGCACAGAAGATGCAACAACAGTTGATGAGCGCGCAGGCCGAACTCGCCGAGACGGAGATCACCGGCCAGGCTGGTGGTGACCTGGTCGTGGTCACGCTGGCAGGGTCCGGGGAAGTCCGCAGCGTGACGATCGACCCTAAAGTGGTCGACCCGGATGACGTGGAGACGCTGGAGGATCTTGTGGTGGGGGCACTGGCCGACGCGCACCACGCCTTGCAGGAGCTCACCCAGCAGAAGATGGGTCCGTTGGCCAGCGCGCTCGGTGGACCCGGTGGGGGTCTGGGTTTGCCCGGCATGTGACCCTGCCGCGGACGCGGCATGATGGTGAGCGTGTACGAGGGAGTCGTCCAGGACCTTATCGATGAGTTGGGGCGGTTGCCCGGCGTAGGACCCAAGAGCGCGCAGCGCATGGCGTTCTACCTGCTGGCCGCCGATCCGGCCGATGTGACAAGGCTGCAGGAGGCTCTGGGGCGGGTCAAGGATGGGGTGATCTTCTGTGCGATCTGCGGCACGGTCTCGGAGAAGCAGACGTGCCGGATCTGTGCTGACCCCCGTCGCGATCCGCGGGTCGTCTGTGTAGTCGAGGAACCCAAGGATGTGCTCGCGGTGGAGCGCACCCGGGAGTTCACCGGCCGGTACCACGTGCTGGGCGGTGCGCTGGACCCGCTGTCCGGCGTCGGCCCCGATCAGTTGCGGATCCGGGAGCTGCTCACCCGGATTGGTGCCGACGAGATCAGTGAAGTGATCATCGCGACGGACCCGAACACCGAGGGCGAAGCCACCGCCACCTATCTGGCGAGGATGCTGCGGGACTTTCCTGGTCTGTCGGTGACCCGACTGGCCTCAGGCCTGCCGATGGGCGGAGACCTGGAGTTCGCCGACGAGCTCACCCTCGGTCGCGCGCTGTCTGGCCGCCGCGCCGTCTGACAGGCACTGGCGCACCCGTGAGTGCGTAACAGTGTTCTGACACTGTTACGCACTCACGGGTGGGTCAGCGCAGAGCCCGGTTCACTGCCGACACCACGGCGTTGAGCGAGGCTGTGACGATGGATCCGGAGACGCCGACGCCCCACAGGATCTGATCGCTGGCAGCGCACTCGACGTACGCGGCGGCCGCAGCGTTGTCGCCGGCTGACATGGCGTGCTCGAAGTAGTCCAGCACCCGGACGTCAAAACCCAGGGTGGCCAGGGCGTCGACGAAGGCCGCGATCGGGCCGTTACCCGATCCGCTGATCTGGTGTTCCTCGCCCTCCACCACCACGCTGGCGGAGATTTCGTCGTGGCCTTCGCCATCGTCGGACAGGCGGTGCCGCAGCACTCGCAGGGGGTTGAGCCGGTCCAGATATTGTTCGGCGAAAATGTCCCAGATCTGCTGTGATGACACCTCACCACCGTCGGTGTCGGTGTGCTGTTGGATGATCCGAGAGAACTCGATCTGAAGCCGGCGCGGCAGATCCAGCTGGTGTTCGGCCTTCATCACGTAGGCGACGCCGCCTTTGCCCGACTGCGAGTTCACCCGGATCACGGCCTCGTAGGTGCGCCCGACGTCCTTGGGGTCGATAGGCAGGTACGGCACTTCCCAACGGTGTTCGTCCACTCCCACGCCAGCCCGGGCAGCGTCGGCCTCCATCGCCTTCAATCCCTTGTTGATCGCGTCCTGGTGGCTGCCGGAAAACGCGGTGTAAACCAGATCGCCGCCGTAAGGATGCCTTTCGGGCACCGGCAGCTGGTTGCAGTACTCCACCGTGCGGCGGATCTCGTCGATGTCGGAGAAATCGATCTGCGGGTCGATACCCTGGCTGAACAGGTTCATCGCCAGCGTCACCAGGCACACGTTGCCGGTACGCTCGCCGTTGCCGAACAGGCAGCCCTCGATACGTTGCGCGCCGGCCTGATAGCCCAGCTCAGCGGCGGCGACAGCGGTCCCCCGGTCATTGTGCGGATGCAGCGAGAGGACCACCGCGCTGCGCCTTTCCAGGTTGCGGTGCATCCACTCGATGGAATCGGCGTAGACGTTCGGGGTGGCCATCTCGACGGTGGCGGGCAGGTTGAGGATCACCGGAGCTTCGGGCGTGGGCTGCCAGATCTCCGTCACCGCATTGCATACCTCTGCGGCGTAACTCAGCTCGGTACCGGTGTAGGACTCTGGCGAGTATTGGAACCGAAAATCGGTGTCGGAGTACTTACCTGCGTACGCCATCAGCATCTCGGCCGCTGAAGTAGCGATCTTCTTGATTCCCTCGCGTTCTTCCCGGAACACCACCCGGCGCTGCAGGATCGACGTCGAGTTGTAGATGTGCACGATTACCTTAGGTGCGCCTTGCAGGGCTTCGAAGGTGCGCTCGATCAGTTCGGGTCGACACTGGGACAGCACCTGGATACGTACATCCTCGGGCACCGCATTCTCGGTGATGATCTCGCGGACGAAGTCGAAATCGGTCTGGCTAGCCGAGGGGAACCCGACTTCGATCTCCTTGTAACCCATCTGCACCAGTAACTCGAACATCCGCCGCTTACGGACCGGGCTCATCGGATCGATCAGGGCTTGGTTGCCGTCTCGCAGGTCCACTGCGCACCACAGCGGCGCCCGGCTGATCGTGACGTCGGGCCAGGTGCGGTCCGGGAGGGATACCGGCTCCACGGTCCGGGCGAAGGGTCGGTAGCGGCGTACCGGCATTGAGCTGCCGCGTTGAAGGTTCCATGAAGCCTGGTCGTCTGCAACGGGGGCGATGGGCGGCCGGATACGACTGGTAATACCGGAAAAGAATGCGCTGGCGCCGATGTCGGCGGGTTGGGGAGTCATTTCTGCTTCTGCGCTCTCTGGTAGCCGAATAGCCGAGAAATCCGACCGGCGGATGCGCACGGGCGACTCCGCGACGGGGGGCCGGTCGTGGTCAGGCCCCGTCGCGGCAGCGAAGCAGGAGAGCGCGTGCCACCCGGCAACGGTAGCCGGGGTCTCCCGCGGGCACGCAACCGCCTCCCAGATGGTGAGAGATCGCCAGTGCGGGTTCCTGGAGCATGCCCGGTGAGCGTTCCGGGACGCTTCGTGTCGTCCATGGCAGACTGGCGCTCATGGGTTCCAGCCGCACCTCGGTCCGCTCGACGAGCACCAGGATCGCTACCATCCTCGCGACCGTGATCCGGATCGTCGGCTGGCTCGCCGTCCTGATCCTGGTGGCGCATATTCTGCTGAGCTTGGGCGATGCCAACCCGACCAACAACATCACGCGATTCGTAGCGTACGGGGCGGACCGTCTCGAGTTGGGCTTTCGCGGCTTGTTCACTCCAGCCGATGCCCGGGTAGGCATAGCAATCAACTACGGCCTTGCGGCGCTCGTCTGGTTGGTGGCCAGTTCCGTGCTCGCGCGTCTGGTGCGGCGCGTCGGCTGAACCCGGTCGGGCGCTGTGGGCTACGCCCGGCATCGCACCGGCACCGCGCTGGCGTGCCTCGTGCTGAATACCGGCTGTACCACGAAACCGGAGGGGCAGCTCGCCTACTATTCCGGGTGAATGGTGTAAATTCCACCCATTAGAGTGAAGTGACTACTTGATGTAGTTTCCAGCTCGGGATGACGCTCTACCTCGGTATGTCGTCGGCAAATTATACCCCAAGATGGTGACTCTCGGTGACTCCGCATCGGAGGCTGCGCGGTGGGTGATCCGCCTCGTTCCGGCGCTCAGGGTCGCTGACCGGAGATCCGATCAAACCGCCCTATTTTTCACATCCGGACAGCTCAGAGGCTGTGCACAGTCATCAAAAAAATCATGGCAGGCGCGTCGAGGTGACCGTGACCGGGCCGCGCGGGCGCTTCCACCGGGTGTGAACCCGGCCGCTGGCTGGACACGCCACTACACTCTGTCCATGCCAGTCACCCACTTGCTTTCTTGGTCGACATCCTCCAAGCTGCCGCGTACCTGAAGGGAGCAGCTGCCCCGGGGAGGCGGGCTGAGAAAGGAGGCCGTCCCAGCAGCGTCGGCGGTCGCGGTGATACTCGACTTGAGTATTCGCCGTAACTCCTCGCCTGGCACGCCTTCCCTTGCACGAAAAACCCTGCACTTAGGAAGCGGTGGTGGAGTTGGCTAGAACGGATGCTCGATCCGGTGGAGCTGGACTGTTCAACGTTGTCAGTATTGTGATCCTCGTCGTCGGCGTCTTGGCCATCGGTATAGCGGCCGCGCTGCTCGCCCGAACCCTGGCGGCGGCCCAGAGCATCGACAAGAAGGCACAGACTATTGCTGGAAACGGTGCCAACATCAACACCGCGACCGACTCGGTCATCCAGTTGAACCGGACCAATGAGGTTGCTGCCTCGATTCTGCAGAGCGCGAAGCCGCTGCAGGGCCTGCTGACCACGGCAGACGCCACTGCTCGCGACATTGACGGCCTGGCAAAGTCGATCAACGGCACGGCCGGGACCATCAACGGCTCGGCCACGACGATCAACGGTACGGCGACCACGATCAACGGCAGCGCCAGGGACATCAACAACAACGTCGGAACGATCAACGGCACCGCCTTCGCGATCAACAGCACCGCGAAGGGCATCGACAACCGAGCCGCAGCCATCCTCGACGTTGCACAGCGCATCGATGTCGATGCGGCGAATATCAATGATGCCCTGGCGAGGACGGTGATCATCGCCCGAAACATCAGGGTCGACGCCGGCAACATCATCAACCAAGCGATCAACGCAGAGCTGACTTCTCGTTGTATCGATGCCAAGGTGCGTCTTAACCTGATCAACCCGCCGTCGCCGGCCTGCTAGGGGGATGGAAGATGACAACACAGCAATTCTCCAGAACGTCGGCATCTGCTCCAGCCTCTGCGGCAGGATCGTCCTTCGCTCGGTTCCTATGGATCTTCACTACACTCGGACTCATCGTCGTGGTCGTCGTCATCGGCTTCCTGATCGGCATCGTCCGGGCGCTCGAGTCGATCGACAATGGGCTGTATGAGGCGTCGAACTCCGTGGCAGGTGCGACGGGTGACGTCAAGCCGCTGCCCAACTACATCCAGACGATCAACGCTGCACTGACCGACATCGACACCGCATTGAAGCCGATCAAAGGCCAGGTGTCCGACGCCGCGGCTTCGCTGCAGTCGATCAGGGGTACAGCTCAGTCCATCGATGCGTCGTTGAAAGACACCTCCGCTTCGCTGGTCAACACCTCCGGTTCACTGGTTGACACCTCGGGAACGTTGGTTGGCGCCTCGCAGTCAGTAGGTGCGATCTCCGCCTCGCTGGTGGACACTTCCAACGTTCTGTTGAACGTTCTGGGTCTCGCCCAGTCGATCGATGGCACGCTGGAGTCGGTTCAGAACGCCGACAGCCGAGGCACCGCCTTGGTCACCCCACAGGTCAACGACATCAACAGGTCCCTCATCTCTGCTGAGACCGATCTCACCAACATCAACCTTCAGCTCCAGGAGACCAACCGCCACCTGACCAACATCTGCACCTCACCGACGCTGTCCTTGCTGCCGCCGTTCAAGTGCCACCCGTAGGAGGTGACTGATGCGACGCTTAACGTCCCAAGCTCTCCCGGGGATTATGCTCGTGATCGTCATCTTTTGGGCGCTCCTTGCGGTAATCTTCCTGACTGGCATCCTGGCGTCGGCTAATCGGATCGAGAATCGGGTCGGCGTCATCAACAGCGAAGTCGGCCCGATCAGCAACAAGCTCGACACAGTGCCGATTCTCGCCAAGGTGCAGGATACCGCGAACCAGATCCGTGATGCGGCTTCGAACCTCAGCCCGACCATCGGACGCATCGTTGATTCGGCCAGTAGCATCGACTCCAGTCTCAAGCAGGTCAATGATGCTGTCGGGCCGATCAACAAGTCCGCGAAGGCGATCAATGGTTCGGTCTTGGACATCAACAAGGCTGTACAGACCATCGGGCCGAACCTGGTCACGGTTCTGGGTAACGCGCGGTCGATCAATGCGCACGTGCACTCGATCGATGGACGACTGGCCGGCACCCTGGACAATGTGTACGACATCAGGAGTCGTGTCGTTCTCGTCACGGGTCAGGCTGATGACATCAACAATTCCGCCAGAACCATCAGTCACGACACCACATTCATCAAGAATATTGTCGGTACTGCCGGCTTCATCGGTACGATCAACGGCAATGCATACGGCATCGAGACCTCTCCGATTCTTCTGAGGGCAGGCAATGCCGGTGTATTGCGGGAGATGGCAGCTGCCTCTGCTCGGCAAGATCCTGTTGCGGCTCAGGCTGGAATTCCGGCGCTGGATCTGCTCCCGCAGATTTCAGCACTCGGATTGCCTGCTCTGCCGGCTCTTCCGACCGGGGATCTGACGTCCACACTCACCAACCTGCTGCAAGGGTTGCCTGTGCTGGGTGACTCCGGTGATCTCCTCAGTCAGGTGGTTGCACCGAAGTAGCCGCCGGAGTTCGATGTAGTTTCCCTGCAACCGGGGGCGTCGACCTGACCAGGTCGACGCCCCCGGGCCTTACATGTTCTGCCGATCGGTTTCTCGTCGAAACCTGGCGGTCAGCGGGCTGTCACCTGGATGCGGCGTCATGAAGCTGTGCTTGAAAGAGACGGGTCTGGTAGAGCCGGGCAGAGTGAGTTGCTCGTGTCATTGTCCGGGATCCGTTCGGCGACCCTGGATGACTGCGCCGTTCTACGCGGCGAGCTGGACTCCCGCGGAGTGCCGGTCTCTCTTCTGGTGGTGCCTCGCCGTCCCGGCGGCAGCGCCGCACTGAACTGGATTCGGGGGCGCGGTAATCTCGGCGACGCGGTGCTGCTCCATGGTTACGATCACACCGTGGATCCGATCGGCTGCTGGGGATCGCACACCGTCGCCAGGCTGGGTCGCCGCGCAGAGTTCGCCACCTTGCCGGCGCACGAGGCCGGGCTGCGCTTGCGGGCAGCGAGAATTCTCCTCGAGCGGCTGGGCCTAGGTACGGACGTGTTCGTCCCGCCGCGTTGGCTGGCTTCGGCTGGCACGCTGCGGGCGTTGCAGCAGCACGGTTACCGGGTCTGCGCCGATGCCACTGCGGTGCATGACCTGTGCGCACATCAGGCGCACCGCGCCAGGGTGCTGGGATTCGGTGCGCGTGGAGTCGGGATGCTGGAGCTGGCGCCTGGTGAGTGCACTGAACTGTGGTGGTGCCGGGTGCTTGTGCTGGGCGCTGCTCGCACAGCCCGTCGTGGTGGGCTGGTGCGCATCGCGGTGGACGCGACGGACCTGGCCCGCAGTGCCCGCCGGTCGGCCCTGCGCGATGCTGTCGATGCCGCGTTGCACTACGGCGCTTCGCCCAGCACGTACTCGACGATCACGACCAGCTCGCGCAGGCGAGCTGATCACGCCTGCTGAAACGGGTAGCCTCGGATCGTGCCACGAGTGGTCGTCGACGTCGTCCCCAAGCCCGAGATCCTCGATCCGCAAGGTCAGGCGATTGTGCGCGCGTTGCCCCGGTTGGGCTTGCACGGGGTGCGCGACGTGCGGCAGGGCAAGCATTTCGAGCTCGATGTCGACGACGATGTCGACGCCGAGACCCTGCATCGGATCGCGGGTGAGCTGCTCGCCAACCCGGTGATCGAAGACTGGACGGTACGTCGGCTATGAGCTTCAGCCGGATTGGTGCCGTCGGATGAGTGCGAGCTGCCGGATCGGCGTCATCACCTTCCCCGGCACGCTCGACGACGTCGACGCCGCTCGCGCAGTGCACCGGGTGGGGGCGCAGCCGGTGCTGTTATGGCATGCCGAGGACGACCTGCACGGGGTGGACGCCGTGGTGGTGCCCGGCGGGTTCTCCTACGGCGATTACCTGCGAGCCGGCGCGATCGCGGCACACCAACCCGTGTTGCGCGCCGTGGTAGCCGCGGCGCGCCGCGGCACCCCGGTTCTGGGCATCTGCAACGGCTTTCAGATCCTGTGCGAGGCGGGCTTGCTGCCCGGAGCGCTGGTACGCAACGCCGGGTTGCACTTCGTCTGCCGCGACCAGCGGCTGCGGGTGGAGACCGGTGCCACGGCCTGGACAGGTCGGTATGCCCCTGGCGCCGAGATCGTCATACCACTGAAATCCATTGAGGGCCGGTACGTGGCCGATGCGTCGACGCTGGCCGAGCTGGAAGGCGACGGCCGGGTGGTTTTCCGTTACCTGGGCGTCAACCCGAACGGAGCGGTGCACGACATCGCCGGGATCGCCTCGGCCGACGGTCGGGTGGTCGGCTTGATGCCGCATCCCGAGCATGCGATCGATCCCCTCACCGGTCCCTCGACCGACGGGCTGGGCCTGTTCCGCTCCGCCGTTGACGCGGTGCTCGGTTCGATGCGCGGCTAGGAACCTTGCTTGGGCACGGGAGGACCGCCGTCGCGTCCCGCCCACTGCGGCAGCAGGTCGGCGACTGCGATATCCAGGTCGAAGGGCTCGCTGACGGACAGGCGCCGTTCCGGCCCGATCATCTGGTAGGAGTCACCGTGCCCGATGCCGTAGGTGCTGACCAGGGGTGGCTCAAGCTCGATCCGCCAGTAGTGCGGGATCCCGTAGCGGGCGTACAGGGCCGGTTTGGTGGTGCGATCCTCCAGATGGCTGCCTGGCGATTCGATTTCGACGGCGACCAGTACCTCCGACGGTGCAAACCAGTGCCGCCCCGGCTGATCGCTGCGTACCACCAGGACGTCGGGGATGCGGGTCAGCTGCCGCCCGAAGCGGATCTCCACGGCCTGGGTCACCACGAGCGGTTCGGGGGCGACCGCCTCCAGGCGGACGCCGAGACGCATTGCGACGGCCTGGTGCAGGCTCGACGGTGAGGGTGACACGGTCAGTGCCCCGTCTGTCAACTCGTACCGGTGGTGGCTTTCGGGCAGTGCGTCGAGGTCCTCGACGGTCCAACCCCCGGACGGGATCACCAGCAGCGAATCGGTCATCGTCGCCTCCTCGATCGGGAGTCTATCGCCGCGCCCCTGATCGCGATTCGGCTCCCGATGGCGTTCTCCGCGCGGCCCGTACCCTGCGAGAATGCTCGACTCTGTACGACAGGCTGCCGTGACACCTGACCATCCGCAGCCCTACCGGGAGCTGGGGCTTGCCGACGACGAGTACGCGAGGATCCGGGAGATCCTCGGCCGCCGGCCGACGGCGGCCGAGCTGGCGATGTACTCGGTGATGTGGAGCGAGCACTGCTCCTACAAATCCTCTAAAACGCATTTGCGCTATTTCGGGCAGACAACCACCGAGGCGATGCGGGCACGGATGCTCGCGGGTATCGGTGAGAATGCCGGTGTCGTCGAGGTCGGCGACGGCTGGGCGGTGACATTCAAGATCGAATCGCATAACCATCCGTCCTATGTGGAGCCCTACCAGGGTGCGGCGACCGGGGTCGGCGGGATCGTGCGCGACATCATGGCCATGGGCGCTCGGCCGATCGCGGTCGCGGACTCCTTGCGTTTCGGCCCCGCTGACGCTGCGGACACTGCGCGGGTGCTGCCGGGAGTGGTCGCCGGGATCGGGGGCTACGGCAACTGCCTTGGCTTGCCCAACATCGGGGGCGAGGTCGTCTTCGATCCCTCGTATGCGGGCAACCCGCTGGTCAACGCCCTGTGTATCGGTGTCATGCGGGTGGCCGATCTGCACCTGGCGCACGCCAGCGGCTCCGGTAACAAGATCGTCCTGTTCGGCGCGCGCACCGGCCGTGACGGTATCGGCGGGGTCTCGGTGCTGGCCAGCGAGAGCTTCAGCGCGGAAAGCGGCAGGAAGAAGCTGCCCAGCGTGCAGGTGGGCGATCCGTTCACCGAGAAGGTGCTGATCGAATGCTGCCTGGAGCTTTTCGCCGCCGGTCTGGTGGCCGGCATCCAGGACCTCGGGGGAGCCGGGCTGTCCTGCGCGACCAGCGAGCTGGCCAGCGCCGGCGATGGCGGCATGCGGGTGGACCTCGACGCGGTACCGCTACGGGCACCGGGAATGACGCCGGCCGAGATCTTGTGTAGTGAATCCCAGGAGCGGATGTGCGCCGTGGTGCATCCCTGCGACGTGGACGCCTTCATGGTGGTCTGCGCCAAGTGGGATGTCACCGCCACGGTGATCGGTGAAGTCACCGACGGCGACCGGCTGGTGATCACCTGGCATGGCGAGGCCGTGGCGGACGTGCCGCCTGGCACCCTCGCGCACGAAGGCCCGATCTACCACCGCCCGGTACGACGTCCGTCCACTCAGGATGCCTTGCAAGCATGCATTCCGGACGCTTTGACCCGGCCGTCCACACCAGGCGCGGTGCGCGCCACGGTGTTGCGGATGGTGGCCGCCGCCGGCCTGTGCTCGCGGGCCTGGGTGACCGATCAGTACGACCGCTACGTGCGGGGCGGCACCGTGCTCGCGCAACCCAGCGATGCGGGCATGGTGCGCATCGACGAGGCCACCCAGCGCGGCGTGGCGGTGGCCACCGATTGCAACTCACGGTACTGCGCGCTGGATCCCTACGCCGGCGCGCAGCTGGCGCTGGCCGAGGCCTATCGCAACGTCGCGGTCACCGGGGCCACCCCGCTGGCCGTGACGAACTGCCTCAATTTCGGCGCGCCCACCGACCCCGGCGTGATGTGGCAGTTCGAGCAGGCCGTCCGCGGGCTGGCCGACGGGTGTGCTGCCCTCGGCATCCCGGTCACCGGGGGGAACGTCAGCTTCTACAACCAGACCGGGGACATCTCCATCCTGCCCACCCCGGTGGTCGGGGTGCTCGGCGTGATCGACGACGTGCGCCTGCGGATCCCGACCGGGCTGGGCGCTGCGGGTGACGGGGTCTGGCTGCTCGGCGAGACTACCGACGAGTTCGGTGGCAGCGAATGGGCGCACGAGGTGCACGGGCATCTCGGTGGCCGGCCACCTGCGGTGGATCTGGCCCGCGAGCAGGCGATCGGCGAGGTGCTCGCCGCCGCGTCCCGCGAGGGTCTGGTGAGCGGGACGCACGACCTGTCCGAAGGTGGTCTGGCGCAAGCGCTGGTGGAGGCCTGTCTGCGCAGCGATGTCGGCGCTCGGGTGACCCTGCCGGCGCAGCTCGACCCGTTCGTCGCGCTGTTCTCCGAGACGTCCGCGCGTGTCCTGCTCGGTGTGTCCGGCGTGCATGCTGACCGTCTCGCGCAACTGTGCACAGATCATGGTGTGCCGATGACCCGGCTCGGCGAGGTCCACCCCGCGCCCGTCGTGGAGATCGCCCCTGTCGCCACCTTCACCCTCGACGAGCTGCGCACCGCCTGGCACACCACCCTCCCCGCGCTGTTCGGAACCGAGAACCCGGGAGCACTCCATGCGTGAAGTCGACGCCGATGAGCTGCGCGGCGCGCTGGCCGCGGTCGCGGGGTGGTTGGACGGGGATGATCCGAAGCCCGCGCGCGAGGAGCTGGCGCGGGCTGTCCGGCTCAGTCTCCGCGCGCTGGCGCAGATCGCTCCCGGAGCGGCAGTGGAGGTGCGGGTACCACCGTTCGCCGCCGTCCAGTGCGTCGCGGGGCCTAGGCACACCCGGGGAACCCCACCCAACCTCGTGGAAACCGACCCCCGCACCTGGCTCGAACTAGCCACCGCCCGGCTGACCTGGCCCGTAGCGCTGACCGGTGGCCGCACGGTGGCCTCCGGTCCCCGTGCCGACATCTCCCCCTGGCTCCCCCTGGTGCGATCCTCCACGATGGGGGCATGACGTTGTCGAGGTTCGGCGCCGCGATCGACGAGTGTGATCGACGGGTGCGGAGGGTGCGCCCACAGCAGTGGCACAACCCGACTCCGTGCTCGGAGTGGGATGTTCGAGCGCTGGTGAACCATCTGGTCACCGAGCAGCTGTGGGCGCCGTTGCTGCTTGACGGAGCCACCATCGACGACATCGGGGATCGCTTCGATGGCGATCAGCTCGGTGACGACCCGGTGCAGGCCTGGGCGAGCGCGGCGGCTGCGGCACGGCACGCGTTCGCGGCACCGGGTGCTCTGCGGCGGCCCGTCGAGCTGTCCTACGGGCGCCGCCCCGCCGAGGGGTACTGCCAGGAGATGACCCTGGACCTGACCGTGCACGCCTGGGACCTGGCTCGGGGAATCGAGGTTGACGACCGGCTCGGCGAGGAGCTGGTGAACGACGGGCTGGCCTTCATCGAGCCGCAGGTCGAGCAACTGGCCGCCACCGGATTGTTCGCACCGCCTGTGGCTGTAGGGGACGACGCCGACGCCCAGACCCGGCTGCTGGCCCTGCTCGGACGCCGGGCGTAAAGCGCCCAGAGTGCCCAGAGAAAGAGAACAAGGCAGGACAGCTAAGCCACCCGGCCAGTCCTGCGCGGATTCGAAAGCGGCCCGTAGAGTGGGGAGTCTCGTCAGTCCGGTCGCCAGACCCGTGGAGTCTCAGGTGGGCAACGAAACGCCCCGTCATGACCCCGACCACCACAGCGCAGACAACCTCGACTACTCCGGACCGCATGAAGAGTGCGGGGTGTTCGGTGTGTGGGCACCCGGCGAGGAAGTCGCCAAACTGGCCTACTTCGGCCTGTTCGCCCTGCAGCACCGGGGCCAGGAGGCCGCGGGTATCGCGGTGTCCGACGGCTCGCAGGTGCTGGTGTTCAAAGATCTCGGCCTGGTCAGCCAGGTCTTCGACGAGCAGGTGCTGTCCAGCCTGTCCGGGCACATCGCGGTCGGGCACTGCCGTTACTCCACCACCGGCTCGACCACCTGGGAGAACGCCCAGCCCACTTTCTGTACCACGGCCACCGGGTCGGGTCTGGCGCTGGGGCACAACGGCAACCTGGTCAATACCGCCGAGTTACTGCAACGGGCCCGCAAGGTCGGCGTGCCCACCCGCAACGGGGCGACCACCGACTCCGACCTGATCACCGGGTTGCTCGCCACCCTCGCCGCGGACACCGGCATCGAGAACGCCGCCCAGCGCCTGCTGCCTCAGCTGCGCGGGGCGTTCTCGTTGGTCTTCTGCGACGAGGGCACGCTCTACGCTGCGCGAGATCCGCACGGCGTACGCCCGTTGGTGCTGGGCAGGCTCGACCGCGGCTGGGTGGTCGCCAGTGAGACCGCGGCACTGGACATCGTCGGTGCCAGCTTCGTCCGGGAGGTCGAGCCGGGTGAGCTGCTGGCTATCGACGCCAGCGGGTTGCGCAGCTCTCGCTTCGCCGGCCCGGATCCCAAGGGCTGCGTGTTCGAGTACGTCTACCTGGCCCGCCCGGACACGACGATCGCGGGGCGCGGGGTGCACGCCACGCGGGTGGAGATCGGCCGCCGGCTGGCGGCCGAGCACCCGGCTGACGCCGATCTGGTCATCCCGGTGCCCGAGTCGGGCACCCCAGCCGCGATCGGTTACGCGCAGGGCTCGGGTATCCCCTACGGCAAGGGTCTGGTGAAGAACGCCTACGTCGGGCGCACCTTCATCCAGCCGTCCCAGACGATCCGCCAGCTGGGGATCCGGCTCAAGCTCAACCCGCTGCGCGACGTCATCCGCGGCAAGCGACTGGTGGTGGTGGACGACTCCATCGTGCGTGGCAACACCCAGCGCGCCCTGGTTCGGATGCTGCGCGAATCCGGAGCGATCGAGGTACACGTGCGGATTGCCAGCCCGCCGGTGCGTTGGCCGTGTTTCTACGGCATCGACTTCGCCTCGCGCGTCGAGCTGATCGCCAACGGCGCGGACGTCGATGGGGTGCGGCGCTCCATCGGGGCCGACAGTCTCGGTTACGTCAGTCTTGACAACCTTATCGCCGCGTCCGAGCAACCGGCCTCCCGGTTGTGCACTGCCTGTTTCGATGGTCGTTACCCGATCCCGCTGCCGTCCAGCGAGTCCCTCGGCAAGCATCTGCTCGAAGACCTCGACGCGGTGGCGCGGGGTGTGGCGGGGGACACCGAGCCGGTGTTGCACAGAGGGGCAGGCGCCGACGATGCCCTGCGTTGACCATGATGGGGGCTTGACCGCGCCCGGAGCCGTCCCTGGCCAGGTAACGTGGCTGTAACAGCTCGTAGGGCTCTTTCGCGCCGTTTCACCTGTGTTCTGGAGCGCTCGCATGACCGAGATCGACAGCCTCCGCACCACCTACGCCGCGGCCGGGGTGGACATCGCAGCGGGGGAGCAGGTCGTTGCCGCGCTGCGCCCCCACGCCGAGCGGACCCGCCGCCCAGAGGTGTTGGGCGGCATCGGCGGGTTCGCCGGTCTGTTCAAGCTCAAGCTCAACCGCTGGCGCGAGCCCGTCCTGGCCAGCGCCACCGACGGCGTCGGCACCAAGATCGCGGTAGCGCAGGCGATGGGCGTGCACCACACCATCGGGATCGACCTGGTGGCGATGGTGGTCGACGATCTCGTGGTCTGCGGCGCCGAGCCATTATTCCTCCAGGACTACATCGCCGTCGGCAAGGTCGTGCCAGCGCGGATCACGGACCTGGTCAGGGGCATCGCCGACGGTTGTGTGCGGGCCGGCTGCGCGCTGCTGGGCGGGGAGACCGCTGAGCACCCCGGGATGATGACCCACGACGATTACGACCTGTCCGCGACGGCGGTAGGTGTGGTCGACGCCGAGGCCATTCTCGGTCCGGATTGCGTCCGGCCCGGTGACCTAGTCATCGCGATGGCGTCGTCGGGGCTGCACTCCAACGGCTATTCGCTGGCCCGGCATGTGCTCCTGGACATGGCCCGAATGCCTCTGGACGGGCATGTCGAGGAGTTCGGCCGCACGCTGGGGCAGCAGTTGCTCGAGCCCACCCGGATCTACGCCAAGGACTGCCTGGCGGTGGTCGCGGAGACCGAGGTGCGGACCTTCGCGCACATCACTGGTGGTGGCCTGGCGGCGAACCTGTCGCGAGTGATGCCCCGCGGGCTGGTCGCCGTGCTCGACCGTGGCAGTTGGACGCCGGCCGCAGAGTTCGCGCTGATCGCCCGCCGGGGCCGGGTGGAGCGCGCCGAGATGGAGAGCACCTTCAACATGGGCGTCGGGATGGTCGCCGTGGTCGACGATGCTGACGTGGATCGCGCTCTGGCCGTGCTGACGGCACGGCATGTGCCGGCGTGGGTACTCGGCGAGGTGCGTAAGTCCCGTGACGTCACGTTCGACGGTGCCGAGAAGGACTCGCTGCGTGCGGTACTCCGCGGGGATCACCCGCGGTTCTGACCGGCCAGCTGGTGAGCGAAGGGGTTCTCAGCGGCGGTACTCGTCGTACTCGTCGAGGTATGCCTCATCTGCCCGGCCGTCATCAGGACGGTGACCGGCGACGTTGCCGTGGCTGCCGCCGTTGTCGCCCGACAGCTCTCGCTGGAGAGCTTCGAGATCGGTGGTGGGTGAGCTGTACTTGAGCTCCCGGGCCACTCTTGTTTGTTTGGCCTTGGCTCGGCCGCGCCCCATGGACTCGACCCCCTCGCACGCAGGGACGGGGCCAGCCGAGGGGATTCGGCGACCTCGTTCACTCGACAACATCCGTTGGTACCACCGTACAGGGTTCCGCGGATCGGATGCGACGCGGCACGGGCCCGGTGGGCGTGTTCCGTCGCGCCACCGGTTCGGCCACGCGGGGAGCCGCTGCGGGTACCGATCACGTCCGTGTCGACGCGGCCTGCTGGGCCATGAGGGCGAGGTCTTGTGCGTCGCGGCCCGGCCGGGCCGCCAGCGCGGTGGCCAGTGGTTGGAGCCGCCTGCGGGCGCGGGTCGAGCTGAGCCTGCTCACGGCGGTGATCGCGGTGTGGGCCATGGGGAGGCCGTCGCGTTCCCCGGCTAGGACGTGGACGGTGGCCAGCACGATGCTGGACTGGGCGTGGCCGACCTGGTTGATCCCTTCCCAGCGGCGTAGCGACGCCGCCGCGAGCGGTTCCGCGACATCCAGCCGCCCCCGGCGCAGTGCCAGCAGCGCAGCCGGACGGTCCAGGTCCCCGTAGAGATCGGCGCGGGTGGCCGACCAAAGCCCTCGTGCGATGACCATCTCGCGCTCGGCGGCGTCCAGTTTCCCCAGGTCAGCCAGGGCCGTCGCGGCGTCCTCCCGCGCACACGCCTCCACAGCCGCCCGCCCGACGGACCCGACGACCACCGCGCGCGGCTCGTCGTCAGGGATGTCCCAGGTCTTGACCAGTCCGCACTGGAGCATCTTGAGCCCGTCGTTGGGGCGGCCGAACTCCCTGATGGCCCCTCCGGCCTGGATCAAAGCTTCGGCCTGCAGATAGGCGTCCCCGGCCGCGATGGCGAGCTCAAGCGCGGTCGTGAAGTGATGCATCATCCGGTCATAGCGCCAGGCGGTGAACCCGGCCCACCCGGCCTCCATATGCAGCTCGGCCACCGCCACCATCAGCGCCCGCTTGACCGGCTCGGTACCCGGCACCCCCAGCAGCTTGTCCGCCCATGCGGTGGCAGCGCTGAGCACCACCGGGTCGGTGCCGGCGTTGCTTGCCGCACCGAGCTGCCGGGTCAGGTTCCGGACCTGCGCTATGTGGATCCCGTCGATCCGGGCGGGCAGCGGCACCGGTGCGGGGTCGGGCAGTGCCAGCAGCTCACCCAGCTTGTCCACTGGCCGGCTCGCTATGGCCACCCCGCCGTTGGCCAGCAGGACCCGGCGGCGCATCTCCTCCACCACCCCCTCCGGGAGGTCGGTGACCGTGACCTCGCCAGGATAGGCGCTGTCACCGGCTCGGCCTGCCAGGCGCATGAGCTCCCGGGGCACGCCCAGCCCGTCACAGATCCGTTCCAGCACCGTCACGTCCCGCACCCGGCGGCCGCGCACGATCTCCGAGACCTCGGACTGGGACTGCCCGGTGCGCCGGGCGATCTCCCGCTGAGTGACCCCATGGCGTCGCAACAGCCGGTACACCGCACCGACGTCCCGGGCGGCCAGCGCGCCCCGCGCCTCGGGATGCTCATACCACCGGGTGTGACTGTCGTCGCTTACCACGATCATTGCCTTTCTCGACGAGGGTGACCGGAAGCACGCTAGCGTGTGACCCCGTCACAGTGATCACCGAACCGGCCGCTCACGCTTGGCGGCCGGATCAGGTCCCCGGCACCCCTGCTTGGATCTTGTCCGTTACTGGGCGATCCGACCAAAGACGACGATCACGAGAAGCTCTCTGGGCATGCTCGATCCGCTCGCGGCTGTGTTGAGCTATCACTCCGTGGGGGCGCTGCGGTCCTGCGGTCTTTGCGGCATGCTGGGTATCCGTCTATGGCAAGGAGGCGTTCATGCAGGCGAGCGTCGGCGACCGACTTGTGATGCACGGCAGGGTCGTCGGGAGACATGACCGAGTTGTCGAGATCATCGAGGTACTGGGCCCGAACGGCACACCCCCGTTCAGGGTGCGGGCCGAAAACGGCAACGAAAGCATAATGAGTCCTGGCCCGGACGCGGTGGTTGACCCCCGCCGTAGCGCCGCTGGTTCTGATGGTTGAAACCCGATAGCTCGGGGTCATCGAAGTCACACGCCGTGCCGGCCCAGTCGGTCACATCAATCAATAGCGCAGCACTATGACACAGTCGGCCGTAGCTTCCAGCCTGGATTTTTCACGGGTGGCGGTGAGTCCCCTTGACTACCAGCTAGGGGAGGGGTTCGAGGTCGACGCCGGTCTGCTGGTACCGGGTGTATTGGTCTGGGTGGGCGGTGATGAGGGGCCAGCCGCGTTGTTGGGCGCAGGCGATGGCGTGCGCGTCGGTTTGGGGGCCTGCGAGCTGGCCGACGACCCGGGCGCGTGTCTCATCTAACGCATCGATGACGGTGACCGGTAGTTGCAAGAGGACCTCCAGCACGGGGTGGTGCTCGACGGCGAGCTCGGTCCACGCCGCGGCGACTGCGGTCGAGGGCACGATCAAGACGATGGACTCCTCGACGGCGGTCCAGACTGCCGCGGAGGCGTAGATGGAGGTGCCGCGTGCGAAGGCGAGGAGTGCGGAGGTGTCGAAAATCCGTCCGCCGATCACCGCGCGTCTGCTGGCGGCGCGAGTCCCCAAGCGCGACGGACAGCTGCCCGCGCCTCTAGTGGCGGGGGACCGCCGAGTACGCGGGCCAGTTCGGTGAGGGTGTGAGCGCGGCTGAGTCGGTCTCGTAGAGCGTCGGCGACGAACGCTGACAGGTTGTCGGCGGCGCCGGCGTTGACGGCGCCCCGGGCGTCTGCCAGTACCTCAGGCGGCAGGCTCACGGTGATGCGTTCGACAGTCATACGCAAAGGGTAGCATCGTCATACCATCGCTCCGATCCTTGCCGTCGATAACGGCGGGCCGGACCTCAGGCCGACTCCGCTGATCGGAGGGCGGGATGCAGGGGTGGAAGGGTCCCGAAGGACTCCGCCGGGAGGCGGGTGAGCCGACCGTCTTCGATGACGTTCCAGCCGAGCCAGCGCCAGGCCCCCGCGCTGGCCCTGACGAGCTTATCCGTGATGGCGTCGAAGACCGCGAGCTCGCCCCCGGGCAGGGTGACGATCGTGAACCCGACTTGCAGCCCGCTGGTGGCGTCCCAAATCCGGGCGGTGTTGTCGTCGCTGCCGGTGAGTAGGCGGGTGCCGTCGGGGGACCAGGCCACCGCCCGTACCCAGTCGGTGTGGCCGGTGAGCTGGTGCAAAGGTTCTGCGGTGGCGGCGTCCCAGACCCGGACAGTGCTGTCTTCGCCGCCGGTGAGTAGGCGGGTGCCGTCGGGGGACCAGGCCACCGCCTGCACTCGGCCGGTGTGGCCGGTGAGCTGGTGCAGGGGTTCTGCGGTGGCGGCATCCCAGACCCGCGCGCCGTCGCCACCGGTGAGCAGGCGGGTGCCGTCGGGGGACCAGGCCACCGCCTGTACCCCGCCGGTGAGCTGGTGCAGGGGTTCTGCGGTGGCGGCATCCCAGACCCGCGCGCCGTCGCCACCGGTGAGCAGGCGGGTGCCGTCGGGGGACCAGGCCACCGCCCACACTCCGCCGGTGTGGCCGGTGAGCTGGTGCAGGGGTTCTGCGGTGGCGGCATCCCAGACCCGCGCGCCGTCGCCACCGGTGAGCAGGCGGGTGCCGTCGGGGGACCAGGCCACCGCCCACACTCCCGGTTCCGGTGTGGCCGGTGAGCTGGTGCAGGGGTTCTGCGGTGGCGGCATCCCAGACCCGCGCGCCGTCGCCACCGGTGAGCAGGCGGGTGCCGTCGGGGGACCAGGCCACCGCCCACACTCCGCCGGTGTGGCCGGTGAGCTGGTGCAGGGGTTCTGCGGTGGCGGCATCCCAGACCCGCGCGCCGCCGTAGCCGCCGGTGAGCAGGCGGGTGCCGTCGGGGGACCAGGCCACCCCCTGCATCCAGTCGGTGTGGCCGGTGAGCTGGTGCAGGGGTTCTGCGGTGGCGGCGTCCCAGACCCGAACAGTGCTGGCTACGCCGCCGGTGAGCAGGCGGGTGCCGTCGGGGGACCAGGCCACCGCCTGCACCCGGCCGGTGTGGCCGGTGAGCTGGTGCAGGGGTTCTGCGGTGGCGGCGTCCCAGATCCGCGCGTCGCCGTAGCCGCCGGTGAGCAGGCGGGTGCCGTCGGGGGACCAGGCCACCGCCTGCACCCGGCCGGTGTGGCCGGTGAGCTGGTGCAGGGGTTCTGCGGTGGCGGCGTCCCAGATCCGCGCGTCACCGTCGCCGCCGGTGAGTAGGCGGGTGCCGTCGGGGGACCAGGCCACCGCCTGTACCCCGCCGGTGAGCTGGTGCAGGGGTTCTGCGGTGGCGGCATCCCAGACCCGGACAGTGCTGTCTTCGCCGCCGGTGAGTAGGCGGGTGCCGTCGGGGGACCAGGCCACCGCCCACACTCCGCCGGTGTGGCCGGTGAGCTGGTGCAGGGGTTCTGCGGTGGCGGTGTCCCAGATCCGCGCGCCGCCGTCGCCGCCGGTGAGTAGGCGGGTGCCGTCGGGGGACCAGGCCACCGCCCACACTCCGCCGGTGTGGCCGGTGAGCTGGTGCAGGGGTTCTGCGGTGGCGGCATCCCAGACCCGGACAGTGCTGTCTTCGCCGCCGGTGAGTAGGCGGGTGCCGTCGGGGGACCAGGCCACCGCCCACACTCCGCCGGTGTGGCCGGTGAGCCGGTGCAGTGGCTCTGCGGTGGCGGCATCCCAGACCTGCGCGCCGCCGTAGCCACCGGTGAGTAGGCGGGTGCCGTCGGGGGACCAGGCCACCGCCCACACCCCGCCGGTGTTGCCGGTCAGCGGCCGCAGCGGCGAGACATCCCTCGCTGCCTGCTGGCCGCCGCCGGGCAGTGGGGCGATCAGCAGTCCGGGAGCCGGCTGCGGCGCCGGGGTACACCGCAGGATCTGCGTCCGGTAGGTGGCGGCGCGGGCGATCTCGGTGCCGTCGAGCGCGCACTCCCGGACGATGGTCCCGATCGCCCGCGCGCCGTCGAACCGGGCCGACGTCAGACGCGAGCTGTGTAGCTCCGCGCAGGTCAGGTCGGCGCCGCTGAGGTCGGCCCTGGTCAGGTCCACCCGGTGCAACGTCGCGCGTCGCAGGTCCGCCCCGGTCAGATCCGCCCCGGTCATGGGCAGTCGAGTATCGTCGTGCCCCTGCGTGCCGATGGCCCATCCGCTCAGTCGGGCGCCCGCTAGCCGGAGCCCGACCAGGGACTGGTGCGGGTGCCCGTGGTCGGCCGCTCGCAGCGCGTAGGCGAGGGCGAGTTCGGAGGCTTGCGGCAGGTACCGGCGCCTGATCCGGTCCAGCCCCGCCAGCGCCGCGGACCGGTGCTCGGCCGGTGCTGCGGCGATCGACTGGCCGAGGAAGTCCAGCGTCTCCGGGCTGGGCACCGGAATCGCGAGCGCGTCGAGACCCCGGCCGGTGGTTGAGCCGGCCTCGATCAGGGTCCGGAGCAGGTGGCGGGCCAGGAAGTACTCAGCCAGTGACCGGTGGCCGAACGCGAAGGTATCGCCGTCGTCCTCGCGGGTGAGGAAGGTGGCGGTCCGGAAGTCGGCTTTCCATAGGTCGGGCACCCGCTCGCGGTAGTGACGCTGCAGGTCGGGTCGGAGATCGAGCACGTCGAGCAGCCAGCTGTCGACCTCCGCCGCCTCCCAGGAGTTCCGTCCGGACCGCCACAGCTCGGCCGCGATGTTCTCCATGAGCAGCTGTTTGTGCTCGGGGGTGAAGGTGTGTTTGCCGCTGTCGCGAGACAGCCAGCGTTCGACGACCTCGCCGTAGAGGTCCACCGAGCGCAGCGTGCGGCCCGCCAGCTTGGCGGTCTCGATGAACTCCACCTGGTCGGCGATCAGTCGCAGCGTCAGCGGGCGGCGAGCGAGATCGGGCAGGTCGTGCACCGCGGCGATGGTGTCGAGGAATCCGTCCACCCAGCCCGCGTCGCGGTCCAGGTTGGCGGTCAGGTACTCCCGCACCTGCTCTTCCCGGAAGGGGAGCATCAGCAGGGCCAGGTAGTCCTCGCCCCGCAGGCCCGCCCGGCCCTCACCGGTGAAGTAGGTGATCTCCTCGCGAATCGTGCGGAAGTACTGGGTGCGGCAGGTGAGCAGCATCTTCGCACCCGAACCCTCGCCGAGTGCCCGCCACAGCTGCCGGGTGAACAGCTGCTGGTCGTGCGGGCTGAGGTGGACGAGCACCTCGTCGAGCCCGTCGAACACGACCACCGCGTCACCCTGACCCAGCCGCCTGCGGACGACCTCGGCGGACAGACGGTCTCGCGGGACGCTCGCTGGCCGGTTGGCGTTGAGCATGCCGTCCAGGATGTGGTCGAGCGTCATCGTGGCGGCCAGGCTGGTGATCCGGACGTCGCGCAGGTCGAACAGGATCGGTAACGGGCAGCGGGTTCCGCCGGCGCGCAGCTCGAGCAGCCGCTGGGTGAACAGCTTCGCGGTGGTCGTCTTGCCCATGCCGACATCGCCGAGCAGCGCGCACAGCCGCGGCGCTCCCGTCTCTTCGGCTCTGGCCCAGTCCACCAGCCGGGCGACCGCGGGCAGAGCCGGACCGTGCGCCGAGCCCGAGCGGTCCAGCCGGGACTCCCGAAGGGTGGTCTCGGCCGACTCAGGCTCGATCAGGACTGCGCTGTCCCCGGCCCGCCTGCTCCGTGCCAGGCTCGCCGACCACTGCGTCAGTGGCTCGTCCGGCGTCCGGTCCTCGGCGGTGACCCGTGATGGTCGCAGCGCGCGCCGGATCTCGTCCACCACGTCGGCGACGTAGCGCCGACGCTGGTCAGTGCGCGTCAACTCATCCCAAGGCTCCATCCGGCGCCGGACGTCGTGACGACGCAGTGGGCCCAAGTCCAGCGGACCGTCCGGCAGGCCGCTCAAAGCGAACGCGACGACCCGACCGGGGGAGTCCAGCGTCCGAGCACGCTCCGGCGCGGCGTCTACGAGGTACCCGGGGCTCACTAGCACCAGTCGGAGGTCGGCTTGGGCGCAGAGCCGGTCGCGTACGGCCTCGGGATCCTCCCCCAACCCGACCGAGCCCGAGTCGGCCACCTCCCACGACCGCTCGCGATCCAGGGCCAGCGCCTCGCGCAGCTGCCGCAACAGCACGCCTACTTTCCGAGCCATCACGGTGTCCGTCGGGGCAACGCTGACGTACACCCGGGTCCGCCGGGAGCGTCCGAGCTCCGCGACCTCCGGCGTGACCGGATGATCGATCCCGGTCCGCCCGGCGGCCTGTCCGGTGAACGAGGCGATGCCCGCATCGACCAGGTCGCCGCCGGTGAACCAGCCGTGGCGCTGGTCCGGAGGCGCCTTGCGGGAGTCCAGCTCGAGCCGGAGATCGACACCGGCCTGCGCCGCGGCATGGTTCACCCGCTTGCGGAAATCCTGGAAGGCCTCTTGGCCGCGAGCGTCGCCCGCCGGGAACTCGGCGGCGTCCAGGGCGGCCCGGAGCAGGAACCGCCCGTCGTCGGCCAGCGTGTCGAGGATGGCCGCCAGCCGGGCCGACTGCAGCGCGGTGAGCGTCGACCGCTGCTGCAAAGCGGCGAGATGGTGGGCGATCTCGTCCCGGAGCAGTCGGGCGGTCACAGCGCGCGGTACCCGGTCAAGGACAGGGCGCGCCGCCGGATCGCCGCCGCCAGATCGTTGGCGAAGCTCGTTCGTTGGGCGCCGGACAGCTCGGCGAAGCTCTTGGCGTCCCGCGTGAAGACGAGCCGGCGCTCGACGCCACCCAGGTTGAGTTCAGGACCGAATGCCGGCAGCGGGCTCAGCGCGACCGGCAGCGACCCCTTGTCGGCGCGCGGACCCGCGAACCGCGGCAGCTCGTGCTGTTGGATGAACGGCCGGCCGAAGAAGCGGGTGCTCAGCAGGAGCAGGCCGAAATCGGTCTCGTCCAGCCGGTCGACGACGCCCGCGGTCAACTCCTCCCCGCAGCTCAGGTGACTGTCCTCCCACCATTCGACGGCAAGGTCGGTGAACACGCCCAGGGCGGGGAGCAGATCGCGCAGCAACGCCTCCTTCAGCGCCTTGTCCTGATGGCACCAGCTCAGGAAGATCCGCGTGCGCATACCGCCTCCATCAACCTGGAAGAACCCAGATCAAACCCGGGATCGACAGATCATGACACGCCGCGCGGCCACAGTCACCTCAGGGGTCGAGCAGCTCTGCCGTTCCCGCCGCTCGATCCTCGTCATCGAGCGCCGGGAGGATGCGTGACGTGACCTCTGTGGCCGGAGGCGGGTTGCCACCACCGACATACGGCTCCCAGCACCCGACAGAAACACCTTGTCGGGCGCCCCTCACAGGCCAGACCACCCGGTATGGCTGCTATGGGAATTTTAAGCGAACGCTAATCCGTGCAAGTGGCAGTAAAAGTACCTTTCGGGAGTCGAGTGCCCTTCCCTACTCACCTGGAGGGACCGACGAGGAGGAGCGATGATCGAACCGGAGCACATCGAGTTGGACCTGCCGCGGCTGGACCGCAGCGACGACCCTCGGGGTGGGGCCGTTGCCTGGGCGCTGCTTGCGGTGAGCGTGGCACTGATCGCCAGCGCCCTTCTGGCGGTGATCTGGGTGATGAGCTCCTGACCGACCAGCGCCGACGCGACCCCCCAACGTGCCCTGACGTGTTCTCCCTCAGACCTTATAGCTGGAGTCGGAGAACAGGTGGCTCTCGGGCACCGGGAGTGGGATCTCGTCCACACCGCTGTCACGGTCACTCGTTTCGGCCGGCCCGACAGTGCTACCGCGACTTTGCTGACGTCTACGGTTTCGACGTACGGGTCGAACCATCTGAGCGCACTGTAATCAGCCACATGGGTTTACTGAATCGACGCACCTCGGCTACGATCCGTTGCACACGCCCCGGACCCGGCGTCACGAGAGCCCGGCGACTCGCGCCGAGCACCCGCCGTCCGGGGGTCGATATGCGCATTGCAGGACCGTCGCGATCGTCGGAGGTCGCGCGGGGACTCCCCAGATGTCACCACGCTGGCCCCGAGCGTGGCGCCCCATGTGGCGGGCGCTCTTGTGTTGGTCTGCACAAACTCCGGTGGTCACGGCCCGGCCGGATCCAGCGACCGGCGGCCAGGAACCCGAAGCGGGGGTTCGGGGGATGAGTACCGCGGCCGGTTCCCGTGAGTCCAGCCAACGGTCAGTTGACACCGGGCCCTGCGCCTGGCTGCATGCGCTGATCGCCACGGGTGGTGCTGCTGCCACACGCCCGGCCCGAGCCCACCGACACCCGACCCCACAACCGCCGCACAGGAAGGGTCACCGGCATGAATCACGACGATCCCCCGCAACACCATCCGACCCGGAGCGACGGCATCACCCCTGAGATCGTTGCGAACACCCAGTGGCACGATGCGGAGCTCGCCCTGAAGGTGGCTCGGCACAGCTACGACAAATGGCTCACCGCTGGCCACGAGAACACCCCCTCGCCCGCTGTACCGACATCCCGCGCCAGCGCTGGCGATCACCCGGTAATCGAAAGCGCACCGCACACTGGGGGTAGAGGTCCATCTCGTTTCAGGGCGTCGGACGCTTCACCTCGGCTCAACTACCCCAGGCAACCCCGGCAAGTTCGCCGACGTGATGGCCAGCGGGTCGGATTCACCTATAGCGGCGCCGAAATCGAGCTCTTCTCAACCCCCGAGTCTGCCTCGCCTGGCGGTGCCGTCCACCCATGACCGCCGCCGGGGGAGGCGCCACTCCCCACCCCGGTGGAGCACCCGGATCCCCGCCTCTGATCTACCGTGCCCTGTGCAAAGCCAACCCCTACCCCCGGTGTTGTGAGGTGTGCGAGGTGATGACACTGTGTAACATGGGCTGGCTACTCACTGTCGCCGTCAGGAAGGGGATCTGACACCATGGGTCTGATCATTGGATTGCTTGTCCTCTGGCTTGCGTTTGTCATCATCGGGTTTGTCGTCAAGGCGCTGCTGTGGTTGGCGATTGTGGGGATCGTGCTGTTCGTTGCCACCGGCATCTACGGAGCGATTCGCGGCCGTACCAGCCGCACCAGCTGAGACGTGCCGCAGCGCTGACCAGCCGCTGTCCGCATGCACTGCCTCGGGCCCGCTGCGGGATGGAGGTGGATGCAGTGCGGCTGAGGCGCCACCGGCCGGCTCGCAGATTGGCGACGGTGCCGCAGTTGGTGGCCGGCACGCGGGGCGCCGAGGACGAGGTGTGGGTGCCGGCGGTGTGGGAGGCGATCGAGGCGCGGATCCCCACCGTGTCCGGGTTCATCAAGATGATCACCACTACGATCGCCTTCGGGGCCACCGCCCGCGCCGCCGGGGGACTGACCAAAGTCAGCCTTGATCATGATCTAACTTATTCTGGCATACCGCACGATGTAACAGATCACTCGATCAACGGAGCTTGCCAGCACTGTACTCATGTCCGCCACTGCCGTCGCCTCCTGGTATGATTTTTAGTGTGGCAACTCGTAAGGTCACTTTGTCGATTGACAACACCGCGTGGGCTCTTGCCGAGGCCGCAGCCGCCCGAGCTGGCATCTCGCCCTCGGCCTGGCTGTCCGCCGCCGCTCGGCGTGAGGCTGTCCGGCTTGGCGCCGGCACGAACTGGGGTGACACCGAGGCAGAGGCCCTGACCTACGACGCCGACTTGGCCGCAGCCGAGGCGGACCTCCGTGCGGCGAGGTGAGCTACGCCGCTACATCCGACCCAGCACACCCGACCGTTTCCGGACCGTCGCGATCATGTCCAGCGACGGCATCAACGAATCACCACGTCCCTGGCTGATCGGCATAGAGCTACGCGACCGCGACCCCGGCGACATCCTCGCCGTCCCGGTGGCAGATCACGGATGGGCCTATGCCGGTGACCTGACCAAGCTCTACCGCGCCTGGACAGGCGACCGGCTGGGCGAGCTGGACACCACCACGCTGATGCGCCTCGACGGCGCCCTCCGCGCAGCTCTCGACCTGTGAACGGCCCATAGCCAAACCGCATGACCAGTCTCTGCGCTATCTCCCGTGCACCGTTGACCAGGAACAACAGCCTAGTTTGGGGGCTGGGGGCACGTTCGGGCGACTCGATGAGGCACACAGGTTCAGCTTAGGAGCGGCTCCGAACAGTTGTTCAACGTTCGGGGGGTGGCCGCGTTCCGGCCACCCCCCGTTGCCGATGACAGCGCACCCGATCATCTGATCGCGCGGCGGCGCTGCCCGACTTGATGGAGATGCTTCAGTACCGCCCTGAGCGCCGCTGGCCATACCGGTGTCGTTCCCTAGTGCGCGGCACCGCAGGCCATCATCGGCTCAACTCAACCGTTGACTCAGCCACGGCCGCCGGAAGCGCCGCCACCGTTGCCACCGGCGGCGTCGCCACCGCTGGCCACACCAGTGCCCAGCACGCCGATGCCGCTCAGCACGTTAACGCCGACGCCACCCTGCGCGGGGCCACCGTTACCACCGTTGCCACCGTCGCCGCCGCCCTTGCCCAGGCTGAACACAGACATGACGGTACGTGCCGGGAGCAGCTCAGCGTGCTGGCCGTCGATCTCAACAAAGCTCACTACGTCAGACATTCAGATCCTCCTCATAGTGGCCCCCACAGGGCCTGAACAGAACACCTCATCGACACAATTGCCGACTCGGCTTATTCCACCATGCCAGAAGAAGGTTGCATGACAACACAAATTAGCCCCCTAAAACTGTGCAGCCATTACCTAACCGCGAAGCCGGTTTTCGGCTACTTAGTCCGGGGTCGAACGGTTACGGACATTCCAGAAATCGAGTCCTTGCGACGAACGTTCGACGAGGCTTCAAAGATGCCCCCGTGCCACGTTGCTGCTGGTAGCAGCCCTTGCCGACCATGCGCTCAGGTGCTGAGACGCCGTCACAACGCAGCCGGCACCGTGATGTGGGCCGACCTGTCGCAGTTGGCACCGGAGCGACACATGCGCGCTCGGAGCAGGATCTAGCCTATTGTTACGTAGACTCCGGGGTGCGACTACTTAGTTTCGACGCGGTCCGGCTACCTAGCTGTGACTGAAGATCACCTAGGGTGTCGTATTCTCGTCCACCTTTCGTCGTCGACTGCACGCTGTACGTGATTACCTAGTCGCAGCACTGACGGTACTCGGTGATAGCACTCTCCGAAACGGTGTACAGTAGGACCCGGGCGTAAATCGCCGACACTCAGGGCTGTGCAAGCTTTGGGTACGCTGCTCACCTTTGAGTTATTGTTGGAGATCGAGAAGGTCCCCGAAATTATCAGCGGCAGGTCATCCTGTCTGGTCGGGGAGTGTGTCGTGGTACCTGAAATCGCCACCTCCACGGCATCGGGGCGGTGGTGCACGCAGTAATGCGATTCCTCTCGATAGCCGATGAGCGCTGGTAGACTCGCTACCAGCGCTCATGCCCCGCAGCCTGCTTCGAGGAGCACGGGTCGAGAGCGTGTGCCGCCCCAGACCCTGGTGGCTGACAAGTGTCGATGTCGGCTTGGGAGATCACATGGCGGCTGATCATGGGGACGCACAGTGGGGAGCTGACCCCAGCGGCGTGTCACTCGCCAGCATCACTGCTTCGCCCGGCGCTGATGGTGTGGTGGTAGGCCTCCACGCGGGGTTGGTGACCACGGAGGATGTCGACTGGCTCGTTGCCCACCTGCGGGTGGTGGTCGCCGCCAGCCCGGCCGTCTGGGCCGGCCGCGGGATGACGCTGTCACAGCTCAGCGCGCTGCACCTGATCAGCGCGCTGGCACCGGTCACCGTCACCGGTCTGGTTCAGGCTTTAGGGACCAGAGCGGCGGCGACCTCCGGGATGGTCGCTCGGCTGACCCACGCCGGGCTGGTGTGCAGCACGCCGGACCCGCAGGACCGTCGGCGCGTCCAGCTGACCCTCACCGCCGAGGCCGAACCGATAGTCGGCGACACCGACCTGGACACTGCCAGACGCCTGCAGGCGGTGCTCAACGGCATAAGCCCGCGGATCCGCCGCCACTTGATCGACATACTCATCGACACCATACGACGCTCCGCCGAGTAAGCCCAGGACGACACCACCCCTTCGGCGCTCACTACGACCCGACCGGTGACCGCTAGCGCGCCCCAGGCAGCCGAACGCCACCGGCGTTCGGCTGCCTCAACACTCAACCGATACTCACTCCGGAGGCAACTGATGCGGTCTACCCACCCCGGCTGGTGCGATCCGCGGTACTGCCGATTCACCGACATCGACATTCAGCACCGCTCCACGCCCACTCTGCTGAGCACCTGCGATCACGAGTGGTGGTTCACCCTGGCCCGCGCCGACAAGTGGGCCCACCCCCAACGGAACGAAGCCACCGAGCTGCTGATCGACGTGCGCGACACCATCCTGCGCGCCGCGCATGTTCAGCACGTGCTGCGGGTCCAGGAGATCGAGTCCTACGCCAACCGGCTCCTGACCGAGCTCCACCGTGCGCAGTTCCTCGGCGCGTCGGTGCTGCACGACGTCCCGAAGCAGGTGGCCTGATGAGTGCCCCCACTCCGATGTTCGGGACGGCAGGCCGCGGGTAAGGGTCACGGTCTTGGAGTGGCAGCCGGTGCGCCGGGGAGGATTTCGATGGTGGTGCTGCCCTCGATGACGGCGGCGGCTAGCTCGGTGAGCCGCTGGTTGTGGTTGCGGGCGTAGTTGCGTAGCAGGGTGAAGGCGTGGCCGGGGTCGATGTGGTGGCGTTCGGCGAGGACACCTTTGGCTTGCTCGATGAGAACGCGGCTGTCCAGCGCGATCTGTAGCTGGTTGACGAGAAGGTCGTGCTGGTGCAGGGCCCGTTCCTGGATCAAGCCGATGGTAGCTACGTCGGCCATGGCTTGCCCGATCTGGGTGACCTCGGGTGCCAGGGCATTCGGATCGGTGTGGAACAGGTTCAGCGCCCCGATGATCTGCGAGCGCAAGCGCATCGGCAGGGCGTGCACGGTGCGGAACCCGGACGCGGTCGCCGCGGGAGCGAACAGCGGCCACCTGTCAGCGGCCATGCTCAGATCGGGGTGGCTGACCGGCGCGCCGGTGCGGTAGCAATCCAGGCAGGGACCGTCGTGGTTCTGTAGCTGGAACAGCTCTAGCAGGTGGATGTTCTCAGCGGAGGAGGCCATCACCCGCAGCCGGTCGCAGGAGTCGCCCAGCAGCAGCCCGGTCGCCGACACGTCGAGTAGCTCCATGCAGCGATCGACCAGCATGTGCAGGAACTCGACCAGGTCGAAGTGGTCGACCAAGGTGTCGGCAAGTTCGACGAAGGTTCGAGCCAATCGGTCATCAGCCATCGAGATCACCCCTGACGAACAGATCGGGCAGGACCACGTTACGCCTCCTCATGCGGTGTGTTCGGGGTTGAATCGTTGCCGGCGGGCGACGACGTCGGCCGCCAGCTCAGACAGCGGGCGCTCCTCGGCGAACGCCCGCGCGCGTAGCCTGCTGAACGCCTCAGCAATCCCGACACCGAGCTGTACTGAAATCATTCCGGTTGCCTGATGGATTGCCGGACGGCTGTCGGACAGGTCGTCAGCCACCGGGTAGCCCTCCGGGGAATCGATGCCGGCTTGCTCATCGAGCACCAGCCGCAGCGCGAACTCGGCGAATACCCATGCCTCAGCCAGGTCCTCGGCCGGCAATGGACCCCGACGGTCGGAATACAGCACGAAGGCTCCGACGCGGATGGCACCCAAACGCAACGGCAACGCGAACATCGCCCGGGCACCGGCCGCGACGGCTGCCGGGGCGAACAACGGCCAACGACACTGCTGCTCGGCGCAGTCCAGGTCCCCCACCAACATCGAAGGGCCCCCGGCCAGCACCTTGAGAGATGGGCCCTCACCCACGGTGAGCTGCAATTCCTCCAGTTCCCGGCTCAGTGAACCGATGGCACACAGTGCTTCGGAGACCACCCGGCCACTCCGAACCGATACCGCCACACCGCTGACCGGCAACCGGGCCGCAGCCGCCTGACACAGGCAGCGCAGGGACACCGGGACGCCGAGTGCCCCGGCGTGAGCGGTCACTACGTTCCACACCCGGTCAGCTCGGGTGGCGTCCGTCACTAACTCGTGCCCCCGTGGGTTGGCGGTGCGTCCCGACAGGCGCGAGGGTACTACCGTCACGGCTGATACCTGAGCTCGCACCTCGTGCAGCGCCATCAGGTTGGGCCGAGCCGCCAGGTCGTTAGTCCATCTCAGTCCTCGGCCGTGTTCTTGGGTTAGTCGAGGTAGCCGCCCCGTCAGTTGACCTGCCGGCCCCGAACCGGTGTGAGTAACACGACTGAAATTTTACGGTCGTCGGTTTGACGTGTTCAAAATACGAGCGTAGTCTCGAATTTGGGTTCGCGTAAAACATTTGCGCGATTATTCGCAAAGCTCACTCCACGGCTATCAATTTGGGAGCAGAATGACTACGTTTGAAAAGCGGTCTGACGGAAGTTACGACGATCGCACCGGCTACGACGGTCGCGACCACCTCGAGCGGGACAGCCACCACCAGCAGCGCGCGGGCCTGGTCACGGCCGGAAATGTGATGTCCACATGGACCGTCGCCTTTTACGACTACGCCGAGCAGATGTTGAAGGCCCAGCGACAGTTCGCCCACAGCATGTTGGGCGCTGCCGCACCGATGCTCGATGTGGGGCGGGACGTCATGTCTCCGGATTCCCCAGGTTACAGGTCGGCGAACAACCAGATGTATGCCAGGAGCGACCAGCGCCACGATGGCTCTCACAGTTCGCGGAGAAACGAGCGTTACAACGACGACGACACGGCGGAGTACAACATCCGCTCCGCCGACGACAATACGTCCGAGACCAGCAGGACCGAGCGGATGAACACGCAGGCGGAGCAGTCCGGCAAGACAGACGCGCCGGTCACCGCAAGCGCCACTGCCCGCAAGCACTCGTGACCAGTTCTGGTTACCCCGATCTACTGCGTCACCGGATGCACCCTGCACGATGACGGGGCAGCGAGGGTTCGGCAGTACCTGGTGACTGTTGCAGCATTGCTGGAGCTGAGCACCGGACAAGCCGCGCCCTGACGCGGGAAGTCGAGCAGCTCGCCGCCAGCGCCCGGCGGTCTACCGCGGGGCGCTGGCGGTTCACGCCACTGGTGATCGACGCCACTGGTGATCGACGCCACTGGTGATCGACGCCACTGGTGATCGACGCCACTGGTGATCGACGCAGTCCGGCCATGCCAACCCTCCCCGGGGGCTACGGGTGTTCTGTTCGCGCCGACCCCGGGTCGGCGAGCCGGCGCTGCTCGGCGAGCAACTCGTCCACCGACGCTGCCCCGCTGGCATACCGCGAGCCGATGTCGGCATTGAGGATGTCGACTACGCGCTGCACCTCGCGGCGGCGCTGAGAGACCGACTCCTCCTCCCTGCAGTAAGCCTGCAGGGTGTCGTCGAGCCGCTCGCTGGACAGTGACCCGACATCGGAGAGGTCGGCATCCGAGACCAGCGCCTCGATATGGCGGTGGTGCGCCTCGGCCCGCGAAGGCTGCAGCGTCTGGTGGCGGCCCGAGCCGGTTGCCGGCCCCACCGCATTCATCGACAGGATGCGGGCCAGATCAGCGACGACAGGAGCGCTGCCCCCCTCATGTCGGCGGCGTTGCTCGGCGCGCACGATGTCGATTCGGGCGTGCAGCAACCGGCGCAGGTAGGACAGGTCGGTCTCCTCCTGAGCTGCGTCGTCCCGGCGTGCGCGTACCTCGACCAGCGCCATGTCGGCCAGCCCAGCGAGAAAGCCCGGATCCAAGACCCGGTCGATACGCCGACGCCCACCTGGACGCACCTCGATCACGGCACCATCTTGGCACCTTCGATCGCGCCTGCCCTTCACGACCTGAGGCGACGCAGAGCTGCTCGGCCTGGTGGTTCTCCAGTGTCGGGTGGGACCGAGTCCAGGTCCACTGCCGCAGCAGCGCCCCCGGCGAGCAGCGGGGTGTTCGGCTCCACCGAGCGCTTGAGTAGCGCCAGCGCGATGGGGCCGAGTTCGTAGTGGGTAGCGACCGTGCCGACCCGGCCGACCACCCGCTCGCCTGCCCGCACCGGATCCCCGGTGGTGGGCAAGGTCTCGGGTGACTCCAGGTGCAGCAACACCATCCGCCGTGGCGGGCGGCCCAGATTCGACACCCGGGCCACCGTCTCTTGACCCCGGTAACACCCCTTGTCCAGGTGCACGGCGGGCCCGATCCAGCCGACCTCGTGCGGGATGGTGCGCTCGTCGGTGTCGATTCCCAGCCGCGGGCGCAGCGCAGCTGCCCGGATGGCCTCGTAAGCCCAGCTGCCGGCCGGGGTGGCACCGGCCTCGACGAGCCGTTGCCAGGTGGTGGTGAGCTCGGCACGGGGCACCAGGAGGTCGGCCCGGCCCGCTGCGGCACGCACAAACCCGCCCAGCTTCCCGGTCCGGGTGAGCACCTGGTCGCTGCCAGGTCCCAGCAGGGAGAGCACGGCCAGCTCTGACGTCGCATCTCGTGGCGCCACCTTCGACCAGAACACCATCGAGCTCAGGTAGTCCAGCAGCCCCTGCGCTCGGCCAGGTTCGGTGTCCAGCCACACCGTCTCGTGCACATGAGACATCACGGCGTGGTGTTCGACATGTCCCCGCAGGTCCAGGACCAGTGCCTCGGTGTGTTCGCCCTCGCCCAGTGCGAGCAGGTGCTGGGAGGTGATGGTGTGTAGCCAGCTCAGCCGGTCCGCACCCGGCACGGCGAGCACTTCGCGATGTGACCTGTCCACTACCGCGACGTCACGCTCGGCGGCGCGCTGCTCACCCAACGGGTCGCCGTGGTGCCAGGCCACCCCCGGGTCCGGGGACCTGTCGGGTGGCGGCACGGCACTCGACAGCGCCAGCAGAGGTGATGTCACGAACCGTTGACCTCCTCGTCGGGTCGGGCTGCGGCTTCGGCCTGCTCGACGCAGCGCACGCATCGCCCGGACAGTGCCAGGTGGCTGGGGTCCACCACGAACCCGAACCGGTGTCGCAGACGTTCGGTGAGTTCGGTGAGCTCGTCAGGTGACACTTCGGTGACGTCTCCACATCGGTGGCACACGAGGTGGATGTGCTCATGCGCTTGGGTGGAGTAGCTCGGCGCGCCGTGCCCGAGATGGGTATGGCGCACCAGGTCGAGGCCCTCGAGCAGGTCGAGGGTGCGGTAGACGGTGGTGATGTTGACTGCCGGTGCGACGCGTTGTACGTGTTCGCAGATCCGTTCGGGAGTGGCGTGCTGCAGTTCCTGCACCGCGTCGAGCACGAGTTGGCGCTGCGGGGTCATTCGCATCCCCCGTTCGTGCAGCGTACGGCGCAGGCCAGTGTCCATACCCCGATGGTAGCGCTGCGTGGCGGGCTCGAACGGCTACCAGCCGGGCGGGACACCGATCCTGCCGACCCCGCACACCATGTTCAGCCCACGACTCGGTGGAGCAGGGTGGAGACGTGCGGCTGCAGGGGCTGGCCGACCATGGCGCGCTGCTCGACGTAGGCCAGGTCGCCGCTCTCGACGATGCCGTAGAGCCGGTGCGCGCCGGTGACTTCCTTGGCCGAGGAGCTGCGCACCACCGCGTCGGTGGCCAGCTCCCACGAGGTCTGGTTGAGTGGCCGTCCGTAGTAGAGCTCCACGATGCCGGTGCCGTGCGCGGCGAGCAGTTCGATGGTGTCGTCGGCTTGGGGACGCCAGAACCCCGTCTCCCGGGCCGCCGGTCGGATCACCTTGCCAGCGTCGTCAAGCAACCACGCCCGCGATTCGTAGCGCAAGAACGGTCGCCCGTCGTGGCAGATCACCACCTGCTGACCGAAGTGATACGGCCCGTCGATGGTCGGGTAGACGATCTCGCCTTCGCCGCGCCAGACACCGACCAGTGGCAGCAGCATCAGGCATCGGGGATGCAGCTCAGGCCCGTCGCGCAGGTTCGCGGTGTCACCGGGAATCGGGAGGTCGGTGAACTCGGGAAGGTTGCGGATGCCGGTGCTCTGCGCGCGCTGCGCGGCGCTGCGCAGTGCCTCATCGCCGCTGTAACCGTTGGAACCGCCTGTCATCCCCGGGATCATAGGGTGTTCCGGGTGCGTCGCTGCCATGCGCGAGGCATCAGCTCACGCTCGCCTTCCCGCCACGTCCTGGCAAGGACGATCGGCCTGCCACAATCCCCGCGATGTGTATAGAGTAGGACTTCGTTACACAGTGAGGGGGTGGGCTGTGCGCACCAACATCGACATCGATGACGAGCTGCTGGCCGAGGCGGCCGAGATCGCCGGCACGACCACCAAGAAGTCGACGGTGGAGACGGCACTGCGCGAGCTCATCCGGCAGCACAAGGTGCGACGGGTACTCGAGTTGTGGGGCAACTTCGATTGGGAGGGCGACCTGCAGGAGATGCGCCGCAGCCGCTTCGAGTGATCTCGGTTGTCATCGATTCCAGTGTGTGGATCGACTTCTTCGTGGGGAAACCCACCTGGCAGGCGCTGAATCTCCGCGAGCGGCTCCGGCGGGGGGAGCCGATCGGCCTGACTGACATCGTGCTCACCGAGCTGCTGGAGGGCGCCCGTGATGATGGCGAGCTGACCAGGCTGATGCGTTATCTCGATCCGTTCGAAGTGGCCTGCCTGCAGTCGTTAGACGACTTCCGGCTCGCTGCGGCATTGCATCGCACCGGCCGCAAGGCCGGCATCCCGATCCGCGCCACCACCGATTGCCTCATTGCTGCGGTGTGCATCCGGGATCAACTCCCGCTGCTGCACGATGACCGCAATTTCGATCACATCGCCGAGGTGAGTGACCTCGCCGTGGTGCGCCGGCTCTCAAGGTGAGGACGACGGGAATCGACATTCGATCGGAGCCGCGGTGTCACGCGGTCGGACGTGGTCATCGGTGGTGATGCGGCGGCGGACGGTCACCAGTGCCCCCTGACGCGGCACCATGGTCACGTGGCGGGGCCGTACCGGCTCGTCCGGCGCGGTGGTCGGGGACAGCTCGACTCTGCGCAGGACTTCTCGCAGCACGGTGCGCATCTCCACCTGGGCGAAGGTGGCGCCGAGGCAGCGGCGAACCCCGCCGCCGAAAGGCAGCCAGACCGCCGGGTCGGGCCGCTGGTCGAGGAAACGCTGCGGTCGGAACTCGTCGGGGTCGGGATAGTTCCGGCTGCTGTGGTGCACCAGGTTGATGCTGGGAGCCAGGATGGTGCCGGCCGGGATCCGGTACCCGGCCAGTCGCAGCGGTGCGGTCAGTGTGCGGCCGATCTCGAAGATCACCGGCCGCACCCGCAGGCTCTCCTTGCACACGGCGTCCAGCCAGCCGTCGTCGGAGTCCGCGGCGGCCCGCGCGGTGCGGTGCAGCAACTCGGGATGACGGGTCAGCCGCTCGAAGGCCCAGGACAGCGCGGTGGCAGTGGTGTCGTGCCCGGCCAGCAGCAGCGTGACGAGTTGGTCGAGGAGCTCGTCGTCGGCCATCGGCGCCCCCGCACCGTCGACGCTGCGCACCAACATCGCCAGCCCGTCGGTCCGCTGCGCCAGCTGCGGGTCGGCGCGACACCGGGTGATCTCGTCGGTGAGCAGCGCCAGCGCCGCAGCCCTGCGCTGCGCGCGGCGACGCCACACGCCGAACCGGAGCAGCACCTGCGGCGGGGGAATCAGTTCCAGCGGGGAGCCGATGTCCAGCATCGGCGGCAATGCGGCCCGCAGCGCCGCGAGTCGGTCCTCGTCGCGCACCCCGATGATGGTGCGCAGGATGACCTCAAGGGTGAGTTTCTGCATCCGGGGGAACAAGGGGAACTGCTCGCCCACCGGCCAGCGTGCGACCTCGTCGGTGGTGATGGCGACCATCTCGGCGACCTGCCTGCGCACCGAGTCGCCGTGAAACGCGGGCAGCATCATCCCGCGGCTGCGCCGGTGGCTGTCGTCGTCGAGCATGAGCAGCGACTTCGTCCCCACGACCTGGCTCAGCGGCGCGGCCGCCTCCCCAGCGTGGAAGATCGCCGGGTCGCCACGGGTCACCGATCTGATGTGATCCGGGTTGGTCAGGAAGACGAGCGTGCCTATCCCGGGTATCCGGACCGTGAACAGATCGCCGTACCGCCGGTGGCACGCGTGCACGAAACGGACCGGATCCAGCCAGATCAGCCCCGCCTGCAACACCGCAGGCAGCGGCGGGCCGGGGGGCAGCGTCGTGGCCATACTCGGGCAATATACATACGTTTGTCTACTCCCGGTAGTATTGCCTGCCATGGGACACCGGGAGGCGTTGCTCGAAGGCGCTCGGCGCTGCCTGCTGGAAAAGGGTTACGCGCGGACCACGGCCCGGGATCTGGTAGCCGCGTCAGGCACCAACCTCGCCTCGATCGGCTATCACTTCGGGTCCAAGGAGGCCCTGCTCAACGGGGCGATGCAGCTGTGCTTCGACGAGTACATCGAGCAGCTCGCCCAGATGGTGTTCGCCGATCCCAGCGCGACTGCGTTGCAGCGGGTGCGGGCCTCCTGGGTGGCGTTGGTGAGCATGTTCGAGCAGTACCGCCCGCTGATGGTGGCCTTCGTCGAGGCACTGGCCCAGGCCGAACGGGTGCCGGAACTGCGCGCCCAGCTGGCCGAATGCTACGAGCGGTTGCGCGCCACCGTGGCCGACATGGTGCACGCCTCGGTCGACGGCCTGCCCGATCCCACCGCTCGGCAGGTCGCTTCTTTTCTCATCGCGGTGTACGACGGTCTCCGGCTGCAGTGGCTGCTCGACCCCCAGCGTGCCCCGAGCCCCGACGAACTGATGGCCGCACTGGAGATCGCCCTCCCCGCGGCCCTGGCCGCTGAGCGGGTGGGTGGCCCGTGACGGGCCACCCACCCGCTCAGGACGCGGCGATGTCGATATCGACCGGGAACAGGCCTGGGCCGTCGGCGGTCACCGGGGACTCACCGTTGCCGGATCGGTGCAACGCCCGGACGGTCCATTCGCCGGGGGCGGCGAAGAACCGGAAGGCTCCGGAAGCCGAGGACACCACTTCGGCGGTGAACTCCCCGGTGCCGTCGAGCAGCCGCACGAAAGCACCTCCGACGGGTTCTCCAGCCGCTCGCACCGTGCCGGCCAGTACGGTTTGCGTGCTCGTATCCGTCCCCGGTGGTAGCTCCTGCGTCTGTTGCGGTGCGCCGCACATGGCGATCAGCCCTTGCTGCCGAGCTCGATCGGCGCGCCGACCAGCGAACCGTATTCCGTCCAGGAACCGTCGTAGTTCTTGACGTCGGAATACCCCAGCAACTCGTGCAGCACGAACCAGGTGTGGCTGGAGCGCTCACCGATCCGGCAGTAGGCGATGGTCGCCTTGCTTTCGTCCAGCCCTGCCCCACCGTAGAGCGCACGCAGCTCGTCGTCGGATTTGAAGGTGCCGTCCTCGTTGGCGGCCTTGGACCAGGGCACGTTCAGCGCGGTGGGGATGTGGCCCGGACGCTGTGCGGATTCCTGCGGCAGGTGGGCCGGGGCCAGGATCTTGCCGGAGAACTCGTCGGGCGAGCGGACGTCGACCAGGTTCTTGGTGCCGATCGCGTCAACTGTCTCCTGGCGGAAAGCCCGGATCGAGGTGTCCTGTTCTTGGGCGGTGTAGCTGGTGGCCGGCCGGTTCACCTCGTCGGTGGTCAGGGTCCGCCCGTCGAGCTCCCACTTCTTGCGGCCACCGTCGAGCAGCTTGACGTCACGGTGCCCGTAGAGCGTGAAGTACCAGTAGGCGTAGGCGGCGAACCAGTTGTTGTTCCCACCGTAGAGCACCACGGTGTCGTCATTGCTGATGCCCTTGTTCGACAGCAGTTTCTCGAAGGCGCCCTTGTCCACGAAGTCGCGCACCACCGGGTCCTGCAGCTCGGTCCTCCAGTTGATCTTCACTGCGCCGGGGATGTGCCCCGCGTCATAGGCGGTGGTGTCCTCGTCGACCTCGACGAAGACGATGCCGTCGGTGTTCAGGTTCTGTTCTGCCCAGTCCGGGGTGACCAGGACGTTCTCGCGGCTCATGCGACAGCTCCTCGTTGAGTGTGTGCTTCGTTCACAACAGGGTGTTCTCTGGCGGCGACGCTGCGAACCCAGGACGCCTGCGGTCGATCGAGAGATCGGAGTTGGGTCATGGATGCTCCTGCCCGTGGGGGATCGGGTATCCGGAGCTGAGGGCGGCGGCCCGCGCTGTTCGCCGCTGTGCTCGCGATCGCGCGCGAGTCACCGCCCGGTCAGCGCATCCGACACAGGCTGCTGTGCAGACGGCAGAAATCGACCACCAGGCGCTTGGTCAGCAACGAGTGCACGTTCGTGAGACTACCGGAGACACCCGGTCTTCGGGACTGTTGTTCCACAAGCAGGATGAACATTTTCCTGCCCAGCAGTGGCCGGCTTCCCGCCATCGAGCGATCACCGGCCGCAGGAGCAACCCGGCCCCAGCCTGCCTCGTGCCCAGCCTGCACTGGTGGACCCAGACCGCAGACGATGTCCTTCGTCCGCTGTCTCCACGCCGAACGACATCGTTCAGTGCCACAAGCACGTCGGGGAAGATCAAAACCGAGCGGTGTAGGCTGCGCCGATGAATCTGGTTCCTCTTGATATCGTGCTTGTCATGCCGGAAGATCTTCGGCTGCGGGCTATTGCATGCAGCGAGATTGTCTCCGAGAAGATGAAATCAGGTGGATCGAGGTCGCACTTCCAGCTTGGTAAACCTTTCTCGGATCAGGGTGGAGGATGCTGCGAGCCGCATGTTTCGCTTTTCATGCTCGCCGTCGACGAGCGCGAGGTGGACGAAGTCGCGCACGTTGTCGAACGGCTTGCGAAAACGCTGCCAATGCTCGATGTGGAAGGATTCGAATACCGTCATAATCCGCACGGTGCCGCGGAGGTGTACTTCAGGAGATCGGAGGAATGGTGCGCGATTCAACGCGCCGTGATTAAGTCGGTCGAACCACTTCGACGACGGCGTTTACGCGAGTCGGACCCGTCGGGTACCCGAATTCTCGATATTCTGGACAGCACGGCGCAGGATGACCCGAGGCGGCAGCAGCTGGTGAGATACGGTTACGATGAGGTCGCCGATCACAGGCATGGCGGGCGTGACCGTTTTCATCCTCACGTGACACTGGCCTGGCCGCATGATCAAGATCACCGCGTTGCCTTCGATGGCCTGCCGGCTCCTCGCTCGTTCAGTGGACGGCTGACCGAGCTGGCCGTATTCGGTATGAGTGCTTACGGTACCTGCACGACGAACTATGGTGTGTTTCCAGTCGGCGCGGTCGGGGCGGACGACTCGGCCGTGGAGAGCTGTGGTGTGCAGTCGACGGGTCAGTGAGTCGGGTGTTCAGAAAGGGGTGTCAAGCGTCAGCTGCTGGACCTCCGGTAGGTAGGAGTCTAATTCTCCGGTTTCGAACCGGCACATGTTGATCACGTTCCAGAACTGTTTGCCGACATTGCCTTCGAGTTTGTAGCGGCCGTCGGGTGCCAGGGCTGCCCACCCTTCGGGTAGTCCGAGCAGGGTCAGTTTCGCGACCGGCTCGCCCGCGTCGACGGTGATGGACCACAGTCGGGTGGTCCCATCGTCGCTGCCGGTCGCCAATAAGTTGCCTGATGGGCTGAATGTCACCGACCATACGCTGCGGGTGTGCCCCCTCAGGGTGTGCAGGTTCTGTCCAGACCGTGGATCCCACAGGCGGACAACGAGATCGTCCCCAGCCGTGGCGAGCAGGTTTCCGGAGGGGCTGAACGCGGCCGTCCATAGTCGCTGAGTGTGCTGCTTGAGCTCCTGTAGCGTCTGTCCGGACGCTATGTCCCAGATCCGGGCCGTTTTATCCCAGGATGCGCTGGCGAGTACGCCGTCGCCGAAGTCGACGGCGTAGACCCGGTCGCTGTGACCCCGCATCGTCCTGAGTAGTTCCCCGGACTCGGCGTCCCACAGCCGGACTGCGGAGTCGTCGCACCCGGTAGCGATCAAGGCGCCGTCTGTGCTGAACGCGATGGAGCGCACCCGGCCGCGGTGCTCGGCGAGGGTGTGCACGAGCCGGCCGGTGGCGCGGTACCACAGCCGGACGGTGTCGTCGTCGTTCGCGGTGGCCAGCTCTTCCCCGGAGGGGCTGAAGGCCACCGCCCAGATGGGGGCGGAGACGACGTCGAGGTGCCGCTCGTAGCGATTGGTGTCCAGGTTCAGCAGGTTGAGCCGCCCATCATTGCTCACCGTAACCAGACGATGCCCGGACGGGCTGAAGATCGCTGCCTCCAGCATGGCCAGGCGATTCTCCGTGCCCAAGAGGCGTCGCAGCTGACCGGTCGTCGGGTCCCAGAGCCGGACCACGCCGTCGTTGCTGGTCGCAGCGAGCATCGAGCTGTCTGCGCTGAACCGCACCGAGGTCACCCGCCGCCCATGCCCGGTCAGGGTGTGCTTGCATCGACCCGTAGCGGGGTCCCACAACCGGGTGGTGAACTGGTCGTCACTGATGGCGAGCTGGGCGCCGTCGCGGCGGAACACGAACGGCCAGACCGACCCGGTGTGCCCGACCAGCGCGTGGCGGGGCCGGCCGGTCTCGCTGTCCCACAGGTGGACGGCTCCCGCGCTGTCGCCGGTGGCCAACAGCTCCCCCGACGGGCTGAAGGCGACCCAGTAGATCGCGGCCTCGTGGCCACCGAGGGTGTGGCGGAGCCGGCCGGTCGAGGTGTCCCACACCCGCACCCCGCCGTCGGTGTCACCGCTGGCGAGCAGCGGCTCGCTCGGGTGAAAGGCCAGCGTGTAGACCCGTCCGGTGTGCCCCCGCAGCTCCGTGAGCCGGCGGAAGGTAGACGGGTCCACCAGCCGCACCGATCCACCCTGCCCGCCGACAGCCAGCATGTCTCCGCCGGGGCTGAAGGCGATCCGGTACACCGGACCGATCGCATCGGTGAGCTCACCGTGTAAGACGCCGGTCGAGGTGTCCCAGCAGCGCAGGCTCCCGTCCCGGTAGGCGACCGCGGTCAGGTGAGCGCTGGAGGCGATGCTGAAGATGAGGCCAGACCAGGCGTGGAGCTCGCGCCGCAGCGAGCCGCTGCCGATGTCCCATACCCGCAATACGCCGTCGGCGTCCCCGGTGGCCAGCTCCTGCCCGGACGGACTGATCACCACCGGCCACGGCCACCGCGCGTGCCCCTGGAGGACATGTCGGCAGCGACCGGTGGCCGTATCCCAGACGCGCACGGTGCCGTCGGTTGACCCGGTGACGAGGACGTCGGTGCCGTAGGTTACCGAGAACACGCGTCCCAGGTGTCCCTGCAGGATACGCAGCGGTTGGCCGGTCGCGGTGTCGCAGATGAGCACGCCGCCGTCGTCGCTGCCGATCGCCAGCATGTCGCCGTCGCGGCTGTAGTCGAGAACCTGGGGAAGCCGACCCATCCCGGCGTCGAAGCCGTGCCGTACCCCGATTGAGGCTGGTGCGAACTCCGTTTCGACCGGGCAGCCGGGTGCCACCGCAGCGTTGCGCAGCTCCGGGGCATCGGGTACGCCCGTCGCGTCGATGAGTGCTGCCCGGTTCCACCGGCTGCCGGTCACGGTCGCGCCGGTGAGGTCGGCGCGGGACAACCGGGCGCGGGTGAGATCGGCGCCGGTGAGGTCGGCGCCGACCAGCAGCGCCTCGTCCAGTCTGGTCCCCACCAGGCGAGCGTCCCGCAGGATCGCACCTGTCAGGTTGGTGCCCACCAGGCGGGCGCCGGTCAGGTCAGCACCGGTGAGATCGATTTTCCGCAGCTCACGGTAGGAGAGGTCTTCGCCCTTCAACGACGCACCGCGCAGGTCGGCCGACGGTGGGGTGCCCAGCCGGGTGCTCACCTGCAACGCATTGGCCCGGGCCACCTCCGGGGCGTCGGCGTCGGTGAGCACGGACTCCACCCATGCTTGGCAGGTCCGGGTGTCGGCAAGGTCGCAGAGGAAATCGACGGTCAGTTTCGACAGCGTGCGCTGCTGCAGTTCCAGGGGCGCGGAGATGCCGGAGTTGAGCTGCCCGGCGATCATGTCGGCCACCAGCCACTCCGCCACCGAGCTGTGGATGAAACCGAACAGACCCTCGTCGGTGCGGACCAGGAGACTGCCCCGACCCATGGCATGGGCCGTCTGATCGGGCGACAGCTGACCCTGGGCGAGGCCAGCCAGTGCCTGCGCCACCTCGGTGATCTGAGTTAGCTGTAGGTAGGACTCGCCGGTCTCCCACAGGCGTAGGGCCAGCGTGGTCACGGCCTGCCACAGGTCATCCAGGCGCAACGTGACCGCGGCACCGGTCACGCGGTCGGCTTCGTGAGACAGCCAGTTCTGCAAGATCTCTTTGTACAGTCCCGCCGCGCTGATCGTGTGCCGTGCGTCGGCCGCCGCGCGCAGCCGATCCTCGTTCAGATCGGCGATGAAACTGAGCATGCGCGGATTCTGGGACAAGCCGAGCAGGTCCTGGACATCCCTGATCATGTTCAGCCGGATGTCGGCCTGTCGCTGGTCGCCCTCGTAGCGCTTGACGAGGTACCCGCGGATCTGAGCCAGGGTGAAGTCCTCGACGGTGAAAATCCACTGGTTGGGCAGGGCCCCTACCTGTTCACCCAGCGCGGTGAACACCTGGGTGTCGGACTTGAAGTGCTGTGTCCGGCTGGCCACGATGATCTTCGATCGGTCCTGGACGGCCGCCAGCAGCGTAGCGAGGTGCTCGGCGGCCCGGTCGTAGGTCAGCCGGGTGACCAGCTCGTCGAAGCCGTCGAACAGCAAGACGATCCGGCCCTCCCGCAGCATGTAATCGAAGGCCTTCAGGTCGATCAATTCCTCGCCGTGGTTGGCCAGGTGAGCGGCGACCAGGCCATGGACCGTGTGCGCCTTGTCCAGCCCCCGCAGCTCGATCAACAGCGGGATCAGATGCGAGGTCGTCTCGACGATGCGCCGGGCCACCTCGCGCAGCACGAACGTCTTACCCCGCCCGAAGTCACCCAGCACCAGCAAGAACCGCGCGTAATCGGACGTGATCAGGCGCATGATCTCTTCCGCCAGATCGTCGCGGATCGCCTGGTCGCTTCGATTCAACTCCCGGAAGCGCTGCGGCACGTACAGGTCCGGGTGGTAGCGCGGGTCGGTGCGCAGCCGGGCTGTCTGCCTGCCGAGGTAGCCACTCAGGTCGAGCAGACCCTGGAACTCCAGGAAGCTGCGCAGCCGCACCCCCCGCCGAAGCGCCTCCTCCCGCAGCGCCTGCGCGGGTGCGGGGCCCTGGTAGACCAGCTCGGAACCGGGACCAGGCTCGTGGCGCAGGAATCCCTCGACGACCTCCCGGTTCAGTTCACCCACGTAGGCACCCACCCGCCACTGTGGGTTGAAACCTTCGTCCTTGCGGGTGAGCAGCAGGTGGGGCGGATCTGTCTCGACCCGGCGGATCTTGACCCGCTCATCCCGGGTCGTACAGACCTCCTCGATGCGCTCCAGCAGCCGGCTCTGCGGGTCGGCGGTGGGGCTCAGCGCCGGACGCTCCGGCGCGGGCACGGGTTCACCGCCTTCCGCGGTGAGTTCCGTTGCCGTCGTCGCAGGAAGGGTGGCGCCGATGGTGACCCATTTCCGTTCGAAGAGTGCGGCTCGCCTCCCGGCGCTGTCACCGTAGGCCGAGAAGCGCCGCAAACCGTCGGCGGTCACCTGGATGATCTCTTCCTGGCCGGGGCCGGTCGCGGGCACTACGGGCAGGCCGGAGCCAAGCAAGCCGATACTCGTGCCACCCGGACCCGGGCCGTGCAGCAAGAGGTTGAGGCGGGAACCCAGCAACCGATCGAGGGTGCCCGCGTCCCGCAACAAGGCAGGATCGGAACCGACCGCGCCACCGCCCGGGTCGGGGTCGTGGCGGATGATCCCGACCCGCAACCATCCGGACTCCTCGAATGACCGCAGCCGCTTGGCGAACCAGGCTGCCTGTTCCTCGCCGATCCAGCCGTAGTCGTCTTCCGGCCGATGAGTGGCCGACATCGTGGAGTTCAAGCCCGCGATGGCGACCCTGAGCTCGGGCACGGCGAACAACGTCCAGGGCTGGGCGGTGTCGAACAGCGGTCCGTCGAGACCCTGATAGAGCTCGCCGAACAGCTGAGCATAGTGCTCCAGCTTGGGGAAATACGGCCGCTGTGGTGGGACGTCCCGGGACTCGCACTGCAGGAAGTAGCCTTGGCAGGCGGTTTTGGACACGTCGTGGCCGCCGGGGACGACGAGCAACCGGTCGGGTTCCAGCCCGAGCAGCACCCGCAGCCCGGTCAAGAACGTCAGAGCCTGGTCCCTCTCGCGCGGTCGGCCGGATTCCATCAGGTCGCCGGTGACGAGAATCAGATCGGGAGCCGGTGCGCCGGCATCGGTCAGCTGGGTCACATTGGCCCAGATCCGTGACTGCAGGTCACGCGGAGCCAGCGGTTCGGGCAGGCCTCGCCCGAACCGGGGTCCAGGCACGTGGAGCAGCGCGATCGTCTCGCGCCGGACCGGCAGGGCGGGGTTGGCGCGCGGGTAGGACGGTGGCGTCTGCGGGACCCGGCGTAGGCGCGGCGGCTCGGGTGACGGTGCCGGCTCGGGTGCGCGGTCGGCCTCCGGCTGGTCGTGGGGCGTCGCGTCACCATCGGGGTGTGACACCTCGACCGGCATCGTCAGGCGTGTCGGGAAGACCGGCTCCTGCACTGGCTTGGCCCGCCCGACCAGTGCATAACGCAGCCGGGTCAGCAGCTGATCGCGGGCCGTGTCGGGGTCGGTGACCTCGAACAGATCCAGGTAGGTGATCGTGGCGAGCAGCCCCTCCAGCGGGCAGTCATCGATGCGGACCGGGATGAGCTTTGCGCGGTCGGTGCGCAGCGCCGCTTGCCACTCCATGCGCCCGTAGTGCGACTTGAGATAGTTGCGCGACAGCACGGCCACGACCACGGCGGAATCCCGCACGCCACGGTCCATGAAGTCGATGAAGTCCGTACCTGGAACGAAGTTCCAGGCTTGCAGGAGGGTACGGTGCCCGGTGGCCTCCAACTGCCAGGCGATCCAGGTGGCCCAGCGCTCGTCGGCCGGTGAGTAGCTGATGAAGAAATCGACCGGAGTGCCCGAGTCCAACCGCATACCATCAGTATGACGTGTGCGCCCAGTCATTGCGCTGACATAAGGTGACCCAAGATCATGTCGTATGTGCCAGGCCGTGCTGCGCCCGTCCAGGAGGATGCTGTCGAGGAGAGTGCTGTCCAGGACAGCGCTGCCCGCCGGCTTCGACGCTTGCCTGTTATCCTGATCCAGTCCAGCACGCTGGACTGGATCAGGATCTTACTGCTCATCGCCGGCATCCTCTGCGTGCTGACTGGGCTGTTACCGGCAGCGCAGGCCGAGGGCAACCTACGGCGAATCGCGCCTTTGCTGTTGTTTTTGGGCAGCGTGATCGTGCTGGCCAAGCTTGCCAGGAAGGCGCAGGTCTTCGACGTCATCGCGGCCAGGATGGCGATCGCGGGGCGGGGCAACTACCTGGCATTGTTCTTGTTCAGTGTGGCCTTCGCCTCTCTCACGACAATGTTTCTCAACCTCGACACGACGGCGGTGTTGCTCACGCCGGTGATGCTGGCCCTGGCAGTCAAGGCGCGGATCGCCGCCCTCCCGCTCGCGATGACCACTGTCTGGCTGGTCAACACCGCGAGCCTGCTGCTTCCCATCTCCAATCTCACCAACCTGCTCGCCGCTGATCGGGTGGCGCTCGAGGCACCGGCGTTCGCCGCCCGGATGTGGCTCCCGCAACTTGCCGCTGTCTCGGCGACCATGCTCTTTCTCTGGCTCTGCTACTGGCGCCGAGGTGAGCGTGGCGCCGATCGGTACGTTCCGCCACCGCCGCTGACGCTTGGTCAACCCAAGCAGCGCGCCTTGTTCGGCGTGGCGGGGGTGGCCTGCCTGTTGTTCATCCTCGCCATCCCGTTCGTCCACCAGCACATCCACTATGCCGCCGCCGGCGCCGCGCTCATCGTCGTGGCCGCTTTTGCCGTACTCGATCGCGAGAAGCTGCGTCTGGGACTGATTCCCTGGCAACTGCTGGTCTTCGTGACCGGGCTGTTCCTGGTGGTTCCGACGCTGAGCCGGTATGGCCTGGCTGAGGTCATGACCGCGCTCATCGGCACTGATCACCACGGGATCGGGTCGTATCGAGCCGCGGTGGCCGGAGCCGGATTATCCAACGTCGTCAACAACTTGCCCGCTTACACCGCCGGCGAAGCGGTCATCCCCGCGGCGAACAGCGATCAGTTGTTGGCTCTGCTCATCGGCACCAACGTGGGGCCGATCGTCACTCCCTGGGCCTCATTGGCCACATTGCTGTGCCTGGAGTCCTGCCGCGATCATGACCTTCGCGTCCCGCTGCGCAAGTTCGTCCTCACCGGTCTCGGTCTGGCGGTCGTGGCGCTGGCCGTGAGCGTCGGGATGCTGCTGCTCACCCGGTGACCCGGTGGCTGCCGCGCGCACCAGCGCTTGGGCCCCGGTCACCGGGACGCTCCGGGCACGCTCGACGTCCACCGGGGTCACGGTCTTCGCGGCTCACCGCGATCCTCCTGGTCCACGGTGCTGATCTTCGCGAGCTGTTCGGTGACCACCCGGACCACCTGGGCGGCCTCATCGTGATCACAACGTTGCCGCTGCACCCGATGAGTCTTCCCGTCGATCCCGCCGAGCGACAGATCCATCGTTGCAGGACGGCTGCTGCCCAGAGCTACCGTCGCCGTTTCACCCTGGACCACAGTGGCGTGGAAGACACCCGCGGTCAGGGAGTAGACGTCGCCTCGGTGGCTGAGTTCGGTGGTCCTGACCTCGCAGCGGACCAGCCGTGGGGTCTCGCGCATCTCGTCGACGTCTCCTCCGCTTCGCACCTCGAAGACGCGATACGCGGCATCATCCGACGCATCGGTGATATCGATGACTTCGTTACGCACGCTGCCGTAGAGCACGTAGCTGGTCAGGTCCCAGCTGTGGGCATGGATCATCGACGTCGTCGGGCTCATGCGCGGCAGGCTGTCGCTCCATACGTGCACGCAGATCCCCAACTCGCCGGTTCGCTCGATGGGAAGGCACACGAACCCTAACGGATGGCGCACCCCGGCGACGTCGGTGGCGTTTCGGGCGATATCACCGAGAACGCCGGATGCCCACCGCGGTATGGTCCGCCTGGCCGTGCCGTTTCGCGTGGCTTGATGAAGCTTGTCGTAATTCGTCATCGCGAGCACCGATAGGGGTTTTTGACCTGAAAGGCTTTGGCTCTGATGTCGGAGACATCCCGATCGGTGAACGCGCGCGGCAGCTCTGACTTCAGCATAGTGAACAGGCTACGGGTTTCGTCGATAGTCGGTTCTTTGCCGAGCTGCAGTGGTGGCGGCTTTGCCGACGTCGACCCGCCTGCCTGAAGCCGGCGTGCCAGCCGAATAGCACCGTCATCCAGGCGCCGTCTGGCGCATCGAGACGTTGGTCGCGGTGCCCTCCACCACCACCGACCCGGTGTCGACCCAGACCTTGGTGGGCGTCACGGCGAATGGGAGTCCGCCGGGCTTCACGTCGGTGCTCAGTGCCTTGAGCAGGGTCTGCCGGATCGTCCGCGGCAAGCCCGCCTCACCGACACCGTTCCGGGACAGCCGTACATCGCTGGTGGTGATGCGCACCAGACCACCGGTGAGTTCGATCACCCCGATCCCGACGATCTCGGTGCGCTGGCCGGCGAGGTCGGTGGTCGCCATCATCCGGATCGGCGCACGGTCGCCCCGGTTGGAAGGCCCAGTGGAGTCTCCGGTGGGTGTACCCGCCGGCAGCAGTTCCCTGATCTCCTGGTCGGAGGGCTGCTGGATTCGGAGGTCTTCGATCCCGATGGCCCGTCCGAGGTCGCTGTCCTTGATCCGGACCCGCCCCTCCACCCGGGCCGCTCGCACCGACTGGAGGTTGCCGGAGGTCACCTCAGACAGCGGTGCATCGACGTCGTGCAGCGTCGCCTCCACGTCGAGATCGTGCAGCGGGTCCACGGACAGGCCGCTCGCCCGGACGTCGATGGCGTGGTACTGGCCGGCCAGTGCTTGAGTGAGGAACGGGAAGCCGTTGATCCGCACGGATGGGTCGTCGGCCAGTCCGAGCTGCTGGCGCATCTGCTTGGCTACGGTGTACTCGGCAGCTGCCGCCGCACCGAAATCCGCTGCCACGGCCAGGGCCACGACGACCAATACCCCGATGACCAGCTTGCGCACTCAGTTCTACCGTCCTGTCCGTTTCGTGTGCGTTTTGTGTCGGCAGTGCGAAGGCACGGTATTCTCCGCAGAACATGCGGTAGGTCGCGACCCCATTTCGAGGCTCCGGCGGGTGATGTCGCTGCCGGCCTCCAACAGCAGGAGGGAGCGGGCATGGAGCTTCTGTTGCTCACCGCGGATCCTGGCCCGCACTCGGTGTTGCCGGCATTGTCCCTGTTGGGGCACGGTGTGCGGTCGGCGGCGCCGGAGGTCGCCGCCCTGCTCGATGCCGGCCCGTACGACGCGGTGCTGGTCGATGCCCGCTTGGACCTGGCGGGTTCACGCAGCTTGTGCCGATTGCTGGGATCCACCGGGTTGGACGTGCCGGTGGTGGTCGTGATCGGTGAGGGCGGGTTGGTGGCGCTGTCGGCCGACTGGGGTTCCGACGAGATCCTGCTGCCCAGCGCGGGCCCGGCCGAGGTCGACGCCCGGCTTCGGCTGCTCGTCGCTCGGCGCGCCACCGAGTCCGCCGCGGGTCGCGGCAGCTCCCTGGTGCTCGGTGAGCTGGTGATCGACGAGGCCACCTACACCGCCCGGCTGCGCGGCCGACCGCTGGACCTCACGTACAAGGAGTTCGAGCTGCTCAAGTACCTCGCGCAGCATGCCGGGCGGGTGTTCACCCGCGCGCAGTTGCTGCAGGAGGTGTGGGGTTACGATTTCTTCGGTGGCACCCGTACCGTCGACGTCCATGTGCGGCGGCTGCGGGCCAAGCTCGGACCGGAGCACGAGCAGCTCATCGGCACGGTGCGCAACGTGGGCTACAAGTTCGTCCGACCGGTACGCAACATGAGTTCCCGGGAGCGGGCCGCGCAGGAGCATGCGGCCGAGCATGACGCCGAAACCGCGGACAGCGCTGATCCGGACTGGGTCGATCCCCGTCGGGCCGATCTGCGACCGGCTGGGCCACAGTCATTGCCCGTGCAGCGGAGTTGACCAGCGCATGGCCATGGCGCTGACCTGGGTTGTTCAGCCGTCTGACGAGCAGGTCGCCGCCGCAGTGGGACTGTTGGCCGCCGCCGTGGCCGTGGATGGCGTCGACCCCGTCTCGGAAGCGGCTGCGCTGCGGTTGCACCATCCCGGTACCGGGGTGCACCTGTTGGCCCATGACTCCACGAGTGAGTTGGTCGGCTACGTGAGCCTGGACGAGCGTGTCGAGCGTCGCACCGCCGAGTTCGCGGTGCATCCCGAGCACCGGTGCCGCGGGGTGGGTGGTGCACTGCTTGCGGCGCTCCTCGATCGGGTGAAAGGGCCGTTGTGGATGTGGGCGCACGGGGAGCACCCGGCGGCGCTGCGGCTGGCGCAGCGGGCTGGGCTGGCTCGCCGGCGTGAGCTGTTTCAGTTGCGTCGAGCGTTGACCGATCCGATCCCGGTACGAGTTCCCCCCGGTGGAGTGGTGCTGCGCGCCTTCGTGCCCGGCGAGGACGAGGCCGCGGTGGTGCGGGTGAACGATCGCGCGTTCTCCTGGCATCCCGAACAGAGCCGGTGGGATACCCGTGAACTGGAGGTGCGTGAGGCGCAGCCGTGGTTCGACCCGAAGGGGTTCTTGCTGGCAGTAGATCCCGCTGGCCGGCTGCTGGGCTTTCACTGGACCAAGGTGCACCCCGATGGTCTCGGCGAGGTCTATGTGCTGGCGGTGGATCCCGATGCCCAGGGCACCGGCCTGGGCGGCGCCCTGACCGTGGCGGGGCTTGCGCACCTGCGCGGGCGGGGGGTGCCGGAGGTGATGCTCTACGTCGAGTCCGACAATGTCGCCGCTCAACGGACTTACCAGAAACTGGGCTTTGCGCGCCATCACATCGACGTGGAGTTTTTGCGGCAATGAGGGACCAGCACCGCGTGGGGAATGAGCATGAACGCGATGAAGGAGCCGGATAGTGCCAGCATCAGCGCTCGGGTGGTAGGCCGGTGACGAGGAAGCTGACCTGGCGCGCGATCGCTACCGCGTGGTCTGCGAAGCGCTCGTAGTAGCGGCCGATCAACGCGGCATCCACCGCCGGTTCCACCCCGTGTGACCACTGCTCGGAAAACAGGATCCGGAAGATTCGCCGGCGCAGCGCGTCCACCTCGTCGTCGGCTTCCGCCAGCCGGTGGACGGACAGCTGGTCCCGGTTCTCGATCGCGGTGGCGGCGTCCTGGGCCAGGTTGGCGGCGAGCAGGCTCATCCGGGCGAAGACCGGGCGGACCTCACCGGGGATCGGCACCGTCGGGTGCTTCATCCGGGTGATCTTGGCGATGTGCTGGGCCAGATTGCACATCCGCTGCAGGTCACTCACGGTGTGCATGGCTGCGACCACCATGCGCAGATCGGTGGCTACCGGTGCCTGCAGGACGAGCAGCTTGACGCAACGCCGGTCCATGTCGTTGCACAGCTCCTTTGCCTCCCCCACCTGGGAGATGACCAGATCGGCGAGCCCCAGGTCGGCTTGGCTCAGTGCGGTCGAGGCATTGGTCATCGCCTGGGCGGCCAGCCGTGCGGTCTTGGATAGGTCGCCGATCAACGTGTCCAGCTCGGCCCGGAAGGTCTCGCGCATTGCCAGAGAGTACGGCCGGTAGGCCGCCCCGTCTCGGCTGTCATGTGAACCGGAGGTGAATGTACCGGCTCGACGGGGTCCTGCTCACCCGCCGGAATGGGACAGCTCGGCGTCCGGCGGAACGGCGAGGTCCATCGGGTCATCCAGCCAACCCTGGGGGAGCGCCACCCGGCCGGGTGAGCCCTGGCGACCTCGGGGACCGTCGGCGTCGGGCGGGAACGGGGCGTCGGGGTCCAGCCGGGCCAGCGCCTCGTCCAGCTCGGCGAAGCTGGACACCATCCCCAGCGTGCGCCGCACGTCCCCGCCGACGGGAAAGCCGTGCAGGTACCAGGAGACGTGCTTGCGCAGGTCACGCAGGCCCTTGTCGGGGCCGAGATGATCGGCCAGCAACCGGGCGTGGCGGTGCAGGATCGTCGCGACCTGCCCCAGCGTCGGTGCCGCCGGCGCCGAGGTGCCGGCGAAGGCGGCTTCGAGCTCGGCGAACAGCCACGGCCGCCCCAGGCAGCCGCGTCCCACCACCACTCCGTCGCAGCCGGTGTGCTCGACCATCCTGAGTGCGTCCGCGGCGGCGAAGATGTCGCCGTTGCCCAGTACCGGGATCGACGTGACGGCTTGCTTGAGCGCGGCGATGGCGTCCCAGTCGGCGGTGCCAGCGTAACGCTGCGCGGCGGTGCGCGCATGCAGCGCCACCGCGGCCACTCCGGCGTCCTGCGCGATCCGCCCGGCGTCGAGGAACGTGCGGTGCTCGTCATCGATGCCGATCCGGAACTTCACCGTAACGGGGATGTGCCCGGCTGCCTCCACGGCGCAGCGGACGATCTCGCCGAACAGGGCCCGCTTGTAGGGCAGCGCGGCGCCGCCTCCTCGACGGGTGACCTTCGGGACCGGGCAGCCGAAGTTGAGGTCGACGTGATCAGCGAGATCCTCACCGCGGATCATCTCCACGGCCTTGCGGATCGTCGCCGGATCGACACCGTAGAGCTGCATCGAGCGGGGCCGCTCCGCGGCGTCGAATCTGATCATTCGCAGGGTGCCGGGGTGGCGTTCCACCAGAGCCCGGCTGGTGATCATCTCGCAGATGTACAGCCCGGCGCCGTGCTCGCGGCACAACCGTCGGAACGCCACGTTGGTGATCCCGGCCATCGGCGCGAGCACGACCGGCGGGTCGACCCGGTAGGGGCCGATTCGCAGTGACGGTGGCACGGCAGGCACACGCTTATCATCCCCTAGTCGCGTGGCGTGCTGTTACCCCCGAGCTACCTCATTCGATGTAGCCAGGACCGAGGGTTGCAGTTTCTACGGTACGCCCAAGGTCATCCACAGCGTCGATGCCCGGCAGCTGGACATCGGGCACAGTTGGTCGCGGGTTCGTCACCCCTCGACACCGGCAGCGAGGAGGCTGGATTGAGACTTGGGCCGTACACAGTTCGCCTGTCGACCTCACCTGTCGACGGTTGTGAGGGGGCTCCATGACGCAACAAACGTTGGAATCTGCACAACCGGGCGACCGTCCCCCGGTGCTGAGTAATCTAGAGACTCTGTTGCGTGGAACGAACTTCGCGTGGTCTCTCGTCCTCATCGGTGAGGATCAGGCAAGTAAACTTGAGACGCTGGCCGGCGATCTCCGTCGTGGGTTCTCCGCGACCGGGGACGGCAAGCGCGTCACTTCCGGTTTTTCGTATCTGGGTACCGAACCAGCGATAGCGTGGGCAAGCGCCTGTCGGGATCCCCTCTACTCATTTATGAAGAAGAGTATCCATTCTTTCGGTTCGCGATGGCGCAGTGTTCGGGAAAGGTTCAGGGGAGAACCTTACCACTATGTCAGCCTTGGGCCGGGGGACGGCCAGAAAGACAAGATAATCCTGCAAGATCTGAGCCGCGGCAACGCGCAGCTGTGCTACGTCGCTGTCGACATGAGCACGGAGATGTTGCGACTAGGGGTTCCTTCCTTGATTCGTGAACTCAGGCTCTCTCGCAGCCGGGTCCTTCCGGTGCAGCTAGTTTTTTCATCATGGAGCAGTGTCGCTGAGCTCCGTCACGTGCTGGATGTGTTGTTTGCTGATGACGCGATACTGTTCTCGTTTCTGGGTAACACGATGACGAATTATGAGAAGGACACCGAGCTTCTGAAGACGTTGGCAGTGCAGTTGCTCCGTCCCCAGGATCGGCTCATCTTGGAGATCGCGACCACGCAACACCTCGATGACGTACTGGCCCAACAGGCTGCCGACGAGTACGGGAGTAGTCGCACCTTTCGCGAGTTCATCACCAGCGCACTCATGCATCATACCGACCTGCATATAGACATGGACAGCGTTCTGTTTCAAGGCGACATCGAAGAATCGCGAGCACTCTTGATCAAGGTCATATACCAGAACAGGACGGGACAGGATATTCGCATTACGATTCCAGGGCGCGATGATGTCTCTTTCAAAAAAGGAGATACGATTCGTCTCGGCATGAGTAGGAGATACATGAGGGATCACCTGGAATCGCTGCTGGCTGAGAGCGGTGTACACATGTCGCACAGCGATCACTTCGACTTCGGTGGCGGCGCGCACAACAGTGTGGGGTTCGGCATGGATCTTCTGGTTCTTGAGGCAGGCGCCCAGAACGCTCGACCGAAGCGAAACATGGCTGACAATCTCTGGGGAAGGTGACAGTTCGTATGGCGCGGTCGTCGCTCATTGCGGTGGTCACGTTCAGTAGCGTGGCCATCTCGGCTGTGATTAGCATCGTCTGGTTCATGACGATGTCCGGTGTATCGAGGTTTGAGCCTGCAGTCCAGACCTTTGGGTTGCTTGGTGGTTTGACGGGTGTCCTCGCTGAACGCCGAGCCTCAGCATGGGAGCGCCGTCATCTTGCGCTGACAGCCCTGGTGGACGAGCTTCGGAATGACACATCAATTCTGAATGGCCCACAGTTCTCCCCGAGTGAGGAGATGGCGAGCCCGCGCGTTTACTCACGGCTTCCGGTGTCGGCTACGGATGCCGCCTTGACGTCAGGTGCATTGGCTGAACGGAGCGACGGCGAGCTGCTGCGACGCCTGCACCAGTGGAGAGACGAAGTCAACGGATTCAATCGACGACTCGAACTGACCGAGATCTTCGTCTTCCCCTCCGGAAATCCTACAGAAATAGCGGATTTCGAACGCGCCCTGCGTAGTGCTGATGGATATTTCAATCGGATCCGCAGTCATCTCGTAGAGTTGCAATGTTATCTTGCCGTACATTACCAGATCACGTCGGAGATCGACGAGAAATTCGGTGGGAGCGCTGGGTCGCGGTTCCTGCACCGGCTTGGGCGTCGTTGCTCTCTTCCATGTTCGGTATCACAGCGTCACATCCGTCGTGTGTCGGCATAGCGCGGAGGGATCGGCTGGCACCGACCGTGCGGCAGCCAGCTGCGGAGTGTGACTGTCGTCAATACCACAGCTTCGTCACGATCAATACTCGCCACGCCGAGCTTTTGGGTAGGCTGTTTGTTATGCCGAGGGAGCGACTGCGGATCCTGCTGCGCGCTCCCGCCCCCCGGTTGACGGGTGTACTCGCTTTCATCGACGCTGCCGTCATCGCGTACGCCCGGAACGATTCCGCTCGGCGGCTGGCCTGCACCGAGGTCATGTCCGGCCGCCGCCGCGCACCGCCTTGGCGGCTCGCGAACTATTCCCCGTCCTGTTCAGCGTGATGCCGGACATCTCCGTCGACCGGGCCTTTGACGGGCTCGACTTCCTGCGCAGGGTCGACCTGCTCGACACCGATGCCGTCAATGCGCTCATCGGTCCCTGACCCGCCGCACCGGTGGTGAGGCTGGCCGGGTTGATCGGCCGCGCTATCCGTGCGGTCGCCTCAGACATCACGCCGCTGCGGGAGTCCGCCCCGTTCCGGCGGTTGTTCGCCGGCCAGACGGTCTCACTGGTCGGTACGCAGGTGACGCGGGTCACGGTACCGCTGCAGGTGTACGCGATCACCCGCTCCTCGCTGGACGTCGGTCTCCTCGGGCTTGCGGCTTTCGTGCCGCTGGTCGTCTTCGGGCTCTACGGCGGCTCGATCGCCGACGCGGTCGATCGCCGCAAGCTGGTATTGCTCACCTCGACCGCGACGATGCTGGTCAGCGTCGTCCTGCTGGCACAGGCCATGCTGCAGATCAACCGGGTCAGCGTGCTGTTCGCCTGCGTCATCGTGCAGTCGGCGTTCGCGGCGGTCGACTCGCCGGCCCGGCGGGCGATCATCCCGCAGCTGGTGCGGGCCGAGAAGCTGCCGGCGGCCAACACGCTCAGCTTCGGCAACATGCAGCTCACGATCATCGTCGGGCCGTTGCTGGCGGGGGTGGCGGTGGGTGCCGGCGGTTTCGGGTGGGCCTACGCGATCGACGTCGCGTCGTTCGCCGCTGCTTTATACGCTGCTGTGCGGCTGCCGTCGCTGCCGCCGGGTGAGGGTGCTCGGCGGGCCGGGCTGGCCTCTGTCGTGGAGGGGCTGCGTTTCATCGCGTCGCGCCGGGTGGTGCTGATGACGTTTGTCGCAGATGTCATCGCGATGATCTTCGGGTCGCCAACGGCGCTGTTCCCGGCGCTGGCCTACGGGCAGTACGGCGGCGGCGCCGGGACCGCCGGACTGCTCTACGCCGCGCCCGCGGTGGGGGCGGTGGTCGCGACGCTGCTGGGTGGGGCCATCGCCCGGGCGCACCGCCACGGGCTCGGTGTGGTGGTGTCGATCGCGGTGTGGGGGGTGGCGATCACGCTGTTCGGGCTGAGTTCGACGCTGTGGCTCGGGCTGGTCCTGCTCGCGGTCGCCGGCGCGGCCGACACCGTCAGCGCGGTCTACCGCTCGACGATCCTGCAGGTTGCGACCCCACCGGGGATGCAGGGCCGGCTCCAAGGCGTGTTCATCGTCGTGGTCGTGGGTGGACCGCGTCTCGGTGACCTCGAAGCAGGCGCGGTGGCGGCGGCGTTCAGCCCCCGGGTGTCGATCGTCTCCGGTGGGATGGCTTGCCTGGCCGGCATCGGGCTGCTCGCGCTCGCTGTACCGGCCTTCATGCGCTACGACGCCCGGACCGCTGCGGCCCGCCGGATGGCCGATGAGGAGCCCCATAGCTCATCGGAGGAGATCGAGTGACCTGGTGAGGATTCATCGTGCTTGCTGGGTAACGGTCGAGTCCGGTCGTATCGTCGTCGACGAGCGGTTGCTTTACGGACGTCAAGCTCGGCTTATCTTCGCGTGGCACAACCACCCGCTCAACACGTCGGTCGGTGGCGGCTGTACTAGTCTGAACCCGGTCATTTCATCTGGACGACAGTCTGTGAGGATTATGCGAAACCCTCCTTGAAGAAGTACAAGCCGACAGCGGCCCGGAATGAGGATAAGAAGGTCTTCAGTGGTCTTCTGTAATCGGTGAAGAGGATCCGCCATGTCTTCAGGCTGGCGACGGCTCGCTCGACAGGAGCACGCAGGGAACTGATCTGGCTATTGTAGTCATGCTCGCTCTTGTGTAGGTCGCGGCCTTGTGGCTTGCGAACTGGAGTGATGATGTAATCAGTTCCGATGAATCCCTTGTCGCCGATCGCGCTGGCCGCCAGCTTGAGAATCGTCTCGCATTCTGATCCCGTCAGTTCGGCCATGTCGTGCTGGTTACCGGAACCCAGGGCGATATGCAAAGTCGTGTCGGGGTGGTTTTCCCTGGTCATGTTGGTTGACCGAGGATGGAGAGGACTGGGGTGGGGTTTCGTGAGATCCACCGGCGACTGGATGCGATGTTGGTGCGGCCGGTGGTACGTAGGGCGCCTATCGCCAGGTTGCGTAGGCCTGCGAGGACTTGAGGAGCTGATCCTTTGCGCAGTTGGGATCGGTCTTCGTCGTAGGTGACGTCGCGGACATGGTGCTCGCGGTTGTCGGGTAGGCGCGGCGCATCACTGCGCCGCGCCCCCCTCAGAACCGTGCGGGCCACTCGTCGCGGCACACGGCTCAAGCAGCCCGCGTGGGCGGGCAGGCATCTGTTCTACTGGTCCGGGCTTTGCGGTTTGTCGTCTGGGTGATGTCGGCCGCAGTGGGCGTGTACGAGGCGGTGTGTCGTCCGGTTGCTGTGTTCGGTGATGGCCTGGCGGGTCATCGCCTTTCGGACGGCCGCGAACCAGGTTTCCCACTGGTGGAGGGAGTCGGGTAGGCGGTCGGTGAACAGCAGTGGTTCCCCACATAGTGGGCATTGTCCGTGCTGGTTGCGCAAGGCGTGTTGCCAGGACGGGGCCAGTTGTGGGGGTTTGCGTTTTCGTCGCCGGTCGGCCCAGTATCGGGCCAGGGCAGGGTCGTCGGGTGAGTGTCTGCTGATGACCGGGACGTGCCGGACGATCTTCGTCCAGGCGTAGTGGTGGAGGTAGGCGCCGGTCTGCCGGTCGCCGTAGACCCATTTGTTGCGCCTGGTCGGGTGGAACGAGCCGAAGTAGCGGGAGACAACCCACTTTCGGTTCTTCTTGGGGTGCCTGCGGCGGGCCCACTTGTGGAGGTGTTGCCATAGGTGGTCGTCCAGGGCTTGGTAGGCCTTCTTGGACGCCCCGGGCCGGAAATAGTTCGCCTGCCCTCGGATGATCGGATTCATCGTGTTGATCACCTCGATGGGACTTGCGCCACGGAGGGAGCGCAGTTCTGCGGCGTTTCTCCGCCGGATCTTCTGGAGCGTGTCACGGCTCGGTTTGGTGAGAACCTTGGTGCCACTCTGGACGTGGTAGCGGCGAATGGTGAAGGACAGAAAGTTGAATCCGTCGTCGATCCGACCGATCCGAGTCTTCTCCCTGTTCAGGGACAGACCTCTGTCCTTCAGCCACGCACTGATCCGCGCCTGGACCGTCTCGGCTTGCTCGCGACTGTGGCACAAGGCCACAAAATCGTCCGCATAGGTGATCACGGTCGGGCATCCAAGTTTCACGTAGCCGCGTGAGTCGTATCTGACTCCAGCGGCTTCTTCCATTCCTTGTAACGCGATGTTCAGTAGCAGCGGGGAAATCAGTCGGGTAGCTGGGGCGCATTGCTGCGTCCCAGCCCCCTCAGAACCGGACTTGAACGTTTTCCATTCATCCGGCTCAAGCAGATCCCAAGAACGTTGCGGTTAGCTGTGTTGATGTGCCGTGCCGTCTATTCGGCGTCGGCAGCTGGCGTGGATGAGGCGTTGATTGTCCTGTCCACCGATCCCGGTGGCGATATGCTGTTTGCGGATCGCCATCCGGGTGGTGCGCAGCCATTGTTCCCATTCGTGGGGAGACTGAGGCTGTTCGTCGGCGTGAAGCAGCATATCTCCACAAAGCACGCAGCGACATTTCTGGGTTTTGAGTAACCCAAGGACGAGCGCACCCAGCGGAGGGGGCGGCTGCTTGCGGCGACGGTTGGTCCAGTATTGGACGAGGTTCGGGTCATCGGGTGATGCCGTCCCCAGGACCATCGCGTGACGGACAATCTTTGTCCAGGCGAACTTGGGCAGGTAGGCGCCTGTGGAGAGGTCGCCGAACACCCACCGGTTGTTCCGTGACTTGTTGAGTCTGCCGAAGTAGTGGTTGATGATCCACCATCTCGACTTCTTCGGATGTGAACGCTTCGCCCACTTGTAGAGAAGCTTCCACATGTAGTCGTCCAGATCGGAGAAGATCTCGCTGGACACCTGGGTCCGGTAGAAGGCAGACCACCCACGAATGACCGGGGTGAGCTTTTTCAGCACCGAAGCTGCGTTACCCCCTCGCAGGGCCAACATCTCGGTGCGCAGCCGTTTCCGGATACGCTTCACGGCCCCTGGGCTAGGCTTGATGAGCGGCAACTTGTTATGATAGCGGCGAATGTTGAACCCAAGAAAATCGCACCCGTCCTGGTTGACGTGGACGATGCGGGTCTTGTCCTCATTGAAGGAAAGCCCTCTGGGCTCCAGCCACTCCGCAAGCCGCTGTTTCACCTGCTCCGCCTGCTGGCGACTATGACAGAACACTGTCAGATCGTCAGCATAACGAACGAGCACCGGACAGTCATAAGCGGTTTCAGTTCTCCCGCCCTGACGTTTCCGGTACCTCACCCCGGCAGCCGTTTCCATCCCGTGTAAGACGATGTTCAAGAGCAGCGGACTAATCACCCCGCCTTGTGGCGCACCTTCCTCCGTCGGGGCGAAGTGACCATCTTCGACCACGCCCGCTTTCAACCATCCCCGGACCATTCCCCGCGCGGGAAACGACCCGATCTGGTCGAGAACGAAGCGGTGGTCGATGTGGTCGAATGCCGCTTTCAGGTCCGCGTCGAGAATCCACTGCCGTTTCGGGTCTTTGCCCTTGACGACCTGGTAGATCGCCTCGATCGCATCGTGGCATCCGCGGCCCGGCCGGAAGCCATAGGACCTCGGCTCGAACCGCGCCTCCCACTCGGGTTCCAACGCGTTACGCACCCGAGCTTGCTGAGCGCGATCAGCGATCACAGGAATTCCGAGTGGCCTGAGTTTCCCATTCGCCTTCGGAATGAAAACCCGTTTCACCGGCCGGATACGGTCAGGTGAGTACTGGATGTGCTCCACCAACCGCTCCTTGCTACGGGAAGTCAACGCGACCTTCCCGTCGACACCGGCCGTGACACGACCAGCATTGCGCTCCGTCACCTGCCGCACACTCACCAACGTGTTCGACTGGCTGCGAAGCATCAACTTTTGCACACTGCGGACCCGTTTATAGTCCCCAGCCCGCGTCGCCGCGAAGATCCGTCGCCTAAGCCGCTGTACGTCCTTCTCGACCGAGCGCCACCTGATCGCATCCCAGTCAAGAAAGTCGTCCTCCGGTCCGTTCACGTCGAGGGCCGCCATCGCCATCGCGAACGCGTGTCCCGTCATCTGTGTCCAACTTTCCCGTCGGTTCCAACGTCTCGCATCCATACACTTCGCAGATCCACCCGGCTCACGTCTGCCCCCTTTCGGGACCGAGCACCAGGCCCGGTATCCGGCCAGTTATCCGAGACGGCCAGCGGAGGAGCTTGCCATCTGTGTCCCGGTTTCCTGTCGCCTTTCGACGTACCGGCATTCGCTTGTTGAGCCGTCCTGTCCCGCTGCGGAATTCAGCGTCCCTCACGGTCGGCCTACCCACCGTCGCAACCGACGGCCAGACCTCAACGGGGTTTCCACGTTTCCCACGCGTGAGACCCGATCGGGGTGGATGCCTCCTTTACCCCGGGGCGGTGGTGTCCACCCGGTCGGAAAGGAATGTCCCGACCGGCACCCGCTGCTTCGCAGCAGCCAGCCCTACACCCCCACCACAACCTTTCATCCCTGGAGGCTCACAGTCACGAGGCATCAACGGAGGTTCACGCGATTCACCCGTCCGATCTTCCTTTCGCCCGTACCCCCCGGGATGAAGCGGAGGGCCTCCGGCTTTCCCCTGAGCTTCGCACCCCGCCGTTACCAGCGACGCACGTCAGGGCAAGGACAGGCCATTGGACACTAGCCTGAGATCACACCTTCGACACGTCGAACCTCCAATAGTGTAATCCACTCACAACGTGCGACCTCGTGTCGCACCTCCGCCTTGAGGGGTCCCCTCGGTGGTCGGAGAGTACCGGCCCTGATCGACCACTCCAGCTTTCAACCAGGCCCGGATCTGTTCCTTGGCTGGGAACGTCCCGATCCGTTCTAGCAGAAAGTTGTGGTCGATCCTGTCGAATGCGGATGTCAGGTCTGCGTCGAGCACCCAATCGCGTTTCGCGTTCTTCGCTGCGAGCGCTCTGTGGATCATCTCGATCGCGTCGTGGCATCCGCGGCCCGGCCGGAACCCGTATTGCTTCGGGTCCAGCCGTGCCTCCCACTCTGGCTCCAGAGCGTTACGGACCCGTTGTTGCTGGGCGCGGTCGGCGATAACTGGAATCCCGAGCGGGCGTTTTCCGCCTTTCTTGGGTATGTACACCCGTCGCACCGGCAGTGCTTGGCTCGGTCCCGCTTGGCGGTGCAGACGCATCGCCAAGCCAGTCCGCGCGCGCGAGGTCAGAGCGACCTGCTTGTCTACGCCTGCGGTGTGACGGCCGGTGTTGTGCTGGCTCACCCGACGCACGCTGACCAGCGTGTTAGCTCGGCTGCGCAGCATCAGCTTCTGCAGATTGCGGACCTGTTTGTGGTCGCATGCCTGCGTCGCCTTGAAGATCCGTTGCCGTAGTCGCTGTACCTGCGTTTCCTGGTCACGCCAGTCGATGGCGTCCCAGTCGAGCAGGTCCTCTGGTCCGTTCGCCACGTCGCCGCCCGCATCGAGCGCCGCGATATCGGCCATGACGACCGTCGCGTCCTGCGTCGTGGTGCCTAACTTGTCCATATGGTTCCAGCGTGTCGTTGGCCTTGAGTCGTCAAAGGGCCACCCGGCTCACGTCAGCTCCCTTTCGGGCCCCAGGCACCCGGCCTGGTATGCGACCAGTTATACGAGTGCGACCGCGGTGGGGAGGGTACGGTCATGTGCCTTCGCTTTCCTGTTGCCTTTCGGCTGTCGCCGTTTGCTTCTTGAGTCGTCCTGTTCCCGCCACGGGTATCCGCTTCCCTCGCGGTCAGCCTACCGGCGGCTGGTCGTGTCCACCGGACCGTGACGGGGTTTCCATGTTCCGCACTGGTGAGACGCGACCGGTGTCGGGCGCCCCCTATACCCCGGGACCGTGGTGCTCTCATGGCCGACATCGAAACTTCAGCCACCACTGCCACCTCCCAACGGCGGGTCCTGTTCCCCGGTGCGACTTCCCATCTCCCGGAGTTCTGGGTAACGAGGCTTACAGGGGTTCACTTTATTCACCCTTCCGGTCTTCCCCTCGCCTGTGACCAATGGATGGAACACCGGTCCTTGGGCTTCCTCCCGGGCTTCACACCCCACCGTTACCAGCGACGCATGCCAGGAGCGGGGACGAGCGTTGAGCACTCACTCGGAGCTAACCGTCGATCAAATCGACCCTCCATTTCGGTTATCTCACTCACACAGTGCGACCTCATGTCGCACCTCGATCCCCCAGTGGGCTCTGGCCAGGCCGGCGAGGCGTTCGGGGCCGGCTTGGGCGGCGGACAGGGCGGTGATGCCCAGTGCGGCGACCGCGCAGAGGAGGGATCCGTTGAGGTCGTGGACATACCGTTCGATCAGGAACGCCTGTCGGGCGTAGGGGAAGATTCCTTCGGGAGCGGGCAGGACCTGGATGGTGCGCTTCTCCTCGCGTCCGTGGCCGCGGTCGTGGCTGGTGTGCCCGATCGGCATCTGGGTCCAGGGCAGGGCGTCGAGTCGGGCGAACAGTGTGGGCTGGTTGTCTTTGATGGCGGTGAACACATACGCCGCACCCTTGTCCTCCACCAGGTAGCGTGCGGTCTCCCGTTGGGCGTGCAGGGCATCGAGAGTCACCGCCCACCCGGTGAGGTCCAGCGGATCGAGAAGTGGTTTGAGCTGCGTGATCTCATTTGTCTTGTGCGCCACGTCACGTTGGGCGAGGACAGCGGGCACCTCATGGGTCATCGCCGCCAGCAGGTGCACCGCACGCCCGTCAGGCTGACGCGCCCCACGCACGGCCTTGCCGTCCACCGACAGTCCCCGCGTGGTCGGCGGGTCCTGGTCTGGCCTGTGCTGAGTGTCGGGTTGTCCGCCGTGGTCGTGGCGTGGTCGGTCGTCGTGTTCGTTCTGGGGTGAGCCCTCGGCCTCGACCGGTGGGGACTCAGACGAGCCCATGCCGACGCGTTCGGCCAGGAACAAGCCGATTGCGGTGTCGACCGCATCCGCGTCCACCGGGCGCAATACCCGCCGGAAGGTCTCGACATGAGGAGCCCTGAACCGGCCGGTGATCGGGTGGTACCGCGCTCCCAACGTCGCCAGCACCACCTGGGGTGCCTCAACCGCCCACTCTCCGATCGCCAGGACTGACCGTGATCCAGCAAGCACCGCCGCGGCTGCGATCGCCAGGATCGCCACAACTGAATGTCGCACACCACGGCGTTTACGCGGATCGGGCACCAGACCCACAAGCTCCAGCAGACGGCTGCAGTCAACAGCGTCAACGTGGAACTCATCAGCGGTGGCGGCGGCGCCAGACAGCACCGCGAAGGTGAAGGTGGCAGACTGAGCAGGCATCGGGAGCTCTCGGGGAAGTGCGGATCTTGGTCGATCGACACTCCTAGCGGAGCTCCGGTGCGTTTCTCACCCCCAACACACCATCGCTACCCGATCGTGATCATCCGGCTCGACCGTCCCGGACCTGCTCCAAGCCCACAACCCACGACTTTGCCGAACGCCCTGACCGGGAACCGGCTCGGAGACGAAGGTGACACGGCCGGTGAGCGTCGTGACGATCAGCGATCCGTGACCGGTTGTCTTGTACTTTCCAGCCCACAGCTCGTGCTCGCCGGCCTAGGACCAGCACGGCCATAAGGTACCGTCTAACAGGGCGATCGCGTCCCTGGTAGCTTCCGCCGCTTCCTGCGCGGAGGGCCTGAACCCGGCGGTAGCCTGATCGATGAGTGGCGTGAGAAGGGTAATGTATCGCGAGATCGTGGACTGGTGCACGTCGAAGATCTCCGCCCCCACGTCCTCGGTGATGTTATGGCGCATATACCCGCTGCGGTGCACAGCGCGGCCAGCGTCGACAGCTTCAGCTGGGCCGGGGTCTTGGTGAGCAGCGCCGACATCGACGCTGAGGACAGCTGCAGCCCGGCGAGCAGCCGGCGCAGCCGGGCCCCGGTCCACACCTCGCGCCGCGCCGCAGCCGCCATTAACGTCCATCGTCGTCCTCCGCGAGCCTGCCCAGCGCGCCGGACACCGCGCGCCGGTAAGCGTCCTCAACGAACGTGGCCGAGGTAATAATGGCACTCTGATCGTGCCGAAACTGGACCGGCTCGCCCGCTCGGTACCCGACGCTCGAGCGATCGGCGACGATCTCGCCGGCCGGGGTATCAAGCTCTCGCTCGGTGGCAGGTCTATGACCCGACCGACCCGATGGGCAAAATGTTCTTCAACATCCTGGCCACCTTCGCCGAGTTCAAGGTCGACCTGCTGCGGATCGTACCCGCGAAGGCATGGCCGTCGCCCGCGCCAAAGGACGGCTACGCGGACGCCAACCCAAACTCTCGGCCAAGCAGCAGGCCGAGCTGCGGCGGATGCACGCCACCGGCGACTACTCGATCACCGACCTCGCTGATCTGTTCTCCGTGTCCAGGCCGACTGTGTACCGGACCCTCCAGGCCAAGCAGACCGCCGCGCTGGCGTGGTCGCCCGTCAGCTGACCGGGAGACCGTTAAGAAACGTGTCACCAAGTGCCAACCGTGACATTTTTGCTGGTCATCGGTCTAGCTAGTGATCTTCGTGGAGCCGTCAGAGTACATCACAACAGTCAGCAGTTACCGCGCTGAGCTGCGCAGATGCCGTCAATGGCACTTGGTGACACGTTCCTTAACGACACCCCGTGTGGCCCCCTACGGCGAGCCGTTACCGTTCGGGTGTCGAGGTTGACCGTCTGGGTGGTACGGGGTGTGTCGTTTGGCGATCAGACTCCTTCACTGTCATCGGCATGAGAGCGCGTCTCCGTCTCAGGTGTCGGCACCGCCTGCCCGCAGTCCGATGCGGCTTGACGCTGAGACCCCCGCTGTCCTTGATCACAGCTCACGCTGACCAGGATGACCAGATCTGGCCCTGATCATGGGCTGCGGTCCGCACACCGACACAGCTGTCACGGCAAAGCCATAGGTCAACGGTGGTGGTGGACCTAACGTGTCAGCATAAGAACCAGACCCTGCTGGTTGAGGGGCCGGAGATCAAGATCCGTCCAGTCGGTGCTCGACAGTGGAGTATGCGTGAACGGCTCTGCGCGCTGCGGTAGTTGACTTGGGCGACGATCGATGCACCTACAAGAATGCTGCACCGCTGAAACAGCTCAGTCTGACTTTGTGGTTCGCGCACCGGCAAAGTTGTCACAATAATCCACAGGTACTGCGGTAGCTCATCTGGGCGCCCAAGATGTTTTGTTGCTGTCAGCGGTGTCTCCTTGGCAGGACGCGAAAGAACTCTGCCAGCGCGCGGATGATCGCGGGCCGCTCCCGAGGAGCCGTACCGCGTAAAGCGATGACAAGGCTCATTAGACGGACTACAGTGCTCGCTACCACGGCGCTAGCCAACACACACAGATCGATGCTGTGAAAGACGTCCATGTAACCTCCAGCCTCATCGGCTGAAGGAGGAGGCCACTCGCAGAGCGGGAGCCTGTCGGTCTCCAACCGAACCAGGGACGTGACTGATCGTGGAGGTCTCTTCCGCCAGCTAAACAGCTGACCGACGGCACCGGCATGACGGCCTTAGACGACACCGCGTGCTGAGGCGACACCGCTGCGGCGTGCGCAGCCACGATCGTCGTTTCGCGGCCAAGCGGAGAGTCCAGAACGTTGTGGGCTTTGGCCCATATCCGACGAAGCCGCAATCTAAACACTGGACCATGCTCAGTTCACCGGCCCGGTTCCGGCAACCACCGTGGGAGCAGCTGTGCTGCTGGAGCCGAACCGGATTCCTTTGGCTTCCTTCCCGATGGCGGTCAGTACGATCACCGCGAGCAACGTCGGGATCATTGTCCATATCAGCGCGAAGGAGTACCCGTGGCTGCTTATCAGTGTCTCTTGGATGGGCAGGTTCAGTGACGCGAGCAGGTTCCCGAGCTGGTAGGTCACGCCAGGGTAGAACCCGCGGATTGCATCCGGTGACATCTCGGTGAGGTGAGCGGGGATGACACCCCACGCTCCCTGCACCATGACCTGGATCAGAAACGTGCCCAGCGCCAGAATCCCAACGTCGTGTCCGGCGACTGCGAAGACCGGGACCAGCGGGAGCCCGAGCGCAGCGCAGAACATGATGGTGTAGCGGCGACCGTAGCGCTCCGACAGTGACCCGAAGATCAAACCGCCGACGATGGCGCCGACGTTGTACAGCACGAGGATCCCGGTGGCAGTCGACGCCGATAACCCTGCGCCGCCGTATTGATCGTCCTTGAGAAAAGTTGGGTAGATGTCCTGGGTGCCGTGGCTCATCCAGTTGAATGCAGTCATCAGCAGGATCAGGTACCCGAACCGTCGAATGATCTTGCCATCGAGCAGGATGTCCTTCATCGACGTGCGGGTGAGGCGCATGCTGCGCCACGATTGCTCCCACACCTCGGATTCCTTCACCCGTGAGCGTACGAGCAGGCTGATCGACGCTGGGATGATGGACAGTACGAAGATCCAGCGCCACTCTAGGTGCAGCGCGGTGTGCACCAATAGGTATGCCAGCGAGGCCAGCAGGTATCCCCATGCGTAGCCCTGCTGGATCATCCCGGAGAAGAAACCGCGCCGGGACGCGGGGATTTTCTCCATGGCTAGCGCCGCGCCGAGTCCCCACTCACCGCCCATCCCGATGCCGTAGAGGAACCGCAAGATCAGCAGCACCGTGAAGTTGGGCGCGATGGCGCACAACGTCCCGCACACCGCGTAGAACAACACGTCCACGATCAGCGGGATGCGTCTGCCCACCCGGTCGGCCCACAGCCCGAAGATCAGCGCGCCGATCGGCCGCGTCACCAGTGTGGCGGTGGTGATAAAGGCCAGTTCGGTGGCGGTAGCGCCGAACGAGGCGTCCTTGACGATGTCATCGAAGATCAGCAGGACGAGGGAGTAGTCGAAGGCGTCCATCGTCCAGCCGAGCACGGCGGCGATGACCGAGTTGCGCTGATCGGAGGTCAACCGCTCGTGGGGGGATCGGCCTGCTGGCAGCAAAGGCATCCGACGGACCTTTCCTGAAGGCGACTGTTGTGTGTTGCGTCACAGCATCGGCGTGCCCGGTAACTCTGGTCACGTTTATGGTCTTTGTGGTCGCAACAAAACACTGCAGCCGCGCGCCGACTTCATGCAACGATGACGCGTGGTCAGAGGCATGGACGCGCGCGGGTGGAGCCTGGCGCGGCAGCTGGTCGTGTTGCAGGTGTGTCTGATGGTCCTCACTGTCAGCATCGAGGCAACGGTGGGCGTCTACCGCACGCCGGGAGACCCCACGCTAGGGAGCCAGCACGCGCTACTCAGCTTGGTAGCGCTGACCGAAGTAGCCCTCACGGTAGGAATTTCCGGGTCGTTACTGGTGGCAGATCGGGTACGGCGACAGACTCTCGGGTTGGAGCCCGCGGTCATCGCCCGGCAGTACCAGCACCACGACGCAATGCTGCACGCGGTCAGCGAGGGACTGCTCATCACCGGCCGAACGGGCACACTGGTGCTGGCGAACGACGAGGCACGCCGATTGCTGCGGCTACCGGTCGGATGCGAAGGTGCGCTGCTAGCGGATCTGCTCACCGATACTGAGCTGGCGGTCCTGCTCGCACAAGATGTCCCTGCTCGGGACCAGATGCACATCGCGGCAGGACGGGTGTTGCTGGTCAGCCGCAGTCCTGCCGAGGTGGACGGTAAACCGGTCGGCGTGGTCACCACGCTGCGCGACCGTACCGAGCTTCAGACGGCACTGCGCGAGCTGGACACCGTCCGTGCACTTCTCGACGCGCTACGCGCCCAGGCCCATGAGTCCGCGAACCGGCTGCAGGTGCTGGTCGGTCTGGTCGAACTCGGCCAATATCAAGACGCGATCCGGATGGGCACCCGAAGTGCCTCCGTGGCCCAGCGGCTCTCCGACCAACTACTCGACCGAGTCGGAGAACCGGCCTTAGTGGCTCTGTTGCTGGGCAAGACCGCGATCGCCGGTGAGCGAGGTGTGGAGCTGCGCCTCGGTGCCGAAACCACTGTCACAGCAGTGCCGCGCAACATGCAGGATGTCCTCACGGTGGTGGGCAACCTACTTGACAATGCGGTAGATGCAGCCGCGACCAACGGTGATGGCTGGGTCGAGCTGACACTGCGTACCGACGAGGTGGGTGGGCTGCGGGTAACCGTCAGCGACAGCGGGCCCGGCATCTCTTTGGAGCACTTCGACGACATGTTCAGCCTCGGTTTCAGCACCAAGCGCAGTGAGCAAACCGGTGGCCGCGGCGTGGGCCTCGCCCTTGTGCAGGAGGTTGTGACCCGCTTGGGCGGCAGCAGGACGGTATACAACGACGTCGGCGCCGTCTTTCAGGTCCACCTGCCCGGAGTCGACACACCAGCAGGCACTGAGACATCCCGGAGTGTTTTCGCATGATCCGCACGCTCGTGGTCGAGGACGACGTTGCCGTCGCCGGCATCAACACCAGCTATCTCGGCCGCGTGCCGGGTTTCGCTTCGATCGGCGTGGCTCGTAACGGGACAGAAGCCGTCGCCGCGGTCACCACTCAACCGGTCGACCTGGTGCTGCTAGACTTTTACCTGCCCGACATGAACGGGCTGCAGGTGTGCCGAGTGCTGCGGTCCGGTCGCCCGAGCCTGGTGGACATAATCGCGGTCACCGCGGACAGGGACGTGGAGACTGTGCGCAAGGCGATCGCTTACGGGGTTGTGCAGTACCTGATCAAGCCATACAGTTTCGCCATATTCCGGGAGAAGCTAGAGCGATACGCGGCATACAAGGACAAGCTGGACGGCAGCCGAGTCACCGATCAACGTGAGGTAGACCGGACGCTGGAAACGCTGCGGGGATCGTCCACCTCAGGGATACCCAAGGGGCTCTCACCAGCCACTTACGAGCTTGTCACGGGCATCCTGCGGAAGTCACAGACTCCCCTATCAGCCAGTGAGGTGGCAGACGCCGCGGGCCTTTCCCGCGTCTGCGCCCGCCGCTACCTAGAGCATTTGCACCGCCAGAATCTCGCACTGCTATTCCCGCGCTACGGCAGCACAGGACGGCCGGAACACCGGTACCAGTGGGCGAACAAGCGGTAACTGCCTGAAGTTCGGGTGGTCGAAATCCACGCTGCAACCGCCTACAGACTTCCACCCGATGCCGAAGACAACTGATCAGTGCGGACGCCATCACGATGCCCGTCACAGCCGTCACGACCGCGATTACACTATCTTAACTGTCGGCGACAGCCCGGTAGCGTTTGAGTATTAACAATTCGCCAAGCAGTATTGCCCCCCAATCCCGGCTCCTTCGGAGTGCGGGCAGGCACAAGACTACCGTAATCCCACCGATTAACCTCAGAGCCCGATGTGATACCCAGCAAAGTTTTGGGCTGACTTCCGACGGTGCCGGAGGTCAGGATTTCGGTTCTACCGCTGACCCTGCGTGATGCTTGTCTTGCTCCTAAAGGCCCCACTAAATGACTGCGGCGCGCATGGACGCTGGACAGCTGAACTATGATGTATGTACTCCTGCGCCAGTGGCGTATCCGTCTGGCAATGTGCCACCTGTGACACATTCTCGGAATCGATCCCGTCGGTCGCTGGCTTACATTTTGCAGGTACTGATCCTGTTGCCGCGGTAAGCGACCGGAAAAACGCTGGAGCCTACAAAATACGTGCCAGTCGGACGGCATAGTCAAACACGCAAAGTCGGCTTCTTCTGCTGGTCGCAGATGGCAAACAGGAGATCGTTTGGTCCTAGCTCTTTGGTGCGAGCCTTCAGTTTCTCGGCCATCTGTGCGTCGAACTTAAACTGTCGATATTCCTGGTCTTTGGGGTATTCCCTGACGATGAATCGTGGTAGTCGAGCCTCAGCAAGGCGGGCACTCACCTCCCCATCATCCCGTACGGCCCCAGGGGGCTTCCTTCTCCGCCTGTGGCTCAAAGCGCGCGGGGCACCCATTACCGATCGCTACGCCGGGTTCCAAGTACGGTTCGCACAATGACACAGTTGTCGCGACAAAGCCGCAGGTCATCGACGGTGGTGGACCTAACGTGCCAGCATAAGAACCAGACCCTGCTGGTTGAGGGACCGGAGATCACGGTTCGTCCGGTCGGTGCTCGGCAGTGGAGTATGCGTGATCGTTCCTCTGGTGAGGATCTTCAAACCATGATCGATCTATACATCTCAGGGGCTACTAGCTCACAGGATGCCCAGCAGTTCGGCATCAGCGTGTCCAGCGTGAAACGAGGGTTACGCGATCACGGCATACGCAAACGGGCAACGGCCATACAGTCATGATCAAATACGTGAGCAAAAGATGGTCTTCATGAGATCACGAAGGCCGTCCGCAACTGGCTCGACAATACCCTCGATACCTCTCGTCGCAGCCAGATCATGTTCATAGACCGCAACGACATCCCGAACCTTTTCACCATCACTGACCTGCCTCTGCCAAACCCGGCCAGGTCCCCCGTTGACCCTTGGTCAACTTTCGGCGATGAACCACCCTTCTGGGCAGGTCCTAATCATGGTTTGCGGTTCGCACACTGACACAGTTGTCACCACAAAGCCACAGGTTAACGACGGTGGTGGACCTAACGTGTCAGCATAAGAACCACACTCTGCTGGTCGAAGGCCCGGAAATCAAGATCCGTCCCGTTGGCACCCGTCGCATGATAGCGGATCGTGCATCCCGAGGAGTCGAGACACGGCTCTCATCGAGCTGACACGCCCAGGGATCACATGACTGATGAGCGGGCGCAGGTTGCCCTCGTTCATCAAGTGGGTCCATTGACCGAGCAATCCGTCTAGATTGTGGACATCGCGCAACGGGCGGGCAGGTCGTCGACCTGACTTGTGCACTCAAGTGCGGGCCTGACAGAACCGCGTCCGAACAGTGTTGGTGATGGGGACCGTCTTGGGCGCGGACGGGTCACCCGAAGCGCATAACGTAGTGCCAGCTTCTTGACCCGTCATGCTGGCCACCGGCTGGGCAATGAGTGGCTGACAATCCATTGCCGACGAAGAACATGCCGTTGCGTTTGAAGCAGAAGCACCAGCCCACCTGCGTACCGGCCCGTTGTTGGCCTCCTCAGTCTCCATCCGGAAAGAGACCCAAGCCTGACCGCCAGGCGCCACCTCCAGGTCACCCTGGCTGTGGATGCCCAGACCGCTCGGGTCGTTCGGACACCGGCCGGAGCCCGACTCGCCCTGGCCTAGGTAGAAGACCGCCTTGCAGTTCTTGCACCAGTGCCAGCCGGTCCGCCTGGCCCTGGGCTCGACATCGCGACGGAGGACGTACACACCGCTGCCGTCCCGGTAGTGGCTGTGGTCCCAGAGGTGGGTGACCGGGCAGTGACCAATTGTTGCCGCCGTCGATGAACCAGAGGCTCTGGCATCGCCTGCACCAACGGAACCCGCCGGTCGCCGCAAATGCAGGCGATGCTCCAAGGCTAAGGGCGGCGGCGCCAAATGCGACTCCGACGCCGATGCGCCCAGCCATTTCGTAAAACGTCCTGCGGGTCATTGCCTTTGCAGGTTCAGGTTGGATCTTACCGTCCTCGCCGGTCATCCGAGTTCCTTTTCTCGCAGGCGAATGGATGTTTCGCATGCCGAAATAAGTCCTCACAGAGCACGCACTGGCCGTGTTGCGCTCGTAGCAGGCGCAGGATGCTGTGCGTGCGCGGCACGATCCGTCTGCCATAACCGAATCTGTCGCACACACGGATTTCACGCGGCGAACACTGCGGGCCGAAAACGAACAGAACAAGTCCAATAGTCCACCACGGGATGAAGTTAAACTCACAAGGGACAGCTCCCGCCCGATGGCGGGCCTCATGTACGCGCACTGGTGTGTACTGAACTCATTCTGCGACGCTGGCGTCATGCGTCCCACGCTGTTCGAGTTCGCCGGAAGCGAGCCCGCCTTTCGGGGCCCTAGCCGCTGCACACCACGCCAGGTTGCCTGCAGGACCCTAAGCGCCTAGATCGATTTGTGAGCTGGTCGCGCTGCTGGCGCTGACGGTTTGCTGGGAGCGATCACTGGTGTGTCGGGTGTGTCGGGTGTGTCGGTGGGTGGGATGCTGTCGGTATGCCTGAAGCGCCGCGGCGGGTGTTTTTGAGTCATACCTCGGAGCTGCGGCGGCTGCCTGAGGGCCGGTCGTTTGTGGCTGCGGCGGAGCAGGCGGTGACCCGCGCTGGTGATGCCGTTGTGGACATGGTGTATTTCGGGGCTTGGGATAAGCGGCCTGCGCAGGTGTGTCGGCAAGCGGTGGCTCAGGCTGATGTGTACGTGGCGATCGTGGGGTTTCGCTATGGCTCGCCGGTGCCAGACCAGCCGGAGCTGTCCTACACCGAACTGGAGTTCCAAGCCGCTGGCGAGAGCGGCAAGCCACGGCTGGTGTTTCTGCTCGGCGAGCAAACACAAGGACCGAAGGATCTTTTCATTGATCGTGACCATGGCGATCGACAGGAGGCGTTGCGGGCTCGTCTGACCACCAGTGGGCTGACCACGGCCACAGTAACCACGCCGGATGGGTTGGAGACGGTGCTGTTCCAGGCACTGATGGGGTTGCCGAGGGCTCGGTCGGATCGGGTACCGGTGGGGCGAGTGTGGAACGTCCCGGCCCGCAACCTCACCTTCACCGGTCGCGAGCAGCTTCTGGCCAGCCTGCGGGCCGCGTTAGGGAAAGGCCACTCCAGTGTGGTGCAGGCGATACACGGGATGGGAGGGATCGGCAAGACCGCGGTGGCCGTTGAGTACGCCCACCGCTACCGCGAGGAGTACGACGTGGTGTGGTGGGTGCCCGCGGAACAACCAGCCCTGATCCCGGACCGATTGGCCGAGCTAGCCCGAGCCCTGGGCCTGGCGCACCAGACTGATCCGGCGAGCATGGCGGTGTCGCGCCTGCTGGGTGCATTGGGGGATCGAGACCGCTGGTTAGTGATTTACGACAATGCCGAAAGTCCGCGTGCACTGGCCCCCTTCCTGCCCGGCGGCGCTGGCCATGTGCTGATCACCTCTCGACACCCAGGCTGGCAGGAACTAGCCACTCCCTTACCGGTGCACGTGTTCGACCGCGGCGAGTCGATCAGCCTACTGCGCCAGCGACTTCCCCACCTGACCGAAGGTGATGCCGGTCGGGTCGCGGATGCACTGGATAACCTGCCGCTGGCCCTGACCCAAGCAGCCGCCTACCTGCAGGAGACCAGGCTGACCGCCGAGACTTACCTGCGGCTGCTGACCCACCAGGCCACCTCGACGCTGACCCAGGGGGTACCAGCGACCTACCCGGTGTCACTGGCTGCCAGCCTGTCCTTGGCGTTCGACCAGCTTGCCGCCGACAACCCCGCCGCGCTGGCGCTACTGGGATTGGCCGCACAGCTAGCGCCCGAGCCGATCCCCTTCACCCTGTTTACCGGCCGGCCGAATCTTTTACCTGCGCCGCTGACGGCGGCAGCGAGTGACCCGGTGCCCTTCGCCGAAATCACCGGGCTGCTGCGGCGTCATGCGCTGGCCCGAGTAGACCCAGACAGCCTGCACGTTCACCGGCTGGTGCAAACCATCCTCCGCGACAGCCCACTCCAGATTTCCCACGAAGGGGACCTGGCCGCAGTGGCAGTTGCTCACCAGCTGCTCCGGGACGCAGTGCCGGCTGATCCGTGGGATAACCCGGCCAGCTGGCCGACCTGGCGGCAGCTGCTGCCCCACGTGCTGGCCCCCACCGACCCTGTCCACGGTGCCAACCCCACCAGCCCGGACGTCCGGTGGCTGCTCGAACGTGCCGGGACCTACCTATTGACCCGCGGTCAGCCTCGATCCGCCCGGGCGTTGCTCGAACAGGCCTACCAGCTGCACCGGGACCTGCTGGGCGAAGGCCACCCCGAGACCCTGCACTCGGCCACCGCCTTCGCCGCCGCCTTGTTCGAACTAGGTGAGCATGAGCAAGCCCGCGAACTGGCCGAGAACACCCTGGGCCACCGGCGACGGGTGCTGGGCAAAGACCACCCCCGCACCCTCACGTCGGCCAACAACCTCGCCGTCATCTTGCACGAGCGGGGTGACTACCAGCAGGCCCGCGCCCTGAATGAAGACACCCTGGCCCGATGTCGACGGCTGCTGGGCGAAGACCACCCCCGCACCCTCATGTCGGCCATCGACCTCGCCGTCGACCTGGGCAACGTGGGAGAGCACGAGCAGGCCCGTGCACTGAACGAGGACACCTTGACCCGCCGCCGACGAGTGCTAGGCAAAAATCACCCCCGCACCCTGCGCTCAGCCACCAACCTCGCCTCCAACCTTCGCACGTTGGGCCAACACGAACGGGCCCGTGCACTAAATGAGGACACCTTGACCCGCCGCCGACGAGTGCTGGGCGAAGACAACCCCGAGACCCTGGAATCAGCCATCAACCTCACTGCCGACTTGCATGCGCTGGGTGAGCCCCAAAAGGCCCGCGAGCTGGAACAATGGATCAAATCTAGACACCGATCATGACCTAACGCCTCGGCCTTCGTTCGTCCTGACTACCGGCTCGCAGCAGATACCAGAACCCAGCCGTCCCAGCTTGTTGATCTCTAGGTACTAGTAGTGCCCTCTGCAGGCCCTAGACCATCTGGGCACCACCTGGCCCGTGACTGGGGTGGTGTGGTCTCCGCCAAAACGGCTGTGCGATGCGGCTTGACGCTGACACCCCGCTGCCCTTGATCGCGCAGCCCACACTGACCAAGTGACCAAAGCCGGTCCTGACCAGCCCCCTGGCGGCGCGCATGCTGCCACGCGGGCCGTGGGTGCTTCGGAACTCCCTTGGCACGAGCTCGCCGGCTTCGCCGGCGACGACACGCCGCCTCCAGCTCGACACTCGGGTCACCCACTCCGCGTCCCATCTCCGCGCGACATGCATCGCTGTGCCGCCAGGCACAGCGCCTGGTGCTGAAAGGAGACCGATGTCAACCTCGACAAAGATCGCCGCCTACTCAGCAGGTCATCCTCAGGCGGTCGCCACTACGCCGGTCGCTGATGGGAGCGCTACTCCGATGGGGCAGCCCGGCGACGTACGCATCGATCCTCAACCGCACGCCGGGCGAATAGGCTCGGCGTGCGGGCGACCACCCCGAGTCGTCTCGTTCGAGGGTGCCGGTGTGTCTCATGGCCTGCTGGGGTAGATGCTGCCGATGACGATCGATCAAGAGCCGGCTGTCAGCGCCGAGAGTGCGGGGCCCGGCTGATCGTGAACCGGCAGCCCACGGACCTCAACGAATCGCCCTGACTCGATAGCATGCAGCGGATGCCCATCAAACTCGAGAACGTCGGCATCGCCGTGCGCGACCTCGAAGCGACGATCGCCTTCTTCACCGACCTCGGTTTGAGCGTCCTCGGCCGTGACACGGTCAGTGGCGAGTGGACCGACACTGCCGTCGGCCTCGACGGCAACCACGCCAACATCGCCATGCTCCAGACGCCAGACGGCAACGGCCGCCTTGAGCTCTTCGAGTACATCCACCCCGACGCGATCGAGACGACGCCCACCCGGCCCAACGAGATCGGCATGCACCGCGTCGCCTTCTCGGTCGACGACATCGACGAGGCCCTCGAGATCGCCGCGAGGCACGGCTGCCACCCGTTGCGCGGCGTGGCGAGCTACGGGGACGTCTACAAACTCACCTATGTCCGCGGCCCCAGCGGCATCATCGTGATGCTCGCCGAGGAGCTGAAGAAGAGCTAACCGCGGCTCGATGGTCGCGGCCGGACGTTTAGCGAGGCTGAGCGCCGGATGTCCTGCAAAGGGATCCCCTGCGGACGGTCGCTGCGCGAGAGACGTCAGTCGGCCGTGTCGAACCACCGGGGTAGTTGGTGGAGCAGTCCCTGCTGCTCGTCACCGATCCACGCCACGTGGCCGTCCGGCCGCAGCAGCACCGCTGGAACGTCCAGTTCCTCGCTGACGTCGACGACATGGTCGACACGTCCCACCCCGCCGGCCACCGTGAGCCAGCTCGGTCTGGTCGAGCAGCAGCCCACGGCCGCCATGCATCAATGAGTAGAGGCGCGCCCGCTTGAGCCCAATATCCCGCATCCGGCGGCCGAGCAGGTCGGGGCCTTCGCCGAAGTCGTAACGGATACCGATCGCGGTGATCTTCTCGACCAGGTAGCGGTTCACCTCGTCGAAGTCCATCAGTTCGGTGAGCAGCCTGCGCACGGCCCGCGGGCCCGGTTCGATGGACAGCAGTTCCATCTGAGCGCGGGTGTTGTCCAGCACGTCCTCGGCGACCGGATGACGTTCGGCCTGGTAGGTGTCCAGCAGTGTTTCGGCGCCCAGCCGCGGATCTGTGCGGCCAGCTTCCAGCCGAGGTTGAATGCGTCCTGGACGCCCAGGTTGAGGCCCTGTCCGCCGGTCGGCGGATGGATGTGTGCCGCATCGCCGGCCAGCAGCACCCGCCCGACCCGATAACGTTCGGCCAGCCGCGTGGCATCCCCGAAGCGGGACAACCAGCGCGGGGAGTGCACGCCGAAATCGGTTTCGGCGATGGCGCGCAGCTGGTGTTTGAAGTCCTCGAGGGTGGGCGGTTCCGCGCGATCGCTGACTTCGGCGACGGGGACGACGACGCGATAGAGCCCGTAACCGACGGGCCTGAGACAGAAAACCTTGTTGGCCTCGTTGATTTCGGTCACCTTGGCGGCGATCTCCTCCTGCGGCACACCCACTTCCATCTCGCCCATCAGCGTCTCGGTCCGCGAGGGCTCGCCGGGGAAGCCGACGCCGAGCAGTTTGCGCACCGTACTGCGCCCGCCGTCACAGCCGACGAGATAGCGCGAACGCAGCTGTTCCCCGTCGGCCAGCTCGACGGTCACGCCCTCGTCGTCCTGCTCGAAATCGGCCACCGCACAACCGCGCCGGACCTGCGCACCCAGTTGGATCGCATGGTCTTCGAGCAGGTGAACGATGACCGGCTGCGGGATGCCCAGCAGATAGGCATGCGCGGAGTCCAGGCCCTTAGGCGCGGGTTCGGTGATGGCGGCGAAGAATCCACCGGCCGGACGCTGTCTTCCGTGTTCGAGAATGCGATCCAGCACTCCGCGCATTGCCATCAGCTCGATACTGCGAATATGCAGACCGACGATGCGGACGAACGACACGGGCTCGGTTTCCTTCTCCAGAACGAGTACCCGCACATCGTGCAGCCGCAGTTCGGCGGCCAGCATCGCGCCAGTCGGCCCGCACCCGGCAAGGATCACGTCGAACATGAGGGGCGCGCGATCGGTGCCGGAGGCCGACGCTCGGCGCCCAGGGACGTCGCCCACGGTGAAGTCGTGCTCGACCGTATTGTTCGACGACTGCTCGGCGCTGAAGAGGGGAGAGTGCATAGGTGCTGCCTTTCGGGAGGGCCTTGTTGGCGAGGCGCTCCCGGCGACACCTACGTCAATCGCCCGACCGTGACGGGAAGGGGGAGCACCCACATCGATACAGCGTTCATGGGTCTCACCTCCTCGGACGGTGTCGCGGTCGACTGCAAGCTACCAGCCCGGTGCGGTCCCGCGCAGCACTTTGCCCAGCCACGTGATCACGGCTGCAGGCAGGCCTGTGGTCGTTTCGTACTTGTATGGACAAAGCCCAAGGTATCCGGTTGGGGATCCCGTTCCGGACGGTGTATCAGCGTTATATCGAGAAGTTCCGCGGCGGCGACTTAGGGCCCGGTAGAACCCGTCAGGCGTATGGCGTTGTCCTGGATGCGGTGCAGCAGGTCGCGGAGCTGATCGCGTTCGGTGGGGGTGAAGCCGGCATATAGGTTGTCCTCGACGCGTTCCTGTACTGCCCACAGGGCAGCGATGGCCTGCTCTCCTGCACCGGTGATCGCGGCTTCGTCCCGGGTGGCGGTTACGTATCCGCGGTCGCTTAGCGGAGTCAGCGACGCTTGAAGCTCTGCGCTTTCGACGCCGAGGTCGCGGCGTAGCTGGTCCAGCGGAGTGCTCCGCTCGCAGGCGAGCACCATCAGCAGCACGGCCTGTGTACTGCGCAGGTCGCCAACCTGGCCCAGGTGGGCGTCGAAAGCCTGCCGCACCAGGTGGGCGGCTACGGTCAGGTTGCGGCCGAGGGTGTCGCGGATCCGGTCGGTCAGCATGGCAAGGATCATCCTCATGCGTAGCTCGTAGATGCTGATGCCGGTGGCCACCCCGACGTTGAGCGATTCGACCGCACCGGCCATCGGAATCTGCACCACCAGGTCGGCCGCGGCCAGGGTGGTGGCGCTGATGCCCTCGGCCTCGTTTCCGACCACGAGAGCTATCTTGCGGCCGCGCAGCGGTGCAAGCGACTGCACGTGGGTTCCGCGCGGGCTGGTCGCCACGATCTGAAACCCGGACGCCCGCAACGACGTCACCGCACCAGCCGGGTCGGCGAAGCGGCGGACGCGGCAATCGAGCACAGCGGCCCGTGCCGCGTGCAGTACCCGACGGGATGACAGGTCGGTCGTCTCGTCGGTGAGCACGATGTCTCGCACTCCAAGGGCGCAGGCGGTACGCACGATCGTCCCCAGATTCCCGGGATCGGCGATCTGCTCGCAGATCACGGCGAAGTCGCCGTACGGGACATCCGCTGCCGTCTCGGCCGGCAGCACCGCGATAGCCAGCCAGTCGACCGGCTTCGTACCGCCGAGGACCTTCCGCAGCAGCCCCTCCCGCACGGCGTGCACCGGGACACCCGCATTGGTCAAGTCGGCACGCAGCACGGGATCATCCCCACCCGCCGAACACAGCACGTAGTCCAGGCGGGCTCCGGCGGCCACGACCTGCCCAATCAGGCCCACACCTTCGATCAGGCAGCGCCGGGCGGTGATCCGTCCAGGACGTGTGGCCAACGCCCGCGCACCAGCGATCCGCGGGTCCTTGATCGAATCGATGACCTCCATCAGTCGATCAGACTATTGGCACGGGGACGCAAGCGCCCCTCACCGGCCGCACTGAACCGCATCGACCGACGGACACAGACCCCTCAATCGCTGGTCCCTGGTGATACGGCGCTGCGGACGCTCTCCTGTTCGCCGACGGGCTGGGTACTCCGTCGGCGAACAGCAGTCAGCGATCCAGCGCTATCCGCCGTACGGCAAGGACCGCGGCGTAGTCGGTCGAGCTGTACCAGCTGCGGAGTTGCTCCATGTTCGGAAACTCGACGATAACGACCCGCTGGCGGGTAGGCCAGTCGCCTTCTGGCACGTCCGGAACAGCACCGCGGACGAGGTAACGGCCGCCGTGGCGAGCAATCGATGCGGCGGCCAGTTCGCGGTAGCGCTGGCCTTAGGGTTTCGTCCAGCATCTCGACCTCGGATCACGTAGGCGGTCACGGCGCCCATGATCCCAGCGAAGCGACACCGTCCGCTGGCTGATTCCCCTTCCGGTCAGTCGGAAGGGGATCCTGACGCTCCGACATCACGGCGCCATGGATCTGGATGCGTGTCAACTCGCGACCCGGGCGAACCGCTCCAGCCGCGCGGCGCGGTTCTGGTTTACGCCCGATGCGTGTTCCATGATTGGGTTGGACGCTGTGAGCATGGCTGACCCGCCCGTGCATCGATTTCCTGGCCATGATGGCCTGGAACTGGCCTACCGCGAGATGGGGGAAGGCCGACCCCTGGTGCTGCTCCATGGTTTCACGGCCACCGGGTTGCAATGGGTCCACCACGGTCCCGCGGCCACCCTCGCCGAGCACAGCTACCGCGTCATCCTTCCGGATCTGCGCGGCCATGGTGACAGCGCGCGGCCGCACGATCCGGTGTCCTACCCGCCCGATGTCCTAGCCGACGATGGGCTGGCATTGATCGAGTGGCTCAGGCTGGAGGACTACGACCTCGGTGGCTACTCGCTAGGTGGACGGATCGTGCTGCGGATGCTGGTCCGCGGCGCCCGGCCAGCGCGCGCGATCGTGGCGGGTCAAGGACTCGACGCGATCAACCATGCGACCAGCCGCAGCAGCCGGTACCGTCGCGTGCTGAGCGTCCTAGCCCATCGGGAGGCCATCGAGCCCGGATCACTGGAGGAGGAAACCGCGCACTGGATCACCCAACTCGGCGGCGACCCGGTGGCACTCTGTCACGTCCTGGACACGCTCGTCGCGACACCCGGCACCGCATTAGGCCAGGTTACGACCCCCACGTTGGTGGTGGTCGGCGACCAGGACAACGATCACGTCTCCGCTGGCACGCTCGCCGCAACACTGCCCAGCGCGCGATTTGCCCAGGTACCGGGCAACCACTTCAGCGCGCTGGCCAGACCTGAGCTCGCGACCGCGATCATGACCTTCCTCAACGATCACCCACACGAGCCGACGCCATGAACGGATGCTGAACAGATCGCCGCCGCAAACCATCACCCGACGGCTTTGTCGAGTACGGCCCGCTCGGCCAGAGAAGTAACAGCCCTAGCCAGCCATGCCATCTCACGATTCTCTTCCGGAACCCAACGCGATCTTGGGTATGTTCGTCGACGCGGTGCCGGGGTCGGTTCACGGCGAGCGACGTCCGATCAGGTGGAACACACGGCTGAGCTGCCGGTAGGGCTCGCGCAGGCTGGCCTGAAATTCGACTTCGGCCACCGCCGCCACATCGGTGGTCTCCAGCGGCAGGTCCAGCCAGTCAGTGAACAGCCAGACCCCGTACCAGGCTTCGGGTTCCACTGCGTTGCGCTGGAGCAGTTCCGACAAGCCTTCGACCGTGTCACCGCGGGTGTCGGTACCCAGCACGCCCACCTCATGGGTGGCATCGAACGCGGTCAGCGCTTCGGACCAACGACGCTCCAAGGCGGGCCGGATCGCCAACGTCTTAGCATTCAGAGCCCCCACTGACACGACGCCGGGTTGAACGCAGCGACACAGAGCGTGCACGATCGGCTCGGGTCGCTCCAGGTACATCAACACGCCGTGGCAGAGCACCACGACGAATCGCTGACCGCCGGTCGCTGTGTCGGCCTGCTCGCCGTCTGCTTCCACGAGCTAAACCCTGCGACGAACCTCCTCCGGTTCCGCCCTGAGCCGCTGTTCGGCCCTGGCGAGCATGGCGGCCAACGGATCAACAACGGTGACCTCGTAACCCAGCCGGGCCAGCGGTAGTGATAGGTGTGCCGCGCCTCCGCCGACGTCGAGGACGTTGCCGGAGGGTCGGGAAGGTGCCGCAGCAGCTGACGGTGCGAGACGAAAGACCTCACTTGTCCCTTCACCGAGGCATCGGCGGCTTCGGCGAACGCGTCACCCAGTGCGGCCCAGCGGTCCTGCGTCACGGACGCATCCTCGCAGCCGCCAGCGTCTCGCGCTTTTCGCCTCGGTTGAGGAACCCCGACCGGACACCCTTACACACGACCGCGGACACGGACCTGAGCTGGACCAGCGGAGTCTCACATAGCTGGTACACATTGATTCTCACCAAGCGGCGGCTATCCGTTACACATCGATCATGTCCGGTAGCTTGGGGGCGTCTCGCTCAACCGGCGGCCGGCCGGAGTTTTACGGGGCACCGTGACGCTTCCGGGTCCTGAACGGTGAGGGCTAAGGGGCGTTGCATCAGTCTGGCCCTGTCAGTCAGCATCACCAGCCTGTTCCGCGGCTGCTCGTTGGTGAGTCCGGGCGCATCGGCACTCAGCCTGATCAGCTGCCGCAGCACTGAACGTGTCGCGCTGAGTTGTTCGACGGTCGCGGCGAGACGATCGAAAGACGGTTGCGGGTCAGAGTGAGGTACGGGCGTGATGCCGAGTCACTGACTGTTTCCGTGACCTAGAGAACACTGCTGTCAGATGCACTCTCACCAGCGAGAACGCCATGATCACCAGTAGCGGGCAGAACCGGACAATGCACTGGCATGCATCATCAGGGTATGAACCCAGCGCTGCCCGAGTGTGACCACCGTGGCCGTCACCACCGTAGAAGTCATCCCAGCACCGCGGCGCGCGGGACCACCGCCCGGCATACTCCCTGGACAAAGTGAAGCCACTCCCCTGGGGCGTGTTCAGTTTCTACGATTGGCGAACGGCCGCTGCCCGTAGCTTGTAACGAGCTCAGCGATGAGTCGGCTCTCGACGTCCCCAGGATCGGGGTCCAGCGTTAGCTGCCAGGCGACGAGCAGCAGATCAGTGCCGGCTAGCTGCCAGATGTAACGGCCGCTCCAGTGCCCGACTCGCTGCCCCGCACCATGTCGACGGTACTCGTTGAGGCGCCTATGCAGGTCGCCAGCTTTCCGATATAGAGCACCTCAGCACCGGGTACCCAGGTGCTGCGAAACTCGTCTACCGAGACCGAAGGGTCTCTGCCCTTGAACCACCCGGCCGGGCTGGTCTCGGCCCAGGTGGGCTCGATGCTCACGGGTCGTAGCACGACGTAGACTCCCGGCGCGGTCGGAACATCGGCCGATGGCAGCTCAGCGAATGGGACAAAGCCGGTGAAGCCGCGCTTTATCAGTGCGTCTCGACTCCAGTCCACTGACTCATCCTGGCCGAGTCCGCACCCGCCCTTTGGGTTGCATGGGTTCCGGCACCTTCGCGCGCCGGTCCCGCGCCCGGCTGGCCGGTGGCACCACTGCGAGTGCTTCGGTTTGCTGCCGATTGGACTCCCCATGCTGGTCGGGCAGGTCACCACCGGGCGTGCTCGGTTCTGAGCGTTTCGATTGGAACCTGAGCTTGCTAAGGAAACCGCAGGTCATGGGCCACTGTTTTCTTGATCACCAGTAGCGGGCAAACTGGGATTGAACCTACGGACGGTCACGATGGGGTGTCTCTGTCCCGCGTTGACGAGATCATGCTCGTTTTCCACTCGCCGACGGGCTTGTATCCCTGCCTGATTTGAAGTGGCCGGTCACCTCCTAGCCGCGTTAAATTAGATGATGGAGCCCGGAAGGTTTCTCCATATGGGGATGACTGACTACCGATACGAGGTCAGAGTTGTCGCTTTTGCGAGGATTGTCGCTTTATCTAACAGTCGAAGATCCATGAGGGCATCAGCGTGAATTAGGGCCTACTGGCGAGTCGCGCCCGTGGTAGGCTCGCTATCAGCGCTCATACTGTATTTCCTGCATTTCGCTCGGTCGAGCGAAATGCGGTTAGAGAGTAGTGCCGCCCCGGACCTCGGTGGCTGACGAGTGTCGGTGTCAACCACGAAGAGTTCCCATTGCGGTTAGTCATGGAGCATGCACAGCGGGCTGACCTCAACGGTGGGGGAGCAGGAGTTCGGCTCGTGAAGAAGACCGTTTTCAGCAGCGCCGCTGTCGGTGTGTTGCTTGCTGCGGCGCTCACTGTTCCCGCCAGCGCTGTCGGCTCGACAGAAACCCCGAAAGACCTTAACTGTGCCACCGCGACGACCACCTTGGTGAAGGGGCGCATGGCGGAGTTCGGCGCCGACGGCAAGGGGGGCACCTCCGGTGCGCTGGCGACGGCCAAGCGGGTCGACAGGGACGCTCAGGAGGCGCTGGCGGGCGCACAGGACTCTTACGCAAAGGCGAAGGTCAAGTACGACAACGCCAAGGCTGCCGACGACACCGAAGACCAGGCCGCTTCCGCCCGCATTGACACTCCAGCGGATGCAGAGGACGCGGCGCTGGCAGCCGCTAAAACCGACCGGGACACAAAGACAGCGGCGTTCTCCGAGGCCGACGCGGCGTACAAAGCTGCCAAGGCAGCCCATGACAGAAAAGACCAGACCGCTTCCGCCCCCGTCGACACTCCAGTAGCTGCAACGGATGCGGCGCTGGCAGCGGCTAGGACCGACCGGGACGCAAAGGCTACGGCGCTCTCCGAGGCCGACGCCAAGTACAAAGCCGCCAAGGCTGCCGACGCCACCGAAGACCAGGCCGCTTCCGTCCGCATTGACACCCCAGCGGATGCAGAGGACGCGGCGCTGGCAGCCGCTCAAACCGACCGGGACGCAAAGGCAACGACGCTCTCCGAAGCCTCCATTAAGGCGAAGACCGCTGACGACAAGCTGGTCGCCGCCCGACAGACCGAGAATGACGCGGCTGGTGCCGTCGTCGCCGCGCAATTTGTGGTTGACAGGGTCTGCGCTCCCCACGCCCACCCCGATACCAGGCCAGTACCTGGTCCGGCAGGCCCAGCGGGACCCGCAGGCCCAGCGGGACCCGCAGGAGCCTCTGGTACTAATGGCGATAACGGTGCTAACGGTGTTGCCCCGTCCATCCCCAGCCCTAGCGACACCTCTCAGATCGGTCAGGTGCCGGTGGGGCCGGTGAACACCGGCGACGGGTCGCTGCCATGATCCGACTGCTGGGCTTGCTGTTCGCGTTCCTGGTTATCGTGGGATGCTCCACCACTAACGGAAGTGGTTCGATTGCCGCCCCAGCGGCGGTCGTCCCGGCTAGCGTGACGATCCCCAAGATCGGTGCGCAGTCCACGTTGATCCCGCTGGGGCTGGCCGCTGACGGGACGCTGGAAGTCCCTGATGTGGGGCATCCCGGTCAAGCGGGCTGGTATACGCGGGGGGTAAGGCCCGGACAGGTGGGGCCAGCGGTGATCGTCGGACATGTGGACGGCGGTGGCCACCCAGGTGTGTTCTACCGGCTACACGAGCTCACCGTCGGTGACACCGTCCAGGTTGGTCGGGTCGACGGCAGCGCGCTGACGTTTCGCGTGTACCGGGTGCAAGAGGTGCGCAAGTCGGCGTTTTCCAGTGTCGAGGTATATGGGAATGTGCCACGCCCCGAGCTGAGGTTGATCACCTGCGGAGGAACCTGGGTCGGCGGACAATACGGCTACCAAGACAACTGGGTGATCTACGCCTCCACATAACTTGGCTGGGTCATTCCTCCGATCAGTGAATCCCACAAACCCCGCGCCCGAGGGGCCGTCAACCGCTTCCCACCCCACACCCGTCCGCCCCGATAGTCGCACCAGTGAAGTTCAGCGGCCTCGCCTGGTCGTCGCTCGAGTAATCCCCTCGGTGAGTGTCGGCATCGGCCATCGACCGCAGATACCAACTCACCCCAGCCACTCCCCGAGCGCCTCGAACAACTCGGTCGCCCCCGCCTCATCGAGGATGATCACGCACTGACCCGTGACGTGCGGATCGAGCTCGATGTCACTATCACGTTTGGTGACGACCAGATTCGTGAAACCCCTGCCGTTCGGGTGCACCGAGCAGCTGGCATGGATAACCCGCCGGTTGGGGTCCCGTCTACTCATGACCGGACTCCGTGGAAGGTGACGAACCGGCGGAGAAGTTCTATCGCGACGTCGGTCAGGGTGTGGTCCCCGGTGGTGGCGGTGCAGTGCTCTGTGATCAGATCCTGGATGCCGGTGGTGTCGAGGCGGCCGCCGGTGTCCATCAGCTTCGTGGTCAGCGGCGCCGAACGCTCGAACAACCGGGCCGCGGTCAAAAACTCCGTCATCATGGAACTCCCATCCGGGACGGTCATCGAACACCCCGCGTGCACACCGGGCACCGTGACCGTTCCGGAGCGGCCAAGCTCGCCGCGAGGACCTGTACCCCGCACACCGCGAGGTAACGCCAGCGTGACGGTGTTCAGCCACGGCCTGGTCGGTCACCAGATGCTCGATTGTGGTGACCGTGTCCACCATCCCGCCAAGACGTGGTCGCCGGTGGGGCACTGGCCGGGGTGAGGTGATCGTTCTGGATCTCGATCGCTGAGCGGGAATCAAGCGACACTGCTGGCAGTCACCTTCGGACTCGGCGTCCCCAGGGAGAACCACGCTCACCTCAACCACTCCGTCAACGCACCGCGCACCGCGATCACCTCATCCTCGGTCAGCGTCAGCACACACTGATCTGTGACGTGCGGGGCCAGCTCAACGACACCGTGCGTGCGGCAGGTGGCGTGGATGACGCGCCGGTTGTGGTGGGGTCGACGCTCGCTCTTGGGCGGCTGCTCTGCTGCGCTCACCCGCTAGACAATGCGGGGAAGATCGGAGTTAGGACTCACCGGTAAATAAGGTCTGTTTTTGTGTGTTTGATCTCTAGAGTTCTGCTATGGCAGAGATCGTGGGGTTCCCGGAGGCGTTCGCGGCTGCGGTGGCCGAGGTGGCTCCGGTTCTGGACGAGCGGGCGCGGCGGTTGTTGTTGGGTGCGGGTGCACGTCAGCTGGGGCGGGGTGGGATCAAGCTGATCGCGGCCGCTACCGGGGCTGCGGCGGACACGGTCGGGAAGGGCGCCGCAGAGTTGGAGGCGGGGATCGTGGCCGATGGGCGGGTCCGCGCGCCCGGCGCCGGGCGGAAATCTGCCGAGTATCACGATCCGGGATTGTGGCCGGCGCTGGACAGGTTGGTCGATCCCGAGACTCGTGGTGACCCGATGTCGCGGCTGCGGTGGACGACCAAGTCGACGGTGAAACTGGCCGACGAGCTGACCGTTCAAGGCCATCGGGTAGGACCCGACACGGTGGCCCGGCTGCTCAAAGACCACGACTACAGCCTGCAAGGCAACGCCAAGACGATCGAGGGCCGACAGCACCCCGACCGCGACGCCCAATTTCGCTACCTCAACGACCAGGTCACCGGGTTCCTTGCGGCCGGGCTGCCGGTGATCAGCGTGGATACCAAGAAAAAGGAGAACGTCGGGACCTATAAGAACGGCGGCCGGGAGTACCAGCCCAAGGGGGAGCCGGTGGCGACCAACACCTATGACTTCATCGGCCAGGGCGGCAAGGCAGTGCCTTACGGAGTGTATGACGTGGGCACGAACACCGGGTGGGTCAACGTGGGCACCGACGCCGACACCGGAATGTTCGCGGTCGAGTCGATCCGCCGCTGGTGGACCACGATCGGCCGTCGCGCCTACCCAGGGGCGAACCGGCTGCTGATCACCGCCGACGGCGGAGGGTCCAACGGATCTCGGTTGCGGTTGTGGAAGACCCAGCTCGCGGAGCTGGCCGCCCAAACCGGACTGCAGATCACCGTGTGCCACCTGCCGCCGGGCACCTCGAAGTGGAACAAGATCGAGCACCGGATGTTCTCCGCGATCACGATGAACTGGCGCGGCCGACCGCTGGAGACCCACGAGGTGGTGGTCGAGACCATCGCGGCGACCACCACCAAAACCGGGCTCCGGATCCAGGCGGAACTCGACACCAACACCTACCAACGCGGCATCAAGATCACCGACAAGGAAATGAAGGCGTTCGAGGCCACCCACCTGCAACGGCACACCTTCCACGGCGACTGGAACTACACGGTAACGGCCTCATCCGGCGAAGACACGACACGCCCGAACCGGGAGAAGTAATTTGTCGGTGTTCGCTTAGCTCCTCACATTCCGTGAAGTCGGCTGCCGACACCGAAGCGGTTACGCAGGCTGTCCAGCTCCCACACCTGGCGCTTGGCCCGCCGGTCCAAGATCAGCACCAGGTCCCGCGCCATCGGGTCGTTGCGGAGCCGCTGTGGTGTGATGCGGTCGGCGGTGTCCAGGTGCCGGATCGCCTCGGTGTCTCTGTCCCCTTCGGCCTGCGCCCAGGATCGTGCGAGGTCGAAGTGCAGCGCGGCGATGCGGTCCTTGCTGCCGAGGATGTCCAGATCGATCGGCTCGCGCTCGACGCGTTCGGCGGCCGTCGGACCGCGCCCGAGTTCCGCGCTGACGGCGACGCGCCAGACATTGACGTTGGTGGGTCCGAAGTGCTGTAGCAGCCCGTTGCGCTCACCGGTGAGCACAGCGACCCGGGCGGCCTCATCGAGATGGTCGCCAGCGGCAGCGGCATCGCTGTTCCGGGCCGCGAAATGGGCGCCCATGAGATGCAATAGCCCGAACATTTCGGCACCGAGGGTGTCGCCGTCCCGGATGACGGTCAACTGCTGCGCCTCACCAAGCACGCGGTCCAGCATCCGCACCGCGCGCTGCCGGCCGCCAGCACGCGCCACCGAAGGAGCCCGGGCGAACATGGCGAACGCCTCCAGCTCGGGCCGCTCGGCAATCCGGGCCACGTCGAAGGCACGCTGAGCCGCCAGCTGCGCAAGATGCAGGTAGCCGAAAGTGGTTGCCAGAACGAATGCGTGATACGCGGCCTGAATCAGAAGTTCGGCCGCGCGTTGCCACACGCGGCCGTCGCTGGTAGCCACGTGAACCTGCAACTCGATCAGCACAGCGTCGATACCCTCACCCGAGGACCGGTAGCTAGCGGCATCGCGCAGATCCGTCGCTGATCTGACCCAGCCGTCAAGTGTGTCCAAAGGGCGGGGCCGCAGATCCGGTACGTCATCGAGGGTAGCCTCGTTGAGCCCACGCTCGATCTGAGCGATCACCGTCTTGGCACGAGCACTCTCCCGATCCGACGGCAGATAGGGCTGACCGGTCAGATCAGCCACAGAGCACCCCAGCGCCTCGGCCAGATCCTCAATCAAGCCACGCCGATTGAACCCACGCTGCCCACGTTCCAGCATCGACAGGTAAGGCGCGCTGATCCCAGCCAGTCCTGCCACCACGTCCAGGCTCAGCCCGCGACGACGCCGGATCATCCGAGCGCGCGCACCGATCGTCCGCGCGTCGTTGTCAGCGTCCACGAAAACCCTCTCCATGCCGGGACCCCCTGCCGGTGCCCCGGGGAGCTACCCCGGGGCGGGAACCCCGGCAAAGAGGTAGCGACAGGCTACGCCGCACCCTGGTGGTGAACGGCGCCTGGTGGCGAACACTGCGCACCGTGGACCCCCGATGCCACCGTGCGGCTGAACGGCGCGATCCAACGCTGCCCGAGCGTCGTGACCACCGTGGCCGTCACCATGGGAGCCGTCATCCCAGCTTAGGATGGGCGATCATTCCGCGCCTGCGCCAGCGTGATGATCAGCTGTTTCAGCACGGATGGTCTCGATGAGCAGGGTGATGGTGCGTGCTGCTTGGTGTAGGGCCTCGTGGGTGTGGTGGGCGTGCAGGGTGGCGAGGGACGGGGTGTCCTGGTGGCCGGCGACGAGCCATCGGTCGTAGCTGTGCCGGGCCACCTTGAAGGCGAGCTCGGTGTCGTGCCACTGGGTGTTCGCGGTGATCATGCGGGTGGTGTGGCCCTTGTGGGTCGGGTGTGGCCGCGGGGAACCGTCGTAATTCATGCCGGTGGCCCTTCCTGCGCGGCGGTTGTCGTCAGTGGGCTTGGTTCGAGCGCGGGGTAGGAGCACGACCCGTTGCCGGGTTGCTGGTGAAGTGCCATGGGCAGTCGCCGCCGGTTGCAGTGCGCTCAGAGCCTGGCGAGAGGCAAGGCGCACCGCGGCCGGGGTGACCCCCAGGGTGGTCACGATGTTCGGGATGGAGACTCCGGCGACGATCCGCAACAAGACGATCTCTCGGTCTGGGCTGAGCAGCGTGGCGATCAGCGCGGGAAGCCGGGCGCAGTGCCGGGCGGCGACCCGCCGCCGGCCGGGCTCGCGGAAATCTGTAGGACCGGCGGGAACCGGCTCGACAGGCGCGACAATGGGCGGTGACGGCACTGACGCCCCCTCGCCAAGGGCGTCACCCCCGGGATCGGGCGCTGTGCTCGGGACCCGAATCCCTGCTTCGGATTGCGGTTGCCGGCCGCTGGATCCGGCCAGGCCGTAGCCCACCAGAGGGTGCACAGACCAAGCCAGGAGTACCCGCCACGCCGGGCGGAACACTCGGGGCCAGCTTGGTGACCGGGGGGCACCGCCCCAACACGCGACCTCAGACAATCGCGACGGCCCTGCACGACTCATGACTACTCCCGGATGGCTGGTGCTCAGCGAGTCGCTGAACTCTCGTGGCGCCGGGTCCGGGGCGCATGTGCAACGGATAGTAGCCGGATACATCCATACAGGAAACCCATTCGACCGATCAAGATGCGCAACCACGGGCGCAGGAGACTTGATGCAGACCCCGGGGAGTCGATACGAAGGACTCCCAACACGACAGTGTGCTGCACAGTGACGGCAAGATAGACGGCAAGATAGACACTGACATGGGGCCGTTGTGTGCGCAGTTGGCGGCTACCGGGGTTCCACCGGCGCGGGCCGTGCCTTAGGGCAAGCACACTGATCGTTCAAGGGCCGTCCCGGCACCTTGCCGGCGCGCGCCTCGGTGGCCGCCTCGAATCCGCCCGTTGAGATACTCCGGCCTGTGGATGGTGTCGCACTTGCGTCCGTGATCACGTCCGGTGTCCTGGGAATCACCACCAGCAGCATCGCTGTCTGGAGCGCCCAGCAGAATGCCAAGCTCGCCCGGGAGACGGCACGCGGGGTTTGCGCGTGTGAAGATGCCTGAACCCGCTGTCACTGACCGGGCTTGCGGGCCATTTGCTGAAGGGGTCCAGTACGAGCGACTCCTATCCCTGGATGTGCCCGGTAACCTGAAGCACCTACGACAGGAGCTGCACCCCGGAGAATGCGCTACCCACAAAGCGCTGGCGGATGCCATCGCTGAGGAGCCCTAGGCCCGACCACCCCGACTATCGGTCGTTTGCCACCCCAGACGATGACAGCCCCATCATGGAACGGCCACCACCTCAGCCAGACCCCCCACCTGCGCCGCCAGACCCTGACGAGCCGCCGCCCTTCTGAGGGTGGTGGCGGAAACCCTCATGCGGCGCGTGCGCCGAGCGTGCGCGGCAGCCGCTCCACCAGTTGGGCCGGCGCGTCGATCAGCAGTGCTGTACCGCAGGTCAGGCAGAGCCACTCGGGGCAGTCCGCGCCGTGCCCGTCGAGGCACGGCGGTTGTTCGAACGCCTCGAGCCTCGGCGCAGTCCGGGCAGTACGCCTCCGTTGTCGCTGTCGTGAACACCTGGCTCATCTCCACCTACTGACGGTGTCACCACCGGCAGCGGATGTGGTGGAGGTGACTCGGCGTGTCGAAACCTGGGTGACGGAGCGGGGCGGTCCTGACGGCCGCCGCGGCGCTACCAGCTACCAGATCTTGACGCGCTGGTCGGGTGGGCGGAACAGCTTGTCGCCCTGCTTGACGTTGAACGCCGCGTAGTACTCAGGCAGGTTGGTGACGACGCCGTTGGTGCGGAACTCATACGGGCTGTGCGGATCGCTCAACAGCAGCGCGCGTTCCTGCTTGTCCCGGGTCTTGCCGCGCCACACCTGCGCGAACCCCAGGAAGAAGCGTTGCTCGCCGGTGAAGCCGTCCATCACGGTGGCCGGTCGACCACCGAGGGACAGCCGGTAGGCGCGCATCGCCACGGTGAGGCCGGACAGGTCGGCGATGTTCTCGCCCAGGGTCAGCTCACCGTTGATGTGCTCGCCCGGCAACGGCTCGTAGGCCGAATACTGCGCGGCCAGGGCAGTGGTCCGAGTGGTGAACCGCTGCACATCCTGCGGGGTCCACCAGTCGCGGAGGTTGCCGGTCCCGTCGAACTTGCGGCCCTGGTCGTCGAACGCGTGACTGACCTCGTGACCGATCACCGCGCCGATGGCGCCGTAGTTGACCGCGTCGTCAGCGGTCGGGTCGAAGAACGGTGGCTGCAGGATTGCGGCCGGGAACGTGATGTCGTTGCGTGTCGGCTGATAGTAGGCGTTGACGGTCTGCGGTGTCGTGAACCATTCAGCCCGGTCCACCGGCTTGCCGAGCCTGTCGAGGTTGCGCTGGTATTCGACTTGAGCAGAGCGCAGTATATTGCCCACCAGATCGTCGCGGCTGACTCTCAGCTTCGAGTAGTCCTTCCACTTGTCCGGATATCCGATCTTCACGGCGAGCTTGCTGAGCTTGTCTCTGGCCTCGGCCTTGGTCGCATCGCTCATCCAGTCCAAGCCGTCGATGGACAACCGGTAAGCGTCGATCAGCTTGCTGACCAGCGTGTCGATCCGTTTTTTGGCATCCGGCGGGAAATACCGTTGCACATATTGCTGGCCGAGTAGATCACCCATCGCGCCGTCGACCGCGGCCACACCCCGTTTCCAGCGCGGGCGGATCTCCTGCTGGCCGGCCAGATCGCGGTTGCGGAACTCGAAGCGCGCGGTGACGAAGTCGTTGCTCAGGTAGGGGGCGAGGTCGTCGATGAACTTGAACTTCAGGTAGGACTTCCAGTCTGCCAGCGGCACGGTGGTCAGCGCGGTGCCCAGGGCGGTGAAGAAGCTGGGCTCGGCGACGATGAAGTCGCCGGTGTGCACGCCGGCCGCGTCGAGGTAGGTCTTCCAGTCCAGCCCCGGGGTTCGAGCGGTGGCATCGGAGACGGTGAACTTGTTGTAGGTCGCCGTCGCGTCGCGGTCCTGCGCGGCGGTCCACTGGACCTCGGCCAGCCGGTTCTCCACGGCCAGCACCCGACCGGCCGCGGCGTCGGAGTCGGCAATGCCGGCCAGCCCCAGGAGCCGTCCGGCGTAGGTCCTGAGCTGACCGCGGATCGTAGCGAACTGCGGATCAGATTTCAGGTAGTAGTCCCGGTCGGGCAAGGTGAGTCCGCTCTGCGAGACGCCCGGGATGTAGGCCGACGCGTTGCGGGCATCCTGATCGATGGACAGTGCGATGGGGCTGGGGGCGCCGTCCGCAGCGCTCGCGCCGAGGTAGCGGATGAGGTCCGCGGGGCTGGTGAGGGCGTCGATGCGGTCAAGCGATGCCTTCAGCGGGGTAGCTCCGAGCGCGTCGAGCCGCGCGGTGTCCATGAAGCTCGCGAAGAAGTCACCGATCTGCTGATCCGGTGAGCCGGCTGCACCATGGCGAGCGGTGCTGCTCTCGATGATGCCGTGCAGGTTCTGTTCGGTCTGGTCGGTCAGCACGGAGAACGCGCCGTAGGAGGTGCGATCGGCCGGGATCTCGGTGGTGTGCAGCCACTGGCCGTTGGTGAACCGGAACAGGTCGTCCTGCGCTCGTACCTGGCGGTCATACCCCGGTAGCAGCAGTCCCGATCCCAGCGGTGGTGGTGGGGGGGTGGTGGGCTGCCCGCGCATGCCGTCACGGCCCACACCACTGCCATGGCGAGCACGCCGAGGCGTAACCGAGATCGAGTCACCAGATTCCCCCAGGAAAGACGTCTATGCCATCGACCCATGTTGATCACCCGACCATAGAACCAGATGGGTAGCACGGCACGACGTAACGGGGTACCGGCGTGGCGGCACTGGCCTGGCACGGTACGGCTGCGCACGATCTGACTCCTGATGCCCTGTTACCCGCCCGGCAGACATGGCACCAGCTCGCCGCCGATCGCCTCGGCGCCGGGCCACTCGCAGTCGGGGTGCCCACCGGCGCCGTCTGGCAAGCGGCATCCAGCGGGCTCGAGTTTCTGTGCGGGTGGCGCTCGAAAAGACCGGGGTGCCGGCCACGATGCGGTCCGGTGACGTGGGCTGTCCAATGGTTCCATGAGCACGGATGGGAGCCCGGCTCATTCTCGATCCGAATTCCGCGTCCCACAGCTCTCATGGGTATTTTACCCGTCAGGAGGCACCGCTATGGCCAACGCCCTCAACCTCACCATTCCGTTGAAGCAGGATCCGCAGACGCAGGAGAGCCTCAAGAAACTTGTGGCTTCCTTCGCTCAGGGAGTCCAGCCAGCGATCGATGCTGTGCTCTCGCGCTCGGAGATCGTCCATTTCGCGCGCATCCTGGTGATCGATGACAAGTACCTTCAGGTCATTACCGAGTTCGACGGCGATCCCGTCGCGTACGCCGAGTTCTTCCGCAAGGAGCTCGGATGGGTTTTCGAGCAGATCTTCTCCCTGGCCGAGGGTGCCCCCTCGTGGGGGGAACTCAACAACCCCGGGACCTTCTCCGAGTACGCCCGCAGGCACGATGTCCCAGCCCTGGGTACCTCGACCGTAGGCGGTGACGATCGCGGCTACCTCTTCTCGGCCATAGGTGACAAGACGGTCCGGGAGCTCCGGGCGGCTTGCCACCAGAACGGCTGCGCTCCGGCACAGCCGGAGCCCGCTTGGGCCTGACAGATGACCAGGTATCGCGCGGTACCTGCTCTTCCGCTTCGACGGGGGAGCAGGTACCGCGCGCGTGTGCGCCGACTGCTCGCGGGCGCGCAGGATCGTGACCCCTCACTGAGGATCTTCGGAGGCTGAGTGGTCAGGGGGCTGGGGCTGTGGGGTGCCCAGGAGCGCGTCGGGGAGTTCGGCTCGGCCGTTGATGCCGAGTTTGCGGTAGATGGCGGACAGATGGGTTTCCACCGTCCGTCGGGCCACGACCAGCATGCGGGCGATGTCGGCGTTGCCGTTACCCGCAGCGGCGAGATCAGCGATCCGCCGCTCGGCGGCGGTGAGGGAGCCGGGGCCTGACAGCGCCGCCCGGCGAGGTCGTAGCCCACACAGGTGGAGCTCGGCGCGCGCTCGCTCGGCGAGGCGCTCGGCACCCGATGCTGCGGCGAGATCGAGCGCTTGGCGCAGGGCAGCGCTGGCCTGGATTCGTTGCCCTTCCCGGCGCAGCGCCGAACCCTGGTCCAGCAGCGCTCGGGCGTATTCAAGCCGGCATGGGCTGGGGCTCAGGATCTCCACCGACTGCGCCAAGTGGCGCAGTCCCCGCGCCCCGCCCTCGATGAGCCCCAGGGTGCGCAGGGCGTGGCCCACCGCGCTGGCCACCCCGAAACGCCGGGCCTCGGCGAGCTGGCGCGCCGCCAGACGGCGGGCGCGCACCACGTCACCGCTTGCGAGGACGGCCAGCGCCATGAGTCCGCCACCGCTGAGCAGTGCCGGCGAGCGACGGCGCTGCGCTATGCGCTGGAGCGCCTCGGCATCCTGGCCGGCGCGAGACGCGTCACCGATTGCCAACCACAGCGCGATGCGGGCCTCAGCCAGAAACTGACTCGACAGATGGCCACGGGGAAGCTCAGGAGCATCCAGACCTCGAGCCCGCAGCAACTGCCAGGCCTCCTGCTCCTGGCCGCGCTCCACCAGGACCAGCACGAGCTGGCTGACCGGCAGATCCGCGTAGTCCCAGTGGCCTACCTCCTCGATCAGGGCGCACGCCTGGCGCAGCTGAACCTCGGCTTCGGCGAGGTCTCCTCGCAGATAATCAACCCGTCCGCGCACCGCACGAGCGCCGACCTCCCCGGCCACCGAGCCCAACGCATGCGCGCGCCGGCACGCATCCGTCAGGTGCTGGTGAGCTGTCCCCAGGCGATCGAGGGCGATCTCGGCGAAGGCCACCACAATGAGCGCCACCGACTGGTACTGCCACGGTGGCGGGTCTTCCCACACACTGCCGTGGGCCTCGGCCCGATCCAACAACGCTGCGACCTCGTGACCGGCGGTTCCCGGCGTCGCCAGGGCGTCGTAGGCCAGCACCCCCAGCAGGCGCCGCCCAGCGGGAATGCGGGGATCGGCGCCCTGTGCGAGCTCGGACAGCCAGTTTCCCTCACGCTCGCGCCAGCGCCCTCTCAACACGGCCAGCGACGCCGCGTCGACCTCCAGCTCAAGCGCGCGCGCCGGGTCTGAGGGCCGCAACTCCCGTGCTGCTCCCAGCAACAGCTCAAGCGCCTCCTGCGGACGCCCACCCCGAGCCAACAGCGCCGCACCAAGCTCACCAGCCGCCCGCGCACGCTGGGCCGGAGATGTCGCATCCGCCAGGGCAGCACGCAGATGGGCTTGCGCCCCAGGGTGATTGACCAAGCGCTCGGCGTGGCCCAGGTCGAGGCTCACCGCGGCCCGCTGATCGGGCGGTGGTGGCTCGCGTAGGGCCCGCTCCAGCAGTGCGGTCGCCGTCTCGGCGGCGCCGTGAGTGAGCGCGCGACCAGCGGCGGCGCGCAGCAGCGCCACCACGCGGGCGTCACCCTGTGGTGGGGTGGAGAGCAGGTGCACGGCGCCGCGCTCGAGCTGGCCGTCCTCTGCCAAGAGCTCAGCCGCGCGGCGGTGCAGGGCCCCCCGATGGGCGGCGGAGAGATCGCGGTAGACGGCGGCGCGCAGGATGGGGTGGGCGAAGCGCAGCGGTGTCCCCTCACCGAGAATCCGAGCGGCGGCGAGCTGATCGGCGGCTGAGGAGGCCTCCTCGACCTCGAGGCCTGCGAGCGTCGCCGCATGGCGCAGCTCGGCATCGGTCTCGAGCACCGCGACCGCGCGCACCAGCTCGCGGGCAGCCGCCGGCATTCGGAAAAGGCGCACGAGTATGCTGTCCCGGAGCCGCTCCGGCCCTAGAGCTCGAGCCGCGTCGAGCATGTGCTGGCGCGAAGGTAGCCGCTCATCCGCCAGGGTGTGGCACAGCTCACGTAAGAAGAACGGATTGCCTGCGGTCTGGCGGTAGCAGACTTCGCAGAGCTCAGGCTCAGGTTGGGGGAGAATGCCCGCCGCGAGTCGCTCGCAGGCTCCCTTGCTCAGTGGGCCGAGCTCGAGCCTGATCGTTGCGGGCTCGGCCAGCAGGCGACGCAGCAGATCCTCGGGGGCGTCGAGCTCCCCGGGTCTCCGGGCCAAAAGCGCGCACACGGGCGTGTGCTCGATCCGCCGGGCCAGGTAGAGCAGCCAGCGCAGCGAGGCGAGATCGGCCCAATGCACGTCGTCGATGACAAGGAGCAAGGGTTCGCGTCGGGCCAGGTTGACGGTCAGGCGGTACAGGCCGTGCTGTACGGCAGCAGGGTCGGCTTCGGGAGGGCCCTCACCGAGCCCGAAGAGCGGGGCTGCCTGGTTGGCGGGGCCCTCGAGGGCCGCCAACCGGTCGTCGGCAGACGTCGTGAGAAGCGCATCCTCGAAGAGCTGGCGCACGATCCCGAAGCCGAACTCCCGTTCGTGTTCGCCTCCGCGGGCCAGCAGCGCACGTACGCCGAGGAGGCGAGCATGAGCCAGCGCCGCGCCGAGAAGGGTCGTCTTCCCGATGCCCGCCTCGCCCTCGATGACGATGACTCGTCCGGTGCCCCCTTTCGTGGCCGCAACCGCCTCCTCCAGGAGCACGACCTCGCGATCCCGCTCCAGAAACGCCTCGGCGTTCGAGAGGCTCTGGGGTTCCCATTCATCCGCCTCGCGGTGCTGCTCGTGCGGTTCGTTACGGATCTACCGGCGCCAATCTTGCCTCATCGCAGCGGTCTGTGGTTGCGCACTCCGTCACGTGCCCGTGGTGATGGGTGGAAAGGACCAGGGTGCCGGCCACGATGCGGGCTGGGTGGCGAGCGGTCAGGATCCAACACATGGTGCAGGCGGGATCCAGCAGACGGAGTCTTCACGGAGGCGACGTCAAGGGTCCCGTCCTGGTGGGCGCCTTCTCGGATCCGCCGACAAAAGGAATTATTCGGGCACCTATGTCGAGAGTGCTCCCTGCCGGCGCTTCGCGGACCGAGGTCCGGGAGGCGAGATCGTCGGCAGCGGTCTCGACCTGCTGTGCCACCATGGGCTCGCCCGCGGCTGGATCTTCACGGCAGTCGGGGATACGGCCGGCATGAGCGATACGGTCCCGCAGCGCGCGATAGCGCAATGTTTGCTGCCCGTCCGAACTCACCTCGGCACGTCTCATCCAAAAAATCTTGCTGATAGTTCCCCTCCGTGGAGTACGAAATGCGAAAGACCGTCCTAGGTGAAACAAATTTTGCACCTGACATGTTACTCATGAGTAGTGAGAGTGTAGTCTGGCCCTTCTTTCGTGTATTCGGTCACGCTTCTGGTCGGTGCCCGCGAAGTGTCACGCAGCGCCCATCGAAGTGGGCCGGCGGGGGGCATGCTGGGTCCTCGGCGACAGCGCTGCTGGCCAGTGGGCGCGGGGTGCCACCCATGACTCGGGGACCCGGAGGTCTGATGGACCAGCAACGCAATGGTGCGGCGAGCGCGACCGGAGTGGAGCTGCGGGTGCTGGGCCCGGTGGAGGCGGTAGTGGCCGGCCGGCTGGTCGATCTGGGACCGCCCAAACAGCGTGCCCTGCTTGCGTTGTTGATGAGCCGGGTGGATCGGCCGGTGGCCGTGGACGCCCTGCTGGAGGAACTGTGGTCCGGGGATCCTCCGCCGGCGGCCATGACGTCGCTGCGGTCCTATGTGGCCAACCTGCGGCGGATTCTGGAGCCAGACCGGGCACCGCGAACACCGCCGACGGTGTTATGCACGCGCGCCCCGGGTTACCTGGTGGACAGCAGCGGTGCCGACGTTGACGTCCACCGGTTCAGCGGGCACGCCACTGCGGGGTGGGAGGCGTGGGGTCAAGGCGACTCGCAGCGGGCGTTGAGCGAGTTCGAGGCGGGGCTGGCGTTGTGGCGTGGTGAGGCCTACGCCGAGGTGGCCGACGTCGGGTGGGTGGTGCCGGAGGTGACGCGGCTGGAGGAGCTGCGGTTGTCGGTAGCTGAGGGGAGGTGCGCGGCGTTGCTGGAGCTGGGGGCCCACGAGGTTGCGGTGGCCGAGTTGGAGGCCCATGTGCTGGGTCATCCGCTGCGTGAACACGCGTGTGGGCTGCTGGCCGTGGCGTTATACCGGGCCGGGCGGCAGGCCGACGCGCTGAAAGTGCTGCGGGACACCCGGACGAGGTTGGCCGAGGAGCTGGGTATCGACCTCAGTGCAGCACTGCAGCGCCTGGAGCGCGACATTCTGCAGCAGGCCCCCACGCTGGACAGGCACCCTTCACCACCGGCGTGCACCACCGCGATCACGGTCGCACCCCGAGCCCCGACGGCTGGTCCGGCGCAGCCGACGGCGAAGGAGGAGGGGGAGATCTTCGTCGGTCGGCAAGCGGTACTGCAACGACTTTTCGACGCTTTGGCTGCGACGGCGGACGTGGGGGGGCGGGTGGTGCTGGTAGCCGGGGAGGCGGGGATCGGCAAGACCAGCCTGCTGCGGCGTTTCGTCGAGCTCGCGCGTGTGCCGGTGGTCTGGGGCACCTGCCCGGAGCACGTCGCCGCTCCTCCGCTGTGGCCCTGGGAGCAGATGCTGCGCACGGTGCGCAGCATCTGTCCGGAACGTCCCGTTCCGGACTCGGTCGCCGAGCTGTTGGACGGGGACACCCGGCAGCTGGCGGAGGGCTCGGATGTGACCGGTAGTGCGCTGCGGCGTTTCGAGGAGATCGGGCGGTACCTGACCGATGGGCCGGACCCGCTGGTGGTCGTGCTCGATGATCTGCACTGGGCGGATCTTGCCTCACTGCGGCTGCTGGCCTACCTGGCCGACACCATCACCACCAGCCGGCTGCTGCTGGTGGCCGCCTACCGGTGGGACGAGTCCGCCGCGGTGGCAGAGACGGTGGCGGCGCTGGCCCGCGCCGAAGCCTTGCGGATCGAGCTGACCGGCCTGGACGCCGAGGATACCCAGGCACTGGTGAGCGCGGTGACCGGTCGGGAGGTCAGCACGCACACCGCAGAAGGGCTGTGGGCTCGCACCGAAGGCAACCCCTTCTTCCTCCAGGAACTGGTGAGATTGCTGACCAGCGAGCACCGGCTGGACCTACCAGAAACGACACCGGTGCCGGTGCGGGTGCGCGAGGTGGTGCTACGCCGCATCGCCCGGCTACCTCAGACCGCCGTCGAGGTGTTGTCGGTAGCCGCCGTCGCCGGGCGACACTTCGACATCGAAGTTGTGGCTGAGGCCGCCTCAGTCGATGTCGAGGAGGCGCTGGATGCCATCGACACCGCAGTCGCTGCGGGCCTCGTCGTCGAGGATCAACACTCCTTGGGTTGGTTCCGCTTCACTCACGTGCTGGTCGCCGAGGCGCTGTATCAAGCCATCGGGCGGTTGCGCAGGGTCCGCAGGCACCGCCGGATCGGGGTGGCGGCCGCCCGCCGGTGGGCTGGGGACGACAGGCTGGCCGCCGAGATCGCCCGGCACTGGCTGCTCGCCGCCGAACTCGACCCCGCCACCGCTGTCCAAGCCTCAACCCACGCCGCGGCCGCGGCTCGCGTCGCCGACGCGCGGCTGGCCGCCGAGGACGCCGCCCGGTTATGGCAGCAAGCCCTGACCGCCGCCGACCTCGCGGGCGACGATGTGGACCGCCACCCCCTGCTGATGGGCCTGGCGACCTCGTTGTATCGCGCCGGAAACCCCCGCGACGGGCTCCCGATCTTCGTGCAGGCAATGCAGGAGGCTCTCGCCAGAGACGATTCGCAGGGCATCTCCCGGTTGGTCACCGCGGCGGTCGCGGCCATCTACGAGTCGAACTGGTACCCGGTCGAGGGCGGCGTCGACGACAACCGGTTGGTCGATGCCCTGCAGCAGGCGTTGCCACGGCTGACCGACTCGGTGCCACGAGCGTTGCTGCTGTCCTGCCTGGCCGTAGCCCGTTACTACGACGACAACCCCCAGCGCCGCGCCGCCCTGTCCGACCAGGCACTGGCCCTGGCCCGCCCCGCGGCGGACACTGTCGCCTTGGCCCGCGTACTGCACCTACGGGCAATGGCGCTGTACGGCCCGGACTACCTGGAGCAGTGCCTGGCTGCGACCACCGAGCTGTTCGCGCTGCCCGGTCTACCGCCATCACTGGCGGCCTGGACCCGGCAGCTCCGCGCCCATCTGTTGATCACGCTAGGTCGCGTTCCGGAGGCCGCCACCGAGCTCCACCAGGTCACCCCCATCGTCGAACAGTCGGGTTCCCCGCTCTATCGGGTGCATCTGGGATGGGCCCGGGCCGGCCTGCTGCTGCTTGCCGGGCGCTGGCAGGAGGCCGACGCGATCGGTCGCGCCACCTACAAAATGCATGCCGGGATCAGCTACGGCGTAGGACGGGGCATCGCCGAGATCATCCAGCTCAGCCAGCGCTGGGAGGCAGCGTATCTCGCCGGCACCGGCGCAGACCTGGTCGATGAGTTGCGCGCAACGGTCAAGGTCACCGACTCGGTCCTTCCGCGCAGCATCCTGGCCGTGGCGCTGGTGGAGGCCGGCCAACCGCTGGAGGCCCGTGCTGTCCAGCGCTCCCTGCCAGCCGGGCCCAAGAACTTCCGGTGGCTCTACATGAAGTGTTGGGGCCTACTCGCCGCGACCCGACTCGGCGACACCGAGCAAGTGACCCAGCTGCGTGACCAACTGTTGCCCTACCGTCGGCTGCCCTGCGCTATAACAACGGCCATCATCAGTGGGCCGGTGGCCTACTTCACCGGCGAAGCCGCACTGGCTCTCGGCGACCCCGACGCCGCAGTGACCGATCTCACCATCGCTGTCGAGGTCACCGAGGCGATGGGTGCGCTGCCCTGGCTGGCCCGCTCCCGCGACGCCCTCTCCCGGGCCCGACGGCGCACCGGCACCGCGGAGTGATGGGCAGCGGTCAGCGATGAAGCAGGCCGGCGGCGCGGGTCAGGACCACCCGCAGCTCGGCGACGCGCAGCGCGCGCAGCGCAACGAACAGGACAGCGCCGCCCAGCAGGGTGGCGGCGGCGAGTTCGACGGCGGCGCGCAAGGGGGGCAGCGCATGGGGCATGGCGGCGTGACCTAGGCCGAGGGCGGCCAACCCGGCCACCGCGGCGGAGCACGCGGCCACCGCGATGCGCGCCACCGTACCCGCCACCTGCCGGGTCTGCAGGCGGCCGAGTCGACACCACAGCCACACCTGGCCGGCGGCGGCGCCGACGACGAAGGAGGCCGAGTTGGCCGCGGCAAGCCCGATGACGACCTGCTGGGGGGCCAGCAGGGCAGGCGCGGCGATCGACAGGCCGATCTTTCCGGCGACCATCATCGTCATGATCACTGTCGGCGTGCGGGCATCACCCAGCGCGTAGAACACCCGGAGCTGCAGCAGCACGACGGCGTAGGGCAGCAGCCCGAAGGCGGACGCGGCCAGGGTGTGGCCCAGCCGGTCGGCCTGGGCGAGGTCGGAATGGCCGTAGGAGAACAGCACGGTGGCGATCTGGTCACCGGCGATGGTGAGCAGGGCCGAGATCGGCAGCAGCAGCAGCGCAGACATCCGGGTGCCGAGGGACAGGTCGGCGACCACCTCGCTGATGTTCCCGTCGGCGGCGCCGCGGCTGATCCGCGGCATCAGCGCGGTCAACACGGAATTCCCCAGTACGCCGTAGGGCACGATCAGCAGCATCCAGGCGTAGACGTAGGTCGATACACCGCCGCCGGCGGTGGACCCGGCGATCCGGTAGGTGACGACCAGCCCGAACTGGCCGACCAGCACGTAGAGGGCCACCCAACAGGCCAGCCCGCCGAACGAGGACAGCCGCGGGTCCCAACCCCACGCCAGCGCCACCGGAACCCCGACCGGCGCAACGCCGGCAACAACACCCCCGCCTGCACGACGATCCCCAGCGTGGTGCCCACCCCGAGCACCCACAGCTTGGCCTCGCTCGTCAGATCAGGGTGGAGGCTGATCCGACCAGGCGTGATGACATAAGTCCCGATCACCGCGATGAGGACGAGGTTGTTGGCTACCGGTGCCCAGGCGGGGGGACCGAACACCCCGCGGCTGTTGAGCATCGCGCCCATCAGCGCGGCCAGCCCGTAGAACAGGATCTCCGGTAGCAGCAGGTAAGCGAACGCGGTGGCCAGGGCAGGGCTGGCATGTGGACCGTCGGTCACCGACAGCCGGGTCAGCAGCGGCGCCGCGGCCACCGCGCCGACCGTGCCGGCTACCAATGCCACCGTGCCCATCGTGAGCAGTCGTTGGGCGTAGGCGTGCCCGCCGTCAGGGTCAGTGCGCTGGGCGCGAACCAGCACGGGGATCGCCACGCTGGACAGCACCCCGCCCAGCAGCAGCTCGTACACCATGTTCGGCAACTCGTTGGCTACGTTGTAAGAGTCGTTGAGCACTCCGAACCCCAGCGCTGCCGCCAAAAGTAGCTTGGCCACCAGTCCCGTCACCCGGCTGACCACCGTCGCCACTGCCATCGAGCCTGACGCCCGCGCCAGTGACGGGCCCGACAAGGCGGCCAGGGGGGCTGCCGCAGGAGCCGTCGAGGACGCTGACGGTGCAGCCGCGGTGGGGGTAGCCGGAGGCACCGGCGGCTGGCCCGACTCTCGCGGCAGTTGGTTCATCGGCGGCACGCCGACCAGCACACCACCTCACCCCGCGATCGCCGAAGCCGGGGCGCAGCGCAATGGCTCTGGTGGTTGCGCCTGGAGCTGCTCGACCCCCGTCCGGCGTCACGGCGGGGGCCGAGCGCGTGGTCCGGGTCTTCAGCGGACCCCGATTTTCCTGGAGCAGGTGGGCCAGGCCTTCCAACCCTGCGCGCGGAGCACCTTCTCGGCGATGGCGATCTGTTGCGAGCGGGTGGCTTGGTTGGCGGTGCTGGCGTAGGCACCTCCGCCGAATGAACGCCACGTTCCGCTACTGAACTGCAAACCGCCGTAGTACCCATTGCCGGTGTTGGCGTTCCAGTTACCGCTGCTTTCGCATTGTGCCACATTATCCCACGGATCCTGGTGCACCGGGACCGCCTGGGCTGGTGCAGCCAGTATCAGTGGAACCGTCACAGCGGCCGCGGCGATACCGATACGTGCAAGTAATCGGGAGGTCCTCGTCATGTCGATTCTCCATGAACGCGCACACGTCTGATGGCTTAGGAAATCGCGCGGAAATTCGGGTCCGCATCGAGCGATCGCCGGCCTGCGCCCCTGTCCGATTCGGAGTGAGATTGCGGTATCCGGTCCCGAAGGACAGGGCTCTACGCACCGGTCCGGATTCCCGCACCAAGGTGGCTCCTTCGTACAGGACAACATCGAACGTACGGATCACCGTAGGCAATGCAAGGGGGTGGTCACCGAGTCATTCGGCTAGGGGTACGGTGGCTGCGCCATCACTCCAAGCAACGGTCGTCGGCATTTTCCCAGGTTGGACGGTGACAAAGCGTGCCTATTGCGGACACGTTTTGCCTGATTTGCCTGCCGTCCGGCTATGCGACGAATCACCCGTTTGCGCGCGGTGTAAGGGTGCTCGTCCCGCCATTCGGACTGTCTCAGCCCGCTGCGGTTGTGGTGGATGCGGGCTCTCCTGAGGGTGGCAGTTACCACCATTACGGGTGAATCCGCCCGGCATGCCGGGATGAGGAGAACGTGATCATCTTTCACCGCTTCGGGGCTGATCGAAGCCGAAGTCATCGAAGATCGAGCCCTCGGCGTGGCTTGGCTGGTTTCAGGATCCTCGGCGACGTGAGTTGTTGCGGGGATATCCCGCCATGGTGTCGGCGACGACTGCGCCGCGTTGCCCCATCGGCTTCGGCTCTCCGGTGGTGGTGTCGCACGCGGTCTGGAGCTCGGCCTCGGCGTTGATCTCCGCTCCGAGTAGGACGATGTAGCAAGTCAGGAACAGCCACAGCAGCAGCACGATCACGCCGGCCAGTGCGCCGTAGGTTTTGTTGTAGTCACCCAAGAAATCGACGTAGAGGCTGAACCCTGCCGTGCTGAGCAACCACAGCAGGGCCGCCATCACGCTGCCCACGCTGACCCAGCGGAACCTCGGCGGCTTGCGGTCCGGAGCCACCCGGTAGAGCACCGCCAGCCCAATCATGATCAAGGAGATGAGCAATGTCCACCGCACCACTTGAGCGAGTACGGTGCCGACGGGACCGAGCGGCACTGCGCGCAACACCACGGGTACAACCGCAATCAGGGCCAGCGTCAGGACCAGGAACACGACCGTACCGAGGGTGAGTAGCAGGGCAACCGCGCGGAATCTCAGGAAGCCGCGCGTCTCCTTCTCCTCATAGGCGATATTCACCGCGGTCATGAGGTTCGACGTCCCACTCGACGCGCTCCACAGCGCTACCAGCAACGAAACCGCCAGCCCGATGGTCAGCGCCCCACCGCTGCTGCGGGTGATGGCGGCCAGCTGATCGGAGATCAGCTGCTGGGCGGCTTGCGGCAGCCCCGTTGTGAAGCTCTGCACCTGCTGGGTGATCTTCCCTGGATCGGCCACCAGTCCCACCAGGGTCACCAGCGCGATCAGCGCTGGAAACAGTGCGAGGAATCCGAAAAAAGCCACCCCGGCAGCCAGCAGCGGAATGTTGTCCTCCTGGCTTTGGTGTATCGCGCGCTCCAGAACCTGCCGCCATCCGCGCACCGGGATCTGAGTGGGGGAGTCCGCGTCGCTGCCTACGTCGCTGCGAGTCATGCCAGAGATCTTCCCCGATCGAGTCGCCTTCATGCGCGCCGACCTGCACATCGCGCACGTCTGACAGCGCCGCCGCACCGGCGCCGTCAGACTCGCTGGCAGCGGGAAGCCGCCCGCGGACGCTCGCAACGAACGACTGCAAACGCGACGAGATCACCCCAGCAGCCCACCGACGATTCGGCAGCGAGGTGTAAGCCAGACTGGGCATATGATGTCCCCGCCAGAGCCTGTGGTCGTGGAAGTAGTGGCTCCGACCGCTGTAGGAAGTCGTCAGATCTTGCGGGCCTATATGGACGAGGTCGCCAGCCGTTACTACGGGCGGCAAGCATCGGGGAGCTCACCTAACCAGGAGCTACGGTTGCAGGAGGATTTTGACGGCTCCGTCCTGTTTCTTCTGGAAGATCTCGTAGGCCTGCGGCGCCTGGTCTAATGGCAGGGTGTGGGTGGCGAAGCCTTCCACACCGAGTGGGTCGCCGTCGGTGAGTAACGGCAGGATGTCATCGACCCACCGCTTGACGTTGGCCTGTCCCATCCGTAGCTGGATCTGCTTGTCGAAGATCGTCAACAGCGGTAGCGGGTCGGTCATGCCGCCGTAGACGCCGATCACCGAGATCGTGCCACCCCGGCGCACGATGTCGATCGCCAGGTACAGGGCGTTGAGCCGGTCGACCCCGACCCGCTGCATCAGCGTTGCCGCCGCCTGCTTGGGTAGCGCGCCGGCCACTTGTTGGGCGATCTTGGCACCGGGGGAGCCGTGCGCCTCCATTCCGACGGCATCGATGACCGCGTCCGGTCCGCGACCGCCGGTCATGTCGCGGATCACCTCGGCAAGATCATTTTCGTGGTCGCGCAGATCGAGTGTCTCGGCACCGTGACGTCGAGCGCGAGCGAGGCGCTCGGGCACCAGGTCGACGCCGATCACCTGGCCGGCGCCACGGTGCCGCGCGATCCGGGCGGACATGTCACCGATGGGCCCCAGGCCGAGCACCACGACGCTCCCGTCGGCCGGAATCCCGGCGTACTCGACGGCTTGCCATGCGGTAGGCAGCACGTCGGAGAGGTAGACGAACCGCTCGTCGGGCGGACCATCAGGCACCGCGATGGGCAGCGTGTTGCCGAAGGGAACCCGAAGGTACTCGGCTTGACCGCCCGGCACCTGCCCATAGAGCTTGGTGTAGCCGAACAGCGCCGCTCCCATACCCTGGTCCCGGACCTGGGTCGTCTCACACTGCGAATGCAGCCCCTGCCCACACATGAAGCATGTTCCGCAGGAGATGTTGAACGGGATCACCACGCGCTGACCCGGGCGGATCTCGGTGACCTCACGGCCGACCTCTTCGACGATCCCCATCGGCTCGTGACCGAGAATGTCGCCCTCACCCATGATCGGGCCGAGCACTTCGTAAAGATGCAGGTCAGATCCACAGATCCCGGTCGACGTGATGCGCACGAGCACATCTGTCGGGAGCTGGATCATCGGGTCGGCAACCGTATCCACGCGGACGTCACGTTTGCCGTGCCATGTCACTGCCTTCATCGCGTTGTCTCCCCTCCACACCTGGTCAGCGGTTCCCTCGGCCAGTGGAGGCATACCCACTGCAGAGCACGAGTACTCCCAGATACGTCCGGGCTCACCCGTTGCGGAGGAATACGGCCCAGTGCACCGCCCGCGAGCCGTACGCCGACGCGACGCAGACGGTCTACTCGCGTTGGCGCAGCGGAAGAGCGAACCACAGCACACCGAACCCGACAAAGGTCAGTGCACAAGCCAGTATCGCGGGCCAGCCGCCGAGGATCACGTCGGCCAGCAAGAAGACGGTCGCGCTCATCGCGATAGCCAGACACCCTAGCCCGGCGATCGCCAACCCATTGGACACCTGCACGATCTTCCGGCGCTGCCGCTGCCGGAACAGTATTCGATGCCACGCCGCCGGAGCGGTCATCAACGCCACTGCCATCACCGCAAACAACACTGCTACCAGGTGCGCGCCGTGCTGCACGTCGCTGGCCCGTCGATAGGCGTCGGTGAAGACGATCGAAAGCAGGAAACCGAACAGGATCTGCACACCGGCCAGCGCAACCCGCAGTTCCTGGAGGAGGTCGTTGATGTTTCGTGCCAGCTGTTGCGGGTCGTCTTCGGGGGAACTGGACATACGCCACCTCGCGAGACCTGCTTGCCGGGTCGAGCCATCTCACAGCTCGCCTGTATGGCTCCCTGGCGCGCTGCCGACGGCGCCGCACCGGAAGGCCATTTTGTGCGCTACGGGGGAAGATGACCACCGCTGGCGGTTGTCGAGCCGCGCGGCAGCCACCACAGGTGACGGAGACGGGTAAGCAGCCCGGCCGCCGGGTATGTCACGGTGAGACCTACCGGGTCAGGGCACAAGGAGGACGATATGATGATTCGCGGGCCGGGGCATGCCAACGGTGCCGACCCCTCTGCTGGGCAGCACAAGCAGGCCGGGATGGTATCGGTGACCGGGATCTCGCAGGTGCGTAAGCCGGGGCGAACCACAGAGCGCGGCAAAGAACTGCGCGACCGGACCATCGCCGCCGCCGAGCGGACTCGGGAGGCGGTTGGCCAGACGCCGACGGACCGGTGGGCCACCCTGGCAGCCGCCGGAGTCGCGCTGATCACCCTGACGGTCATCGTGCGAAGGGTGCGCAGGTCATGAACTCCCGAAGCAAGTCGGATTGCCGCGCAAGGTTATCGGCAGTTCACCGGTCGTGATTTCACGAGCTGAGCTGGTGCAATACAGAGTGTCGCCCCGTTCGCTGTGCCGGGGCGACACTCTGAGGTCTGGAGGAGCCGCTCATTTCCCTGAGTAACGATCTGATTCGTCCTCGTCTTTGCCTGTTTTCTGGCGTTCATCGTATGAAGGCAGTTCTCGATCGTTGCTACGGACCCGGCCGTGGACTGAGCGCGGCCGCTGGGACCACCTGGTCGTCGAGGGTCAGCCGAACGTCTCCGGCGCCGTCGCTGATGGGGACCCACACCACGCCGTACCACTCGCCCCGCGAGCCACGGATCCAGCGCTTCAACATGCCGGGAACCCGGCCGGTGAGTTCGATACCGTCAGCGACGACCCGTCGCCGATGATCAGCTGGTAGCGGGAACGCCACGTCGAGGTCGATCCACACAGCCCGGGCGCGGACCGCCTGGTTACTGGTGATGCCTTCGCCGCCATGGGCACCGATCCACCCGAGCGTCATGCTCTGCTCCCTGGTCGACTCTTCAGGGTCGAGCGCGGGGGAGCGCAGCTCTGTCAACCAGTATGTTCCGCCGAAGGCGGCGAGAGAAGCAATATGGCGATGTCAAGGCCTCAGCTGGTGTGGACGCTCAGTTACCATCGGCTGTCCAACGGCGTGCTCGCCGACGCGGGCAATACCGTCTGGCTCGATGATGGTGAGGGTTGATGGAGGAGCATCAGAATGCCGGGCATGATCACCCACCCGGGACCGTGCGGCCGAAGGGGATGCGGCCACGGTTTCACTACGAGCTGATCGGCTGCGGGTTTCGCGGCCATGCGCTGGTCGGCACCGATGTGGCCCAGATCCGGCCGGTCGATGGCCTGCTCGTCCGGGAACTCGGTGATGGGCTTCGCTGGTATCGTTGCGTGCGCTGCGATGCCTGGGTTGTGCTGCCACCACCTGTTGCACCGACTCGCCGGCACCTCCCCGATCGGTCCGAGATCGCCCTTCCACTACGAGGGCGACCGTTGCGGGACCGCTATGTGCTGCGCTTGATCGCCCTGGATCGGCTCGTGCATTTCTTCGTGCTCGGCGCCCTCGCGACGGCGGTGTTCCTCTTCGCCGCTGATCGGGCGGCCCTGAGCGGCACGTTCTACCGGGTCCTGGAAGCAGTGCAGGGCGGCGTCGGGGGGCCGACCGGCCAGGCTGGCGGAGGCATTCTCCGGGAGTTGGAACGGGCCTTCGCTGCGAAGTCCTCCACCCTGTGGCTCGTCGGGTGGGCGTTGGCCGGCTACGCCGTTCTCGAGGGTGTCGAAGCCGTGGGGTTGTGGTTCGCCCAGCGGTGGGCCGAGTACCTCACGTTCGTCGCGACGACGCTGTTGTTGATCCCGGAGGTGTACGAGCTGACCGGGCGGGTCACGATCATCAAGATCATTACCCTGGTCATCAATCTCGCTGTCGTCGTCTACCTACTGTTCGCCAAACGCCTGTTCGGCCTGCGCGGCGGTGGGTGTGCTGAAGCCGCCGAGCATGCCCGCGACACCGGTTGGCAAGCGCTGGAACGTATCCTGCCCGCCTCGTGACGATCGAGATCTCAGGTCGGTGGCTGATCGTCGGTGCCGGTGTGGTGCGCTCGGTTGAAGGTTTCGAGTGCCTGGCCTGCGGTGTCGAAGTAGGCGTCGGGTCCGATCGCGGTGGTGATCCCGTAGCGGTCCAGTTGACCGCGGACCGGTTCGATGATGTTGGACAGGACCAGTCGGGTGCCATGAGCACGCTGTTGCTGGTGCACGCGGATCAGGACTGCGGCGGCGGTGTAGTCCACGTCTCCGATAGCTGCCCCGTCCAGGCACAGCCAGGTCGGCGGCTGTTCGGTGAGGGTGGTGATGTCTGCGGCCAGTCTGGTGGCGTTGGCGAAGTAGAGGCTGGTGCCGAAGCGGTAGACGACCATCCCATCGGTGGTTCGGGTGCCCGCGACGACAGGCAACGACTGCCAATGCCCAGCGGGGGATTTCACCAACACGCTGCTGCGCGGGTTATAGCTGTGACGCAGGTGGTCCACGATGGAGGCCACGATGGCCAGTAGCACACCCTGCTCGACGCCGATGAACACCACCGCGGCCGCGGTGAGCAGCGCGACGACGAACTCCGCGCGGCGCACCGCATAGATACGGCGCATCCCGGCCACATCGATCAGCTCGATGCCGATGAGGAACACCACGGTGGCCAACGCGGCGATCGGCAGGTAGGCCAGTGGCCCGGTGAGCGTCAGCACGACCAGCAGCACCACCACGGCGGCGGTCAGCTGGGAGAGTTGGCTGCGACCACCGGCGTCATCGACCATCTGCGTCTTGGTGGGGCTGCCGTTGACGACGAAGGTGCCGGTGAACGCAGCGGACAGGTTGGCGCCGGCCAGGCCGACCAGGTCGCGGTCCTCGCTGACAGTCTCGTCGTAGGTGGCCGCGTAGGCCCGCGATGTCGCCGAGCTCTGCGCCACGATCACCACGAACATCGACACCGCGGTGGGCAGCAGGAGGTTGAGGTCGGGTAGCGCGAGGCTGGGGACGGCCAGGTGCGGATGTCCGCGGGAGATCGCGCCCAGCACGACCACCCCGTGCCCGGCCAGATTCACCATCTGGCTGACGGTGATCGCGCCGACGACGGCGATCAGCGCGCCGGGCACCCGGCGGGTCAACCACCGCATGCCGACGACCAGCACGATCACCCCGAAGGAGACCAGCGCAGCAGCCGCGTTGGTGTGCGGAACGGCTTTCAGGGTGTCGATGAGCTTGCCCGCGACGTGGCTGCCCGCGGCGTGGACCCCGAGCATCTCGGTCAGCTGCGTGGAGGAGACCTGAATCCCCACCCCGGTTAGGAAACCTACCAGTACCGTTCGGGACAGGAAATCGGCCAGAAACCCCAGCCGCATCAACCGGGCCACCAGCAGCAGCCCTCCGACCAGCAGCGCAGCCGTCCCAGCGAGCTGCACGTAACGCGGAGAACCGGCTCCGGCCACCCCGACCAGCCCCGCGGCCAGGATCGCCGCGGTGGCCGAGTCCGCAGCGACCACCAGATGCCGCGAAGACCCCAGCAGCGCGAACACCGCCATCGGAACCAGCATCGTGTACAGGCCGGTGACCACCGGCATACCAGCGATCGCGGCGTAACCCAGTACCTCTGGAACGGCTAGTGCTGCCAACGTGACGCCCGCCAGAGCGTCGGGACCCAGCCGTGATCTCCCGATCGGCAGCACGCCCCCGAACACCGGCAACCCCAAGCGGCTCACCCCGCCCGCGATGGATGACGCGAACAGCGTACCGCTGGATGATCGACAAGAAACGAAGTTCAGCCGATCCCAACAACCGCTACACATCGAAGGGGCAAAGGTATGAACCACGACCATTCTCAGCGTCACCACGCACGGCGCGTTGTGCACGGGTGAGTAGTCGCGCTACTTGGTGGAGGAGGTCCGGGTGGACGGCAGCCCCAGCCCGGCGGTGGTGTCGACGAAGGACGTCGCCTGGCTTGTTGCCCACCTGCAGACAGTGGTCACCGCCAGCCCCACCGCCTGGGCGGGCCGGGGAATGACGCTGCTGCAACTCACCGCGCTGCATGTCATCAGCGCGCAGGCACCAGTCACCCTCACCGAGTTGGCCCAGGCCCTGGGCACCGGACCACCGGCCACCAGCGCCATGGTCGACCGGCTGATCCGCACCGGGCTGGTGTCCAGGACACCGGACCCGCAGAACCGCCGGCGCGTCCAACTGACCGTCACCGCCCGCGCCGAAACCATGATCGGCGACATCGACCCGAGCACCGCCAGACGCCTCCAGGCGGCACTCAGCGACATGGGCCCGCAGGGCCGCCATTACCTGATCGACCTACTCAGGGACACCGTGCGGCGATCCGCCGGACAGCCGACGAAACGCCGTCCTTCTCGCCGGGGCCGTGGACCGGCCGCAGCCGGACAACATGAGGTTGGCCTCCCGTAGTATGCCTTCGTGCACTCGCTGCTGACCAAGCGCCGGGCGGTCGATTTCTGCCGTCTGCGCAGCAGCCTCTGTCGGATGCCCCTGACCGGGCGGTGACTCGCGCTCGATCGCGGGGACGGTAGGACGAGCAGCCGGGCCTCCGCCCTGACCTCCGGACACCTATCCCCACGGTCGGGAGCATCCGTGACTCAACCGCTTGGGCTGCGAGATCTACCTCCGGTTGCCGCCACCTTTGCGCGGCCGGCAAGTTCCTTGGCGTTCGGTGACGAAATAGCCTCTATCGACACCGGCACAGGCTTGCCGACCGCGAGGGCCTGACGCCACCGGGGATATTCGGTGTCGGCCACAAGCATCGCGGTGGTGAGCCAGGCGTCCTCACCCCAGGCAGCGTCCTCACCCCAGGCATCAATCGGAGCACCCGACAGAGCACCCACGCACGCGGTGCGGGCGGGCAGGATGGGCGCGCAGGTTCCCCCATAGGGGAGGCGCGCGTGGTGTTGCATTGTTGCGGGGATAGTCTGGAGAGGAGTCCTCGCCCTCGTTCAATCAGTGGGGTTTGCCTGTGGTCACCTGTGCCAACGGTATACCGGAGTGGATGCTCACTCCGGTCACCGATGCTGGAGTGATGGCCAGGCTGCCTCCGGGGTCGACCATACTGACCCGACAGGGTGTGCTGTTCACTGGCCTGACGATGGTCGAGGATTATTGGTACGGTTGGGCTGGCTACGTGGCAGACCCTCCCATGGTAGTCCTCGATAGTTATGTTGCTGGGCGACATTGGGTCAGCGACGTTTGCTGCCCAGCGCTCCGTGGTCGAGGCCCTTACGGGGAGGATGCCGGCGTGCGTGAGCCGTATACGATCGCGGTAGCCACCAGCGGCTACGATTTTTTAGGCTTCACTCCGATCCGTTACGTCCGTGCAATCGGTGACGATCGCGGAATCTACACACCGACCCGGCGTCTCCTTGATGATGGTTCTCTGGATTCAGTAGACCTTCCCAATTCTATCCATTGTTGATCGGAGAAAAACGCTGTGAGCGAAAGTAATCCACTTGTCGACCTTGAAGTTGCATTGGATACTAAGCGCTCGATTGTAAGCCCCGTTCTCAAGCTGCCGGAAATTTGGCGGCATACGCCACTTACCGTGATAATCCCAACCTACAACGAAGCTGAGAACCTCCCTGCGGTAATTAGTGCGGTCGCCGAGCTGTCATTAAGTTGTCTGTCGATTCTCGTGGTTGATGACAATTCTCCTGATGGCACGGGGCGGCTCGCGGAAGAGCTCGCCAAGAGTTACAACGCTGCTCAAGCTCGAGTCGGCCGGGCCGGCCGGATGAGCGTGCTCCACCGCACTACCAAGGATGGTCTCGGTCGCGCCTACGTCGCTGGCATGGCCCACGCTCTGGAAGAAGGCGCTGAATACGTCTTACAGATGGACGCCGATGCTTCACACCCCCATACAGTGATCCCGGCCATGCTCGGTACTGCGTTGGCCACAGGGGCTGACGTCATCGTCGGTTCTCGCTATGTGACTGGAGGCAGCATCGACACCGACTGGTCATGGCACCGCAAGCTGCTGTCCGCATTCGCGAACTTCTATGTCAACCGAATCCTCGGTACTCGAATCAGGGATGTCACCGCCGGGTTCAATCTCTGGAAACGATCGACTCTCGCTGATCTTGACTTGGGGACTATCCGTGGTTCTGCATATTCCTTCCAGGTGGAGATGAAGTATCGAACCGTCCGTCGTGGTTTCCTGTTGATTGAGATTCCTATTCATTTCACCGAACGTGCTGCAGGTCGTTCCAAAATGAGCCTTGCGGTGCAACTGGAATCGGCATGGAGTCCTTGGTTGCTCCGTTTCGCCCGGACGCGACGGTGATCGTCCGATCGAGTAGATGCTTTAGTAGTCGCGATTTCTGCTGTGGAAGACGCCCCCGCGGCTGTGCGGGCGGGCTGAAATTTTGCCCGATAAGGGAACCACGACGGCATCCTCCAGACTTCGTTGAGAGCGGACGAGTGTTTGGTCGTCGCATTGATGGTTCCTGACGCGGAACCGGCATCATAAAGGATCTTCAGCGGGGAAGCGGCGCGGAGAGGCAGCAGGTGATCACAGCGGCCCGTTGGTGCGGCCACCTGCTGCCTGACCGCTCGGGCGACACGATGGCAGTACGGTCCGCCGCACCCCGTTTCCTGGGTGTGTGGTGAGTACTTCGTTCGAGACGTTCAGTTGTGGTTGTGGTGGGGGGTGGGATGCTGTGTGTTGTGTCGCGGCCACGGCGGGTGTTTGTGAGTCATACCTCGGAGTTGGCGCGGTTTCCGATGGGGCGGTCGTTTGTCGCGGCAGCGCAGCGGGCGGTGTCTCGGGCCGGGGACGCCATTGTGGAGATGGCGTATTTCGGACCGCGGGAGGATCAGCCGGCGCGGGTGTGTCGGGATGAGGTGCTGGGCGCGGAGGTGTATGTGGCGGTGGTGGGATTCCGCTACGGCTCACCGGTGGCCGATCGCCCCGAGCTGTCGTATACCGAGTGGGAGTTCGAAGTGGCCAGCGAGGCGGGGTTACCGCGGCTGGTGGTGCTGCTCAGTGAGGAAGCTGAGGGTCCGAGGGATCTGTTTGTGGATCTGCGTTATGGCGCTCGGCAGGAGGCGTTTCGGGCTCGGTTGGTCGGCAGTGGGGTGACGGTGGCGATGGTCAGGTCACCGGAGGAGCTCAGTGAGGTGTTGTTTGCGGGGTTGCGGGATCTGTCGCCGGCCCGCTCGGGTGATGGGGATGGGCTGGTGGGGCGGGTGTGGAACGTGCCGGCCCGGAATCCGGTGTTCACCGGGCGGGAGAAGTTGCTCACCGCGCTGCATACCGCGTTGAAGCAGGAGCGGTCGACGGTGGTGGTGCAGGCGCTGTACGGGATGGGCGGGATCGGCAAGACCGCGCTGGCGATCGAGTACGCCCACCGGTACGGGACCGACTATGACGTGGTGTGGTGGGTGCCGGCGGAGCAACCGGCGGTGGTGGCTGATCGGTTGGCGGAGTTGGCCCATGCTGTGGGTGTGGCGGTGGTCACCGACCCGGTGGCGGTGGCGGTGGCGCGGGTGTTGGGGGTGTTGCGGGAGCGGGAGCGGTGGTTGCTGATTTTTGACAATGCCGAGGATCCCGCGGCGCTCGCCCGGTATCTGCCCGGGGGTGGTGGGCAGGTGGTGGTCACCTCCCGGAACCCGGGTTGGCAGGAGCTGGCGATCCCGATGGGGGTGGATGCGTTTGATCGGGGTGAGTCGATCGCGTTGTTGTGTCGCCGGGCCCCGCAGCTGACCGCCGGTGAGGCGGGGCGGGTCGCAGCGGCGTTGGGGGATCTGCCGCTGGCGTTGGCTCAGGCGGGGGCGCACCTAGCCGACACCGCCACCGGTGTGCAGGACTACCTCGCTTTGTTGGCTGAGCGGACCACGGAGCTGCTGGCCCAGGGCGCTCCCGCGACTTACCCGGTGTCGCTGGCCGCCAGCGTCCAGATCGCGCTGGATCGGTTGGCTGTCCAGTCCCCGGCGGCGCTGGTGTTGCTCACCCTGGCTGCTTATCTGGGGCCAGAGCCGATCCCACTGACCCTGATCAGCACCCAGTCCACCCGGTTGCCCCAGCCGCTGGCGGCCGTGGCCGCTGATCCGCTGGCGTTCACCGAGCTGACCCGGCTGGTGCGCCAGTATGGGTTGGCGCGGGTGGAGTCGGCGACCTTGACGTTGCATCGGCTGCTCGCCGCGATCCTGCGCACCCAACCCCACCCACAACCCGACCTCCCCATCGTGGTGGTGGGGTTGCTGCGGGCCGCGGTCCCCGAAGATCCGTGGGACAACCCGTCAGCGTGGCCGCTCTGGCGCCAGTTGCTGCCGCACGTCCTGGTCGCCACTGACCCTCATCGGCCCCTGGCCGGGGTCGAGGACGACGTGGCTTGGCTGCTCGACCGCGCCGGGGTGTATCTGCAGTGCCGGTGGGAACCCGCCACCGGCCGGCCGCTGTTCGAACGGGCCCGGGACCTGCGCCGCTGCCGGCTGGGCGACGACCACCCCGACACCCTGGAATCGGCCACCAACCTCGCCTTCGCCCTCTGGGCGTTGGGGCACTATGAGCGGGCCCGCCAGCTGGGTGAGGACACCCTGGCCCGCTGCCGCCGGGCCCTGGGCGACGACCACCCCCACACCCTGGAATCGGCCACCAACCTCGCCGTCACCCTGCGGGATTTGGGGCACCACAAGCGGGCCCGCCAGCTCGCCGAGGACATTCGCACCCGCCTGCGCCGGGTTCTGGGCGACGACCATCCCCACACCCTGCGCTCGGCCGCCAACCTTGTCCTCACCCTGTGGGAGTTGGGGCAGTACGAGCGGGCCCGCCAGCTCGGCAAGGACATCCTCACCCTCTCCCGCCAGGCCCTGGGCGACGACCACCCCCACACCCTGCTCTCGGCCAACCACCTCGCCCTCACCCTGTGGGCGTTGGGGCACTATGAGCGGGCCTGCCAGCTGGGCGAGGATACTTTCACCCGCCTGTGCCGGGTGCGGGGCGACGACCACCCTTACACCCTGTTCTCGGCCGCCGTCCTCGCCGTCACCCTGGGGGAGTTGGGGCAGCATGAGCGGGCTCGCCAGCTGGGCGAGGACACCCTCACCCGCCTGCGCCGGGCCCTGGGCGACGACCACCCCTACACCCTGCGCCCGGCCACCCTCCTCGCCGTCACCGTGGGGAAGTCGGGACAGCATGAGCGGGCCCGCCAGCTGGGCGAGGACATTCTCACCCGCCTGCGCCGGGTTCTGGGCGACGACCACCCCTGGACCCTGTTCTCGGCCGCCCACCTCGCCGTCACCTTGGGGGCGTTGAGGCACTATGAGCGGGCCTGCCAGCTGGGCGAGGATACTTTCACCCGCCTGTGCCGGGTGCGGGGGGACGACCACCCTTACACCCTGTTCTCGGCCGCCGTCCTCGCTGTCACCCTGGGGAAGCTGGGGCAGTATGAGCGGGCCCGCCAGTTGGGCGAGGACACCCTCACCCGCCTGCGCCGGGTTCTGGGCGACGACCACCCCCACACCCTGCGCTTGGCCACCCATCTCTCCGCTGCCCGGCCCGGTCTGGGAGTGAGCACGACCAGGCCCAGTGACGGCACTGGTCATGTAGGTCACGAGAAATCTTGATGACGGATACGACCCTTGATGACGTCACGGTAGAATGAGAAGTAAGATGACTCAATGGTGACGATCCGATTCTCGATCATCTCGTGGAGTTCGGGAACATTGACCATGGGAACGCCCTGATGGTAGTGGTGCGCCGTGTGCAGGTCATTGCCATTCGTATACCACTTCCCGAACCATCCGGCGCGGACGGTCCGTGTGTTGCTCAGGACGTCGGGGTCGGTTTGAGAATTCAACCCGAAGTGCTCCGGGAGCTCGATCAAGAAATGGGCCGGCTCGGCGATCAGCAGAGCGGGTAGCGCCCATAGAAGGAGTGCTAGAGGGCTGGCGGTTGCGATAGAGATCATCGTGGTGGCGAGGATTATCACCGCAAATGCAGCATATTCCGTTCGGATCTTTTTCGCGGACCGGGTTTTGGTCACCGAAGGGTCCAGCTGCCAGATCGCACTCCGTCCGAGTCCCTTCGAAACGTTCAGGTAACGGCCGGGGTGAAATGCGCATAGTGCGAAACCGAGCGGCGTGCCGAGGTCATTGAAACGGTAATTGAAGAACTCCTGGTTCTTGGGGGTTCCGAGGAAGGCATGGTGCCGGAGATGCTCGTACTTGAAATGCGAGTAGGAGCTCAACACGAATAAGCCGCACATGAAACCAACAAGGCGATTCACCCATCGGCGACGGTAGGCGTGCTCATGCAGGCATTCATGTTGCAACGTGACAAGATGCGCGTACATCATTCCCATGACGATCACCGAAACGACGGTAGTCCACCATTGCTGCGCGGTGATCACTACGGTCCACGTCGCAGCGACGATCAAGAAAGCCATGAGGAACTTCACCGTGAATCGCCATGGTCTTTTTGCGAACAGCTCGGTCGGTAGCTGACGCCTTGAGTCCGGGCCTTGTATGGGGGCGAGGAGGACATCTTCCGCCCCGTCGAGATGATCATCAATGGTATCATGCACTGCGGTGTCCGGTTTTTTCATGGCGAATCCCTTCCGTTCCCTGGCTGGATCGCTTGAGTCATGTCTATGCTCGAACCTTGGAACTGAGCATCCCGGTGCCTCAGATGGGGAGCCGGCGCTTGTGCAAGTACTCGTAAAAAGGCAGATGATAGTAATAGTATTCGGCCAGTCGGGGGTGGTTGTCCACCGTGATGTCGTATACGGTCTGGGTGTGTATGAATCCGCTTGTCTGTCCTGCGTCACGATGCCAGCGTTCGGTTTTGCGCCATTCCTCGGGCATTTTCGGCTGCCACGATAGCCGGTCGACGTGAAACGGCAGACCGACCCGCTCGCAGTAAGCCCGCATGGTCTGCTCCGGCCGGGCCAAGAGATCGTCGGAATCGACCACGACAGGCTCGGCACCGGAAGCTTCCGCCACAGCGAGGTAGAGGTCGTGCAGCCGTGCGAAGCCGATTTCGTCACGCCCCAGGTCGGGGTTCAGTGCGAAGTGTGAGGGAATCACCTCGCGCGGATGCCGGATGATGAAGGTGTGGGTCGCTTCCCGCAGAAAGCGCCGGTCGGCAAGCAATCCCGGATAGGCGAAGTCCGTGGTGTCCTTGAAGAAGACCCTGGTGTGGTCGGCCAGCTCCCGGATCGCGGCGATGAGGTCGGCCTCGGTGCGCACCACGCGACCGTCCACCGTGGTCTCGTCGAAGTTCGCCCTCTGGGAGAAAGGCTCATGGAGCGTTGTCAGGTCGGCCCATTCCATCATCATCCGCAGAAACGCGGTCGATCGCGATCGTGGCGCGCTCCACAAAGCGATCACCGGTACGGCCTCACCGCCCGGGGTGTACACGGATGTGATCCTTGTCGTCTCGTGTCCGCGAGTAGTGGTGGTTGGCGTACCGCTCCAACGCCCTGCTGGTCGATCCCAGGGGTCGGATGCCGGCCTGTTCGGCAAGTTCGGTGGCGCGGGTGGTGCCGAAGAGCGCGGTGTTGTCACGGAACCCGCCAGCCAGCTGGTCAGCCAGGTCCGCGCGGGTATCGGCCGGTGGAATCACCGTGAGCAGGTTTGCCAGCTCGACCTCACCTGGCCGGGTCGACGCGAGTCTCCACACGGCATGCCAGAAATCGGCGTAGTCCACCTGGCGTAGGCCGAATGGCGTCGCGAACGCCGACAGTAAGCTGTCGAACCGGACTGGCAGGGGCGCCAGCAGGTGGAAATGGCCGGTGGCCTCGGCGCGCAGCCCGGCAACCACCAGCTCGGCCACCTGGTCGACCGGTGTGTAGTCCGTGACGATGGGGCTGGTGAAGGTCATCCCGACCCGAAGGCACGCGTGCACCAGCAGCTCCGCCAGTCCGCGTGGGTTCGGCACGCCGGTCTCGGAGTGTGGCATGACTTCGCCCAACCGGTAGACAGCGATGGGGATGCCGCGCTGCTCGGCGAGCCCGAGCAGCCGTTCGGCCACCCATTTGGACTGGCTGTAGCCATCGGACGGCGCCTGGTCGACCGGCAGCGGCGCCTCCGGGAACAGACCAGGACGCCGGTCCAGCTCGGTGACGGCTACGACGCCGAAAGTGGATATGAAATGCACCCGCTTGGTGGTCGTGGTCGACGCGAGCCGCAGCACGGACAGCGTGCCCGTCACGTTCGCCGGCCGGTGCACGTCGTAGCCGAGAATCAGGTTGACCAGCGCGCCGTTGTGCACCACGGCGTCCACCCGTTCGGCCAGTGCCCCGTAGTCGCGTTCGGACAAGCCGAGGCGGGGGGCGCTGAGGTCCCCCGGCACCGCCACGATCCGGTCGGCGACTGCCTCGTCCCACAGCAGGTAGTTCCGCAGGTTGTCGGTGAGCCGGCAGCGGGCCGTGACCTGGTCGTCGGCCCGGACGAGGCAGTGAACTGTGGCGTCGGTCCTGGTCAGTAGTTCGCGCAGGAGCTGCGCGCCGACGAATCCGGTGGCGCCGGTCAGCAGCACGTCGCGGCACCGGTTCGACGCAGGTGGGCGGTCCCCGGCGATGTCGTCCGGCAGCCGGACGTCGGCCTCCAACTGAGGCAACACCAGCTTGCCGTGCTCGTGGGCGGTGAATTGCCCCGTGACGAGTTCGGCCTGCTGCTCGATCGTCGGCGCCGCCATGACGTCGCGGGCGGTGATGCGCATGTCGAACCGGTTGGACAGCGCGAGTGCCAGCCGCTGCATGCTCAGCGAGTCGCCGCCGAGCTGGAAGAAGTCAGCCGAGGTGCTCGGCGCCGGTTCGGCCAGCAGTCGTCGCCAGATGCTTCGGATTACCCGTCGGGCGTCGTCCGGTTGCTCGGTGTCCGGTTCGGCGGCTCCCTCATGTCCGGCGGCGAGTTGAGCGAGCCGGAGCCGATCGGTTTTGCCGTTGGGCGTCAGCGGCATACTGTCCAGAAGGACGAACTGCTTGGGCACGAGGTAGGGCGGTAGCAGCTCGCGAGCGTGCCGTCGGAGTTCGGTGGTTGTCGGGTGGTCGTCGTGGGTCAGGAAGGCGACGAGCCGACGGGCCCCGTCCTGCCCGCTCAGGATGACCTTCGCATCCCTCACCTGCGGGTGGGCCAGCATCACGTGCTCGATCTCGGACAGCTCGACTCGGACCCCGCTGATCTTCACCTGGTGGTCACGGCGCCCGACGAAGGCCAGCAGCCCGTCCGACCGCACGTACCCGGTATCGCCCGTGCGGTAGAGCCGAGGGCCGGGGATCTCAGGAAAAGGGTTGGGAATGAACGCAGCGTGGGTCTTCTCCGGCTCGTGGAGATAGCCGAGACCGAGGCAGTCACCGCCTATGTGGATCTCTCCGGGAGTGCCGGGCGGCACCAATTCGGCACGCTCGTCGAGCACGACCGCGTAGGTGTTGTCGATCGGGCGGCCGATCGGGATGGACTCGGCATCGGCGTTGGTGACGTCGTGGAACACCGAGCCGATGGACGCCTCGGTCGGCCCGTAGGTGTTGGTGATCCGCACGTCCGGAAGGAAGCGGCGGAATCTCTGCACCGCGTCGGTGTTGATCTCCTCGCCGCCGATCAACAGGCGGCGCAACGACACCAGATCCGCGGCCATCGCCGGCTGCGCGTCCAGCATCTCCACCAGTGTGTTGAAGATCGAAGGTACGAAGTCCGTCATCGTGACGCCGTACCCGCGGATCAGTTCCACGGTGGTGGCGAGGTCGAGGATGTCGGTGCGGTCCGGGATCACCACCCGGCTGCCGATGGTCAGCGGCCACAGCAGCTGCCACAGCGACGAGTCGAAGGCTTGCCTGCTGTTCTGCAGGATCACCTCGTCGGTCCGCCTGCTGAAACTGCGGGTCATGTACCCGAATCTGTTGAGCAGGCCGCGGTGGATGTTCACCGTGCACTTCGGCGGCCCGGTCGAGCCGGAGGTGTAGAAACCGTAGACGATGTCGTCCATGCCGGCCGGTGGCCCGAAGTCGTCGGAATCGCGCTCGCCGAGGTCGGTCACGTCCACGAGCAGCGACGGGGTCCATCGGGTGGGCGCCCCGCTGACGGGCGAGTACAGCACCACCTTGGGCTCGACAGTGGCGATCATCCCGTCCAGCCGCTCAGCTGGACACAGGTCGTCCAGCGGCACGAACGGCGCCGCGAGCTTCATCAGCGCCAGCATGGACAGTGGCAGTTCCAGCCCGTTGCACAGCACGAGCGGCACGAAGTCACCCCGGCCGACCCCGGCCTGGCGCAGTTGTTCAGCGAGGGCGTTGGCGTGGCCATTGAGTTGCCGGTAGGACAGCGTGCGCTCGCTGACCGTCAGCGCAGGGGCATTCGGTCGCTGCCGCGCGCGATCCTCGAACAGCCGCAGGATGGTGCGGTCCTGCGGGTAGGGCACTTGCCTGCCGTTGAAAGTTCCGAGTAACCGGCTCCTCAGCTCGCGCGTGATCGCCACCATCCCACTCCCTGGCTGACTGGCTGTGATGAGATTACGAAACCACCCGGCGTCACCAAAAGCGTGCGAAGTCACGCCGGCTGCCCGGCAGATATCGGTCATCGAGGAGAGTCGGGCTGGAGACGGTCACTGCGACCATGCGGTGGGTTCCCGATCCCAGCGGTGCCGGCGCAGCTCGGCCAGCAGGTCGTCTGGCAGTGGCTTGCCGTCGCTGACCGCGAGGTTTTGCCGTACCCGGTCGATGTGTCGCATGCCCGGGATCACGGTGCTCACCGCGGGGTGGTGCAGGACGAAGCGCAGGGCAAGCTCCGGCATGGTCATCCCAGGTGGCACGATGGCTTTCACCGCGTCGGCCCGCTCCACGGCCGGGATCAGATTCTCCGGCACGAAATACGAGTTGCGCCAGTCGCCCTGGGGCCAGGTGGTGTCCTTCGTGAGTGTGCCGGTCAGGGTGCCCTCGTCGAACGGCACCCGCGCGATGACCGCGATGTTCTTCTCCTGGCACGCTGGGAACAATTCGTCCTCGGGCGCCTGGTCGAATACGTTGTAGATCACCTGGACCGCGTCGATCAGGCCGGTGTCCAGTGTCTTGAGCACGTTCCACGATTCCCAGCGGTTGACGCTGATCCCCACCCCCTCGACGAGGCCCTGGTCTTTCAGATCGGTGATGGCCCGCTGCCAGCTCGCGTCCTCGGCCCAGCTGTCCTCCCAGACGTGGAACTGAAGTAGGTCGATCCGGTCGACGCCGAGTCCTTCGAGACTTTTGTGCGTGTACTCCACGATGTGGTCGGCCGGGAACACGTCGGCCAGCCGGGATTCCCGCGTCGAGGGCCAGTGGAGGTCCTTCGGTGGGATCTTGGTGGCCACGTACAGCCGGATACCCGGGTTGCTCAGCCGTAGCCGCCCGAACATTCGCTCGCTGTGCCCCCGGCCGTAGATCCACGCAGTGTCGAAGAAGGTGCAGCCGAGATCGACCGCCTCTTGTAGGGCCGCGTCGCCGGTCTCGTCATCCGAGCCCCTCCAGCCGCCCTCGCCGCCGGCGATTCCCCACATTCCATAACCGATTTCACTAATTTTCCAGCCCAGTCGACCAAAACTTCGATAGCGCACTTTTTACCCCGTCCGTATGTGTTGGCCGCGTCGACACTAGCGCAGCACGGTGAATCGATCCAGTACTCGGCTTGATTTTCACTGGCCGCACCGAACGGGTTTCCCGGCATTCCCGGCATTCCCGGCTCTGGTCGGAGCAGGGCTGGGTCACAATCTGGTGATCATGGAGTGTGACGCTATCGCACCGGCGGTTGGTACTCTGCAGTGGCCAGATGTCGGGGATAGATGATCGCCGAGTCGTCGAAGTCCTGCTCGAAGTACTGGTACTGCAGCAAGGTGAGCTCCGGGGGAGCGTGGTGCCAGTGCGCGGGGCCCCTTTCGAAGGAAACCGGCCCGCGCCAGGTCTCGAACTGCATGGCCTCCAGCGCATCCAGGACGTCCTCCCGGCTGTCGGAGCGCGCAGCGTCAACCGCCGCAGCGATGATGGTGACGTCCGTGAAATGGGTGAGTGCGGTGTCTGGTGGGAACGAACCGTACCGTTTCACATACCCATCGACGAACCACCGGCCGATTGTGGTGATACCGTTCCACGACGGGCGGTAGCGCGTCGCGGGCCATACGGTGCCGACGCCGGTCGTGCCCGATAACCGCCAGAAGTCTGCGGAGCGTTGCGGATAGCCGGAGCTCACCATCATCGGGGTGGCTGGCAGCAGCCCCACCTCGGCGGCCTGCTTGATGATGAGGTGGGTTGTGGCGATCACGCTGCTGTTGATGAACAGGTCCGGCTGGTAGTCTTTGATCGCCCGAAGTTGTTCGGTGAAGTCTCCCGTCCCCTCCTGCGGCAAATCGAAGCGCAGGAAGTCCATACCGCAATGGGAACGGCCGTAGGTCTGCAAGTTGTCACCGACCATCTGGCCGAAGACGGTGTCAGAACACAGCACCCCAATGCGTCGCATACCTTGTTCCGCGGCGAAATCGAGCATGACCGGGATGCGATCGGCGATGCTGAAGTAAGACCGGAACACGTTGCGCCGCTTCTGCGCGGTGATGTCGTTGTGACCGTTCTCGATGAAGATCGGTACGTCGTACCGGCTCGCCACGTCGACGACCCAGGGTGTTGTGCGCAGCATCCACTGACCCAGCGCGGCGACCACTCCGTCCACCAGGGCGAGTTTGGTCATCTGCGCAGCCGACGAGCGGGCCATGCCTTCTTCCGCTGCAGTGAACTGGTCGTTGTAAAGCACGAAAGCCAGCTGCCGGCCGTCCCGCACGCCGCCGTGCTCCCGCACGTACTCCGCCCCGAGACGCGCCCCGCGCACCACCAGTTCGCCGGCAACGGGATCGCCGGGCTCTGTCAATGGCGTGATGATCCCGATCCGGATCGGATCGTCACCGGAGTGTTTGTTGACCTCTTCGACGTTGGCCCGGGCCCGTTCCTCGGGCGTTGCCTGCGCAGTGGTCGTAGCACCCACTAGACGGCCCGACCGGCTGCCGTCGAACCAGTCTGCCCGGCGATTCGTTCCGCCCAGCCGACTACGGGATAGTGGTCTCCGGCATCGCCGAACTCGTCGTACCGACTGCCGGCAATGCTCATCGTTCCTCCGCTGTAGTGCGAAGGTGAAGGCACGAAGGGCATACGCGGTGCTCCCCTTTCATTGCCGTTTGTCCTGCTCAGAACACCGGAAACTCAGCTGGGAGACAGGGTGACCTTGAGCGCACCGGCCTCCCTGGGGCCGTGCGAACACGTCGTAGGCGGCGGCATCTCGTCCATCCCAGCTTACCGTGCACACCGATGTCGGCCAGCCGGCCGCGGGGCGCACCAGCCCGGTGCGCAGCTCGACACCGTGCGGTGCATCCACCGCGTCGATGGCCACCTCGGCGCCAAGACCGCCGGCCGACTCTGACAACACCGATCCCGGATCCTGTCCGGCTGGCGGTCCACCATCAAGTAGCGGTACCACGGCGGGTGTTCCGTGGTGGGAATATCATCCCGGTATTAGCGGGCTGGGCTATTCCGGCAGACCAGCCCGGTAGGCCATTCTTCGTAGCTCCTGCCCGGTCGGGGAGTCCCGCTGCGCGCGGACGACCAGCTCGCCGAGTATCTCGCGGGTGATCGGGTCTCGCAGCACGGTATGTGGCGAGATCACTTCGGCCGGCGCAACGCCTTCGCCGCGTCCTCGTGGCGCCCCCGTAGCCGGGCCAGCGACCAGCCGTAGGTGACCCAGTAGTCCGCCTGCCGCGACCGGAGCAGGTGAGTCTCTGGTCGCAAACCCTCCGCGACACGGACTGCTGACTCGTGATCCCCGGTCTCCAGCAGCGCGCGCATCCGCCACTGCCCGACGTCCTGCGGACCGAATCCCAACCCGTAGGCGTTGATTTCCCCGGTACGAGCCGCCAGCTCAGCGGCGTAGGCCAATGGCGCGTCCACCTCACCGGGACGGGAGTCCACCGCAGCCAAAAAGGAACGGCACAGCGCGAGCGTGCCCTCCAGTTGCATTCCCTCGGGCGTGCGCGTCGGCACACTCACCGAGTCCAGCTCGGCCCAGGCGAGATCCACCGCTCCCGCCGTGACCATCACATACAGACCGCCCCACACGGCCAAGCCTCTCGCCTCGGATGTGTCGCGCTGTTCGGCAGCTCGGAAGGCCAGCTCAGCGGCCATTTCCCGGAGCTCGATCGCGGTCGGGGCGACCACCCGCAGCCACCCCACGGTGGCATTGACATGCAGCACCACCGCCAAGTCGAGCAGCTCGGCGACATCCCGGCCCGCCGCGATCGAGGTATGCAGATCCCGGATCAACGACGGCAACGCAGCACCGACCTCGCCACTACGATCACAGCGGCAATGCGCCTCCGCCGTCGCCATGACCCGGGCCCGGAGCGCCTCTATCGGCACGACCTGACCACCGGCCCGACTGCGTCTGGCTGCCATCAGCGCCAGGAACACCGCATTGATCGCAGAATCAGCATGCCCATTGGCCGGTGCCGGCACCGGCAGCCGCATCAGCTCACTCGGCGCGATCTGCAGCGCGTCGGCCAGCGCGACGATCTCCGAGAGGCTGTCCAGGGCACGTTCCCCGTGCTCGATCCGCCACAGCTGCGTCGTGCTCATCCCGGCCGACCCGGCGATCACCCGCAGCGACTTGCCCCGTGACCTGCGGATCTGGTACAGACGTCGGCCGATCGTCCGCGCCTCACCGACATCCACCAGAACCCTCTCCCCACCGGAACCCCTCACCGATGCCCCGGGGCCGTCGCCCCGGGGCATCGGTGAGGAGGTAGCGGACAGACTACGCGGTGCCTGGCGGTAGACACTGCATACCGTGGACCCCGATGCCACCGTGGTGACTGATCGGCGCGGATCGACCGTTTCCGTGACCTGAGGAACGCTCTCGCTACTTCTCCAGGCTTCGCAATGTTGTCCGACGTTTGACGGCCTGTTCTGCACGCGCCAGGTGTTCCGAGACAGAACGGCGCGCGGCTCGCTGGCATGGGTGGGGGAAGGGCTGCTGCGAGTCTGCATGGTTTTGGGTCCCCTAATCGCACATTTGCGCGGGTTATAGGATGTGTGCAACGGTGGGAAGCTGACAACACCGGACATTCGGAGAAGCTTCGGTGCCAAAGCAAAAAAGTAGGGGCCCGGTTGCAGACTTCTGTACTGGGTTGAGGCGGCTGCAGGAGCGCCGCGGACTCGACCGGTCGGCGCTAGCTCGCCGGTTGGGCTATAGCCGCTCCCAGCTATATGCGATCTTGGATGGTCGGGTCAGCCGACCGCCGGAGTGGGACCGGCTGGTTGAACCCTTGGTCCGAGCGTGCACCGGCAATGACGAGGTCGCCGTGGCCGTGTGGCGCCAGCGACATGAGGTGCTCCTGGAGGTGTACAACGCGCTCAAACATCAACGTCGGCAGGACGACACGCTGACGGCAAGGCCCCGCGTGGTGCCGGCACAGCTGCCGGCGGACGTGGATGTCTTCACCGGTCGGGCGCAGGAACTGGCCGAACTCGATCGCCTCCTGACCCGAACCGTCAAGCAGTCAAGTGTCACAGGTGGGAAATCCACGGAGACGGTAATTTGCGCCATCACCGGTACTGCGGGAGTAGGTAAGACCGCGCTCGCGCTGCGGTGGGCGCATCGGGTCAAGGGCGAGTTCCACGATGGACAGTTGTATGTCAACCTGCGTGGCTACGACTCTGACCAGCCTATGTCGACGGGGGATGCGCTCGCCGGGTTCTTGCGCGCGCTAGGCCTGCCCGGACAGGACATTCCCCTAGAGGTGGATGAGCGCGCAGCCGCCTACCGCAGCTTGCTGAATGGCCGGCGGATGTTGGTGGTGTTGGACAATGCTGTCACCGCCGAGCAGGTCCGCCCTTTGTTGCCTGGGACCGCTTCCTGCTTGGTGGTGGTAGCCAGTCGAGATTCCCTCGTGGGGCTGGTCGCCCGGCACGGCGCCCGGCGCCTAGATCTCAACCTGCTTCCATCGGAGGACGCGGTAACCTTGCTACAGGCGCTGATCGGAGGGCGGATCGACGCCGAACCTGATGCGGCCGTCACATTGGCCAGACAGTGTGCGCGACTCCCGTTGGCGTTGCGGATCGCCGCCGAGCTGGCCGCCGCCCGCCCAGCAACCAGCCTCGCTGAGCTGGTTTCTGACTTGGGTGACGAGCAGCGGCGGCTGAAGTTGTTGGATGCCGGTGGAGATCCGCACACCGCGGTCCGGGCGGTGTTCTCCTGGTCTTACCAGCACCTCCAAGTGGACGCGGCGCGGGCGTTTCGGCGA
>CAWGMP010000026.1:0-77858 GCA_963823755.1 uncultured Actinomycetota bacterium
GCCGAAACGATCAGTGGGTTAGCCGTGACGCAGGCGATCGTAGCGGCGCGGCAGGGGCGGCTCGCCGAGGCGTTTGGCTTCGCCGAACGGGCGAGCCCCGGTTAATCTATTACCGGCACAGGTATCCCAGGCGGGTTCGATTCGTGCCGAAGTCCTCCACCAAATGGGTCGAAACGCCGAGTCTGTGGAGTGGTGTGACCGGGTCGAGCCGGGTGCCACTGCTCGCGGAGAATCGTCCACATTACTTCGACTCTGGAACGTTCGCGGTCAGCGCCTGCTTCGCGCCGGACGGCCCGAAGCAGCGAGCGAACTCTACGTGCAGCTCGAGGAGCTGAGCGGCCGGATTGGTATCGGTGAGCCGTGCTGGATTCCGTGGGCCCGGTACGCTATTACCGCACATATCAGCGCCTGCCGAAATTCAGATGCGCGCCGCGTGATCGCCTGGCTGGATCGTAGTGCCGCCCAACTTCCCTGCCGATATCCGCGAATTGCCGCAGCAGCTGGGCGAGCGAGCCTCGTCGAAGCTGAAGGCGACTACGAGACTGCCGAAAAGCATTTCAACTCCGCTCTCGACCTTCACGAACAGGTCCCGTTGCCGCTGGAGCGGGTGGAAACGCTGCTGGGCTACGGGGCGTTCCTGCGGCGGCGTGGACGTCCCTGCCGGGCACGTCCGTTGCTTGCCGAAGCAGCGGAAATTGCCGAAGCCCACCAGGCCGGTTGGCTGGCCGAACAGGTCCGCGAGGAACTCTCGGTGGCGGGTGGCCGGCGCCACCGCAACCGCAGTCACGAGGAGGGGACCAGGTTGACCATGCAGGAACAACGGGTCGCCCGGCTAGCAGCCGCTGGGCACAGCAACAGGGCAATCGCCGGCAAGCTCATCTTATCGGTCAAGACCATCGAATATCACCTTCAGCAGGTCTATGCAAAGCTCGGGATCAGCTCTCGCCGCCAGCTGATGACCAGACAGCACGACGAAGAAAGATCGTTGGTCGATAGCCCAAAGTTACTGAGCCCGTGACGATCGGACCCACTGTTGAGCAGGGGATTCGGTATTCTGAGGCACTAAGTCAAGTCGTTGCTGATGAGAGAGGGAAGATCTGTCGGTTGTGTCCGTTCACGGGTCCCGTTGAGCTTGGCCGTCGGGGGCGGTCGATCTTGGATGGTGGTGTGTGATCGGTGACGGCACGTCGGGCTCGATCTCAAGTCGCTGATCGTCGATCATCTGGGTTGGGACCTGTTGGGCTCTCATTAGTCCCCGATCACCCGATTCGTCACCGAAACTGAGCGCTGTACCGAATTTTCGGATATTGGTTCCGGACTAAGTTCCGGACGCCGCGGGGAAGGATCAGGTCCCCGGCACCCCTGTTTGGATCTTGTCCGTTACTGAGGACTTCCGGACAAACCCGTGTTGGAGGCCACCGACCGATGACGCACTCCCGAGCTGGGCAAATCCAACCAAAGACGACAATCACAAAGTCGGCTGCATCCGAACGGGAACGTACGCCAAGCCCCCTGCACGCCCCCGCAGCACACCCTTACCGACCTGGGAGAACAGCCTCTACCGTACGTTCCCTGTCCGTTGTTGGCCAACCCCTCGTAGCGATACGTCATGCCCATCAACCAGCTGAACAGCTACCCTTGCCTAGCGACGTCACACATGGGAGCTGACATGAGTAAAATTCTTGAGACCTACCAGCTGCTCCGCCGGATACTAGACGGCGGCGAACACGATCGGCTGCCCGAGGTCCTCGACGACGATATTGTCGAGAACTGCCTTGGTCTGACCGGCTGGACGCGCGGTATCGATACCGCGATGGCCAATTTCAACGCCGGGTACGGAGCTGCATTCACGGACTTCGAGGTGTCCATCGATCACGTCGTGGAGACGTCGGACGAACTCGTTGCGCGGGGACAGGTGACCGCGACACACCGGGGTACGTTCCTGGGTGTCCAGGCCACTTATCGTCGAGTGTCCTGGGATTACGTGGACCTGTGTCGCGCAGGCAAGGACGGACGGTTCGTGTGGCGCATGTTCGTCACGGACTGGAATGTCGTGCGTCTGCGCCTGCTGGCAGGGTTGCGTCAAAGTCACGTGATCATGGTTGGGTGGTGCGGAGACACGCCGGGACTGGCGTTTTCGCGTCCGGGCTGGTAGTTGTAGTGGGTGGCTGTGGCGGGTGTGGTGGTGCGGCCGATCTTTGTGGATGAGGTTGGTCGTTTCAACGCTGTCTTGAGGGAGCATCACTGGCTTGGGCATCGGTTGACCGGTCAGGTCTTGCGTTATGTCGCGGTGCTCGACGGTGAGTGGGTCGCGGTGGCTGGGTTTGGGTCCGCGGTGTTGTCGTGTCGGGCCCGGGATGAGTTTGTGGGGTGGTCGCGGGAGCAGCAGTACGCGCGGTTGAGGCATGTCGCGAACAATCAGCGGTTTTGTGTGCTGCCCGCGGGGCGGCGGCCCAACCTCGCCTCCGCGGTGCTCTCGCGGGTGCTGGCCCGCCTGAGTACCGACTACCTGTCCGCCTATGGGCACCGGGTGCTCGCGGTGGAGACGTTCACCGATCCCGCCCGGCACACCGGCGCCTGCTATGCGGCCGCGAACTTCACGCAGGTCGGGTCCACGCTCGGGTACTCCCGCTCCGCGGGTGCTTATCACCATCACGGAAACCCCAAGCGGGTGTGGATGTACCCCCTGCACCGGGACGCGAGCGGCATCTTGTCCGCCACGTTTCCTCACCCGCTGCTGATCGGTAAGGACGATCACGTGGCTGATGTGAACACTCTGGAGCTGGGCGGGGCGGGCGGGCTGCTCGACGCGCTGCGCGAACTGAGCGACCCGCGCAGCAAGCGAGGCATCCGCCACCAGATCGCGTCCACTCTGACGATGGTCGCTGCCGCGACGATCAGCGGCGTGTCGTAGTTTCCGGTCGGTCGCGGACTATGTCGCTGACCTGCCCCCCGATGCGCTGGCCCGGTTAGGCGCCCGGCGCCACCCGGTCACCGGAGGCCCGGTAGCGCCCAGCGAGGCCACGATCCGGCGCACCGTCAAAGACGTCGATGCCGATGAGGCGGACACGATCGTCGGGACCTGGTTGCACGCGAAAGTGATGGCGGGGGTCGTGACCCCGAAAGCCTGGCGGGGCCTGGCACTGGATGGCAAGACACTCAAAGGTGCCTGGGAGGAACTCGACACCGGAGCGGGCAAGGTCCGCTTGTTCTCCGCGCTCACCCACGCTGAAGGCGTCGTGGTCGCCCCAGCGGAAAATCCCCGACAACACCGGGGAACAAGCCCAGATGATCCCCCTGCTCGACCAGGTCGCAGGTGCCCAACCCAACGGTCAGGCGCCGGGTGACCTGTCGGGGATCGTGGTCACCGCCGACGCGCTGCACGTCCACCGGAGCAACGTGGAGCAGATCCTGGCCCGAAACGGGGAGTACGTCCTCACCGTGAAACGCAACCAACCGATCCTGCATAACAGCATCAAGGCCCTGTTCGCGGACCCGGACGGGTCTTTTCCCCCCTCACCACGTCACGTTTGACCGCGGCCACGGCCGCGACGAGATCCGGTCGATCACCACCACCGCACACGTCGCGGACCTGAACTTCCCCGGCGTCTACCAGGCCTGGGCGATCACCCGCGAGGTGCCCGACCTGCCCGGCAACCCACTACGCAAGCGCAACGAGACCGTGTACGGCATCACCAGCCTCACCACCTACCAAGCCAACCCCGCCGACGTCTTGGACTTCAACCGCGGACATTGGGGAATAGAGGTGCGACATGAGGTCGCACTGTGTGAGTGAGATAACCGAAATGGAGGGTCGATTTGATCGACGGTTAGCTCCGAGTGAGTGCTCAACGCTCGTCCCCGCTCCTGGCATGCGTCGCTGGTAACGGTGGGGTGTGAAGCCCGGGAGGAAGCCCAAGGACCGGTGTTCCATCCATTGGTCACAGGCGAGGGGAAGACCGGAAGGGTGAATAAAGTGAACCCCTGTAAGCCTCGTTACCCAGAACTCCGGGAGATGGGAAGTCGCACCGGGGAACAGGACCCGCCGTTGGGAGGTGGCAGTGGTGGCTGAAGTTTCGATGTCGGCCATGAGAGCACCACGGTCCCGGGGTATAGGGGGCGCCCGACACCGGTCGCGTCTCACCAGTGCGGAACATGGAAACCCCGTCACGGTCCGGTGGACACGACCAGCCGCCGGTAGGCTGACCGCGAGGGAAGCGGATACCCGTGGCGGGAACAGGACGACTCAAGAAGCAAACGGCGACAGCCGAAAGGCAACAGGAAAGCGAAGGCACATGACCGTACCCTCCCCACCGCGGTCGCACTCGTATAACTGGTCGCATACCAGGCCGGGTGCCTGGGGCCCGAAAGGGAGCTGACGTGAGCCGGGTGGCCCTTTGACGACTCAAGGCCAACGACACGCTGGAACCATATGGACAAGTTAGGCACCACGACGCAGGACGCGACGGTCGTCATGGCCGATATCGCGGCGCTCGATGCGGGCGGCGACGTGGCGAACGGACCAGAGGACCTGCTCGACTGGGACGCCATCGACTGGCGTGACCAGGAAACGCAGGTACAGCGACTACGGCAACGGATCTTCAAGGCGACGCAGGCATGCGACCACAAACAGGTCCGCAATCTGCAGAAGCTGATGCTGCGCAGCCGAGCTAACACGCTGGTCAGCGTGCGTCGGGTGAGCCAGCACAACACCGGCCGTCACACCGCAGGCGTAGACAAGCAGGTCGCTCTGACCTCGCGCGCGCGGACTGGCTTGGCGATGCGTCTGCACCGCCAAGCGGGACCGAGCCAAGCACTGCCGGTGCGACGGGTGTACATACCCAAGAAAGGCGGAAAACGCCCGCTCGGGATTCCAGTTATCGCCGACCGCGCCCAGCAACAACGGGTCCGTAACGCTCTGGAGCCAGAGTGGGAGGCACGGCTGGACCCGAAGCAATACGGGTTCCGGCCGGGCCGCGGATGCCACGACGCGATCGAGATGATCCACAGAGCGCTCGCAGCGAAGAACGCGAAACGCGATTGGGTGCTCGACGCAGACCTGACATCCGCATTCGACAGGATCGACCACAACTTTCTGCTAGAACGGATCGGGACGTTCCCAGCCAAGGAACAGATCCGGGCCTGGTTGAAAGCTGGAGTGGTCGATCAGGGCCGGTACTCTCCGACCACCGAGGGGACCCCTCAAGGCGGAGTGATTTCCCCGCTGCTACTGAACATCGCGTTACAAGGAATGGAAGAAGCCGCTGGAGTCAGATACGACTCACGCGGCTACGTGAAACTTGGATGCCCGACCGTGATCACCTATGCGGACGATTTTGTGGCCTTGTGCCACAGTCGCGAGCAAGCCGAGACGGTCCAGGCGCGGATCAGTGCGTGGCTGAAGGACAGAGGTCTGTCCCTGAACAGGGAGAAGACTCGGATCGGTCGGATCGACGACGGATTCAACTTTCTGTCCTTCACCATTCGCCGCTACCACGTCCAGAGTGGCACCAAGGTTCTCACCAAACCGAGCCGTGACACGCTCCAGAAGATCCGGCGGAGAAACGCCGCAGAACTGCGCTCCCTCCGTGGCGCAAGTCCCATCGAGGTGATCAACACGATGAACCCGATCATCCGAGGGCAGGCGAACTATTTCCGGCCCGGGGCGTCCAAGAAGGCCTACCAAGCCCTGGACGACCACCTATGGCAACACCTCCACAAGTGGGCCCGCCGCAGGCACCCCAAGAAGAACCGAAAGTGGGTTGTCTCCCGCTACTTCGGCTCGTTCCACCCGACCAGGCGCAACAAATGGGTCTACGGCGACCGGCAGACCGGCGCCTACCTCCACCACTACGCCTGGACGAAGATCGTCCGGCACGTCCCGGTCATCAGCAGACACTCACCCGACGACCCTGCCCTGGCCCGATACTGGGCCGACCGGCGACGAAAACGCAAACCCCCACAACTGGCCCCGTCCTGGCAACACGCCTTGCGCAACCAGCACGGACAATGCCCACTATGTGGGGAACCACTGCTGTTCACCGACCGCCTACCCGACTCCCTCCACCAGTGGGAAACCTGGTTCGCGGCCGTCCGAAAGGCGATGACCCGCCAGGCCATCACCGAACACAGCAACCGGACGACACACCGCCTCGTACACGCCCACTGCGGCCGACATCACCCAGACGACAAACCGCAAAGCCCGGACCAGTAGAACAGATGCCTGCCCGCCCACGCGGGCTGCTTGAGCCGTGTGCCGCGACGAGTGGCCCGCACGGTTCTGAGGGGGGCGCGGCGCAGTGATGCGCCGCGCCTACCCGACAACCGCGAGCACCATGTCCGCGACGTCACCTTCGACGAAGACCGATCCCAAGTCCGGACCGGCTCCTCCCCACAAATCATGGCCACCATGAGAAACATCGCGATCAGCCTCCTCCGCCTCGCCGGCTGGACCAACATCAAACAAGCCACCGAGAAAATGGGCCGCCGCCTAGACCAAGTCCTCAACCTCCTGGGCGTCTGACCAGCGAACAAGGAAGGAGGTGATCACCACGACACGACTTTGACGATGACCCTGCGCCTGCTGGGACAGGCCCCGGACCTTCCGGTCGAACCGTCGACGCGCGCCGTCCAGGCCGAACTCGCCGCCGCCGAACAAGTGACCTCACCTCACGCGCCGTCCCGCTCGACGGCGCGCGGATCTCTTACCGAGGGGAAATAACCCCATGATCCGCGAGTTGTCTGAGGGCCACTGATAAGAACGGCCCGACCAAGTGGCTTGCCCACAGGAAGCGGGTTTTCAGCTAACAGCCCGTCAAGGAGTTCCAGCACGGCAACCGCTACCGCCTCCGGCGACCTTTCAGCCGAAGCACGCCGCGCCGCAGGCTGGACCCGAACGTCGAACCGCCCGGCCGAGTGCCCGCTCATGTTCCTACGCGGCGACGAGCAAGGTCAGCGCGCAACTGGACGACGGTCGCGCATCGCTGAGCGGCCGGGTAGCCCAGCTCAGAGACGACTAGACATGGCACGAGACGGCCTAGCCGCCGCACGGGACGGATGAGACCCGCCGACCGCGGGCGAGCGGGCGGGCATGCAGTGGGGGGAGTGATCGTGTCACATAGCGACCCAATGCACCAGCGCAGGTGCCGGAACCCTGATGAGAGCCCAGCGCGCGCACCTCAGTTTCAATCAAGATCATTGTTTGGGAAGAACCAACCGTGGTCACCGCGGCTCATTCTTCCCAAACAGTGATCACTCTCCACCAGCCCGGTGCCCGAGGTCACCACCGCTGACCGTTCAGCGATCATGGCGTTACCCTGGCATGTCCCGGCGCTGCCTCGGCAGGATCGGCGGCTACACCTCGGACGGCGCCTGCGGAGAGCCGTGGCACGCCGGACCGGGGCACCCGCGGCGGATAACAGCCACAGGTCTAGGCAGCGTTGCGAGACGATGTCATCGATATCGACGCGGGCGTGTCATACCGCCGAGCCCGAACTCGGCCACCAGATACCTCGTACCGCGGGCAAATGATCACCTCGCACGGCGTCAGCCTGCCAAGCCGGTCATACCGCCTCGGCAGGCTGACGGACGATGGGGCTGGCACCTGCCCGAGGCTGGGGAACGACCTGGGCGGCTGGCTTGCCCTCTGGCGTCGTGGGGCGGGCCGCGGGATGCTCGACCAGAGCGAGCACGCGGGAGGCCATGAACCGGGCGGTGCGAACCGGTGTGCCGCCACGGGTGACCTCGGTGACCTCCACGATGCCGCGCCCGTGGGTGATCTCCACCCGCCGACCGTTGCGGGTGGCCTCGATCTGGTAGGTCAGGGTGGTGCCGCCGGCGTCGATGACAATCTCGGTTCGATCGCCCTTCATGACTTGCCGTCCTTACGTTCACCGGAAGTGAGCAGGGTCCGGACCGAGCGCGCTGGTCGCCTCTCGGCGAGGGGCGCACTGCGGCTTCAGCCGAACGATCATCCGCAGTGGCGGAGAATGTGGACCCGGGGACACAACCCACCCGGCCCGGACTTTCCCTACAACCACCCGCATCCCCGGACCATTCCCGGCTCGCCCGCGCTGAGCGAGCTCACGGGGGTGAACGAGGTACTGGTAACCCCGATGGATGCGCCAAGACCGGTTGTATCTCAGATCGCCATTGCAGCTCGGACCTGCTCGTGGGCGTCCGCACCACCAGTGCCGGCAGAGGTGATCCGCCCCGCTTCCATGACGTAGTAGTGGCTCGCCGCGGCGAGGGCGAACCCGACGTGTTGTTCGACCAGCAAGATCGACAGACCCCCACCAGAGGCCAACGACAGGATGGTCTGCTCGATCTCCGCCACCACGGACGGCTGGATGCCCTCGGTCGGCTCGTCCAGAATCAGGACCCGCGGCTGGGTGATCAATACCCTGGCGATCGACAGCTGCTGCCGCTGACCACCGGAAAGCAGGCCAGCCCGCCGCGACGACAGCTCACCCAGTGCGGGGAAGAGGTCCAGCATCTCGGCGATCAGCTTCTTGCCGTCCCGCCGGGTGTCCGCTACCAGTTGGAGGTTCTCTCCGGTGGTCAGTTGAGGGAAGCACTGCTGTCCCTGCGGCACGTAACCCAGGCCGCGCTTGACCCGCTCGTTCGGCCGCATCCGGGTGATGTCCTCGCCGTCGAGCAGGATCCGCCCGGAGCGGGGGTGCAGCAGCCCGACCGCGGCCCGCAGCAGGGTGGTCTTGCCTGCGCCGTTGTGCCCCATCACGGCGGTCACCCCGCCGGGCGATACCTCGACGGTCGCGCCGTGCACCACGGTGGTCCGCCCGTAGCCGACATGGACATCCGTCATCGTGAACATCAGGGTGCGATCTCTGCCCGACCGAGGTAGACCTCCTGGACTTTGGGGTCGGCCTGCACCTGGGCCACCGTGCCGGCGCTCAGCACCTTTCCGGCATGCAGCACGGTGACCGAAGTGGCGAAGGACCGCATGAAGTCCATGTCGTGCTCGACCACCACGACGGTGCGCTCAGCGCCGATCCGGCGCAACAGCTCGCCTGTCTGGGCCCGCTCGTCGGCGCTCATCCCGGCCACCGGCTCATCGAGCAGCAACACCCGCGCGTTCTGCACCAGCAGCATGCCGATCTCCAACCACTGCTTCTGACCGTGCGCCAGTGCGCCTGCCTCGCGGTCCCGCAGTGCGGTCAGACCAACGGTGTCCATGGCCAGCTCGACCTCCGGCGGCACCGACGAGCGGCGGCGCAGCAGCGACAAGGGAGTGCGGCCTGCCCCAGCCGCGATGTCGAGGTTCTGCAGCACGGTCAGTTCCTCGAACACACTGGCAGTCTGAAAGGTACGTCCGACGCCCAGCCGGGCGATCCGGTGCACCTTCTTGCCGATCAGCTCCGTCCGACCGAACCGGACCGAACCGGTGGCCGGGGCCAGTCCGGTGATCGCGTCGACCAGAGTGGTCTTGCCAGCGCCATTAGGGCCGATCAGGAACCGCAGGTCGCCCTGCAGCACCGTCATCGAGACCCCGTCGACAGCGACGAACCCGTCGAACACCACCCGCACGTCGGAGAGTTCCAGGTAGCCAGTGTCCATGCTCATCGGCTGACCTCCGATCCAGCGCTGACTCCGGAAAGGCCGGGCTCCGGCGGCGGTGGGCTCGCCGTATCAGACGGCCGTGTCGGCGGTAGCGGCGCTGTCGTGCCGGTTCGGCTACCAGCTCGCCGCCTGCGCAGCAATAAATCCGGCATGAGATTCACCGACGACAGACCGGCGGGCAGGAAGGCGATGACCAGCACGAACAATGCACCTTGGAAGTAGCTCCAGAACGAAGGGAAACTCTCCGAAAGCGCGGTCTGCGCCCAGGCTACCGCGATCGCACCGAGCGCCGGGCCGAACAAGGTTGCCCGCCCGCCGATCGCCACCCCGATGAGAAAGGCGATCGAGGGCACTACTCCAACGCTGGCCGGGGAGATGATCCCGACGATGGGCACGAACAACGCGCCTGCAATGCCGGCCATCGCCGCCGCCAGCACGTACGCCACGATCTTGATGTTGGCTGGGTCGTAACCCAGGAACCGGACCCGCTCCTCCTGATCGCGTACCGCGATGAGCAACTCCCCGTACCGGGAGCGGTAAAGTTGCCAGACGATTACCAGCATCACCAGCAGGGTGACCACGGCGATGAAGAACAGCATCCGCTTGTTCACCGGATCGGACAGGGTAAAGCCGAGAAACGAGCGGAACCCGTTGAGCCCGTTGAACCCGCCGATGGTAGCGACCTGGCCGACCAGCAGGATCGCGAAGGCCGCCGCCAGAGCTTGAGACAAAATGGCGAAGTACGCACCGCGAACCCGCCTGCGGAAGATCGCAGCACCGAGCCCGAAGGCCACCAGCGACGGGATCAGGACCACTCCGAGCAAGGTCACCACCGGGGATCGGAACGGCTCCCACCAAACGGGAAGGCGTCCCGATCCGTAGAGCCGCATGAAATCAGGAACCCCGGACGGTCCGGCATCGGCGAGCTTGAGGTGCATGGCCATCACGTAACCACCCAGCCCGAAAAACACGCCTTGTCCCAGCGTCAGCATTCCGCCGCGGCCCCAAGCCAGGCCGATCCCGACTGCCACGATGGCGTAACAGATGAACCGGCCCAGCAGCGACAGCCGGAAGTCCGAGAGCGTTGCTGGCGCCACCACCAGCAACGCCAGGGCGGCGAGGAGGAAACCGACGAGGGCGCCGTAGTTGCGCTGGAACTTTCCAGCGAGCCTTCCAGGGAATCTTGCGCTGGTGGCCGTCACGCCAGGCTCCTGGTCCGGACGCTGAAGATGCCCTGCGGCCGGATCTGCAAGAAGACGACGATCACGACGAAAACCATGACCTTCGCAATACTTGCCGTGGTTGAGTACTCGAACGTGGCCTGCAACAGACCGAGCCCGCATGCGGCGATCACAGCGCCCTTGATCTGCCCGATGCCGCCCACCACCACGACCAGGAAGGCGTCGACGATGTAACTGGTGCCCAGGGCGGGGCCAGTGGAGCCGAGCAAGGTAAGCGCCACACCGGCGATCCCCGCCAGGCCGGAGCCGATGAAAAACGTGAGCCGGTCAGTGCTCCGGGTGGAGATGCCGACCGTCTCGGCCAGATCGCGGTTCTGCACGACGCCGCGGATCCGGCGTCCCAGCGGCGTCGTCTTCAACAGCAGGGACAGTCCTGCGACGGCGACCACAGCCAGCACCAGGATGAACATCCGAGCCGCCGGCACCTGGGTGACCCCGATGTTGACACTTCCGGCTAGCCAGCCAGGCGCGCGGACATCGACGTTCGGCGCACCGAAGATGTCCCGGGCGGCCTGCTGCAAGATCAGAGCCACCCCCCAGGTCACGAGCAGGGTGTCCAGCGGGCGGTGATACATCCGGCGGATCAAAGTGGCCTCCAAGATCACCCCCAGCACACCCCCCACCAGGAAACCGAGCGGAACCGCCAGCAACAACGAGATCCCGGCGTCGGCGATGAAGCCCTGGGCCACGAAGGCGGTGTAGGCACCCGCCATCATGAACTCGCCGTGGGCCATGTTGATCACACCCATCTGACCGAAGGTCAGGGCCAACCCGAGGGCGGCGAGCAACAACACCGAGCCCAGCGACAGACCGGCCACTAGCTGGCTGAACAGGGCTTGCATGCCGTTGTCCTCTCAGCCGGTCAGACCCTTGGCCCAGTCGTAGCTCTTGAGGAAAGGATCCGGCTCGATGGGGGCACCGGAACTCCACTCGGTGTGGATCAGCGCGTCCGGACCGACCTTGCCGATCAGTGCCGTCTTGGCGATGTGGTGGTTCTCACCGTTGACCGTGACGGTCCCCTCCGGGGCGTCGTAGCTCACGCCGCCTGCGGCCTTGCGGATGTCGTCGGTCTTGAACGACTTCGCCTTCTCCACAATCGCCTTCCACAGGAACAGCGATGTGTAGGCCGCCTCCATCGGATCGGAGGTCACCCGGCTCCGGCCGTACTTGGCCTTGAACGCCTGCACGAAGGCCGTGTTCCTCGGAGAGTCGATGGTCTGGTAATAGTTCCACGCGGTCAGCTGGCCCACCACGTTATCCAGGCCGATGCCGTTGATCTCCTCCTCGGCGATCGATACCGACACCACCGGCATCGCGGCCGGAGTCAGACCAGCGTTGCGGTACTCCTTGAAGAACGCCACGTTCGAGTCACCGTTGAGCGTGTTGAACACCGCACCCGCCCCAGCCGACCGCACCTTGTTGACGATCGTCGCGAAGTCGGTATGGCCCAGTGGTGCGTATTCCTCCCCCTTCACCTCGATGCCGTTGGCCTTGGCGTACGCCTTGATCTCCTTGTTCGCCGTGCGCGGGAAGACGTAGTCGGAGCCCACCAGGAAGACGGACTTGACACCCTTCTGCTTCAGGTAGTCCAGTCCAGGAACGATCTGCTGGTTGGTGGTCGCCCCGGTGTAGAAGATATTCGGCGACGCCTCGAGACCCTCGTACTGCACCGGGTAGAACAACAGCGAGTCGGCACCCTCGAAAACGGGGAGCATCGCTTTACGAGACGCCGACGTCCAGCCACCGAAGACCGCCGCCACGCAGTCGGAACTGATCAGCTTGGTGGCCTTCTCGGCGAAGGTCGTCGGTTCGGACGCACCATCCTCACTGACGACCTCCAACTTCTTACCGAGCACCCCGCCACTGGCGTTGATCTGCTCGGCAGCCAGGGCCAGCGAGTCATGCACCGTCTTTTCGCTGATCGCCATGGTGCCGGACAGCGAGTTCAGGAACCCGACTTTCACCCTGCTGCCGGAGGTGTCCACACAGGAGGTCGCCGTGAAATCTCCGACCCGGCTGCCGCAGCCGGCCAAGACGAACCCCGCAACGACGAGGACCGCCGCCATGCTCACCGGGCGACGCCCCCTTCGTCGTGTGCTCACAGCGACTCCTTTCGGGTCGGGATCGGCAAGGCACTTGCTCGTACGGAGAGTTCCTGCGTTGCACGGTAAGAACGGATTGTGACAGGCACATTTCACGTTTGAGTCAGCACGATTACGTATCACCTTTTCGAGTGGTTTTATGACCACTGAAAGTCATAAAATGCGGCGAAAATCTGGGGAATCTCCTGATCTGTCACATGGGAGGGTGCAACACCACCAGCCAAGCAGCCGCGAGCATCGCCGGGCCATGGGGCACGTCGCGGTAACCGAACAACCGTGCCGGCCCGGCGACAGCCGCGGTCAACACGGTGGCCGCCAGCACCGCCAGCAGCAATCCTGACCAGGACGTCGCAGCGGTGAGCGCGCCCAGGGTGCCGGCGAGTTTGACGTCGCCGCCACCCAGGGCGCCGGGTGCAACGAGACGGACCGCGGCATAGCCGCCAGCCCAGAGCACTGCACCGGCGCCGGCGCGCGCCAGTGGCCCGGCGTCACCAGCGCCGATCGCCGCAGCTCCCACCAGGACGGCGACTACCGGATAAGCCGGGAGGGTCAGCGCGTCCGGCAGGCGTCGGGCAACCATATCGGCGCCTCCCAACAGCACACCGGCCCAACCGAGTATCAGGGGAACCGGCCACCACCACACCGGTAGACCCTCGCTCGATCGCGCACTCACCACCGTCCACAGTGCGGCCACTGCCACGGTGCAGACCGGTGCAGGCACCCGGACACCCCGCGGAATCCGGCGCAGCATCATCGCTCCCCCAGCACCTGCCACTGCTCCCGCCACCGCCGTCCACACACTGCCCACGTCGGGGAGTGTGACCGGTACCCAGCGCGGATACCGCCGCAGCGGACACCGGCTGTGGATAGCAGGGGTGGGTGGGGACAGATCCTTCGCCGTGCGAGCTCTCAGGAGCCCTTCCGGGAGCCTTCAGTGGATGCTGAGCGGCTAGAACACACCGCGAGCTGCCGCGTCGCGCACCGCCGCGTCGTGCTCCTCCCTCGTCACCGAGAAGCACGACGCCCCGTCCTTCTGGCATTTCACGAAGTACCGCCACGGTCCCGGCTCCGGATTCAACGCGGCGGATATGGCCGCCGCACTCGGCGACCCGATCGGCGATACCGGCAGCCCGACGTTGAGGTAGGTGTTGTACGGGCCAGGCCGGGCGCGGTCGACGTCGGACGTGTTGACTTCCTGCTGGTCCAACGGATAGTTGATCGTGGAGTCCATCTGGAGTGGCATCTCGGCGCCAAGCCGGTTGTAGATGACTCGTGAGACCCGGCGGAAGTCCGGGGTGATCGCCTCCCGCTCGATCACCGAGGCGATCACCAGCACCTGGTAGGCGGTGTAACCGGTGCCCGTGACGGAGGCGGGGAAGCCACCCGCCAACAGCCGCGCCACGGACGTGCTCGTGACCTGCTGCAACAGCTCCACCGCTGAACTTCCCGGGCGCACATCGTAGTCTCCGGGGACCAACAAGCCCTCTAGGCGTCGACGAGGTTCGACCCTCGACATCGGATCGGCGGCCCAGTGGGGTACCGCGAGCTGACCGAGATCGGTCTGGCCCATCGCAGTACGAAGATCCTCGGGGCGTACGCACGTGCTCGTCGCCCCGATCATCGCGCAACTGGCTCGGGAGATCTCGGTGAGCAGTCCCGGCACGGTTTTTCCGCCGGGCAGCTCGACATTGTCAAGCTGCTCGCCACCGCGAATCTCCAGATGTCCGACTCAAGCCGCCGGTTGCTGCAGCCCGGCCACCGCGGCTGAGCCGGACATTCGCTGCCGCAACTGGTAATAGCCGGGCTGCACGGCCCGGACCCGGGGGTCGGCCTCAGCCGCGAGAGTGAAGGCCCGGACGCTGGCAACAACGTTGCGTTGTACCAGATTGGCGGCGATCGCGGTGAGGCTCTGGCCGTCCTCGACCTGCACGACGGCTTGGGTATCACCCGCTCCGACGAAGTCAGGTGCCTCCCGCAACGCCTGTAGCTTGCGCACTCCGAACATAGCGCCGCCGATCGCCAGCACGAGCACGGCCAGTACGGTGCCAAGCACGACCCGTCGCCGACGCCGCTCTCGGACCCGGCACCGCACCCGTCGACTGTCGGTGCGCTGCGGCGAGAGAGGCTGCTCGGCGTCCATAGCCTCAGCATCCTCAGCGTTCTGGAACAGGCCGAGGTCGTCGGTCATGGCGCCTCCGCAGGACCATGTGCGCCGGTGGTCACCTCGCCGCCTCCGCAGGACCACGTGCGTCGAGCCAACCCTGCAGGATCTCCACCGCAGCGGCCTGGTCGACCACCGCCCGCTGCTTGCGGCCGCGGATGCCCCGCTCGGCGAGCACGCGGGTGGCCGAGACGGTGGTGAGGCGCTCGTCGGTGAGCCGAACCGGAACACCGTCACCCAGCCGGCCAGCCAACGCCCGGGCATACTCCACTGCTGCCTGCGCCGCTGGTCCGTGCCACCCGGTCAGGGTCCGCGGGAGCCCGACCACCACCTCAACCACCTCGTGCTCAGCCACCAACGCCGCCAACGTATCGAGGTCGGTACCCCCGGACCGGTCACGTTTCAGGGTCACCAGGGGCGTCGCGAGCACCCCGGACGGATCCGACAACGCCACCCCGACCCGCACCTGACCGAAATCGACGCCGAGGCGGCGGCCAGGTCTGGGATCGGGCCCGCCATCAGGACACCCTGGATCAGAGCCAGTCATCAGAGCCGGTCACGCACCGTTACGCCGGGCAAGCTCGGTCCGCAGCGCCACCACCGCGGCCGAGATCCCCTCCGGCTCGGTGCCGCCACCCTGGGCGAGGTCCGGCTTGCCACCGCCGCGACCTCCCACCGCAGGCCCGAACACCGGCACCAGTGCGCCTGCCGCCAGCCCTCGATGCCGCGCAGCGGCGGTGGTGGCCACCACGAAGGAGACCTTGCCCGTGGAGCGGTCGACGCTGAACAGCGCTACCACCCCGGGCCGTTCGCCAAGTCGACCCCGCACCTCGGTGGCCAACGCCCGCAAGTCCGGGCCGCTGATCCCCGCGCTGGTCTCGCCTGCGACCAGCGCGGTCGTGCCGACCTGCTCGGCACTCTCGGCCAAGGTGCCCGCCGAGGACAACACCGCGGCGGCACGCAACCGCTCCAGCTCCCGCTCGGCCGCGCGCAGCCGCTCGGTGACCGCACCGATGCGCTCGGGGAGCTCCTCGGGCCTGGCCTTGAACTGCTCAGCGAGCTGCGTCACGAGCACATGCTCGCGGGCCAGGAAGCGGAAGGCGTCGAGGCCGACCAGCGCCTCCACCCGGCGCACCCCGGAGCCGATGGATGCCTCGGACAGCAACTTGACCAGACCGATGTCGGCCGAGTTGGGCACGTGGGTGCCACCGCAAAGCTCTTTGGAGTAGTCACCGATGGTCACTACCCGCACCGCGTCACCGTACTTCTCACCGAACATGGCGATCGCGCCGTCGCGGCGGGCGACCTGCATCGGCATCACCTCGGCCGTGACCGGCAGCGAACGCAGCAACACCTCGTTGACCTCGTCCTCGACGTCGGTCAGCACGCTGGGCGGCACCGCACCACCGGGTGAGGTGAAGTCGAAACGCAGCCGACCCGGGGCGTTGAGCGAACCGGCCTGCGCAGCGCTGCTGCCCAGCGCGCGCCGAATTGCGGAGTGCACCAGGTGCGTCGCGGAATGCGCCCGGGCCACCGCGCGCCTGCGGGTGATGTCCACCTGCGCGAAGACCGGAGCATCGAGCGCCACCTCGCCGGAGACGACCGTGCCCCGGTGCACCGACAAACCGTCCACCGGGGACTGCACGTCGACCACGTCGATGGTGAACCCGTCGCCGGCCAGGGTGCCTGAGTCGGACTGCTGGCCCCCGCCCTCGGCGTAGAACGGGGTGCGGTCGAGCACCACCTCCACGGCGCTGCCTGCACCGGCGGTGGGGACCCCAGCGCCGTCGACGACAAGCCCGGTCACCCGGGCCTCCGCGCTGAGATCGGTGTAACCGATGAAATGCGTACGTCCGTGCGTGTCGAGCACGGTGCGGTACTCACCGAGGTCCCCGTGCCCGGAGCGACGGGCCGCAGCGTCGGCCTTGGCCCGGCCTCGTTGCTGGGCCATCAGGGTGCGGAAGCCCGCCTCGTCGACCGACAGACCGGCCTCGGCCGCCATCTCCAGAGTGAGGTCGATGGGGAACCCGTAGGTGTCGTGCAACTGGAAGACCTGGTCCCCGGCAAGCTGGGAGCTGCCGGCCCGGCGAGTCTGCGCCACCGCCAGGTCGAAGATTCGCGACCCAGCGGACAGAGTCGCCACAAACGCCTCCTCCTCGGCGCGGACGACCGCCTCGATCCGCTGATAGTCCGTGTCGATCTCTGGATACGACGGGCCCATCGTGTCCCGCACCACCGCGGTGATGTCACGGAGCACCGGCTCGGTCACGCCAAGCAGCCGCACCGACCGCACGGTGCGGCGCAGCAAGCGGCGCAACACGTAGCCGCGTGCCTCATTGCCCGGCGTCACCCCGTCGCCGATGAGCATGACGCTGGTGCGGGCGTGGTCGGCGATCACCCGAAAGCGCACGTCGTCGGCGGGGTCGTCCCCGTAGCGCCGACCGGAGAGCTGCTCGGCACGGGTGATCACCGGTCGCAGCAGGTCGGTCTCGTACACGTTGGGCACGCCCTGCAACAACAGCGCGACTCGCTCGATGCCCATGCCGGTGTCGATGTTCTTGGCAGGCAATGGCCCGAGAATCGGGAAGTCACCCTTGCCCGGCCCGGTGGACTCACCGCGCTCGTCCTGCATGAAAACGAGGTTCCAGATCTCCAGAAAACGATCCTCGTCAACGACCGGGCCCCCGGGCCGACCGAAAGCCGCACCGCGGTCGACATAGATCTCCGAGCTGGGCCCGCACGGTCCGGGCACTCCCATGGACCAGAAGTTGTCTTCCATACCGCGGCGCTGGATGCGTTCGGCGGGTATCCCAGCAATCGTGCGCCACAGTTGCTCGGCTTCGTCGTCGTCGGTGTACACGGTGACCCAGATGCGGTCCGGGTCGAAGCCGTAACCACCGGAGTTCTCCGAGCCAGCCACCAGCTGCCAGGCGTGCTCGATGGCCCCCTGCTTGAAGTAGTCCCCGAAGGAGAAGTTGCCGGCCATCTGGAAGAAGGTGTTGTGCCTGGTGGTCTTTCCGACCTCATCGATATCCGGAGTGCGCACACACTTCTGGATCGAGGTCGCCCGGCTGTAGGGTGATGTCGCCTGACCGAGGAAGTACGGCTTGAAAGGCACCATGCCGGCGTTGACGAACAGCAGGTTCGGGTCGTCAACCAGTAACGAGGTACTGGGCACCGCCGTGTGCCCGGAGCGTTCGAAATGATCCAGGAAACGCTGACGGATCTCGTGGGTCTGCACGGGTCTTCCTCAAGAAGCGGGTCGATGCGCGTTGCGGGCGGCGCGAAGTGCTCCTGCCGCGGGGGCGGCACCAATACTACTGCCGCGGCGCGACGTCCATTCCACTACGCTGCGCAACGGTGGCGCGCAGCTCCGCCTCTCGCTGGGCCATCCCGGCTCGCACCTCGACACCGAAGGAACCAACCGCGGCCGCCAGTTCTCGAACCGCATCACCCACGTTCTCGGCTACGCCTGCGGGAGTCATCCGATGGGCGGCATTGCGAGCTTTGCGGCTGGCCGCAATCCCGGCAGCAATACCCAGACCGAACCAGAGCATCCGCTTCATCATTTACCCCCGCTCCGTCGCCGCCCCCGCGGCCGACGTGCGGACGCATCGCCCTTGCTGCTCCGGCGGCGGCTACGCATCGCCTTGCTCACGCCATAGGACAGCGCCGCCACCCGCACCAAAGGCCCTCCCAGCGTCGCGGTGAACAGGGAGGTCAGCGCCGACACGTTGCCGGTCACCGCCTGAGCGTTCGCGGTGATCCCGTCCAGCCGCTCCAACTGGGCGTTGACCTGAGTGACGGTGGTGTTCGCGCCGCTGAACAGCGGATCGGCATCTTCACTGGCCTTGCGGATCGCCAGCGTCACCTCATCCAGGGTGCGGCCCAGCTTGATCAGTGGCACAGCCAGCAGGCCGACCAGCACAACGAATGCACCAGCGGCAACTAGCGCAGCGATCTGACCTGCCGACACGTGCCCCTCCTCGCCGATGGTAGTAGTCGACCGGTCGCGACGACCTGCGCGCCGCACCGGTGATGGGTCGACAGGCTACCGCGCAGCGTCGAGGTCCGAGCACCCCGGATATCCCTTTGTAGTTAGCCTCTCCTAAACGATGGACCGCTGAACTGCCGACCCGCTTCGGAGGATTCGTGATTCCGGCCGCCACGGCTCCGTACCAACCCGCGATCACGTCCGGCGACGACGGCGACGCGCAGGCCATCCCACCCAGCGCATTGGCCGGCAGCAGGGAGGGTCTGAACGAACTCGCCACGCTGGTCGCCCGCATCGTGCACGGCGCGCTCACTGTGACCCGCTCAGCCGGCCCGTTACCGCCCGGCGCGCCGCATGAGGTCCTCGCCGCCGCCCGCGATCTCCTCGGGCCGGCTGCGCTGCCCGAGTACGGCACCGGCGCTGACGATGCATTGCACCGGCTGGCCACGGTGTTGACCCGGCACGGGCTGGACCTGTCCCACCCGCACGCCGCCGCGCATCTGCAACCCCCGCCGCTGGCCGTCGCGGTCGCGGCAGACGCGCTGGCCACCGCCGGCAACGCCTCGCTGGACACCTACGACTCCGGACCGGCCACGCTCGCCGTCGAGGGCTGGGTGGTCGACGTGCTCATCCGGATGGCTGGGTTGGGCGGCGATGCCGGTGGGGTGTTCACCCCCGGTGGATCGATGTCCAACCTGCTGGCGCTGCTGCTGGCCAGGGAGCACGCTGCGGCCCGGTGTGGGGTGGACACCCGCCGCGACGGCGTGGCCGGACTGCCGAGGCCGGTGGTGTTGGCCAGCGAGGTGGCGCACTTCTCGGTGCAGCGCGCCTGCGCCACCCTCGGTCTCGGCGAAGCTGCGGTACGTCCGGTCGCAGTCGACCATCATTACCGGATGCGGCCCGAGGCGCTGGCGGCGCAGCTGGCACAGCTGGCACAGCTGAGTGCGGACACCATGGCGGTGGCGGTGGTGGCCACCGCGGGCACCACCGACTTCGGCTCCGTCGACCCGCTGCCCCAGATCGCCGCCTTGGCCGCCGAACACCGGGTGTGGCTGCACGTCGACGCGGCCTACGGCTTCGGTGCGCTGTTCTCCGAGCGGATGGCCCCGCTGCTGGCCGGTCTCGGCGCCGCCGACTCGGTCACCCTGGATCTGCACAAGATCGGTTGGCAGCCTGCCTCGGCCAGTGCGGTGCTGGTTCGCGACGCCGCCCGGTTCGCTCCGCTGGACAGCCCGGTCGCCTACCTCAACCCGGTCGATGACACGCTGGCCGGCTACGGCGGGCTGCTGGGGCGCAGTCTCCAGACGACTCGCCGGGCCGACACCGTCAAGGTGGCCGCCACGTTGCTGGCCCACGGTCGTCTCGGGCTGGGCAGGATGGTCGACGCCTGTCACGATCTTGCCCGGCACGCACAGCGGCGGATCGACACCGAGCCCACACTGGAGCTGGTGTCCCCAGCTCAGCTCAGCACTGTGGTGTTCCGCTACCGCGGATCCCGACCAGGTAGCGACAGCATGCTCAACGCCGCGCTGCGGCGCCGGCTGCTGCACAGCGGACGCGCCCTGGTCGGCCGCACGGAGGTGCGGCTCGACGGGCCCGCCGCACCACCCTCGGTATGTCTCAAGCTCACTTTGCTCAATCCCACGGCCCGACCACAGGACATCGACACACTGCTCGAGGCGGTGCTCGCCGCAGGCCACGATGAGGAGAACTCGTGACATCCGATTGCGTCCCTCCGGGCGCCGACCCGTTGCAGACCGGCTCGCCTCGCGCGGCCGCTGAGCACGCCCATCTCGAGGCCCTGCTGCGCTGCTGGACCCGGGAGACCGGGATACCGGTGCAGCCGGGACCACTGCACGTCGCGCTACCGGCCACCGGGCTGACCCTGGTCACCGACGTCCGGTACGCGTCGATCACCGGATGGCACCGGTTCGGGCCGGTGCGGCTGCGCCGTGCCGACGGTGCCGACGCCGGTCCAGCGGATCCGGTGCTCGCCGTCGCACTGGTCGCCACCGAGGCCATCGCCCGTGGCGGGGCTCTTTCCGGCGGCATCCCGTCCGGCGAGCTGGCCGACCTGGTCGAGCGGACCGCGGACTCGCTGCGGCGGGTGGAGACATTCCTGTCCGGCCCTGGGACCGTGAGCGACGCAGCGCCACCGCTCGACCCTTTTCTCGATGCCGAGCAGGCGCTGCTGCTGGGTCACCTGCACCACCCGGCACCCAAGAACCGGGACGGGATCACGCCTGCCGAGGCCGCCGCGTGGTCGCCGGAACTGCGCGGATCGTTCCGGCTGCACTGGTTCGCCGCCGACCCCGCTGTGGTGTCGCAGGACGCGGTGACCGACTCCCCCGCGCTGCGCGGCCGGGACACCGCCGCGTTGTTCGTCGATCTCGCCGAGGTCGCCGACACCGATGGGCGGATCCTGGTGCCCGCCCACCCTTGGCAGGCGCGCGACGCCCTGCGCCGTCCCCGGGTGGCCGCCCTGATCAAGGCCGGTCTGCTGGAACCGCTCGGGGAACGCGGGGCGCCGTGGTATCCCACATCCTCGGTGCGAACCGTTTACCGGCCCGGCACGGAGGTGATGCTCAAGTTGTCATTGGGACTGCGGATCACCAACTCGCGGCGCGAGTTGACCCGTAAGGAGCTGCGCCGGGGTGTGGAGGTGCATCGCCTGCTGGATTCCGGCTACCTGGCGGCCACCACTGCTGCGCACCCGTCCTTCTCGATCGTCCGGGACCCCGGCTGGCTCGCCGTGGACGAGCCACAGCGCGCCGGCGGACCGAAGCTCACCGGCCTGGACGTCGCCGTGCGCGAGGTACCCGAGCAGGTCTCGCAGTTGCGGACCCTGGTGGGTCTGGTCGCCCCCCGGCCGCAGCACGGGTTGTCCCGGCTGGGCGAACTGGTGGCCACCGGTGGGCTGGATCCCACGGCCTGGGTGGTCACCTACACCGACAAGGTGCTGGTGCCGATGCTGCACCTCTACGCCGCCACCGGGATCGGTGTCGAAGCCCACCAGCAGAACACCCTGGTACGGCTTGCCCCGGACGGCCAGGTCACCGGTGGGGCGTTCCGGGACAACGAGGCCTACTCGCTGGCTGCGTCGCGCCTGCCCGAGCTGCTGCGAACGCGTGGAACCACGGAGACCGCGCTGGCCGTGGTCGACGACCGGATCATCGAAGACCGGCTGTCCTACTACCTGCTGCGCAACCAGGTCCTTGCTGCGGTGGGCTGCCTCGCGGTGGACGGGCTGGCCGGTGAACCAGAGCTGGTGGATGCCGTAGCCGACCGGCTGCGCGCCGCACTTCCCGGGCTCGCGGCGGCCGGGCCAGACGGTGACCGGCTAGCCCGGCGATGGCTGACCGAACCCACTTTGCCGTGCAAGGGCAACCTGTTCACCCGCCTGCACGGCATCGACGAGGTCAGGGCCCCCCTAGACGCCCAGTCCGTCTACCTCGACGCCCCCAACCCGCTGCTTTTCCCCGACATGGGGACATATCGGGCTGAATCGCGCTCGGATTAGCCCGATATGTCCCCATGTGGGAAAAATCAGTGGCCGCGGATGACCCGGCGGAGCCGGGTCATCCGCTCGGCGAGGGCGCGTTCGGCGCCGTGGGCGCTGGGTTCGTAGTAGTTCCGTCCGACCAGGGCATCCGGGGGGTACTGCTGGGCCACCACGCCGTCGGGCACGTCGTGCGGGTAACGGTAGCTCTGCGCGTGACCAAGACGCGCAGAGCCCGCGTAGTGCCCATCGCGAAGATGCGCCGGGACTGCTCCGGTGGACCCAACCCGGACGTCGGCCAGGGCCGCGTCGATCGCGGTGATCACCGCGTTGGACTTGGGTGCGGTGGCCAGGTGCACCGTGGCCTGGGCCAGCGCGAGCCGGCCCTCGGGCATCCCGATGAACTGCACGGCATGGGCCGCGGCCACCGCCGTCTGCAGCGCCGTCGGGTCAGCCATCCCGATATCCTCGCTGGCGTGCACGACCAACCGCCGTGCGATGAACCGCGGGTCTTCACCCGCCTCCACCATCCGCGCCAGGTAGTGCAGCGCCGCGTCCACATCGGATCCCGCGGATGGCCTTGATGAACGCACTGATCACGTCGTAGTGCTGGTCCCCGGCCCGGTCGTAGCGCACCGCGGCCTTATCCACCACGCGCTCGACGCAGGCCAGGTCCACCTCGGAGCCACCCACTGAGGTGACCGCCTCGGCAGCGGTCTCCAGTGCGGTCAGTGCGCGCCGGGCGTCCCCAGCGGCAAGCCGCACCAGGTGTTCCTCGGCTGCGGGATCCACCGTGATCGACCCGCCGAACCCGCGCGGGTCGGACAGTGCACGCCTGATCAGCGTTCGCACGTCGTCATCGGACAACGGATGCAGCTGCAGTACCAGTGAGCGCGACAGCAGCGGCGACACCACCGAGAAGAACGGGTTCTCCGTGGTCGCGGCGACCAACAGGACAACCCGATCCTCGACGGCACCGAGTAACGCATCCTGTTGGGTGCGGGAGAAACGGTGTACCTCGTCGATGAACAACACGGTGGCGTCCCCGCCCTCCCGGCCCAATCGGCGACGCGCGGCGTCGATCACCGCGCGGACTTCCTTCACCCCGGCCGACAGCGCCGACAGCGCCTCGAAGCGCCGCCCGGTCACCTGCGAGACCAGCCGGGCCAGCGTGGTCTTCCCGGTCCCCGGCGGGCCGTACAGGATCACCGACACCGCTGAGCCACCTTCGACCAACCTCCGCAGCGGGCTGCCGGGCGCCAGCAGATGGTCCTGCCCGACGACCTCCTCCAGCATGGCCGGCCGCATCCGAACCGCGAGCGGTGCCGAGGCGGACAACCGCTGCTCGGCGCGATCCTCAGCCTGCACAGCAAACAGGCCCTCATCGAAAAGGGCGTCGCTACTCACACCTCTACCTGCCACACTGCGACGGTACCGTCGCCGGCCGACCGAACATGTCCCGCAGCACCAACGCGGCGACGTGCGGTAGCAGGTCGCGGCCACGCCGCACCAACCACGGCACGCCGTGGCAGACCAGCCAGGCGGCGTGGTGGGCGGCGCTCAGCTGCCGGCCCCCCGAGCAGGTCAGGTCGACTGAGTAGGGCACCGTGATGCCGGCACCGGCGAGCAGGCCGGCAAAACCGGAGGCGAGCATCCGATGCCCGCACTCGGAGGGATGGAGACGGTCGACGCTCCACGCCGCAGTGTCGTAGGCACCGGGCATCAGGTGCAGATCCAGGCACAACGCGCCGCGCCGGGCCACCACCTGATCGGTGGCATCGTTGAGCTGCCCGATCCGGAGGCGCAGCACTCTGCCCAGGGGTCCGGGCAACCGGAACACCTGTCCGTGATCGTGGAACCGGGCCGTCAGCACCACGGCACCACCGGCCTGCAACGCGGTGATCGTGAGATCAAGGTCGTCACGCAACGCGACGGGATCGAAGTCCGAGCGCAGCGTGTCGTTCATGCCGGCCAGGATCACCGCGACATCGGGTCGCGCCGCCACCGCACCGGGCAGCTGACGGTGCGGTAAATCAGCTATCCGCGCACCGATACCGGAGACGTTGAGGTAGCGAACTTCCGCTGGGGCGCCGAGGGCCGCAGCCAGCAACGGACCGAAGCCACGCCAGCCGCCAGCAGGCAACGGATCACCCACACCGACCGCGGTGGAATCACCGAGTACGGCCAGGCTCGCGACGCGACGGCACATCGGATGGGGAACGACGGGGAGCGTTTCCACAGCCACCCAACGATGATCACCTGGTGGGGCTCACCACCGGTGAGCAACTGATGACATGTCAAGGACGGCTTCGCAAACGATCGGTGCCACTCGCGCCCGCTAACCTTTCGCGGACGCCCCCGCGTCCACTCCGGCCTCAACATGCTGCTCGCGAGTGATCGGGGCGGGTGCGCCGGTGAGCGGATCGAAACCACCACCGGACTTCGGGAAGGCGATGACCTCGCGCAGCGAGTCCGCACCGACAAGCAGCATGCAGATCCGGTCCCAGCCGAACGCGATTCCCCCGTGCGGCGGCGGACCGTAGCGAAACGCCTCCAGCAGGAACCCGAACTTCTCCCACGCTTCGTCGTCGGAGATCCCCAACACCTGGAACACCCGCTGCTGCACGTCGGGCTGGTGGATACGGATCGAGCCGCCGCCGATCTCGTTGCCGTTGCAGACGATGTCGTAGGCATAGGCCAATGCTGCACCCAGCAGCCCACGAGCGTCACGGGGATCACCGGCCGCGAAAAGACACAGTCACCGGGGTTGGCACCGACCGCCTTGGCCAGACTTTCCCGCTCATGCTCGGCGAGATTGCGGGCCACCGGGCCGGACAGCTCACCATCGACGCCGATCAGCACGTGGGCCAAGCCCTTGGCGCCGCGCTGTTTGGCCCATTCCTGCCAGGCGTCCAGTTGCCGGCGCGACTGCCCCGCCCCGCCGGGCATGACGACCGCCCCCACGTAGGGCGCCTGGAACACTCGGAAGGGGGTGTCGACGAAGTGACTGGTGAGCTCGGTGAGTTCGAGCCCGAAACGCAGGTCCGGCTTGTCGGTGCCATAGCGCGCCATCGCATCGAGGTAGCTCAGCCGGTTGATCGGCAACTCGATCTGATGCCCGGCCAGCTCCGACCACAGGGCGGCGATCACTTTCTCGCTCACCGCAATCACGTCGTCCTGCTCGATGAAGCTCATCTCGATATCGAGCTGGGTGAACTCGGGTTGCCGGTCGGCGCGGAAGTCCTCGTCCCGATAGCAGCGGGCGATCTGGTAGTACCGCTCCATGCCAGCAACCATGAGTAGCTGCTTGAACAACTGCGGCGACTGCGGCAGCGCGTACCAGCTGCCGGGCTGTAGCCGCGCAGGCACCAGGAAATCCCGGCCGCCACGAGCCATGATAAACCTAAGGATGACGAACGCGGAGACTAGAACCGTTGGCGGGTCTTGCTCGGCGGTGCGGCACCGAGGCCGTAGCGCCCAGCCAACGCTGCCACCCTGGCGGAGATGCCGTGCTGGTATGCCTTGGGCGCATACGCGCCCCGCCCGTACAGCTCATGATAGCGAGGCACCAGCTCTGGGTACTCACGTTCCAGCCAGGCGAGATACCACTCCCGCGCACCGGGGCGCAGGTGAAGCACCAGCGGGGTGACGCTGCGAGCACCGGCAGCCGCGATCGCCCACACCGTCGCTTCGAGCTGGCGGGGCGAGTCGGTGAGGTACGGCAGGATCGGCGCCATCAGCACCCCGCAGCCGATGCCCGCATCGGTGAGTGTGCGACACACGCTGAGTCGGGCGCGGGGCGCGGGCGTGCCGGGCTCGACTCGCCGCCACAACGCCTCGTCGACGAATCCCACAGAGACGTTGACCAAAACGTCGGTGACTTCGGCGGCGTCGCGCAGCAGATCCAGGTCGCGCAGCACCAGGGTGCCCTTGGTGAGGATCGAAAACGGGTTCCGCGCGTCGCGCAATTCCTCAAGGATGGCGGGCATCAGCCGGTAGCGCCCCTCGGCCCGCTGGTAGGGATCGACATTGGTGCCCATCGCGACGGGCTCCCCTGTCCAGTGCGGCGACGCGAGTTCCTTGCGCAGCAGCTCTGGCGCGTTGACTTTCACCACGATCTTCGAGTCGAAGTCGATCCCGGAGTCAAGATCGAGATACTCGTGCGTCCGCCGGGCGAAACAGTAGACACAAGAATGGCTGCAGCCCCGGTACGGGTTGAGTGTCCAGTTGAAGGGCATCCGGGAGGCGCCCGGTACCTTGTTGAGGATCGAGCGGGCTCGCACCTCGTAGAACGTCATCCCGCGGAACTCCGGGGCGTCGAAGGTGCGAGTGACGACGTCGCCCACCCCGAACAACGCGCCCTGGGCGGACTCGTCGGACAGCGTCAGGTTCTCCCATCGCATCGACCCATCATATCGAACTGGCGTTCGATTCGCAGTAACGCCGGGAGCACTCAGTCCAGAGAGGGACACCCAGGATGAGCGCCACAGTCCGTAACGGCGGCAGGCACCATTACCGGGGCGCCGCTGAACCGACCAGAGCGGGATCTGGTCACGGACACGGTCCGGCACCACCCGCGTCTCGCCGGGTACGAACGCTGCTGGTCGCGGCCCTGGTACCACTCGCCCTGGCTACCCTGGTCGGGCTGTGGCTGACCTGGCCGGGGGACACGCCCCGCAGCAGTGCCGACATCGGGTTCGGGCAGCGACCGGTGCAGGGCGAGGTGCTCGCGGCGGCCTCAGCCCCCTGCACCGGCGGCGGCACGGGCATCGGCGGGGCCGGCCAATCCAAGAAGTGTGTCTCACTCGATGTGCAGCTCACCGACGGCGACTCACCGGGTGTGACCATCCAGCAGGTGCTACCCGACGAGCCGGGCACGCCACGGTTCACCGTCGGTGATCGTGTCATGCTCGCATACACCGGCGGAAATCCCTCTGCACCAGAGTCGTACCAACTCCAGGATTTCCAGCGCGGCTCCTCGATGCTGTGGCTGGCCGCGTTGTTCGCCGCCGCGGTGCTGCTGCTCGGCCGGTGGAGAGGCCTCGCGTCGCTGATCGCGCTCGGCTTCAGCTTCCTGGTTCTGGTGATCTACCTGTTCCCGGCGATCTTGACCGGCGGGAACCCGGTGGTAGCGGGCATTCTGGCCGCCAGCGTGATCATGTTCGGCGTGCTGTACCTCACCCACGGCGTCTCAGCACAGACCTCCTGCGCAGTGCTGGGGACGGTGTTGAGCCTCGGGCTGATCGGCACGCTGGGTACCGCGTTCTCCGCAGCCACCCGGTTGACCGGACTGGACGACGACACCGACAACCTCATCAGGGTGCTCGGGCACGGGATCGACGCACGCGGGTTGCTACTCGCCGGAATGATCGTCGGTGCCCTGGGCGTACTCGACGATGTCACAGTCACCCAAACCAGTGCGGTGTGGGAGCTACGCCGGGCCAATCCCGCCCTGGGCGCCCGTGCGCTCTACACCGCCGCGTTGCGGATCGGCCGCGACCACGTGTCCTCGGCCGTCAACACCCTGGCGCTGGCCTACGCCGGCGCCGCGCTACCCGTCCTGCTGACGTTCTCACTATCCGGACAAAGCTTCGGCACCCTGATCACCGCTCAGAACGTCGCCCAGGAGGTGGTGCGCACCCTGGTCGGCAGCATCGGGCTCGTCGCCGCCGTCCCGATCACTACCGCGATCGCCGCCGTCGTCGCCCGACATGACGAGATCGACACCGCTTGACGATCTTTGCGCCGCTGTGACCTGCTGGGACAAGTCAGGCGCGAACTTGAGGCAATGAGTCTGTGCCATGTCCCGAGTTACAATCCTCGGGGCCGACCAGGTGCGGCGAGGCCGTGCAGGAACGGGTTGCTGGCGCGCTCTCGTCCGATGGTGGTCTGCGGGCCGTGGCCAGGCAACACGACGGTCTCGTCGTCCAGCACGAGGATCTTGTCCCGGAGCGAGGCGAGCATCTGCTGGTGGTCACCGCCGGGTAGGTCGGTTCGCCCGATCGAGCCGGCGAACAGCGTGTCTCCGGAAACCAGCACGCTCTGCCCTTGACCGGGGCTTTTACCGGGCTCTGCACTGGACCCCTCACCGGTCACCCAACGGAATGTCACCGAGCCGCGGGTGTGACCCGGAGTGTGGTCGACGGTGAAGGTCAGTCCGGCCAGGTCCATGGACGCCCCGTCCGCCAGCGCACGCACCTCATGCGGCTCACGCAGCTGGACCCGGCCGCCGAAGAACTGCCGCGCCTCAGCGGACAGGGCGCGCAATGGGTCAGACAACAGCACCCGGTCCTCAGGGTGGATCCAGGCCGGGATGTCATTGCCGTCACATACCGGAGCCACCGCGAAGATGTGATCGAAATGTCCGTGAGTGAGCAGCACTGCCACCGGGTTGAGCCGGTGCTGGCGCAGCAGCTCGTCCAGCGGTTGCTCCGCACCCTCCCCGGGGTCGACCACCACGCACGGGCCACCGGCCTCGAGCGCGAGCACGAAACAGTTCGCCTGGAAGGAACCGGTGGGAAAACCTGCGATGAGCACGCGTCCAGCCTAGGGTGCGCCCGGCAGGGAGGCTGACGCCAGACGCACCCGCAGCCCACCTACACTGCGCGGCGAGCAGATGCCGAGCCAACAGGAGTCCCGGGTGCCTACGAACGAGCAGCGTCGCGAGGCCGCGAAGCGCAAACTGGATCGCCAACTCGCCCGCCGCGCGGAGCGAGCCAAGGCGCGCCGCAGGTACGCGGTGGCCGGCAGCGCGGCTGCGGTGGTGCTGGTCGTCGGCATTGTGGTCCTGAGCGTGATGCTGAGCAACCGTGGCCAGAAGGTCGACGCCACCGCGAAGCCGTCCACGCCAGTCGATACGAGCACTGCAGCCAAGCCTCGCGCCGACAGTAAACTGGCCGCCTCACCGGTCCGACCGAAACCGCTGCCCGCCTCGGTGGATTGCCACTACACCACCAGCCAACAGCCCCCGGCCAAGCCGGTGAAGCTCCCGCTGGCCGGCTCCACCTCCGCCACTGGCACGGCGCGAGTGACCATGCAGACCTCGGTCGGCGCGATCGGCCTCACCCTCGACCGGGCGCTGGCCCCGTGCACCGTGAACAGCTTCGTCAGCCTGGCTAAGCAGGGTTTCTACGCCAACAGCCCGTGCCACCGGCTGGTCACCAACCCTGGGTTGCAGGTTCTGCAATGCGGTGATCCGACCGGTTCGGGCTCCGGTGGGCCCGGGTACACCATCCCAGACGAGGTGTTTCCGGAGCTGACCTACGGGCGTGGGCTCGTCGCCATGGCCAACACCGGCCAGCCCGATAGTGGCGGTAGCCAGTTCTTCCTGATCTACGGTCAGACCCAGCTCCCACCCCAGTACACCGTCTTTGCCACGATTTCCCCAGAGGGTCTCAAAGTTCTCGACCAGGTAGCCAAGGCGGGCGACGATAGGTCGCTGGAGCCATCCCCCGGTGGAGGCAAGCCCAACCAACCGGTCACCATCACATCCGTCGACATCACGTCAACCTGACGACCCCGGAAGGGGTCAGCCGGATGAACCTCGGGAGGTCAGTTGGACGACGTGACGCGATAGACGTCGTAGACGCCTTCGATGTTGCGCACCGAACGGAGCACATGCCCCAGGTGTTTCGGATCGCCCATCTCGAATGAGAAGCGGCTCACCGCCACCCGGTCTCGGGTGGTGGTGACCGAGGCGGACAGGATGTTGACACGCCCGTCAGCGAGCACCTTAGTGACATCGGAGAGCAACCGGTGCCGGTCCAGCGCCTCGACCTGGATCGCAACCAGGAACACCGATGACGAAGACGGCACCCACTCGACGCCGACCAGACGCTCGGGCTGGGCCCGCAGCGACTCGGCGTTGGTGCAGTCGGTACGGTGCACGCTGACTCCGCTACCCCGGGTGACGAAACCGAGGATCTCGTCACCCGGCACCGGCGTGCAACACCGGGCGAGCTTGGCGTAGATGTCTCCGGCGCCCCGCACCCGCACGCCGGAGTCGCCGGTCGGTCGACGGCGCTGGACGGTGGAGGGAGTGGCTCGTTCGGCCAGCACCTCCTCGGCGCCCTCCTCACCGCCGAGCAGCGCCACCAGGCGCTGCACCACGTGGCGAGGCGAGGCGTGGTGCTCGCCGACGGCGGCATAGAGGGCGCTGACGTCGGGATAACGTAGTTCTCGGGACACCGCGACCATCGACTCGGCAGAGACCAGCCGCTGCACTGGTAGCCCCACCCGGCGCAGTTCCTTGGCGATGGCGCCCTTGCCACCTTCGATGGCCTCTTCGCGACGTTCCTTGGCGAACCACTGCCGGATCTTGGCCCGGGCTCGGGGCGATGCGACGAAGGACAGCCAGTCCCGGCTGGGACCGGCTCCTCCCGCCTTCGAGGTGAAGATCTCGACGACTTCACCGTTGTCCAGCTGTCGCTCCAGTGCGACGAGCTGGCCGTTGAGCCGGGCGCCGATGCAGCGATTACCGACCTCGGTGTGCACCGCGTAGGCGAAGTCGACCGGTGTGGAGCCCGTGGGCAGGGTGATGACGTCGCCCTTGGGCGTGAAGACGAAGATCTCACGGGTGGCCAGGTCGTAGCGCAACGACTCGAGGAACTCACTGGGGTCGGCAGCCTCGCGCTGCCAGTCCAGCAGCTGGCGCATCCAGGCCATCTCATCAACATCCACGGTTGTGTTGTGGGTGCCGTTGGTCTCCTTGTACCGCCAGTGCGCGGCGATGCCGTACTCCGCCGTTCGATGCATATCGTGGGTGCGGATCTGCACCTCCAGCGGTTTGCCGTCCGGCCCGATCACGGTGGTGTGCAGCGACTGGTAGACCCCGAATCGGGGCTGCGCGACGTAGTCCTTGAATCGACCGGGCATCGGCTGCCAGACCGAGTGCACCACACCGATCGCGGCATAGCAGTCGCGTATGTCCTCGACCATGATCCGCACCCCGACCAGGTCGTGGATGTCGTCGAAATCGCGACCGCGCACGATCATCTTCTGGTAGATCGAGTAGTAATGCTTGGGCCTGCCCTCAACGGTGGCGGTGATCCGCGACCCGGTCAGCTGCGCGGAGACCTCGTCGATCACGGTCCGCAGGTAGGTGTCGCGGGATGGAGCCCGGTTGGCCACCAACCGCACGATCTCGTCGTACTTCTTCGGATGCAGGATCGCGAAGGAGAGGTCTTCCAGCTCCCACTTGATGGTGGCCATGCCCAACCGGTGCGCCAGCGGGGCGAACACCTCCAGAGTCTCCTTGGCCTTGCGGGCCTGCTGCTCTGGTCGAAGGAAGCGCATGGTGCGCATGTTGTGCAGCCGATCCGCCAGTTTGATCACCAGCACGCGAGGATCACGGGCCATCGCAATCACCATTTTGCGGATGGTCTCGGCTTCCGCGGCGGCACCGAGCTTGACCTTGTCGAGCTTGGTGACACCGTCGACGAGGTGCGCGACCACCTCACCGAAGGCCTCGGACAGGCGTGCCAGCGAGTAGTCGGTGTCCTCCACGGTGTCGTGGAGCAGCGCCGCGACCAGCGTGGTGGTATCCATCCCGAGCTCGGCGAGGATCGCCGAGACCGCTAACGGATGGGTGATGTAGGGATCACCGGACTTGCGCTTCTGGTGGGCGTGTTTGTCGTCGGCGACGTCGTAGGCGCGCTGCAGCAGTGCAAGATCAGCTTTGGGATGCAGCTCCCGGTGCACAGCGGCGAGCGGTTCAAGTACCTGCTTGACCGGCCCGGGACGCTGCGCGGTGATCCGCCGCGCGAGCCGCGCTCGCACCCGCCGGGTCGCCGAAGGCAGCCGCTGAGCAACCGTGGCTTCGTCCAGGCCTGTTGGCGGCGCATCGGTGCGCTGCAGGTCCTGGGTCACACCGCACTCTCCCGCCATATGGTGATGAGTAGATCGTCAGCCTACCGTCAGCAGGGCATGCAGCGAGCGGCCGACGAGCCGATCCCGACCACCCAGCAGACCGAGCTCCAGCAGCACCGCGATGCCACCGATTGTGGCGCCGGCCCGCTCGACCAGCGCACAGGTCGCAGCCACCGTGCCCCCGGTGGCCAGTACGTCGTCCACGATCAAAGCTCGCTGCCCGGGCCGCAGGACGCCGTGGGCGAGTTCCAACGCGGCGACACCGTACTCCAGCGCGTAGCTTTCGCGGTCGGAGACCAGAGGTAGTTTGCCGGGTTTGCGGACTCCGACTACACCAACGCCCATTGCGTAGGCTGCCGCAGCGCCGAGCAGGAACCCCCGTGCCTCTATCCCGACCACCACGTCGACCTGCTGAGCAGCAGCGATCAACGCATCCACCACCGCTGGGAACGCGATCGCATCGGCGAACACAGGTGCGAGGTCCCGGAAGAGCACACCGGGCTGCGGGAAGTCCCGGACTTCCCGCACCAGTGGCGCCAGTAACGCTGCCAGATCCGCGGCGTTCGATCTGGATCGCACGCCGCGGACTTTACTCGGCCCCTGAGCTTCCCAGACCCGAAACTCCCAGATCCGGGGTGGTCAGAGTTCCCCTGCGGCCAGTTCGTCGGCTGCTCACCTGCTCTTGCAGGAGCGTCCCGCGGCCCGGTCCATGTCTGCTGTCCAAATCCCTGCGAATCCGACCGGGTTTGGGCATCTTCAGGGGTGTCCATGTCCTTGTGTGACTGGATCTTCTTCCGGATCGGCGTCAGCTTGAACACCTGAACCGTCACCGGCACGTCTGCTGGCGCCGGCACCTCTGCCGGCGCCAGCGCCAGCGGCTGGACTGATACCGGTACTGCGATCGGCAATGGCAGCGCTACCGGGATCGGCACCTGCGACGGATTCGAGGTCGTCTCAGCAGAACCGGATGGCGGCTGTTCCGGGTTCACCGCAGTGCAGGGCTTGGGGTCTGATCCCGGCTGCTGGGTGCACTCCGGTGGGGTGGGAGTGGACTGGTCCGGGGTAGCCGGGATGTGGGCCGTGCCGTCTGGGTGACCGGAGCCTCGGTGAAACCCGTCGGCAACGGGCTTGCCCTCTGGCGCGGGCCGGCTCTTCAGCGCCGAGATCAAAGGTGCCGGCGGCCGCGCCCTGGCGACCGGCCCGGCGGCCGCTGCTTGAGGAGCTGGCATAAGGGCGCGGTCCGCCAGCGGACCGTTGGTCACGACTCGCACCGGCGCACTGTCGTGATCAGGCTCGGGAAACGCTAGCACCGGCGATCTCCCCAATGGGTCGAAGATACTGACGCCCGGCAGGATGACCGCCAACGGCGGGCTGGATAAACCCGCAGCCAACGCCAGCGCACCACCCATAACGGCAGCCAGCCGAACTGGTTTGCGGTCCTCCCAGCCGCCGCTTCGGCGAGCGGGCACGAGTACATCGGGTAGCCCCGAGCGGTTGGCCACCAGTGTGGCCAACTCGCGTCGCCCACGTCGTTCCCAGTCGGAGCCCGCTGCGCGGGCTGCTACGTCACCGAGGTGAGCGAGCAGGCTGCGAGCGTCGGAACGGCGGCGTGGGTCCTTGGCAAGGCCGCGCAACACCAGCTCCCGAACCGGTTCGGGGACAACATCGATGTCGAGAGTGGTGCGCTCGTGCTTGGCCGAGAGCTCGGCCACACTGTCGGCGTAGAACGGCGGCGCGCCGACCAGGCACTCGAAGAACGTGATCGTGGCGGCGTATACGTCCCCCGCATGGTCCGCTGGACGCCTGCTCCATTGTTCAGGTGCCAGGTAGAAGGGCGTCGATCGAGCGAGTACCCGCCGACCATCGGAGGTCCAGAGCCCGAAGTCGACGAGCCGGATCTGACCGGCAGGGGTCAGGATCACGCCCTCAGGCTTGATGTCGCCGTGGGCCAGCCCTGCCTGATGACAGGCTGCCAGTGCGAGCAGTGCGTCCTTGAACACCACCAACGCGGCCTCGATGCCGACAGCACCGTGCGCCAGGAGCAGGGCACGCAGTGGAGTTCCCTTGGCATCCTCGCCGATGACAGCGACACCATCGTCGCACTCCAGGTAGCGGTGGACGCGAGCGACATGAGCTTCCCGAATCCGGGCCACTCGCGCGAAGTCGTGCGCGAACCGGGTACGGAACTCCGTGTCGACAAGCAGTTCGGGAGACAGGTAGGTGATCGCGAGAGACTTCCGGGTGACGCGGTGACGAGCGACCACTCGGCGGCCTACCGGGTCCTCACGTACCTCACGGGGATGCACCACACCCGGAACGGACCACCCCGCCATCCCCGATCCTCCCTAGCCGCCCCTACGGTGTCGCCCCGTACCCCTCACTCCCCGGAGCGACATCCGGCGTCTGACTACAGAGCGTTCTCTCAAAAAGAGTCAGAGGCAAGTCCTTAGGGCGACAACGCACCACATAGGTGATGAAGGGTGAAGCAACGACAACTGCTCGCCAGCAGCTGATTACGTTGTGTAATGATCGCAACTCAGCGTAGTTGAGCCAGCTAGCCGGGTTAGCGACTCGAGGACCTGCCGGCCTTGCCGGACGGCCTGCTGTTCTTGCCTGCAGGGTGCCCGCGCCGTCGGCCTGCTGGTGCTGCTCTGCCGGCCTTGCTGGATACGTTGGCGACCGCCGGCGCGTCCTCTGGGGTCGTGGTGCCGCGAGCCGTCGAAAGGGGCTCGCCCTGGCGCTCAGAGTTCGCCGTGGACTTGCGAGCCAGCTTCTCGCGACGCTGGGCGACCCGCTCAGCCTGCTGCTGGTAGGCCGGCCTGCGCATGGTGAGATCGACCATCAAGGGTGTCGCCAGGAAGATCGAGGACACCGCCCCGGCCACGATGCCGACCATCTGCACCAACGCGAGATCCTTGAGTGTCCCGACACCCAGCAGACCCACCCCGATCACCAGCAGACCGAGCACAGGCAGCACTGCGATCAAGGAGGTGTTGATCGAACGCATCAGAGTCTGGTTGACAGCGAGATTGGCGGCCTCGGCATAGGTTCGTCTGGTCAGACCGAGCAGTCCTCGGGTGTTCTCCTGGACCTTGTCGAAGACGACAACGGTGTCGTACAACGAGAATCCGAGGATGGTGAGCAGGCCGATAACCGACGCCGGCGTCACCTCGAACCCGATCAGCGAGTAGATCCCCGCGGTCACCAGCACATCGTGCACCAGCGCTATCAACGCTGCCAGCGCCATCCGAGGCTCGAAATATGCCGCAAGAAAAACACTCACCAGGCCAAGGAAAACCAGCAGGGCGATCAGTGCCTGCCGGCTGATCTCGCCACCCCATGTGGCACTCACCGCGCTGTCGCTGATCGCCTGTTCGCTGGGTCGCCCGTCTGTGCCGAGCGGGCGCAGCTGCTCGTACAACGCCTTCTTCAAGACAAACGATTTCCTGGTGTCCAGCGTCACGGAGCGGATCAGGATGCTTGCCGCAGAACCGGTGCCTACAGTCTGCACCGACTCCGGCGGCTGACCCACCGTGTTACTGAAGACGCGTTCGGCCTGCTGGGTGGTGATCGGTCCGCCTGCTCCTCGGGAGGGGAGCTGCACCCGAGTGCCACCCTCGAAGTCGATGCCGAGATTGAATCCGCGGAGCAGGATCGACGCGAGACAGACCACGACGAGCAGGCCCGACATCCCGTACCAGATTCGCCGACGCCCGACGATGTCGAATGCACCGGTACCGCTGTAGAGGCGCCGCAGCGTGCTTGCCATCTCAGGACCCCTTCCCCGCGGTCGCCAGCCCTGATCGGCTTGCGGCGCCGGCCCGCTGCGCGGCGCCGAGACCAGATAATCCCGGTTTCGACAGCAGCGGGGAATGCGATGCCATCGCCACCAGTGGGTGCGTGGCCAGGAAGACCACCACGAGATCCAGCACCGTCGACATGCCGAGGGTGAACGCAAAGCCCCGTACCTGGCCTACTGCGAGAACGTAGAGCACCGCCGCGGCCAGAAAGCTCACCGCGTCGGCCAACAAAATGGTGCGGCGAGCTCGGATCCAGGCCCGGGGGACCGCGGAGCGGAAAGTGCGGCCGTCCCGGATCTCGTCCTTGAGGCGCTCGAAGAAGATCACGAAAGAGTCCGCAGTGATGCCGATCGCGACGATGAATCCGGCGACACCGGCCAAGTCCAGGGTGAACCCGATCCAGCGCCCGAGCAGCACCAGGACGGCGTAGACGACCAGACCGGACAGCGCCAAAGACAAGATCGTCAGCACGCCGAGGGCCCGATAGTAGAACAGGCAGTACACGAACACCACCGCCAGCCCGAGCGCCCCGGCAAGCAGTCCGGCGCGTAATGAGGCCAGACCCAGGGTGGCCGAAACCGTCTCAGACTCCGAGGATTGGAACGACAGCGGAAGCGAACCGTACTTGAGCACATTGGCGAGGTTCTGGGCCTCGGCCTGGGCGAAGTTGCCCGTGATGCTGGTCTGCTGGCCGGGCAGAATCGCCGCTCTGATCTGCGGAGCCGACACAACCTCGCTGTCCAGCACGAATGCGGCCTGCTTGCCGATGTTGTTCGCGGTGTACTGGGCCCAGATGTCCTCGCCCTGGCGTTTGAACCTCAGCTGCACCTCATACCCCGTGCCGTCGCTGCTGATGCCCGCTGAGGCGCTGGAGATCTGCTCTCCGGACAGGAACGCAGGCCCCAGCACGTACTTCGCAGTGTGATGTTGATCGCAGGTGATCAGTGGCAGGTTCGGGTCGTCGTTGCCGCGCAAGGGATTGGGGGCCGCGCAGTTCAATGCGGCCAGCGCCTGCTGCTGCACCGCCGGGTCCTGGCTCTGCAGCCGCGCCCGAGCTTGCCGGATCTGTTCTGCGACCTGCGGGTCGGCCGAATCCGCCGGCGCGTTGCCGACCGACGGTGGCTGAGCAGGAGGAGGCGTCGGCGGTGGGGACGGCTGGCCCGACGGCGGCGGTTGGACCTGCTGCGGCAAGACCGGTGCCGGTGCACCCCCGGAGGGTGCCGGTGCACCCCCCGAAGCAGGAGGTTGTTGGGAGGATGGGGGTGCAGCTGGGCCGCCGGCGCCCGGCCGCTGACCGCCTGGAACCGGCGCAGGGGCCGTGACCGGCTCCTCGGATATCACCGTCCGGAAGTACAGCTTCGCGGTCTGTCCGAGGGTGCGGGCCTGCTCGCCGTTCTCGCCCGGGACAGTGATGATCAAGTTGGTGCCGTCGAGGACGACCTCTGCCCCGCTGACCCCGATACCGTTGACCCGTTGCTCGATGATCTGCCGAGCCTGGTCGAGGGACTCCCTGGATGGTGGCCGGCCGTCAACGGTCCGGGCGGTCAATGTCACCCGGGTGCCGCCTTGCAGGTCGATGCCCAGCTTCGGGGTGGGATTCCCGCCACCGGTGAGAAATACCAACGAATACAGGACGAGGACGATCCCAGCGAAGATCGCCAGGTTACGCCAGGGGCGGAAGCGCCCGGCCGGTGGTGCCACGGTGGGTGGTTCTCCTCGTTCACGGCTCACTACGCCGGGCGCCAGCACCGGCGACCGTCGGCAGTCTCCACTGTGCCAGCGTCACGATCGACGCCCGCGATGGGGATCGGCTGCGGGAGCGTACCGCCCCGCACCTGAAGTTCGGTCAGGCGTTGTCGGCGCGGGCGCTGCCGTCGATGGGGGCTGCTAGGGGCGAGCCGGCCGCGGTCGGCTCGCCATTATCTTCAGTGATCTTTTCTCGGATCGCAGCGCGCAACCACGTCGTACACACTCCCGGAGCGATCTCAAGATCGATTGTCGTCTCGTCCGCGCTGTTGACGACGGTTCCGTGCAGGCCGGAGGTGGTCACCACACGGTCGCCGTCGGTCAGCGAGTTCTGCAGCCGCTGCGCGTCAGCCATCGCTCGCTTCTGCCTGCGGGAGTTGAGGATCAATGGCAGCACAAGTACAGCGATGAACAGCAGCGGCAGGAACAGGGGGTCCATGGTTCTCCGATCACCATCAGCGCTCCTGCCCTGAGTGTGCCAGGTCTGGCTGCGGGAGGTCTTCCAGCGTTGAGAATCCCGGTGGCGAGGCAGTGCGGGTTGCCCCCGTCGACCGGCTCCTGAAACGCGGCATCGTCCGAACGGGCCAGCAGCTGCCGCCGATCGGACCAACAGCGAGTCCTTCGTCGCCCGAAGGGGACCTGTGGGCGCTGCGGTGAAACCGGATCTCTCAGGTTTCGAAGAGATCGAGGTCGATTCTCTAGGGTTCCGCCAGCAGTCCCTCCAGGGAATTGCCGAGTGGATTGCCGCCCAGCCGCTGTCTCAGGCCGCCGATGAGTCCCAGGCCGCCGTGAAAGGACGGACGCGTTGCCGTCGCACCGATACTCCAGGCCTCGCTACAGACCTAGCGCACACGCCCTGGACACCCATTCCTCGAGCTTCCCGCACGGGGGGTGCCCGGACCCTGGTCTCCGTTGGTGGCGCCACAACCGGCGTGACGTTCATGCCCGCCGGAACACCGACGGCATCGACGGCCCGGCCCGGCCCACCGATGCAGCGAGGCGCCGGCTTCGCTGACACCGTGCTGGGTCACATCGAAGTGGACGAGCAGGCCTTTGTCCTCCGATATGTTCAGCCGGGCCTGGTCGGGCTCATCGACGGAACGCTGTCGACACTCGCTCCTATTTTCGCCGTGGCGTTGCTGTCGAGCACGCACGCCGCGCTGCTGGTCGGATTGGCCACCGCGCTGGGAGCCGGCATCAGCATGGGGCTGTCCGAAGCGCTCTCTGATGACGGCGGCCAGACAGGTCGGGGCTCGGCCCTCACCCGAGGCTCCATCACCGGAGTGATGACCACCGTGGGTGGTGTCTTTCACGCCTTACCGTTCTTCATCTCCAACCAGGCGGCCGCACTGGTCTGTGCTGCCATCGTAGTCGCCATCGAGCTCGCTGTGATCGCTGTCATCCGTAAGCGCTACCTGGAGGTCTCACTTCGTTCGTCCCTCATCCAGGTCGTTTTCGGGGGAGTTCTCATCGTCGGCGTCGGACTGTGGCTGGGAGGCCTCTGAGGTGTGGCCCGAAAGCCTGCCTCACGCGTCGAACAGCGTCGGTGTGGGATCTGCGAGGGCATCAGCAGGCGGCTCAAGCTGTAGGTGTCGCCATGCGGCTGCGGTAGCCACTCGCCCGCGCGGGGTGCGGGCAAGCATCCCGGCGCGAACCAGGAAAGGCTCGCACACCTCCTCGACGGTAGCCGGCTCCTCGCCGACTGCCACCGCGATGGTGGACACCCCGACCGGTCCACCGCCGAAGGTGCGCACCAGCGCGGTGAGTACGGCGCGGTCCAGCCGGTCCAACCCGAGCTGGTCGACGTCATAGACGGCCAGTCCCGCGCGAGCCACCTCAAGGGTGATCGCGCCATCGGCCCGGACCTCGGCATAGTCACGGACCCGGCGCAACAGCCGGTTGGCGATCCGGGGTGTGCCCCGAGAGCGGCCGGCGATCTCGGTGGCGCCATCGGGCCGCAGGTCTACGCCGAGGATGCCAGCCGAGCGGTGCAACACCAGCTCAAGCTCGTGCGGCTCGTAGAACTCCATGTGCGCGGTGAACCCGAACCGGTCACGCAACGGGCTGGTCAGCGCACCGGACCGGGTGGTCGCCCCGACCAGCGTGAACGGGGCGATCTCCAGCGGGATCGAGGTGGCTCCAGGCCCTTTGCCGACTACTACGTCGACCCGGAAGTCCTCCATCGCGAGGTAGAGCATCTCCTCGGCGGGTCGAGCCACCCGGTGGATCTCGTCGATGAACAGCACGTCACCATCGACGAGGTTGGACAGCATCGCGGCGAGGTCTCCGGCGCGTTCCAACGCCGGTCCGGAGGTCACCCTGATCGCGCTGCCCAGCTCCACGGCAATGATCATCGCGAGGCTCGTCTTGCCCAATCCCGGAGGGCCGGACAGCAGCACGTGGTCTGGTGCGGTGCCGCGCCGCCGAGCGCCCTCCAGGACCAGTTCCAGTTGCTCGCGCACCCTGGCCTGCCCGATGAACTCAGGCAGCCGACGTGGCCGCAGGGTGGTCTCCAGCTCCACGTCCGCCGGGTCCACCACAGCCGAGACCGGTCGCTGGGTGGTCACCGGTTGCGTCCCAGCCGAGTCAGTGCACTGCGCAACACTTCTGAGGTGTCCGCGGCAGGCGCTGCCTCGGGATCGACTTCGGCAAGCACTGCGTCCACGGCTTGCTCGGCCTGCCGGGCCGCGAACCCGAGCCCGATGAGTGCCTCGGTCACCTGCATCCGCACCGGGCTCCCACTGCGGCCAACCGGGCCTGAGGCGGTGGGCGCGAGCCCCCCGACCTTGTCTCGCAGCTCCACGACCAGCCGCTCCGCGCCCTTGCGTCCGATTCCGGGCACTCGGGTGAGCACGCTGAGGTCGCCCTCGGCGAGCGCGGCACGCAGCGTGTCCGGCTCGAGCACGGCGAGCGTCGCCAGAGCGAGCCGGGGTCCCACCCCGGAGACGGTCTGCAGCAGGACGAACAACTCCCGGGCCGCGGCGTCGGCGAAGCCGTACAACGTCAGCGAGTCCTCGCGTACCACCAGCGTCGTGGCGAGCCGGGCCTGGTCACCGCGCCGCAAGGTGGCCAGGGTGGCGGGAACGGCGTGCACCGCCAGCCCGACCCCGCCAACCTCGACCACGGCATGGTCCAACTCGACGGAGAGCACCTGCCCGCGCACCGAGGCGATCATCGCGCCGCTCCCGCCTGGCGGGCCGCGGCGGCGAGCTTCGCCCGGTGGGCTTGCGCCAGCCGCGCCGACTGGGCCCGCGCCTGCGCGAGCCGTTGTGTCATCGGGGCCCGCCACAGGTGGCAGACCGCCAGCGCCAGCGCGTCCGCGGCGTCCGCCGGCCGCGGCTTGGCCGGCAGCGCGAGCAGTCGGGTGATCATGATGGTGACCTGTTCCTTCCCGGCCCGGCCCGAACCGGTGACGGCAGCTTTGACCTCACTCGGAGTGTGAAAAGCGACTGTCAACCCCCGCCGAGCCGCGATCAACGCCACGACTCCACCGACCTGCGCGGTGCCCATCGCCGTACGGACGTTGTGCTGGCTGAACACCCGCTCCACCGCGACGACATCGGGACGATGCTCGGCCACCCAACGCTCGACGACATCAGCAACTGCGATCAGGCGCGCGCCGAGATCCGCCTCGGGAGAGGTACGCACGACGTCGACGGCCACGCAGCTCACCGTCCGTCCTGGACCCCCGTCGACCACGCCGAGTCCGCAGCGGGTGAGCCCGGGATCCACCCCCAGCACCCGCACGAGCACCTCCCAGCGATGGACGAACACCCGTTCGAATTCTAGCCACCGCCGACGGTGTCCCCCGCCACGACACACCCCGCCAACCCGATTGAGGACGATCAGCCGACTTCGACCAGCACGTCGTCGGGGACGTCGAAGTTGGCGAAGACGTTCTGCACGTCGTCGCAGTCCTCTAGCGCGTCGATCAGCTTGAACACCTTGCGGGCGGTGTCGGCATCCAGCGGGGTGCTCGCTGAGGGCAGGAAGCTCGCGTCGGCGGAGTCGTAGTCGATACCGGCTTGTTGCAGCGCGGTGCGCACCGCGATGAGGTCGGTCGGCTCGGAGACCACCTCGAAGGATTCGCCCATGTCGTTGACCTCCTCAGCGCCGGCGTCGAGCACTGCGGTCAGCACGTCGTCCTCCGAGATGCCCTTCTGGTGGGGCACGATCACCAGGCCCTTGCGGCTGAACAGGAATGACACCGACCCCGGATCGGCCATCGTGCCACCGTTGCGGCTCATCGCGGTGCGGACCTCCGAGGCCGCCCGGTTGCGGTTGTCGGTGAGGCACTCGACGAGCAGAGCCACCCCGCCGGGCCCGTACCCCTCATACATGATCGTCTGGTACTCGGCTCCGCCGGCATCGGCCCCGGAACCACGCTTGACCGCCCGTTCGATGTTGTCGGTGGGCACCGAGGTCTTACGGGCCTTCTGGATCGCGTCGTACAATGTCGGGTTGCCGTCCGGGTCACCACCTCCGGTGCGCGCCGCCACCTCGATGTTTTTGATCAACTTTGCGAAGATCTTGCCGCGCTTGGCGTCGACCACGGCCTTCTTGTGCTTGGTGGTCGCCCATTTCGAATGGCCGCTCATACCTGCCCATGCTCCTCTTGCTCGCGTGCACTTCCGGACCATTTCGCAGAAGAGCTGGTGCACCCGCCAGTCGCCGGTCAGCTCCGGATGGAACGCGGTGGCCAGGACGCACCCCTGCCGAATCGCCACGATTCTACCGGCGGCGCTGCCGGCAACCGGAAGGTCGGGCACCCTGGCGAGCACTTCGACGCCGCAACCGGCCTGTTCCACCCAGGGGGCGCGGATGAACACCGCCCGGACCGGGCCGCCGGGCACACCGGCGAGGTCTAGATCGGCCTCGAAGGAGTCGACCTGGCGACCGAACGCGTTACGACGCACCACTGCGTCGAGCACCCCCAGTTGCCCCTGCTCGGACCTGCCATCGAGGATCTCCCGGCACAGCAGGATCAATCCCGCGCACGAGCCGTAGGCCGGCATCCCTTCGGCCAACCGAACCCGCAGTGGTTCCATCAGGTCGAAGCTGACCAGCAGCCGGCTCATCGTGGTGGACTCACCCCCAGGCAAGATAAGCGCGTCCACCTCGGCAAGCTCCTCGCTGCGACGTACCAGCATGCTGCGTACCCCGCATCCGGCCAGCGCGCGCCGGTGCTCCCGCACGTCACCCTGCAGCGCGAGCACCCCTACCAGCGGGGCGTTCTCGGTCACAAGGTCCAGACTAGGCCGCTGTTTTCATGCCGGTTCATGCCGGCTTACCCTCTGCGGCGTCGCCTTGTCGCAACCAGTCCCGGGGTCGAGGAACCAGGGGCTGGTGTAAGCGATCGCGTGGTTGTTTGCGGGGTGTTCGGGTGGGCCTGGCGTGTCGTTGCGACCGTGCGGGTCGGCTAGGCGCAGCACCACCCAGGGGCCGTCCTCGGTGCTCATCGGTACCGTGAAGCGTGCGACGTCACCGCAGCGCACGTCGGCCATGTCAGCCACTGCGGGTACCGGGGCGTCCGGGCGCAGCACTTGTACCTCCAGCGTGCGTCCGGTCCAGGACGGCCCGCAGTCGACGTCGACCACGAACTCAACGGGCCCCTCACCGTGGCGCAACACCGAGCCCATCCGCATCCCACCGGCGGTGGCGTCCACCCGCAGCCCGGCGACCCGGGTGGCGAAGAACCTCCGGGCCCGCAATGCCTCGGCGACCCCGAGCCGGCTGTGCTCGGTCACCCATAGCCCAGCGCGTCCCGTACCGGGTTGCAAGCCCCACTTGGCGCTGTGCTCGTCACTGACTCCGAGCAGCCCGGTTCGCCAGCCGGCATTCAGGCAGTCGACCAAGGGCGAGGTGCCGCCCGCCGCGACGCCCTGGAACAGGTAGTCGTCGGTGCGGTTGAACATCTCCAAGCTGACCATCTGCTCGGCGGCTGCGGCCGTGTAGCGGAAGCCGGCGAACCGGCCGTCCTCCCGGCCGGGATGGTTGAAACCGGCTAGCCCCCCAATGGCACGATCACCGTTTTCCCGGCCGGACTGAGTCAACCATGAGTACAGCTCTCCCATCGCCCCGTGTGTCGCGACGTCGGTGAACTCCTCGGTGAACCACGCGTTGACGTGTCCCCAATGCGGATGCGACCATTCGAAACCGCGGATCGCGGTGAACTCACCCGGCCGGTCGTGGGCATCGGCGAGCTTCCCGGTGCGCCGCCAGCCGGCCCGGTCCAACCCGATCCACGGCGTACCCCCCGCGCCGGTGCCTTCCACCGCGGCGCCACGGACTGCGTGATCGGTCAGTGCCGCGACGTCCAGTCCCGCGGCGCGCATTGAGGGAAACGCCGCTTCCGGGTCGCCGTCACCGTCGGACAGCAGGGTGTGATTGTGCAGGTCGGCATGCACCAACACGGTGCCGCGGCTGATCCGGGAGCTTCGAGCAGCCCCACCCTCCGGGCCTGGGGTGCACAGCAGCGCGCCTGCAGTCGCTGAGACGAGCAGCGCCTCAACGTCGGCCACACCGTCCCCGAGCGTCACCAGCCGCGCTGGGCCAGCCGCTGCCCATTGGGTGGATTGTCAAGGTCGATCCCCACCATCGGTTCGCCCAACCCTCGGGACACCTTGGCGACCATCTCCGGGTCGTCGTGGAACGTGGTCGCCTTGACGATCGCCTCCGCGCGCTTAGCCGGGTCACCCGACTTGAAGATCCCCGAGCCGACGAACACTCCCTCGGCACCAAGCTGCATCATCATCGCCGCGTCGGCTGGAGTGGCGATACCACCGGCGGTGAACAGCACCACCGGTAACGAACCGACCGCGGCGACCTCGCGGACCAGCTCCAGCGGGGCGGCCAGTTCCTTGGCCGCCGCGAACAATTCCTCGGGATGCACCGTGGTCAGGGAGCGGATGCCGGCCCGAATCGCGCGCATGTGCCGGGTCGCCTCGACCACATTGCCGGTCCCGGCTTCACCTTTGGAGCGGATCATGGCGGCACCCTCGGAGATCCGGCGCAACGCCTCCCCCAGGTTCGTAGCCCCACACACGAATGGCACGGTGAAGGCGAACTTGTCGATGTGATGGGTCTCATCGGCCGGGGTGAGCACCTCAGACTCGTCGACATAGTCGACGCCGATCGCCTGCAGAACCTGCGCCTCGACGAAGTGGCCGATGCGGGCCTTGGCCATCACCGGGATGGATACCGCGTCCATGATCCTGGTGATCATGTCCGGATCACTCATCCGGGCCACGCCACCCTGCGCGCGGATATCGGCAGGGACACGCTCCAACGCCATCACGGCCACCGCGCCGGCGTCCTCGGCGATTCTGGCCTGTTCCGGCGTGACCACATCCATGATCACACCGCCCTTCAGCATCCCGGCCATCCCGCGTTTGACCCGTGCGGTGCCGATCTGGCGCTCGATATTGCTGTTCTCGGCGGGCACGACGGTTCGCTCCTCAGGGCAGCGGTACAGGGCAAGGCACGGAAAACGCACCGGATACCGGTACTCGATCCTACGTCGGCTCGCTGACCACGTCGCGAGCGAAGCCTGCCAGGGGGTTGCCTCGACCGCCGCACCGGTGTGAGATCAACCACACGATCCGCACGGCTGAGGGTGGGGTTCATGGGCGCAAAAGGGAATGGTGAACGTGCTGATTATGCGGTAGCGACGCAGGACCCGTCGCGGATCCGCAATGTGGCCCTGGTCGGGCCGTCCGGGGCAGGGAAGACCACATTGGCAGAGGCGCTGCTGGCGGCCACTGGTGTGATCAGCCGCCAGGGCACGATCGCGGACGGCACCACGGTGTGCGACCACGACCCTGCCGCGGTGCGCCAACAACGGTCGGTGACGCTGGCCATCGCACCTCTGCAGCACGCCGATATCAAGATCAACTTAGTCGACACCCCCGGCTATGCCGACTTCGTGGGCGAGCTGCGGGCGGGGCTGCGGGCGGCCGACGCCGCACTGTTCGTGATCTCGTCAGGGGAGGGAGTCGACCCCGCCACGGTCGGGTTGTGGCAGGAGTGCGCCGCGGTCGGGATGCCCCGGGCAGTGGTGGTGAGCCGGCTGGATCACCCACGGGCCGACCTCGACGGGGTGACCACCGCATGCCAGGCGGCCTTCGGCGACGGGGTGTTGCCCCTGTACCTGCCGGTGCGCGACGGGGCCGGCGCAGTGACCGGTCTGGTGGGGCTGCTGTCGCAGCGACTGTTCGACTACCGCAATGGATACCCACCGGTGGAAAGGGCGCACAGCGGGCCGGAGGGCCCCCTGGATACCGACGAGCTCACCGTGGCCCGCAACGAGCTCATCGAAGGGATCATCGCGGAGAGCGAGGACGAATCCCTGATGGAGCGCTATCTCGATGATGCCGAACTCGACATCGGTGTGCTGGTCGACGACCTGGAGACCGCCGTCACCCGCGGCTCGTTCTACCCGGTGATCCCGGCCTGCGCCAGCACCGGGGTGGGGCTCGCCGAACTCCTCGAGGTGCTCACCGGCGCCTTTCCTGCTCCGAGCAGGCACACTCCTCCCCCGGTGTGCCGCCCCGACGGCTCGGCGCACCCCGCGGTGGACGTCGACCCCACCGCACCACTGGTTGCAACGGTGGTACGCACCACCGTCGACCCGTACCAGGGCCGGGTATCACTGGTGCGGGTGTTCTCCGGAACGTTGCACCCGGATCGCCCCGTGCACGTCTCCGGGCACGGGCTGACCGACCGCGGGCACGCCGACCACGACGTCGACGAGCGAGTAGCGCACGTCTACACCCCGCTGGGTGGCACACTGAGCGAAGTACCGCAGTGCGTGGCCGGCGATCTCTGCGCGGTGACCAAGGTGGTGTCCGCCGAGACCGGGGACACCCTGTCGTCACCCGACGATCCCCTGCTGATGGCTCCGTGGACGATGCCGGAGCCGCTGCTGCCGGTAGCGGTGGTGGGCCGCAGCCGTAGTGACGAAGACGCGCTGGCCCGGGGGCTGGGTCGGTTGGTCGCCGCGGATCCGACGTTACGGCTGGAACGCAACGCCGAGACCCACCAGATGGTGCTGTGGTGCACCGGCGAGGCGCACGCCGACGTCGTGTTGTCCCGGCTGCGCGCCGCGGGCGCCGACGTGGACACCCAACCGGTGATGGTGCCACTGCGGGAGACCTTCGCCGGCCCCAGTAAGGGCCACGGGCGGCACGTCAAGCAGTCCGGGGGGCATGGCCAGTACGCGGTATGCGACATCGAGGTGGAGCCGCTGCCCCGTGGTGCCGGGTTCGAGTTCGTGGACAAGGTGGTTGGCGGAGCGGTCCCGCACCAGTTCATCCCGAGCGTGGAGAAAGGCGTCCGGGCGCAGATGGAACGAGGTCTTGGCAGCGGTTTCCCGCTGGTGGACGTCCGGGTCACGCTCGTCGACGGTAAGGCGCACAGCGTGGACTCCTCCGACGCGGCCTTCCAGATCGCGGGGTCGCTGGCGCTCAAGGACGCCGCGGAGAAGGGCATCGTGGCCACGCTGGAGCCGCTGGACGACGTGGAGGTGCGGATGCCCGAGGACCACCTGGGCACCGTGCTGGGCGACCTGTCCAGCCGCCGAGGCCGGGTGCTGGGCACCGAGACCGCACAGGCCGGCTGCATGCTGGTCCGCGCCGAGGTGCCCGCAGCCGAGTTGCTCCGCTACGCCGTCGACTTGCGCGGACTGACGTCGGGCACTGCCGTGTTCACCCGACGTTTCTCCCGCTATGCCCCGGCGCCGTCCAGCGCGAGTCCGTAGCTGGGCGAAGCGGGCTCAGCGATGTCGAAATAGCGCGGTGCTGCGGCGGTACCGGCCAGCCGCAGCCAGCGCACCATGCGGTGCGAGCGCAGCGTCAGGGTGTCGCGCACCGCGTCGTTGTAGACCCGCCGGGCAATCAACACCCGCTGCTCCGAGTCGGCCAGCCGGTCCACATCGGCGGGTTCGATCCCCCGGCGGTCTACTACCGCGAGCAGTTGGCTCAGTTCGTTCTCGATCTCCTCACGGACGGCTGACCCAGGTCGACGTACCGAGGCCGACCCGACCTGCAGCGCCGCATCGACGGCACGATGCAGCGCAAGGCCCCCACCGAGACCCTTGATCGCAGCGGCTCGGCGACACAGCGCGGCATCCAGAGCGGCCCACGCCGCGTCAGTCCGCACATGCAACCGATCCAACCGGGTAGCCGCGCGAATCGCACCCACCCCACCCGCCGCGGCGACCAGCAGCCCGGCGGTCACCGCCACCCGGGCAACTCGCATCGCACGACCCTAGCCAGACCGGTACCGGTGGGGCCCAGCGCCAGGTCCGGATGCGAGCCGGCGTGGGTCAGCGGCCACCGCCGTCTCGTAGACCTGCAACACCCGCCGTGTTACCACCGGCCAGTCCCACATCGCCACCCGCCGACGCCCTGCGGCAGCTAGCGCGGCGCGCCTTTCGGGATCACCGAGTAGGTCATCGAGCGCCTCGGACAACGCGACCGGCGATCCGACGGGGACCAGCACACCAGCCTGCCCACCGTCGAGCACGAGTCGGAAGGCATCGAGGTCGCTGGCCACCACGGGGGTGCCGGCGGCCATCGCTTCGGTGAGCACAATGCCAAAGCTCTCCCCGCCAGTAGCGGGGACGCACAGCACGTCCACGCTCGCCAGCAGTGCTGCCTTACCCTCGTCGCTCACCGCACCCAGCATTCGGATCCGGGACGCCAACGCCGGGCCTGCAGCGCGCAGCAATGCCGCGGCGTCCCCGTGGCCGACCACCAGCAGACGCAGGTCCGGCCACGTTCGGGCCACTGTCCGCAGCGCCGCCAGCAACACCAACATGCCCTTACGGGGCTCACCGAAACGGCCCACGAAACCGACCGTGCCGCCAGTCCGCGGGAACCCGGGCAGCGGTCGCGCCCCGGCGAAATGCGACACGTCGACCCCGTTGGGGATCTCCACGGCGTCCCCGCCGAGGTATTCCACCTGCACCCGCCGGGCCAGCGAGGACACCGCGATCCTCGCGGTGATCTTCTCCATCGTGGGCTGGAGCAGACCATGCGCCGCCGCCAGCGCCCAGGACCGAGCGGTGGCGAAGTGGAAGGTCGCCACGACGGGCCGATCAGCCAGCGCCAGGGCGATCAACGACAGGCTCGGTGCGGTGGGCTCGTGCAGGTGCAGCAGATCGAAGTCGTAGTCACGTAGCCAGCGCCGAGCCCGGTTGACAGCGACCGGGCCGAAAGCCAGCGGGGCCACCGATCCGTTGTAGGGCACCCCTACAGCGCGACCCGCCGCCGTGACGAACTCCGGCAACGGGCTGTCCGAGTTGTCCACCCGAGCCGGAGCGAGCACCTCCACCTGGTGGCCCAGGTCGCGCAGGCCCTTGGCCAAACCCAGCACATGCGCCTGAACCCCACCGGGTGAGGCGAGGGAATACGGGCAAACCATCCCGATCCGTAACAAGGTCCCACTATCTCGCGTCACGCTGCGGTGTGGCGGGCAGGTCCTCGATCCACAAGGGCTGGAGCATGTGCCAGTCCTGCGGGTGCGCCGCGATGTCGGTAGCAAAGCAGTCCGCCACCGTCCGGGTGGCCTGCATCACAGCCGATCGGTCCGGCACGGGTACCGGCGGGTGGAAGCGAATGCCCCAACCGTCAGGGGTGAACCAGCAGCCGACCACCAGCAGCGTAGCGCCGGTAGCCACGGCCAGCCGGGCCGGTCCCAGCGGCATCCGGGCGGCGCCGCCGAAGAATTCCACGGCCACACCGGCACCAGTGAGATCCCGGTCGGCCAGCAGGCATACCACTCCGCCCGCGCGTAGCCGACGTAGCAGGCGCGGGGTTGGACTACCCGCTCCCGTCAGCGGGACGATGTCGAAGCCCAGCGCGGCACGATAGTCGACAAAACGCTGGTAGAGCGCCTCCGGCGCCAAGCGCTCGACAACGGTGCTGAAGACTCCGTGATGAGCGACGAACCACAACCCGGCCATATCCCAGTTGCCGCTGTGTGGCAACACCACCACCACCCCGCGGCCCCTGGCCAGCGCGTCGTCCAGGTACTCCGTCCCCTCCATCGCGCCATCCAGCCGATCTACCAGTGCGGCGTGGTCGGTCGACGGCAGCATGAAGATCTCCTGCCAGTACCGGGCATAGGAGCGCAGTCCGTCGCGGACCAGCGCTTCGAGTTCCACCGGGCTGGCATGGGGCACCACCCGGGCCAGGTTTCGGCGCAGCTGGCGGGCACCGGCGCCATCCCGCCGCGCGGCCAGATCGGCACCAGCTCGAAACGCCCGCGTGGTCAGTTGTTCAGGCGCAAAGCGGAGCAGTTGCCATCCGGCCGCGTATCCGACGTCAGTGAGCCTGGTCAACCTTGCTTCCCTTCTCTGGCGCTGCGCCGCACGGAGAGCATCCGTTGTGTCACCGTCACCAGCTGTAACCCGGCGAGCAACCACAGCGCGACCTCCAGCGCGAAAGGCACCCCGAGCCCGGTCAACCCAGCCCCCACCAACGTGATGATGAACCGCTCCGCCCGCTCCACCATTCCGCCGTCCGCGGACAGCCCAGTGGCTTCTGCCCGAGCCTTGATGTAGGAGATGACTTGGGCACTCACCAGGCAGAACAGTGCTGCCACCGCCAGCGGTCGATCGTCTCCGACCCCGAAGCACCACCAGGTCAGCGCAGCGAACAGCGCACCGTCGGCGATCCGGTCGCAGGTGGCGTCGAGCACGGTGCCGAACGGGGTGCCGTGCCCGCGGGCCCGCGCGACAGCTCCGTCGAGTAGGTCGAACAGCACGAACACCGTCACCCCGATGGTGCCCGCCAGCAGCTGGCCGCGGGGGAAGAACCACAACGCCGAGGCCACCGTCCCCGTCGCGCCGATGAACGTGATGGCGTCGGGGCCGATACCGGTCCGGAGCAGCCAGCAACCCACCGGATCCACGAACCGGGAGATCGACGCACGGGCGAAGATGTTGAGCATCGCGCGAGGACCGCTATCGGGGAACGGGTTGGGGATCGCCGGCGCTGGTGCAACGCTGGGGGGCCCGCAAGCCGATACCGACGAGTGCCCAGGCTCCGTCGCTGAGAGTGTGCACCATCCGGGACAGCAGCACCACAGCGGCGACCGCGCCACTGCCTGCGACGACCGGACCGAGCACCATCAGCAGCGCGACCTCGCGCACTCCCAACCCGGCAGGGGCCACCACCAGCACACCGGCAGCGATGAAACCGACCGTCCAGGCCAACGCAAACCCACCCACCGCGACCGGGGGCAACAACTCGTGGGTATCGGCCCGCGCGACCGGCCTGAGCAGCAACAGCATGCTCATGCCGTAGCCCATCCAGGTCACCGCGAGCCAGCCCAGTGCCCGTAACACCGCCGGTCCGCAAACCCGCTGAGGCGGGCTGCCCCGACCTAACACGCGGTGTACCAGCCGCAGCACCGGCAACACCAGCCGCGGGTGCAAGCTGGCCAGCAACAGCGGTGCCAACGCTGCGATCCAGCCGAAACGCTCGGACACCTCGCCAGAAGCGAAGGGCAGCACCAAACCGGCTACCACCGCTCCGGTGGCAGTGTGTGCCACCACGAACAGCACCGATGCCGCTGTGGTCCGCGACGCCGGGACCCCGTATTCGCGACCCAGTCTGGCGTGCGCCACATAGGCCCACACCGTTCCCGGGATGTACTTGCCGATCTGACCGGTGAAGAACACCCGGGCCGCGGCCGGCAGACCCAACGGGGCATCCAGTCCGCGCAGCAAGCTGCGCCAGGCCAGTCCGGAGGCGCCCATACCCGCAGCAGCAGCCAGGAACGACCCGAAAACCGCCGCCAAGCCGATCTTTCGCGCCGCGCCCAGAGCGCCCACCCCGTCGCCGGCAACGCGCCAGACCAGGAGTCCTAAGGCCGACCCGAGAAACACTAATCGGCCACAGACCAAGAGCCGACGTCTCCAGTGCGGTGTGTGAGCGCTGGTGGCGGCGACACGACGCCGCAACCGGAGAACCTCAGCGCCGTTCGCTCGGCCGTTTTCTGGGCCGTTCGCTGGGGCATTCAGGGCCGCGTTCAGGACAACTCTTTCCATGCGTCCACCAAAAGCGCGTGGGTCTCGGCCAGCAGCTGCGGTAGCACCTTGGTTCCGCCGACGACCGGCATGAAGTTCGCGTCCCCGCCCCACCGGGGGACCACGTGCTGGTGTAGGTGCGCAGCGATGCCGGCGCCGGCGACTGAGCCTTGATTGATGCCGATGTTGAAGCCGTGCGGCGCGGCCGCTCGACGGCTGGCCAGCATGGCCCGCTGGGTGAAGGCGGCCAGCTCTGTCGTCTCCTGGATGGTCAGGTCCGGATAATCCGCGACATGCCGGTATGGCACCACCATCAGGTGGCCCGGGTTGTATGGATAGAGGTTGAGCACCGCATAGACCGTGCCGCCTCGGGCGATCACCAGACCCTCGACATCGTCCATGGTGATGATCCGGCAGAACGGACACCGTCCACCACCGCCCGCGGGACCGGACGTGTCTCCGCGCTTGATGTAGGCCATCCGATGTGGCGTCCACAGCCGCTGCAACGCGTCCGGCGCTCCGACCCCGTCCTGAGCTTCGGCGATCATCACTCCACCTCCGCCCATGGGGTCGAGATGGCGCAGCAAGGTAGGTTGGCGGTCATCACTCCGCCTACTCTCCTATCGGCAGCTCTGCCGCGCTGGGCGAGCGGTTCTCCCGTCGTGCCACCCAGCCGGTGATGGCGCTGACGGCCTCTCCCACTCCTACGCCGTTGATCTGGGTGCCGTCGCGGAACCGGAAGGACACCGCGCCTGCCTCGACGTCCTTGCCCCCGGCGAGCAGCAGGAAGGGTACTTTCTGCGTGGTATGGGTCCGGATCTTCTTCTGCATCCGCTCGTCGGAGGCATCCACCTCGACTCGGATCCCCCGCGCCCGCAGCGCCTTGGCCACCTGCTGCAGGTGCTCGACATGCTCGTCCGCGATCGGGATCCCGACCACCTGCACCGGCGCCAACCAGGCAGGGAACGCGCCCGCGTAGTGCTCGATGAGCACCCCGAAGAACCGCTCGATCGACCCGAACAGTGCCCGGTGGATCATGTAGGGCTGCCGCCGGGAACCGTCCGAGGCGGTGTACTCCAACGCGAAGAGGTCAGGCTCCTGGAAGTCGACCTGGATGGTGGACAGCTGCCAGGTGCGTCCCAGTGCGTCCTTGGCCTGCACCGAGATCTTGGGTGCGTAGAAGGCCGCCCCACCGGGATCAAGCACCAGCTCCAGGCCGCTGGCCTCGGCGGCCTGGAGCAGCGCTTCGGTCGCCTCCGCCCACTGCTCGTCGGTGCCGACATACTTCTCGTCGTTGCGGGTGGACAGCTCCAGGTAGAAGTCGTCCAGCCCGAAGTCGCGGAGCAGGTCGAGCACGAAACTGAGCAGCGAGCGGATCTCGCCCTGCAGTTGCTCGGGCATGCAGTAGATGTGGGCGTCGTCCTGGGTCATCCCGCGCACCCGGGTCAGGCCGTGCACCACGCCGGATTTCTCGTAGCGATACACCGACCCGAACTCGAACAGCCGCAGTGGCAGTTCCCGGTAGGACCGCCCCCGAGAGCGGTAGATCAGGTTGTGGAACGGGCAGTTCATCGGCTTGAGGTAGTAGTCCTGGCCGGGCTTGCGTACCGTGCCGTCCTCGGCCGACTCCTCGTCGAGGTGCATCGGGGGGAACATGGCATCGGCGTACCAGTCCAGGTGCCCGGAGGTCTCGAACAGCTGTGCCTTGGTGATGTGTGGTGAGTTGACGAACTCGTAGCCCGCCTCCTCGTGCCGGCGGCGTGAGTAGTCCTCCATCACCCGGCGCACGGTGCCGCCCCGGGGATGGAACACCGGCAGTCCGGAGCCGATCTCGTCGGGGAAGCTGAACAGGTCCAGCTCGACGCCGAGCTTGCGGTGATCGCGCCGCTGCGCCTCGGCGAGTAACTCCAGATGTCGCTCCAGCGCCTCGGCCGACTCCCACGCGGTGCCATAGATCCGCTGCAGCTGCGGGTTGCGCTCGCTACCCCGCCAGTAGGCGGCCGCGGTCCGCAGCAGCCGGAACGCCGGGATGTGCTTGGTCGTCGGCACATGCGGGCCGCGGCACAAGTCGCCCCAGATGGTCTCGCCGGTGTGCGGGTGGACGTTGTCGTAGATGGTCAGCTCCCCCGCCCCGACCTCCATGACCTCGTCAGGATCGACGCTGACGTTCGAGGTGGACCCTTTGAGGTCGACGAGCTCGAGCTTGTACGGCTCGGCGGCCAGTTCGCGCTTGGCCTCGCTCGTCGAGCCCAGCACGCGGCGAGAGAATCGCTGACCGGCTTTGATGATCTTGCGCATGGTCTTTTCGAGGATCGCAAGGTCATCAGGAGTGAAGGGCCGGTCGACGTCGAAGTCGTAATAGAAACCGTCGGCCACCGGAGGACCGATACCCAGCTTGGCGCCGGGAAAGTGCTGCTGCACAGCTTGAGCGAGGACGTGCGCACACGAGTGCCGGATGACACTGCGCCCCTCCGGACTGCTTGCTGCAACGGCCTCGACCTCGGTCTCGCTGTCAGGTGCCCAGGCCAGGTCGCGCAGGACACCCTGCGAGTCCCGAGCCACGACGGTGGCGTCTGGTCCGGTGCCGGGAGCCCCCCCGGCGCGCAGGGCCTGCCCAACGGTCGTGCCGACCCGCACCATCACGCGCAGGGCGGGCTGGACAGGGCGGACGGACGCGACCACGAGAGCTCCTTTGCGATACGGGTCTGATCGGTTGTTGATCCTATCCAGGGACTACCCAGCCGCTTTCAAGGGATGATGGGTACCCTGTGATTACCCCCACAACGAGCCTTCGAACGATTTCCGCATCGCTTAACGGGCGCTGTGGAGGGCACACCGTCGCGCAGACGCGGCGGCACGCCACCACCTGCCTGCTGCCGGCGCGACGCTCGCAGCACGAGAATCCGGGAGGCGTTCGATGTATTCGATACTCGACGTCATCAGAGTATCTATGATCAGGCCGGGTATCTATGATCAGGCCGTGCTCGTGTCGGCGCGACGCTAGGGCTGGCTGGAAAGCCGCACCCTCCTATCACGGCGGGTAAGCCGTGGAGGTGGCGTCAACCTGCTGGCAGCAACGAGGTGAGCATCGCCCTCGCCGGTTGGGTCACCTTGTCCAGGTGCGGCGTGACAGTCACGATTGGGGAGGGGTTTGTCCGCTCATCACGCGGGTTGGCCGGTGCCGGGTTGGCCGGTGCCGGGTTGGCCGGTGTCAGCACCCCACCCACCGGAGCGACCCGACCTACCCCCTGGGCGGCGGGATCCAGCACCGGGCTGACAGGTGCGATCGGGCCAGTCGGAGCATGGCCGGTAGCCGGTGGAGGGGAACTCCACGGTCGGGGTGCCGTAGGCGACTGCCGACGGGGTGCGGCCAGCGGGTCCACAGAGACTGGGGTGTTCCGGTGCACCTGCCCCAGCCGCGGATGAAGACCCGGGCTCGACTCGACGACTGCCTGGGCGCTGACCGACTCCGGAGCGGCAGGCGTGCGCTCGGCAGGCACCTGCCCCTGAGCCTCGCTGAGAGTGCCAGAACCGCTACCCGAGGCGAACGGGCTGTGACTGAGCAGGGGCGCACTGTCTCCCACGAGTGAGCCATCACCAACGTGGGTGGCACCGGCCAGCACGGAGCCACAGGCGAGCAGGGTTCCCGCCGCAAGACCGCAGGCTCGCCCGACCAGGACAGCACGGCCGCCGGCAACCCGGCCGGGAGACTCACCGTGGATCATGGAGACCGACGTGCCGGTCGGGGCCTCGAGCTTCTGTCTGCGCTCCACCGACCCAGGCGATCAAGGCCGTGGCGGAGGGCCCGGAGCCCGACTTCCTACGACGCCGAGCGGTCATCGTGGGTCACCAGAGATCTCCTCAGGGTAGTGGAACTGGGGAAGAATACAGCTCTCCGAGCACAGTTCCAGACCCATCACTCTTCCGGCGCAGCGCTGACGACGCAGGTGAGAATCGCTGATGCCCTCCGCCGGCCGCTGCAAGCCGCGCACCCTTGATCTCCTCGAAAAGAAAGCCTACCCTTACCTGCCCGGGGGTTGGTTTGCCTGATTTGGGAGCTATCTATGCACCTGGGTGGACATGCTGTCGGGTTGGTTCGTCGTGGCGTTGCGTGTCTCGCCCTCGTCGGTGTAGCCGCGTGCAGCAGCACCGGCGCTACCTCTGGCGGGACGCCGCCGCCGGACAACCACTACCGTCAAGTCAACCTGGCGGCTAACTCCGAGGCGTACAAGGCGCGTTTCACCATGCCGGAGATGGTGAACGCGTGGGGTGTCGCGATCCGCCCCAAGGGCGCGGGCGGGCATTTCTGGGTCGCCGCCGGTAACGCGTCCTATGAGTTCGTCGGCGACGTCGGTGCGGCTAGCGACCAGAAGATGCGGGAACTGCACCAGGATCCGCTCAAGGCGGTGACGATCCCGGGCACCGACATCAAGACGGACACCACGAGCGTCGGCAAGGCCACCGGGGTGGTCTTCAACGGCGCCGATATCAACTCGGACAAGTTCGTCGTGACCAACCAACCAGCGCAGGTCGATGGGCGCACGGTCATGCTGGGGGGCTCGGCGCGGTTCATCTTCGCCACCGACTCCGGGCGCATCGCCGCATGGGGTGAACGCGGACCAGACGGCAAGGTCGTGCGGGTGGACGGGCCGAGCCAGGAGGTGTTCAACGGGGACCCCCAGGGCATGAAATTCTTTGGGTTGGCGATCAGGCAGGATCGCTTCGACACCCTGTGGGCCGCCGATTTCGGTTCTGATCCGCAGATCCGCCAATTCGACAAGAACTGGAAATTGGTACCGACCCAGGGCTTCGCCAACCCGTTCGCCACCGGCGCCGCCGCTGACCCAACCGACCAGGCCAAGGGCAAGAAGGCCACGCCGGGTGACCCGGTTCCGTGGAACATCACCACCGTCGGTGACCGGGTCTTCGTCTCCTATGCGATCTCCAAGGCACCCGACAAGCCGGAACCCGGCGGCCCGGCGTTCGACGCCGGCGAGGAAGACTCCCTGAACAAGGAGCAGGAAAAAGCCACCGGGAGTCACCCGGACAAGGGCAAACTCGCCGAGTTCACCAGCGCAGGCGCATTAGTCCGGGTATTCGGAGACGACGGCAGGCTGGACGCTCCGTGGGGGGTTGCGGTGGCTCCGGCGAGCTTCGGCCCGATGGGCGGTAAGATCCTGGTGGGCAATTTCGGCGGCGCCGGGAGGATCGCGGCGTTCGACGACGCCACCGGTAAATTCGTCGACTACCTGCGCGACGAACAGGGATCACCGGTAGGTATCGACGGCATCTGGAACATCCTGTTCGGCAACGGGGAAAGCCTCGGCGACGCAGACGCCCTGTACTTCGCGGCTGGGCCGGCTGAAGAGAAGGAAGCTCTCTTCGGTAAGCTACAAGTCGCCCGCTGATACTGCTCGGCGGTAGAGCCCGCAGATCCCCATTCCGAGTCTTACCGGCTCCGGCTCCCGCCTATCTTCGAATAACCGTCGCAACCCAGGAGCCTGCACCGGAAATCTGGTGATCGCAAGACCGTCCGCAAGGCCACGATCGGCGGGCTGTCGAAAACCCGGCCCGGCAGGACGAGCACCTCGCTTGTCGAACTCGTTCGGGCGATTTCGAGGACCGTGACCGCACCGACACGCGCGATGAGTGCGGCTATGGGGTCTGCCTCAGCGCGGTGGTCCAGGGCCAGCGCCGCCCCGTGGCACAGACCGGTCGCCAGTGCCTCGCACGCATCCCGGGCACCGGACTCCGTCCAGTGCACCGATCCGCGAGCTATCCCATGGTGGCACAGCTCGACCAGGACGTCCGTCGCAGGCGAACACAGACCGCTGATCATAGTGGTCATTGCGGGGAACGCGGCGCCCACGATCGGGACGGCTCGCACCTCAGCGCCCGTGGCGAAACCAGCAGTCCCGATGGGGATTCGCAACATCGCCTCGGTCTGAACGAGCGCGTTCAGCGCGCCGGCTCCACGCCGCAGCGGGGTGGCCACCAGAGTCTCCCGGGCGGTACGCGGGTCGACGATGCGCGCAAGCCGCAGCCGCACGTACTCGTCCAGATGCTCGGCCGAGGTCACGGCACAGCCCAGCCGGGCCGGCACTCCAGCCTGCCCTGCCGATCCGCCCAGTTTCAGCATGCTCCGGAGGAGGGGCGCGACGAAGCACACGAACGCGCGCTCTGCCGAGGCCGGGTAACCCGGCACCCCGACCACCGGAACCGGATGGTTACCGGACAGCATCCCGAGCAGGACCGGATGCCCGGGCCGCATCGCGACGCCGTGCACGGCGACGCGGCCGAGGCGACGCACGACTGCGGGAGTGTGGTCGTCACGGCCGACACTCGAACCAGCGATCACCAGCACGACATCGGCGCGATGCGCCGCCTGCGCCACGGCGGCGGTGAGCTGATCCGGCTGGTCCGGCGCGATCGGCATCCGCAGGACGTCGCCACCGGCCTCCTCGGCCATCCCGGCCAGCATCAGCGAGTTCGTATCGAGCACCTCGCCGGGCGCGAGGACGTCGCCGAACGGACGCACCTCGTCCCCGGTCGGCAGGATTGCCACCACCGGCCGGCGCCGGACACGGACCGTGCGGTGGCCCGCGGCGGCCAACGCGGCGACGTCGACCGGCCGGATGCGATGGCCAGCCGGCAGCACCATCTCCCCCACCTGGATGTCCTCGCCGACAGACCGCACGTGACGGCCCGGGGCGACCGAGGTGCCGATCTCGGCGCTGCCGTCGGTACCGAGCAGAACGTGCTCACGCATGATCACGGCATCGAACTCGTCGGGCATCGGATCGCCGGTGTCGATGAGATCGAATTCTCCGCGTGGCAGCCGAGCGGGCCGCTGCGGTATCGCGGTGCTCGTGCCGGCGGCGTGCACCGCGATGCCGTCCATGGCCGCGGCCCGGTAGGCAGGCACGGGCCACAGCGCCCGCACCAGCTCTGCGGTGACCCGCCCGCTGGCCGCGGTGACTCCGACGACCTCGGCATCAGTCACCGCGACCCACCCGGATCGCATGCAGGTCTGCATCCACGCCCGGAACGCCTCGGCTACCGGGTCCGCCCCGACCGCGGCTCCTCGACGGGCCGGCGGCACTTCACCCGCCGGCCCGTCGAGGAGCCGCGGCCATGTCACTGCCACCTTCGCTCTTTCCCGGACCAGTTTGGAGAGTGACGGTTCATCGAACTCAGCAATCCGTCACCGACACCGGAGCATATGCGCTGCCAGGTTCCTGGAACACCTACGTTTGCAAGTGCATACGTTGAGACCAGCAGCACACTGTCACTGAACTGCGGATTCACCAACTTGAAACCGTCTCGTCACGGAGGGTTTTCGACCGGTACCCGGCCTTTGCAAGGATAGTCCACACTCTGGCAACCGCAAATGGACCGCCCCAGGAGTGGCGGACATCAGCCGGGAGAAGCTCACAGAGCGGGGTTACCTGCGGCTCAACGTCGGAGTCCCCATGTCCCAGCGCCGCACGCCGAGGGCAACTTCCCGACCCGGCGAAGCACTGATGCCCGGCCTGGTCATAGGCCATGGTCGGGCACTGGGCCAGGCCAGCACAGCCGATCCAACGCACGCGGTGCGCTGTCGCACGGTAGGGATCAGTCAGCGGTGCGGGCCCCGGTCACCGGACCCGCACCGTGACCATCGGCGGCAACAGTGAGCGAGTGCGACGGTTGAACGAGTTCACCCGATGTCATTGCTTTCTGCGCTTGTTCTATCCTTCGCCGGTCACGTCCAGCTCTCCACATAAGACCAGCAAGCCCGATGCTCGTGAAGACCAATCCTACGATTAGGAGGATAATCGCCAGCGTCAGCGTCTGGATGATAGCTCCCATTGGTTGTCCTCTCATGTCCCGAGGTGTGAGTTGGGCATGAGGCGGCACCCGTACGTTTAGTCATCGCCTCATTACAGAACGCTTGCGCAACCTGCGTTCCGAGGTCCCCGATGAACGAACATGGAGAACACCTGGAACGGGCTCGCCTTCCAATGATCCTTCGCGGGGTGCGCCACAGTGGGTTGATCTTGATAGCTCGATCGAAGACATACCTCCGATCGCGATCCGGGACAAAGCAGCACTTTTCATAATAATTTTAGCTCAATCGAGCCAACTAGGCTACCCGTACGGGTGATAGTTTCACCTACATGTTACCGTGAGTGGATTTACTTTATTGCCGCAATCTTCGCGTCAACTGCCGGATCCCTCATGTTCACTTTGGGAGGCAACGTCCCTTGATGACATTAGGTGCGCACGGGAGGTGACGGCTGCAGCTCGGTATGAAGTGGTCTCGGTGGTAATCTGCGCACGTACCGTTGCCGCGCAAGCCGGAGGAAACTAGCTCGGCGTGGCGGCTGGCCAGCACAACGTTCACCAAATCGGCGTTAGCGGTCTTGAGCGGGTCCCGGTCGCGGTGACAACGGACCTGCGCAGCAGCTCGCCGGTCTGGGAGGCTGATATTTCACGCTGTTACCAATTGTGGTAGTGAGCGCATGCGACTTCCGTCAGTCGGCTGGATCGTGTCTCATGAGAGGTTTTGCGGGGTAGGCGATACCAGGATCGAAGCGTGACCTCTCCGGTGTGAGCTGATCGGCCATGCGTTCGCGTGCCTGAGGCGTCGTTATGTGCCACTGAGCGCTGGCTACCTGCCCCCGTGTGGATCGACCCGTGACGGCGCGTCACGTCACACCGCTTCCCCTGACGGCTCGCTGATGATGATCACCTGCGAACAGCGGTCGCGCTGAGTTATCGTCGATGGAAAGGCCGCGACGTGCGGCCGAGGCCGGTCACATGTTGCGGATCCGCAGATAGCGGCGGATATCTGGGATCGTGAACACTACGAGAGCGATCAAGATAACGACGATGATCGCTGCCAGGACTGTTGCGATGTAGCCAACGATGTACATATGTCCTCATCTGTTTTTAGCGGTTCAGCACCCCGACAACGTCGAGGCGACCACCCGCGGCGGGCGGTAGATTGGGTTTGGTAGGGTCAAGGTGGCATAGGTGGTGGTGTCTGATAGTTCTGGACAGGGTTGGTGACCAGGCCGCTGCGGTGATCAGGTAAAGGCGGGTGTAGTCGGTGAGGCTGGCAGATGACTTTGTCTCGCGGCCCCAACCGTGAATGCGGCACCGTCGGCGATGTTCAGCTCGAGGGCTCTCCTTAGCACGACCCTGCCTCGACGGCCACCGCACACCGCGGGATCGACCTTACGATACAGAGAAAATACTCTAGCCGAGAGTGTGAACAACTCTGCCGGCCTCGGCCGATCCCCAAGGAAGCTCACCACGGCCACAGCCCTCCCCCCGTCGTGGTCCACGCTGTCACCCACAAGAAAACCTCAGTGCCATCGTGGTCCACGGTGGCCGTCGACCACTTAGCTGCCGTCCAGGGCAACATCACCGCCAGTGTAGCCCTTGTGCACGCAAACTGCACGTCAAACCTGGTCAGGGCCGATTCGTACGGGGACCTGCGGCTGGGTTCGACTTCACCGCCATCACCCATGTCGGCTGGTGGCTGGTCGTCAAGGGACAAAGCGGGCCCGGCGACCGCCGGGCCGCCTCCCAAGTCGCCATCGATTTGGTCAACCGCCAAGAGTTGTTCAGCGCCGACCGTGTTCCGGAGGGCTTGCGACCGGGGGGAGGTGCCGCCTCCTCGATCGTCGCCGGGATGCCCTGCGACGATCGAGGAGGCGGCACCCGTCTCGCGGACTTGCCCGAGAACCAGAAGCCAACGACGGCATGGCTCATCGGGCTGAGGTGAAACCCCATTGGTCTTTGATCGTTACTCCGACCACTTGATGTATTCTGCGGGCTTGGCCTTCACTTCGTGATAGTGATAACCGGTGAAGAGGTTACCCTTCCACTGGAATGTTTCATCAGATTCAGCGGCGGATGGTGAGCTAAATAGCGGCTCCGCTCGATCTGCTCGGCCACGGATGGGTGGCGGGCACTCTCCGGCGTGTCCATTCAGGGGTTGAGCTGCTGTGCCAGGGTGTTGGGGTGTGGGTAACTGGGGTTTGTCTTTGAGAGCGGTGTGGATGGCGTCGATGGCGCGGACGCCGTTGTTGCGGGGGCTGATGAGGTAGGAGCGGACGGCGTAACCCTGAAGCATGCATAGGCCCGCCATGGCGGTTTGGGACCGAGATCCGATCGGGGCGTATCGGGCGTATCACACCAGCCGCGCATTGGGGGTGCGCGCCGTGACCGCGTGCGGAGACTCGGGCACCGGTACCGTGCTCATCGGTGTCCCTGTAGATCATGTTGGCCGGGGTCTCGTCACCGCAGAAGATCCTCCTCAGCCCGCAGCGCGGTTTTCATTGCCTCATCGAATCCGACCGCATCCAGGCGCTGAGTGGGTGGCCCGCTACCGGAGCGGCACTGCACGTCGGGTGCGAAAAGCGATGCGGGGGATGCGCACACTCTGGCCATATGGTGCGCATGGATGCCCATCAGCTTCGCGCGGTGGCCGGGGACACCCCGTTGGTGGAGAGTCAAAGTGCTCGCTCGAACGCATCAGAGTCTGATCTGGGATCGGCAGCGAAAGCTGCTGCGGTTGCGCGCTGCATTGCGGGAGTTTTTCTTCGCCGCGCTGGCGACATTTCCCGATCTGACGGCGGTGGATGCGGTGGAGCTGCTGGCCGCCGCGTCAGATCCGGCCATGGCGCCCGGTTTGTCTCGGGCCCGGATCGCTGGTGCGCTCACGCGGGCCTGGCGCCGTGACGTGGCGGCCACGGTCGCGGTGATCAGTACCTTCAACGCCCAGATCGCCATCCTGTCGGGGCAGGTGGAGACCCATTTTGGCCGACACCCGGACGCTGAGATCATCTGGCCCAGCCCGGACTCGGACAGATCCTTGGCACCCGGGTGCTGGCATAGCGATCGGGCACGGAAGAACGATGCCGGCACCACCACCCCCAATCACCCGTACGTCTGAAGAGGAGAACCGTGCTCGCCCGCCACGTCCGCAACCACCGCCTCGGCGACGCGCTCCACCAACAGGCCTTCTGTGCGCTCAACGCCTCCCCGGTGCTCGGGCCTACTACGACCAGCCCAGGGCCCGCGGCGAGCGCCACCACGCCGCACTGCGCCAGCTGGGCAACCGGCTAGTCGGCATCCTGCACGGTTGCCTGAAAACCCGCACCCGCTACGACGAGACCTGCCCGATCTTCCAAGTAGGGATGCAAGGTGGTCCGTGATCGTCAAGTAACAGTGCAACCCGCAGGAGCTGAATAGGTCCTACGTCATCCACCGCATGATCATCGATCAGGCAGCCGCAGGACGCGGCGTCGGCGTGTTCATGCTCAAACATGCGGAGCCCTTGGCCCGGCGGGACGTCCACACCATGCTTATCTTGACGCCTGGACGTCGAACCCCGCTCTACACACCTACTACGAATCCCAAGGGTTCCGACAAGTCAGAACCGTAGCGCCACAACACACTTGGCGCCGATTATTCGAACAATCGACGTCTGGCCCAGAGTGATCATACCTCATTGTTGATCGATCATTGCCGGCCTTCTACAACAGCGACTTGAAAAGCTCGCCATTCATCAGGACAATACGCAGTTCCTATTGTGTAGCACGGCCAAAATTCCCATACTCCTTTCTTGGCAACCAGAATAGAATCAGAAATGACGAGCGTGTCACCAGGCGCAAGCGTCTTATTGTAGTTCTCTTCTCCAAAATCACTATGTCCTCTTGATGGATCGCGAGCACCCACAAATGTAGGTCCTAGCGTGACCGGTTGTTTCCCGTCATTCTGGAGTGTGAACTTGACTGTAATGTAATCATTGACTTGCGGGGGTTTATGCTGACCAATAGCCTGTAACCCTGAGACTCTAATCTTGTCGGGTGATACAGCCATACTGTCATCCGTGTAAATAGTTGACCCTCCCAGAACATTAGAAGGCGGCACGCCTGACGTATTCGCCGTGTTTGCCTCTTCGCTCCTAGGTGGATAATAGGGACTGATCGGGAACAATATAAGCGCCGCCCCCAAGACCAGGACGACCAGTCCAGACGGTACGCTAATTTTTAATCCCGCACGCTCAACGGCTGTGATGACACCCGGTTTAACTAGAAGGATCCCACCGAAGATAATCAAGGCGGAACCGACAATTTCTAAGAATATGAGCAAGGTCGGCACTCCCTTTCTGCAGTTCCGGCTCTCGCGGAGTTTCTCGTGCAGGCGCCGCAGCTGGTTGTCGCCCACGCCTTAGTCCGGCGCGAGGGCAACTGTAGCATCGCCGTCCCCGAATGGGGGGACATCGGCGCCGTGATTGGGCACGGAGGCTCGGACGAAGGGTGGTCGATTCCACACACCGCTACCAGACGTTCGAGCACTGGGGTGTGGCGCCGCCACGGAGCGTACTTCGACCTGCCACAAACAGGGTGAGTCCTGGTCACCGGGGGTGCTTGGATGCGCGGCACCGAGCCGGACATAGTTCGATCTCAACCAGCTCGACACCCGTAACGCCCAACGCAAGTACATGACCGTCGCGGCTACCCGCAAGGTCAACCTCATCGCATGACGGAGAGCAGTGGAAACACGCTCAAGCATGCGCCCGAGGGCCTCGCAAGCCATGACGCAAGCAATCTTCGATGTGATTAGGTGCGTGTCCGTGGCCACCTGTCCGACAACTGGGACACGCATAGAGCGCGACTACCCGTGAACAGCCGGACACGATAGGACAGCGCCGGACACCACGAAGGTCGGCGATCCTGGGTCACTAGTCAATGGCGCGATCAGGGCCGACCTGAACACTGGCCGCCAACCGAGAACCGAGGAGTCGATGCGCGAAATCCTGCACGAGTTGTGCACGACAGATCCGACCGCACTGGATGTCACCGACCCAGATGAACATCACACCGCGGTGGCCCGGACAATCATCGCGGCTGGCCCACCTGCACTATGGAGACATGCGACAAGCCGATCAAGGAAAATGGGCCAAGCCGATCTAGTTTACACATGCCGTCGTCAGCACGCCGGTCACGGTCTAGATCCCGCCGACCGGAGCTCTCGACCGCAACCAGCCGATGCGCGCGTTCGGGCATGGGGTGAAGCCCGACCCCGGCTAGGAGTTCATCCAGAACCACGTCATCTGTGGATCCTCAGGATTTCCGTTTCCCCGGCCGTCGTCTGCTCGCCGCATGTCGATCGAGGTTGTATCTATACGGCTTCGCAAGGTTCGTCGACTGGGCAAAGAGGCGTACACGAACAGCGCGATGCCCAGGACCAGCAGGAACAACAGCATAATCCTGAGTGTCCTTTTTGCGAACATGCGTGTCAAGAGTGCGAGTCCCAGCTTGCAAGGCTGTGCCCGATGGGCCGTCAGGGGCCCCGATCTGTGGTCAGACCGGGTCACAAGGCGCCTCGATATTGCCTGGGCCTCTCGGGAGTTTTGGAGGGCGGTCCATTCCGGCCAGGTGGTGCAGGCAAACCAGGCCCGTCGTCGACACGTAGTTGCACACTCCTCACCCACCGCAGTCCGCGAGGTGGCGGCGGGCTCCTGTCAGGCTTACCTGATGGTCGACCAGGAAGATCAGGGGAAGCTCGGGCCAGCAGTTCTCGTCCTGACGGGCCAGCCGCAGGGTGACCAGCAGGCGGTCGGGGCGGTCGGCCGCGGCCTGGTGTGGGGTCAGGGCGGACTCGGCGTGGAGCGCCCGAATGCGGTGTCGCAGAACGCGGCGTAGTCGCGGGTGTGCAACAAGAACTCATTCGACATGTCGTCGACCGCAGTGAAGGGCATTGACAGCCGCGCCCTGGAGTGGCGGGCGAGGATGCGGAACCATTGGCGGGTCGCGGCCTCGATGAGCGCAGTGCTCTCGGTCCCGAGGTCCGGGTGTTTGAGTCGGAGTCCTGGGGAAAGTCATAGGCGTCGGCGTCGGCTACCCGCCGCGCGGCGCGGCGAGCTCCGAGGCCTAGTGGGTGGTGCTGTGGTTCGCTGAGCGGGCCACGGTTGCTGTACTTCGCTGCTGTACGGCTATGGACCGCCGCTGGTGGAGGCTTGCCGCGCGCCGTCTACGGGGACCAGGCAAGGCACAGAACCCTGGTGTCATGCTGGACGAAGGGAAGCACTGGGTCAGAACGCGTAGCTTCGGGCGGACGGTGGCCCGTCATCAGTCGCGGTCTCTACGCGGCGACGGCGACGGTGATCGCTTGGGGGACGACCTTCTCCTCAGGGACGGGCTCGCCCGAGTCGTGCAGGTCGTCAAGGTAGAGGCGGATCGCCTCCTCAGCGTTCTGGATGCACTCGACCACGGTTTCCCCTTCGGTAACGCACCCAGGCAGGGCGGGCACCGTGACGGTGTAGCCGCCGCCGTCGGGGTCGGGGTCGAGCAGGATCGTGTAGGTCGCCATCCCGCTCATTACAACAGACCCGGAAGCTCATCCCAGCGATCTCTGCGGACTTGAGGATGGCCGCATGCGTCTTCGGCTTGAGAATCCGGCCGGCGCGGACCGGGACCACGACTCGTGCTCCGGCCCGCTGGAGGTGAACCAGGATCACGGGGGAACCGGATTGACGGCTCGTGGTCCACCCCGCGCGGAGCAGATCAGCGCAGGTGATGCGGGGCGCTAGGAGCATGTGGGCGCACGGTACTGAACTGCTGGGGTGTCCCGCCGCCCGGACCGGGCCGAGTGTGGCAACTGCGAGGCGGGACGCGCGGGGGGCCGGTCACGGACGGTATGCGCGCGGTCGACGGCATCGCACCCTGCGGCGTGGTCGCCCCGGTCCGCGTGACTGATCCCAAAGGGAGCCTGACATGTCATTCGTATCGCGCACTCCGGAGGGCAACTACCGAGCAAATTGGCGGGAGCCCTCCGGGCAGCAGAAAGTCAAGACCTTCCGCACCAAGACCGAGGCCAAGCGATTCCTCGCCGAGATCGACGGCAGCCTCTCACGCGGCCTGTATGTCGATCCGTGCGCCGGCCGGCTGCTGTTCGCCACCCACGCTCAACAGTGGCTGGACAGCCGCAACGACGAGCTGACCACCAAAGCCCGCGACGCGTCGATCATGCATACCCACGTACTGCCACAGTGGGGCACATGGCCGCTTTCGAAGATCGATCACCTGTCAGTGCAGAAATGGATCACCGAACTGGGCACCCGCCGAGCACCGGCCACCGTCGCCGAAGCCCACCGCCTCACCTCAGCGGTACTCCGGTCCGCAGTGCGCAACCGGCTGATCGCGTTCAACCCCTGCGAAGGCATCCGGCTGGCCCGGCGGCGTCGGCAGGACACCGCCGACCAGGTCATCAGCCGAGAAGAACTACGCAGCAAGCTACTGCCCATAGCACCCGACAGCTACCGAGCGATCATCGCCACCGCTGCCGGTGCCGGACTGCGCTGGGGTGAAGTCGCGGGCCTGCGGCTTGACGCACTGGATCTCAAGCGTGCCCGCCTCTCGGTGATCCGCACCATAGTCGAGATCGGCGGGCACACCTCGTTCAAGCCCTACCCCAAAAGCAGCGCCAGCCGACGCACGCTACCGCTGCCGGGCTGGCTGGTACCGATCATCCGCGAGCACCCTGACCGGTATCCAGGCCCACCCGAAGCACCGATCTACGCCAACACAGTCGGCAAACCGCTACGCCGGACCCTGTTCCGCTCGCGAGTCTGGCGGCCTGTATTGGTGCGAGCAGGAATGCTCGGCAGCCTCACCGTCATCAACGACGCTATCCACGCCAGCTGGACCAACAACACTGGAGCAACACCAACCAAGGAATCCGTGACCGAGCGAGAAGCGATAATGCACATCGCCAAATCGTGCGCCGGCGGTCTACGTTTTCATGATCTCAGGCACTCATATGCCACCTGGCTCGTCGATGACGGCGTACCGGTGAACATGGTCCAGCGCGTGATGGGCCACGAACGGTCCTCCACCACGCTGGACCTCTACACCCGGCGCACCGACGATCACGACCGCATCCTGCGGGCACTCGATGACGTCTGCTGACGATCGGCCGGATCACTCGCGCAAAGATCGACCGAGAACCTTCGATACAGCCTCTGAACTGGGATGATAGGGGTGGGCGATACTGGGATCGAACCAGTGACCTCTTCGGTGTGAACGAAGCGCTCTCCCGCTGAGCTAATCGCCCCTTGCTTGCCGCGGCAGGGGATCACCATACAGGATCAGGCTAGCGGCGATCGGACCCAATCCCACCGCAGACCGGCCCACCCCGCGACCAGGCCGAAGACGTTCACCAACCACAGCGTGACCAGGACGATGGCCCCGGTGAGAGCGATCACTGTCAGCCGAACGAGCAGCGGTTGCTCGCGTACCCACTCGGTCCAGGCGTTATAGCGGCTGCGAGCCCATCGGAGTACACGCTGAGCCCACCGGAACTCGGTTCCTAGGATCGCAAGACCGGCGAACAGGATCAGCCATCCCGGACCGGGATAGGGAATGGTGACGATGCCCGCGACGAGCACCGCTGTACCCACCACACCCACCAGGACCCGGTAAGCAAGATCGAGACCTGGCCGGTTGCGGATGAGCTGCCGGACCCGGGCGTACCACCGTGGCCTGACGAGGTTCTCGGATCGCTGGGCGAACCTCTCCTCTCCCGTCAGCTTGTCACCTTCCCGCTTGCCAGGACATCAGTCGGCACTGCAGGACTGCGCCGACCGGGTTCCAGGGAGACCGCATAACCCCCGAATTTTCCCGTTCCGGTGGCCGGGGGTACGGCGTGCAGCCCGGGTGTCTCTGGCGCTACGTCGAACGCCGTCAGCGCAACGGGAACTCCGTCGGCAAGCCCCCACAGAACGTACGTGTGGTCTGCCGGGTTGCTGGGTAACCGGGTCGCTACCACCGCTAACCGGTCACCACCCGCGAGCACCATGCCCACCGCCTGACCGTCCTTAGCGACCAGGGGCACCCGGATCGCCGCCGGGTCCGCGGCTCGTTGCATCGCCTCAGACATTGCCGTGACTTGGCTTGACGCCTGGTTTAGCGCATCATTGAGCTGCACCACCCGGACTCCGAGTACCACTGCGGCGGCTACCAAGATCACCGCCGCAGCCGCGGCGAACTCCCCGGTGCGCAGCCACGACGGCCTTGAGATGCGCCGTGCCAGCCCTGTCGACGGTTCCAGCGCCACGACCGGCGCTTCCAACCTGGCACCCGTAACACTGAGAATCCGCTGTTCCAGCTCGGCGCTGGGGATCGCCTCCGGGACGGAAAGGCCCAGCGTGGCGCAGACCTTCTCGGTCTCCGCGGCGGTCGTGGTGCATACCGGGCAGTCCGGCAGGTGTGCGGCGACCAGGGACTCCTCAGCAGGCTCCAGCGCGTGCAACGCCCACCCGACCGCCAGTTCGCTGTGCGGGCAGTGGGAAACACGATACTGCTGGTCGTTCATCGGTTCACCTCCCTCACCGCGCAGGCCTCGGCGATCAGGGCGTCCGGCCCCAACTGATCGGTCAGCAACACGCGTAGCCGCTGCACCGCGGTAAACATGCGGGACTTCACCGTGCCCAGCGGGACGCCGGTCATACCCGCAATCTCACGCTGGGTGTGTCCGCCGAAATAGGCCAAGGCGAGCACCTGACGCTGCTCGACGGGCAGGCGATGCAGTGCCGCACGCACCTGGCCAGCTGCGACACGGGCCATCGCCGCCTGGTCGGCACCCGGTGCCGGGGTGGGCGACCAATCCTCGCCTGCCTCCGGCGCAGCCACCATGCGCCGACGGATGGTGCTTTCTCTTCGCACCGCGTCCACCGCCTTATGGTGGATGAGGGTGAGCAGCCAGGTGGCGAACCCTCCCCGCGAGGGGTCGAACCGGGTCGGATCACGCCACAGCGTCAGGAACACCTCCTGCACCACATCTTCGGCCAGCCCCTCATCGACACAGATGCGGCGGGCCAGCGAGTAACAGGGTCGGCCGAAACGTTGATAGAGCTGGGACAGCGCCGAGCCGTCGGCATCCCTGACTCGCCGTACGAGTTCGGCGTCGGAAGGCCCCTCTGGGATACCAGGAGCCGGTGGCGTTGGCTTCGACGTGTCCTGCCATCGGCCGGGCCGCCGGGCGCTCGATTGAGCCTCATCGGCCACCAGAGAGATCCTCACGTCGTACCTACGCCGGTCATCACCTACCGGTTCAGGTTAGTTGCCTCAGGGTAACCCCACAGATGGCGGCAGGCGGCACGGCGAGCGACGACCCCGCCTCTCAGGTGCGCGTTTCTGCCCCGTCCGGGTGGTCTGCCTTAGGCATCCGGGCGTAGATAAGGCATTCCCGCGTCACAGCAGCCAAAGTCAATCGTTTCAGGGCCGAAGGCATAGAAAGGGGCGGCAACGTTGCGTAACGACCATGTGACCCTCCGTTCATCGGCGGTCTTTGATCTACTGGCGCCACGCACTCCCGCCGTCCCTGTTCAAGTGGCGCTCCGTTACGACACACGTGACCCATACGCCATCGTCGCCGCTTTCCGCACCGGGCGGGCCGGCTGGGTCGAGTGGGTGTTCTCACGTGATCTCCTCGCCGACGGTCTGATCGCCGACGCAGGAGACGGCGACGTACGCATCCGGCCGGGCTCAGGTGACCCCGAGATCGTCGTGGTAGAGCTCGACTCCCCCTCGGGTCACGCAGTCTTCGAAGCCAGTGCCCAGCGGCTCGCCGAGTTTCTGGACGCCAGTTACGACATCGTGCTACCCGGGAACGAGACCCGGTGGATGAACGTCGACAACGCGCTCGACCAGTTGATCTCCAACGACCTGTCTTGAACCAGGGCCAGTTGATCCTGACTCGCCGGGTCGGCTACAGTTCTGGCACACAGCAGGGCGGTGGGGCCAGACAGGCTCCGCCGCGAACAGGCGGACGTAGCGCAGCTGGTAGCGCATCACCTTGCCAAGGTGAGGGTCGCGGGTTCGAATCCCGTCGTCCGCTCTGGGTAGCCCTCCACGTCGAGTCCACCCCAGGGGCCAGTCTTCATCAGTGGGTCTTTCAGGGGAACGACGTCAGGCCGTCTCTCTCATGGGAACCCTCCTGCTGTGTGAGGCGCTGCGGAGGTGAGAGGCACGGCGGAGTGGCCGAGTGGCTTAGGCAAGGGCCTGCAAAGCCCTGTACGCGGGTTCGATTCCCGCCTCCGCCTCGGGCGATTAGCTCAGTGGGAGAGCGCTACCTTGACACGGTAGAGGTCACTGGTTCAATCCCAGTATCGCCCACCATAGCGGCCGGGTGTGGCCCGTCAGGCGCCACCAAGACGACGAAGTTGCTGTTTGATCGTGACCCGTTCGGGACTATGATCGAAATTCGTGCGCGGATCCCGTGATGACGACGACTTGATCCCTCTGCACCAGCCGTTCGAGAGAGCGCTGCGTGGATTCAATCGACGGCAGGTCCTGGAATATCTCGACACGCTCGATGGCCGCATCGCGATGGTGGCAGCCGATCGGGATGCGGCCCTGACGCAGGTCGCCGAGCTCAGCAAGGTGCTGAATCATCTCCGCTTGGAAAGCGAGCTGCTCGAGCATCTGCGTCGCGAGGCCGACAACGCGAGGTCTCAGGTCGAGCACATTCTGGCCACCCCGATGGCCGAGGCCAACGCCCGGATCCAGCGCATCATGCGGCTGGCCGAGCAAGAGGCAGCTGAGATCAAGGCCCAGGCCGAGGCCGAGGCCGCCGCGCGGATCGCCCGCGCCGACCAGGACATCGCCGAGCTGAGGGCCCGCGCCGACGACCAGATCACGGGGTTGCGCGCGCGTGTCAGCCGCGAGGCCAAATCACTGCTCGTGCATGCGCGACGGCAATGCACTCAACTCGAGACGGATTCCGCCGCGCGCCGGGAAGCCGCCGAGCAGGACTCGGCGCAGGCGATAGCGCACCGTGAGTCCACGGCAGACGCCCGGATCCGGGACAGCGAGTTGCGCAGCATCGCCCGCATGCACCTCATCCTGCAGATGATCAGCGAGCAACTGGCCACACGTGTCGGCGCAGTCGAACGCGACGAATCGGCACTGCACGAACTGCGTGCTCAAGTTGCCGGCGAGGTCACTGCGCTCGAGACGTTGCGCACCGACGTCACCGCCGCGGTGGCCGCCACGCATCAGTTCTTGACGGAGGCACTCGGGCAGATACACAAGACGACGGACGAGCACCCCGCGGATCGCACACACCCAGTACCGATCCAACGAAATGCCGAGGGCGGAGCAGTCTACCGACTCAACGCCGGCGCCGAGAACCGGCGATCGCCGCGCGCTCCCAGCTGAGACACCACGCTGAGACACCATGCGTGGACATCACGAAGAGACACCACGCGGCTGAACCGTCTGGCATCGGCACAATAATCTCGCAGTCATGACCGTCCTCGACACACCGGGTTCCACGACCTCCGACTTCATCGACGCCGACGAGCAGTGGAGTACGCACAACTACCATCCGCTGCCGGTGGTGATCACCTCCGGTGAGGGTGCCTGGGTCACCGACGTGGCCGGCCGGCGTTACCTCGACTTCCTCGCCGGCTACTCGGCGCTGAACTTCGGGCACCGGCATCCCGCCTTGGTGGCCGCCGCAATGGACCAGCTGGGGCGGATGACGCTGACCTCGCGGGCGTTTCACCACAACCTGCTGGGCGCGTTCTGCCAGGAACTCGCCCAGCTGACCGGCACCGAGATGGTGCTTCCGATGAACACCGGTGCCGAGGCCGTCGAATCCGCGATCAAGGTGGCCCGGCTGTGGGCTCACCGGGTCAAGGGTGTCCCGGACGGCACCGCCGAGATCGTGGTAGCGGGTGGGAACTTCCACGGCCGCACCATCACCCTCGTGTCGTTTTCCACCGACGAAGTGGCCCGGGCCGGCTTCGGCCCGTTCACCCCTGGCTTCGTCGTGGTGCCCTACGGCGACCTCGACGCGCTACGCGGCGCGATCACGTCCCGGACCGCGGCGGTGCTCATCGAACCCGTGCAGGGCGAGGCGGGAGTGCTGGTACCGCCACCCGGTTACCTGGCCGGAGTCCGCGCAGCCTGTGACGACGCGAGGGCACTGCTGATCGCCGACGAGATCCAATCCGGACTGGCGCGCACCGGAGACCTGCTGGCACTGGACCACGCCGGGGTCCGAGCCGACCTGTATACCCTGGGCAAAGCGCTGGGTGGAGGGATCCTGCCGGTCTCAGCCGTCGTCGGACAGCGCGCGGTGCTGGGTGTGCTGCGCCCCGGAGAGCACGGATCAACCTTCGGCGGCAACCCACTGGCCTGCGCGGTCGGCCGCGCGGTGATCGCCCTGCTGGCGGGCGGCGAGTTCCAAGCCCGCTCCCGCGAGCTGGGCGCGCACCTGCACACCCGGCTGCGCACGCTGGTCGGGCACGGGATCACCCAGGTCACCGGCCGAGGGCTGTGGGCCGGCGTCCACATCTCCCCCGGCGGGCCGACCGGGCGCATGGCGGCGGAAGCGCTGATGGCCCGGGGCGTGCTGTGCAAGGAAACCCACGCCACGACATTGCGGATCGCTCCCCCACTCGTGATCACCCGAGACGAACTGGACCTCGCCCTAGACGCCATCACCGATGTACTCACCCCCTGATCGCGGCCCGTCCCCTCGCAGGGATCATGCTCACGGTGGGCTCACCGAGCAGGTGTCAGGATCGCGACGCCGCTCCCGATCCGAGTGCTAGGAGAGTCTGTGTGCCACCGGATCCTGCGGGGTCTGGGGGTGCCGATGATGTTGCTCGCCCTGCTGGGGGGCTGCACCGCCGGGCCCTCAGACCGACCTGCGGTGGCAGTGCGGGACACCAACCTGCCTCAGCAACCCTCCCCGCTGAGTCCACCGAGCAGCCCGCCGCTACCACCGGCAGGCGATTACGTTCGCACCTCGCTGCCCTGGCGAGACTGCACCGGCGCGATCGGCACTGCGCTCGGCATGATCAGCCCACAACGGGTGGAGTGCAGCGAGCTTCGCGTCGACGCCACGATTGCCAGACCGGAGTTCGGGAACTCCCTCAAACTGGACCTCACCAGGGTCGGCAACGGTCCGGCCCCGCTGGTGGTGCTCGGCGAGGCGTCCGGGGAGCCCGGAACGGTCCACGCCGCCCGGCTGGCACAGCAACTGCCGCCCACCCTGCTGGACCGTTTCACCCTCATTGGGCTGGCTCGCCGTGGCACCGGCCCGAGCGAACCGCTGGACTGCATACCGAAAACCACCCGGGATCAGATCGTCGGCATCGATCCCGACTCCGGTCGGCCCGGACAGCTGGATTCGCTGCTCGACATCACCCGCGCCGCCATCCAGACCTGTGTGCAGAATCTCGGCGAGGTGCTCACCACGATCAACTCCACGGGCACCGCCGACGACCTCGAGCAGCTCCGGGTGGTCTTGAACGCGCCGGTGCTCAACGTGATCTCGCGCGGCGAGGCGTCCCGGGCAGTCACTGACTTCCTTCGCCGGTATCCCACCTCAGCCGGGAGGGTAGTCCTCGACGGTGCGGTCGATCCCACGCTCGACGACGTGGCCGCGGCCGAAACCGCGCTGGGGGCCGCAGACGCCGGTTACACCGCGTTCGCCGCCGACTGCGTGGCCCGAAACTGCCCGCTGGGGTCTGATCCTCGCGGCGCCCTGGTGGCCTTGACCGACGCGTTGCGCCGGACCCCGCTGCAGATCGGCTGGCAACGGATCACCGCGGGCATCGCTTACCAAGCCGTACTCGAGGCGGTCGGTGACACCCAACGCTGGCCACAGCTGTCCCGTGCACTGGCGAACGCCCGAAGCGGGGACGGGTCGCAGCTGGCCGCGTTCGTGGCGCCGATACTGACCAAAGACCGCGGGCTGGCCGCGCGGTTCGACCCCGCCCTGGCGACACGCTGCAACGACACCCCGACCCGAGTGCCACCCGAGCGAGCCCAGCAGCTGGTGCATCAGTGGCAACAGCGTTCCCCGCTGTTCGGGCCGCTGTTCGCGGCGCGGCTGTTGTGGTGCAGCGCGTGGCCGGTGCCCTCACCGCCACCGGTGGGTTCCGGGGATCGGGCGCTGCCGCCGGTGCTCGTGCTGGCTACCAGCGCTGACCCGGTGACCCCGGCCGAAGGAGCTAGGCGCACCGCACAGTCCCTGCCCTCGGCGACACTGGCGATCTGGCAGGGCCAAGAACATGGGGCGCTCCCTCGCAGCCCCTGCATCGTGGACCTGGTCACCCGCTTCCTGCTGGATGCCTCGATACCGAAGCAGGGCACACTGTGTCCGCCGTAGCTGTTCGCAGGGAGGTGAGTTCGGGTCATGCCGTTGACGTCGTCGGTCGATGAGTCGTCATCCGCGGTGCGGTCGATCGAGCTGTCCATCGGGGGCATGACGTGTGCGGCCTGCGCGGTGCGGGTGGAGCGCAAGCTGAACAAGGTTCACGGCGTGCACGCCAGCGTGAACTATGCGACGGAGAAGGCCAGCGTGGCGGCCTCGCCGGAGGTAGCGGTCGCGGAGCTGGTCGCGCTGGTGGAGCGCGCCGGTTATCGCGCCGTGCCGATCGAGCCCGACCAGGCCGTCGCGGACGACGAAGCGGGCGATGCCCCGGTTCGGTTCCTGTTACGCCGGCTGGTGGTGGCACTGCTGCTCGGGGTGCCGCTGGGGGATCTGTCCATGACGGTGGTGTTGTTGCCCTCGTCGCGGTTCACCGGGTGGCAATGGGTGCTGTTGGCGATGACCTTGCCGGTGGTGACGTGGTGTGCCTGGCCGTTTCACCGCAAGGCCGTCGCCGCCGCGAGACATGGTTCGACGTCGATGGACACGTTGGTGTCGTTGGGGATCACCGCCGCCACCTGCTGGTCGGTCTACACGATGTTCTTCAACAACGGTGCGAGCCAAGGCGCAGCCGGTGGCTGGGGGCTGATCTTTCGGCCTAGTGGCTCCATCTACCTCGACGTGGCCGTCGGCGTGACGATCTTCCTGCTCGGTGGACGGTTGTTCGAGGCGCGAGCCAAGCGGCAAGCCGGCAGTGCGCTCAGTGGGTTGGCCAAGATCGGCGCACGGGACGTGTCCGTGCGGCGCGACGACGGGCAGGAGTACCGCATCCCGGTCGCGCACCTGCGGGTGGGTGATCACTTCGTGGTTCGCCCGGGCGAGACCATCGCGACCGACGGTGAGGTGGTGCTGGGTCACAGCGGGGTGGACAGCAGCGCGATGACGGGCGAATCCGCCCCCGTGGAGGTGTCCGAGGGCGACCCGGTGATCGGCGGCACCATCGCCCGCAGTGGCCGGCTCGTCGTCCGCGCCACCAAGGTGGGCACAGACACCCAGTTAGCCCAGCTGGTGCGGCTGGTCGAGCAGGCGCAGAACGACAAGGCCGGCGTTCAGCGGCTCGCGGACCGCATCTGCGGGGTGTTCGTTCCGGTCGTGCTCGCCTTGGCGGTGCTGACCTTCCTCGGGTGGCTGGTCGGCAGCGGGTCGGTCGAGCACGCGTTCAGCTCGGCGCTGGCGGTGCTGATCATCGCTTGTCCGTGCGCGCTGGGTCTGGCCACGCCGACAGCGCTGATGGTGGCGTCCGGGCGCGGGGCGGAGCTGGGCATTTTCATCAAGGGTCACCAGGCGTTGGAATCGGCCAAGGCCATCGACACTGTGGTGTTGGACAAGACCGGAACCATCACCACCGGGCGGATGGCCGTGGCCGACGTGGTGCTCGGCGAAGGGACCGAGCTGAACACGCTGCTGCGCCACGCCGGCGCCGTGGAAGACGCCTCCGAGCACGTCGTCGCAGCGGCGATCAGCGGGTTGGCCCGCGCTGGGTTGGGCGCGATCCCGCCGGTGACGGAGTTCACCAGCCTGTCCGGTCTCGGCGCCCGCGGCGTGGTCGACGGGCAGGAGGTACTGGTCGGATCGGCGCGGCTGCTGACCCAGCGCGGCATCCCGGTGCCCGCAGCGCTGGAGCAACAGCGCACTCGAGTGGGAGCGGCAGGGCTGCACGACCGTCCTGGTGGCCGCGGGTGGTGTGGTCGAAGGTGGCTTCGCGCTGACCGACACGGTGCGGCCCACCGCGGCCGCGGCGGTCGCCGAGCTGCACCGGCTCGGGCTGCGCACGGTCCTGCTCACCGGCGACAACGACGCCACCGCGGCGGCGGTCGCCGCGCAGGTCGGCATCGACGAGGTCATCGCGCAGGTGCTCCCCCACGACAAGGCCGCCGTGATCGAGACGCTGCAGGCCCAGGGGCGGTCAGTGGCCATGGTCGGAGACGGCGTCAACGACGCACCCGCGCTGGCCCGCGCCAACCTCGGCTTGGCGGTCGTCTCCGGCACCGACGTCGCGCTCGGCGCCGCCGACCTGATCCTGATGCGAAACGACCTGACCGTCGTACCCAGCGCGATCACACTCGCCCGCAGCACCCTGCGCACCATCCACGGCAACCTCACCTGGGCGTTCAGCTACAACATCGCCGCCCTGCCGTTAGCGGCATTCGGCCTGCTCAACCCCCTGATCGCCGGTGGCGCCATGACGTTGTCCTCGCTGTTCGTCGTGTCGAACAGCCTGCGGCTGCGCCGGTTCGAACGGACCAGCAACCCCCACCCAACCTGAACCTTGGTCTGGTTGGTCGGCGAACTGCTGACCGACCCGAAACACTTCTTCCGCTCGTTCACCGTCAAGGAGCTCGCACGCCTTATGGGCGCACGCCCTGCCAACCTCGCCACCCGTCCCCGTGCGCACGAGATGGGCATCTACAAGCGCTACTTCGACCTCATCGCCTCCGGCCAGAAAACCACCGAGATCCGGGTGAACGACTCCAGTCGTCGTAAGATCAAACCGGATCACTAATACGGTTCAAGTGCCGAGATGAAGAGGTCTTGACCCGGGTCACTAGGGTCGCCCACTACACCAGCTTCGAGGAGATGTTCGACCATGAACCGGTCGAAT
>CAWGMP010000027.1:0-30005 GCA_963823755.1 uncultured Actinomycetota bacterium
GGTGCCAGTTCGGATGCCGAAGATGACGATGTCCTCCGCCGTTCCCGCCCCTCGGCTGCTCCAACACGATCTTGATGGACCGCAGGGCTCTTCGCGGCCGAACTGGGATCAGAGGATAAGGAACCGGGGCGACACGCCGAGCTGCGGAGCCCAAGCAGGTTTGAGGCGTCACGATTCGTGAGGCAGGATAGGAGAAGGACTGGTGCGTGACGAGGAAGGGGACTGACTGCGATGAGCAGGGCCTATGGCTACACTTCTTACGGCGGTCTTGAGACCGAGACCTGGTTCGATCGGCCGCAGCCGGTGCCGGGTCCCAGCGAGCTGGTGATCAAGGTCAAGGCTGTCGGGGTCAACCCTGTCGATTACAAGATTCGCAGCGGCGCGATGGCCAACCCGCAGGCCACATCGGACTTTCCCCGGGTGCTGGGCGTCGAGGCGGCCGGTGTCGTGGTAGCAGTCGGCTCTGATGTCGAGGGATTCGCCGAGGGCGATGACGTGATGGGAAGGACCGCGCCGGGACACGGCAGCTACGCTGAGCACGCGGTGCTGCTCGCCAAAGCCACCACGCGTAAGCCCCCGCAGGTTAGTTTCGTGCAGGCAGCCGCGCTGCCGGTGGCCGGTGGGACCGCCTGGGACGCTCTGGAGAAACTCGGCGTCACCGAGGGTGAGACGTTGCTGATCAACGGCGTCGGCGGTGGTGTCGGTGTCATGGCCGCACAGCTGGCGCGCAACCGCGGCGCGGCGGTCTTCGGAGTCGGTAGCGAGACCAAGCGGTCGATGACGGAAAGTCTCGGGGCCACGCTGGTACCCTACGACAGGGGCGACGTCGTCGAGCAGATGCGGCAACTGCTACCCGGCGGCGTTGATGCCATCCTCGACATGGTCGGCGGCGAACCAATGCGCCACGTCGCCATTCTGATCACCAACCCCGCCCGGATCGTGTCGGTCACCGATCCCAGTGTCACGGAGCTGGGAGGCAGCTTCCTGCGGTCCAGCTCGGCGGGCGTTCCCACCCTCGCCACCCTGGTCGCCGCAGGCAAAGTCGATCCCAAGGTGCTCCAGACCTACCCCTTCGACGAAGCGCCACAAGCACTGCGAGCAGTGGAGTCCGGTCACACGCTCGGCAAGATCGTGATCGACCTGGAGCAGACCACCCAGGTGTGACCACAACAGGCCGAGCACCACTACCCCGCACCGGGATCGGCCAGCCGGAACGGTCACCGGCGATGTTGTCGACGTTTCCTCCACATCGTGACTTACAGTAACGGCCACACCTACGCGTGATCGACCTTCCCGTTCGTCGGTTCCCGGCCGGGACGGCGCACAGCTTGCCTCGCGAGATGGGGAAGGGCCGTGCACTGGTGTGCGTGCACGGCTATTTCTCGGTCGCGACCGACATCACCGTGCCGGGAGCCGATCGCGCATAGCGACCATCTCTGCTTCCGGTCACGTTGGTCTCAGCGTCACGGGTGGGGCTGGCCGGCGCAGCGCATCGGCCGGTGTCGAGGGGGTGATCACCACGGGATGACCTCACGGGCGAGACATTCATCGCGATGTCGTTACAGTCATCGATGTAATCGTGGTCGGGTGGGATGGGGTGGACGTGGAGATCGGATATACGCTGATGACCGAGCAGTCCGGGCCGAGTGATCTGGTGCGGTATGCGGTGGCTGCCGAGCGGGCTGGGTTTGCGTTCGTGGCCTGTAGTGATCATTACTTTCCGTGGTTGGATGTGCAGGGTCATGCACCGAATGCCTGGGTTGTGTTGGGTGCTGTTGCTTGTGTGACCGACCGGGTCGAGCTCATGACCTATGTGACCTGCCCGATCATGCGGTATCACCCCACTGTGGTGGCGCAGCAAGCGGCCACGGTGGGGTTGTTGTCAGGTGACCGGTTCACGTTGGGTCTGGGGTCGGGGGAGAATCTCAATGAGCACGTGGTGGGGTGTGGTTGGCCGTCGGTCAGAGTGCGCCAGGAGAGACTCGTCGAGGCGTTGGGGATTATTACTGCGTTGTTCGAGGGTGGTTATGTGACTCGGCGTGGTCAGTACTATCCCGTCGACTCGGCGAAGCTGTGGGATCTGCCGGCGCGGCGGGTGGCGATCGCAGTGGCGGTGTCGGGTGCCCGGTCTTGTGAGTTGTTCGCCCCGCTGGCCGACCACATGATCGCTGTTGAACCGAACGTCGAGTTGGTCACCAGGTGGGACGCCGCGCGGCCGGGACGGGGCCCTAGTCGCCGGATCGGTCAGTTGCCGATCTGTTTCGACACTGATCGACAGACCGCGATTGCCCGAGCGCACGAGCAGTTCCGCTGGTTTGGTGGGGGGTGGACGGTCAACGCGGAGCTGTCGTCTCCTGCTGGGTTCGCCGCTGCCACCCAGTTCGTTCGGGCCGACGATATCGCCGAGCGCATCTCTTGTGGGCCCGACGTCGATGCCCATGTCGAGGCGGCACGGCCCTTCGCCGAGGCGGGATTCACCCATCTTGCGCTGGTGCAAATCGGTGGCGCTCCGCAGCACCAGCAGCCATTTCTCGACTATGCCCGGGATAGGCTGCTGCCCGCGATGCGCGCTGAGTTCACCACGAGCCAGCCATGACCCGATGGTGTTCCGGGCGGCCGAGGAGTTCCCGGCCGTGCGGGTGCGGTCGGTCGTCGGGCTTGTCAGGGGCGCCACCGGGCGGCCGTACCCCGGGAACGCCGAGTCCCGCAAAGAGCTGCCGACCGTCTGGATTTCGTGGCCCACGCCGAGGACATCGCGGCACCGCACCACAACCCCGCTGGTGGTGCTCAGCGGCGAACTGGACTTCCCGGTGTCACGGACCGACGCAGCGCAGCTAGTCGGTGCACTTCGCGAACGCTACGCCCAACCCGACCAGGTCCGGCTCACGACCGTGCCACACCTGGCCCACCCGCTGGCCGAACCACCTGGCCTGCAGCCGGCTCCACAGCTCCCCACAGCCAAGGCGGTGGACGCAGTGGTTCCTGGGGCGATCTGGAGGTGTGCGGCCCGCTGGCCCGGGACACATCCTGATCACCTCCCGTAATCCCGCCTGGGGTGAGCTCGCCGCCCGGGTGAAGGTTGATGTGCTTCCCCGCCCGGAGTCGGTCGCGTTGATCCACGTCGCCCGGCCTGGCGCCGGTGAGGCTGAGGCGGATTATCTGGCCGAGACCCTCGGCGACCTGCCGCTGGCCCTGGCCCAGGCGGCCGGATTCCTCGCCGAGACCGGCATGCCGGTTGAACATTACCTAGGTCTGCTCAAAACCAGCGCAGAGGAACTGCTCGACCAGAATCCGCCGGAGAGTCACCCGCTCTCGCTCGCCGCAGCGATTCGGGTGTCTACCGCCCAGCTCGCTGAGGTCGACCCGGCCGCCCTCGTGCTGGTGCGCATCGGGGCGTTCCTCGCTCCCGAACCCATCCCTGCCGATGTCCCGACCCGCCCCATCGCCGCGACCGGTCACTGACCTGCATGCGGTCGGCCAGCTCGAGCTGGCGCGACGGTTAGATGAGGACACCCTCACCCGAGCGCGGCAAGTACTAGACGAAGACCACACTGGACCATGGGCTGCGCTAGTGGCCTCGCCAATGACCTGCGCGCGCTCGGTGAGGTTCAAGCATCTCGACACATCGGCGAGGACACTCTCGTCCGGGCTCGGCGGGTACTTGGCGACGAAGGCCACTTCACCATGCATACCGCGAACAACCTCGCCGCCGCCCTGCGTCTCTTGAGTTCCTCGGCCTATCAGGGAAATCCCGATCCCGCAGACGAATCATAATTGGTGAACTGGGCGGTCATGGAGGCGAATAATCGACAAGGCCTTTGCGCTGCGCACCCAACCTGGATACTAGTTCGGCCGAGAGTCGCGCCAAGCAATGGAGCGGACGAAACCAGCAGGCCTTGAACGACTACGAAGTCGCGATCTCGCTCGACCCGTTCGCCTACGAATTGATGGTGGCCAAGTTCAACGTCCTGCCACAGCTCGACCGGCCTGACGAGGCCGTCAAGCCGCACAGGTACTGGCGGCAGAAAGCGACGATGCGCGCCTACGAGTTCAGACGTCGAATCATTCAAAAGATGACGCACAAAGCCCTCTCGGGCATGTGCTCGTGCGTAAACTAAGGGTGAGCGCAAACGGCTTGGTGCAGGCGTGCTCGGCGCTAATCTGGGGGTTTGGCGAGCGCTAGAACAGACAAGAGCTCATAAGCAACGTGCGCGGCAGCGATCCCGGTGAGTTCGGCGTGGTCATAAGGCGGGGACACTTCGACGATGTCAGCACCTATCACGTCTAGGCCGACTAAGCCCCGCACAGTGTTCAACAACTCTCTGCTCGTCAACCCACCCGCCTCGGGGGTTCCAGTTCCGGGTGCGTACGCGGGGTCGAGCACGTCGATGTCGATCGACACGTAGACCGGACCGTCTCCGAGCCGGCGGCGCATCCGCCGCACTGCAGCAGCCACACCGTCCACCTCATAGTCGTCGGCACGCACGATCTGAAAGCCGAGCAACGCGTCGTCCTCAAGGTCTCGGCGACTGCAAAGCGGGCCGCGGATCCCCATGTGCAGGCACCGCTCCAGGTCGAGCAAGCCCTCCTCGCTAGCCCTTCGAAAGGGCGTGCCATGCGTGTAGGGGGCACCGAAGTACGTATCCCAAGTGTCAAGGTGAGCGTCGAAGTGCAGCACCGCGACTGGACCGTAATCTCGGTGCAGCGAACGAAGGATCGGCAACGCAACGGTGTGGTCACCGCCCAAGGTAAGCAGACGGGTTCCGTCCGCCCGTAAGGCGGAGACCTCAGTCTCAAGTGTTGCAATGGCGTCCAGTAGATTAAACGGGTTGAGCGCGATGTCACCCGCGTCGGCGACCTGGTGCGCGGCGAACGGCTCAGCGTCCAAAGCCGCGTTGTACGGTCGCAGGAGCTTCGACGCCGCCCGGATATGCCCGGGTCCAAACCGAGCGCCTGGCCGGTAACACACCCCCGAGTCGAACGGCGCCCCCACCACGGCTACGGAAGCGCGGGACACCTCGTCGAGTCGTGGGAGCCGGGCGAAGGTGGCCGGTCCTGCATACCGCGGCACCTGGGTGGCGTCAATCTGGCCGAGTGCTTGCCGTTCATCCATCGTGCTCCCTCAAGTAGTGGGTCTTCCCGTTGATCTTGATGAACACCTCGCCCAGGTGGACCGCGCGCAGCCGCCACGCCAGGTCCGAGGTGGGGTCGTCGTACCGACGATGCCACTGCGTGGTCGCGCAACCCGCTCACCCGTCAAATCTAGGACGACATCATCTTGCGGAACAGTGGTCGGCTCACAGCACGTACCTCCACAGAAGGGACTGAACCTCTCCGTCCGGGTCCGGCTTAAGCCACGCCGCGGCCGTCCCGTAAGCCGATTGTCCACAGTGCCCCCAGTACACGAGGCCCGAGCACAAGTAGACGTCAGAGAGTGGACGGCCACGGCGAGGCGAGGCAAACAACGTAGTCGAGAATCGGCTCGCCGGACAGATGACCCACCACCACACCGTTATGGACGACCTGCCCCACGTTGCGCGCCCTCACCATCCCGCTCGGATCCGAATAGCCGCCACGAGTAGTTAAGCTTTCCGCTTTCAGGATCACCGACTTCTAAACCGCTGGCCGCTGCTGACAGCAGGGGCACCAGTAGAGGTTGCGCCCCACATGCCGCGCGGTGACGACTTCGGTGCCACACACCAGACACGGCGCCCCAGCCCGGCGGTAGACATAGACCTCGCCGCCATGCCGGTCCTGCCGCGGAGCGCGTCCCATCCGAACTGGGTCGTGCTCCGGCCAGACGGTATCGATCCGGCCACGACGCACCCCGTCACCCATCAGATCAACGAGGTCTGACCACAGCGCCGCCCACTGATCAGCACGCAGCTTGCAACCAGGCTGTAATGGATCCAGTTGGTGACGGAACAACAGCTCAGCACGGTAGACGTTGCCAACGCCAGCGAGTACCGATTGGTCCATCAGCAACGTGGCCAGCGGAGCACGGGACCGGGAGATTCGCGCCCACGCGCAGTCGGCGTCGGCATCATCGCGCAGCGGGTCGGGTCCCAGCCGGGCGCGCACCGCATCCGCCTCGTCCTCGGTCAGCAACTCACAGGCCGTCGGCCCGCGCAGATCGGTCCAGTGCGTGGAGCCGACCAGACGCATGCGCACCTGCCCTCGGGGCGGCTGCACCGGCAACATCTGGTCGGTGAAGGCGCCGTAGAGGCCCAGGTGAATGTGCACCACGAGATTAGACCGGTAGACGTGAAACAGGTGCTTGCCATGTGCTTCGGCACGCTGTAGCACCAGTCCGTCCAGCACCGCAGCGGCTGCCGCGAAGCGACCCTGCGGGCTGGAAACCCGCACTGGGGACCCGCCGTAACACCGCTGGTGCTGCGCAGCCAACCGGTGCGTGGTATGACCTTCCGGCATGGATGGCTCAGCCTGCGGGGATCGGGGGTGGCTCGCCGGTGGACTCGAAGTCCGAGATCTGTCTGATCCGACGGGAGTGCCGCTCGCCATCGGAGAACGGTGTCGTGAGAAACGCCTCGACGATCTCCGCCGCCTCGGCGGGAGCGTGCATTCGAGCGCCGATCCCCGCCACCTGGGCGTCGTTGTGTTCCCGAGCGAGCCGGGCGGTCTCAGTGCTCCACGCCAGCGCAGCTCGGCAGCCCGGGACCTTGTTGGCAGAGATCTGCTCACCGTTGCCCGACCCGCCGATCACCACACCGAGGCTGCCCGAGTCGGCCACCACCCGGCGGGCGGTCTCGATGCAGAAGGGTGGGTAGTCGTCGTCGGGGTCGAAGACCTCGGGGCCGACGTCCACCACGTCGTGTCCGAGGCTGCTCAGGTGCTTCACCAGAAAGACCTTGAACTCGAAGCCGGCGTGATCGGAACCGAGATAGACGCGCACAGCGTGCCACATTGCCATATCGCGAATCACCGGGCGAGAAGGGCGCAGGTTTGCGGCGAGAGCATGTGCAGGACGGCTACGACGTGCGGCTGGAATGGGGCCGGGAGGGGGTGGTCATGCTCGGAACCCGCTGCGTGGTCGTCGTGATCATCGACGTGCTGTCGTTCTGCACGGCCGGCGACGTGGCGCCGCAGCTACCGGGCGGGGTGCTGACCGCGTGACGGCGCGGTGGGTCGAGTTGGCAGATGGGGTGCTGGTGCGCCGGTACGCCGAGTTGGATCTCTCCGTCGGCCTGCTGATCGGCGATGGCGGCTGCCTGGTCGTGGACACCCGCAGCGATCCCGATCAAGGCGCCGAGCTGCACGCCGCGGTCCGCGAGGTCACTCACCAACCGTGCACCGTGGTGATCACCCATGCGCACTTCGACCATTGCCTGGGCACCGCGGCTTTCCTGCCGACCACGGTGTGGGCGCATCCCCGGTGCCGGGATGACCTGGCCAGGGGCGGCGCAGCGCAACACGCCGAGGCGCTGACCTGGTCTCGCGCCCAGCGGTTGCCGCGCGAGCCGGCACTGGTGCGTCCTGTGGTGCCGGATCATCTGATCACCGAGCAGACCGAAGTCGACCTCGGCGGCCGGCGGGTGCTGCTGGTCCATCCTGGGCCAGGCCACACCGACCACGACGTCGCGGTGTGGTGCCCCGATACCGGGGTGCTGTTCAGCGGGGATCTCGTCGAGCAGGGCGCCGACCCCGACTTCACAGACGCCTACCCGCTGCACTGGCCCACCGCCGTGGCCGAGCTCCTCAGGCTGGGCCCGCGCGTGGTGGTCCCCGGACACGGCGATCCGGTGGCCGCCGAGTTCGTCGACGCACAACGGGATGACCTGGCCACCCTGGCCGATGTGTGCCGGGCCGTGCTGGCCGGCGAGCTCGACCCGGACGGCGCAGCATCAGCCTCGCCGTTCGATCCTCACACCACCTTCACCGCCCTGGTCAGGCTCCATCCACCCGACGTGGACACGAATCGCGCGTGGTGAGGGTGCCAATCGTGGCCGCCGAATCGCTGCACACTTCGACGAGATCACACCACCGTCGGGCTAACCCCGCAGCATACAGAGCAGCTGCCCGGTCCGCTATCGACGGTCGCCTTCGTCGAAGGGAAACCTCAGTGACCGCATCGCCGCCTCGTCGCGCTGAGCAGCCGGACGCTGGTGTTCCGCAGCTCCATGGTTCACAGCGTGCGGAAACAGATCCCGGGACGGTCGCATCACCGGCCTGACGTCAGAGACGTCTGACGTCGACTGGCGCTCATCTGCTTGCTCAGCCGTGCGGAATAATCCGTCGTCCTGATTGTGCGGTGTTACATGATCAGTCAAGTTGCGCCTTTCATCGGTCGCGGGTATTACGTGGCCGCGACAATCTGACACCCGAGGCCGCGGTTTGGGCGTCATGTCAGGTGGCCGGACCACTCACTCCGGCACGTCGCACACCGCCGCGAAAACAATGTCCGCAGCACCCAGGTCAGGATGCCAACCTACCACGACGGCGCTGCAGAACGTGGCGATGACCTACCCTGCTCATCGCCACGGGCTCACCCTTTCCACATTGAACACGCATTGAACAACCGGTCAGGTCGCCGACTAGGGTTTGCGACCGACCGCTCCGAGGAGGCAGTGTTGCACGGGGGTAAGCGGCTTGATCTCCGGACCATCGGGCCACCAGTCGGCGCACCGGGTCAGGCCAGGCTCGACCAGTTCCAAGCCCGGGAACATGCCCTCGATCTCGGCACGGGTACGGAACCAGCCGCTGCCCATCGGGCTGTGCAGGAAGACCTGTTCCATCTTGCGGGCGAGCTCGCTCAACTCACCGCCGGTCTCGGGATCGAAGAAGTGGCTGATCGCCACATATGAGCCGGAGGGCAGGGCATCGACGTATTCGGCCATGATGCTCTGCGGGCTGCGCTCGCCGTCGTAGTGATGCAGCGTCCCGAGTTGGAACAGCGCAATCGGCTCAGAGAAATCCAGGTACCTCTGGACGATCCCATTATTGATAATCTGGTGTGGTTTGAAGATGTCGGCGGCGCTGAAGTGGGTTCGGTCGTTCTCCTCGAGCAGCGCCCGACCGTGCGCGAGGACGACCGGGTCGTTGTCGATGTACACCACGCGGGCTTCCGGCTGGATACGTTGGGCGACCTGGTGAGTGTTCTCGGCGGTGGGCAGCCCCGACCCGCAGTCGAGGAACTGGGTGATGCCCACCTCACCGGCGAGAAAGCGAGTCACCCGGATCAGAAAGTTCCGGTTGTCCCACGTGAACTGGCCGATCTCCGGTGTGACCCGCTCAAGTCGCCGGATGAACTCTCGATCGACCTCGTAGTTGTCCTTGCCGCCAAGGGCTGCGTCATAACACCGGGCAAGGCTCGGCTTGGTCGTGTCGAGGTGAACTCGGGTGAGATCATCTGACAACGGGACGTCGGTACCAGACATCAAGGGCCTCACAGACGTTGCAGCACAGATCTGGACTTGGGCAAGGATAGGAGCGCAGACGCGCGCGGTAAACGACGGGTGGAGTGCTGACCGCGTGCACGCAGGTAGGTTGAGTGATCAGGTGGGGCACCTGTCAGGAGAAGTCCGGCTCCTCGTCCCGGGTTCGCTTGAGCTCGAAGAAGTGTGGGTAACCGGCCAGCAACAGGGCGCCGTCGAAGATCTTGCCGGCCTGCTCACCACGCGGTATCCGGGACAGCACCGGCCCGAAAAAGGCCACCCCGTCCACGTGAATGATCGGGGTGCCGACGTCCAGCCCGACCGGACCCATGCCGGCCTCGTGGCTGGCCCGCAGCTCCTGGTCGTACTCGGTACTGTGCGCGGCGGCGACCAGCTCGGCGGGCAGTCCGACCTCGGCGAGCGCGGCGGCGATCACCTCGTCGAAGTCCTTGTTGCCCTCGTTGTGGATTCGCCTGCCCATCGCGGTGTAGAGCGGATCGAGCACCTTCTCCCCGTGGTCGCGGGCCGCGGTGACGCACACCCGAACCGGACCCCAGCCACGCTCCATCAGGTCCTGATACCGCTCGCCAAGCTCGCGGCCTTCGTTGAGCACCGACAGGCTCATCACCCGAAAGTGCAGGTCGACGTCCCTCACCGCCGCAACCTCGTGGATCCACCGCGACGTGATCCATGCCCAAGGGCACAGTGGATCGAAGAAGACATCAACCCGCGCGGGATGCGGCCCGGTGCGGTTTTCGGTGTTGTATCCGGCGGTCACCATCATGGGCACTCTCCGTTCCTCGTCGGTTGGTACAACCCATCCGGGTGGTCACGTCTTCCCCAGGCCTTACTCACCTGCGGGCCGGCCGTCACCCATGATTGGATCGCTAGGAATCCCCCAGACCTGCTCGCCAGGGTCTCAACGTTGACGAATCCGATCCGACATCCGAGGTGATCCGTGGCCGTCCCCAATCTCACCCAGGAGCAAGCCATCGAGCGCGCCGCGCTGCTCGACGTCGACTCCTACATCGTCGACCTCGATCTCACCGACGGTGGCGGCAAACCAGGCGAAGGCACGTTCCGCAGCACCACCACCGTCCGCTTCTCCTGCCACCGCCCCGGCGCGTCGAGCTGGATCGACCTGGTGGCCGCCCGGGTGACCGCTGCGACGCTCAACGGAGTCGCGCTCGATATCGCGGACTACGACGAGGCGAACGGAATCGTGCTGCCTGCCTTGGCCGCCGACAACGAGGTCGTCATCGAGGCGGACGGCTGTTACATGAACACCGGCGAGGGGCTGCACCGCTTCGTTGATCCCGTCGATGGCGGCGTGTACCTCTACAGCCAGTTCGAGACCGCCGATGCGAAGCGGATGTACGCTTGCTTCGACCAGCCCGACCTCAAGGCGGTGCACCGGATCCGCGTCACGGCACCCTCCGGCTGGGTCGTGGTCTCCAACGCGCCATGCCAGCACACCGAGGATGCTGCCGGCGGGGCGATTCGCCACGTCTTCGCAGACAGCGCACGGATCAGCCCCTACATCGTGGCGCTGGTCGCCGGCCCCTATCTGCAGTGGACCGACGAGTACGCCGACGATGGACGGACGATCCCGCTGGGCATCTACTGCCGCGCCTCGCTGGCCGAGCACATGGACGCCGAGCGCCTGTTCGCCGAGACCAAGCAGGGTTTCGGCTTCTATCACCGCGCGTTCGGCGTGCACTACCCGTTCGACAAGTACGACCAGTGCTTCGTACCCGAGTTCAACGCCGGAGCGATGGAGAACGCCGGCTGCGTGACCTTCCTGGAGGACTACGTCTTCCGCAGCCGGGTCACCCGCTATCTCTACGAGCGGCGATGCGAGACGGTGCTCCACGAGATGGCACACATGTGGTTCGGCGACCTGGTGACCATGCGGTGGTGGGACGACCTGTGGCTCAATGAGTCCTTTGCCACCTGGGCCTCGGTCCTGTGCCAGTCTCAGGCCACCGAATACACCTGCGCCTGGACCACCTTCGCCACCGTCGAGAAGGCCTGGGCCTACCGGCAGGACCAGTTGCCCTCCACGCACCCGATCGCCTGCAACATCCCTGACGTGCAGGCCGTCGAGGTCAACTTCGACGGCATCACTTACGCCAAGGGCGCCAGTGTGCTGCGCCAGCTGGTCGCCTACGTCGGTCTGGAGGAGTTCCTCGCCGGTCTGCGGATTTACTTCACCCGTCACGCTTGGGCGAACGCCACGCTTGCCGACCTGTTGGCCGCGCTGGAACAAGCCTCCGGTCGCGACCTGTCCGGGTGGAGCGCGCAGTGGTTGGAGACCACCGGGCTCAACACCTTGCGACCAGAGTTCACGCTCGACGGTGACGGCGCGTTCGCGTCCTTCGCGGTGCTCCAAGACGGCGCCCGCCCCGGTGCCGGGGAGCGACGCACCCACCGCCTCGCGGTCGGTGTCTACGGCTCCCCCAGCGGCACCACTGGCGCGCTGGTGCGCACCCACCGAGTCGAACTCGACGTCTCGGCGGAGCGCACCGAGGTCCCCGAGCTGGTCGGGGTACCTGCCGGGGAGCTGGTGCTGGTCAACGACGACGACCTCACGTACTGTGCGATGCGACTCGATGAGAAGTCGTTGACGACACTGGTCGACCGGATCGGCGACATCACCGAGTCACTACCCCGCTCGCTGTGCTGGTCGGCGGCCTGGGAGATGACTCGCGAGGCTGAGTTCAAGGCCCGGGACTTCGTCGCAGTGGTGCTGAGTGGATTACCCGCCGAGATCGAGGTGGGCGTCGTGCAACGGCTGTTGGCGCAGGTGCAGGTCGCGCTGTCCTCCTACGCCGATCCGGCCTGGGCCGCTGAGGACGGCTGGCCAAGGTTCACCGGCACCCTGATGAACCTCGTCAGTGCGGCCGACCCCGGCTCCGACCACCAGCTCGCCCTGGTCAACGCGCTGACCGCAGCGCTGCTGGGCAAGCCGGAACTCGACGCGCTGGCCGGCTGGCTGGCCGGGGACGGGGTACCCGCGGCGCTGTCGGTGGACACCGATCTGCGCTGGCGGTTGCTGCAGGCGCTCATCGCTCACGGCGCGATGGGCGAGGACGAGATCGCCGCCGAGCAGGACCGCGATGCCACCGCGACCGGGCGCCGGCAGGCCGAGCGGACCCGGGCGCTGCTGCCCACGCCGGCCGCCAAGGAACGCGCCTGGCAGCGGGCGATGCGCGACGACGAGCTGCCCACCGCCATCAGCGAGGCCATTATCGGGGGCTTCAACCACCCCGCACACAAACAGCTACTCGCTCCGTACCTGGAGCGGTACTTCGCCGAGATCGCCGACGTGTGGGAGCGCCGGACCTCCGAGCGCGCCCAGTCCTGCGTGGTCGGGCTGTTTCCCTCGTGGGCCGTCGAGCAACGCTGCGTGGACGCTGCGAGCGCCTGGCTCGAGGCCGACGAACACCCGCCCGCGCTGCGTCGACTGGTTTCCGAGGGTCGGGCCGGCGTGGTCCGGGCACTGGCCGCCCGTGCCTTCGACACGGCGGGCGGCTCGTGAGCGCGTCGCAGTATCTCGTGAGTGCGCCACAGTGGGGTGAATGTCCTGGCGCTCTTGACGCGCGCTCACGAGTCTGTCTGGTCCGCCAGTATCCGCAGTCCGGAGGTCAGGCCGCCAGCGAGGTCGCCTTCCTTGAACGAGGAGACCATGCTCTCCACTGCGAGCTTGCATCCACGGTCTGGAAGCCGTTGGGCGGCCTTGCCGCCAGTGACCACCTCGACCACCCGCTGGCCAGGCGAGACGGCCACCAGCACCGCATGATCAGCTCGGGCACTCATCGAGAAGTGCAACTCCTCAGCCCGGGCCCGGGTCTCCGCACCCAGGTCGCCGAGGTAGACGCCGAAAAGCAAGCGTGCGCTACGGCTGGCCCGGACCAGCGCGTCATCGAGTCTCGCGAGCTGCGACCTGCTGAAGGGCAGCGTAGGCAGCACAGGCGTAATGTGTCGCGCGGCGGAGATCCGCCCGGTTCCGACGACAGCCTCACCCGAGGCTCGATCCGGGACCAGAGCCGAAGCGGGTTCCTCCTGGTGACCATCGCGCTGCGGGTGGCCACGCACCACAGGATCTTCGTGTTGCTCGTCACCAGTTGCCACGAGCACCTCCGCGCGCTTCACCGGAGCCAGCCCCACCACGGCGGGGGCCTACGCCGTTACGAAAGGTATCCGGGTTCGCTGTCCATAACACCGGTGGGTGACTCCAAGCCTCGCCGGGACGGTAACGACGGCCGCGGGCGAACTTCGACCGTAGCGTCAGCAGACCCAGCAAGATCATGATAGCCAGCGGAACACCCGCCAGGATGAGGATGATCTCCAGCGACGTCACGACATCACGGTAGCCGACCGAAGTCGGCCGCCAACTCACCAGGTAGGAGGTCGGCGGTGGGCCCACGGCCGGGCGCGCTCCAGCTGCCCAGCCAGCGCGAGGAGAACCCCTTCACCGGCAGGTCGGCCCACTAGCTGGACGCCCACCGGAAGCCCACCATCGGTCCAGTGCATGGGCAGCGAGATAGCCGGCTGCCCCGTCACGTTGTACAGCGCGGTGTGAGGGGTATACCGCTTCTGGCGCTCGAAGTTCTCCGCAGGAGTGGGTGCCGAACTGAACCACCCGACCGGTCGGGGCAGCTGCGCCAGCGTCGGGGTGAGCACTGCGTCGAACTCAGCATGCGCGGCGACGGCTGCTCGGCCCGCACCCTGAACCCGCGCCATCGCCTGCAACAGCTCGGGCCCGCTGACCACAGCCGCCCGCTCGCGTAGCCATCGGGTGAATGCCAGCAGCCCACCCTGTGCTCCGTCCGGCACCGGCACGGAACTCGCGCCCACCGACCACAGCACCTCGAAGGGCGGTAGCAGCACCTCAAGATCGAAAGGCGATGTGGTGTCCACCACCTCATGACCCAGCCCCGCCAGCAGGCTAGCGGTGTCTTCCCAGACTTGACGACACTCTGGGGCCAGCTCAACACCAGGTAACGGGGAGTCGGCGTAGCGCCCGATCCGCAACCGCCCGGGCCCGCTACGGGCATAGTGGAGAAAGCTTCGTCCAGGCGGCAGTGGTGGTGCGATGACCGGCTCAGCGAGGCAGGGCACCGCCATCGCGTCGAGCAACACAGCAGCGTCTTCGACGGTGCGGGCCAATGGGCCGATCACTGAGAGCAACATCACATCGCCCCCCGTCGGTCCGCCGGACACCCGCCCACGACTGGGCTTGAGCCCCACCACGCCACAGGCCGCTGCCGGCCCGCGAATCGAGCCAGCGCCGTCGCTGGCCTGCGCAAAGGGCACCAACCCGGCCGCCACCGATGCGGCAGCCCCTCCGGAGGACCCCCCGGCCGACCGGCTGGTGTCCCATGGAGTCACCGCGGGAGGTAGACCGGCCGGCTCGGTGTAGCAGGTCAGTCCGAACTCGGGAGTGGTCGTCTTGCCCAGGCTGATCGTCCCGGCGTCGGCCAGCAGTCGGACCACATCGTCATCGACAGACGGCACGTACTGGGCGTAGACCGCGGAACCGAATGTGGTGCGCACTCCGGCGGTCGCGGTGAGGTCCTTGATCGCAGTGGGGACGCCGAGCAGGGCGGGCAGAGCAGCCGGATCGTTCCGGGTCACCAGCAGGTCGGCGGCGCGGGCCGCGTCCATCGCCCGGTCGGCTGTCACCGTGACGAAGGCACCCAGCCGAGTCTGCCTGTCCTCCACCCGCCGCAGGTGATGCTCGATGAGCTCGCTCGGACTCACCTCACGCCGGCGCACCGCGGCAGCCTGCTCCAAGGCGGTCAACTCGTGCAGGTCTGTCACGTACCCACCCTAAGGCGGGCGGACTTCGGTAGCAGCACGGCGTTGGTGGTGGTTGCGAGCAGCTCCGGCAGGGGTCGGGGGCTCGTGCAGACCCATCGATCCCATCGATGTCAGGCGACCTCGCTGAGGTAGGGCAACCACTGCGGGTCGGCGTCGGGCACGGTGGCCAGCAGCCGCCACTGCTGTCCCCGCGGGGCGCGCGGCACCACACGCAGTTTCCAGCCCAATTCGCTGAGCAGTCGATCAGCCTTGCGGTGGTTGCACAGCGAGCAGCAGGCCACACAGTTCTCCCAACAATGCTCACCACCGCGGCTGCGCGGCACCACATGGTCGATGGTCTCCGCGCGAGCTCCGCAGTAGCAGCAGCGGTAACGATCCCGGTGCATCAACGCCACTCTGGTCATCGGGACCCGGGCGCGATAAGGCACCCGCACGAAGGTGCACAACTTGATCACCGACGGAGCCACGACGCTGGCGGTGGCGGAGTGCAACACCAGACCAGCAGTGTCACCATGCACCACATCAGCCTTACCGCACACGACCAACACGATGGCCCGGCGCAACGGCAGCGCGGTCAGCGGTTCGAAGCTGGCGTTGAGCAGCAAGACCCGTCGACGTCCCCAAGCTGGTGCCCGTCCCTGGTCCGCGACAGCCTGCTCCGCGATGACGACAGTGGTTGCGAGAAGCCCGGTTGAGGTCCCTGAGCGCGAGGCGGTCCGTCGGTCCGCCCCCGTTGGGTGACCCTCCGGGCTGGGTTGTCGGTCGTGCACGCGACCACCTCCACCGATGCGCGGGACTAGTCCACCACATCAGGCGGCGATCGCGCACGTGTCTGACGCCGACTCGGGTCGGGGGCCATCGGCTGAACCGGCCGCTGACTGGTGGTCGAACTTCGGGGCCGCAGATGCCGCAGATACAGTCCACCGGGTGACCGGAACGTTCGCCCAGCCAGACTGTTCCCGAGACGCGGGGTCGTGGTGTTCGCGCATCTACAGCGTCACCCACAACGACCTGCTGTCGCGCTACGCCGATGCCGTGGTGGGGACAGGACTGCGAATCCTGCTGATCATCGTGCTCGCGGTGCTGATCCGGCTGACGGTGCATCGGACGATCAACCGGTTGACCCAGGTGACGGCAGAGGGACCACCACCGGGGTTGCTTCGGCCGCTGCGGGAGCGGGCCCCGGAGTCCTGGCGTGGCACGGGCGTGCTGTGGCGACGACGATCGCAGCGGGCCCGCACGATCGGCTCGGTGCTGCGCTCAGGCACGACGTTTGTGGTCTACGGCGTGGCGTGCACCCTGGTGCTGGGTGAGCTCGGGATCAATCTCGGGCCGATCATCGCCTCGGCCGGCATCCTCGGAATCGCGCTCGGCTTCGGCGCGCAGAACCTGGTCAAGGACTTTCTGTCCGGGATGTTCATGATGGTCGAGGACCAGTACGGCGTCGGCGACGTGGTCGACCTGGGCGAAGCCAGGGGCAAGGTGGAAGGGGTGGGCCTTCGGGTCACCACCCTGCGCGACATCAAGGGCACGGTGTGGTATGTCCGCAATGGTGAGGTGCTGCGGGTCGGCAACTCCAGCCAGGGCTACTCGGTGGCCGTCGTCGACCTGCCGGTCGGGCACGACGCGGATATCCCGGCATCCACCGAACTGGCCGGCCGCACCGCCACCGAACTCACCGCCGACGGCAGTGTATTGGCCGCCGATGTGCTTGAACCCCCCGAGGTGCTCGGCGTCGAGTCGATCAATTCAGAGGGTGTGACACTGCGGATCACCACCAAGGTGCAGGCCGGGCGGCAATGGGTGGTGCAGCGGGCGATGCTGGCCGGCATCAAGGCGGCATTCGCCGAGGCCGGGATCCCCCCACCCTCGCCAGCGGGTCTTTCTGCCCCGCCATCCTGAGACCGTCTCCCCCGCCTGTGCACCGGTCCCGGATCAGACAGGGCAGGATGAACAGGTGGCTGCACCGGAGAATTTCTACGAGGCTGTCGGTGGCGAGCAGACGTTTCGCCGGATCGTCGGGCGATTCTATGAGCTGGTGGCAAGCGACGACGTGCTGCGGCCGATCTACCCCGAGGAGGACCTCGGTCCCGCCGAGGAGCGGCTGCGACTGTTCCTCATGCAGTACTGGGGTGGTCCGCACACCTATTCCGCACAACGGGGACATCCTCGGCTGCGGATGCGGCACGTCCCGTTCCGGATCGGGCCGACCGAGCGCGATGCCTGGCTGCGCTGCATGCGCACAGCGGTGGACGAAGCCGATCTCGGCGACGCGTATCGCGCCGTGCTCTGGGACTACCTGGAGATGGCGGCCAACAGCCTGGAGAACTCGCTGACCTGATCGCCCCCGATCGCTGCGGAGTTCCCCTGGCAGGATTGATCCTCGTGCGACGCACCGACGACCGCCGCCTGGCCCCCGATGATGAGGTCTGGTGGCGCGATGCCGTTTTTTACCAGATCTACATCCGTTCCTTCGCTGACGCGAACGGTGACGGTGTGGGTGATCTGGAGGGTGTGCGCAGCCGGCTGGGCTATCTTGAACTGCTCGGCGTGGACGCGCTGTGGCTGACCCCGTTCTTCCGGTCCCCCATGGTCGACCACGGCTATGACGTCAGCGATCCGCGCGATGTCGACCCGCTGTTCGGTGATCTGGACACCTTCGATCGGCTGGTGGCCGACGCCCACCAGCACGGGTTGCGGGTGATTATCGACCTGGTTCCCAACCACACATCCGACCGGCACAAGTGGTTTCAGGCGGCCGTGGCGGCAGCGCCGGGCAGCCCCGAACGAGCCCGCTACATCATCCGGAATGGCTCCGGCTTCGCCGGCTCGAAACCGCCGAACAACTGGACCAGCGCTTCGGCGGCCCGGCCTGGACCCGGCTGCCTGGTGCTGGGCAGTGGTACCTGCACCTATTCGCGCCCGAGCAGCCCGACCTGAACTGGGAGAACCCTGAGGTCACCGTCGATTTCGAGCGAACCCTGCGGTTCTGGCTGGGCCGGGGGGTCGACGGTTTCCGCATCGACGTCGCGCACGGGATGGCCAAACCCGCCGGACTGCCGGACATGCTCCAGCCCATCGGCGTTGCCCCAGGCCTGCTCGATGCCGACATCGCCGATCCCCGCTTCGACGCTGACGGTGTGCACGACATCCATCGGATGATCCGCAGGGTGCTCGACAAGTACTCGGCACGGATGGCGATCGGCGAGATCTGGGTGACCGACGACGACGCGTTCGCCCGCTATCTTCGCCCCGACGAGCTGCACCTTGGGTTCAATTTCCGGCTGCTGGAGGCTGATTTCGACGCGAGCGGCGTGCGTGAGGCCATCGAGCACTCGCTGGCAGCTGTCCAGGGCAGCCCCGCACCGGCTACCTGGACGATCTCCAACCACGACACGATTCGTCCGGTGACCCGCTACGGCGGCGGTGAGGTGGGCTTGGCGCGGGCGCGGGCGATGGCGCTGGTACAGCTCGCCCTACCCGGGCCGGGGTACCTGTACAACGGTGACAGCTCGGTTTACCCAACGTCGAGCTGCCGGACTGGGCGCTGCAGGACCCGGTGTGGCAGCGCTCCGGGCGCACCCAACGCGGGCGAGACGGCTGCCGGGTACCGCTGCCATGGGAGGGCCGCGCCTCGCCGTACGGGTTCAGCGGAACCCCCGGCACCTGGCTACCGATGCCCGGCGACTGGGCAGACCGGACCGTGGAAGCGCAACTGGAGGACCCGAACTCGACGCTGTCGCTGTATCGGCGGGCGCTGGAACTACGCCGGGAGCACAAGGCGTTCACCGGCACCGAACTGGAGTGGTACGGCGCACCGCGCGGATGCCTCGCATTCCGGCGCAAGGGCGGTGGGCTGATCTGTGGCCTGAATACCTCCGATGCGCAGGTGTCGATACCGCCAGGACAGCTACTGCTCTCCAGCGGCCCGCTCCCGCCTGGCGGCGAGGCTCTACCCCCTAATACCGCCGTCTGGCTGGCCTGACCAGAGGGGATCAGACGAACAGCGGGAGCAGGGCGTGGCGGCGGCGAAGCACGGCACCGTAGCGAGCGTCCAGCCGAAGCCACGAGTCGGTGGCCGATACCCGGACGGTGTCCGCGGCAGCGTAGTCACCTACGAAGCCCATGCCCGACAAGGCGAACAGGCAGCGCAGCGGTACTCCCACGTCGAGACCGGCTCCGCTGACAGTGATCACTTTCTGGTCCAGCAACGCAGCGGGTGGCGAGCCGTGCGGGCCAGGGTGGTCCCTGGCGACGGCAGCCCCCTGGTCGGCGAGGTCGGCGAGCACCTCAGCGGGTACCTGATCCACCTCCCGCCAGCCCCGTTCCGGCGGCAGGGCGCAGCACCACAGCGCATCCTGGGCCCGACCGGGGTCGACCACCGCCGCACCGGCCACCGCCACCGCGGCCAGCAGATCCCTCCCCGCGATAGTGAGATCACCGGGCCGCACCGCACCCCGCACCGAGCGAGTCACCAGTACGTCGAACCGCGTATCGACCCAGGCGTGTACCCGATCTCTCCCGCCCCGCAACCGCACGACCACATTGCCGTCCAAGCGGACCGCGCGGGCCACGAAGGCGCCGAGATCATCCCGCTCGACGGGGTCGGGAACGTAAAGTTCAGCCATCGTCACCTCCTTCTCGAAACGCGGCCAGAAACTGCCGCTCCGGTGGGCTGAGCCGGCGCGGCCGTTGCGCTCCGATATCGTAAGGAGCGAGTCGGGTGCGGGCGGTGACCGCCTCGCCATCGGTGCCGGCCACGACGTAGTCCAAAGCGAATGATGCGGCCCGAAGTTCGCTGACCCATAGCCGCACCCGCACCGGGTTGGCCGAGTACACCAGCGGCTGCCGGTAACGCACCACCAGTTCGACGACGACCACTCCAGCGGCCAGGGTGTGGGCACCATCGTGGGCGCCCTTGCCGAACAGCAACTCGGTGCGCGCCTCCTCCAGCAGTGTGACCACCCGCGCATTGTTGACGTGGCCGTAGACGTCCATGTCCGACCAGCGAACCGCCACATTCGTCGTGAACGCCGGCAAGCTGTACTCCCTTCGGAACCGGTTGACCTCGACGCCGACCGCAAGCGGCTGCGGTCGGTTGAGCAGCAGCCACCTCGGTGTCGGGCAGGTCGCTGGCCAGCACTTCGTCGGTCAGCCCAGGCTTGACGTGCGCCATCAGAACGGGCAGCTCCGGTGAGGTCAGCCCCTCCCGTGCCTCCCCCTGCGCCCGGGTCGACAGGATCGCCAGCCTCCGGTCCAGACCGTGGCGCTCCGCCCGATACGTCACCAACCGGCCATGCACCGATACCATCGACGCAGCGTGCGCCCGGCTGACGCCAAGCTGGGTGTTCTGGTCGGCGTTGTGGCAGAGCACCACCGCAGCGACCTCGTCGGTCATCTCGATCAGCAGCGTGCGGCGCTCCCCGGTGCTCAGCACACCATCCGTGACCAACCGATCCAGCAGGACCTTGCTGGTGACCTCGTGGTCGGAGCAGTCCACCCCAGCCGAGTTGTCGATAGCATCGATATTGAGCCTGCCACCGGCCCGGGCGAACTCGATCCGACCGCGCTGGGTCAGGCCGAGGGTACCTCCTTCCGCCACCGCCCGCACCCGCAACTGTGCGCCGTCCACCCGAACGCACGTCATCGGCCTTGTCGGCGACGTCGGCGTGGGTCTCTGCGGAGGCCTTGACGTAGGTGCCGATCCCACCTGTGAACAACAGCTGCGTCGGGCAGGGCAGGATCGCTCTGATGAGTTCCGGCGGGGACAGCTCGGCGCATCTGCGCGCAGACCGGAATCCGCCGGGCGCCGCGGGGCCACACCCCACCGCCGGTGCTGATCAGCGCACCGTTGTAGTTGTCCCAGCATGAGCGCGGCAGTTCTGCGGTAGCACCGGTGACACCTGCGATAACGTGATCTGCCGCCCCGCCGGGTAGAGCGTCAACCGCCGCCCCCGTGGCGGGCCCGGTCGGGAGCGGTGATGCGGTCGACGCGCACCGACATCCAGGACTCACCAGGGCATCGGGGGCGCTTCATCTGGGTCCGCGCCGACAAGCACTTCATGAAGAGTCCCGGTGAGATCGCTGCGCAGCGCCGGGCTGGCCGCTAGTCTCCGGCGGCGGACCGGCGACCCGGCTCCGGCGGCGACCACCGCGGCTCAGCGGTGAGATCCGGCAGCCGCAGCAGGGGGTTGGTGACCGCCTCAGAGGGATCGCCGTCGGGCCGGTCGATCGGATTCGGCGCCAGCACCAGCCCGGTCGTCCAGCGAGTGGCTAGACCACGGTAGCGAGGCAGTTCGCAGCTGGTTTCGGCGTCTGCTGCGGTGGGGCCATCGTCTGCGGTGGGGCCATCATCGCCGCACATCCCGGTAGTACGGGTGTCAGCGTGGCCATCACGGCTTTCCTGGTACGCAGCGAGCGCCTCGGCCAGCAGATCACCGAGGCCCATCTGGTGCGCCTCCCCTTCGTGCGCCGAGTCGTCTTCGTGCGCCGAGTCGTCGTCCGCAGGTTCCCATTCCAGCTCCCGTGGCGTCGGTGCTGGCGGTGGTCCGGAGGCCGGGAACTCTCGCCGGGTCAGCGGAATGTTCTCGATGCCCTCCTGCTGGGACGCTGTTGGTAGCTTCGTGCTCCTGAGCAACCGACGAATCCGACGGGAACTCGCCTTCAACCTCCCTGCCCCCGGCCTGGTGCACCTCGGCAACGGACATCTCATCAGCACGGTCCTCGGCGCGACGGCGGCCGGAACGTCCTGCCGAGGAGGCCTGACGCGGGCAGCAGGTCACTCACCGTCACGAAGGTGCCGGTACCTCGGCGGTGGCGTGCTCTGGAGTGCCACGGATCGAGTCCATTCACCGACTCAGCGGAGTGTAGGTCGACGGGCTCCGGTGAGCCTGAACGCGGATCTTCGACGGCCGGCTTCACCGCAGTCAAGGAATCTACCAGCTCCGACGGGAGCCCGCCGGACTCGACTCGCGAGATGCCCGAAGCCGCTGGCATCAACGGGACTTCTGGCGTGGGGACTTCTGGTGTGAGGACTTCCGTCTTTGAAATTTCCAGCTCTGGGAGTTTCCGCTTCTGGAATTTCCACCTCGACCATCTCCGGCCCAGGGACCCGCGGCTCGGCGGTCATGTTCACCGCAATCGTGTCCGCTGCCTCGGCGTCCGACGGACCGGCGTCCGGGTCAGGTCCGGTACGTCCGGTGCAGATGCCACCCAGCAGCGCGGCAACCTGGCCGATCAGGCGCGCTTCCTCGCGCCGCGCGGTCCCGCAGTTCTTGAGCAGTGTGGATCGCGCGGCTTCCACATTGCGGCGGTGGCGACCCTCAGCTGCGCGGGCGGCGCGCATGCAATGCAGGGCGTCAGCGAACTCGCCCCGCGCCTCGTGCACGTGGGACAGGCCCTCGAGGCATTCCGCGAGGACCGCGTCCATCCCATGGCGCTGAGCGCCTTCAACTGGATCGGCGAGCAGGGTCAGCGCCGGCTCGTTGCGGCCTTTTTAAAGGTGTATCCGGGTGGCCAGCGCTAAGCGCAACCTGCCCACCGCACTCGCCGCTGCGGCACGCACCGGGCGCCGCAACAGCGGACGCACTTCTTGGATCGCGGCGTCGCCTGCCTTGTGGTCGAGCAGGGCGAGCACGGGTTCTTCAGCATCAGCCGCGTACGTTGACCTCGCCGCTGTCGTGGTCGGGATCGGCCAGCCCGGCCAGCAACTCGCGGCCTTCCCGAGCCTTCGCCTCGGCCTCCGCGAGCGCACCGCGACGACGGTGGCGGGCTGCGCTCGGCCGCCCGGGCGGCGGCCCGCAACAGCAGCGCGGTGTCGTGGTCGAGACTCGGGTCCTCCCGGTAGAGTCGTCGGCCTCGGTGAACGCCGCCGTGACGAGTTCGTCGCTGCCGAGCGCGGCTGACGCCTCGGCAACAGCAACGAGTGCGCCGCCCCTGAGCACCGGAGCGACGTCGTCTCCTGCCGCCAGCACCGCATGCACCGCGCCGAGCGCGGTAGCGGGCTCACCCAGCGCGGCCGCACAGTGCGCTAGTTCCACGTGCAGCTCGTGGCGCAGGCCTTGCGGAGTGTCAGCGTCTCGGATCGCCGGGAAGAGGCGCTGAGCCTGTTCCCCGTGCCGCCCGAGACGGTTGAGCGCAAATGCCGCGAGGTGGTCTGCCCGCAGAACAGCCATCTGGTCGTCCTGCGCGGCGGTCACTGCACGATCGGCCAGCAGGAGCGCCAGCTCGGGCGCTCGCCAGCGCAACAGCATCGCCGATTCCACCAGCGATGCGGCCTCGCCTCCGTGGGCCTGCATACCGGTCCGGACTCCTTCGCGCGCCGTACTGTTCACCTACAACCCCCCTCTCGCGGTCCCCGATCATCGGCCGCCCCATGCCCGATCAATCCCGGGTCAGTCTGCGGTACGTCACGCGGTGTGGTCGCGCGGCTTCCGCTCCGAGCCGTTCGACTTGGTCGTTCGTAGGCCTCGAAGTTGCCTTCGAACCAGAACCAGGAAGCGGGATTCTCCTCCGTGCCCTCCCAGCTGAGAATGTGGGTCACCACTCGGTCTAGAAACCAGCGGTCGTGAGAGATCACGACCGCGCAACCGGGGAACTGTTCCAACGCGTTCTCCAACGAGCCCAGCGTCTCGACGTCGAGGTCGTTGGTGGTTTCGTCGAGCAGGATCAAGTTGCCACCCTGCTTGAGAGTCAGCGCCAAGTTCAACCGGTTACGCTCACCGCCGGACAGCACCCGAGCCGGCTTCTGCTGGTCAGGCCCCTTGAAGCCGAAGGCGCTGACGTAGGCCCGAGACGGCATCTCGGTGTTCCCGACTTGGATGTAATCCAGCCCGTCGGAGATCACCTCGAAGACCGTCTTGTTCGGGTCGATACCCGAATGCTCCTGGTCGACGTAGGACAGCTGCACCGTCTCGCCGACCCTGACCGAACCGGAGTCGGGCTTCTCCAGACCGATGATGGTCTTGAACAAAGTGGTCTTGCCGACTCCGTTGGGCCCGATCACCCCCACGATGCCGTTGCGGGGCAGCGTGAAGGACAAGTCCTTGATCAGGAGACGGTGATCGAAGCCCTTGTCCAGGTGCGACACCTCCACCACCACGCTGCCCAGCCTGGGTCCCGCTGGAATCTGGATCTCCTCGAAGTCAAGCTTGCGGCTGCGCTCGGCTTCGACTGCCATCTCCTCATAACGCTGCAATCGGGCTCGGGATTTGGCTTGCCGGGCTTTTGCTCCCGATCGTACCCAGGCGTGCTCGTCACGCAGGCGCTTCTGCAGCTTCTGGTCCTTCCTACCCTGGACCGCGAGGCGGTCCGCCTTCTTCTCCAGGTAGGTCGAGTAGTTGCCCTCGTAGGGGTAAGCCCGGCCGCGGTCGAGCTTGAGGATCCACTGGGCGACGTTGTCCAGGAAGTACCGGTCGTGGGTGACGGCCAGCACCGCTCCCGGGTAGCTCGCCAGGGACTGCTCCAACCACAGCACACTCTCCGCATCCAGGTGGTTGGTGGGCTCGTCGAGCAGCAGCAGATCGGGCTTGGACAGCAGCAGCCGGCACAGCGCGACCCGACGTCGCTCACCTCCGGACAGGTGCGTCACCGGCTCGTCGGGCGGAGGGCAACGCAGGGCGTCCATGGCCTGATCAAGCTGCGAATCGAGATCCCACGCATCGGCGTGGTCGAGCTGCCCCTGTAGCCGTCCCATCTCCTCCATGAGCTCGTCGGAGTAGTCGGTCGCCATCTTCTCGGCGATCTCGTTGAACCGGTCGAGTTTGGTCTTGATCTCCCCCAAGCCCTGCTGGACGTTGCCCAGGACGGACTTGTCCTCGTCAAGTGCGGGCTCTTGCTGCAAGATGCCCACGGTCGCGCCTGGCGTCAGGAACGCCTCCCCGTTGTTCGGTTGGTCGAGCCCAGCCATGATCTTCAGCACGCTGGACTTGCCGGCGCCGTTAGGCCCGACCACGCCGATCTTCGCGCCAGGATAGAACGCGAGGGTGACGCCATCGAGAATGACCTTGTCGCCGTGCGCCTTGCGCACCTGCTTCATGGTGTAGATGAACTCCGCCACGGCTATGATCGTAGAGGTCGTCGCCGGGGCCGGGCACCGCGGCTGACCGCTGCCCGGCCCCGGGGCGCCCTCACGCCGGGACAGGCACCAGCGGACGGGCCGCTTCGGCCAGCTCGGACAGGCTCACCTCGGGCCACGGAATCGCCGTCAAGCAAGGTCGGGCGGGCCTCGCGAGGTGCTGCCGGGACGTTCTCGCCTTCCGCACGCGCAGGCTCCTCGCGGCGCTGTTTACGCACGGTGACAGCGCAGCGAGACAGATCCGGACCGATCGCGTTGGCCTCCAGTTCGACAACGTCGCGTCGCCCGCGCTGATCTGGTAGTCGACTCCCCGGCGGCGAACTTTCCCTCGGACGATCACTGGGTCGCCCTTGACCAGAGAGGCGGCGTTCACTGAGAGCCGGCGCCAGCAGCTCACCGAAAACAAGCTCTCCCCGTCCATCCACGACTCGGACGCTTTATCAAACCGACGCTCGTTGCAGGCGACCCGGAAATTGAGCACGAGCGCGCCATCTGGACCGACCCGCCGCGGTCGCATGTCGCTGACCAGCGTTCCCACCACAGTCACCGGTGCGTCTCTCATGATCACATGCCCTCCTGTGCAGCCGTCCCGCCTTTCTCGGCGAGATGCCGACCCCTCGGTCGGTAACGCCCAGGCTGCCCGGCGAGAAGTAGTTCCGGGAGCCGGCAGTGATCAACATGGGGATGGTTGGGTTCACTGTGCACAAATGCGCTCGCGCACCCTGACGAAACTTACGGTTGTCAGGGGTGGGTGGTATCACAGCTTCTCCCGTACACCGTCGCAGGCAGGGCGGCGCCGGGCGAGTCGGTCAAGCAGCGCGTTGTGCGCGGCGAGTTCGACGTCGCCGTCTGATCCGGCCCTGCGGTCCAACGGGCGATCCTCGCGGCCGTCAGTCCGAGCCCACTGCACCAGCAGCGCCACCAGCACTATCACCATCGGGATCTCGCCCAAGACCCACGCCATCGCTGCGCCCGCGCGCTGATCGACCAGCAGGTCTGGCACGAAAGGCAGGGCAAGTGACCGATAAAAAGCGCTACCGATCACCGTCCCCGAACCCATCAACGAGATCCCGAAGAATGCGTGGAATGGCATGGCCGCCAGCAGCAAGCCGAGCTTTCTCAGGTGGGGCATCTCGCGGGGGGTCAGGTCGATACCGATGACGAGCCAGTAGAACGCGTAACCGATCAGCAGGAAATGCGCGTTCATGGCGAGATGCGCCCAGTGCGACGGCGCGACGGCGTCGTACAGGCCGGTGAAGTACACGACGTAGGACGACCCGACATATATAGCCAGAACCATCACCGGGGGGGCGACGATCTGGCACCACCGACGAGTGGGTGAACACCTGGAGCCACTCCCGCGGCCCCGGCGGGTTGCCAGACCTGCGGCCTGCAGCACCCGCAACGCCAACGTCACCGGGCCACCGAGCACGAGCAGGATCGGGGCCACCATCGACAGCAGCATGTGCGCGCCCATGTGCATGCTGAACATGGCCATCGAGTAACGGCCGATACCTGACGAGGTGGCGATCAGGATGATCGCGCAACCGCCCAGCCACGCCGCCGTCCTGTTCACCGGCCAGGTGTCGCCATGCCGCCCGAACCGTCGCACCCCGGCGAGGTAGACGCCGGCGAGGACCAGCGCGGCGACCCCGAACACCAGATCCGGTCGCCAGTCCAGAAGCAGCCGCTGCGGGGTGGGCGAGCCGGTCAGGTTGTAGCCCAGCAGCACCTCGGTGCGGCTGGGTGGCGCGGCGATCCCCCCGGGCGGCGCCGTGCGGCTCAGCGCCGCCGCCAGCCCGATCGTCGCGAACATGACCAACACCTCGACGCCACCTAGCCGCAGAACGGCGTCGCGATCACCCCGGTCGGCCACCGCCGCCACCGCACTGCGGCGATGCAGCCAGCCGATAACGCCCAGCACCACCAGCGCGACCACCTTGCCCCCTACCAGCACCCCGTAGGTGCTGAGCAACCGGCCAGGAGTGATGCGGACCAGCGCGTTGATCACCCCGGAGGCGGCCATCACGATCCAGCACACCAGCGCCAGCCGGGAGAACCGGGCGCAGGCCAGCCCGGCGTGGTCTCCCGGCGAGCCAGGGTGTACCAACAGGGCAACCAGGCCGCCGACCCAGAACGCGGCAGCGATGAGGTGGTACAGCAAGCTGTTAGTGGCGATGTCGTGGTCGCCAGCCGCCGAGGAGTGCCCGGTCAGCGCCACGGGCATCAGCCCGACGACGGACAGCGCGAACAGCCACACTGCCGCGCCCCAGGACAGCGCGGTCCAGCAGAATCCGGTCAACAGCAGCGCTATCCCGGCCGTGAGCGCCCAGGAACCGACCTGGGACAGCGCGGACGCCAGCGACGCCAGCAACCGCAGATCCAGCACTTCCGTCACCGGGCGGCCCAGTGCATCCGCGCCGAGTAGCGGGACCATCAGCGCCGCGGTCAGCGCCCAGATCAAGGCGGTGATCCGCGCTGTACGCACTGGAGCGCAGCCTCGGGCGCTCAGGTAGCCGGATGCCTGCGGCGGCACCAGAAACGCCGCCAGCAGCAGCGACCCCACCGTGACCACCGCGGCGGATTCGGACAACACCTGCACGGCCGGCAATGCAGCCCGAGTGAACAGTCCCGGGTCGGGCAACCCCAGGGCGGTGAACCCGTCACCGCCCAGAACGACCATGAGTCCGGCGCCGACAACCATGCCCAACAACACACCGACGATGACCAGCACGCCCAACCGGGGCCGTGCCGTGGCAGCGCGCCGAAGAGAGGCACCGACAGTCACCCGTACCACCCTAGGCCTGCGCCGGGACCATCCTTGACACAGGCGACAGGCAAGGCGGGGCTATCCAGCGGACACTATCCCGCTGAGCCCTGCTGAATACGTCCGTGAGCTAGGCGCAGATGCGCAGCCGGTCCTCGCTACGCTGTTCACCACGCCCACCGGTGCCCCAGCCCCCGTAGCTCAGCTGGATAGAGCAAGCGACTTCTAATCGCTAGGCCGCAGGTTCGAGTCCTGCCGGGGGCGCAAAACAGCAGATCACAGGCTTGCGGAAAACACCGCTCAAGATCGACACCACGTTTACCCCGCGCTTTCGCTCGGGCCGAGCCGGTCCAGCGCGGCTGCCGCAGCGACTCCTGTCGTCTGCCGCGACATATAGACGTCCTGCGTCATGGAGATCCGCTCGTGCCCCAGGAAGTCGGCATTCCTCGGGCCGAGAGCCCCGCCGGCTTGAGCTGAGTGGCGACCAGGTGCCGGAAGGCGTGCGGGTGCAGGCCCTCCCACGGTATTCCCCGCACAACGTCGCGCAGCCTCGCCCGAGTGTTGTCCGGATCACGCAAGGTGAGCCGGGTCGAAGGGAAGATCGACTCATTGAGAGCATCAGCGTGCCTGCGCAGGAACGAGTCCAGTACCCAGCCCGGCGGATGGATCGTGCGCATGCCAGCCTTCGACTTCGTGTGCGGCTGGACAATCAATCCCTCGCCCGGCACACGGATCACCGTTCCCTCAATACTCAGCGTTCCAGCCTCCGTGTCGACTTTCGTCCAGTCGAGCGCGAGTAGCTCGCCGATGCGGCATCCGAGCCCGGAGAGCGCGTCCACCAGGTCAATGAGGTCGTGCTTGTGCGCGTCCGGCGAAGCACACAGATGCGCGCGTAGGGCGGCCAGGCTCTCCTCGGTTAGTTCGATGACCCGTGACAGTTTTTTCTTTCGGGACCGACGAGCTCGCGGACCGGGTTAGCGTCGAGCGCGTCGTGGCGGACTGCCATGCCGAAGATGCCCGAGAGCACGATCTTGGAGTGTCGCGCTCTCTCCGGCCCACGTCGTTCCCGGACCTCCCGGATCACTCTGTCCACACCGGACACGCGGACGTCCCCATTCGCAGCTCGCCGATCGATGCGGCGAGGGCACCGGTCCCACACGTCCCGGTAGGTGATTTTCGTGCCGATCTCGAGATCGGACTTGATCGATGTCGCGGAGCCACAACTCCGCCAGCTTGCTGACCTTGGTCTGCGCCGTGATATCGCCCTCTGTCGAGACATGAGCGCGGTCGCGCAATGCCTGCTTGAGGTTGTTCTCCGCCCCGGTCCGTGACGGGCCTATTTACTCTATGTGCCCGGGTCACGCCGTCGTAGTCCCGGTAGCGCACCCGAGCGCGGAACCCGCCCCAGTTCAGCGGGTAAACCGTGTATTCCGGCCGTAGGTGCCGACCGGTAACGGTGGCTGGCCCATTGACGACCCCCTACGCCGCGTGGTGGTCGATGGACTCAAACCAGCTGCGTACCTCCGCCGGTTCGTAGCGCAGGTGCCGGCCGACCTTGCGAGCGCGAGGGCCGTAATCGCGGCAGCGCCAGTCATACAGCGTCCGCACCGGCACGCCGAGATAGTCCGCGACATCCTGCACCGTCCACAGCCGAGGTCTGATCTCCATCGCGCTTCTCCCCTCTTCGTAGGCTGCTTGATCACAAGTTGCCGAACAGTCTTGATCGGGTGGTGAGCCACTTGCAGCGAGCTGTGCGGCGGTGTATTCGGCTTTCCATTGCTGTCGTTCGGCGACGGCGTGGAGGAGGAGAACCGGTCGGGGTGGTACGTCGGGGTCGGTAGGGGCGACACGTTCCCATGTGTAAGGCCCGTCTTGGGGGCCGTGGGTGGGTTGGATTCCGGCCTTTTCGAGGAGTTGCCGAACGAATTTGCAGCGTTCGGCGCGG
>CAWGMP010000028.1:0-253631 GCA_963823755.1 uncultured Actinomycetota bacterium
AGGGGTGGTCTGTGCCCAGGACCCGACGGCAACGGGTCAGGGTGTCCTCGCCGAGCTGGCGGGCCAGCTCATACCGCCCCAACCCCCACAAGGCGCCGGTGAGGGTGGTGGCCGAGCGCAGGGTGGAGGGGTGGTCTGTGCCCAGGGCCCGACGGCAGCGGGTCAGGGTGTCCTCGCCGAGCTGACGGGCCAGCTCATACCGCCCCAACCCCCACAAGGCGCCGGTGAGGGTGGTGGCCGAGCGCAGGGTGGAGGGGTGGTCTGTGCCCAGGACCCGACGGCAGCGGGTCAGGGTGTCCTCGCCGAGCTGACGGGCCAGCCCGTGCTGCCCCAACCCCCACAGGATGGCGGCGAGGGTGGTGGCCGAGCGCAGGGTATGGGGGTGGTCGTCGCCCAGGACCCGACGGCAGCGGGTCAGGGTGTCCTCAGCGAGCTGACGGGCCGGCTCATACTGCCCCAACCGATACAGAGTGAAGGAGAGCCTGCTGGCCGATTCCAGGGTGTCAGGGTGGTCATCGCCCAGCAGGGAGCGACTCAGCTCCAAGGCCCGTTCAAACAGCGGCCGGGCGGTGGCAGGTTCCCCCCGGGTGTGCAGATACTCAGCGGCGCGGTGAAGCAGCCAGGCCACGTCCCGCTCCACCCCGGTGAGAGTGCGGTGGGGATCGGTGGCGGTCAGGACGTGCGGCAGGAGCTGACGCCACGCTGGCCAGGCCGCCGGGTTGTTCCACGGCGCGTCCGGGACCGCCGCCCGCAGCAACCCCACCACCAGGACAGGCAGACCGGGTTGCTGGTGAGGCTGGCTACGCACAATCGCAGCAAGCAGCCGATGCAGCTCCAGGGTGGCAGGTTCGACGCGAGCCCGTAGTGCTTCAAAATGGCGTCACTGGCTCTGACCTGGGCTTTGTTGGGCGGTCAGTTGGCTTTGTGGTACTCGTTGATGAGGCCGGTCAGGGCATGGTGGCGTTCGACTCGTGGCGGGGGCAAGCGGATGATGGTGGGGTCGTCGTTGGGGGCGAGTGGGTGGCGGCTTTGGTGGGGCCGGTGGCTGGTGAAGTGGTGGGCGTAGTCGCGGAGGATCTTCTCGGTGTGACCGCGGTCGAGGAGCAGGATCCGGTCGGTGCACTCCTCGTGGACGGAGCGGATGAAGCGTTCGGCGTGTGGGTTGCAGTTCGGACTGTGGGGAGGGATTTTGACCACGGTGATGGCTTCGCTGGTAAAGACCGCGTCGAACGCGGCAGTGAACTTGGCATCACGGTCGCGGATCAGAAACCGGAATCGGTTGGTGCGCTCGCTGATTTGCCACAGCAGCTGACGGGCCTGTTGGGTGGCCCAGGCGGCCGTGGGATGGGCAGTGACTCCCAGGATGTGCACCCGTCGAGTGCGCACCTCCATGACGAACAGCGCGTACAGACGTGTGAGCGCGATCGTGTCCACCTGAAAGAAATCCGTGGCCAACAGCCCGCTGGCTTGGGCGGTGAGAAAGCTACGCCACTCACCGCGAGCCGCGCGTCGTTGAGGTGGGGGTCCCAGACCGGCGCCGCGCAGCACCCGGCCGACGGTGGCGGCGCTGACCCGGTGCCCGAGACGGTGCAGCTCCCCGTGTACGCGGCGGAATCCCCAGCGGGGATTGTCGACGCCGAGCCGGGTGATGAGCTCGCGCAGGTCCTCGGTGACCGGTGGGCGTCCCGGGGACAGTGGCTGAGCCCACCTGCGCCTGATCAAGCGCTGGTGCCAGGCCAGCAAGGTGCGCGGGGAGACGATCCGATGACACCGCAGGACACGAGGCAGCAGCCGAGCCAGGGCAGCCAGCAATGCCCGATCAGGCCAGCCAGGGCGCGGTGTGGTGATCTGACGGCGCAGCACTGCCACCTCGTGCCGCAAGATCAGTATCTCGACGTCTTTGGCCGCAGAGGACCGCGCCAACAGCACCAGCCACGCGAAAACGTGGGAGGCGAGCAGGTAGAGCATCCGCACAAACACGAACAGTGATCGTGCCGCAGCCAGTCATGAGGGATCCGTACCAGGTCAAGACCGGTGAAGCCATTCTGGAGCATTACGGGCATCTCCTGGGCGTGCTGCACTGGTTGCGGTATGAGCATCCCGAAGGCGGGTTCGAGCACGACCTGTTCTGGGATCGAGGCGTTCGCGCCATGTTTCGTGGCGGGAGAGGAGAATTTGCCCGCATCCCTGCTGCCAGCTCTGGCTGCGCTGAGGGTGGGGTCGGTGTGGAGGATGCCGAGCAGGATCGTTCGTTTGTCGGCTTTAGCGCCGGTGAGGGCGAAAGCCGATGGGCAGGGGCGTGCAGGGTGGCCAGCAGGTGCAGGCGCAGTCCCCAGAAGTAGCGGGAGTGGCTGGCGCAGTAGCCGTATTCGGCCCAGCCCGCTAAGTCGCTGCGGTGCACAGCCTCGCGGGGGCGGGCGCATTCCACCGGGGTGGAGTCGATGACCCATACGTCATCGACTCCACAGGCTGGTGTCGCGGGCCAGCATGCCGATCAGCCAGCTGATCGTGGTGGCCAGGTTTCGCAGCCGCTTGGTGTACCCCGGCTGCTGGGGCAGGTACGGGAACAGGTGCCGCAGATGGGTGGTGGCCTAGCGCAGCCAGCGGGCCTCGCTGGTAAACCCCAGCAGGGCCTGCATCACCGCCAGTGTCACCAGCTCCGCATCGGAGATCTGCGGAGTGATTCCGATCGCGGGGCGCCACGGCGCACGCTCGGGTGAGATCCGCAACAGATCATCGGTCTTGACATACTAAGGGGATCGAAAGTAGCTGGACCGGCTAGTGGGGTTACTTGATGTAGCTAAGGCATGGGTCACTGAAGAAAGCGCGGACAAGTTCGGGTAAGCGTTGGAGGCGTAGGAGTGCGGATTCGGCTTTGTTGCGCAGGTCGTCGAAGGACGTGATGGCGGTCTTACCGACCCGGTCATGTTTGACGTTCTTCCAGACCCATTCGTCGGGATTGAGTTCGGGCGAGTAGGGTGGGAGGAAGAACAGGCGGAGCTTGCCTTTGGTTGAGGCGGCGAACTCTTTGACTGCGCGGGAGCGGTGGACGGGGTGTCCGTCGATGACGAGGAAGACGATACCGCCGTCATCATGGAGCAGGTCGCGGCAGTAGGCGATGAACACGTCGGCGTTCATCTTTCCGGTGAAGGTCGTGAAGTGCATCGCTGCTTTGGCGGTGACCGCGGAGATCATGTTGATCGAGTGTCGGGCGCCGGTGGTCGCCACGATCGGTGTCTGTCCGACCGGCACCCACGTGGTGCCGCAGTGGTAGTCAGAGCGGACGCCGGCCTCATCGGCGAAGTACACGGTGGCGCCGACCTGCGCGGCTTCGTCTCGGATGGCGGGGTACTCCTCAGTACGCCAGCGCTTCACCCGCTCGGGGTCCTGCTGGGTGGCCCGGTGCAGCGGGCGCTGCGGCGACATCCCGAGTCCTCGTAGGATCCGTCCCACCGAGCCGACCGAGAGGTCGACGCCGAATTGCTTGGCGATGACCTGCCTCACCAGATCGCGGGTCCATAACGCGAAGTCCAGCTGATACTGCGTCGGGTTCGAACCGGCGATCATCGTGAACAGCATTCTCATCTGCGCTCGGGTCAGTTTCGGTGGACGCCCCGGAACGGGCTTGGCTCGCAAGGCTTCCGCACTACCTTTTCGGTATGCTGCGATCCACCCGAAAACCGTCGATCGATTGAAACCGAGACTGGCCGCCATATCCTCTGCCCGGGCACCGTTCTCGATCTGCTCGCACGCTCGAATCCGGATCGCTTCCAGTGTAGCGTGATCAAGCTTTCGGTCATCGTTATCTCGCACGGGATAATTAAACCACAAGTAGGCCGCCAAGTCTACCTATTTGTGATCTCCTTAGTAGAGTGCGGTCGCGAGGGTGTCCAGATCGGCGTCCACGAGTGCCTCCAGGTTCGACGTTGGATCAGCAACGCCGATCTTGGACACCCTTCGCTTGTCGGCTGATCACGACACGCCGGCCCCTACCCCTTGGAATAGATCATCTAGCAGCATGGTTGCTGCCGTGTGTCTCGCGTCGTGTAGTCGGGCCTCGCGTATACCGGCCGTTGTGAGTAGTTCTTTCCACTCGCCGGAGTCGGCGCGTGGGTCGGTTGGCTTCCCAGTTGGTTGCGCGAATACCCAGCCGTCGCCCTGCCACAGTTCGGCTGCCAGTTCCTGTTCCCTTTCCTGCGCGTTTCGGTGTGCGTGCAGGGCCGGGATTAGTGGTGGTGGCAAGCTGATTACCCGACGACCGGCGCGGGATTTCGGCTCTACCACGATCAGGCCGCCCCCGTGTCGTCGTGGGCAGTCCGCGCCGCGTTTCCGGCCGCACGTCTGGTCCGGGCTGCAGCCGTGTTGCCAGGTCTGGCGCTGGATCGCTCGTCGGACTGTGAGGGTGCCCGTCGCGTGCCGTCGCGGGCAGTTCTCCGGTCGCATCTCGCACGGGTTCGTGTCCGGACAGCCGTGGTGCCATTCGGTCGTGATGTCGGGCCACTGGAGTCCGAGCGCCTCGCCTTGGCGTAGCCCCAGTGCGAGCGCTATTGCCCACCGGGCGCCGTTTCGTCTCTCTCGCGCCACGGCGAGGATCGTGTGGGCGTCGTCCACGGTCAGCGGTTCGATCTCGGTTTCCTCCGTCTGTGGCGATCGGACTACTCGGATGGGATTTTTCGTGATGCGGTCTCGTCGTTCTGCCTCGTTGAGTGCTGCGCGTAAGGTTCGGTGCACTTGAAGGAGCGTTGATGACTTGACACCGGCCTTACGTAAGCGCCCGTAGAGGCGTTCGATGTGTTCGGATTCGAGGCGGTCGAGTCGATGGGCGCCGATGCCGGGGGATAGGTACGGCGACCGGAGATGAATGAGACGAGAAGTGAGACGAGCCTGTCGGCGGCTCCCGTCTTCAACCAGGCATCCAAAACGCGTTCCGCCTCCGGAGAGCGGTGATCGGTCGAATACCAGTAGCGCCCTGAACAGGGCGAATGAAAGCCGTCGGAGAGCGAGGGACTTGGGCGCGTACTGGGCGTGGCGACGACAGCTCGCGCCATACGCCGGTTCGAGGGTGACGACAGCTGGATGGCCCACGCCGAGGGCTTTAGTCCGTGGAGCGGGCGACGGGAGTCGAACCCCCGGGACAGCTTGGAAGTTCAGTACTCCCCTACTGTACCATAAACTTTATTCTCACCGCTTCACGGCAACGACCAACAACGCCAGGTATAATTTGGCGTTGCCCTCACTTAGCCGCCCGCTCGATCTCGTCAGCCTGCCGACTATCCCATTAAGCGCGATTGCGAGCATCCGGCCGCCGATCTGGATTGACCACCTGGCTGGTAGCCAGCCGCGGCCGAGCAGCTGCGCTAACTGAACCAAAGCCAGGGTTGTGATTGCCCTCGCCCCACATGTCAGCTTTACCATGTCACGGACGTCGAACCCGGCAGACTCTACCTCAAGACGAAGGCCCTGGGCCGTCCAGCGCCAGTAGTCGGCGGGCAATGGATGGTCTTTCCAGATCCCGTGTGTTGTCAAGAGCAAGAGGCCTCCACGTCTTAACATCCGGGCGGTGTCGCGGAGGTAATCAGCGGGGCACTCGACATGTTCAAGGACCTGCGTGGAAAGGATGCCATCATAATGATTATTCGGCGCGGGACAAGCTTTACCAGGTTCAAAGCGATAGGTCGGTTCGGGTTCTGCATTACTGCCGAGGATGTCAGCCAACTCCAGCTGGGCGCCAGTCATTAGGCTAGCATAAGGCGAGGTGCGGGCACCGTAGTCTAACCACAAGCCCTGAACTGTAGAAAGCTGTCTAGCCAGCTCATCGCGAAGATCAACTAAATGCAAATAGTCGAAGTTAATAAGACTCGGTGCCTGCCGCATTGATCTGCAGCTGTTTAGTTCAGACCTAGTTCTCTGTAACATCAGACCCCCCTTTAACCGTTCCGGTTATTGAACCGTTCCGGTTACGATAGAGACCGGGCTGCTTACGCTTCGATCATGTTAGCAGGTTCGCTCTTCATATGGAAGGCGGTTTCGTACTCGACCGGTGGCATGTTTTGACAGGAACCGTGGATGCGCCGGTGGTTGTACCAGTCCACCCATTCGGACGTCGCAAGCTCGACGTCGTCGAGCTTGCGTCAGAGTCCTTTACAGTTGATGAGCTCGGTCTTGTAGAGTCCGTTGACGGATTCCGCGAGCGCGTTAAAACGTATAGTCTTCTTAGTAGGGACAGAAAACTCGGTGGCGGACGCTACCCGCCAGGTGTCCAATTCGAGTGGTCGCCAAGTACAGCCAATATCCCGAGCCATCGGACGAGATCAGGCTGGGAAGCCGGCGGATAAGCTGCGCCCAGATCGCCACCGCCACGAGTAAGCGCCTAGGGGCGATGCCATGGTGGCGAAAGTCGCGAAATAGTCGAGTGTAGCCGTACCCGTACCCAAATGCTTGCCTGACGAGCGGCCACAGCCTGCTTCGCAGTCGGTAGTGCATCACGGCGTGCGGCACAAAGGCGATTGTGTGCGAGGCGAGCTGAGCGCGCCAGCAGAACTCCACCTCGTCACAGCCGCTCGTATATGTCTCATCGAAGCCACCGAGTGCTCGCCAGACCGTGGTACGGACACCGAGGTTCGCGCCAGGTGCGTAAGGAAAGAAGTTCATGTGCACGGGTAAGAAATCCCGCAGCGGCCTCGGCCGCCAGGACCGGGCTCGGAAGTTACTCAATGCCCGGTCATCGATCACGCCTCCAACAATGTCCGATGAGCGGGCGGCTTCCGCCATCGCCTGGAGCCAGCCTGCGGAAGCGACATCGTCGGCATCGCAGAAGAGAAGCAGGTCTCCGCGCGCCGCTGCCGCTCCGACGTTCCGGGCGTGATTCACTCCTCTGCGCAGATGCGCTCGCACCACCCGTAGGTCAGGCAGCTTCTCAGCCCAGTTCAGGGCTATGTCAGCGGTTCGGTCGGTGGAACAGTTGTCTGCGATGACGACTTCCCACCGGCCTCGGTAGGTCTGACCGCTCAGCGATTCCAACTGAAAGGGCAGTAACCCGGCGACGTTGCGCGCGGGGATGACGACGCTCACCAGCGTAGGGAAATCGATCGGTGTCGTCGTCACCTCATCGCCTCGGCCCGGTCCAGTGCCTCGGCTACGGGTCATACCCACTACACGTCCCGCAATGAATGTCTAGTTCCAATCGTCGGTAGGCTGCTCAGTCTTCTCAGCACGCTGCTCATGGGAGTCCTCTAGCCCAGTCCCGGCTTCGAGTGTCGGATGTTGATCAAGATCTTACCGTATGCCCGCTCATTACGGTGCCGTTGCGGAGAGACCGCAGCCGTCACCAACCGCGGTGCTGACGCTGGTCTGCGCCAGGACGCTAAAACTCGATCATGACTTACCAGCGCGGCACCTCAGCTTGCTTGTAACTCTGCTGCCACCTCTCTGCACGATCACCGCTGGTCAGGGCCGCTAAGTTCAGACGCTGGGATAGTATGAGCAGTCTCGCCAACTCATCGAGGGCACCCTCACCCGCTGCCGCCGAGTCTTGGGGCGACGACCACCCCCACACCCTGCGCTCGGCCTCCAGCCGTGCCCTCACCCTGCGGGAGGTGGGGCAGTATGAGCTGGCCCACCGGCTCGGTGGGGACACCCTCACCCGCCTGCGCCGGGTCCTGGGCGACGACCACCCCTACACCCTGCTTGGTCCACAGCCCCGCCGCTGTCCTGGCGAAGCTGGGTGAACCGCGACCAGGCATGCCAACGGGGAGGGTGTGAATCAGGTTTCAGCGTGGTAGATGGACCGGCTGACAACTATTAGGCCGCAGAGCTGGATACCAAGGTGCCGTGCGTAGTTCCTGGTACTGGGTGGAAGCGCTGAGGCGTCGCCGATGGGGCTGGGAGTCACGTGGGGCGACCGGGCGGTATGGGTGGGACCGTGTGAGACGACCGCGTGCCCACTCATAACCCATGAGGTCAGAGGGGCGAATCTGTGCCCTTGGGCAGTATCAGGAGGAGAGGAGCAAGGACAGTGCCGCTGGACTAGTGAGTAACGAACTGAGTGACAACCACCGCGTACGTGTGCGGACTCTCCCGGATTCCCATGGATGCATCAGCAGGTCAACACTGCAGCAGCCCGCCGGTCACCGCAGCGCCGGAATTGCTTCACACCGAAGAGGTCAGCTAGCGCCGATTTACTCGGCGGACTGTATGGAGGGGCTCAGTTTGGGTCTCGTTCATGACCGGCCGCTATCGGCCGGGTGCGTTCAACAGATCGCCATAACCTGCGGATTCACCTTCCCCGTACAGTCGCGGACACGGTTTCGAACAGCTACGGATCAGAAGGTTGGGAGTTCGAATCTCTTCGGGTGCGCAGGTGAGAGGGGGTGCGGGCTCTCGGCTCGTCTCTGTGGGTCTCAATGGGTCTCAGATCGCCGCCAACTGCCGCTAGCTAGCTCACTTAGCGCGGCAGCACGTCACAACGCATTGCTGAATAAGCTTCTATGGGGTTTGAGAGCGCCCGCCTGCGGCGGCCGGTCGTGGTTGAGTCTGTCGTCTTACTCGCTTGCTCGGCCGGGCCGGTCCCGCTTGCTGCGTGCGGCCTGGCGGCCGTGCTCGCGCGGGCCGGCTCGGCGCCAATGCTGCTAAGTTAGGCACGGGACCTTGAAGATGTGGATCTTGGCTGGTCCGTTATGGAGTTGACCGTGGTCGGTGGTGCGTTTGATGCGGTGGCTGTGTGCGCGGTACCTTTTGGCCACCCGGGGGTAGGTACGGTCTTGCCGTGGGGGGTTGGGTCGTTCGATGATTTCGTCGGTGGTTTCTTTGAGTGCGGCGGTAAGTCGTTTAGGGGGGAAACCCGCCTGGTTGGGGACCTGGCGGCGGATCGCGCGGTAGCTACGTATGAAGGAGAGGTTGTCGGGGTCGGTGCCGACGGTGTCGGCGGCATCTTTCATGACGTGGCGTATCGCGTAGTGGGTGAGCAGTAGTGACCAGATCTCTTGTTTGACCAGTTCCGGGGTTTTGGACCGGAGCACTCGGTGGTGGCCTGTTTGGTGGGTTTCGATCTCGTCGAAAGACAGTTCAATTTCCCAGCGTTCGTGATAAGCGGCGGCGAGCTCGAATGCAGGTGCGAACTCGTGGTCGGCGATCGTGGTGATCAGGCAGAACAGCTCCCCGCTGCCGGGCCGGTTTTCGATCATGTATTCCACGACGCGGACCACTGTGGCGTGGTCGGGGTCGAGGTCGGCGCCGGCCGCCGCGGGGGCGAGCAGCGCCTCGCGGCGCCGGCCGCGGACCTTCGCCCTTGATCAGCACTGATCGGTAGGAGCCGGCGGGCAGCCATTCCAGGACCGGTAGCGTCAGGGTCGCATTGACTCGCCACAGCAGGTGCGCTCCGGTCGCCACTGCCTGCTGCTAGGCCTGATAGCTGGAGAAGTTGCGGTCGGCCAGCACGAGCATGCCGGGGACGAACCGGGCGATCAGCTGCGCGGCCAGCGTCTGCTCACCGGTGGTCACACCGCCCAGTTCGGCGTCCACGACGGCGTGGGTGCCGCACTCACCCAGGGCGACGAGGCGGACCTGAGGGAACGGGCTGGGCGCGGTGTCGTTGCCTGACCGGCCGAACTCCTCGTCGTTGTCGGGGGTGTCGGGCACATCGAGCACCAGACCGTCGATCGCCATCACCCGTAGTCCATGACACCACGCACCGCGGGTGCCGGGCCGGGCCATCGGCACCGCGATCCGCGCAAACAACAGTTTCACGGGGGCCTCACCCAGTCGCGCGCGGGCCTGGGAGATCGCACTAGTGGAAGGCACCTTCCAGTGATCTCGCCAGTTCCCCAGAAACTGTAGCCCGTTCACGAGCTGGCGCATCACCTCTTCGTAGGCCTCACCGAAGAACAGGTTCAATGCCAGCACGTAGTACACCACCACGTGCGCCGGTAACAACCGCGACCGTTCCTCACGTTTGGCGGTCTCGCGGATCACATCGTCTATGACGTCCCGGTGGATCACACTGCTCAACACCCCAAGAGTCACATGGTCGGTCAACCGGCCGGATTCCCGCCGAGAAGCCCCTGAATTCTTCGCCACTCGACAACAATATCGAAGAACAGTGCAATTCCCGTGGTTTCCGGAACCGACACGCCGGGTCATTCATAACGTTATCAAACAGTTTCCCATCGCCCCGCGTCACGCCCCTAACTTAGCGGCATCAACCCAGGTCCGCAGCCCACTCTCGTTCTCAAGATCACGGAAATTCGGGCTAATCGCTCATCGTTCGTCCTTGGTTCCTGGCAAGGTGCGCAAGAGCGGAATGCAGCAGTCCGGTGGCGACAAGTGTCCAGACTGTAAAGGCGATCCAGAAGAACACCAGCGAGATAGTCCACAACGAGCGCATGTGCAGCTCGATGGCCGTTGCCGCAGAAGCCGTGGAGTACATCCCCAGCGGAAACACCGCCGCCCACCACCCACCGTGATATCGCAACGAGCCAGCCACCTGGTCGACCCGCCAGATCTCGGCGTATAGCAACACTGGTATCCACAAACTAGCGAGCACCCATGCTACGAACGTCACCGGTCGGACCCAGCCCCCAAGTCCCACCGGCGCAGTGAGCGTGTGTGCCGCGGCAAGGATATGGTCGCCGGCCAGGGCCGTGATCGCGAGTGCACCCATCAGGATCCAGCTATCCGGTGTTACCTTCTCAGGCACGAACGGCGTCGCCAGCGTCTGCCAGCCGATCAGCCAGCTCACGACCAGGTACAGCACCATTCCCAGGAACCACGCCACGGCTCCGATCATCATAAGCGAGGACGCGCGGGCATGGACGGCGAGGTCCGCCGCGGTAATCGCCAGCCCTGCGGTTGCCACGCTCGGCAGCAGCCACGCCCCACGCGCATGCTCGCGTAGGTCCGGAGCTGACCGCGAACCGACATCGACCGCAGCCAACGGCGCCAGCACCAGCCAAGCCGCGAGGGCGAACCCGCCCAGCAACCACACAAAAGCAGGATGATCATCCCAGCGTGCACCGAGTACTGCACAAGCCGCGACGAAGGTGAACATCCGCAACGCGAGGTCAGGATCGCGCGCCAACAACGCGAGACGTGCGGGGCGGGTAAATATCCAACCGAGGAATCTCAGTCCCAACACGGCGAAGGCGACCAAGGCGAGGATGCTCAGCGCGACACCGAGCCGCCAGTACTGGTGGTAGTACGCGGCAACGGAGACGATGCCCGTCGCCATCACCACCGCAAACAGGTCGGGCGACGGATCCACCTCAACGAACCACGCACGGATCCCACCGTCGATCGGTAGGCGGTGCCCGGACGATATCGTGAGTCGCTTCATCATGATGGCAGTCGTGGTGAGAGTTCCTCTGCCGGTGCCGTTGTGTACTGCCGCAACGCTAGCCCAGTCGCGGGTCGGGGCGTCACGAATCCTGCGGCTGTACCGGTTAGGTACAGCATTCGGCTGGCGCAGCGAGCGGGTTCGGTTCGGCGGCCAAGCGAGCTGGTTCTCCAGGTCACCACGTCCTCGCCGGTATAGCCGACGCCTTGATCTCTATTTAATCTCCGATCCCCCTGTCGGGCGGCCCGTTCCGGGCTGGAAAATGCATCAGCAGTACCACCAGCCCCACCGACACCTATTTTCCGGATCAGAGGCGTACTGGGCAGCATCGGAACCGACACGGAATCGCACACACGCGACATAACGCGTCAGCTGCGAAGACGCCACGTAACTGGTTCGGCACAACAGCACTGTGCCCCGGGTATGCCAACAGGGGCAGATGAGGTCCGCTTACCGGGCACGTCCGACCTCGGCGCGCACCCACGAGACCGCACGAACGTACTCTCTTGCCGATGAGGATGCGTCGGGGTTGCCGACGTATCTGCGGGTAGCTCAGGGCCCCTGTCCCTTGCCTTCGACGATCCGCGGGCGTGGCGGCCACCAGCCGGTTCTTCACCCAGGCACTGGAGCACGCCGCACAGCCGGTGGAGGTGACGACTGGCCGGGCACCGATGTGCCCTCGCGTGCTCGATCGCGTCGTAGTTCGGGGTGTCGTCGTTCAGGGCCAGCGTGCGGGCGGCGCGGGGGCCTCGGGAGCTGGAACAGGTGACGGCGGAGCTGGGGGGCGCCGAGCTGCACCGCATCCTCGGTGAGGAACGCGCGAAGGGATGTGGTTTAGCTGGTGGTTTGAGGAGCTCACGGAGGATCCGATGGCAGCGGCGTTCACCGGCTGGTATGTGCGGCGCCACGGTACCGAACCCGATCCGGAGGCCGTCGGTGTGCTGGCACAGGAATGGATGGAGGGGACGCTGCCCGACACCTGGCATGCGGTCTCACCGCATCGAGTTGCCTTCCAGGCTCGCGTTGATCAACGATTGGATCCCTGACGATCCGGTCACCGTCGCGGCGAAGGCGTTGCGGGTTTAGGCGTGAGTGCTTCGCGGGCTGATCGGCTGCTCAACCCAGAGCGACACATCTGGGCGGCAGCCCCTCACCTGATGCCGCCGCATCCGCGCAGCGCTGCGAGAAAACCTGTGACCTTCACCGGTTTGTGGCGGTGTTTTTTGGCTGGCCGGAATCAGCCCGCTAATCTGGCGGCGGACTGCCCGCCGAGACCACGATCGCCGAGTTGCACATCATCCTGCGTGTGGAGTGACGCATGCTGATCCTGCTGCGCGATCGGGGGTGTCGGTGGTCAGCGGCGGGGTTAGCGCACGTAGTGGTGGAACCAGTTGATGGTGGCGATCCAAGCAGCTTCTGCCTGTATCGCGTTGTAGCGTGGGCCCGTGTCGTTGTGAAACGCGTGGTCTACTCCAGGATAAACCCTGGTCTGGTACGGCCGGCCGGCGTGGCTCAGCTGCTGTGCAATCTCGTTTTTTGTGCTGGTGATTCGGGTGTCCCGCTCGGCGTAGATGGCGAGCACTGCGGCCTTGGTGGTTGCCAGTCCGACCAGATTCTCCGGCGGTGGGCCGTAGAAGGGCACTGCGGCCTTGACCACGGTACCTGCGGCTAGCGCATTCCAGGTCATGCCACCACCGAAACAGAAACCAGTCATGCCAAGCCGGTCCCCCAGACCGGCTGCCGATACCGCGTATAGCGCCTGTTGCAGGTCTGAGACCATCGCCCTGGGGTCCTGCTTACTCAGCACGGCCGCGTATTCGGCCGGATCGCTGAGCTTATCGGCTCCACCGTGACGAGACAGCAGATCAACAGCGAGGGCACTGAAACCGGCAGTCGCCACCCGACGGACCACGTCTTTGATGTGGGTCACCAGACCACGATTCTCGTGAACCACGAGGATGCCACCGGTCGGTTCACCACTGGCCGGCTGGGCGTGGTAGCTGATCAGGGCGGCACCATCAACACCGGTCACCGTCATCGGCGCGAGGGTGATGCGGGGATCGTCGGGTCGCACGGTCACCCCGTCTGTGGTGGGTTGGGCGGGCGGCGTGGCGAAGGGTTGCGGCGTGCTGGCTTGCCGGGATGCCGGCGAGGGCGGCTGTCCGGTGGGCTCGCTTTGGCAACCTGCCACGTCCAGCAACACCACGGTGCTGGCGATGCTCCCGGTGATCAGGGTCACCCGGTGGAGCAACTCCCGCCGGGTGATCAATCCAGAAGTGAAATCTTCGATGTGCTCCCCAACCAGGTAGCACTCGATCTCGGTCATCAGATACCTCTCACAGCGCCACCGCCCCAGCTGAGAATGTTGTGTTCCACATCCGAACCTGGCGACGAGGAGTCCGCTATATCCGCAGTAGGCCGACCGGCGGCTTGCCCTGGAAGCGACCGCCGCTGCGCAACAGCGACACCGCAGGGCCAAGACGATCCTTCGCTTAAGACACACCTATCAGAGTTCACCGATTGTGACCGGTTATGTCTCCCACTTCAGCTCGAATCCCAGAAGGGACTTGTATCGTTCAAGGACTTCCTCGTCGCTCAGTGCGGACAGAGGTGAGCGAATCCCCTTGGGTTCGGGACCGTAGACCTCTGCTGCTATTTCCATCTCCTGCTCGAGAGCCCATCCCGTGGGGGTGTGCCGGAACTCGTCGAGAGAGTCGTCGCTCATGACACCTCCTGGCGAAGCGAAGGCGGCTGCTGTGTGCTCCCTATGATTTCACGCTTACGCCAGTAGCGCTGCTCGCCGTGGGCAGGGCCGCGACGACTCGCTCGACGGGCATCTCAGGTGACGGCGGGGCCACCTGGCGAGACCGCGAGCTTGCTCGCGGTCGCGGATGCGGCGAAGCCCCGCGGTGATCTGATCTTCAGGTATGACCTGGAAACCAAGTCGCCGGTGGTTAGGGCGCGTTCCACCCGACGTTGGCGTCGGTGGTCAGCGTCAGGGTAGCAACGTCGTGCTGTGGGACCCCTGTAGCAGCGGTGTCCAGGAGCGTCTTCTAAGGCCCTGCCCAGCGTGGTCGGGATGCACGGAAACCTGCTCGACATGGGCGTTTCCATCGACCACATCGAAAAGGAGACAGGCCACGGACCGATCCGCGTCATCGGTGATGACCCAGGCCTGACCGTCCGCCTGGACGGCGGCCAGCTCAGTGATGGACAACGGTCGTCATCTGCGACGGCAGCCATGTCGAGGTCTCGAAACGCCGCACCGGCGGCTCGCTCAAACTCCCGAACGGCCGATAGATCGTCCCGACGAGCGGCTCGGACCATAGTGACATCATCGGTCGCTCAGCGGATCGGAGTGCTCGCACGTCGTCCACCCGAGCAACCGTGACTTGCCCGTCCTACCAGGCCTGGTAGGCAGCGGTCACCGCGTCACTCGAGGCACACAGCCGCGCTTGCTGACAGCGTGACGTCGAAGGCGCGCTACAGATCCACTCATGACGCGAGTCGCACTGTATTGCCGAGAAGCGCGCCTTCGATCCCTAGCATGAGTCTGCATTGGTGTGCATGGTCGTCCGTGCATGACACCAGGGTTGCCGAAGTACTCGCCGAGTCGATAAAAACGGAGTATGCACCTGAGCCCATAGCAATTTCCCTTCGTGAAAGTGGAGCCATCCATGCTGTCATGGATTATGTAAGGAGTCCGGGATCGCACGTTCAGATACATGTCTACAGGTGCAATACAGGCCGTGCTGACAGCACGGATGGCTAGTCTAAACGATGGCTAGCCTAATATTCCGCGGGCGGGTACTCGTGCACGTGAGCCGAAGCCGGTTAGTTTCACGACGCATGGGCGGGCGCACGATCTTGGTCGGTGCCCCTTGCGCGCCCGTTCGCACGGCGACTCACGGGGAACTACAGACAACGACGGACAGAAACTCACTGACGGTGCATCAGAATACTTCCAGCTCACGCCGTGTGACGGTCCGCTCCCTTGCTCGGCGGTACTCGATTCTGATAGAACCTGCGCCCAACCACAATGCCCTCGCCGGGCGCGCAGATCTCCGGGATGGCCAGCCACGAGAGCTGCGGCTGGGTCGGAGGCCGGGTATGGCATCTCATCGACCTCCCCTCCAGGGTTACCACACTGCACCCCGGGGGCAGAGCCAGATCATGCATGCGCCGGTTCTGTCGAGGGCTGCGCCCCCGGGCGCCGTGTGATCAGGACCAGCGTGCCGCCGTCCATCTCAGGGTTGGCGATCAAGGTTGTGGGCCGATGTTCCCCAGCACCAGCCCTCGGCCGCCTCATAGGGGAGCGGGTGCGCCCCTGATCTCACTGAACTCATCCGGCACGAAACCAGGTCCAGCGCCTGGTCCGCACCGTCAATGCACGACTAACCGGGCCTGCGCTCGACCTCTGGACAGCAGCGCAATGCAGCAACGAGACCGACCAACACCGCCCCGCAACGCCCGCCAGCGATCCGCAAGGCGCGCAAACCACTCCCATCGACCGTTCTGCCCGCAGTTCGGGGTCAGGTGCTCCGCTTGCGCAGAGTCTGTCAACGGCAGACGGTGCTGGGCTCAATCGGGTCTCATTCATGGCCGACCGTGAACGTCTGGATCCGTCCGCCAAGTTTGTCTTATGCTGCGGTTTTGCGTTGTGCGTACTGTGGTGGGCGTGGTTCGGCAGGCTTGCCACAGCGAGGCAGCAGCCAGCGCGTACGGTGACATCCATGGCACCCGAGGGACATCACGACGGAGTCACCGCCGAGACGGACGACATGATGAGGCAGCTCGCCGGCGCGATGTCCGACCTCGGCCCGGGCGAACTCCAGGATGTGTTGCGCCGGGCACTAGCTGCCGGGGCGGTTGGCGTCGATCCGTTCACACGGACGCCACCGCCGTCACGAAGGCGCTCACGCCGCCTCGATGCCGTCACCTATCGGGTCCGTATCGATGTCAAGGGAACCAGACCGCCGCTGTGGCGTCGGGTTGAGCTGGCGTCCGACTTGTTCCTCCACGATCTCCACCACGTTATCCAGACCGCATTCGGCTGGACCGACAGTCATCTGCATCGGTTCGGCAGCGGGCCGGAGTACTACAGCCGTCACACGGAGTACTACCTGTGCCCGTTCGACGTGGAAGAGGGCGAGACCGGCATTCCCGAGGACCAGGTGCGCCTGGACGAAGTGCTGGTCGAGATCGGCGACAAGCTGTTCTATACCTAGGATTTCGGTGACGACTGGCAGCACACCATCAGGCTTGAATCCGTCGTGTGTCACGAAGACCCCGTACCGCGGGCGGCCTGCACCGACGGGCGGCGTCCCGGGCCCGCGGAGGACTGCGGCGTCTACGGCTACGAGCTGATCGCCGCAACCACCGACCCGACTCACACTGACCACGCTGACGCGGTCGTAGAATATGCGCGCTGCTTCGGCGACGATGCCGACCCCGCCTGCTTCAGTCCTACCAAGTTCGACATCGGTGAGATCAACAACACACTGGTCGATCTGGGCCTCGATGACACGACAGCGCAGATCGACCTTCCTGAGCAGCTCGATGAACTTGTCCAGACCGTCCGGACCAGCACCGGCAAACGGCGGCTGCGGCGACTGATCGGCGACGCTGTGTTTGACCAGTCGGTGCAGGTCGACACCGAAACCGCGGCCCGGATGGTCCATCCTTATACATGGCTACTGGATCGCGTCGGCACCGACGGAATCACGCTGACCAGCGCTGGTTACCTCCCACCCGTCCATGTCGAAGCCGCAATGACAGAACTCGGCTTGGCGACGGAATGGATCGGAAAGGGAAATCGCGAGAGCCAGACTTTACCGGTGCTGGACCTGCGTGAATCGGCGCAGAAGGCGGGGCTGCTACGCAAGTACCGGGGAAAGCTTTTGCTGACGGCTCAGGGACTCGCCATGCGCGGTGATCCGGTCGCGTTGTGGTGGCGGCTCGCTGAGAAGACACCGCCCCGCTCCACCGATACCTGCCAGACGCAAGCCGGCCTCTTTTTCCTGGTCGCGACCGCCGCTCAGATCACGGGTGACCTGAATGCGACCGTCGCCGATCTTCTCGGCGCGATCGGTTGGATGAGCGGCGGTGGCACCCCGCTGACGGGTTCGATGGCTAGCCACGCCGCGTGGAACACCACAGCCGTGCTCCGGCGACTGGGGGCCATCACCGATGAACGCGACTTCCACCGACGAGAACGGCCGACACCGGACGGAGTCACTTTCGCCCGCGCAGCGCTCATCAGGTGGCCCAGCGGCTAGCGCGACTACATGTACCCCTAGCACCACGGTCGCAACCAACATGTCTATAGACAATCCGTGATAGCCTCACGGTGTGGATACGAGTTCTGGAACGATGATTCGTTGAGGCTCGTCGCTGGCTCGACTGTCGCAGACCGATCTTGCGCGACGTGCCGGTGTCGCGCAGTCGGTGATCAGCGCGTATGGATCCGACCGGCGTGAACCGGGCCTTCGTACCCTTGTCAAGTTGATCGAAGCTACCGGTCATCAGCTCGCTTTCGAACTGATTCCCGCACCGCGCAACCGGTTCGGACTGCCCGATACGCGACTGGACCGGCGTCTGCGTCGGCATCGCCGTGCGGTCATTGAGATAGCCGCTCGACGCGGGGTGCGAAACGTGCGTGTCTTCGGCAGCATCGCCCGAGGTGAAGACACCGACAACAGTGACATCGATCTGCTCATCGACCTTGACGACGGCGTCGTGTCGTTGTCCGGGTTGAACAGGGAACTGTCCGAGTTGCTCGACGTCGAGGTCGAGCCGGCCGCCACCCTCAAGCCTGCGATTCGAGATGAGGTCTTGAGTGAGGCGATCGCGCTGTGAGCCGTCGCGACGACCAACGGTCGGCCGACATCCCTGCCGCTGCTGCTGTCATCGACGACCACATTACGCGAGGCAATCTCGATGACGGGCTGGTGTTCGACGCCGTACGAGTTCGTCTCATCGAAATTGGCGAAGCAGTCAAAGCTATCGATCCCGAGCTGCTCGCGCGGGAACCAGCTATCCCCTGGATTGATGTCGCCGGCATGCGCAACCACCTCGCCACCGGTACTTCGATACTGCCCACGGAATCGTGCAGGCCACCCTCTCCGGGGACTTACCACCCCTCGTGGCCGCGGCCAAGCGACTCCTCGATCATCTTGCTGTTGATTCCCCGTCGTGACCGTCGATACATACGCAGCTTAGCCTCGCGAGCGCAACCACGGGCGAGCAAAATGCCAGTTAGGCGCTTGGGGTCGTCCGATTGACAAAAAGTTGTCGATGTCGCGCCTATGTGTCAATCTCGGAGGTGAACCCTTCCGTAACTGAGGGAGAACAACCGACTTGCCGGTACAACCCAATATCGCCGGCTGTCGCATATCCAGCCACAAGGGAAGCAGAGATCTCGTCTCCAGCGGAGACCATTAGGGCGATCTCTCGGATGGGCGACCGTTGGCCCTGATCGGCTCGTGCCGTCTACCTGCGTAAACGCAACAATGCGCAGGTGGGGTGGGAGCTGTGCGCATACCTTGCCAACAACGCCAGGCGGGTCATCAAACGCGCCCGTTAACCAGAGCTGCCCGGTCATCCCTGAAGGAGTGGGGCCATGTCTAGCGGGGGCAGAGGGGTGCGGCTCTCAGCCCGCCTCTGTGGGTCTCAATTCTCCTCAGATCGTCGCCAACCGCCGCTAGCTCACTCAGCGCGGCAGCACGTCACAACGCGTTGCCGAATAGGGCTCTAATGGATCTGTCGCCGCCCGCGGCGGCGCGGACGTGGTTGAGTCCGTCGCGCTACTCGTTTGCCCGCCCAGGCCGGTCCCGCTCGCGCGGTCGCCACCGGCGTCGACCGACCGGCCCGCACTATGCGCCTACGTCGCGGCCTGGCGTAGGTGACCACAGCGGGCGTCATAGACGATCTTGACCTTATCGTCCGGGATCGCCCCCCTGGCGCCGGCGCCGTCACGATCAGCTTCGCCGTCGCAGGACGAACAGCTTTGGCCTTCGACCGCACTACCGCGACGACATCGCTGTCACGACCAAATGGAGGCAGGAAGAGCCGATCAAAACCGCGCCACTGACCTGACCAATCTCAGCAGCGCCATCAACTGAAAGTGGATCAAAGCTGCATACCGTTCAAAGACTGGAGGCATTGGGGTGGTTCTCGTCCAGGACCCGCCGCAGTCGGTCAGGGTGTTCTCGTCCACGTTGCGGGGGCCGCCCCTACTCATCCGAGGCGAGCAGTTACCGGCGACGCGCCTGAGTGATGAGGAGGCGTTGCACCCGGTAGCGGGGGCGCCACTGCCTGCTTACCAACTTAAGAGTAGGGAAACTAAACGAAAATTTCGGTATCAGAACGGCCTGAGCGGCATCTACTCTTGTAAGGGGACCACCGAACTCAACACGGGGTCGAAATGCCTGCTCGGGGACGACGCGCACCGCTGATCTGCTCGGCGCTGCTGAGCGTACTATTGATTTCTTGCGGCAGCCCACCAGTATACGTGGTCGCACCGGCGGCCGCACCCGCACCGCGGGGCGGACTTCAAGAGGAGGCCCCACCCCCGCCGGTGGAGGCGGCGCCAGTCCAACAGGCACCAGAGGCCATAGCCCCACCCGCACCCAGGGCCGCGGCCCCACAGGCACCGGCGCCCGGCCGAAGGCTGCCGGATCCCGAGCCCGTACAGCGGCGGGCCGGGGGGCGCCCGCCCGGTATTAGAGCCCCGGACATACCCCAACCAACACATGATCCGCTGAACAAAAATGATTGGTTGGGTAGTATCAACAATGCGTGCGGCCACGCGGGCCCGAGGTGCGTACGTGTTGAATTCATATTTTATAAAAATGACCAAGCTGGAAAAATGAAGGAAATTTCTGATCCGCAGAACTACAGCAACTGTCATGTCACAGGCAGGACTCCCTCGGGCCAGTACATGGAGTTCGGAAGCTCGTTCAGGGTAGAAGTCCTCTGTACCGCGGATGGGTCGTCTCCGCCGGGCACGCCGCCGGATAACAACATACCAGGAACACGGTCGGATAAAAGCACGAAAAGCACGCAGTCGGATAAGAAAGACAAGAAAGTTACGCAGTCGGATAAGAAAGGTAAGAAAGACACGCAGTCGGATAAGAAAGGCGAGGCCAGGACGCCGGATGGGGGGTCGGGAGGATGACCGCCGTCGCCGCGTCGCGCGATGACGATTCCGCGGAACCGGCTACCGTAGCGAAATCGCCTATAGTGAGTGTTCCTCACACGCCGGCAAAGGTCAAGATATCTGGTGTCGATGACGAGCCCAACAGAGGGGAAGCTCGGCAGCCAGACGCCACTGGCTTCGCCGAATCGACTGAGTTTGAAGCCGCCGCCGCGCTGCCCCAGGTCTTGAAGATCCTCGGAACGGTTGTCGCTCCTACAACGCTGCTGACGGCACTACTGTTTTACTTCGGGTTAATGTTCGCTGTCGGGTACTTTCGATATTTCAACGTCAATTTCACGGTCCTCAACCTGCCGGTCCAAGATTATCTCATCCTGAGCGTCGACGGCCTGATCATTCCACTGGTCTATGCCGTGGGAATTACGCTATTGGCACTCTGGCTCTACCAGCTCCGGCTGGAAACGCTCTCCTCCGAAGTGCGGCGAATCGTGCTGCGCGCCGTGATGCTGTTTGCGGCCATTGCCGGGGCAGTCTTGGTGAGCCTGGCGATGGCCAATGCTGTCTTCGGGATCTCCGTATTTCCAGCGACTTTTTGGGAGGCTCGCGGACTCAGCCTCTCGATAGGCGTCCTACTTCTGGCCTACGCCGGCCGACTGCGGCGGATTCTCGCGGTGGAACGACGACCACGGCAGGTACTAAGGCGAGTGCCGGAGGGCGTGCTCGTTGCGAAGTGGGGCGCGCTCTTCATCATAGTGAGTGTGGGACTGTTCTGGGTGGTTGGAAGCTACGCAATCGGTGTTGGAGAGGGGCGTGCGCAAGAACTCGCGGCCTACCTGCCTTGCTCTCCGGATGTGGTGCTTTACAGTCAGAAAAGCCTGAACCTGCAAGGAGCAGGTTTGCGAGAGGTAATCGGCCAAAATCCTGACGTCGCCTATCGATTTCGCTACGATGGGCTCAAGCTCGTGCCGCAGTCCGGAAACCAGTACCTCTTCCTCCCCGCCGATTGGACACACGTGGATGGCGACGCCATCTTAATTCCCCGCAGCGAAACGATACGGCTGGAGTTCGGCCCGCCTAGCCAAGTACGGAATGCGGGCTGTTGATACACAAAGAGGTCAACCCTTCCGAGAGTGAAGATGACTCGACTCGCCAGGCTGCGGGCGAATAAGCCTAGCGCTCACCGACCTCGTGCACCGTACACAAAGGGCCGCTGGTTCTAAACTGTGCAACTGCGACAGAATTCGAACTGCATTCCCGCCTTGGAAGCTGGTGCGACACCCCGCCTACGCGGCCACCGGGTCGGGCAAAAACTCTACAGAATTCGTCGGTCTGACCTAGATCACTACATCCGGTCGGCTAAGGAGCAGACCGGCGGCATATCTGAGGCCCCCGCGACGCGCGGTTTACCGGACGTTGTCAAGCTATTGGCTGATAGGAATGTCCGGGCTCTTCGCTGTTTTCAGTGGGTTACTCAGCGTGAGGTCATGTAGGCGGGTGTGGGGTTGGCGAGGGTGGGTAGCTGGAGTTTGGCTGCGGTGAGGTAGACGATGGTGATCATCTTGGTTTTGTTGCGGTAGCCCCGGGCACGGGCTTTGGCGGCCTGGACCAGGGAGTTGATCCCTTCGAGCAGGCCGTTGCTCAGGTGGTTTTTGTGCCAGGCGATGATGCCCTCCCAGTGCTTCTCCACGAGGGCCACAAAGTCCTTGATGGGTTGCAGGCGGGAGCGTTTGGCGCCGGAGCACCAGCGCCGGAGGTATTCGGGCGCGTAGCTGGGGTCCTGGTCGTAGAAGGTCTGGAAGTCCTCGCGCCAGCGCAGTGCCCGTGCGGTGGCCAGCTGCGCCGAAGGGCGCATCAGCCGGTGAAGCTCGCCCTGTTGCCTGGCCGAGAGGTTCGCCCAGTTCTTGAGCCACAGCCAGCGGGTGTGCTTGAGCTCCGGGCGGGTGGTGACCTCGGTGCGGCGCACGGTGTCGATGGCCTCGCTGAGCTTGGCGGCCAGGTGGTAACGGTCGAAGGTCATCCTCGCATTCGGCAGGTACTGGCTGATTCCGCTGATGAACGCGGCGCTCATGTCGGAGCTGGTGTCGGTGACCTTGGCCGGGTCGCCGCCGTGGGCGGCCAGGTCAGCGGCGAAGCGCCCGACGGTCTCGGCGCAGCGTCCCTCGGTGGCGAACATCACCCGGCGGGTGTCGAGGTCGGCGAAGATGCTGATGTAGTCCTGGCCCTTGCGCGCGGAGGTCTCGTCCATCCCGACCCGCTGCACGCCCGAGCAGTCGAGCTGGTCGCGGGCAGCGAGCACGTGATGTTCCACGATCCGCCAGATCCTGGTGTCGTGCTCCCGGGTCATCGCGGCGACCTTGGCGATCGGCATCGCCGTGGCGAAGCTGAGCACCAGCGCCTCGAACAGCAGCGTGAACCCCGAGCCCGGGCGCGCCCACGGCACGTCCACCTGCCGCACGCCGTGCTCGGGGCAGCGCACCCGCGGCAGGCGGGCGTGCAACAACGCCTTGTGCTGGAAGAAGTCCAGATGCCGCCACGTCTTGTCCACGGTGTCATGCACCGGGCAGCCACCGTGCGCACAGTCCTTGGCCGGGCACGCGAACCGGGCACCACGATCGAAACCTAGATACAAATCCAGCTGGGTGGCCCCGGCGTCGAACTCGCTGCGGGTCACCCGCCACGGCCCGCTCAGCCCCAGCGCCGCCGTGAACAACCCCAGCTCATCCATACCCCTGCGACCCCCTGCTACGCGACCATCACGGACAGTCACACAGCCAACGAAACGTTCACCCCCTCGTCAACCCGCCACGCCGGGTCCACACGAACTTGATCACCAAACCCACTTGATACAGCGAGGAACCAATGTCCGGGGCAGCCTTGGGTCGGGATGGGGTGGTTGTGGCGCTGTGGTCAGGCGGCTGTTGAGGTCAGCCCGGTGATCTGGTTCCAGGTGGTGAAACGTGGGGCCATCTCGTGGTGGTATTGGGCTGCGGTGAGTCGGTGACGGCGGGGCCGGAAGTGTGGTGCTATCCCGCTGAACGCGGACAAGAACCGTTGCGCGTGGCTGGGCGAGGTGAAGCGTTTCATCGGCTGTTCTCGCTGCCGGGCGGGCTGGTGGGAGTTCTCTGCCCGGTTGTTCAGATATTTGGATCGGTGGTGCTCCACACCGGGCATCGGCCGTCGGTGGGCCACGCCGTAGCTGGCCAGTTGTCGGTGACCAGGACCCGCGGCACAGACCACAACCCCCTCAGCAGCTTACGGAAGAACCTGGTGGCGGCCTTGGCGTCACGCCGGGAGGTGACCAGAATGTCCAGCACGGTGCCGTCCTGATCGACAAGACACCACAGATAGTGAGTCTTTCCGTGGATCGTGATGAACACCTCGTCGAGATGCCACTGATCGCCCGGCCGGGCCCGTCGGCGACGCAGCCCGCTCGCGAAGGCCTGCCCGAACTCGCCACATCACTGCCGGATCGTCTCGTACGTGACCACGACGCCGCGTTGCAGCATCGTCCCCTCGACCTCGCAGAAGCTGAGCGGGAAGCGGTGATACAGCCACACACAGCGACTGACGATCTCGCAGAAATGATCAACCAGTACCGATGAGCAGCCTAGCTCGACCAGAAAAACACCTAGTCACAAGCCCTGCATCAAGTTTTGGCACGGTACATGGTTCAGCCCTGTTCGTCGGGCAGTCGGCCTTGGAGGTAGTCGTCATAGGCCAACAGGTCGAGGAATCCGTGGCCGCAGTAATTGAACAGGATGACCTTTTCCTTGCCGGACTCCTTGGCGGCGAGGGCTTCATCGATGACGGCGCGAATCGCATGTGCGGCCTCTGGTGCGGCCACCCTGCCCTCGGTGCGGGCGAACTGCACGGCTGCCTCGAAGACCTTTCCCTGCGGGTAGGCCACCGCCTCCATCCGACCGTCGCGGACAAGGGCGGAGATTATCGGGCTGTCTCCGTGGTAGCGCAACCCGCCGGCGTGGATCTTCGGTGGCACGAAATCATGGCCCAGGGTGTACATCGGCAGCAGCGGTGTGAAGCCGGCGGCGTCTGCGAAGTCGTAATCAAATCGACCTTGGGTCAGGGTAGGGCAGGACAGCGGCTCGACGGCGAGCAGCCGTACCTGCGCTTCGGGCACGAACGGAAACGAGATGCCGCCCAGGTTGGAGCCGCCACCGCAGGACGCAATCACCACGTCAGGCAGGCCCTCATCGGCCAGTGCGAGCTGCTCACGAGCCTCAAGCCCGATCACTGTCTGGTGCAGCAGTACGTGGTTGAGCACGGAACCAAGCGAGTAGTGGGTATCCGCGCGGCTCACGGCGTCACGCACTGCGTCGGAGATCGCGGTGCCCAGCGACCCGGGGTGGCCGGGATCATCGACGTGTGAGGGCACCACCGAGCCGCCCCACATCTCTGTGATCACCCGTCGGTACGGCTTTTGCTCGAAACTGGCCCGGACCATGTACACCATGCATTCCAGATCGAACTGCGCGCACGCGAACGCTAGCGCGCTGCCCCACTGGCCGGCGCCGGTCTCAGTGGTCAGTCTGCGTACGCCCGCTTGAGCGTTGTAAAACGCCTGTGCCACGGCGGTGTTCGGTTTGTGACTACCCGCCGGGGACCCTGACTCGTCTTTGAAGTAGATCCTGGCCGGGGTGCCCAGCGCCCGCTCCAGACGCATCGCGCGCACCAACGGGGTAGGCCGCCACAACCGTAGAACATCAAGCACCTCGCCCGGTACGTCGATCGAAGGAGCGGTCGTCATCTCCTGCTCGATCAGCGCGGCCGGAAACAGCGGCGCCAAGTCATCCGGGCCGAGGGGTTCCCGGGTCACTGGGTGCAACGGCGGCTGCAGCGGGGTCAGCAGGTGCGGGACGACGTTGAACCAGATTGACGGGATCTGCCCAGGTGGCAATGTCCAGCGGGTCATCCTCAGGTGCTCCTGCTCGCCACGGAATAGTGCGCCGAAAGCCTAACAGTCGGGGCAGCGAGCCCGTCTCAGGTTGGTGTGTGCACAGGAGAAGCTCAGTGACTGTCCCTTGACACCCCACGCCTGTGCTCAACGACTACGCCGCCACAAGAAGCCCTGTGACTATGTGACTAACCGCGTGTTTCTCGTACCTGGTCTCCAGCTCAGGGATCCACCACGCCAATCTTATGATGATAACGCTCTCCCGTGAACGTGCGCATGAGAAAATCGAGCAGCTGACGGGTATTCGTTTCGGTGTGGCCGACCACCGCAGCGACCACCGCTCGTCGACCTCGGCACGCTACCGGCTGCACATCCGGTGGCCTGGACCGGGAGGTTGCGGCCGAGGTAAGCTGTCGGGCCGGTCGTCACCTCTCGCCCGACGACAGCGGTGACCCTAGCCGAGCATTTCGCAGCGCTGCGTGACATGTTCGGGTGAGCACTGGTGCGGATCGGGAATTCCCGAGTCAGCAGGGAGATCCAGCCATGGGCGCGCGCCACGACGAGTTACGGTTGTGCTGGCGCTGGGGGACCAGAGGCTGTCTGTCAGCGAAAGCGGCACGACGAGGTCGCATTGGTCGAGGCGCTGATCTTTTATGTGTTTCGGATGGCGGTGATGATTTGTGACGCCCAGGTTGACGGTGGGTGATGTCCTGATAGGTCGGCGATGCATTGAAGACGCGCTTGTTGTTCTTTAGGTGAGAACGTCAAAGTCAAGACCAGTTTGTTTGATGAGATCTTCAGGTAAGTGTGGATCGGTGAGAAGTGCTGCCGCGTCTAGCTCTTGGGCGACGCCGGTGTGGTGTGAGAGCGCCAGTAGACCGGATCCCCCCGCGGCTGCTTGTGTAGCGATGAATTCCTTGGCGGTCAGGTTCGTACCGTCTTGTAGGGAGGTGGCCCAGAAGACGTCTGCTACTGGATAGCTGTCGATCACCTCGGTGAAGGGTAAGGCGTGGGGCACGTATTCAATGGGTTGCCAACCGTCCGCGCTGCAAGCCCAAGCTGTGATTCGCCGTTCAAGCTCTCGCCTGGTCGCATCGTAGGCGGTAATTCCAGGCTCGGGCGGAGCGCACACGAGCCGGAACCGCAGCTTTCCGGCCCTCCGTCTCCGGTGTCCTTACATATCTATGCAGATCACCGGTCATAGACACGCACAGTAGGCAGGCTCAGCACCACCCCGTCAGGAACCCCGGCGGTTGTCCGCGGGTGGCCAACGCATCGCCGGAAACCCGGAACCTACGGGCAGGGCTACCAGCGTCGTGTTGTCCGCGTGCTGTGAGGACCTGGTCAATAGCGGTCACCGGCGGCACGTCGAGGTGCACGCCCCTCGGGTCAGCGGGCATCAGCTGGCACGGTAGTCAGATTCCCATGCTCGCGACCCACCACAGGTCCCCAGGTGTGCGTGGGCTCCGGGATGGTTCCAGGGTCAGGTACGAAGACCCCGCCAGCGCCGCAGGGCTGCCGGCGACGGAAAGGGGCCAGCCGCTGGCAGCTCATGGACGTGCTGAATTGTGATAGAACGGTAGAACAGATTAGCCAGCGGAACGTCGTCTGGATCAACTGCAACGGAGGAGCGACCGCCGGACGAGGATATGCATGAATGGTAACCAGATGGAGTTTAACGATGGACAAGACTGTATACGTACCGGCTTCATTCAAGGAGATCCGTGAGTCTCGTACCATTCAAGTTCCCAGTGGTAAGAGGGGGTTCTTGGGACATGAGAGAACGATAGTCGAACAGCGGTGGGTGACTGGGGGGTACTCAGACTGCGAGATTGACGGGCAGCGTCTCCAGCGGGATGTACAGCTGGTGGTTGACGAATTAAACGAGGAAGGCTACGACATTGTTTCATTGGTTCCGGTCGAATCCGGGACGTATAACTGGAGTCCTGAAGGTTATTCGTACGGGTACAGTTATACGGAGGGAGTTATCGTTCTGGCCTGGAAATTGACTTAATTCGCTCCACAAGAAACTGCCTCTTAATGCGTATCGCGCTGTGTGTAGTGATAGATGTGAGCCTAAACGGTGAGTGAGTGACACGGTTCAAGTCTCCGTATCAAGATCAGCGCCGCAACCCCGAACATGATCGGCGCCCCACCGCTGCAGCACCCAGTCGACATGGGTCTTACCCGGCTCCGGTGGCCAGCCCGGCGCGAGTTCATACCGATCACGCCAGGTTCGGACCATCCACATCCTGTCCACAACGATGTGCATGCTTCCCCCGCAACCCCGCCGCGACAATGTCACCCCCTGAGTCAGACACCGGTCTATGACCCGGTCGAGGCCTCTGACGGCGCAGTGGGCGCAGCCTTCCAATCCGGGGCTGACGTGTGGTCTCCGGGCCGTCTTTAGGCCGTCAGACGTCAGGCTCAGCTGAGAAGCCCTGAGAACCAGTGAGAGTGTTTCCCCTGCTCAGTGGCAGTACCCAGCTTTCCCGGCGCTGGTGTCGAGATGCGGGGGACGAGCTGGCCGGTAAGCCGGTACTGATCGACAGCGTCGGCGCCGGTCAACAGAGCCTGCCCTCACAAGCACCGTCGCGGCCTCCCAAAGGTATCGGCTCTGTGGGGTGTGAGCGTGTCGTCGAATCCATGTCTGGTGGACAGGCCATGATTGGCTTGCTGGGTCGGCTTGGTGGGTTTGATGACCAGGTGTGGCCGAACCACTGTTCGTGCGCGGTCGTATCAGGTTGAGGGGAGGCTGTCATGGTGTCGGCGACGGGGCGGTCGGGTGGTGGGGGTGTCTCGGGACAGCAGGGCTCGACCAGTGGTGAGAAGGATCAAAGCAGGTTGCTGCCGGTACTCGCGGCGGAGCGGTTGTTGCGAGCGGCATTGTTAGTGGGTGTCGGTGTGATCCTGCTGACGCATGTGCACGCGGACTGGGTGGGTCTTGCCCGAGGTTACGCGGCACGGGCTGGGTTAGACCCCGGTCGCAACGAGACCGGTCGGCTCATCTCAAGCCTGGCAAGGTTCGGGCCGCGTCAGGTGGAGCGGGGTGGGGAAATCGCCATCGGATACGGATTGCTCGAGGCGGTTGAGGGTTACGGGCTGCTGCGTCGACGGCAGTGGGGTGAGTACCTCACCGTGGTCTCGACGGCGTTGTTGTTCGTCCCCGAGGTTCATGAACTGCTTACCCGGCCCACCGGGTTGAAAATGGGTGGTTTCGTACTCAATGTAGTGATCGTCGTCTACCTGGTTATCCGCATAGTCCGGCGTCGCTACGCTGCCAAACATCGGTAATGCCGCGAGATTCTTGTTCGAAGATGCCCCGGTACCCGCAGTGTCGCTGCCCGCGTCGTCCGCGGTGACATTGAATGATTCGCAGGAGACTGCCGTGGCGTGGGCCGCCATGGCACCTCTCGCGGTGATCACGGGTCCACCGACCCAGGACACCAAGTTCACCGAGGCGGGGGGTGGTCACCTGCGGGCAGCAGATGCGTCTTGTGGTCTAAGCGTGGAGATCCCCACTGATGACCTGTTCGGCACCCATTTCGATGGCCTGGGCGTTTGATGTTTCAGGGGTGCGAGTAGTTCAACGCATGTGTTCTTGGCCCTCTACGACGTATCCGCGGTCAGTAGTGGTATCGGGCCAGCACAATGATGAGTTCCTCGTCGCGGAGTTGGTAGACGAGGCGGTGCTCATCGGTAATTTTGCGGGACCAGTAGCCGGATAGGTTGTGTGAGAGGCGCTCGGGCTTGCCGATTCCGGTCCCGGGATCTCGGGTCGCGTCCTCGATCATGCGGTTGATCCGCTTGAGAATTGAGCGTTCGACGGCCCAGGAGGTGTAGTCTTCCCACCCTTCGCGGGTGAGGCTGATCTTCACGGGACGTCGTGTTGTGGGTCGATCAACTCCTGGACGCTGGTGCGGCCAGCTTCGGCATCGGCGATGCTGCGCAGCAGTCGCTCCGCGTTGGCGGGGGATCGGAGCAGGTGAGCTGTTTCCATGAACGAGCGCCACTGGTCGGCTGAGACCAGGAAGGCGGTACCCCCCTTGGATACGATCTCCACCGGTTCTTGGTCGTCGTTGACTTGTTCGATCAGCGGGAACAGTCGTTTGCGTGCCTCGCTCGCGGACATGGCCATCGTCTACCGCCTTCAGTCGTACCACTAGATGGTACCATAGCTGGTCGATGATCCGGTCACGCTGTCTGATATCGCGTCACTGGTGGGCGGCATCCTGGGCACAGGCGGCGGTGGAGAGGCCAACGCAACACCGTCCCCGCGAGATCCGCCGATCCTCACCTGAACCGCAGCCCTCAGCAGCTTGGCATCCATAGGGGCATCAGTTCCGGCCTGAGAGGATCGGTCGCCGACGGCCGACCAGCTCGACCAGCGTGCGACGTCGATCGCCACTACCGGGCCATGCGGCGGCTGTTCACGGTACTGCGGGTAACGTGCCACTAATCGCGCGATGGCGTCGCGGCCCTCGGGCTCGTCGGCGTCGAGGATCCGGCCGGTACCGTCGGCTCGCACCCACCACAGCGCGTGCCAGTCGTCCTCGTAGTGGTCCACCAGGACGGCAACGCGCGGGTTGGTCGCGATGTTGGCGAGCCGGCGCAGTGATGTCGAGCGCTTGGGTTTCGCGTCGACGGCGCTGTAAACCGTGTCCCCGGAACGCGTCTCGTCGGTATCCGTCTGGCTCGCCAGAGCGAAGACCATCGGTACGACGGGCGGGCGGCCGTGGGCGTCCGTGGTTGCCAGCCGGGCGACATGGGCCTCCGTGTCGCGCTGACGCGCCTGCCCGCTCTCCTCGAGCATGTGCGCCAGTGCTCCAGGATTCATGCCGTCATGTGTCGGGAAATATCCGACACCGAGATGTGAGGCACGCTCGATGTCGTCGACCTGGTCGTCAATCGGTGTGATGTGGAGGCGGGCTAGCCGCCGCGTGTCCATCTCGGTCACGGTGAAGCGATGGTCCAGCGCCTCTCCGCTGGCCCCGAGCTGCGGGGCTCGGCTCAGCAGGAGGCACGGGTGAGGTTCTGATCCCGGCGGAGTCGGGTCCTGATGTACGCGATTTTTGCGCCGCGAGTACCAAACTTGACTTGATCTTATCGACTTCGTCGGACATAGCTTGGCTGCGGTCGCGAGGTTTCTGGTTCTAGCCCGTGTTGTTTGAGCATGCCTCGCAGCTGCCGTAAGGTCCGCGCCCGAGTAGGCCCGATTGTGCCGGGTCGTATTCCGGCGATGTGGGCGATCTGGGTGTAGGAACGGGGATTGTCGGTGAACAGCGCTCGCAGCAGGGTCCTCCGGCGAAGCGGTAACTCATCGACGAGTTTCCATAACGTCTGCGAGGTGTCGGCGTCGATGGCGCGTTGTTCGGGGCCCACCGAGGGGTCGGCGACAGTTTCGGTCACCGCGTCAACAGGCTCTGAGGTCAGCTTGACTCGGTAGCGCAAGATGTGCAGGCATTCACGGCGAGCGGTGGTCGTCAGCCATCCGCCCAATCGCTCGGGGAATTGGACCTGGTGGGCTTTTTCGGCCAGCCGTAGCCAGGTCATCTGCACTGCGTCGAGCGCGTCGGCGTCCTGCAACTGAAATGCCCGCACCGTCGTGGACACGAGCTTGCCGTATCGGCGCACGATCTCTTCCCAGGCTACTGGGTCCCCCTCGCTCATCCGCAGCACCAGATCAGCGACGCTTGGCGTGGCGGTTGTCATCGGCATCGTTGTCCCTTGTTGAATCGTCGTGGTTCTACCAATGTCGGTGCGAAGCACCAGTCCCGTTCGGACAGTGCACTGCCGCAACGGGGACACCGGCCGCGCCGGCAGCGGGCGGTGCGAACCGCCGACCACTCCTCATTGAGGCTGCGGCGTTCCTCGGCTTGCTGGTGAAGCTTGGACTGAACGGCCTGGATGGTCCAAGAAGATCCGAGCAGTAGCCCGAGGCAGACCAGCAGGACCGCGCTGAGCGCCTGGATGGTCATCGCGCCCTGCGGTGTGTTCCGCCACGACGTGTCGTTCCCTGCCCACGGCCTCCCGGCCGTGCACCGGGAAAGCGCGTCGCGCTCCGGTGAAATGTGGGCATGATCGCCGCCCCTTCCTCATCTGTGATGCGGGTGCGGCACTGCGGATCGGGATCACTCACCGCAGCTCCATGTGCGAACACGATACAGCCCTTAGCTATACTCTAGCAAGGGTGCGGTGAGGGGTTCTGTGCCGGCTCGGTTGACTTCGGGCTAGCCCTCACTAGACTTCAGGTATGGCCCTCAGGATGACGACGACTGTGCGGTTGGTTCTGGAAGCCCTCTTGCGGGTCTGGGATGACGACCCGGCTGTGGCTCTTTACGGTTTGGAGATCACCGCACGGACCGGCCTGCTGCCGGGGACCACCTACCCGATCCTGCAACGGCTCCTGGACCACGGCTGGTTGACCGACGAGTGGGAAGATCTGGATCCGCGTGCGGCGGCCCGGCCGCGGCGCCGTTATTACCGGCTCACTGAGGACGGCGCGTCGCAAGCCCGCAAGGCCCTTCAGGAAGTGTCGGCCCGCTCGGACGCGAGGCGCCATGCGTGGGCCCGTGGGCTCGATGCGGTTGCTCGGCATGAGACCGCCTAGCGAGTGGACACCAGGCCTGCTGAAGGGAATGAACCCATGAACAAAGTCAGCTGCAGCAGCCGTCCGGTGGTCTCGGCTCCCGAGGGATAAGCCACAATGTGGTGCGGCCGGTGGGTGAAGGTCGCCAAGATCTGTGCTGATGCCGTGGGCGTGGGCAACCTCGTCCTGTTGATGCTTGGTGGGCCCACGATATGGACCCTAGGCCTGGCAGTTGTGCTGGCTCCCTTCACGCTCGCATTGGCTTTGAAGCTGACGGCCTTCCTTGCGTGCAATCTGGTCAGCCTTGCTCTGGGTGATTGTCGAGAGCGGACTGAACTGCTGGTGTGTGCAGTCGGCGGGTTGCAACCGCCCCGCGCGGGTGAGACATACCGGGAGGCCATGCTCGCCGAAATCAGCGCCGCTCCGTCGCATCAGGTGCGGGCGATCAGATCCAACCTGGTGACAACGGCCCCGAGGACGATCTTGGCGGCATGGACCCAGCTCCCGAGACCCCTCTGGAGCGGTCGCGCACCGCAGTAGGTCCTTCAACCGCGCGTCCCGGCTCCTAGACCTTGGAGCTGCTTACCCTGAGGCACCTCGAGCCCAAGGGTGAGGTTGCGGCCATCGGAGGGGTCGAAGAGCTGGACTTGGTCCGGGTCGCACCAGACCTGGACTCTGTGCCCCTCGGTTACTGCTGACGCGACGGGAAGCCGGGCGACCAACTGGGCGGCGCCGAGCACGTCGACGGTGCCCGCCTCGGCGGCCAGCTCGGTCAGCTCAGCCGCGCTGACGGGCTCTCCCTCCAGTGAGAAGTGGGCATACTTATCCGAGCCCAGCGATTCCAGCATCTCGACGTGCGCGGTGAAAGTCACCCCGTACGCCTTGGTGCCGGGCTCCACCAGCGCGGCGTCCTTGAAGTGCTCGGGTCGCACGCCCATGATGACGTCGCGGGGTGCGTGTGCTGCGTCCAGCGTCCGACGCATCCGGTCGGATAGCGGCAGCTCACCCACTACGCACCGCAGCGCGCTGTTCTCCAGTCGTGCGGGCAGGAAGTTCATCGCCGGCGAGCCGATGAACCCCGCCACGAACAGGTTCGCCGGCTGCTCGTAGAGCGACTGTGGCGCGCCGACCTGTTGCACCACCCCATGGCGCATGACGACCACCCGATCCCCTAGTCGCATCGCCTCGGTCTGGTCATGGGTCACATAGACAGTGGTGGTGCCCAACTTCTTCTGCAGTCGGGACACCGAGACCTGCATCTGCACTCGCAGTTTGGCGTCCAAATTGGACAGTGGCTCGTCCATCAGGAACGCCCGGGGGTTGCGCACGATCGCGCGTCCCATCGCCACCCGTTGCCGCTGCCCACCAGAGAGCGTGGCCGGCTTGCGATCGAGAAGGTCGGTGAGGCCGAGCATGTCCGCGGTGCCGGCCACCCGGGCTTCGATGGTGGCTCTGCCGGCCCGGGCGAGCTTGAGTGGGAAAGCGATGTTGTCTCGAACGGTCATGTGCGGGTAGAGCGCGTAGGACTGAAACACCATGGCCAGGTCGCGGTCCTTGGGCGCTTGCTCGTTGACCCGCCTTCCCTCGATGCGCAGCTCGCCGGAGGTGATGTCCTCTAAACCGGCGATCATGTTCAGGGTCGTCGACTTCCCGCACCCGGAGGGCCCGACGAGGATGACGAACTCGCCGTCGTCGATCTGGAGGTCCACCTCCTGCACGGCAAGCACGCCGTTGGGGAACCGCTTGGTCAGCTTGTCCAGGGTGATCGTGGTCACCGCTACCCCTTGACTGCGCCGGCGGTCAGCCCGGCGACGATCCGACGTTGGAAGAACAGCACGAATAGGATGATCGGGATGGTCAGCAACACGGCAGCCGCCGAGATGGAGCCGGTCGGTTCGGTGAAGTCGGAGGCTCCGGTGAATTCGGCGATCGCTACCGTGGTGGTCTGCGACGCCTCGGTGGAGGTCAGCGAGACCGCGAACAGGAAGTCGTTCCAGCAAAAGATGAACACCAGGATTGCGGTGGTGAACACCCCCGGTGTAGCCAGCGGGACGATCACACTGCGAAACGCTTGGAACGGCGTCGCGCCGTCCATCTGGGCTGCCTTCTCCAGCTCCCAGGGGATCTCCCGGAAGAACGCCGATAGGGTGTAGATCGCCAGTGGCAGCGAGAAGGTGATGTAGGGCAGGATCAGCCCCGGCCAGGTGTTGAACAGGCCGACCGTGCGCTCGATGTCGAATAGCGGCGAGACGAGCGAGATCTGCGGAAACATCGAGATCAGCAGCGCGATGCCAACCAGCACCTTTTTGCCCGGGAAGGACAGCCGCGCGATCGCGTAGGCCGCGAGCGTGCCGATCACCACCGACAGCCCGGTCGCGATAAGCGCGATGCCGATCGAGTTACGCAACGCGCTGACGAACGGGGTCAGCCGGAAGATCTGCTGGTAGTTCGACCAGGTGAATTCGGCCGGGATGAACCGGCCGTCATAGATCGAATCAAGGGGTTTGAACGACAGGCTGACGATCCACAGCACCGGCACCAGCGCGTAGACCACGATGACGATGTCGGCGACGACCCACCAGCTCTTACGGCCCCACCCCGTGGTCATCGCCGGCTCTGCTTCGCCTCAGCGCCCGGCGCTGCCGCACCGAACAGCTTGACAAACACCACCGCGACCACCACCACCACGATGAAGATCAGGACGCTGATCGCCGAGCCGATGCCCAGGTTGAACGCGACGAACAGGTTGTCATAGCCGAGCATCGACACCGACCCCGTTCCGTTGGAGCCTCGCGTGAGGATGTAGACGGAGTCGAAGACGCGGAACGCATCCATGGTGCGGAACAACAGCGCCACTAGAATCGCCGGCTTGATCATCGGCAGGATCACCCTGGTCAGTCGCTGCCATGGCCCCGCTCCGTCCATCGCGGCGGCCTTGAGCAGATCCTCAGGAACCAGCGCCAGACCCGCGAGCAGCAGCAACGCCATGAACGGCGTCGTCTTCCACACCTCGGCCAGGATGATCACCGCGATGCTCGTGGCCTGATCGGTCAGCGGCGCCGAACTCTCCGGTAGCAGCGCGGCCAGGTAACCCGTGCCCGGCGTCCAGGCGTACTTCCAGCTGTAGGAGGCGACCACGGTCACGATGCCGTACGGAATCAGCACCACGGCGCGCACCAGACCCCGTCCGACCACAGTGCGGTACATCGCCAACGCCAGTGCCAGCCCGATCACGAATTCGATCGCCACCGAGATCACCGTGATGACCCCAGTGACGGCGAACGCCTGCCACCAGTAGCCAGAGCTGAGCACCGCGCCGTAGTTGGCCAGCCCGACGAAGCCGCGTTTCTCAGGGAAGCGCAGGTCGAACCGTTCCAACGACAGATAGATCGCATAGCCGATCGGGTAACCAGTGACTGCCAAGATCACCAGTGCCGCCGGCGCGCAGAGCAGTGCCGCCAGCCGACGCTCCACCCGAGCTTTCTCAGAGATCGGCGCCGGCCGGCGCCCTCTCGTCGACACGGCGGCGCGGACACCCGACCACACGGTCGTCATGGCACCAACCCCTGCGACTTGACCGCCTTGGCGATCTGGTCGCCCAGCAAACCCACCACGGTGTCAGGATTGATCTTCGCCGGCGGGTTGAGCAGGTCGGAGATCACGATCGAGATGTCCTTGTAGGCCGGTGTCTCCGGCCGCACGCCGGCGCTGTTCAACGAATCCCGGATCGCCTGCCAGGACGGGTAACGTTTCTGGAATGCCGGGTCGTCATACAACGCGACGAGCGTGGGCGGCCTTGCCACGCCTACCGCGCCACGCAGCTGGTTATCCCGATTGCGCAGACACTGCACCGCCTCGAACGCCTCCGCCGGGTGCTGCGAGGTGGCACTCACCCCTAAGTTGACACCACCGATTGTCACCCTCGCAGGCTTGGCCGCCTCGACCGAGGGGTAGGCGGCCCAACCGAACACGTCCCCGACCCGGCGGCCGGTGTCCTGGCTGGTCGGCCGCCCCCGCTGATCGATAAACGTGCCACGCCCACCGCCTGATCCCGGGGGGTACATCGAGACGTAAGTGTCCGGGTAGTTGACTTCGAACGCCGCTTTACCCGCCTCCATCGCCAACCGGCCGTCGTTCTCATTACTCACCGACAGTGACGGATCCGCAGCCCGCGAGGTGGCGACCCGCGCCATAACGCCTAAAGCCTGCCGGGCGGCATCACCTCGAGCCACCTGCACATCGCCATCGTCCGAGACGATCGAACCACCGCCACTGATAAGCAGGGTGTTGAACCACACCGTCAAACCCTCATAGCGCGCGCCCTGCACCTCGATGTAGTGCGGCAGGCCCCGCGCCGCCAAGCCCTCCGCCATCTGGATCATCTCATCCCAGGTCTTCGGCGGGTGTGGCACCAAGTCCTTGCGATACCACAGCAGCTGCGTGTTGGTGGACAGCGGTGCGGCGTACAAGGCCCCCTGATAGATCCCGGTCTCCAACGGACCCCGGAGGGTCCCCTGCTCGATCTGCTGCGCCAGCTCGGCCGGGTACGGCAAAATCCATCCGGCCTGAGCGAACTCCCCGGTCCAGATCACGTCGAGCTCCATGATGTCCAGGCCGGAATCGTGCGCGGCCAGCCGGCGCACCAGCTGCGACCGCTGATTGTCGACATCCCTACTCTGCTGGGTCCGCTGCTCGATCGTGTACCGACCACCGGAGGCCCTACTGCACTCCACCGCGGCTGCCCGGTACTCGCCCGCACCTTCGGCGCCGGTGTCGAAGGCCAGCACGACTTGCCCAGCAGCGCCAGCGCCGCAACCCACCAGCGTCGCCGCCCCCAACACGATCCCCATCGCGACCACCGCCACCCGCCACCACCAGGAGGCACCACTCATCCCCGCCTCCCTCCCCACCGGGCCGCACGCATAGCGGAAGTCTAGACAGGGCTCATATGAAGTCAATAGAGGGTATGCTCAACGTCGTTCGACGCGGTCCGCTGAGATCGGCGAGCTGTCGGGGGAGCGCGGCCTGAGACAGAGGGGGTCGGGAGACGTATGCGGTGGCTGCGTGTGATGTCACTGGTGCTTGCCGGTGCTGTAGTCGCTGGGGGTTGTGCAGCCCCCGGCGAGTCGTCGGTGGCTGCGTCCCGTAAGGCTGTTCGCGTGGTTTCGGTGGACAAGGTCAATGCTCGGATCCGCGATGTGGTGATTGATTCGCCTGCAGTCGGTGAGGCCAGGGTACGGCTGCTATTGCCGATCGGTTTCGAGGTGGATCCGCACCGTCGCTGGCCGGTTCTCTACTTGTTACACGGAGCCGACGATCCAGACACCTACAAGTGCTGGACTCGGTCTACCGATGTCGCCGCCTTGACGGCTGGGTTTCCGCTCTTGGTTGTGATGCCCGAGGGTGGGACGGAGGGTTACTACTCGGACTGGTTCAACGAAGGCCGCGGCGGGCCACCGGCTTGGGAGACCTTCCATCTGGTTGAGCTGCTCCAGGTGCTCGAGCGTGATTGGCGGGCTGGCGATCATCGGGCGGTGGCTGGGCTGTCCATGGGAGGGCTGGGCGCCGTGCTTTACGCCGCTCGCTCGCCGCATCTGTTCCGCGCGGCCGCCTCCTTCAGCGGAGTCCTCGACACCCTGAACACCTCGGACTGGCAGTTCCCGCCGGAAGTGTGGGGCAATCGCACCCAGCAAGCCAAGATCTGGCGCCGGCACAATCCCACCGACCAGGCAGCGGACCTGCGGGGAATCTCGTTGTTCGTGTCTTATGGCAACGGGGATCCAGGCCCGCTGGACGTCGCGGGGACCTCCACCTCCGGTGTCGGCGGGCAGATCGAGCGGAGACTGGCGCCGGGAAACGCTGCATTCGTTCGCCGGCTGGGCGAGCTCGGCATCCCCGCGGAGGTCGACGCGTACGGGCCCGGCATCCATAACTGGCCGTACTGGCAGCGGGAACTGCACCGTGCGTTGCCCGGCATCATGCGTGCCTTACAGACCTGAGCCGAGCCCAAGGTGCGTCGTACGTCATCGGGCGGCAGATGAGGACCCATCGACACGCCCATGCCGAGTGGTGATGCTCGTGGTGGAGGTGGGGTTCGACTGTCCTAGCGGGCCGAACGCCACATGGTCGAGGATAAGAGAGACAAGGCGGTCGTTCACGGTCATGCGTTGGCGCTTTGACGGCGAGATTGCCGCTTTCGGCACGACGACGGGGCACCGCGTCGTCGTCGGACGATGGCCGGTGTCGCCCTTCGGCCCGGTGAGCGACGTCATGCTCGAGGCGCCCGACGGCACCAGGCTGCTGATTGCTCCGAACAACGAGGTCGCCCGTTTCGTCGCCGGCACGTACCGCTTCGATTCCGTCGAAGTCAAGCCGGTCGAGGTGATCCGTCAACCGGGGCGGTTGACAGTGGTGGCTGGGCAGCTGCAAGCCACCATGATCGTTGGGCGAAGGGGTTGGCTCGGGCTGCTGCTGCGAGCCGTGCCGCGCCCGGTGGCCACGACACCGGCCTGGGCGGCTCTCGTGGACCCACTGGTTCGGGCCATGCTCCCCGGTGTGCGCACCCGGGGTAGCGCCGGTAGTGGGCGAAGGGAGTGGTATGGAGCCTGGGACCTCCATCTGCTGGTGTCCGTGACCGCCAGCTGGCGAGGGACGGACCTCGGTGCCATGACTGACGTCTTTCCGCCCGTCCGATTCGGCTTCGGCTCGGTACCACGCCGGCCCTCCGTCGTGCGCCTGACCACGACGGTGCTTGGCAGTTCCAGTCCCACCTGATTCTTGACGTTGGGCTGATCGTCCTTTGCGGCCTGGGAAACGAGGATTCCGTGGCCCGACGGAATTCAATATGGACCGACAGGCGAGTCGCGAAGGAGTGGCTGTTTTATAGCTTGATGGCTTTCAAGCCATAAAGCAGCGGGATACGAGGATCGGCTTGCGGTAGTCGCCACCAGCCGTTGTGTGCTGGGACCATGCGCTCCCACCGGGGCCAGGGCAAAAGCTCGGTCTCGCGCAGCCCGATGATCTGCATTCCCGCGCCGATCAGCGTGGTAACCACCTCACCGAGGCCGTGTGTCCATTCATAGGCCCGGGTGGCGTCGCGCAGCGCCGGCCCGTCGGTGTAGGTGTAGGTGGCGTCTCGCTCGACCGGGCCGCGGCCTTCAAGGTAGTCGTGGCGCAGCACCAGTTCCGGGCCGTCACCGGGCGCTGGCTTGATCCCCAACGCGGTGAGCAGGGGATGGAACTCCACGATGTACAGCAGGCCACCGGGCCTGAGTAACTCGGCGACCACCGAAGCCCAGCGTGGGAGGTCGGGCAGGTAGCACAGCGCCCCTTTGCCGGTGTAGACCACATCGAAGCGCCGCCCACCCAGCGCGTGGACCGCGTCATACACGTTGGACCGCACGTAGTCGACGTCCACACCCGCACACCGCGCGATCCGCCGTGCCTGCTCCACAGCCTCGCGGGAAAAATCGAGCCCCACCGTCCGGGCGCCTCGATGAGCGAACGCGACCGTCTCCGTACCCAGATGACTTTGCAGGTGTACAAGGTCGCGACCGTGGAGATCCCCCAGATCCTCCCACTCAAACGGAGCGAACCATTCCGCGGGCGCCCTGCTCCCGTCCAGGCCATAGAAACGGCTAGCAACGTGGACAGGAGTCCGCGCATCCCAGTTCGCTTGGTTCACCCGCATCATCTGCTGGGCCGCGTCGTCGACATCCACCCGACACACCTACCACAGCACACCCATGAGGCGCCCCGTATCTGCTAAGAGTGTTGCGGCATCCGTAGAGGCATCCGTGCCCACCGTTCAGCGGGTACTGCCTACCGCCAGGAGACTCGACACGTGTCAGCGTCTGGCGAGCACGCGGAATGCCGTGGCCGTCGCGAGGCCGTAGACGAGATGGGCGCTGAGATCCTTCCACAGCGTCTCCGCGTCGTATTCCCACATCGGCTTGTAGAGCTTCGCCGGCACGAGTACCGCGTAGGACTGTACCCACACTCCTGTTCCCAACATCAGCCCATGCCAGCTGCGGCGAGCCGGGAACGAGCCGGTTACCAGGCCGAATGTGGCGCCCCACCCCACCCCGGTCGCCCCATGCACGATGGCGTTCACCAGGCGGGCCCGCTCGGGTGGCAGCTCGCGCTGGAAAACGACCTGGATCAGGCGCCTGCCGAACTGGGCCGGGGCGGGAGCGTCGTCCCACGTGTTCAGGCCAGCCGAGGACTCCCACTCGAGGAACCCGCTGTCTCCACCGTTGCGCTGGTACCGGCGAAACCAGAGCAGATCCATCGCAATGGTGCCGACCGCTCCCGCTGCCGCACCTCGCACCACCGCGCCCAGTGGCGTCACGCAGGCCCGCTCTTTCATCCTCCGAAGATAGACGGCCAGGGTGCAGGCTGGCACCTGGTGTGGGGTGTGACCCACACTGTGGCCTCGGTGGTCCAGCGGCGCGGTCCCTGGGCGGGTTCTCACCGCGGCCCCGTCTCAGCTCAGGCGAATGTACGGAGGTGTCGGCACCGTGCCCATGAACCGGCGCGCGTTCCTGCATGCCGCCGGCCTTGGCGCGGCAGCAACAACGCTGGCCGGCTGCGGTGGCACGCAGATCACATCGCCTCTGCAACGCCGGCCGTCCGGGGCAGCTCACCCGCCGATCGACTTTCCGGCGTTGGCCAGGAAGCTGTCCGGCCCGTTGGTCACTCCGGACCAGCCCGGCTACGACCTGGCCCGCCGGTCGTTCAACCCGCTGTTCGACAACCGGACACCGGCCGCTGTCGCGCAGTGTCGGCGCGCCGAGGACGTGCAGGCCTGCGTGTCGGCCGCCGCGCAGGCCGGGGTGCCGATCGCGGCTCGCAGTGGTGGGCACAGCTACGCCGGCTACTCGACCCCGGACCACGCGCTGATCGTCGACCTGTCCGCCATGTCCAGCGTGCAGGTCGGCGCCAGTGGCACCGCGGTGATCGGTGCGGGCGCCCGGCTGATCGACGTCTACACCGCGCTCGCCGGTGCCGGTCGGTGCCTGCCTGCCGGCTCGTGCCCGTCGGTCGGCATAGCCGGTCTCACGCTCGGCGGCGGGATCGGCGTGCTGTCCCGCAAGTACGGCTTGACGTGCGATCGGCTGGTGTCGGCGACCGTGGTCACGGCGGACGGCACGTCACACACGGTGTCGGCCTCGGCTGACTCGGAGCTGTTCTGGGCGCTACGAGGCGGTGGTGGTGGCAACTTCGGCATCGTCACGTCGTTCACCTTCGACACCGTGCCCGCGCCGCGGCTGAGCGTGTTCCTGCTCGATTTCCCTGCGGGCTCGGTGCCCGACGTCCTCGGCGGCTGGCAGCAGTGGATCGTCAACATGCCGGACGAGCTGTGGTCGAAATGCAACATCATCGGCGGCAGCCCGTCGAGCTGCACCGTCATCGGCTGCCTGATCGGACCGGCAAGCGCGCTTGATCCCTTGCTCACCGATCTGATTCACCGGATCGGCAGCCAGCCGACGGTTCGCACCGTTGCTCAGTACGGCTATCTCGACGGGATGCGCTACTTCGCCGGCTGTTCGGCCGGATCGGCCGCCGAATGCCACGACCAGGCAAGTGGCAGGCACTGGAATCGCGAGGCGTTCGTGGCTTCTTCCCGGGTGCTGACCGCGCCGGTGGCCGATCCTGCCCAGATCGACTCGGTGTTCGACGGCCGGACCGTTTTTGTGATCATCGACGGGCTCGGCGGCGCGATCAGCAGAGTCACCTCGGCTGACACGGCGTTTGCGCACCGAGGGGCACTGGCCACCATGCAGATCTACTTGAGGACGTCTCCGGCCGACTGGTCAGTCGCGGCCTCGTCGGTGGCTGAGATGCGAGACCAGTTGACCCCTATCGTCGGCGGCGGCGCATACGTCAACTACGTCGATGCCGGCATGCCGAACTGGGCGCAGGCCTACTACGGCGACAACCTGACCCGGTTGCGCCAGGTCGCGCAGCGCTATGACCCCGACCAGCTGTTCACCTTCCCCCAGGCCATCACCACTGTGTGATCGTTTGCAGTGGTCGGCGACGACCATGACCGGTACGCCGATGACCGGTATACCCTGCGCGCCCATGCGGATCCCGAAACGCATCGTCCTCGCGGGTCTCGCCCTTGCGACGGCAGCACTCTGTCCGGCTTGCGAGGGCTCCTCGGGCCATTCCGACCGGACCGCAATCGACCCCCTAATGGGACGCAGCGACGTCGAGAAGGTCCGCGGCGGGTTCACGTTCACCGAAGGTCCGGTTTGGATAGCGTCGAAAAGCCTGCTCCTCTTCTCCGACATACCGGCCGACACCATCGATCAGTTCCAGCCACCCGCCACCCTCACCGTCTTCCGGAGGCCGAGCGGCGAAAGCAACGGACTTGGGCTCGACGCGCAGGGGTGGCTCATCGCGAGCGAGGGCGACAACCGGCGGGTATCGCGCACACTGCCCGACGGCACCGTCGTGACGGTGGCGGACCGCTGGCAGGGCAAGCGATTGAACTCGCCCAACGACAACGTCACCCGCAGCGACGGCAACATCTACTTCACCGATCCCCCCTACGGCCTCCCCGCCGGCCAGGCACGCGAGCTCGACTTCCAGGGCGTGTTCCGGGTCGACCCGGCCGGCACGCTTCACCTCGAGTCGATGGACATGAACCGGCCCAACGGTCTGGCCCTCTCGCCGGACGGGAAGACGCTGTACGTGGACGACGACCAAGCGGGTGGACTGGTGCGCAAGTTCCCCGTCAGGCCCGACGGCTCCCTCGGACCGCCCACATTGTTCGTGCCCGCGACCGGCGGTGGCGGCGACGGGATGGCGATGGACGACGCGGGGAATCTCTATGTGACGACCACCGCCGGCGTGCAGGTGTACAAGCCGAACGGCATGACCTGGGGCACCATCTCCGTCCCCGAGGTGCCCTCCAACTGCACGTTCGGTGGCTCCGATCGCAAGACGCTCTACATCACGGCCCGGACATCGCTTTACCGCGTGACACTGAAGGTTCCCGGCCTGCCGTAGCCGCGTTAGTGGCGGCGCCACCTCTGCTTCGCCGCGAGGGGGTCGAAACCTGGGTGCACGGCGTGCGCGTGCCAGTTCAGCGAGGCGGAGTGCTCATCAGCGATCACTACTGTGAACCAGACTCCGGGTTGCGGGTACGTGCCGGTGAAAATCGATGTGTCGTCGCAGCGCGGCGCCCGAGCCATACTGTTTCGTGTTGTACAGCTTTGCTCCCACATCGGAGGTGGCGGGATGCAGACGGTAGGTGTTCGTGACCTGGCCAACCGTGCGTCGGTCCTGCTCGACGAGCTGGAGCAGGGTGGGCAGCCGATCATTGTCACGCGACGCGGGCAGCCGATCGCGGTGCTCTCGGCGATCGACGCCGAGGGGTTCTACGACTACATCCTGGCCCATGCACCCGAGTTCGTCCGCGGGCGCCAGGAGGCCGACGTTCGCGCCGAGCTGGAGCGTTCCGTCGCGGATCCGGCTCGCCCTCGGGACCAGGACGGCGTGCGGTGGGGCCTACCAGCGGATTGACGCCCCTAGTAGGCTCGCTACCAGCGCTCATGCCCCGCAGCCCGCGCAGCTCGACAAGGGAGTACGGGTCGTGTGCGGTGTCGCCCCAGACCCCGGTGACTGATCAGTGTCGGTATCGGTCCGGGGAGATCACATGGTGGCTAGTCACGAGGGCGCACAGCGGGAAGCTGACCCTAGCGGCGTGTCACTCATCAGCTTCAGTGCTTCCTCGAGCGTTGATGATGCGGTGGTACCCGAGACGGTCATCAACGATGATTTCGCCCAGCGGTTCCAAGCACACGAGCTGGACTATGTGAAGGTTCTCGCTCAATTCCGCCGGGCGGACGAGCTGGACGTCGAGGCCACGTACTACCGCCACCGGACCATCCAGGAGGAGCAGGCTCGGGGCCTTGGCTACTACTCAGGCCTGCTCCGGGCCCTGGCTACCGACCGGGTCGTGACGGCGCAGCGGCTACGGACCGGGAGTGTGCCAGGCGCTGGTGGACCGCGGGTTCACCAGCACCGCGGTGCTTGAAGTGACTACCCGGCTCTGGACCACCGAACCCAAGATCATGCCTCCAACAGCTCGATCTCTCACAGCCCCGATCGGAAGGACCATCAACATGACCATGGGTGACAGGATCAAGACCCGGCAACAGCTGCTCGACGAACAAATCGACGCCGCCCATGCTCGGGCAATCCCCGGCTACGACCGACGCGATGAGAGCGCTCGCCCTCGCCAGGCACAGGACAACACTGTCGCGAACCCGAGATACGTTCGACCTCCCGGTGAAAACGAGGCTGACGGGTCACCAGGAGTATCCGTCGCTGCAGAACCGTGTCCGGGAGGCCGAGGCTAGCCTTCCAGCGGGGTTCGACGCTGTCACGATGGGTGGGGTTGGGCGCCGGCAACAGCGCGCGGACTTGGGCCGCGTCGACTCCCAACCCCACCAGAATCAGGCCTGTTCGCCGCGCTGCTGGATGAACCCGGCGTCGACGTGGCCGTGTTCACGCATGGCATCGATACGATCAACCCGGTCAGCCGCTGCCTGTTCCCCGCCAGTGGGGGTGCTGTCCGGTGCGCCGGCAGTGGGGTCCAGCGTCCGAACCGCGTGTACCTCGATGCGCTTGGGCTGGACTTCCTCCACCTTGGGTACCACCACCTGCAACACACCGTCTTCGGTCGATGCCTCGATGGCATCGGCTTTCACATGCAGGGGCAGCGTGATCGAGCGACGGAACAGTCCGTAGCGGCGCTCCAGCACGTGGAACTGCTCGTCTGTTGAGTCCTGAGTCAGTGGCCGCTCGCCCTGGATCGTGAGCAAACCGTCCTGGAAGGCGATCTCCAGGTCCTCGACCTTGACGCCAGGCAGCTCGACGGTGAGAACGTAGGCGTTCTTGCGTTCGGAGATATCGACCGGCGGCGCCCAGGCTGGGGAACTGGTCACACCGGTGCCGGACTGCGGGGCCTCCTGACCGCGCGCCTGGGCAAGCAACCTGTACATCTGGTCCTGCGCGCCGCGCAGGTCATGGAAGGCATCCCAGCGCGTCATGATGGCCATCTCAAATTTCCCTTGTTCAGCTGTTCAGCGGCTCGGGATGAACATAGGTCCGCACGCAGTGCGAAGGGCGTTCACTTGTCAAGCTGCTTTGTTCACGATAACGTGAACAAAGTTCACTGTCAATGCTCGTCGAGGGGAGACGTCGGTGCGGGAGCAACAGACGGGCACGCCCAGAAGGCATCGCGCCGACGAGCCGCGCTCGCTGTGGTTCAACGCCGTGGAAACCGACGGGGAGGTCCGCCGCACACTCACCCGGGAGCGCATGGTGGCCGAGGCACTCACGCTGATCGCCCAGGAGGGTGTCGAGGCGCTGACCATGCGCACCCTGGGCACGCGTCTCGGGGTGGTGCCCGGCGCGCTCTACCGCCACGTGCGTAGTAAGGAGCAGCTCCAGGACCTGGTCGTGGACGGCGTGCTCGCCGAGGTCGACTGTGACGTCAACCGCGCACTGCCGTGGACCGAGCAGATCAAGGTGCTCGCTCATCGGCTGCGGAAGGTGCTCGAAAACCATCCTGGGGTCGCCGGTCTGTTGAAGACTCGCGATCCCCTCGGGCCGCACTCCCTGGCCTTGGCCGAGGCTTTCCTGCTGCCGCTGCACACCGCCGGGTGTCCCCACCACGAAGCAGGCCTCGCGTTCTTCCTCATCCTCGACTACACCATCGGGTTTGAGGTCAGCAGTCCCCGCACCTCCGTCAACGAACAACGTGTCCAGGACACGGCGACCAGAAAACGCCTCCACGAGTTCTTCCGGTCGCTTCCCGGCGACCGCTTCCCCACCCTGATCGCCCTCGGCGAGCACGTCTGGCTCGACAACCGCGACGAGCGATTCACCGCCGGCATCAACGCGCTCGTCGACGGGCTGGAACGGGCCCGACTCCCGCTACCACCCAGCTGACCGGCACCCCCCTACGCCTCACGACCAGCCGCCGGCACGCTTGCCGGCCGTCGTGGAATGGCCTCGGACACACCGATGCGGACGCCGCCTCGAGGTGCTGGGGCGACGTCCGAGCCGCACGGGTGATCGGGTTACCAAGCGTGCACAATGCGCCACGTTGATCGGTCTCGGCGTCGGCACACAAGGATCGCATGGTGACGCAGACCCGCGGCGCTGAGCCTTATCGCGGCGTGCTCGGCGTGGGTTCCCGGTGCTGCTCGTGCTGGGAACGTCAGCCGGGAGGACGGACCTTCTCTGCTGATCCGACCTTGGCCTGTCGACGTTCTCTGACCACAGTTCTACTCTGCAATCCTGCCCGCAACAAGGGCAGCGAGCGATCGGCCCGCATCCCGCCGATGAGGCGAAATCGGAGTATGGTGCAACTACTAATGATATTTCGAGCGTCCACGTTCACCTGGGCGCCGTCCTCAGCGCACAGCGGTTTCGGAATTCAACTGACCTGGGTGACCAGGTCTGGAAGTGAACCTCTCATGAACCTCATCGTCGTCCTCATCTTTACCGCTATTGTCCTTCTTCTGCTGGTGGGGAGCAGCGCCCGGATGGTGCAGCAGTACGAACAAGGAATCGTCTTCCGGTTCGGCCGGCTCCTACCCGGTAACCGCGGGCCCGGCCTGGCCTTCATCGTGCCGCTCGCGGACCGGATGGTGAAGGTCAGCATGCAGACCATGGTGCTCAGCGTTCCCGCGCAGGGCGCGATCACCCGCGACAACGTGACGCTCACCGTGGACGCGGTGGTCTACTTCGCGGTGATCGACCCGGTCAAAGCCGTCGTCAACGTGCGCAATTACCAGAACGCGGTGTCCCAGGTCGCCCAGACCTCACTGCGTTCGGTGATCGGCCGCGCCGACCTGGACACCCTGCTGTCGGACCGGGAGCAGATCAACGCCGAGCTCAAGGCGGTCATCGACGGACCGACCGAGGAGCCGTGGGGCCTGCACATCGAACGGGTCGAGGTCAAGGACATCTCACTGCCCGAATCGATGAAGCGCTCGATGTCACGCCAAGCCGAAGCCGAACGCGAACGCCGCGCCCGGGTGATCGCCGCCGACGGTGAGTTCCAAGCCTCCGCCCGGCTCGCCGACGCCGCCCAGGCGATGGCCGCCACCCCCGGCGCCCTGCAACTGAGACTGCTGCAGACCGTTGTCGACGTCGCCGCCGAGAAGAACAGCACCCTCGTGATGCCCTTCCCCGTCGAACTGCTCCGGTTCTTCGACCGCGCCACCGGCAGCGCCGCCCCCGCCGCTGAGGAGGTCCCCGCCGCCCCGGCAACCGCCACCGCACCCACCGCACCCACTACGGCACCGCTCACCGCCGGGATCGTCGTGCCCGACTCATCGGCCGCCCTCAGCCAGTCCAACGGCGACCGCTCCTGAACAGACGACCAGCTGATGTGTGTGACCTCAGAAGATCGGTATCCATGAAATCGGGAACACCCAACCACGTCAGAGAGGCCGAAGTGGACATCGTCATGACGGGCCGCAACGTCGATGTGCCCGACCACTACCGGGTACACGTCACCAACAAACTGGCCCGCCTCGAACGGTACGACAGCCACGTCATTCGTTACGACGTCGAACTGGATCACGAGAACAACCCCCGCCAGTCCAAGGCATGCCAGCGAGTCGAGATCACGGGCACGGGCAAGGGCCCGACCGTGCGCGCCGAAGCCTGTGGGCCTGACTTCTACACCGCGCTCGACGCCGTGATCGGCAAGCTGGAAGCGCGACTGCGGCGCAGCCACGACCGCCGGGTGCACCAACGTGGAGGGCACGACCATACGGCTCATGTGACGCTTGCGGGGAGGTGCACACCGGACCTGCTCACCGCAGCCTGCGACAGCACATAAGTCTCATTCATCTACTGTATAACGAGTCATTCTCGCATTCGGCAGATGCTGGGAGATGCTGCCAACGGTGGTGTTCGTGGGCTGGCGTTACCTTGGGTCAGTGGGAGCCGGTCACTTGGTCGATCATCGCCAAGAAACTCTGGGAATTGAGGCTGGCGCGCGTGGCGCCCACGCCGTCGAGCACGTCGAGTTCGGCGAACTGCGCGATGTTCTCCTTGTTCACCGATCCGCCGTAGATGACTTCCGGGTCGCTCGCCCCGAACCGGCGCAACAGGTCCTTGATGCCTGTGACGATCTTCCGGACGTACTGGGCGTCGGCCGCATGGTCGGCGCCGATGGCCCAGGCGGGTTCGTAGACGACGAGCAGGGGCTGCCGGCTGAGGTCGATGCCGGAGATCCCCTGGCTCAACTGGTGCTCGGTCAGCGAGCGGGCACCGGCTCCGGGCTCGTCTTCCCCGACGAAGAGGATGGGTGTGAGGCCCGCTTCAGCGGCCGCCGTCACCTTGTCGGCGATCTGCTCGTCGGACTCGCAGGCGGTTCGCCGCTCGCTGTGCCCGATCAACACGTACTGTGCCAGGCCGGTGAGCATCACGGGTGAGATCTCCCCGGTATAGGGGCCCTCCTTTTCCCAGTGGCAGTTCTGTGCGCCCAGGTGCACCCACCGCTCGTCGACGATGGCCCGCAAGGGCACCAACGACACAAACGGAGGGCAGACGATAACGCTGGGCAGCTGCTGCCCTGGACCGGCCCGCTCCCGCAAGCCCTCCTGTATCGCCTGGATGAGGGCGACCGCCTGGTCGACGGTGGTGTGCATCTTCCAGTTGGCGAGCAGGTACTTCATGGTCGTTTTGCCCGTCCATGGTCGGGGACCGCCGTTCGCCCGTGCCCGCACGCCGTCAGGACACGGTGACGGGCTTGGGCGCTACCCAGCGGCGTTCGACGTCGGCCGTGCGAACGGCGTCGAAGATCGCCTGCACGCGCAGTCCCTCCTGCAGCGATGGCTCGGGCGCAGCGCCCTTACGGATCGCCGCCCAGAAGTTCTGGGCCACGCGCTTGAACGCCTCGACCGAGCTTGCGTCGAGCGGACCCTCGCTCTGGAGCTCCTCACCGGCGCGCCCCCACCAGACCCGCCGATCGCTGTCGAGCCGCACGGTCCCCTCGTCGCCGTGGATCTCGATGACATCGCCGCGCCCGTGCCGTGCGGTGGACACGAGGGTCACCACCCCGAGCCCCCCACCACGGAACCGCAGCAGCAGCGCGTAGGTGTCCTCGGCAGTCACAGCCCGCAGCTCGCTGTCATCGGCTCTGCGGACGGGCACGCCGACCTCGGTGGCGGCGGCCACGGCGTCAACGTCGGGAAATATCCCCAGCAAAAGGTCGAGGTCGTGCACGCCGTAGCCCTGGAGCCGTCCGCCCCCTAGCCGGTCGTCGTGCACCCAGGTGTAGGGACGTGAGTCGGGGTCGGCGTGGTCGGACTGGACCAGCGAGACCGACGCCATTCGTGGTCGCCCCACGATCTCACGCGCACGCTCCATGACCCGCCTACGGGTTTCCTTCATCCGCAGCTCGTAGTCGACCACGCCGACCACGCCGGCCGACCGGATGGCCGCCACCATGCGACGAGCACCGTCGAGATTGCCGGCCAGGGGCTTTTCGCACAGCACGTGCAGTCCTCGCTCGGCGGCGGCGACAACGCACTGTTCATGCGTCGCCACGGGGGTGGCGACGTGCACCGCCTCCAGCCCTGGCACCGACAGCAGCTCGTCGAAATCGGCGGTACCGAGCCCCACACCGGCCTCCTCGGCCAGCTCCCGGGCCCGCTCGGGCCGCCGCGACCACACGGCCACCGGCTCGAACTCCTCCAGCTCAGCGTAGACGGGTAGGGCGACCTTCCTCCCGTAACCACCGCCGGCAATGGCGATCTTGATCGGCTTGTCCACGGGGCCCTCCAGCCAAGGAACTTACCGCAAAGCGCAACCGGCTGACCGGAGCTGATCGCCGCAGCCACCGATCCGACTCTCACCGACCACGCTGAAGCTGTCGCGGACTACCCACCCGCGGCCGGCTGCGACTCATGTGATCACGCTGGCGACTTCGACCGGGCCTGTCAGGGTGTGGTCGTCTGGTAGATGCTGTTGAGCCAGATGTTGAGTAGCACGTCGACGACGTGGGATTCGGCGACGGCGGGTCCGTCGTGGGAGAAGGTTGCATACAGCACCCGCTCGTTCATCGAGTTGAGTGCGACCGCCAGGTCTCGGGCGGGCAGCCCGGTGGGCGCGGCGTCCCGTTCGCGCTCAGCCTCGATGGCGGTGGCGGTGCAGTGCACCCATCCTTCCATCACAGTGGCCCACAACTGGCGTACCTCGGCATTCGTGCCGCGCAGTTGTGCGCAGGCGAGGGTGACCGCTCGATGCGACCGGAAGGCCTCGTAGAAGGCGTTGATGGCCTCCCACCACCGCGCCCGCGGGTCTTCGGCGAGATGGTCGAGCACGTCACCGGCGGCTGTCTGTCCCTGTTCGACGACGCGGTCGAGCAGCGCAAGCAAGACCGCGTCCTTCGACGCGAAGTAGAAGTAGAACGTGGGCCGGGAGATGCCCGCCCCACGGGCGAGGTCGTCGATGGAGATCTCGCTGAGCGTCCGATCCTCCAGCAGCCGCTCAGCTGTGGCGAGGATCGCCGTCTGCCGGTCGTCGCCGGATGGCCGGGGTGTGCGCCGGCCTCTGGATGTCCCGGTGTGCTCGACGGTGCGGGGCCGACTCATGGCTCGGTATTCTACACACCGTCGATTAACTCAACATATTGTTGACCAAATCGACGCGACGTCGATACTCTCGTGGCTTGACGATGCGGTCACGTTGGCGGTGGGACGGCTGGAGTCGGCTTGTGCGGTTCACGGCGTGAGGTGGGGTGAAGTGATGCGGCTCGACCACGTCGATGTGCTCATCGTCGGTGCTGGTCTGTCCGGGATCGGCGCCGCCTGCCAGGTGCGGCGGCGGTGCCCGGGCAAGACCTTCGCGATCCTGGAGGGCCGCGGGACGATCGGTGGCACCTGGGATCTGTTCCGCTATCCAGGTGTCCGCTCGGACTCGGACATGTTCACGCTCGGCTACTCGTTTCGCCCGTGGACGGATCCGAAGGCCATCGCCGACGGGGACTCGATCTGCCGGTATATCCGGGAGACCGCGTGCGAGCACGGCGTGGATGAGCACATCCGCTTCCATCACCGGGTCATCCGGGCCGAGTGGTCGAGCGAGCACGCCCGCTGGACCGTCGAGGCACAGCGGACCGACGCCGGCGAGTCGGTGATGCTGACGTGCAGCTTTCTGTTCGTCTGCTCCGGCTACTACCGCTACGACGAGGGCTACACTCCGCAGTTCGCGGGCACTGACCGCTTCACCGGGCGGATCGTGCACCCCCAGCAGTGGCCCGACGACCTCGACTACACCGGCAAGCGGGTGGTCGTCATCGGTAGCGGCGCGACCGCGGTGACCCTCGTCCCGGCGATGACCGACAAGGCCGCGCACGTGACGATGCTGCAGCGCTCACCCAGCTACGTACTGTCGCTGCCGGCGACAGACGCTGTCGTCGACTCACTGCGCCGCTGGCTGCCACCGGCAGTGGCGTACCCCCTCGCCCGGTGGAAGAACGCCCTGCTCGCCCTGCTCGCCTTCCAGCTCAGCCGCCGCGCCCCTGGCATGACGAAGGCACTGCTCCGTAAGGGCGCGACGGCGCGGCTGCCCAAAGGCTACGACGTCGACACTCACTTCAATCCGCGGTACGACCCCTGGGACCAGCGGCTGTGTCTGGTGCCGGATGGCGACCTGTTCGCGGTGATCCGCAACGGCCGCGCGTCGATGGTCACCGACCACGTCGAGACGTTCACCGAGCACGGGATCCGGCTGGCTTCCGGGGCGGAGCTGGAGGCCGACATCGTGGTCACCGCCACCGGCCTGAACGTCCTGGCGATCGGTGGCATGACGTTGAACGTCGACGGCGCCGACATCGACCTCAGTCGCACCGTGGCCTACAAGGGCATGATGCTCTCCGGCGTGCCCAACTTCGCGCTCACGCTCGGTTACAGCAATGCGTCGTGGACGCTCAAGGGTGATCTGGTCAGCGAATACGTCTGCCGGCTGCTCAACCACATGGACCAGCGTGGCTATCAGATGTGCACACCAGTGGCGCCGGACACGCCGCAGCGGGAGCCGATCATCGATCTGCAGTCGGGCTACGTGCTGCGCAGCGTGGCCGTGCTGCCGAAGCAGGGGCCCGCTGCCCCGTGGCGGCTGCACCAGAACTATCCGCGGGACGTGTTGCTGATGCGGCACGGTTCGCTGGAGGACGAAGGTGTGCGGTTCACCCGCGCGCCGGCAGCGGTGCGCGCTGCGGACACCTCGGTCATCTGACCTCCCGGCATCAACTTCCGCTTCCGGGCGACGGTGTGGCTGCCCCGTATTCTGCTGCCGGCATCGAAGGCGGAGGTGTGCCGTTGCGAAATGCCGCTTCCAGTGATTCCAGGCTGCGTTGCTTGGTTTCCGGCACCATCCACCAGACCATCGGAAAGATCACCACGCCGGTGGCGGCGTAGGCGATGAACACGGTGCCCGGGCCGGCGAGTGCGGTGAGGGTGGGGAAGGTCAATGACACGACGAAGGCGGCCAACCAGTTGAACAGGGTGGCGATGGCCATCGCCGCTCCCCGGATAGCGAGCGGGAAGATCTCGGCCAGCACCACCCACAGCACCGGGCCCCAGGTGGCCGAGAAGGTGTTGGTGAACACCACGAACGCGACCATCGCGATGATGAACAGGGTGGTGGAGTGGGCTGGGAGGATCAGCGCCGCCACGCCTAGGGTGAACAGGCTGGCCGACGTACCCACGAGACCGGCCAGCATGAGGGGTTTGCGGCCCTGCCGGTCAATGATTTTGGCTCGCACGACGGCAGTGATGGTCAGGATGTTCAGCAGTCCGTTCAGAAAGCCGAATAGCAACGCGCTCAGCTTGGACACCCCGAAGCCGGCGAGCACGGTCGGTACGTACACCATCGTGCCGATTCCGGTGACCTGTTGGAAGATCGCCAGCAGGGCGCCCAGGAGCAGTAGCCGGCGCACCCAGGGGGCGGACAGGCGGGCGCTGCTGCGCGTGTCGTGCTGCTGCCGTTCCAGTGCCGTGATCTCGGTGAACTCACGCTCGACGAGGGTGGGGTCGCCGCGCAAGCCGACCAGGACCGCGTGTGCGTGTTCGGCATGTCCCCGTCGTATCAGCGATCGGGGAGTGTCGGGCATGACGAGCATGCCGAGCATCAGCACGACCGCGGGGAACACGCCGATGAGCAACATCCACCGCCAGGAACCAGTGAAGGCCAGTGCGTAACCGATAGCCGCGGACAGGGCTGTCCCTACGATGATCATGTACTGGTTCATGGAGGTGATCACCCCGCGGTCGGCGGCGGGTGCCATCTCGGCTAGGTAGAGGGGCACCATCACCGATGCGATGCCGATGCCCAACCCCAGAACGAAGCGGAACACCACCAGCGCGGCGACGGTCGGAGCGACGCCGGCACCCAGCGCTCCGACGGTGAACACCACCCCGGCAACCAGCAGGATCCGCTGCCGTCCCAGACGATCGGCCGCCGGACCGCTACCCAGCGCGCCCACCATCGCGGCGAACACCGTGGAGCTGACCACAGCACCTTCCAGAAAAGGCGTGAGAGGAAGATCGTGTGGGATGAACAAGATCGCGGCCCCGATGATGCCGCCGTCGTAACCGAACAGCACCGCCGCCAACGCTCCCAGGGCATATACGCGTCGCGTGGTCACCCGGGCCTGGAACGTCGACGCGACCATCAGCTACCTCCGATGCGGTGAGGGGCCTGTGACTAGATGGTGGCCACGTTGAGCGTGTGGTGAAGGCGCTGTTCTCGGTCCCCAGATCGGACGACGGACCTCGGAACTCACAAATAGGCACCGGGCTCGAAGGCCGGGGGCAACTCTCCCGGCACGATCCGACGACCGGTGATCGACTGCGGGATGAGGCGCATCCAGTGCCCGCGGTCACCCGGTGCCCACGGCTCCACGCCGCTGGCCTTGGTGCGTTCGATCAACTCGGTCCGGTGCTCGCGCGTTATTTCCTCGGCGAGAGCGCGCACGAGCACGCTCCAACCGCTGCGAGTCCACTGATCGATCTCGTCCACCTCGAAGGTGACGTTCGCGTGGTCCGCCGCGGCAAGCTTCGTGCCGGAATCCGTGCGTATCACGATCACGCCAGCGGGATCAAGCACGTAGTTCACCGGAAAGATGAGGGGGTAGTGCTCAGCGTTGACGCCGAGACGCCCTATCTGCTGTGTGGTCAACAGTTGATAGCAGTCATCGGCGCTGAGAACTTGCAGCTCAGGGGGGTGTTCATCGGCGGTCATCAACAGCCCTTCGTCGCGCTGCGTACGTAAGAACGCGCGCCGCCACCTGCGAACAGTGGCGACGCGCGTGCTCACTCAGCATAGCTGAAGTCGGTAGCCCTCTCGCGATGACACGCAAGAATGAGCATCGACGACCGGCTCACTAGGTGGCGGGAGTCTGCGGCGTGTCGTGGCCCTTCCCGACTGATCCGGGAGGGAGACCTGTCCCCTTCGCTCGTCCGGTACCTACCTCTGCGTCCTCCGGGACACCTCCGGGAAACGACTCGGCTCTGGCTTTTTCGATCTTCTCTTGAGGGGTGTCCTGTTCCGGTTCTTCCACTGCAAACTCACTCCTCTTAGTTTGTTCTAGGGTCTGTTACCCCTGAGCACCGGTCTACGACCTTCTCCTCCTGCGGTAACTCACCTGGAATCACGTTCGTCGTCGTATATGGGGCTTCCTAAGCCCCCGGTCTCCTCACGCATTGTCGACGTGCTGCTCTCCTCGGTCAGGCTCCCCAGCGACCCGGCACCTCGTGTCGCCTTCGTCGGCTCCGGCTCTGGCGAGAGGGGCTTACCGGTGGGATCTCCGCGCCCGGAGGGGTAAGGCCCCGGGATATCGACGTCGGGACCGATCGCTTCGTTCGTCTCGTTGGTAGGCTGCTCGGCCTGATCAGGCGTGCTGCTCATGCGGACCCTCCTCTGCCCAAGCTCGTCTGGAGCTTCGGGTATTGATCGGGATTGACAGCAGGATGCCCCGAACGACCCTTCAGTATTCATCGGTGACGCTGGACCACCCGATCGGTCGATAGCCGGCGTCCTCTCACTCATCGCCCGCCGTCCCGAGCTGATTCTCGAACCAGGACCGGTCATTCAGTGCCTCAAGGATGCCTTCGGTCCGGTGGCGGACAGTGCCCTCGAAGTCGTCGTGGGTCAGCGCGTAGAACCGATCGGTTTCGACCGCGGCGAGGATGCGCCCGGCCGCGACCTCCGGCTTCATGGGGGCGGCGATCATAGTCTTGAACTGCGCCCGCAGCTGTTCCATCGACAGGTGCGCCGGCAGGCGTTCGGCCAACGCATCGTCATCCGCCTGAGCCAAGGTGAACAGGCCCTCGGTCATCGGTGTGCGCACGAGGGCCGGACAGGCCACGGTCACCCCGATCGGCAGCCCCATCGCCGTCAGCTCTGCGCGTAACGTCTCGGAGATCGCGACCACCGCGTGCTTGCTGGCGCAGTAAGCCCCCGCGAACGGCACCGCCGTCAGCCCGGCCAACGAGGCGATGTTCAGCACGTGGCCGGCACCGGCTGCCACCAAGTGCGGCACGAACGCCTGGATCCCGTGCACCACACCGAGCACGTTCACCGCCAGGACACGTTGCCAGTCCTGTGGGCCGGTCTGCCACAGCGGCCGGCCGTCGCCGGAGGTGATACCGGCGTTGTTGACGATCACATCTACCCGGCCGAAGTGCTCAAGGGTGCGGGAGGCCAGCGCAGTGACCGCCGCCGCGTCACTGACGTCGGTGACCACCGGCAACACTCGTCCGCCACGGGCGGTGAATTCCTTGGCCGTGGTGTGCAGCCGCTCCGTCGCGGTGTCCGCCAGCACGACGGACACGCCGCGGTCGACGAGCCCGGCGGCCAGAGCATGACCCAGACCCTGCGCCGCCCCGGTCACGACCGCAACCTGACCCGCCTTGACGATCATCTGGTTTCCCTTCCTCGTCGCGGTCGTCCGCGTAGTCACCTCCGCCGGGCACAGATCGTGCTGAGCGCGCGGATGAATCCGTTCGACCGGTACTTCGCCCGGTTCGCATCGGTATGCCGGCACCGCCTGGCACCTGGCTTAACACGTGCACGGAGGCGTGGCAAGCATTCGTGGACATCGGCCCGACAGCCCGCACAGGCCAACTCATGAGTCGATGCGGCGGGCGCCGAGTTGCTCGGTGAGTAGCTCCAGGGCGACCTCCTCCGGGTCGCGACGGCCGGAGTGCTCTCGGCTCATTCCGGTGGCCGCAGCGAGCGTCGCCTCGTCGGCATCCACCGCGGGCTGAGACGAGACCACCGCTCCGGGATCATCGGGATCGTCGGGATCCGAGGGTTCGGGTGGCGGAGGAATCCCGCCGTCTGAGTGCTGCGACGGCGTCGGACGGCGGTAGACTGGACGCTCTGCCGAGCGTTGCGGTGGGCGGACGGCACGCTCAGGGGAGCGCTGCGGTTGCTGGGCGCCGCTGGGACCTGTGTGGCTGCCGGTGTGTTCGCACCGCACTTGCCAGTCAACGCCCAGGACGGTGTGCAGCGCTCTTCTGATTATCTCGACGTTGCGCTCCTCGCCCAGCCGGCGGGCCAGCGGCGCGGTGGGCAGAGTCAGCACAAGGGTGCTGCCTTCCACTGCACTCGCAGTCGAGTTACTGAACAGGGCCTGGGTTGCCCGGCTCTGCTCGCGCACCGCGTCGAGCAGAGCCTGCCACACCCGTCTTACGGCGCCCGCGTCGAGCTGACCCGACACGGGCGCGGGTTTTGCTTCCGGCGCTAGTGGTGGGGGAACCGGTGGTTGGGCAGCTGGTGGCTGAACGACCGCTGGCTGGGTGACCGCTGGCTGGGAGGCTTGGGCGGGCCGGATGGGCGGTTCCGGACGCCGGGCGGGGGGAGTCGGCGCGGGATCGATGATCTCGGCTGTCTTTGGCGAGCGCTCCGCGGCAACATCCGGATGGGCACCGGTCGGCTGGGCGATGGTGAGCCGCCGCTCCAGCCGTTCCAGCCGGTGTAGTACCGCGCCGTCCCCCTCAGCGACGGCCGGTAGCAGCATTCGGGCGCACAGCAGTTCCAGCAGCAGCCGAGGGGCCGTGGCCCCGCGCATCTCGATGAGCCCGTTGTGCGTGACTTCCGCGAACCGGGTAAGAGTGGCCGCGCCCAAGGCGTCAGCCTGGGAGGTCATCGCCCGGAGCTGATCTTCGGGGGCGTCTACCAGCCCGTGGCAGGCCTGCTCGGGAGCCACCCGCAGCAGCACCAGGTCGCGGAAGCGCTGCAGGAGGTCTGACGCGAAGCGCCGGGGATCATGTCCCGCTTCGACCAATCGGTCGATAGTGGCGAACACCGTGGACCCGTCCTGCGTGGCCAGCGCGGCGACCATGTCGTCGATCAGTGCGACGTCGGTGACCCCCAGCAGGGTCACCGCCCGCGCGTAGGTGACACCGTCGGCGCCTGCCCCGGCAAGAAGCTGGTCCAGCACGGACAGCGAGTCCCGGGCGGAGCCACCGCCGGCGCGGACCACCAGCGGGTAGACCGCAGGCTCGATCGTCACCTCCTCCTGGGTACACACCTGCTCCAGCAACCCGCGCATGGTGCTCGGCGGCAGCAGCCGGAACGGGTAATGGTGCGTCCGGGAGCGGATGGTCGCCAGCACCTTTTCCGGCTCGGTGGTGGCGAAGACGAAAACGAGGTGCTCCGGGGGCTCCTCCACGATCTTGAGCAGGGCGTTGAAACCCTGCGTGGTGACCATATGGGCCTCATCGATGATGAACACCCGATACCGCGACTCGGCCGGCGCGTAAAACGCGCGGTCCCGCAGGTCGCGGGCGTCGTCCACGCCGCCATGGCTGGCTGCGTCGAGCTCGACGACGTCGATCGACCCAGGGCCCTCAGGTGCCAGTGCGACACACGACGAGCAGACCCCGCACGGGTCCGGCGTCGGGCCCGGCATGCAGTTCAGCGAGCGGGCCAGGATGCGCGCGCTGGACGTCTTGCCGCAGCCGCGTGGACCGGAGAACAGGTAGGCATGGTTGATCCGGCCGGCCGCGAGCGCGGTGCGCAGCGGTTCGGTGACGTGCTCCTGGCCGACCACCTCAGCGAAAGTCGCCGGGCGGTACTTGCGGTAGAGAGCCAGTGCCACGGCCGCGAGGCTACCGCGCGTCCACGACGGTCCTCACGGCACGAGGTGCACCTGCGGTAGCCCATCGCCCAGCCACTGCAGCGAGCCGGCGGTCACACGTCCACAGCGGCACCCGGAAGCGGCTGCATCGGCTAGTGGTTGCGGTCCCAGAAGCCTTTGACGTACAGGGCGCGCCGGTCGATACCGCGCTGGTCGAGCAGGTGTGCCCGGATCCGCCGCATCGTCGGCGTGTGCCCAGCGAGCCAGATCCGGCCCTGCCCGGGCGGCAGCCGCACGGCGTGCAGAGCCTCGTCGAGCCCCGTCGAAGTACCTGGCTCCTGGTTGCCGCGGTGCAGCCAGCGCACGAGCGGACGGGCAACGCCTGGCATCGGCTGCTGCTCGGCGGCGTCGACGACCTCAATGTAGACAAGTGCGCAGGCAGCGGGGGGCAACATCGCCACATACGCCTGGATCGCCGGCAGGGCAGTCTCGTCCCCAGCGAACAGATGCCAGTCGGCGCTGGGATCCGGCCGGTAGCGACCACTCGGGCCGACGAACTCCAGAGTCTCTCCGGGCTGCGCCCGCCGCGCCCAATTCGCTGCCGGTCCTTCGCCGTGCAGCACGAAATCGATATCCAGGCTTCGTTTCGCGTCATCGCCATCGCACACCGCGTAGTCACGCACCGTGTAGTCACGGGACACCGGATGCCCACTGAGCAGGTCTGGAACAAAGATTTTGAGCGTCTGCCCGGGCACGGCGGCCACGCCGGCGAGGCTGTCGTCAACGAGCCGGACCCGCACCATCCGGGGAGTCAACCGCTGCACCGACGCCACCGTCGCGACGGTGCCGGCGACGCGTCTGCGTGCTGGAGCCTGAGACCGCATCGGGCTTCCTCCTGGACTGCATCGGCTCCAGACGGCCTAGCTCGCCGAGCCCGTCTCCGACTGCGCTGCCAGTGTGGCCTCGGCGCGCGGCTCTCGCATGAAGGGGACCCCGCGCACCCGCCAGAGCCTGCTGACCCTTGCTGCCTTCCGACCCTGGGGGAGTTCGCAAGATGGACGCCGCGCGGGGTCCGCCACCCAGTCTAAGCGCTGTCCCCTCCGCAGAGCACGACACCCTCCCAGGCGACCTGTCACCGAGTCCGGGCTGGCCGCCCAAGGAGATCCCGCTACCAGCAACTTTGGCCCGCAGCAGCGCTGGCGGTAACCTCCCATCGGAGGATTCGCCTAGTGGCCTATGGCGCACGATTGGAAATCGTGTTGGGTGTTACAGCCCTCGCGGGTTCAAATCCCGCATCCTCCGCCACCTACCAGCACAAACGCCTGGCATCCACGAACACGGGCGCCGAGCGTTCCCAGTTGCACGAGGTGATGCGCTCAGTTTTGCGCCATTTGTACCTCTCAGACCGGCATGAGCACGCCCGCCGATCCGTCGTCGGGCTCGTCGTCATCGTCTGCTGGTTGGGCCCACACGAACCCGCCGACATGGTCGGCGATGGCTGCGCCAGCTCAGTACCCATGGTGACCTTCTCCCAGACCTCACCAAGGGTCTCGTGGCCTGAACCGCTGTACGAGTATGGCTGTGGCCTTCCCTCGTCCCTTCCGCGGGCGTCATCGCGGCGTCATCGGATGGCTGCCGAACGGTTCCGCGAGAGTCAAGGTCTACACCGCCTCGACCACCGGACCTTCCGCTTCCAGGCCGCGCAGTGATCTTCATCGAAACCGCGGCGGGTCCGGGCCGGATGGTCCGGCAGGGCCTATCGAGCGTCGCTGCCTCAGCAGATCGTGCGCAAATGCCCGCGTTGCTGGTCATGGGTGCAACGTGGCATTATGGGTGGCCTAGTTCCCCGCCGTCCTCCGGGACTGGCGGGGCTTTTTCGTGAGGGAGCGCCAACACCTGTGCCTGATCTTCGGGCTGTCGTGGTCATGGACTACCAGAACGTGCACTTGACCGCGCATGAGCTGTTCGCTGTCAGCAGGGACTTGCCCCGGCACGAGTCGCTGGTCGACCCCGTGCACTTCGGGATCCAACTGATCGCCGCTCGCAACAGCACGCAGCGGCCTGGAATGGATCACGCCGTGCTGGTCGCCGTGCTGGTGTATCGCGGGCAGCCGTCGGCCGAGCACGACCCCAAGCCGTACGCCCGCAACCAGGCGCAGAAGGCGCACTGGGAGCGTGACGGACGGGTCAGGGTCACGCGCCGGCCGTTGAAGTACCGCTACGAGCGCGACGCTGCTGGCCTGCTGCTGCTCGGTGTCGACGGGAAGAGGGTCGTCGAGAGCAAGGTCGAGAAGGGCATTGACGTCCTGTGCGCGCTGGCGGTGGTCCGCGAAGCCCAGCGGCCCGACGTCGATCTCGTCATCCTCGCCTCACACGACAGCGACCTCGAACCCGCGCTCGACGAAGCCCTCGCGCTTGGTTCAGCCAAGATCGAAACCTTCTCCTGGTACGACCCGGCCCAGCGCCACCGCATCCAGCAGCTTCGTCCGGGCAGCGGCCGGACGATCTGGAACACCCGCCTCGGCGAAACCGAGTTTCGCAACTGCTGGGATCTCACGAAGTACCCGTAGACAGCTGCTGAACCGATCTCGACGTGCGGCCTAGTCCGTGGCCTGAAACACTGTTTACAGTAGACAGGTGTTTAGCGCAAAGATCTGGCACCTGCGTTCGCAGGTGCCAGATCTTCCCAGCTGCGGGAGGTGATGCTTCCGGTCGTGCCTCTCGGACTGGCACGGGCATGCCCGCCGGTCCGTCGTCGTGCTCGTCGTCATCGTTCACTGGTTCGGCCCAGACGAGCCCACCAACTTGGTCGGCGATGGCTGCGAGGAACTCCCTGGGCACGTGCATGTAGCGCTTAGCGATCGACGCGTCGGACCGGTCTCCACGATGTTTCGCAGCCGCTTGAGATTAATTGTGGTCTTCGGCTTGTGATCGATGGCAATCACGATGACATCGCCCCACAACGCAAAAGTCACTGGTACGAGGTGCGATTGACCGGTCAGCATCGACCGTGGCCAAGCGAGCTACCTGCGCCGACCGGAACCGTTCGACAGCAACCTCCTCGCTCAGATTCATGTGGGGACGTTACCGCGAATCAACCTCAAACTGGCTGGTAGACACCATAGGCAGATACGCCGTGACCGTCCTGCACTGGACAGATCAGAAGCGTCCCCCTCGGGGCGGAGATGCGCCTATGCGTGGGAATTGGCGGGTCAGGGAAAAAGTTGCCCCCGCCGATATGTGCTGACCTGGGAAAACGTCGTCGGTGCTTGACCCGCGTGGCACCTCTCGGGCGCAGATAGGGCACAGTGGGAGGACGCGGGCAGGACGATGTCGTGGCGGCACAGGCCGAGCGCACGTCCGCTGACATTCTTGCGTCGCGGGGGTGGCGACACCTGCCGTCCTTGAGGCAGTAGGGGGATAAGCGGTGGGAGGCGGAACGAAGGAGATCGGCGCCAGTTGATAAACGGGGCCAGAAAGAGCCAGCACTTAGCCAATGTCGGCCGCTCCGTCTGATTGTACCGATGGTGACAAGTCGGCGATAATCCGTTGAACTTCTTCGGTCAACGGATGCTCTGTTCCCAGCACGCGCTGACAGATCCGCAGTACTGCCGAGGGACCCCCTCCCGCAACAGCCACGCCGTGTGAAACTCGTTGATTCTCTACAACATTAGAAATGAGTTCCTTGGCGACAGCCGTAGCAGAGCAGTCGACTCCAATAACCCGCTGCCAGTCAGCGATCATGCCGGTGAACAATTCATTCACTTGACTGTTATCTCCAGCCTGTGTCAAATAAAGGACAAAATCATAACGGGTCATGAGTGTGTGGGGGTGGTCCACGCCAAGAACGCGCTCCCGATCGTGTATGAGCAAGCGGAACATCTCGGCAGCGCGGACTGGGTCTCCAGCCTCACCGATGGTCCACGCGAGGACCCTACAGTACGGGCCTGGAAGGTCCTGGGGTTGTCAACGCCAAGGATCCGTTCGTATGCGCTAATAAGGTCAGTCACCAGTTCGATGGAGCGCTGGAAGTGACCCGTTCTAGCGAGAAAAGCGGCAAGATAGTGTCGGGTCCAGAGGGTATGAGAATGGTCAGATCCCAGTAGACGTTGCGCGTCAGGCAGAAGTTCGGTGAGCAGTCGCACGGAATTTTCTGTGTCGACTGTCTGGCCGATGCTGTACGCATGCTGGAGACGCGCTTCCAGCGTGTCGGGATGATCTGGCCCCAGCACGCGTGTCAGGTCGGCAATGAGTAAGGTTTGCATGTTGAAAGCTCGGACCCTATCAACGTTTGCATCAGCCAGGTACATGGCGAAGTGGCGGCGGACCCGCAAGGTAGCTGGGTCGTCCGAGCCGAGGTTCCGTTCACGCTCAGCGAGAACATCAGTAAACATCTGCTCTGCCTCCACATGGTCGCCCGCATAACCAAGCGAGAACGCTGCCGCCATATCAGCGTCGGGGACCCGGTAATGGGCGGCCTTGCGAAAGGCACTGGCCGCCGCACGCCATTGATAACGCTGGGTAGCGGCCTCACCTATGGTAAATGCCTGCTGTGGCGTGGCCCGGTTGATAAGTGTGTCCCAGATAGTCTCGGGGACACCGTCGCTGCCGGGGAGGTCGATGAGGTAATCGAAGGCCAGATAGTGCCCATCTGTATCGGTGGGTAGGAGCAGGCTGCTGGCGCCGTGGCTGGGGCTAGTAGCCCACGCTAGGGCATCAGCAAGGGGTTCGGGGCGCAACAACACCCCACCCTGTTGGTTCAGATAATGTTCAGCAAGCCCAGCGAGGACCTCGATGGGCTGTGGGTCGTGCCCGCCCGCCCGTCGGCAGTCCACTGCGGCGGCGACCAGCGCAGCGCCCAGGGGATGGGCATTGGGCCGCCAGGCGTTGCGCCAGTCCCTGGCCAGGTGTGGGTCCGCGGCAAGGACCTCGGCGAGCCCGAACTGGCCTGTCTTGCCCAGCGCCGCGGAGATGCGGGGATCATCGGCGTAGTCCCGGGCTCGCTTCAATTCCTCGGCACTCCAGCGTCTCTGTAGCTCCACGACTGCCGCGAGGTCCAGGACGTCTCTGGCCTCGCGCCAAGAGTCGCGTTCGATGCCGGTGACCTGGGATTCTTCCCGGGCGCTGTAGCGGTCGAATTCCGCGCTGCGCAGCGTCGCAAGTAGTAGCACCTGGCGGTCGCCGTCACCGAGAATTCGGCCTACTGAACTCGCGGTCAAGCCGCCAGAGCCCAGGAACCGCTCCAGATCGTCCAGCCACACCACGCAGCGGCGTTGCTCCAGCACCACAGGAACGATCACTGCCAAGGACTCCCGGCTAGCGGGGGCGATAAGCACGTGATCGGGACACAGCGCGCGGATAGCTTCGTAGGCAGTACGCGTTTTGCCAGCAGTGGAGTCTCCGGTCAGCAACACAAAACCACCCCGCACGACCACCGCCCACAGCTGGTCTTGGGTGTCACGGCGAATATAGGGAGGAACCCGGTCGGCCACCGACTGCCCGTTCACTGTTTGGCAGAAAGTCTCAGCGGGGTGCACGCGTAACACGATCGGGTCGTTCAAGTCCCGCACGCGCCGGAGCCGCCCCGACTCGCTGGCCGTCACAAGTTGCTCCGGCAACGCGGCTTTCTGCGCAGCATGCATGTCCAGCAATGTCTTTCCCCGTGCGCTGACCACGCCGAACACCGCTGCGGCGAGGGTCGAGCCGACCGCTGCAGCGGCTGGCCCCGAAAGCCATATAGCAGACATCGCACCGACCCCCGCACCCAGCACGATGGCACCGGTGAAGAGAATCCAGCCACGCAACCACCGCGAGCGCCACTTCACATGACCATGTTCCCACTCTCAGCCCACCACCGGGGCAGGAGGTACTCACCCAGCCCTACGTGTCGATGATGGCGACCCAGTTCATAGGTCGTCGATGTCATCGCCCTGGTACGGTCGAATACCGACTCGCGCGAGAATCCTGTTCGAACGAGGACGAGCGCCTAGCGGGGGCGGCAGGGGCTCAGTTTGGCGCTCAGTTCAGCAACGTTCGAACCACTCCCACCGTTTCTCCTGTCCCTGCTGACCTGGGCCCGGCAACCCCGCGTACCTCGCTGAACGCAGGCGAGTGGAATTGGAAATCGTGTTGGGTGTTACAGCCCTCGCGGGTTCAAATCCCGCCTCCTCCGCCACCTAGCAGCACAAACGCCGGACACAATGATCGTATGGTGGTTCGGGGTGTCCAGCGTCGTCGATCTGGCCAATGTGGGAAGCAGTAGCAGTTCATCGGGCCCGTACTAGGATTGCTTCGGCCAGGGCGACTATGTCGGCTGGAGGCAAGCGCACGCCGGGGTTGCCCAGTCCGTGTATCGCCCACGTGCCGTTGTACTCGTGGATCACTACCAGGGTGCAGGTGCTGTTGTCGTCGGTGCGGCGGGCGTTCACTGTGAGACGGACGTGCTCGCCGGGGACGCGGTCGGTTACTTCGATCACCGTCGGTCTCCCGGGTTCGGGCTCCACCGGGTATAGGACGTCGTCTGCATCGGTGCATCAGCTCCTGTTCGTCGCATCGCCTTGTCGGCTTGGGCGGCACCCCCCTCGGGTGCTGTGATCCGTAAGCCTGGTCACGATGGGTGACGACAACCAGAGCAGGAACGGAGAGGTTTGGCACCGAAACGGGGCGCTGCATGTCGAGCGCTCGACCGTCCTTCGCTGGGAAGCCGGCCGGCATGCGCCCGTGCCGTACCTCTGGCCGAAGCTGGCGCGTGTCTTGGGGATCAGCCGTGACCAGCTCAAGGCACTGCTGGCAGGCGACGATCCAGCCCAACCAGCGGCATACCCACTCACCAGGAATCAAGCGGTAGCGTTGGAGGACATGAGGCGCCGGACGGCGATGAAGTGGGGCGTGGCTGCCACGGTAGCAGCCGGCCTGAGCACCGGCGCGGGCACCGCTGTTGGCATGGCTGATGTGAAGCGTGGGCAACGGGCTGCCGCCCGGCTGCACAGCCTCGATCAGCAACATGGCGGCGACATCCTCTGGCGGTCAGCCCTGGCCGAGGCTCGTGACGGTATGCAACTTCTTGAGTACGGCAGCTACACCGACACCGTGAGCCAGCACTTGCTTACCGCCACCGGTCGACTCCAGATATGCGCCGGATGGTTGGCGCTCGACGCTGGCCAGCACGAGGTCGCCCGGAGCTGCTTCGGTGAGGCCCTGGCCATGAGCCGCCAAGCCAATGACGCGCAGGTCGAGACACGCGCTTTGGCGAATCTGGCGTTCCAGAGCAACGTGCTCGCGCGACCCCGTGAGGCGTTGCGGTATGCGGCAGGGGCCGAACATGCCGCCACCGGGCATGGTTCCGCCCCATGGCTTGCGACTATCCCACAGTTGCACCTAGCCGTCGGCAGTTCTCTCGCGGGAGACGCCCGTGACGCTGACCATGCGATCAGCAGCGCTCGGTGTGCGTTGGAGAGAGACGACGAGGCTGCCAACGAGGAATGGTCGGCGTTTCTCAGTCCGATGGAGATCGACGGTGTCGAGGCGAGGTGTGCCATTGAGCTCCAGCGTCCGTCACGCGCTGAACGCTTGCTGGAACAAGCCATCGCTGGTTACGCCACGCAGTTTGCCCGGAACCTGGCGATGTTGCGCGTCCGGCTGGCCCGGGCCCGCCTGGATCAAGGAGCCGTTGACGGTGCGGCCGAAGCAGCTCACAGTGCTCTCGATGATCTGATGGGCGAGGTAGCCAGTTGGCGGGTCTCGACCGAGCTTGACGTCGTTGCCAAGCGGCTTGCCGCGTACCCCGAGGTTGACGGGGTTGAGCTTTTTCTCGTTCGTTACCAGGCTGTGAACCAATGAACACCACACCCGATGAGCTGACCATTCAGCGCCGTGATGGCCGAGGTCTAGGGGAACAAAAAGACGAGTTGCTTGCTGTTTACCAAGAGGCGTATGCCGAGCGGCTCGGGATCCGTTCTTTTACCCAGCCCGTTTCTGGGAGCGGCTGGAACGAGGTAGCGCACGTGACGGCTTTCGGCTGGTGACCGGCCGGGTCAAGGGAGAACTTGTCGGCTTCACGCTCGGGTCTGTCTTGCCCGCAGGTTCGGGCTGGTGGCGGGGCTTTAAGGGGGACGTTGATCCTGAGTTGCTGCGTGAAACCGGGACGCGGACGTTCGGTATCAATGAGCTGATGGTGCGCCCGGTCTGGCGTCGCCGGGGTTACGCCAGAAGCTCTCAGCAGCAGCTTACTGGAAGGTCTGCCCGTGGAACGGGTGACCTTGCTGGTGCGCGCCGAGAACACGGCGGCTTATACCGCCTATATATCTTGGGGTTTCTCTGTCATTGGCCAGATTCAACCGTTCGATGATTCGCCGTCGTATGAGGCGATGATACGGGATATGAGAGAAGGGCGGACATGATCCGCTCGCGAATAGCGAGATAGAAAAATTATGCGGAAGCCCTTCTCATTCCCGTCCTCGAACCTGGGCACTCACCATACGCAACGGTGACCCGATCACTGCCCCACCGCCGGCCGGGCTCCTCAGCGTCAGTTTCGCAAGATCGTTGATGACATGTCGATTCCAGGGCGATCGATCTTTACAACCTGTGATGTCCGTCGGCACTGACCATGGTGCTCACCGCGAGCTGGGACGTGCCATCGACGGAGGGCGGGATGTCCCGAGGACGTTCGACGTGGCGCCGGTGTGGACAACGCGCCCTTCCTCGAGCACGAGGACGGTGCTGGTGTGTCGGATTGCGAGCGAAATGTCGTGGGTGATCACGATCAGCGCCAGGTTGCGTCGGCTACGGAGTTCGCCGAGTACGTTCATGACGTCTTCGGTGGTCGAGGCGTCCAGTGACGAGGTGATTTCGTCACAGATGAGGACGTCCGGGTCGGCCGCGAGGGCGCGTGCGATGGCTATTCGCTGACGTTGGCCGCCGGAGAAGCTCGTGGGGATAGCGCTCGGTGAAATCCTCGGTGAGCCCCACGGTGTCGAGCAGACCGGTGATCTTGGCGGGGAGTTCGCGCCTCGAGGTCTTTCGGTACAGGAGTAGTGGTCGGCTCAGTGTGGCGCCCACGGTGCGACTGGGATTCAACGTGCCCAGCGGATCCTGCGGGATGAGCTGGACGCGTCTGCGCTGCGCGGGGCGGCGGCGCTCCACGCGAAGCGGCATCAGCTGGTCTCCGAGGTTGATGCGTCCCGCACTGTGTTTGTGCAGTCCGGTGATCGCCCGGGCGAGGGTGGTCTTCCCGGCACCGGAGACGCCGACGACCGCGAGCGCGCCGCGGCCGGTCAGGCTGAGATCGACACCGTGCAGGATCGGGCTCCGGCGGCGGAAATCGGCCCATGCAAACAGACCGTCGACCCGGAGAATCTCTTCCCTGCCTGCCTCCGGTGCGCGGTATTCGGTAAGCACCTCCGGCACGCCGGCGCTCGCGCCGAGGTCGACGACTTCGTCAGCGAGTTCGGCGATCAACGGCATGTCGTGACACGCGAGGAGGATCGTCGTTCCATTATCGGCCCGGTCGCGAAGCAGTTCGCACAACTTTTCCCGAAGGGCCGCGTCCAAGCCCACGGTGGGTTCATCGAGCAGCAGCACATCGGGTCGGCGGGCCAGGGCTCGCGCCAGGGCCACCCGTCTCTGTTGGCCGCCGGAGAGTTGTCCGGGCTTGCGTCGCAGCAGCTCGTCGGTGGCCGGTAGGCCGACCTCGGTCAGGATCTGCTGCGCGCTGAACTGTTGGTGCCCGGCGGCTTCGACGAGCAAGTGGTGAATGCGCATCCGTGGATTCAGCCGGGATGCCGGATCCTGACCGACGAAGCCGAGGTGCCGTCGCCTGAACTCCCGCAGCTCGTTCGCCGGGAGTGCCAGCACCTCTTCGCCGAGTACGGACAAGCTCCCTCGGACGGTGGGCAACCCGTTCGGCAGTGCTCCCGCGATGCCGCGGAGCAAGGTGGTCTTGCCGGAACCCGACGGCCCGACGACGCCGATGATGCGGCCTTTTCCCGCGGTCAGCCGGTCGCACCGGGTGAGCTCATGACCGTCCGCGGTGCATATCGACAGACCCAGAATGTCGAGGACCTTCGTCACAGCTGCGTCACCGCCCGATTCCTCGCCTTCGGTGTCAGCACGTCGAAGGCGAGGTTCACGCTTACTGCCAGTACGGCGATGGCGAGACTGGGTGCGAGCACAGCCCATGGGTTGAGCAGGGTTCCCTCCGCGTTCTCGCGGATCATCAACGCCCAGTCCGCGGTGGGAGGCCGGGTACCGACCTCCAGGAAGCTCGCTGTGGTGACCACGTACACGGCCTCGACGAATCGAAGTCCCAGCAACGTCAACAGGGTGGTGCGGAGGTTGGGTGTGATCTCGCGAAAGACCAGGTAGAGCGTGCGCTCACCTTGGGCCGAGGCGACTTCGACGAAACCGGACGCTGCCACCGGGGCCGCGGCCGCGGCAGCGACCCGGAAGGCGAACGGTGTGCCCAGGACGATGGCCGCCACGACGACGGGTATCCGGCCGGAGTCAGGCCAGGAAACTCCGATCACCATGATGCCCAATGCCACGGGCAGCAGGATCAGGATGTCCGCAGTGCGCTCGACGATGACACCCAGCGTCGGCCGCAAGGCGGCCACGGCGCCCAGTATCGCGGCGATTCCGGTGACGACTACAGCGATCGCCGCCGAGGCCACCGCAAGGTCACGACCGCCGGCAAGCAGCCGGCTGAGGACGTCGCGTCCGAGCTGGTCGCCGCCGAGCGCAACGCCTGGCCCAGGCAGCGCGTACGGTGCGGTGACAGGTTCGGCGCTGCCGTGCGGAGCGAGCAACGGGCCCAGCAGTGCCAGCAGGATCACCACCAGGGCCGGCAGCAGCCGTACGACGGCGCGGTTCACGGCTTGTGCCCGAGGGCCCAGGCTCGAACCAGGTCGGACGCCACCAGCACCACGGTGATCGCCGATCCTGTCAGGGCCACCACCGTGGCTACCAGCGGGGCGTCACGGTTGCGTATGGCGTCGACGAGCACCGCTCCCATCCCGGGGAAGTTGAAGATGGTCTCCACAGCAACTACGCCGCCTAACACCATGCCCACCGAGGTGGCCACACCGGCGGCGATTGTGGGAATAGCGCCGGGGAGCAGGTAGTGGAGCAGGATCCGATGGCGCGGCAAACCGTCCATGATCGCTGAGTCCACGTGCGGCGCCGGCAACTGCTCGGCCAGCGCGCTGCGCACGATGCGGGTGTTCCAGCCGATCTGTCGCACAGCGAGGGCAAGCACGGGGAGGATGAGCATCGCCGAGGACGCCGGTCTTCCGCTGCTGGAGGCCACCGTCACCGACGGCAGCAGGGGCAACCATAGTGCGAATACCACGACCAAGGCGTTTGCCACCACGAACTCGGGCAGTGCCAGGATCATCGTGGACGAAAAGCCCACCACCCGGTCCAGAGGTCTCCCGAGGCGCAGCACCGAGACGCACCCGAGTGCCAGCGCGAGCAGCACGGTCAGCACCAGCGCGAGCACGCCCAGTACCAGCGTGTTCTGCAAGGGCTGCCCCACGACATCCCAGACTCGTCGGCCCCGCGCCGAGACGCCGAGGTCGCCGGTGGCGAGCCCGCCCATCCAGTGCAGGAACCGAACGGCCACCGGCTGGTCGAGTCCGAGCTGTGTCCGTCGCGCGGCCAGCTCGGCCGGCGACGCTTCGATATCCAGGGTGGCCCGAGCGGCGTCGGTGGGCAGGACCTCGACCGCGAGGAAGGTCACGGCAAGCAACACCACGAGCAGCGCCATGCGACGCAGCAGCAGACCCGCGACCAGGGCGATCCGGCTGCTCCTCAGGCGCTCAGCCATGTCTGCTCCAGCTGCACGCGCCCATAGCCGGGCAGTCGGGGAAGTCCCTGCACGGTGCTCTTGGCGAGATCCATACCCTCGGCCATGCCCCACAACAGGTAGCCGGACCGGTCGTATTCGATTTTCTGCAGATCGTGCACGAGTTGTGTGCGCCGGTTGGGGTCAGGCGTACCGAGCGCTGAGCGGTAGGCGCTGTCGAAAGCGGGGTCACGCCAAGCCGCTTCGTTGAACGTGGAGTCGGACAGCAGCAGCTTTCCCGCGCAGAAGATCACGGAGTCGTTGGTGCCCCAGTACGTGGTGTAGAGGGATGCTTTCCCCCTGCTCTGGCCCAAGAAGGTGCTCGACTCTTGTTTGACGACATCGATCTTGACGCCGACGCCCTTCATCTGCTGGGCGAACAGGACCGCGGACTCGGCGAGGCCGGGAACGTCCTCGGTGGTCAGCACCTGGTACGGCTTCGAGCGGTCGAAGCCGGCCTCGTCGAGCAGCGCGCCGGCCCTGGCCAGATCCTGCCTGCGCTGCGGTAGATCGCGGGCGTACACCGGATCGGCGGTTCCCAGGACGTCGTTTCCGACCGAGCCGTATCCGCCTAGCACCTGCTTGACCATGGCCTCCCGGTCGACCGCGAGCCGGAAGGCCTCCCGGATCCTCGGGTCGGCGTACGGTCCGTCCGCGGCACGCATCACCACCGACATCGCCGTGTCGTTGCGCCGGCGGATGATCTGGACTCCGTCACGTCCTTCTGCTACCCGTGCTGCCACCGTTCCGACATTGGACGCGAGGTCGATGTCCCCGCTGAGCAATGCGTTAGCCATCGTTTGCGGCTTTTCGAACATCCGAACCTCGATGGCGTCCAGCAATACTCGGCCGCCGAACCAGTTGTCGTTGCGCGCTAAACGGGCGTTGCCGTCGCGAAACCACTCCAGCTTGAACGGTCCGGTGCCGGGAGTGCCGGCCGGATCGGCCGTCCCGTTCTTGATCACGAAGGTCGTCAGGCGCATCAACACCGGAATTTCGCTGTTGGGGTAGTCGGATTCCACCACCACGGTGCGCGGGCCGTCCGGCGTGACTCCCTGCACATCGATTCCCGGCAACCGGGAGGCACCGATTGCCGACTGACGCAGCCGGCGTATCGACCACACTACGTCCTCGGAGCTCAACGGTGTGTCGTCATGGAACCGGACACCTTCGGCCAACTCAAAACGCCATCGACGCAGGTCTGAACTCGGCTCCCAGCGGGTCGCCAAACGTGGCGCGACGATCGGTGAGCTGCCCGGCACGGTCACCGTGTCGTAGAGCAGGCTCAAGATCAGGTAGTCGCTCTCGTTCACCTGCACACCGTGCGGATCACGGGTGATCGATGAGGCCCTTCCCAAGGCTCCGATACTCAGCGTTCCACCCGGTCGCGGTGGGCCGACCGGCGGAGCAGCACCTGCCGACCCGCCAATTCCGGCTGAACCGCAGGAGGACAGCAGACTGCCGGCCCCCAGCGCCGCACCGGCCCCCAGCAGCCGTCGTCGAGTCAACTCCACAGGTCCTCCGCTGGCACGTCCAGTTGAATGACAATCTGCAAGAGCGGTCGATCTCCAGTTAGGGCAGCCTTACTTACTCTTCAACCTTATGTGACCACCGGGTGTCGACAACCCGCCAATCAGGTGAGACCTGACGACGTCGGGGCTTTCTCACCTTCTTCGGTAGCTGTCCGTCACTACCAGATAGGCATAGGTGCTGGCTAGCAGATCGTTTAGTCACAGTCAGTGCTCGCGACGCCGTCCACTTGAGGACCTACTCGAACAGGGAGAAGGTCACCACGTGACGATTGCGCCAACCCGAGCGCTCCGTGGTCGGTACTTCTCTACGTCAGGTCACACACCGACACTCCGCGTGAGCACAGAGCCGAGACCGCTGTCCTTACTCTCCGTGATAGTTAGATAAGGCTTGCCTTCCTAGCTCGGCTGGGTTAGCGTCAATCACGTCGACCGACAGGAAGTCGGCTGATCGACTGCTCGTCAGTCCAGGGCTTGCGCACTCGACAGCCAGCTGTAACCGGCCGGATTACATCTGGTCTCTGTCGTGACGCACTCATTCAGCGATGATTGGCCACCAACAATCCAGAATGATCAAATAAGGACGAGAGGGAAATAAATCACCAGATTGTGAGGTTCATTGATGAGTCGGCCGGAGTTGTATCTTTTCACCCGTAGTGACCTCGCTGACCTGGAGATCAGTCCGGCCGAGGTGATCTCTGTGGTGCGTGAAGGCTACCTGGCGTTGGCGAATGGGGCGTCCCGCTGTCCGACGAAGTTGATGATGCCTTTACCGGAGGTCGAAAGGGATGCAGTTTCGTATATGATGCTCGGCTACGACGCGAATTCGCAACAGGTCGGCTTCAAGACTTCATACCGGCAAGGAAGTGACAACCGGGAGAAATACTACACGGTCATCAGTTTGTACGACGACGCTACCGGACTCCCGTTTGCGCTGATGGACTGTGACCGGGTCGGCGCTTCGCGCACGCCTGCGACCACTGCATTGATTGCCGAGATGTGTGCCACGCCAGATGCTCGCTCCGTGTTGATGATCGGCACGGGCGTTCAAGGTCATAATACCCTTCCTTACTTGCTGACAGTTCTCCCGAAGCTGGACCGTCTTATGTTGTACGGCACACACCCAGACGGTATTAATTCGACCATCGAGGTGTTCCGGCGACACTTTCCCGAGCGAGAAATCGAACTTGTCTCTGATGTGCCGTCGGCAGTCAGAGAGTCTGATATCGTCGTCGTTGCTTCCGGCCGTGCTGCACATCCCAAGGTGGAGCTCGGTTGGATGAAGCCGGGTGGACTCATGGTGTCCGTTTCCAGCAAGGGTGTTGCTTCATCGGCCCTCCAGGAGGCGGATTATGCCATTGCGACCAGCGAAGGTCAGTTGGGGGTCACCGGATCACGTTTTGCCGCAGCAGACGGAAGTGCCAGGATTGATGCTGAGTTCCCCGACGTGCTCGCGGGTCGGGCGCCGGGAAGGCGCACTCCGACGGATCGGGTCTTCGCCTTCAGCAGCGGCATGGTCATTACCGATATTCCGGTCGCGCATGCCTTGGCCACGCGGGCGATCGCTGCGGGCCGGGGGCAGCGGGTGCGGCTATGGAGCTGACCACGTCGACGATCTCCTTGCCGGCGATCGAACCGTCTTGGGTGCAACAGGTTCGGGCTGATCCGCAGCTACTGGCCGATATCGCCCATGCCGTGCGAGGGCCGTTCCATGTGCTTTACCCAGCGTGCTTCGCGGAGAATCTCGCGGCATTCAAGGATGCTTTGGTCGGTGCGGGCGTTGAGGGACAGGTCTATTTCGGGAAGAAGGCCAACAAGGCCGCGTGTTGGTTGTCCGCCTGTGTCGAGGCCAACGCTGGGGTCGATGTGGGGAGCGCGCCGGAGTTGGTGCACGCCCTCGGCCACGGTGTTCGAGGTGAGGATGTAGTGGTCACGGGTGCGGCCAAGAGTGAGGAACTTCTCTGGCTCGCAGTCCGTCATCGGTGCCTGATTGCGGTCGACGCCCTGGATGAACTCGAGCGGGTGATCGCGGCGGTGCGCGTGAACATGACGGTTCGCATCCTGTTGCGTGTTCTACCGGACGTCAATCCGTACAGCCGTTTCGGGTTGAGTGTCCCGGAGCTTGACCGGGCGTTGGAGCGGTGTGTCCACGAGCGAGCACGTGTGATCATGGAAGGATTCTCGTTCCACTTGAACGGGTACGACGTAGCGCCACGGGTGTCGCTGGCCTCAGATCTGGTTGACCGATGCGTTGCGGCCCGCGCTCAGGGTTTGGTCACCAACTCGGTATCGATAGGCGGCGGTTTCGCTGTCAGCTATCTCGATGCGGCTGACTGGCAGCGGTTCAATGAAGACTACCAGGACGCGTGGTTTCATGGTAATAAGACGTTCACCCATTTTTACCCCTACCATCAGGCGACGACCGGCGCGGACATGTTGGTCGAAATTCTGGGGAGCGCAGCCGGTGGGGACTACACTAGTTTGGGGCTTAAGTTCGCGCAAACCGGCACTCGCCTATTCCTCGAACCGGGCCGGGCGATTCTCGATGGGTGTGGATTCACGGTCTTTCCCGTGCAGGGTTTCAAGAAACGGCATGACTACGGAATCGTCACGGTAGCGGGCCTCAGTGCCAGCGTGTCGGAGCAGTGGAAGGGCAGCGACTATCTTCCCGAACCGATACTGTGGCCATCGGCTGAAACTGGCGAGCCGGTCCACGCTTGCGTGGGTGGTGCCAGTTGCCTTGAGTACGACATGGTGACCTGGCGCAAAGTTCCGTTCCCTCGGGCACCCCATTTCGGAGATCTGCTCGTCTATCCAAATACCGCAGGCTACCAGATGGACAAGAACGAAACTGAATTTCACCAGCTTCCGTTACCTGCCAGAGTCGTGGTGTCGCATGCCGGAGGTCGGTTTCAATGGCGACTGGACGAGCGACCTTAGGTGGGCAACCGTAATAAGGGGTACTGCAGGTGAAGGAACTAGGCAGCCGCGCACTGGAGAATGATGGGCTGAGCAGTCGACCGCTCGAGAAAATTGTCACCCGAGCTTCCGGGCTCATCGGTCGCACTCCACTTTTCGAGTTGTGCTCCACTGAGTCGGGTACTCGCTTGCTGCTCAAACTTGAGCAGTTCAATCCCACCGGCTCGGCGAAGGTCCGGATGGCCGAGAAAATGATCAACCATGCGGAACTCCACGGGAAACTCCGGCCGGGAGGCCACATCATCGAACCCACTTCGGGAAACACCGGTCTAGGACTGGCGCTGATGGCTATCGAACGCGGGTATCGATTCACCGCGGTGGTGGACAACCATGCCAGCCCGGAGAAGCTCCGGGCTATAAAAGCACTGGGGGCGGAGTTGGTTCATGTGGGCGGAGACGGTACTGATGGTCCTAACACCATGGAACGCAGGAGAGTCGCCAGCGAACTGGCCGCGGCGGAAGAGGGGGCGTGCCTCCTGGATCAGCACAATAATCCCGGCAATTCTGAAGGATATCGTGAACTGGCCCAAGAACTCCTCGCCGACGTCTTCGGTGATGTCGACTATTTGATCAGCGCCATTGGCACGGGCGGTTCGTTGTGCGGCACCGCAAGGGAGCTACGTCGACTCGGCTCCGGGGTGGTGACGGTCGGAGTGGAACCGGCTGGATCCACTATCTTCGGTACTCCCGGAGGGAAATACTGGCAAACCGGAAGTGGGAGTCCAGAAGGGTTTCCAGTCGGTAACAACGTCGATTTCTCTTTGATTGATGACGGGGTCCAGGTAACAGATGTGGATGCCTTTGCTGCTGCCCGGGTGGTGACCCGAAGCACTGGCTTGATGATCGGAGGTTCGGCAGGCGGTGCCCTGTACCTGGCGCTGCAGAGACTTGCTACGTTGCCTGCGGACAGTACCGTTGTGGCTCTGGTCTCCGACGCCGGGGAGAAGTACCTCGACACCGTTTTCGATGATCGATGGATGCTTGAACGGGACTTACTCGATCCTGCGGCCGAGCAGCAGGTTCAGCACCTGCTACTGCGCCACGGGATGTCAGCTCGGTTCGCCCGGCAAGCGGTGAGGTAGCCAGGACGGGGTCTTTCGTATGAGCGCCACGTCCATGGTTCGGGGATATCGTCCGCTGATAGCCGTCTCCGCACCTATCGCTGGGATTCAGCTGGCTCAGGTGGCCCTCACCACGACCGATCTCGTCATGATGGGCTCGCTGGGCGTCAAGGCCATCGCGGCAGGGGGATTGGCGATCACGCTCTACAACCAGCTCCGCACGATGTGTGTCGGAGCTGTGACGGCGGTGGGCAATCTGGTCGCCGGTGCGGTAGGCCGTGGGGAGAAGCGCTCGGGAGGTCCGCATCTCGACGAACGTACCGGCAACGAGGTTCGCCAAGTGGTGCGGGCTGCTTTCCTGGTGGCCACTCTGGTCGGTCTACTCGGCGGTGTTGTGCTAGTCGCGTTGGGTTATGCCCTTACCTGGTTCGGCCAGGACTCCCGGGTACTGGAATTGGCTCGACCTACGATGATGGCACTGGCTCCAGGCCTGGTTCCGATGTTGTGGCTCAATGTTCTGCGTCAGTTCGCGGTGGGAATGCGCCGCCCTGGTTCTTTACTCGGAGTCACCGTCGTGTCCATCGCGGTTAATGTGGCACTCGACGGAGGGTTTGCATATGGCTGGTTCGGCTTCCCGGTTCTAGGATTGACCGGGATCGGGCTTGCAACCACAATCGTGCAGCTATTAAGTTTCTTCGCGTTTCTTGTGATCCTGCGCCGTGATGAGCAACTCGCACCGCTGCTTTCCATCCAGGGTTGGAAAGCCGACGTCGGGATCGTCGGCGACATCCTCCGGCTGGGTATTCCGATCAGCTTGACCTATGGTTCGGAGGCGGGGATCACGTCCATCGCCACACTGATGATGGGCAGCTTCGGCCCGATCCCACTGGCGGCGCACAACGTAGTGAACCAGCTTGCCTACATCGTTTACCAACTCAACATCGGTCTTTCTCACGGATCGTCGATCCTGGTCAGCCGAGCCGTCGGACAAGGGAACCGGCGGGAAGCCGGGCAGATAGCGCGGACAGCCCTCACCCTGGGAGTCGTGGCGATGGCTTTAGTGGGGTTGGTGTACCTAACCGTGCCGACGTGGGTACTACGGATCTTCCTGGATCTGCATACCGACCCTACTGTGGAGTCTTTAGCGAAGACTCTCCTGTTCTTCGGAGTGGCTCAACAGTTCTTGAAAGGTGCACAAAACATCAGTGTGGGATTGCTGCGCGGCCTCGGTAACACGAAGAGTGGATTCAGTATCACGCTGATCGGCTACTGGGTGGTCGGTACTCCAGCAATGTTGCTCTTCGGCTATGGGCTGGGTCTCCACGGTCCGGGGGTGTGGATAGGCCTGTGCGCCGGCTTCGGGGTCACGGCAATACTGTTGCTTCGGCGGTTCCGTAAAGACCTGATCCTGGACAAATCGGCGTCGGTGAGCCACTCCTGACCTCTAGACGTTGCCTACTCCCCGAGGGGTCATCGCGCGGTGATGGAGTCCAGCTCGGGCCGGATTAGCCACATCCTAATCCCGGCCCATCATGATCAGGATACTCGCGTCGGGGTGTAGATGACAGGAATGCGACCTCGTCGCCCGCCTGCCCGTGACTATCGGGCTAACCGCGGCCGCAGGCCTACTCACCGTGGTGCTCGGGGTCGGCGCGGGTGTGTTCGCCGCTCTCGGGCGCTCCATGCCGCGCTACGGAGCACGGCGAGACCCTGGCGCTGATCGGTGAGAGCGGCTCAGGAAAGACCATCTCGACCTCAAGCGTTGAACCCACCCGGCGACTCAGATCCTCACACATCCGCAGCACCCGGTGGTTCGCGAGCTGATCGCAGCGGTACCCCGCTTGGAGCGGGCTCAACATGACTCCAAGACCGGCGATCACCGGCACGACTAAAGAAGGTGACAGAAATTCCCCGTACAGCGACCGACCCCGACCCCGACTGGCGTGGCCTCCTTGACGGCTGGGATCGCCAGCAGACCGGCTATATACCCCAGCGCGAGCACATTTTCAAGCTCATGGTCGACACCGTCCACGCCGTCCTCGGCGACGATCCGCTGGTGCTCGACCTGGCGTGTGGCCCGGGTGCGGTGAGCGAGCGGCTCCTTGCCCGTCTCCCCTCTGCGCGCAGCGTCGCGATCGACATGGATCCGGTGCTACTCGCGATCGGACGGGGCGCATTCGACACACTGGGCGGACGCCTGCGGTGGGTCGACCAGGACCTGCGAGACCTCAACTGGACGAACGCTGTCGGAGATCAGCCGTTCGACGCCGTGCTGACCACCACGGCGTTGCATTGGCTGTCACCCGAGGACCTCGCTGCGACCTACCGCCGGATCGCCGCGATATTGCGGCCCGGTGGCCTCATGCTCAACGGTGACCGCCTCCGGTTTGATGAACGCAGCCGGACCTGCGCAGCGGTGGCCGAGACGCTGACCAGGATCCGAGACGAGCTGGTCTTCGCCCACGAAGGCATCGACACCTGGGATGACTGGTGGCGCTCGGTTAGTCTCAGACCCACGATGGCCCGATTGGTCGAGGAGCGTGAACGGCGCTTCGCGCATCCCGGCGACGAGCCCAGGACGAAATTTCGACGTCCGACCCTGGCGTTTCATCTCGGAGCTCTGGCCGACGCCGGCTTCTGCGAGATGGAGACGATTTGGCAGGATCTCGACCGCCGCCTACTTCTTGCCGTCCGGTGACGGCAATACGTGGCTCCGTCGAACTCGGCGACACCACGTCAGCCTCCGACGGCTTCCGTCCGGAATGCGATCTACTCCGGCGGCCTGTCCGTCGATGTGCAGCCCGAGTCCTGAGCCGCGGTAGGTCGGCGCCCGGCGAGCGTACCGGCGACAAACGGCTCCCATCGGGGGTCATGGTGACCAGCACTGCTCGTCCTGACTGGCGGCGGGGGCTCACTTGCCCTTCGGGTCGAGAAAGCCGTCAGCACCAGGAAAAGCACCCCGATCAGCACGTAGCCGTCTCCGATGAGGTGCTGCCACCATGCCCAGTGCTGCTCCACGTTGTTGTCCGACGGGAGCAACCAGGGCGGCCCGATGGCGAACACCGCAACCACCGGCAACCCGACCGCCAACAGCAGTTTCCTCCGCCGCCAGGCCGGCGATGCGAAGAGCAGCAGGGCCGGAGCGATCCACACCCAGTGGTGCCCCCAGGAAATCGGAGAGACCGACAACTCGGCCACCGCAACGGCGAGCAGCGCGGTCCATTCCTCGCCTGCCCGCCTGGCCCGGACCACCACGACCCAGGCCAACGCCACCATGGTCAGGCTTAGCAGTACCCACAGGCTGGTCGTCAGCGTCTTGGGTAACGCCAACCGGTCCAGCACACCGAGGATGGACTGGTTTCTGGCGTAGGTCACCCGACCAATCCGGGATGGGTCGCGTAACGCACCGAACCAGTACGCCTCGGTGTCGCTGGGGGCGAGGACGAACCCCAGCAGTCCGAAGCCCACGAACGACGCTGCGGCGGTGAGTACCGGACGCCACTGGTGACGGGGGAGGAAGAACAACACGAAGACCGCCGGGGTCAGCTTGACCGCCGCGGCCAGCCCGATCAGCAGGCCCCTCGGCCACGTGGTCCGGGGCAGCAGGCAGTCAGCGACCACGAGCACCGCGAGTACCAGGTTGACCTGACCGAACCAGAGCGTCTCACGCACCGGTTCGAGCAGCACGCTCACCCCGGCTACCCCGAGGCCGATCACCAAGGCCCGCGTGCCCCACCCATACTGCCTGGTCGCGACCATCAGGCAGAGCGTGACGAGCGCGGCCAGGTTGAGCACGATCACCATCGCGATCGCGGGGGGTAGGGAGATCACGGAGAGCACGCTGAATATCACGGCCGCGAGGGGCGGATACGTGAACGGAAGATCCGGCCCGCCGACCGGCTGTGCGAAGTGATCTACGTACAACGGGGATCGGCGTGTCCACGCCGCGCCGCCGGCCTGGTAAACTTGCAGGTCAAGTGCCCATCCATGGCTCAAGGACATCCCCCAGGCCAGGCAGACGAGCGTGGCCACGAGCCCGCCGCTGACCACCAGCTTTCCCCGGCCGCCCAGCCGGACTCGGTCGACCGTCGCCTTGGCGACGAGTAGCACCCCCACTGCCCACCACACCCCTCGTCCAGCAGTGCCACGCCCTGTTCAGATCCCGCATCCTCCGCCACCGACCTGCGTTGACGAACCCCCACCCGTTACGAGCTTCAGCCGGCCGCCGGGTGGGCCGGATCGACCCATGGCACGTGCTCGGGCTCGGCCACCCCGTCGATGTCCAGGTTGACCACGATCGGCTCCTGGCCACTGCGGGTCACCACGCACTCGAGCGGTTCGGCGTCGAGGGCGTTGATCTCCTGGTGCGGCACGAACGGCGGCACGAAGATGAAACCGCCTGGGCCGGCTTCGGCGGTGAATTCGAGGTTGTCGCCCCACCGCATCCGGGCCCGGCCGCGGATCACGTAGATCACGCTCTCCAGCTCGCCGTGGTGGTGCGCGCCGGTCTTCGCACCGGGGTGAATCGTGACGATCCCGGCCCACAGCTGCTTCGCGCCAGCCCGATCATGGGTGACCGCGGCGGCACGATCCATCCCCGGTGTCTGGGGGGTGGTCGTGTCGAGCGCGTCGCAGGGAATGACCCGCACACCGTCGGTGCGCCAGTCCCGGGTTGCGCCCGTTTCGCCGGTGCCCATGTCGTGATGCTGCCACTGCCGCGCACCACCTCGGGCGGGCACCGCGGATTTTCCTCTAGAGTGGGGATTGCCGACAGCGGCGCACGCGACGAGCTCGATCAGCTCGAGGGTAGAAGGCGGACCGTGACGTGAAGCATGATGGTGCGGAGGTCCCGGACAGCGGGGATGCCGTGCGGCACGAGTTGGCCGAGATGCGCGAGCGGATGGCTGTGATCAAGCAAGAGGCCGCCGTCGAGGTGGACCGTAAATGGGTGTCACCGTGGCGAACCCCTGATGTGTTCGACCTCAAGGTGAGAACGAGGCTGACGGCGCACAAGGAGTACCGGTCGCTGCAGGACCGGGTCCGGGATGTCGAGGCCGGCCTTGCCGCGGAGCCCCATGACCCCACGGAGACCGGCACGTGAGGGCGGCGTCACAGTGATGCTTGAGTAGATCCCCTGGTGGGAGCCTTCATCGCGCGGGACCATGGAGGGACCTGCGTCATCGGGAGGGGACTGATGAAGGTCGAGGAAATCCTGAAGTCGAAGGGTCGATCGGTCGAGACCATCGAGGTCGACGCGAGTATCGCCGAGGCGGTGGGCAGGCTGAACGGTCCTCCTCAGATCGGGGCACTGGTCGTCCGCGACGATGATGAACAGCGGCCGATCGTCGGCACGCTCACTGAGCGCGACATCATCCGCGGTCTCGGCAAGTACGGCGCCAAGCTCCTGACCATGCAGGTCACCACGGTGATGTCGCGCAACATTCCGGTCTGCTCGCCAGAAGACAGCATCACGCGGCTGATGCAGCAGATGACGGCTTCCCGCTACCGTCACCTGCCAGTAGTGGACCACGGCAAGCTGACCGGCCTGGTCAGCATCGGCGACGTGGTCAAGGCACGGATCGCGGACATGGAACTGGAGACCGGCCTACTCCGGGATCTCTACATCGCGCGTAGTTGACGTCCCCGATCAGCCCGTCGGCTCCGAGGCCTCGCCGAGGAGCACGATCGGGAAAGCCCCGTTACTTCGCGCCGACGAATGTGAACTCCAGAATCGAACCGGGATTGTCGAGCTTCTCAGTCGGGGGGCCGAACTTGGGTCCGGCCCGGCCGGTGCTGTCCGTCGCGATATAGACGGTTCGATCGTCCGGGCTCAGGGTGAGATCCCGGTAGCGATTCGTGGTCTTGAAGAACTGAGTGATGTCACCTTGTACCGAGCCGCCATCCTGGGTGAGCCGTAAGCAGTAGAGTGCACCGTTTTTCAGGCTCGTCACCAGCAGAGAGTTACGCCAACCGTCGAACCCACCCTTGTCGGCCGGCACGTAGTCCATACTGGACGGCGCGATCGACGGCCAGCAGATGTATGACTGGTCACCGCAGGCCGGGTCCTGAAAGTTGTATCCGTTGGGGACGGTGTAGAGCGTCTTCAGGGGGTCTGCATAGTCCGGACTGCTCCAGGCGGTCTCGCTCTGCTGAGGAACGGACGGCGGGATCGTGAAGTTGTCGTAATGCAGGTCGGTGCACGGCGGCGTAGTCGATGCGGACCAGTTCGCATATATATAAGACTGGTCGTCCTTGAAACCGGACACATAAGGCCAACCGTAGTTCTTTCCGGCCTGGATCAAGTTGATCTCATCGTCGGCCTTGGGACCATGCTCTGCCGAGAACAGCCGGCCACCCGGTCCGAAGACCAGACCCTGTGGGTTTCGGTGACCATACGAGTAGATATGACTCCGCACACCCTTGATCACCGGGTTGTCTGAGGGGATACTGCCGTCGAGATTCAGTCTCAGGGTCTTGCCGACGTAGGTCGCCCAGTTTTTGGCGTCGACGTCGCCCGCAGTGGGCAGGTCTTGTGCTCGGATCGGGTTGCAGAAGCGCTCGAACTGGTTGTTCCCCTGGTCCCCGATCGAATAGTAGAGCTTCTGGTCGGGGCCGACCAGCAGGCGCCCGGAATTGTGGTCTGTGCTCGCCGACAGACCCGTGATCACGTCCACCGGATGGCTCAGGGTGTGCGCTGCCGGGTCGTAGGTGAAGCGGGTTATCTTGGTGCGGCGATCGACTGTAGGACCGGGGTCGGCATCGTAGGTGTACGCGACGAAGACATCGTTTCCCCCCTTCAGGAAGTTCGGTCCGAATGCCATGCCGAGCAAGCCGTCCTGGCTCTCGGTGGAGTACACGTCCGCGATGGTGATCACAGTGCTCTTCGAGCCGTCCCTCGGGTTCACCCGGGTGACTCTCTTACCCATCTTCTCGGTAACCCAGAGAAAGCCGTCGGGACCCCAGGTGATCTCCCACGGGTCCGCCAAGCCGGTGGCCAGGACGCGAAATGTGAACGGCTCACCTGGACGTGCCGCGTCCGATGGTTGTCCTTGCGGGGCCATACAACCTGGCGCCGACAACGCAACCAGGGTCGCCAGGGCCAGAAATCGTTTCATGCGTCGCTTTCCGTGCTCGGACTGATGAGGGTGTGGCTGGTGAGCACCATGGTGCCGCATCCGGTAGCCGCCCAGCTGGCGGGGCGACCGTAGGGTCACCCACTGTGGCGTGCGGCCGTGTGCCGCCGCGCTGCGGGATGACCCACGCCGTCGTAGGGTCGTCGGAGAGTTTCCAGCGCGGCCCGTGAGCAGGAGTGGTGGATCGATGGATGCCGTACTCGACATCACCGTGCGTCGCCACGGGCAGGTGGTGATAGTACATCCACGCGGAGTCCTGACGTCGCGTACTGCGACACGATTGCGCCAAGTGCTGGTCAGAGAGCTGCTCAACCGTGGCCAAGTGGTGGTCGATCTCGACCGGTTCCAGCTGGAGCAGGCGTCGTGGACGGAGATTTTTCCCGCCGCGCTGGCCGAATGCGGTGGTTGGCCTGCCGCGAAGGTCGCACTGTGCCGGCCCGACAAGGAGATGGCGCAGGCGTTGGCGGCTCGAGGGATATCCAGCTTGGTGCCGGTGTATCACCTGCTGCTGGAGGCCGAAGGCGCGATCGACCGCCGGCCCGATGTCGTGCGCACCCAGACCCGGTTGCCCTGCGATATGGGGGCCTCGGCCGCGGCGCGGCAACTGGTCCGCGAGATGTGCCCGCTGTGGCAAGTCGATGACGAGCTGCAAGACACCGCGCAGGTGGTGGTCAGCGAGCTTGTCGGCATCGCCGTAGGACCCGTGGGTGCCTCCGCCGGGTTGACGCTGGAGCGAGGGACCCGCGGGCTGCGGGTAGCCGTCCGGGATGTCCACCCCAGCGATTTCTCCCGACACGAGGAGCGCTCGACCGACGAGCTCGGGTTGGGAGTGGAGATGCTCGGGAACCTCACCACGGCATGGGGTGTCGACATCCAGGCCGGCGGCAAGATCGCATGGGCTGAGATGGCCCAGTGACTCAGAGCGTTCGCCTCGAATCATTGTCGCTGGCCAGGCGCCTTTCGGAGAGCTCCCAGGCGCGCCGGTACGCCTCGTCGGCGCGACGCTGCGCGTCCTCGCGCACCAACTGCTCCTGCTCCGGAGTGGCGTGACCCTCGGCGACCGCCATCTCCGCGGCCACCCAGCGGTCATTCTCCGGGTCGCCGTTCTCAGCGCCGGCACTCCGATAGTCGCGGTGCCGACTCTGGTAGTAGGGATTGTCCGCCGACAGGCCGCCACTGAACCGACCGTAGGCGCCGAGAAACAGCAGCAGCATCCCGGCGATGAAACTGAAAACCACATTCGACACGCGGAAAGCCAGCAGGTTGAACTTGGTGTCCAACACGGCCAGGTTGAGCAAGCCGGAGAGGAGGAAGAGCAGGCCTATGACTACCGTGATCGTCGAGGCGATCCGGCCGCCTCGCAAGGCAGCGCCGATGAGAACCACACTGACGACGAGCGATATCGTCGACAGCAAGCCGTTCGACGCCAACCCGAGCACGACTTCTCCGCGAACAGCGAGGAACTCCAGCCGGTCAATGACCCCGAGAACCCCGAACACTCCCAACCCGACACCGAGCACCGCTGCGCCGATACGGTGCACGAGGTCCAGTCGTCTTCCAGACGGGGAAGGCACCATACTATTTCACGGTACTCCCCTCGTTTATTGATAGTAAGTGCGATACAGGTGCAGGAACAGACCAACACAGTGGACCCGCACGCGTCTACGGCGTTCGCTTCGGATGTAGATCTCCAGCGTCAGCCGAGGTCCTCCTCGCCCAGGCGGTGTACCCGGATGAGGTTGGTGGAGCCGACGGTGGCCGGGGGAGATCCGGCCACGATCACCACCAGGTCGCCGGGCTGGTAGCGCCCGATCGACAGCATCGCCTGGTCCACCTGCCGGACCATCGCATCGGTGGTCTCGACGCGGGGGACCAGGAAGGTCTCGGTGCCCCAGGTCAGGGTGAGCTGGTTGCGTACCGGGGCCTCGGGGGTGAACGCCAGCAGCGGCAGGTGGGTGTGCAGCCGGGCCAGCCTGCGGGCGGTGTCGCCGGACTGGGTGAACGCCACCAGCGCCTTGGCCTCCAGCAGCTCCCCGATCTCGAGGGCCGCGTAGGACAACACCCCACGTTTGGTTCGCGGCACGTGGTTGAGCGGGGGGACAGTCGGTGAGCCGACCTCCACGGCCTTCACGATGCGACTCATCGTCTGCACCGACTCGATCGGGTACCGACCCACACTGGTCTCCCCCGACAGCATCACCGCATCAGCACCATCGAGCACCGCATTGGCCACATCCGAGGCCTCGGCCCGCGTCGGTCGAGCATGACCGATCATCGAGTCCAGCATCTGAGTAGCCACGATGATCGGCTTGGCGTTCTCCCTGGCCACCTGGACGGCCCGTTTCTGCACCAGCGGCACGTTCTCCAGGGGCAACTCCACCCCCAGATCCCCCCGAGCCACCATCACCCCGTCAAAAGCCAGCACGATCGCCTCGAGATCATCCACCGCCTCGGGCTTCTCCAACTTCGCGATCACCGGCAGTCGCCCACCCGGCACCCGGTCCATCACCCGATGCACCACATCGATATCCGCCGGCGACCGCACGAACGACAACGCCACCCAATCCACCCGCAACCCCAGCGCGAACTCCAGATCAGCGATGTCCTTAGCCGACATCGCCGGCACCGACACATTCATCCCCGGCAACGACAACCCCTTATGATCACTGACCGTCCCCCCCTCCACCACCTCACACACCACCTCGCAGTCTTCGACCTTACGGACCACCAAGGCGACCTTGCCGTCATCGACCAGCAACCGATCACCCTCACGAGCATCCTGAGCCAACCCCGCATACGTGGTCGACACCCGATCATGAGTACCGGGCACATCCTCGACGGTCACCCGCACCTCATCACCAGTCCGCCACTCCACCCGACCAGCCACGAACCGCCCCAACCGGATCTTGGGCCCCTGCAGATCACCCAGAATCCCCACCGCCCGACCCGACTCGTCACCCGCCTCCCGAATCATCGAATACACCCGCGCATGATCAGCGTGCGTACCATGACTGAAATTCAACCGAGCAACATCCATCCCGGCCCCGACCAACTCCCGAATCTTCTCCGGGGTCGCAGTGATCGGCCCGATCGTACAAACGATCTTCACACGTCGACTCACGTTCCGTAAGCTAGTCGAGTGAGGTTACGTCGTCATGTCGAACGGATAAGGCTCCTCGCTGCGGAGATGTTCTGCACGTGAGATGACTCATGACTGCCTCCAGCGCAGCGCCGACATTCGTGCTGATCACCGGTGCGGGCGCGACGTCGTTCCTGTGGACTCCGTTGGTCCGCGAGCTTGCCCTGCGAGGGCACCGCGCCCTGCCCGTCGAACTACCCGGCCATGGGTTCGACGCCATATTTCCCGCCGGCTACCAGTGCCCCCAGGACCCTGAACTGCTCGCGAGGGCGCCGTCGCCCGTGGCCGAGCTCACCCTGGATGACTACGTCGCCCACACGCTGCAGATCGTGCGCCGGGTCGCCGACCACGGCCCGGTGGTTCTGATCGGGCACAGCATGGGCGGTAGCACCGTGACCGGCGTCGCCAACTCCGCGCCCGAGCTGTTGGCTCGCATCGTGTACCTCTGCGCCTACTGCTGTGTCGAGCAGCCCAACGTGCCCGCCTACGCCCCGAAGCCCGGCGACGTCGACAGCTTGCTCAGCCGTGCGCGAGAGGTGGTCTGGATCGGTGACCCCGTCCGGACCGGAACGTCGCGGACCAACCCTCGTACCGGCGACTCGCAGGTCCTCGCTACCCAGCACGCGCTGTTGATGGCAGACCTCGACCCCGACCTGACGCCCGCGGTGCTCAACTACGCCCTGCAACCAGACGAGTCGCTCCACGCGATCCTCGCCGACGCTCAGGTCAATCCCACCACCTGGGCTCACCTGCCGCGTACCTATATCCGTACCACACACGATCGCGTCCTACCTCCAGCCGTGCAGGACCGCATGATCGCCGAAGCCGACGCCCTTGCCCCCACCAATCCCTTCGACGTGCACAGCCTCACGACGAGCCATCTCGCCCCGATCACCCAGCCGGCCGGGATCGCCGACATCCTCGCCGTTAGCTGGGATGGTGGTCGAGCAGAGTAAGCAAGCGAGTGCAATGGCGAATGTACTACGCCATTCGGGTGGTTGGTCTTGATCCTTGTGACGTCTGGCGATCCGTTTCGATCATCCTGTACCAGGCTCAACCAGATAACGGCTCTGATGGGCAAGCGTCTCACGGCGGTGGTTAGGAGGAGTGTGACCTCGGGATCTGACAGGTGAGGTTGTGCCGGGCTGCCCAGAAGGGCTACCGGCGGCTTTTGCCACCCCTTTGGAGGCTCCGGTGACTACAACAGCAGCGATCGCCATCGGGATCCTCGCCTGGGTCTTGATGGCGATCCCGCTTGCGCTATTCGTTGCACGGGTGAATCAGCTGAGCAGGCCGCGGGCCCCGGTGGTCGAGCTGCCCCTGGCGCCTTCGGTCGGGAAGCCGGTCTTCGATCCCACCGTCGAGGCGAAGGCCCGGTTCCCGGCCGAGCCGACGCGGTTCGTCGGCCGTGCCCAGGCGATGGCTGCAGCCGGCACCGCATTGGCTCCGGCATCCGAGCATAGGGCGGTGGTGTTTCATGGGATAGCCGGTGTGGGCAAGACCACCTGCGCGGTGGAGCTCGCCTACCGCAGCCGGCGCACCTTCGTCACGTTGGTGTTCTGGTCGGCGCCCACCGATCCGGATCAGTTCGGTGATGCGCTGCGCCTGCTGGCGGTGGCGTTGGAGGCGCAGCTGACCGACTACAGGTTCGTGATGGTCGAGGAGATTGCCACCCTGGAGCGTCTGCAGGATTTCCTGCCCACCCTCACCGACGTCCTCGCTGACGCGAGCCTGCTGCTGGTCCTGGACAATCTCGAAACCTTGCTCACCCCCGAAGGCCAGTGGCGCGACCTTCGCTGGGCGCCGCTGATCGGCGCGCTCACCGGCCATCACGGGTCCTCCCGGGTGATCCTGACCAGTCGAACCATGCCGGCCGGGCTGAACCCCAACACGGTGCTGATCCAGCCAGTGCACGCGCTGTCCCGGAACGAGTCCCTATGGCTGGTCCGGAGGCTGCCCAACCTGCGTGCGTTGCTGCACACCGTGGCGCTGGGCCGCCGTGTGCTTACCCTGGCCCAGGGCCATCCCACACTGCTGGAACTCGCCGACGCAGCCGCAGGCGACCCGCCCCGGCTGGCCTACCAGCTGGCCGAGATCGAAGCAGCGGTGAACGGGACGGCGTTGGCGGCGTCTCTCCCCGAGGATGACACCAGGCTCGACGCCGAGCAAGCGCTGCAGATCTTCACCACGTGGACCATCACCGTCGCCGCAACCCTGCCCGCCCCGGCGCGGCTGCTGCTGCAAGTACTGTGCCGGGTCGAGGAGACCGACCGCAGCACGGCTGTCGTCGGCGCGAACTGGGCTGCCCTGTGGCGACGCTTGGACCGGCCTGGTGAACCACCACCACTGGCCTCAGCGGTCGCTTCGCTGGTCACCGCCGCACTGATCGCCACCGACCCGATCGAGGATCCCACCGAGCCCGTGCGCTACCGGATCCACCCCGGCATCGTCGAGGCCATCCACGCAGTGACCCCGGAGCCGGTCACTGCCGCGGTTGACGCGCAACTCACCGCTTGGTGGACCGCTGTCGTCGGCGGTTGGGCGATCGAACAGCACCAAGCCGGCAAGGACACCAGTGGATTCAGGGTGTGGGCCAGCCTGGCCGCCGCCCGCTACCTCCTGCGTCAACACGACTGGAACACCGCCAGTTGTCTGCTCGAACGCGCCCTGATCCAGGAGGCCTACTCCCCGGTCGCCTCGCTGGCTGTCGTCCCCCTGCTGCGGCGCATCGCCGAGGCGACCGGCGCTCTCAAAGACCTCACCGTGCTCGCCGCCGCTGTGCGGAAAGTGGATCCCGGTGAGGCCGAAATCCTCCTGCGCCGCGCTTACGACCAAGCCACGACCGAGAGCGAACATGGGCTTGCCTCCGCCACCGCAGGTGACCTGGTCACTCTGCTGCGTGACCAAGGCAGGCTTCGTGAGGCCCTCATCCAGGCCGACCAAAAGATCGAGCACACCCGCCGGGCCGGGTTCGGGGCTTGGACCCAACTCAGCGACCAAGGACGGCGACTGCAGATACTCGGCCTGCTCGGCCACCATGAGCAGATCCTCCTCGACTTGCCCACGTTGCGCACCCGGATGGCCAGCCTGCCCGACCAGCGCGCCCACAACGACCGCGTGAACCCGTGGAATGCCCGGGAAGGCGTTCTCGATATCGGCCGCTTGTCCGCGATGGCCTTGCAACGGTGGGACGAAGCGCTCGAGCTCAACAATGAGATCGCCAGCACCAGACGACGGCGCGACGCCAGCGCCCACGAGATCGCCCGCACCCGGTTCAACGACTACGTCCCGCTGCTTCACCTTGGTCGGCTAGCCGACATCGACCGACTACTGCGCGACTGCCAGGACGTCTTCGCCACCATCGGTGACATTGCGCAGCTCGCTATGGTCTACAGTGCCCGCGCCGATCTGGAAGACAAACGTGACCACCCAGTAGCCGCCGTCGAGTTCCAGCGTACCGCGCTGCGCCTCTGCTACCTCCACCCCGACTCGCGCGAGGTCTCCACAGCGCACCATCACCTCGCCGATTACCTATCCCGCATCACCGGGAAATCCGCCGAACAGCGCGCCCACCGCCTCACCGCGTCACTTGTCAACCACCTCACCGGCGACACCCATGAGCTCACCAACACGCTCACGACACTGGCCAGCGAGCTCCGCAACGACACCATTGGCCCCGATGCGCCGGTGCTTCCCGCGACCCTGCCCGAGATCACCCGCCTGGTCGACGCCGATGACGGGATCCGTCTCGGCGATCTCGTGCTCGCCTTGTGCCCCGACCCCGCCACCGCCGAGCGTGCCCTGGCCGACCTGTTGACCACCGCCGCGATCTCCGCCGACCAAACCCAGTAGTCCGGTCACCGGTCTCCGCAGCGGCCAGTTTGATCTAGGGGCGGAGCCCGTACAGCTCTGGTGTCGCCGAGTTCGACACCAGAACTGCCTCCGGCGCGGTGGACCGTCCTGATGTCGAACTCGGCGATACCAGAGTGGTCAGGCAGGTGGCCATATCAGCGGGCCGATGTGATCACCCACGGTCTCCGCGCACCGCTTTCTGACCCTGTTTTGGCTTTTGCATAAACCTCGGGGATCTCTCCTTGTTAATGGTAACTCATCGTTCCAGGAGCCCAAGTCACGTGTTCCGACCCGCGGTCGAGCGCCCGGAGCTCGCACTCGCACCAGTCACCGTCATATTTATAGCGATGCACTGACTCATCGTTTCTTATTTGAGTCGCCTCAGCTTAGCTGATGCGTTGGGTGCCCACTTGGCGTGGCCGCTGTCGATGGCCCGTTGGTAGGCGGTCCGGGCCCCGACGGGATCGCCCTGCTCGGCGAGCAGCATCCCCAGGTGGACCTCCGCCATAGGTACTGCCTCGGTGTGGCCGCTGTCGATGGCCCACTGGTAGGCGGTCCGGGCCCCCACGGGATCGCCGTGTCTGGCGAGCAACGCTCCCGCGTGGACCGCCGCCATGGGTGCCCACTTGGCGTGGCCGCTGTCGATGGCCCGTTGGTAGGCGGTCCGGGCCCCGACGGGATCGCCCTGCTCGGCGAGCAGCATCCCCAGGTGGACCTCCGCCATAGGTATTACCTCGGTCTGGCCGTTGTCAATGGCCCGTTGGTATGCGATCTTGTGGTGGGTAGTCGACAAAGGGCGGTCGTAGCCAAGAGGGCTGTCGGCGGGGAGTAGAAGGGGGTCATAGCCAAGAGGGCTGTCAGCGGGAAGTGAAAGGGGGTCGTAGTCGCGAGAGCGACTCCTCCGCGTGTCTGGCGCCATCGCGATGAGCCGGTCGCAGATCTCCCGTAGCCGCTGGTCTCGCCGGCCAGGCTTGGTGGCGACGAGGTTTAGCGCGCCATCGCGATCCGGGTCGTGCAACCACTGCACCTGTGCCAGTTCTGGTACGTGCCTCCACAAGCAGTCGCCCACCAGCACCGACGCCAGCCGAACGCCCTGTCCTATCAGCGTCGGCAGCTCCTCGTCCATGATGAAATCGGAGTCCAGAAAATCGACGCTGACCAACAGCAGCGCCACGCTGCTCCGTCCGATCGCCCGGATGATTTCGGGATGCCACCGATTCCCGACCCGGATATCGGTATCAACCCACAACCGTAGCCGCCTGCTGCGCACGAGCGGCTTCAATACCTTCTCGAACCGCTGCGCCCACACCGCATCATGGTGACTGTAACTGACGAAGATCCCGTCCCATCCGCCATCAGCGGTATCACCCACAGGAGGCCCGGGACTCACGCAGAAATTATGGCCTGTCCGTCGTCGTCAGGGGCATTTGTGTCGGGTTGGGCACCCTAATGAAGGCTGTTCCGTGGTCTCTAGCGGGGGCCAGCACCCCGGCGGGGTCGAAGGCGGCGATGACCTCATCTCCGGTACCGGATTGGACAGCGACCGGCCGGTGTGGCCGGTCTGGATGTCGACGAACCTCACCCCCGCCGCGGTGAGCATCTCCAGGTTGCGCTGCCAGACGGGATGCGGCCACAGCCGGATGCCGACCATCGGCGCGATGATCAACGGATTGTCGGCTGGCGTGATCCCGGGATCAGCTTGCTCAATGATCAGGGTCTCAGTTCGGGGGACCGGTCGCCAGGACCGCGGTGGCCGTGTGCTGCTGGCCCGACACGTCCACCCAGGCCAGCCGCAGCACGTCTCCGGGATGGTGGCCGGTGAGCAGGGTGGTGAGTGCGGCGGGGGAGTCAACCGTCGCGGCGTCCAGCGACACGATGGTGTCCCCCGCGGTCAGCCCGGATTGTTCCGCCGGTGAGCTGGGCATGACGCCCGCCACGAGAGCACCAGAGGTGACCGAGCCGTATCGGCGCCAGAGCCTGCTCCGGTGGCCTGGCGCTGCCTGAGCAGTCGGGTCCTGGACCAGGACACCGAGGACGCCGGTGGCCCCGATGTGGATGGTCGCGGAGGCGGTACCGGTCTGGATCTGCTTGCTGATCGCGATCGCGTCGTTGATCGGGATCGCCAATCCGTCGCCTCCGGAAGACTGCCACCGCGACCCGGCCGAGCCTGCGGTGTCGACGCCGATGACCTGCCCGGCGGTGTTCACCAGCGGCCCCCCGGAGTCACCAGGCTGCACATCGGCTGCGACCTGGATCAACCCCGCGAGCTGCTCCGCGCTACCGGTGATGTCGTCGCTGAGGGTGACCGTCTGGCCGAGCGCCGAGACTGTGCCCGCCGCAACGCTAGGGGTGCCGCCGCGACCACCAGCGTTACCGATCGCCGCGATCTTGTCGCCGATCATGACCCCGCTGGAGTCCCCGATCGAGGCGGGTTGCAAACCCGAGGCACCCCGCAACTGGAGCACCGCGATGTCATGACTGCGGTCGTAGCCCACAACGGTGGCTGGGTAGGTCTGGCCGTTGCCCACGTCGGTGGCGGTAATGCTGGTAGCGCCGTTGATGACGTGGTTGTTGGTGAGCACTTCCCCGGCGGGGGTGAGCACGATTCCGGTTCCGGCGCCTTGACCGTCCGACGTGCTCAGCTCGGTGTTGATGTCCACGACAGCGGGGTCGACACCGGCCGCCAGCGCCGGGAGGTCCAGCGGCCCGTTCGACGTACCCGACGAGGTCATCGGCGAGGCCGCAGGTGGCGCCCACTGGGGTGAGGTCGCGGGTGGTGTTCCGGGTGGGGAGGATGACGAGACCGCCCAGAGTGACGAGATGGCGGCAGCCGGCCACTCGATGCGGCTCACCACGACCACGACCACCAGGCTGACCAGCAGGATCGTCACCAGGCGCAGCGGGTGTCGTTTCGGCAGCGATGAGACTGGTCCGGGCCCGGAGCCACCCGGAGGTAACCATGGGGGCGGTTCCCACCCTCGACTGCGGTCGGGGGCCGCAACTGATCGTGGATAGTCCATAGTCGGCGGCCCCGCGCCGAAAGAGCTGGGCCCGGATGCCGGGTAACCCGGACGGTCAATCTCGCTCACAGACGTGCCCTCCACTCCCGGACATCGCGACGGTTGTGCTCCATCGAGCAGACCGCTGCAACCTGACAGCGACCTGATGCCAGCCTGTGAACTTGTTGGAAGGTGCCCGCGACGCCTTCCAACGTGTCCCAGATGCCGATCCCGCTCACGGCACACAATCGTCAGCGCTGCGGGCGTGTTGCAGGCCGTTCGTCTGTGGGACGCCGCGTGTTCACCCGCTGCCGACACTTCAGCACCGAGCACCCAAGATGTTCCGGCAGGTCAACCGGCCGAAGCGGTCACCGGCGAGCGTGGGCGAATGCCACCAGAATTGCGCCGGGGGAGCCCCCAGTTCGGGGGTCGCTCATCAGCCGGGCAGCCACGAGGAACCATCGACTTGGAGCAGACACTGGACCGGCTCCCCACCCGGATCACCCAGGATGGCAAGCTCAGCACCTCTCCGACCACTCATGATCCGTCGGGCAACGCCTTAGCTACGAGAGTGAAACACCCTGTGGGTAGCCCACCACCCACGAGCATGTAGTTGCCGTCAGTCATCACCACGACGAGCACCGTCTCGGGACAGGGCACGGCGGGCTGGATGTTGCGGGGTATTCCTTGTGGTGGTGTTCGGTCCTGGCGCGGTCATGTCGGCTGTTGGCACCCGCACCCCGGGGTTGCCCAGTCCGTGAATCGTCCAGGTGCCGCTGTCCTCGTGGATCACCACCAGGGTGCACGTCGTGGTGTCGTCAGTGCGCCGGCCCCATACCACCAGGCGGGTGCGTTCACCGGGGACGCGGTCGGTTACCTCGATCACAGTCTGGCTCCCGTGGTCGGGCTCCCTTGGGTACAGGACGGGCAGCGGCGTCCTTGGGGGACGCCGTGCAAGGGGGTGCCTCCGGACGGGCGGTGATCGCAGTGGGCGATCCGGATTCCGAGGGGATGGTCTGGCCCGGCGTCGATGGCGTGGGCGTCGAGTGGGCATAGGGCCCAGCGGGCAGCCATGGTGAGGGGGTCTATGGGGTAGTTCCACGATGGTGGTTGCTGCGTATGGCTGGGAGGCCCACATCAGGGGTTCGGTGATGTTTTCCCTGGTTGTCTGCGGTCTGCATGGGTGGGGTGGCTCCTGTTCGTTTCCGCCCCTCGTTGGCTTGGCAGGCGCCCAGGACCGGGGTGGGTCGATCCCTGGGGCAGCACGCGGTTCGAGGGGATGGGTGCCCTGCTGGTAGGGGGCCTGCGCTGGAAGCAGAGCGCACGGCCCACCGGCAAGGCCACCAACCGCGTGCTGGGCTGACTCGTCAGCCCGGTCCTGGGGCCTTGGTAATTACCGGTGCCTATGGCTGGCGGCGTCAGTCCACCCGGAGCGGTCGTGATCGCTCACGCGATGATCCCCATGGCTTGGGAATTTTTTGTGCTGGTTTGGTCGGGTTAGGCTGGCCGGGTAGCGTCCATCTGCCAGCGGTGAAAGCCGCTGACACAGTGAGGTCACACGGACGCTCAGGGAAATGTTATGGGTGAGTTGCGCAGTCGAAAGCAGCAGCGTGAACAGTTGGTGGGTTTGCTGCGGGCTGCGGGCAAGTCATGGGTGGAGGTAGCTGAGGCTCTCCGGCAGCGCTACCGCTTCAATGCCCGGGTAGCCCTTCGCTACGCCCATGGCTGGAGCCAGCGCGAGGCCGCTGATGAGTGGAACAAGCGCTGGCCTGATGAGCTGAAGACATTCAAGATGTTCTCGTACTGGGAAACATGGCCGGGTACTACCGGGCATGCTCCCTCTTTTGACAATCTCAGCAAGCTGGCACAGCTGTATGAGTGCGCGGTCAGTGACTTGCTGGTGGATCTGCCTGATTTCCGGCACCTTGATACACCGAGCAGCGCGCAGACAACAGCACTTGTGCTGCCTAAACCCGATACCGAGCTTGCAGTGCCGGGCGATTTAGCAGTGTTGACGACGGCAACCGGGCTTGGGCTGCCGGATACGTTTGTGGCCTTGCTCAGGCAACACTTTGGAGCACTGGTGCTGCCTGATCACCAGGCGCGTATCACGCTTGGTGACCGTGACCGGGCGTACCATCAGCTTGTTCAGTTCCTCCGCAGTTGGGCGCACTCCATGGACCGTCGTGACGTGCTGCGTCTCCTGGCCTGGGCGACGAGCGTCGCGTCGGTGTTTCCGGCCACTGTCGGTGACGAGCATGAGCGCGTGGCGGCGGTGCTCAGCAGATCGAGCCGGGTCGATGCGCAGACCATCGAGCACATCGAAACAGTGCTGTGGCATTGTCGGCAGCAAGATTATGCGCTCGGCCCGCGGGTCGTCCTCGACACCGTCCTGGCCCAGCGCAATCTGGCTCGCGCGTTGGTACCCGACTGTCCGGCTGACCTACGGCCTGGGATGCTCTCCGCGCTGAGTGAAGCCTCGCGTCTGGCTGGATGGTTGTCGTTTGACCTGAAGCAGTTCGACCACGCTGAGTATTACTACGACGATGCCCGTGCCCTAGCCCATGAAGCGGAGAACACCGGGCTGGGTGCCTTCGTGCTATGCCAGATGAGCCGCCTGGCGACCTGGCAGGGCAAGCCGCGGATCGGCATCGACCACGCCGTCGCGGCTGAGTGGTGGGCCCACCGTACCGATGACCTGCGGTTACGCGCTCTCACCGCTGACATGGTCGCGCAAGCATACGCCGCCGACGGGCAGCCAGACGCCTGCTTCACAGCACTCGACACCGCCCACACCGCACTCACGACAGCAGATGACCACACCCCGAGCTATAGCCCGTATGACGAAGCGATACACATCTCGATCCGCGGCGAGTGCTACCTCAAGCTCGGTGAAGCTGAACCCGCTGTTTCCTCTGCACAGCAGTCCCTCAAGCTCCTGGACCGGTCACGCACCCGAAGCGTCGCTATGACGATCGTTGACCTGGGTGAGGCGTATGTGCAGCGCACCGAGATTGACGAAGCGGCGAGGCTACTCGGTGAGGCCGGGGAAATGGCGGCAGGCAACAGTTCCGCTCGGCTGATTGAGCGGTTGGTACAGGCCCGGGCCAGTATGCAACCCTGGCGGGATACCGCTGCGGTCCGGGGGCTTGATGAGCAGTTGAAGGGTTGGGGGGTGACGTGATCCGCAGGAAGTGGGAGCACGAACCCATCGAAGAAGGGAGATACCGTTCTCACTGTAGGTGAAAGATCGTGAAAAATGCAGGAGCCCGGGGCAACGACCACAACGCTGGCCTGCGCTAACTCGCCAATCGGCTCGTGGACATCCAGCACAGCTACCTCAAGACCCGCACCTGCTACGACGAAGCGACTCCAGGGTCCCATCACGTCGAGCAGGCCGGTCCTTGCCGCTGGGCGGGCGGTGAGCCGGCCTGCGGAGATCGGACCTCCGCAACGCTCGCACACCCGGTACTCACCGGTCACTACCCGCTGGGCGGCTCGGTCGAGGCGTGCGTGCCTCAGCATGGCCTGTACCTGGGCCCGTTCGAACGCCACCGTGGCGCCCTCTGGATCGTGCTCGTCGTCGTTGGTGGTCAGGGCTGAGGCTTCGACGATGCCATCCCACTGGCGCATCAACGAGTCGATCAGCCGCACCGTACGAGCACGTTCCTCGCCGATCAGCTCTTGTGCGGCCCGCCGCTGCGCTGCTGAGAGCACGGCATGCTCGGTGGGATCGTCCACGACAAGCCCAACTCCACGCGCGGGCTACCCCATTCCGGTGGTCACTCGTTCTGACCGAACCTGGCCTAGGCGCCTGTCGTGGGCGCAACGCCGGGCGCCCGACTGGAGACCGTCGAGGGCTTGGTGGCGGCTCAGCGGTGTTGGTGGATGTGGAAGGACACGGGCGTGACGGCATCGCCGACGGTCGCTGGATGAGGCGTTGGACGACGGCGATGGTCTGGTGACGGCGCTGGCCGATGAATGGTGGGCGTCGTTGCCGCCCTGCTGGCCGGCCGGGTGTTCACGCTTTGGTACGGCGTGGTTTCTTCCCTGGCCGGCCCACAAGCCGGGCGTCGGAGCGCAAATGCAATCGACTGCGATCGGTGGCGCATCGATACTGTGCGGCGTGGAACGCAGGGTGTGTGTCGATGATCATTACCAGCTCTGGGTCGAGGATCGGGGGGATCCCCATGCCACGCCACTGCTTCTGATCATGGGTGCGAACGCCAGTGGGGTCGCCTGGCCGGAATCTCTGATCGCCCAGCTTGCTGGGCAGCATCGGGTCCTGCGCTACGACCACCGCGACACCGGCCGCTCTAGCCGGGCGTTCGATTCCCACCCCTATGCGGTGCGCGACCTGGCCGACGACGTCATACGCGTGCTGGACGCAGTGGGTATCGATCGGGCGCACGTGGTGGGCATGTCGATGGGTGGGACGCTGGCGCAACTGCTGCTGCTCGATCACCCGCACCGGCTGCGCAGCGCCACCCTGTTCGCCACCTGCGCCTTGGGCGTGGGCTTGGCCGATCCCACCGGTCAAAGCGGCAACGACCTACCCGGGCCTGATCCCAGGCTGCTGACGATGTGGCAACACCTCGCCGATGAGCGCGACCGAGAGACGGAGATCGCCTGGCGGATCGAGCACTGGCGGCTGCTCAACGGTGCGGTCCTACCCTTCGATCCCGAGGAGTTCCGCGAGCTCGAAGAGCGGATCATCGCCCACAGTGGAACGTGGCAGAACCCGGCTGCGCATGCCCGGGCCGACCAGTCCGGTCTGGACCGCGCGGCTGAACTGGCCCACGTCCAGGTGCCGACCCAGGTGATCGAGGCACCGGAAGACCCGATCAACCCGCCACCGCACGCGACACACCTGACAGCCACACTCGACACGACCCGGCTGACCACGATCCCAGGAATGGGCCACGCACTGAACAACACGATCATCCCGCACCTCGCCGAGACAATCCTGACCTTCACCGGCAAGGTGGACAAGCCCAAACCTAACGGGGTTTCACGCAGGGACCCGCGGTCAGGGCGACCGACCGCCGCCACTCGCTTCGCCTAGATGTGTGACCATGACGCGAAGTGCGTATGTGCAGTTCAGGTGCGCTGTCGTTGCATTGATGTCGGCGGGACTGGGTTCCGCTCGAGGATCCTTCGACGGCTACCTCTGGCGAACCGTGGAACGCAAGGCTCGTTTCATCAACCAAGTCATGCGTGGCCGTCTGGACGTGCGTGAGATCGAAGACATCGGTCAAGACGCCCTATCCCACGCCGAGGTCAAAGCGCTGGCCACCGGCGACCCGAGGGTGCTGGAAAAAGCTCAGGTCGATGCCGAACTATCCCGCATGCAGCGCGCCCACGCCCGTAACCAACGTGTCCTGGCCGCCACGATCGCCCATGCCGAGCACCAGCTGCCCCACCTGGCCGAACTAGCCGAGGGTGCCCGGGCCGCACGAGATCGTGCCTCCGATCTGTCCGGCGAGAAGTTCGCCATCACCATCGTCCCCACAGGTGCAGCTGGATCTACCGGCCGTGCCGCGCGCAGGTTTCGGCATCGGCTACGACACGCTGCGCACCGAACGCCCGCTGGGCATCATCACCAAGTTGGAGAACCGCATCACCGGGCTGGCCCGAACCTTCAGCACGATCACCAACGAGTACGCCGCGCTGCGTGCGGAGGCCGAGCGGACCCGTGCCGATTATGTGGACAACTTCTGGAAGGCAAGACACACACGGCCAGTTGTTGCCCGAACTGCGGAGTTAATTCCCGAAGCTGCACCGAGCCGCAAAGTAGCGTCGGGAGTTCCGGGCCTACTGCTGCGGCGGCTAAACCGCCCGCCCGCCCCGATGTCGACAACACGCCTACGCGCAGGACGGCCGGGCGCAGGCAATTCTCGCCGGCGCAGGACACCACGCCGTGACGGCTTCGGGACACTGGTTCGCCCTGCCCTTAATGATCCAGGACATCCTCGCCGGCCCGCGACTGGGAAGGCGTGCTCACCGCCGAAGGCGAACGCGGCCTCACACCACTCACTCTCCACCTGTCGTCGGGTGTTCGATCTGCTCACGGAGGATGTCGCCGTGGCCTGCGTGGCGGGCGAATTCCTCGATCATGAAGAGGCAGATCCATCGCAGGCTGACTGTCCCCGCCCGGGGATGGCCCTTGGTGTCGTCGAGGTCGTATCCGGCGGCGATCGCGGGTGATCGTTCACTCGCGCGCTCGAATTCGCCGATCACGCAGGCAAGGGTCTCGTCTTCGGTGACCGCGAAGCTGCCGTCGCCGCCGGCCGCGTGACCGTCGCATTCGGACTCATCCAGCCCCGCCCAGAACCGTTGGAACCAGATCCGCTCGGCGGCAGCGGCATGCTTGATCAGCCCGATTGGCGTCGTCAGTGACACGACGAGCCGCGCACGGGCTTCGGCTTCCGAGAGGCCGCGCGCGGTCTCGATGAGGGCTTCGCGGTTGCGGTCGAGCATGTTCTCGATGATTGTTCGTTCAGGACCGTTGGTGATTCGGTTGATAGAACGTGTTTCACTCCAATCTTGCGGGGGTTGGGCTGCGAGGCAGGCGAATCCGCTGTAGGTGCGGGCCGGCGAGTTCCGGCCATCGGGTCGCGGTGGTGAAGTTGAGGCCGAGCGGACGGGCAAGGACAGTGGGCCTCGTAGCTGCCGGGTGCCGATCCGGACATCGCTGCGCCGCAGCCGCAGGACACGGCTGAGTGGTCGTGGATGCTCAGCCGCAGATGCTGTTCCGCAGGCCGATTGGTCATCGGACACGCTTATGAGACGGCCCGGATAAACTCGGCTCGCCATCGTGGTGGACGCGCCGGGTCCCCAGGGCGTTCGATGGAGACCGTGTGCAGGCCATAGTTGGCGAAGGATTCGATCTCGGCTTGGGAGAACGGCCACGGGGGGGCGGTCAGGCAGTGGATCGCCGTCCTGGCGGATTTTTTCGATGGTCAGCAGAGTGCCGCTTGCAGTGACCAGGTTCGCCACCGCGGCGATGGCTTGGTGTCGCAGGCTCACCGGCAGCGCTTGAATGTTGATGATCTCTACCACCAGGTTGAAGGCCTGCTGCCACTCACGTGGCAGGCACAGCATGTCGGCGATGCGGTAGTCCACCGGCGAGTCCGGGTAGCGTTCCTGGGCAGTGCGGATCGCGGTGGGGGAGATGTCGAACGCAGTGGTACGAAAACCGTGGGCAGCGACGAATTCCGCGTCAACGCCAAGCCCGCACCCCACCACCACCGCAGACCGACCGGCGCCCGGCCCTTTCGCCTGCAGCCAGTCGCGGAGCGAAGGCAGCGGCTTGGCACGGTCCCAGGGCATGTCGATCTCACCGCGCCGGCCTCCCGCGTACAACGTCTCGAACCAGGCTGTGGGCTCCCCGGCCTGCACCGCTCGTGCCGCCAAACGCGCGCTCTCGGCATCCCAGTCCCGAGTCAGAAACTCCGCATCCCCGTCAACTCGGCCACCCTCATCTGGCATCGGTATTACTTCCTCCTCGCACTGCCGCGATCGACCCCGGACCGTGCAGGAACGCTACGCGGACTCAGGCAATCAGGATGTCCACTCGCCGAACGGTTAACGAACATTACTTGTGGCCGTTCAGGACCCCCTACCTCAAGTTGATCATCCTGTCCGGCGCGGATCCTTGACCGGGCCGTTGCTGGCGAAGTCGGTTGTTGCCGCTGGTTGTGCGTATCAGCCGAGGTGGCGGAGTTGTGGCCAGATCTGCGTCCAGGATGCGAGAGGATTGCGGGCGATCCACACAGGTGCATCTTGTTCGTCGTTGTGCAGGCCGAGCCGATTGTCGATGTGGGTGGCGAGGTCGAGGTGGCCGAACCAAGCGCGCAGCTGCGTCTCCCGGTAGCCGATGACGATCACGGCGGTGGTGTCGTCGGCTGGTGGGCCCCAGTTCCAGTAGCCGTCGTGCCCGCTGTGCGCGGGGCCGAGCGCGGGCAGGTAATGGTCGACAGCGCCGGCCTCGCCATAGTTGCGGGCCAGGACCGCGACGTGAGTATCGGGCAGCTGCGCGCGCACCGCAGCGACGGTGGTGGCGAACTGCGGCCAGCCCACGGTCTCGGCAGCGTCGTAGTTGATCGCCGGGATCGGCGTGGCGGCCAGCGCGGTGGCGGGCACCAGAGGCAGCATCAGCACGGCGTTGACCGCGGCGGCGACGGTGAGCGCGCCGCCGAGCAGCCGCACGCGAACCCGCGTTACGCGGGCCCAGTCGAGCACCGGTGGGGCACCGGCGGCCAGCAGCACCGGGAACAGCCCGGCCAGATAGTACGGCTTGCCACCGGTGGCGATGAATATCACGGCGAGCAGCACCCAGGCCACGGTAAAGGCGCGCCAGGTGCCCAGCGCCGGGTCTGTGGCCAGCCGCCACAGCACGATCAGCCAGATCGGCGCGAGCAACGGACTGACCAGCACCAGCTGGTAGGGCAGGAACGCCCCCCAGGGCTGGCTGGTGCCGGAGCTGCCGGCGGCGATCGCGGCCGAAAGCTGCAGCTGCGGGAACCCGTGGCTGGCCTGCTAGACCAGGTTCAGCGCCCACAACGTCAGCGCGACCAACCCGCCCAGCCAGGGCCACTGCGTGCGCAGCACCGCGCGCGGGCCGACCGCCGGCACGCCGACGAGCAAACCGGCGAGCAGGAACGCCGGCTGCCACTTGTTCTCCAGCCCGATCCCGGCGACCAGCCCGACCGCCAGCCAGATCGGGCCACCGACGCGCACCCCGCGCACGATCAGCCAGGACAGCGCCGTCCACACCAGCAGGTCGAGTGTCGAGGTCGACAGCAGGTGCCCGACCGCAAGCAGGAACGCCGAAACGGCCATGGCGCCCGCGGCCAGCAGCTGCGCGCCGCGGCCGGCGCCCAACTCACGGGCGATCAACCCGGTAAGCACCACGACCAGCCCGGCGATTAGTGCCGACGGCGCCCGCAACCCGACCAGCGAGCCGTCGAACACGACGTCCAAGGCGTGCGCCAGCAGCGGCGTGAGCGGCGGCTGGTCGGCATACCCCCACCCCAGCTCCGCACCGGCCCGCAGGAAGTACAACTCGTCGCGGTGCGGGCCGTACCCAGCCGCCACCCCGAGCAGCACCGCGGTGACCACGCCGCCAAGCACCAACAGCTCGCGTCCCGCTAGGCGCACGGTCGCAGCGGCCAGGGCGGGCGGAGCGACACTCACCGCGCCGACGCTACTGCGCCCTCCGCAGCCCCGGCGACGGCATTACCAGCCGCCGATGATCAGCCCGGACACGGCGAGGCGAGCAGCGAGCTAATACATACGTCCCAGAAGCGGAACCACCAGCGGGCGGCGTCGACTCCGCTTCGGGCGAGGTGCTCCCCAGCTCACCTGTGACCTGCGAATTCCCGTATGCCCCGCCCGCGGAATTGCCCGATGAAGGGGCTATACGGACGCCGCCCGAGCTGCACTGGCTGATCTCGTCGGCAGTTGTAGGACCGCTAAGTGGGGACGGTGGGTAGGGACGGAAGCGGGCGTCGCGACGGTGCGGCAGGGTCTCGAAGAAGCCTTCGGCGGTGTCGGTGACCAGTGTCATGCGCCAACGCGGCACCGCTGGATGGCCTCAGCCAGGAGCTGGCGTCCAAGGCCCCCTGCTGCGCACTCCAGCGCCACAAGGAGTTCAGCGAAATGGCGAGACATACCGTCACGCCGTTGGCAAACGCGTGGGCGAAGCCGACGACTGCGTCGTCTTGTCGAGCACCACGACCATGGCTGCCCCGGCGTTAGCAACGCGCGTATCACCCGCTCCGGGTCGCTAGTGTAGTGTCTCATTATTGAATTTACACTTGTTCAAGGCGACACGCCCGCGGGCGACCTTGGCGAGGATCTGCTCGGCGGTAGCAGTCCGCACGAATGGTTTCGGGTTGTCGTTGTTGACTTTCAGGTAGTCCTCGATCGCGGTAACGAGGTCATTCACACTGTGGAACACGCCCCGGCGAATGGCCTTGTCGGTCAGGTCCCGGAACCACCGTTCGACCATATTGAGCCACGACGAGGAGGTGGGGATGAAGTGCAGATGAAACCGCGAGTGTTTGGCCAGTCATTTCTTGACATTGGCATGCTTGTGGGTACCGTAGTTGTCGCAGATCATGTGGATCTGCAGTCCTTTGGGCATCTCGCGGTCGATAATACGCAAGAACTTTAAAAACTCAGTATTGCGGTGCCGCGGCAGACAGCGGCCGATCACCATTCCGGTAAGCACATTCAGCGCGGCGAACGGAGTGGTGGTTCCGTGCCGTTTGTAGTCGTGGGTCATCGTGCCGGCCCGGCCCTTGGTCATCGGCAACGAGGGCTGGATGCGGTCCAGGGCCTGGACCTGGCTCTTCTCGTCCATGCACCCCACCACGGCCTGATCGGGCGGGTTCAGGTACAGACCCACCACGTCGATCAGTTTCTCCTCGAAGTGGCGGCCATTGGAGAGTGTGAACGTCTTCACCGGGTGAGGTTTGAGCCCTCGCGCCGACCAGATCCGCTGCACCGACGCCGAGCTTACCCCGGTCCGTGTGGCCATCGACCGGCACGACCAATGCGTCTCGCCCTCCAGTTTCGAGTGCAGCGTCAAATCCACGATCTCGGAGACCTTCTCATCACTAATCGATGGTTTGCGACCTCGCCCTATGGCCACCTCACCGAATCCGATCAGCCTCAAATGAGACCTTGGGGGGTTGCCTCGCCAGTGTGCCGCGCACCAGCTCCTGTTTTCGGGACGGGGAGATCATGCCCGTCCACGGCACCGTGCACACAACGCCCAACGTTCGTCTATTCGCATGCAGAGCGTGTGGTACCCAAATGGTCCCCAATGCGGTCTCGCTCCCAACGGTGAATGGGCCCGGCTGCGCGCCGCTTGCGATGGTCACAGCGGGCCGGTGGTCTGAAGTGAGGGTGCGGCTTGTGCACGCGGCTGGTGCTTGAGGAGCGTAGATGCTTGGCCAGGGTGGGTGGCTTTGTTCCGGGGATCGCAGCCGCCGCTGGATGGGTCCTTTAGGAGACAGGGCGGCCGACCTGATGGATCAACGGCCTGCGCACGTGTCCTGGTAACTGATGCCGGGGGCATAGAGGTCCCACGTCGGTTTGTCGAGCGGTCCGCCAGCTCGGAGGCAGGCCTCTCGCACTTCATCGCCGCGGAACCCCTCAAGGCGGGGCAGATCCCACACCCGGACGGTCTGGTCGTGGCTGGTGGTGGCCAGGGTGCGCCCGTCGGGAGCGAACGCCACCCCCCACGCCGCGTTGGTGTGGCCGGTCAGGGGTGCGCCGAGCGGGCGGGGCTGGTCCCGGTTACTGAGATCCCACAACCGCACGGTCTGGTCGTTGCTGGTGGTGGCCAGGGTGCGCCCGTCGGGAGCGAACGCCACCCCGTACACCTCGCGGGTGTGGCCGGTCAGGGGTGCGCCGAGCTGGCGGGGCTGGTCCCGGTTACTCAGATCCCACAACCGCATGGTCTGGTCGTCGCTGGTGGTGGCCAGGGTGCGCCCGTCGGGGGCGAACGCCACCCCGGACACCTCGCGGGTGTGGCCGGTCAGGGGTGCGCCGAGCGGGTGGGGCTGATCCCGGGTACTGAGATCCCACAGCCGCACGGTCTGGTCGTCACTGGTGGTGGCCAGGGTGTGCCCGTCGGGGGCGAACGCCACCCCCACACCCTGTCGGTGTGGCCGGTCAGGGGTGCACCGAGCGGGCGGGGCTGATCCCGGTTACTGAGATCCCACAACCGCACGGTCCGGTCGACGCTGGCGGTGGCCAGGGTGCGCCCGTCGGGAGCGAACGCCACCCCGTACACCTCGCGGGTGTGGCCGCTAAGAGTCCTGACGTGGGAGGTTGATTCAAGGGTCTGCAGGAGGCTCGCGTGAGTTTGCGGGCCGGCATCGAACTGCTTGGCGGCGACACCGAGTTGAAGAGCACCCCGGGGATCCTGGTCGCGGATCCGCTCAGCCTGAGCCACCATACCCCGGGCGATGGCAAGACGTTGGGCTCCGCTGGCTCGTTGCTGTTGCCAGACCGCGAGGCCAGCGGCAATCAGCGCGAGCACTAGCAGGGTTGACAGCATGGTGATGGTGCGGGTGCGGCGACGCCGTTCGCGCTGCTGGAGGGTGTGCACACGCTGGGCGGTGACGTCGAGGAACGCTAGAGCCTGGTTGTCGAGCTCGACAAGAGGCGACGTAGCGGGGTTGCGATCACTGTCGCCGGTCATCCCTAAGGCGCTCCGGGTGGCGGTAAGCCGCTTGTCGTCCCACAGGTAGTGCTCGGATCGGCCCGTGCTGGTCCACTCTGCGGCCGCTTGCTCGACCGTCCGGGCGGTGCGCAGGGCGTTGGTGATGTCGGCGGTGGCGGTGTCCAGGGGATGCCACGCGGTGAACAGGGCCTCGTGGGCCACGGTGAGCCACACCTGACCGTCGTGATCGGTGTCGCTGAGCAGCAAGCGGCGATCGACGAAGACCTGCAACGCGACACGCAGCGACGGGGTGAGGCTGGCCAGCGTGATCCGGCGCCGGGCGCGTCGGCCGGTGTCGTCAATGGTGACCAGGCGAGTGAGCCCACCCAACACCTCCCGGTCAGCCAGGCCGCTAACCCGGACCGCCTCGACCAGCCCGGCATCAGCATGCCGGGTCAGCGCACCGTGGACGCCACCGGAATCGTGGTAGCGGGCGATGGTCAGCGTGCCGCCAGCGGGCAGGCCATCAGCTAGCTGGCGCAGGGTAAAGGCCAGTAGCGGCAGGACCTCGCCGCTGCCGGTGTCGGCCACCAGCGCAGCCGCCAAGCCGTTCTCCGAGGATTGGTAGTATAGAGGAAATGATTTAGTAGATGTACGAGAGGGGGATGAACACGAGAGATATCGAGGAAAATAAGAGGGAGGTGTACGGTGTGTGAGCGTCGAGGGAATAGATTTCGAAAGAGACTGACGTGGTCAACGATGAGATCGAGTTGTGGCGTTGCTGTCTGCTCGAGGAGGTGTACGAGATCCGCTATGTGGATGGGATTCGGGTGAAGATCAAGGACAATGGGGTGGTCGGCACCAAGGTCGCCTACCTGGTGATCGGCGTGGACCGGAGGGCCGTAAGCATGCCTAGGGGTGCTGGATCTGCGACAGCGAAGGCGCCAAATCTGGCAGAAAGTCGTGACCGATCTCCGGAATCGGGGTGTCAAAGACGTCCTGAGCCTGGCGACGGACTGACCGGACTGCCGGACGCGACCGCGGTCCCCCGACACCGGGTGCAGACGTGTGTCGTGCACGTCATCCGAAACGTGGCAGGCGCAGCCTGGCCACCTTCGCCGGTCCTTCGATGACCTCGCGCAACATCTCCCGGTCCAGCAGGGCCACCACATAGGCCTCGATCGGCACCGCAGCCAACGCGGGAAGATCGCGGAAGTCATCGACAAACTCCGACCGCATCGCCGCGATCACCTGCACCGGGCCGGCGATGGCCTCACCCAGCAGGTGCGCGAATCGCCGCCGGACATCCGGGGTTGTTCGAGTGAACAGCTCCTCGGCCTGGTCGATCGGCACCAGCAGCCGCTGATACGTGGCTGGGCCGGCCGCCAGCAGATCGTCGGCCATGCGCCGCAACCCATCGGCACTACCCTCCAGCACGCCACGGACGTCGCTGGCTGACCAGCCCAACCCCACACGGTGGGCCGTGACCGCCAGCACCCGGGCCAACTCGGGCACCGGATCGTTTCCCGGCACCAACCTCGGCACCGTTAACCACGCCGGGTCGCCCTCAAGCAGCGGCACCACCGCCGCGTTGAGCAGCGACGACTTCCCACAACCAGACGGCCCGACCAGGGCCAACAGCCCACCGGTGCCACCCATCGCCCGTAACCGATTGCCCACCTCGCGAGCCTCCGCCGCGCGACCGAAAAACACCCGGCTGCGCGCCGCGGTGAACGGCGCCAACCCCGGGAAGGGATTCTCCCCCTCCCGCCACGTCCCTGCACCGTCCTCCAGCAGCCGCACCGCCTGAAGCACTCGATCGCGGGCCTGCCCGGAGTCGGCCCGGTAGTCCACATACTGCAGCTCCCGCATCAGCGGGTGCACCACCCCGACCTCCACCCGCAACGGCATCAACCGACACCCCAGCGCATCGGCGATCCCCACCTCAACCGAGCACCAATTCGACGCCACAAACGACGACGACACCACCCCGATCACCGCGTCGACCTCACGCAACTCGCGGTACAACCGCTGCTTCCAATCCTCGCCCACGCTGATCCCACCGCGAAGATCGTGGGCGAGGAACGGCTCATGACCCGCTGCCCGCAGCCAACCCACCACCTCGTCAGCAACCGACCGGTCCGGCGTCGCATAACTGACAAGTCGCATAACTGACAAAGATGCGAGCCACGATCACCCCCTATGGCCTCACAGCCGACGATACGGACAACCCCTCAGACGACACCGACCCCGGCGGAGGGCCGGGCCGGGACTCTTCTGCGCCCGGCGGGAGCGATGATCATCCCGGTGGATACTGGGATGCTGTGGATTATGGCGTCACCAAGACGGGTGTTTTTGAGCCACACGTCGGAGCTGCGGCGGTGGCCGGTTGCTCGGTCGTTTGTGGATGCGGCGGAGTCCGCAGTCAAGCGAGCTGGGGACGCGCCGGTGGAAATGGCGTATTTCACCGCGGATCCGGGCCCGCCTGCGCAGGTGTGTCGCGACGCGGTGCGCAGGTTGTTACGGGCCGCTGTGGATCAGCGTGGGCCCGGAGGCAAGTTCGGCGTGGGTGGGCTGAAGTTGGCTGATCTCCGGGATCGGGAGGGTGGTTCATACAGGTGTGGGTCGGAGTTCTTGCGGGTGGCCTGAGTGTGTGGTTTAGCTGGTGGTGAGTTCGACGCAGCACCAGCCGGTGCGGGGGGCGAGTACGGCGGTGAGGGTGGGCGCCTGCAGCGTGTCGAGGAAGCCATTGAGGAAAGCGTGGTTGATACCGCAAACCAGCTGCGGCGCCTTGCTGGTTAGGGGTTGGAACGGGCAGTTGCGCAACCGTAGCAGCGTGGGGGTGGCCCGGTCGGGTTCAAAGCCGTACCGGGCGAGGGTCGCGGTGGCCAGGGTGAGTGCGCGTTCGGCGCTCAGGCGTCCTGGCCGGGCCTGTTCGCGTTCGGTGGCGCCAAGCTGGGCGCCGCGGTGACGGGCGATTTGGAGGGCGGCCTCGGGGCCGGCCTTGTCTTGGTCTTGGGTGAGTACGGCGTCGATGAGGATGTCGGCCAGCAGGTCGTGTTCCCTGGCCGGGATGCTGATATGCACGTCGGTGTCGGTGGGCTCGTAGACCTTCGGGGTGCGGCCCACCTTGCGGATCCCGCCGACTGGCTCGTAGCGGGCCTGCAGCAGCCCCACCTCGACGAGCTTGTCCAGGTGGAACGCGGCCAGTTTGCGGGAGATGCCTACAGTTTCGGCGGCCTCCTCCCGGCTGACCGGGCGGTGGGCCCGGCGGATGAACCCATACATCCGCCGTCGCAGCTGATCGCTCAGCGCCGCCACGGCCGTCAGCGCGGCTGCGGCAGGCAGGTGATCGAGCCCGGTGTGGGAGGTGGTTGCGGGGTCCACGAGCCCACCTTAACGGCGGCGCTTCTCATCGAAAATTCTTGGACGGCACTCTTCACCGCATCTATTGACCGGGATGCCGGATAGCACCAAACTTATCTGGAGAAATCGGATCGGCGGGGGAGGCTGGTGATGACCAGCGATCTGCAGCAGGCGAAGCACCCGGTGAGCGCGGTGTTGGCTGGGCCCTACGGGCATCCGCTGCACCCGATCCTGGTGACCGTGCCGATCGGGGCCTGGGTGGCGAGTCTGGTGTTCGACCTCGCCTCGCACTTGGTCGCCGCTCCGGGGTTTTTGGCCCGAGGCTCGCTGTGGTTGATCGGGTTGGGCGTGGTGGTGGCGTTGGCTGCCGCGCTGGTCGGGTTTCTGGACCTGTTGGCCATCCCTGCTGGCACGCCGGTGTTTCGCATCGGGCTGGTGCATGCGGGGCTCAACTCGGCGGTGACCGCGGGGTACCTCGGCGGATTCCTGTGGCGAAGGACCAGCGACCTGTCCGCCAGCGTGGGGTGGGGTCCGCTGGCGCTGTCCGGTGCCTGCCTGGCCGCGCTGGCCGTGTCGGGCTATTTGGGCGGAACACTCGCCTTCCGCTACGGGGTGCGGGTGGCCGATGAGGCCACTCAGGCCTCGGGCTACCGCCATCCCCCTGTGCCCGGCCCAGCAGCCGCCCGACGGGGGAGCTGACCGCAGGTGTTGAGGCCACCTTGCCCCCGGGCTATTCCAACATCTCGCAAGGAGACTCGGTCATGAGTATCGCGGTCATGGGTATCGCCGCATTGGTCGCCTGGGTGATCACCGCGCTGGGCGGCTTCGTCATGTTGGGCCGGTGGATCTCCCGGGGCGGGCTGCGCCAGCAACGCAGCGGCGCCACCCGGTTCCCCGCCGGCCTGGTGTTCTCCCACTTCGGGCTTGCCGCGGGTGGCCTGGTGGTCTGGATCGCCTACCTGCTCACCAACCAGGATCGGCTGGCTTGGGTGGCCTTCGTGCTGCTGATCCCGGTCGCGCTGCTGGGTTTCATCATGCTGGCCCGGTGGGTCCCGGTCTACCGAGGCCGCGCGGTCACCGTCGGCGCGCGGCAGCCCAGTGCCTCCACCGGCTCCGGGCCGGTGGAAACGGAGCCAGCCGAGGGGCACTTGCCGGTCCCGGTTGTCGTCGCGCACGGCCTGTTCGCCGTGGTCACCGTGGTGTTGGTGCTGCTCACCGCTCTGGGTGTAGCTAGCAGCTGAGGTGCCCGATCGCGCGCACTACCCCCGCCACCGTGCCCCAGCGCTGGATCGGTGGCGGGGCTTTCTTTCCCTCGTCAGCTCTGGCCGACCTCGTCGTTGTGGTTTGTCACGACCCCGTCGGCGTGACCCTGTGACTGTTACTGGCAAGGAGCGGGCGGTTCGGTGTTTGCCGGCCAGAGGGTCGTGGTGACGTAGACGGCGCCGGGAACGGTCAAGGCGTTCTGTACCCACCGGAGCTGGACGGTGAACAAGGTGGCAGCCGGCACGATCGACTGCACCTGCCCTGCATACTTTCCATGAGGTCAGTCCACCACCTGCTCGACGCTCGCCGGCAACTGGCATAGGTGGTCCAGTGCGCCGAGACAATCTGGGTACACCGACGGCTGGGTACACCGACGGATCGATGCCCCGCACAAAGATTCGCCACCGAATCAATGCTGATCTTGAGTCGGCGGAGCGGTCGATAGTGGCGGCTAGGCACCGGCGCGCGATCCGCGGGAGCGTTCATCATGCCGCTATGGCGAAAAGACAGCTTGTGTCCTCGGGTGCTCCGTGGGAGCCGCTCGTCGGTTATTCCCGCGCGGTGCGCGTCGGGCAGTGGGTGGCGGTCGCTGGGACGACGGCCGCCGCCGAAGGCGGTGGGGCAGTCGGCGGTGACGACATCGGTGAGCAAACACGCGAGGCGTTGAAGCGGATTAAGGCTGCGTTGGAGCAGGCAGGTGCTCGTCTGGACGACGTCGTGCGGACCCGCATGTTCGTGACGGACATCAGCCGCTGGGAGGAGGTTGGTCGCGCTCACGGCGAGGTCTTCGCCGCCATCCGGCCGGCCACCTCAATGCTGGAGATCAGCAGCCTCATCGACCCCGCGCTACTCGTAGAGATCGAGGCCGACGCCATCGTCCCGTAGCCGGATCCCCTGACGGCACAAGATTAAAAAAGAGGTTCCCTGGTGGCCGCTCCGAGCTCGGTGTGCGGGGTGGCCGCGCTGCGGGCCGGGCGTTCATTGAGTCCGTGCAGCTGTGCAACCATCTGGCCAACGTCGGCGACGTCCGGACGCTGGTGATCCACTCTGGCTCGCTGGTGGCAGGGTGTGGTCGGGCCCGGACGGGGGATCGACACCGACCGGTGGTTCGTGGTGTGCCCGAACGCGCTCGGCGGCTGCCAGGGCTCGACCGGGCCGGCCTCACTGGCGCCCGACGGGCGGCGATGGGGCAGCCGATGGCCCGCGATCACGATCCGGGACCAGGTAGCCGCCGAGATTCCCCTGGCCAACGCCCTTGGCGTGCGGGCCTGGGCCGCCGTGGTCGGCGGGTCGATGGGCGGCATGCGGGCGCTGGAATGGGCCCTGTGCCAACCCCACCGGGTACACTGCGCGCTCATCCTCGCCGTCGGCGCCCGAAGCCTCGGCCGACCAGATCGCGACCTGCTGAGTGCAGATCGACGCAATCCGCGCCGACCCGAACTGGCACAGCGGCGACTACTACGACGCACCCACCGGCCCGGCCACCGGCATGGCTATCGCCCGCCGGATTGCGCACCTGACCTACCGCTGCGCCGCGGAGGTGGATACCCGGTTCGGCCGGACCGTCACTGCCGGAGGTGACCCCCTAAACGAGGGATTCGCGATCGAGTCATGGCTGGACCATGGCCGACGATCGTCGGCGTGGACTCCGACCGGCTCTACCCACTGCACCAACAGGCCGAACTCGCCGACCTGCTCGGCGTCGACCTGCAGGTAATCCGTTCCCAGCGGGGCCACGACGGCTTCCTCGTGGAGACCGCCCAAGTCAACGCGGTACTGGCAGGTGCCTTCACCTGAACCGGTCGCCCACCGCGTACCTCCGCCAGCTCAGATCCCCGGCGCTCAGCTCTGCCCACCGAGCACCGATCGCAGCGTCCACCGGTAGCGCGATACGGTGAGTGCCAGGCGCCCGCATACTTGACCAGTGGGCGGAAGTGTAGGCGACGAGGCTCGGTGGCCGGCTGCTGTATAAGTGCGCAGCAGATCGAGGTGCTCGCGGCCATAAGCACGATCCCAGTCTCCGAGAGAAGAAAACTTGTGACACCGGCAGATCTGCGGTGAAGACTGACTGGGATTATTCAGGACCCTTGACACCCCCGTAGTGATCTGGTGAACTCAAAGCGTGAAGCCGACGGTCACGCTTACCAGGCGGCGACACGTGGATCTGCTCCGCGTCGCCGCGCAGGCGTGTTGCTGCTGACCAGCTGAGCCCTATCGGCTCCGTTTGCCCTGCCTGAGGTCCCCTTACCGGGCACAATCCCGGTCGCGCCGGCAGGCCACTAATCTTCGCACCGGTCGCCGTCGGCGTACCGCTTCACATCAGGCCCGCTGACGATGAATCATGCCCAGAATGCGGTAGAAGCGATCCTTGGATCTCGACGCAGCCCTGTAATTAGGCCGTGTGTCGTCCGAATCGACCTCCCCACCGTACGACCGATTCCCGGTGCCCGAATTCATCCCCGCACACGAGGAGAATCTGTGTCTGTCACCGATGAACTGCTCGCCAACAACGCCCGTTACACCGAGACCTTCTCCGGGCCGCTGCCGCTGCCGCCCGCCAAGCACGTCGCCGTCGTGGCCTGCATGGACGCCCGCCTGGACGTCTACCGCATCCTGGGCCTCAACGAGGGCGAAGCGCACGTCATCCGCAACGCCGGAGGCGTGGTCACCGACGACGAGATCCGCTCGCTGGCGATCAGTCAGCGGCTGCTCGGCACCCAGGAGATCATCCTGATCCACCACACCGACTGCGGGATGCTCACCTTCACCGACGACCAGTTCAAGAAGTCCATCCAGGACGACACCGGGATCAAGCCGGCCTGGTCCGCCGAGGCGTTCCCGGACCTTGACGAGGACGTCCGGCAGTCCGTCGCCCGGATCAAGGCCAGCCCGTTCGTGCCGAACAAGGACTCGATCCGCGGGTTCGTCTTCGACGTGGCGACCGGCAAGCTCAACGAGGCTCAGGATCCTCATCACAGTCCCGCCGAGCTGTCCACCTCCTTCCTAGGTCGCCTGGCCAGACGCCTAGGAGCGTGAGGACGGGAACGGTGCTGCTACGCCACTCCTGAAGCGAGCTCACTACCACCCGACCCCAACGATCGCCACACAGGAAGGGTCAAAGGCATGACCACGACGACTCCCAGCGGCGCCATGCACGGCGCATTGCGCGCGGGTAAACAACCGCGCTACCGGGTGAAGGAACTCCGCGCGAATGGCGGCCATACCGCGCCGGTGGGGTCCGCGGAAGAAATCACCTGGCTCATCACCCACCTGCAGACGGTGGTTGCTGCTAGCCCCGCGGCCTGGGCAGGCAGGGGAATGACCCTACTGCAACTCACCGCGCTGCATATCATTGGCGCGCAGGCACCAGTCACCCTCACCGACGTGGCCCACGCCCTGGGGACCAGGCCACCGGCGACCAGCGCAATGGTCGATCGACTGATCCGCACCGGGTTGGTGTCCAGGGCGCCGGACCCGAAAGACCGTCGGCGCGTCGAATTGACCATCACCGACCACGCCAGAACAATGATCGGCGAAATCGATTTGAGTACCGCCCAACGCCTCCAGGCGGCGCTTGACGACATGGGCCCGCAGGGTCGCCGCTACCTTCTCGACATGCTCAGGGACACCATACGACGATCCGCCGGACAGTCAACAAAACGCTGCTCTTCTCGCAGTGTAGAAGCACCAAGTGCGGGCCCGGGTCCACTCCCACACTAGCCCGCCGATGCTGCCCGAGCAGGGTGCTACACAGAGTTGATGCTCAAGCCGCGGTATCGCCGCGCTCGTCTTGTGCCTGGGCTGCGGGATCTACCTCCGGCTGCCAGCGCTGTTGCGCAGCCGCAGGGGCCTTAATGCTGATCCGGGTGAAACCAATGACGCGAAGTTTCGGTCCTGCCGACATCTTCGAGTCGCTGGGCAAATCGGGAAGGAGATCGGTCTTCGGTTCACCGGCCGCTGTGCCCGACACATCTCAAAACGATGAGAGTGAAGTTCCTTCGCTGAAGCTGACAGGACTGTTGTTGATCTGGTGTGGTGAGTTTGTGTTCGAACAGGTGCTTACCAAGAGGCGGTACGTGGATTATGCCCGTGCTGTCTCGCACGCCTGTCGTCCTTGATGATACTGCGCCCCGCGCACGGTAGGTTCAGTCTCTAGGCTGCTCACCTTCATCGTTACCGGTACGTCCGCGCGAGGCTCGTGACACGCGTATGACCGATTACCGACCGCTCGTCATGGTGGGAAGACCCGCCACCGTTCCCGCTTCTCTTCCCGGACCAGTCGCCGCGGCATGTGCTCAACTCGCATCGTTCGGGTTCGTGTGTCATTTCGCGGTATCCGGATCGTTGCAGCCGCTCCCAGGAGATCCGCTATGTCAAAAAACGCGACGGCAGAGCAACTGAAGTTCGCCTATTGGGTTCCGAACGTGAGCGGTGGGCTGGTCACGAGCACTATCGACCAGAGCACCGATTGGGGGTTTGAGTACAACAAGGAGTTGGCGGTGCGGGCCGAGCGTGCCGGCTTCGACTATGCGCTGAGCCAGGTGCGCTACATGGCCAGCTACGGCGCGGAGTACCAGCATGAGTCGAGCAGCTTCAGCCTCGCACTGCTACAGTGCTGGCCACCGAACGGCTCAAGGTCATCGCCGCGGTCCATCCCGGGCTGTGGCACCCCGGAGTGCTCGCCAAGCTCGGCGCTACCGCGGACCATCTGTCCCGCGGCCGCTTCGCAGTCAATGTGGTCAGTGGGTGGTTCAAGGCAGAATTCACCGCGCTCGGTGAGCCGTGGCTGAGCACGACGAACGTTACCGCCGCTCGGAGGAGTTCATCCGAGCGCTGCGGGGCGTCTGGACTGAGGACGACTTCTCCTTCGCCGGTGACTTCTACCGGTTTCGGAACTTCTCACTCAACCCAAGCCGCTCAGTACCGCCGCTCGGCCGCACCCGGAGATCTTCCAGGGCGGCAACTCGACGGCTGCCCGACGGATGGCCGGCCTGCGGTGGAGGGTTTCCGCGACGCGGTGACCCAGGCCGGTGCGTCCACATCGAACTCCACGGGTATGTGGGCGGACTCATCGTTTGAGGATCTCGTCCAGTACAACGACGGCTTCCGAACCCGGCTGATCGGGACGCCGGAGCAGATCGCGCAGCGCATCGTCGCCTACAAGCGCCTCGGGGTGAACCTGCTACTGCTCGGATTCCTGCACTACCACGAGGAAGTCGACTATTTCGGTCGCCACGTGGCAAGGCGTGGGCGAAAGCCGACGACTGTGTCGTCTTGTCGAGCGCCACGACCGTGGCTGCTCCCGGTGTTAGAAACGCGCGTATCGCCCGGTGCGGGTCGCTAGGTGGACGTTGGCTAGTCCTCCGTCGTGGCAGACAAATGCAACCAGCCGCGCAGACAACGGCCACCGGTAAAATCAGATGACCAGTGTTTTACCTGGTAGATGGCGGTAGCGGTGGGATGTGAACTCACGGAGGGCGTGAACCCTCACGCGCTTTCGAGGTCCGTCCCTCCCCGTTTGCGGCCGTTTCGACACATGTTGTCCTGCGGGTTCAGCGAAGGATGGTACGTGGGGGCCTCCCCGTACGGGCATGAACTGAGACGGAAACTGAGACGGTAGAGGGAGGGCGAGCTGGCGAGCCCGCCGCCGTCGAGGCACCGGGCCGGGGGTTTACCACCCCGCTACCTGCCATCCAGTGGCAGGTAGCGGGGGCCCTCTACTCTGGTAACCCCTAGGTAACGGGCCCTGACCAGCGCGGTAGTGGGGGGTAGACCCCTGTCGGCCCATCCCCAGCGAGCCCGTCTCACCCCCGTAGAGCCTCGCTTACCGGACCGGTCCGCGTCGTCTCGACTGACGATCTCTTGGAGCACCAGCACGTTCCCCTTCCGCTGCTGGTGAGGCTCTACGATGATGGCATGAATCAGCAGCCGGTGAGCGTCTCGACGGACGGGTTCGAGGCGTGGCACGATGCTGTGCGCCGTGCCGAGAACGGCGAGACCGTCGCGGTGATCGCACACGGTGAGCATGTGGCCGACGTCGTGCCTTCCGGTGAGCTGGAGCGGTTGCGCGAGACGATCGAGGTGCTGTCCGACCCGGAGGCCGTCCGGGCTTTGGCCGACACCGAACCGGTGGTGTTTGGCCGCGACGCGGTCCGCGCCCTGGTCGCTGAGCGGGTCGCCCGTGAGGGCCGGTGACCGGCCAGCCCTACGAGATCGACCTGACTCGCACCGCCCGTCGCGCCCTGGCTGAACGACTCCCCCTTGAGGTGGTCATCGGCGCGTCGGAGTTCATCAATGGCCCCTTGGCAGACAATCCGCAGCGAGTCGGCAAGGAACTGGATAAGCCATACCACGGCGTGTACTCGGCACGAGTAATGCAGGAATGGCGTGTGCTCTACGTCATCGATGAGACGCAACACCGCGTGACCATCCGAGATATCAGCCACCGCCGCGACACCTACCGCGCTCACTAGCGCGTCACGCTCGTATGCGTCGAGTTCGTCCTGCTTAAGTATTCGAATCCAAGGGACGCCCGGGACGGTGGGGATACGTCCATTTTTTGGCGACCAGGAGACGATGCCAGCGCAGGATCGTGCCCGGCGTGACCAAGCGATGCCTGCGCAGCATCGTGGGCAGAACCCGGACCAGCGCGGCGAACACCGCTCGATCCGCCCAGTCCAGACGGGGCTTCGGGTTGGCTCTACGCAGCACGGTGATTTCGTGGCGTAGCACCAGGAGTTCGATGTTCTTGGACGCCGACAGCGACCGAGCAACAACAGCAGGTTCAGCAGTCGGAGGAAGACCAGGCAGAGTAGACGCAACGACACGGCACACGATCATGCCCTGCCCGCCGGAGCCCGCCGATCTCCCAGGTCAGCGGCACGGGCCGAATTCTGGAACCCGCGGGTACGGCGACTCGGCCTATGGCACGGGTGAGCTGCGTGGTGAGATCGAGCGGGCCGGGCACCGCCCGGTGATCAAGCCCAAGCCGGTGCAGCCGGCGGTCGCCGGCGGATTCACCCTCGACGACTTCACCGTCGATGAGGGCGCCGGCACGGTCACCTGCCCGGCCGGTCAGACCCGGCCGGTGTCAGCGACCCAGATGGTGACCTTCGGTGCGTTGTGCCGCGACTGCCCGCTGCGCGCAGCGTGCACCACAGCCCAGAGCGGACGCACGATGGTCGGCCACGAACGCGACGACCTACTGCGCGCGGTCCGCGCGGACTGGGCGGCTGACCCCGCCCTGCGCGAGGACTACCGAACCTACCGGCCCAACACCGAACGCACCGTCTCCCAGGTCGCCACCCACAGCGGGCGGCGGATCAAGCTGCGCTACCGCGGCACTACCAAGAACAACGCCTGGCTCAAGTGCCGCACCGCCGCGCTGAACCTGCGCAACCTCCTCGGCCGCGGTCTCACCCGCGTCGACCGAACCTGGGTCCTGGCCACCTGACCGGCCCCAGGGCGCCCAGGACCACCGAAAGGAGGGCCCACCGAGTACTCCGGGCAGCCCAACCGCGGGCGCTCCCGCCCCAACCTGCCGTGCTCGGCCCGGCCGCGACCACCCACCACCAATTCCCCGGGTACCGCGCGCAGTCCGGCCGGGCCACCACCGAGCCCACGAACCGGCTTCTTCAGCGCCCTCCTAGGTCGAGTTGGATTCCCGCGGTCACCAGATCGGCGCCTGCGCGTTCGAAGGCATTGCGAGGTGCCCCTCCGTCGTCGGCTTCGGCGAGGCAGCGGGTGGCTTGGCGGGGGTGGCTCAGCAGCGCGTAGGCGGTCGCGGATTGTCGGGCCAGCCGCGCGGTGACGGTCGGTATTCGGGACTCGTTGACGTGCCGAGTTGTGGACTTGCAGGATCCGTCGAGGCGGAATTGCCCAAGTTGGAAGTGCTTGAGCGCGTCATTGGGATGTCCGCTGCGGACCAGTGTCAGCCCAGCCTGCCAGGCGGCGTTGGCGATGCTGTAGGCGTCTTTGGCCTCATCGGCGAGCCCGAGGGCGCGGATGAAGTGGCCTGTTCCGTCCACGCCCTCGTCGTAGCAGCACCAGCCTGCGTCGGTGTGGAGGTCGGCTAGGGCCGCGGCCAGCTGGGTCTTGATCGCCTTGGTCGCGGGTACCTGCATCCATCGGGTGTAGAGGGTCGCTGCGGCGGCGAACAAATCGGCCTGACCACCGTAGTACCGCGTCACCCCGTTGAGTTGGTCGGTGACCGCCCGGACGACGTGGATATGGGACATGCCCAGGCGTGAGGGCAGCGCTCTCTCGGTGGGAGGAGGGGGGATCTCGATCGGTTCGCCTATCCCGTCTACCGCTTGGCCTATGGCTACCGCCGTGACGGCGGCGAAGAGGGCGCGCCGTTTCATAGCCTCGTCCACCTCCTTGACCGGAGGAGAGTCCAACCTGTCGTCACCGTAGCTCAGGCCCATCCATGCTCGGGGTACTCCGAGTCCGTCAGCGATGCGTTGGAGCACGTGTACATCCCGCACCTGGCGGCCGGCGATGATCTCGCATACCTCCGACTGTGACTGACCGGTCAGCCGCGCGATCTGGCGTTGGCTCACTCCAGAGTGCCAGAGCAGTCTGTAGAGCGCACCGATGTCACGGGCGACCAGGGCAGCGCGCACGTCATCGCGGTGCAGCAGTGTGGGGTCGAGGGGGTCCACCGACGATCATCTTTCTGGTAGCGGCGCCAATCAGTTAATTTGTGATTCGGGAGCGTTTGGCCACGTTCTATCATCGTCTCTGGGGTTCTTGCTGCCACGCGGTTCCCGGTCGAGAGCGACTTCACATCACCATGACGGTCCGGATCGACTTTTCTTCGCAGACTTCGAAATATCCGGAACTTATTATTACTCGTCGGAGTCACACTGCTGGACCTCGGTGTGGACTCGTTGGTCGTGGTGGTAGGTGCGTTCCTTGGCATAGGCGTCGTAGGCTCGATGATCGGCTTCGGTGGCGGGGGCGGGGATCAGTGGGCGGGGGTGTAGCCGTTCCTTGAGTACCACGTTGAGCTGCGCACCGACCAAGGTGATGACGCTTTGCGAGTAGAACCACGTCAACATGGTGATGACGGTGGCGTAACTGCCGTAGATCCTCTCGGCGTTGTGCAGGTATCGAAAGATGATCAGTGAGGACAGCTGCTGGAGCAGCCAGAAGACGATGCCTGACAGCAGTGCACCCGGCAGCACGTCGCGGGTAGAAACGTCACGGTCGGTGAGCAGGCGGAAGGCCACGATGAACAGCCCCACGTCCAGCGCGACTGCGATGAGGTAGCCGGCGAGGCGAGCGACCACGCCGAGACCGGTCCCGGTGGCGGTAGCGGTGAGGTAGCTGCTGATCACCGTGCTGACGACCAGGCCGAGCGCGATGGCGCCCAGCGCGAACAGGCCGCATTTGATCTGCGCACCGAAGCTGGGCCGCTGGGCATGAGGGATTTCCCACACCGAGTTGAACGCCGACTGGATCGCGATGACCACGAATGAACTGCTCCACACCGCGCTGAGGATGCCGACCACAAGTGTCCACCACTGGCCGCTCAGGCGCCCCACCGAGTCCGTGCTCAGCAGCGGGAAAAAGCTGGCTGCGCTGCGCAGCACGTCACCTTGCAGGCTGGGCGGCAGGAAGTAGCCGAGCAGGGTGACAAAGATGAGGAGCAGCGGAAAGATCGAGAAGAACGCCCAAAAGGCGATCACGGCGGCAAGATTGATCGACTCGTCCTCGAAAAACTTACGGGCCACGGCGATCGGCACACCCAGAGCCGGGTGTCGTCGCTGATAAGAGTCCAATCGATCAAGCTTGGCCCGCACCCCACCGGCAACACTGTCGTCGGGTCGACTCATAAGTCAGCTCCTGAAGAAAGTCCCGCAGACAATCATGACAGGTGCGATCCCCGATGTGGGTAACCGCGTCGCGGCTCGTAGCGACGAGGCCGTGAACGTCCCAGAGGCACCGGGGAAGCTAGCGTCCAAGGGTCGCTACGTCCTGTCCGAGACTGCGCTCGGAAGGGATGGCCCCTGCGGGGCAGCGTCGGCCGCCGGTGTGATCGTGGTGTGGTCGCTACTCATAGTGTGCCGCGGTGGTTGATGAGCTCACCGAACGTTACGGGGATCTGCTGGCGGGCAGTTATGACTGCGTGGATCGTATCGTGCTTAACGCCTACTTCTCGCTGGGGCATAACCCGGGTGGGTTTCGGGTGTGGTGGCGGCGGCTGCATGGCGGTAGTGATGAGCAGCTGGACAACACGCATTTGATGCGGATGGCCGGCCGGTTCGCTCGTCGGGTGCGGTCCTGGGCCAACGCTCACCAGGTCCCGGTGATCGACTGCAAGCGTGGTGAGCGTAAGCATCAACTCGCCGAGGAGTACCTGGCCACGCACACTGTGGGACCAGGGGTGTTTCTCATCCTGGTGGCACGGGCCTCGGCGGCGGTGTGGGAGGTCACCCGCTCCAAAAGTAGCGGGGTGATCGTCAACCTGGCCAAGAAGATGGCCTTCGTCAACCACTACTCGTTTCACATCATGGATCCCGAGTGGGGTCATGTGACGATCAAGATGTCCGGGCATCCCCCGTTCGCCGCGCAGGTCATCCTCAACGGGCACGAGTACGTTGCCGCCGCGGCGCAGGCGGCTGGGATCGGGTTCACTAAACAAGGCAACTGCTTCACCCGGGTTGCCGACCCCGCAGGCCTGGCTCAGGTCGCAGACACCTTGTCGCAGTCCGCGACGATAGGGCGCCTGAGCCAGGTCTGCGACCGGTGGATCTATTCGGCCTGCCTGTGCTTCGGGCTGGATCTCGATGAGCAGGCCCGCAGTGGTTTCACCTACGGCTACTCGGTCTACCAAGCCGAATACAGCCGCAACCTGATATTCAAGGTCGGCGCTCAGATGGAGAAGGTGTTCGACCGCATCGTTGATCGGACCCGTGCCCGCTTGGACGTGCCCACCCTGCGGACCCTGTTCGGCGCGAAGCAACGCCCCGGCCGCTCCGAGCTGTCACTTCAGCTCGCAGCCATGACCGAGACACCTCGGTATGACCTGACCATGTTCAAGGTCCACTTCGGGCTCTTGACGTTGAAGGCATACACCAAAGGCGAGCACGTGCTGCGCTTTGAAGCGATCACCCACAACACCAAACAACTACGCTGCGGCCGCGTCCTGGACCGCTTCCCCGAGATCATCGGCAAGCTGGCCGGCATGGTTGACCGCTTCACCACCACCCTGGACTGCGTCGATGCCGGCTTCCTACCCGAGGACACCCTCGATCAGCTGCCGCTGCCCTCCCGGATCGGAGCAACCCGAATCGGCGGCATCGACCTGAACAAACCACGGATCCGCGCCACCCTGGCCGCGGTCCTCGCCCTGGCCGCAGCACCGGGCGGATTCACCGTCACAGACCTGGCCACCAAGGTCCACACCATGACCGGGCAGACCACCTACACCACCCGCCAAGCCGCATACGACCTCCGCAAACTGCGCGGCAAAGACCTCATCGTCAAACCCGGCCGGTCCCACCGCTACCACCTACCGCCACAACCAGCCCGGATCATCACCGCCCTGCTCACCCTGCGCGACCACGTCATCAGCCCCATCCTCGCCGGCATCCGAAGCCCCCGGATGGGACGCAAACCCGCCATCTGGACCCGCGTCGACCGTGACTACGAGAACCTGCGCATCAACATGCAAACCCTCTTCCACGACCTGGGCATCACCACCCCCGGAGCCGCCGCAGCATAGACAACATTTTGTCGATCGGGGTCCCGCAAGCGCCTAGCGTCCAAGGGTCGCTAGCTGGCTAAGTCCGGCAAAGTCGGTAAGATCGAGTCAAGTTTGGTGCTCGCGGGTCAGATCTGATGGGCGTAGCGTGGAGGGCGCTCGCTCCACAGCGCAACGACAGCGCACCTGACCTGCACATACGCACTTCGCGTCATGGTCAACATATCTAGGCGAAGCGAGTGGCGGCGGTCGGTCGCCCTGACCGCGGGTCCCTGCGTGAGCCTGGCCTAAAAACGGAAGCCGACCACGGCATGGCTCGTCGGGCTGGGGTGAAACCCCGTTAGTAGTCGATGGTGGCGCATCTTTCCGGATCTTCAATGCCTAGCGTAGACATCCAGGACGTGGGGAGAGCACGGTCACCGGGTCTGCGGCCGTGCGGCCAGGCTCCAAGGTCGTGCGTGTCGCTACCGGAGGTAGTGGGACGGGCGCTGGACCGGACGATCGCCAACCGAACTCACGGGTCGATCTTGCTCACCGGCGCGGGGTGCGAATGGACCGGCACCTCGGTCAACCTGTAGGAGTCGGGCCGGTTCTATGAGGTGTTCGGCTTCGAGGTAGTCCAGTTGCGCAAAATCTGTCGGCCGATGCCTTCGAAGGTTCGAATCTTTTGACCCGCCATCCAGTGCGAATAGGGTGTGACCTGCGATTGAAGGTTGAGGTCTTCGTGGGGGGTGAGGATTGGTGTCCCGTGCCTCCCGCTGTGCTGCGTCGGTCGCCGCCGCATCTGGCACGGGCGCTGGCTCGATCTCTCGCTGTGGGCGGGGTACAAGCACGGTGCATCACTGGGCAGTGATGCGCGGCTAGAGCGGGCATCAGCGTGGTGTCGTCTCTGCGAGCGGATCGCTGACTGGCACGGGGGTCTGGCTGATGTGGGCGTCGGCGGGGAGGGGTGTGGTGGTGGCGGGGTCAGGGGTGGGCTCGGATGGTCCGGTCGGCAACGGCCTGGTGCCTAGCTCCAGTGGAGAAGTGCTGGGACGGGTTCCAGTCGGGTTGCGGGTGGCGGCTGCGATCGGGTGGCGGCTGGTGGTGGTATTGATCACGGTGGCCGCACTGGCCTGGGTGATCAGTCGGGTGCAGTTCATTGTGATTCCAGTGGCGGTGGCGGTGCTGCTGGCCGCCCTCCTGGCCCCAGCGGTGCGCCTGCTGTCGGGGTTCCGCTGGGTGCCCCGTGGCCTGGCTACCGCAGTGGTCGTGGTCGGTGGACTGGTTGTCCTGGGTGGGGTGCTCTATGGGCTGGTGGTGGCCTTCCTCGCGGGGCTGCCGGCTCTTCAGGCCCAGTTGGGGCAGAGCTTCTCGCAGATCAGGGACTGGCTGGCACGCGGTCCACTGCACCTTTCGGTGCCGCAGTTGGACAACCTGGGCGCCAGCATCGTCCAAGCCTTGAGATCCAGCCAGGCCGCGATGACCTCGGGGGCGCTGGGAGTGGCCAGCACCGTGGGCGAAATCGCAGCGAGCGCGCTGCTGGCCATCTTCACTCTGATCTTCTTCCTCTACGACGGGGCCCGGATTTGGGAGTTCGTGCTGCAGGGGATTCCCCAGAAGGGCCGGGACCGAGTGAACGTGGCCGGCCGGCGGGCTTTCGCGGCTTTGGTCAGTTACACGAGAGCGGTCACCCTGGTTGCGGCCACCGACGCGCTGGTGGTCGGGTTGGGGTTGTGGGTGATCGGGGTGCCGTTGGTGGTTCCACTGGTGGTGTTGGTGTTCTTCGGCGCGTTCATCCCGTTCGTGGGCGCGATCGTGACAGGGGTCATCGCGGTGCTGATCGCTTTGGTGGCCAAGGGCTTGCTGGCTGCGGCGTGGGTGGTGCTGGTACTGGTCTTGGTCGGTGAGTTGGAGGGCCACGTGCTGCAACCCCTCCTGCTTGGCCGGGCGGTCCGGCTGCACCCCTTGGCGGTGGTCCTCCCAGTAGCGACCGGTTTCCTACTCATCGGCGTCATCGGCGCGCTGCTCGCCGTCCCGGTGGTTGCCGTTGTGGACGCCGGAATCCGCTCCCTGTACCACCCAAACCCTCCCAACCCGAACACCGTCGATCCGCTCAACCCCCGCTCCGCCCGCACTCACCAGTGAGGAACCAGAAGCAACCAGTGACCGGGCCGCAGAATGTGCAGAACAAGGGGCAGAGTCAGAAGGGGTTGGTGACCCCCCTCGTAAATCGTCCCACATAGTGGCGGCTCACCAAGCCTTCAGCGGTGTCGGTGATCAGTGTCATGCGGCCAACACGGCACCGCCGGATGGTCTCAGCCAGGAGCTGGCGTCCGAGGCCCCCTGCTGCGGCTCTCAGGCGCCACAAAGAGTTCAGCAAGATGGCCAGATATACCGTTACACCGTTGGCGAACTCATGGATGAAGCCGGCGACTGCGTCGTCTTGTTGAGCGCCACGACCGTGGCTGCCCCCGGAGTCAGCAACGCGCGTATCGCCCGGTACGGGTCGCTAAGGGACGTCGGCTAGCCCTCCGCCGTGCACAGACAAATGCAATCATCCGCACCTGGTAGATGGCGGTATCGGTGGGATTTGAACCCACGGAGGGCGTGAACCCTCACGCGCTTTCGAGGTCTGCGACTGGCAGTTCAACCCAGATCGCCTGGTCTGTTTCAGCAGGCCACGCACTTGGAACGGTCTTCTGCGAACGTCCACGATCCTCAGCGACTGAGACCCCAAATGAGACCTAAGTAGTCGGAATAAAATAAGTAATCCAATTGAAGGTATTATTGAGCCCGTGACCTGCGACGATGTCAACTTGAGTGGATTTGTTGTTCCATTCCGACTCCTTAAGCTAGGATTTGCCTCTGCGGTGTTCCGCGTCTCATCTCAGATGCCGTGCGCGCAGTGGCCTGTTCATCGGGTTCAGTGGCAGGTGGGTTGGTAGGGCAGTTCGGGGATGAGGGGGGTCCATTGGGCGGGGTTGACGGTTCCGATGATGTGGCAGATGTGGTCGGTAACTCGATTGAGGTTGAGGTCCCATAGCCGTACAGGTAGCTATTCAGCACGCTCGGGGCGGGAGGACTGCTGAGGTGTCTGGGACGGGTTGCGGAGTGTCGGCTTGATCTTACTGGTTGATGCTGATCATGTGGTGGCATGTCCGGCGGTCCGGGTGTTGCGAGCCTTCCCACCTCGGTGGAGGAGTTGCGCGCGCTGGTTGTGGAGCTGTGGGAGGCCAACGCGGGTTTGCGGGAGGTGATCGCGGCCCAGGAGCAGCGGATCGCGGAGTTGGAGCGGCGGCTGGGTAAGGATTCCTCGACCTCGAACAGGCCGCCGTCTTCGGACTCGCCTTACCGCAAGCCGGTGTCGCGGTCGTCGCGTAAGTCGTCGGGGCGCCGGCCGGGTAAGCAGCCGGGGGATCCGGGGTCGACGATGCCGTTGGTGGATGACCCGGATGAGGTGATCACCTGTGATCCGGCCTGCTGCGGCGGTTGTGGACAGGACCTGTCGGGTGCCCCGGTGGCCGGGGTGGAGCGTCGTCAGGTGAGCGATGTGCGCCCACCGCCGCCGCCGCGGGTGACCGAGTACCAGCTGGTCAATCGGGTCTGTCCGCGGTGTGGGACGCCGGGCACGGGTGCTGCGCCGGGGTTCGTGCGCGGCCGAGCGTGCTACGGGCCCGGGGTGTTGGCGCGGGCGGCGGAGCTGCTGTGCGGGCACTACCTGCCGGTGGGTCGGGCGGCGATGCTGATGGGTTCGCTGCTCGGGGTGGGAGTGTCCACGGGGTTCATGGCCGGGGTGCGGGCCCGGGCTGCCCGGTTACTGGAGGCGACATTTCTGCCCCGGGTCCAACAGCTGCTGCGCTCGGTCGGGGTCCTGCACGCCGATGAGACACCAGGTCGGGCAGCGGGCGGGTTGACCTACGTGCACGTGGCGTGCACCGAGTTTTTGACCGTGATGCACACGGGGGGACGCAGCAGCGCCGACATCGACGCCGGGCAGGTGCCCCCCGGCTACGGCGGCACGATCGTGCGTGACGGCTACGCCGGGTACGCCCATCTCATCCAGGCTCATCACGCGTGGTGCGGTGCTCATCTCCTGCGTGATCTTCGTGCGGTGCACACCGCCGACCCCGAACAGCAACTGTGGGCGCAGGCAATGGCCGACACCCTCACCGACGCCCACCAGCAGACCACCGCCGCCCGCGCCGCCGGACACGACACCCTCGACGACGCCGCACTAGCCCAGATCCGTAACCACTACCGCGGCGCGGCCCAGCTGGGTATCCAGGCCAACGCCGCCCGCGCAGGACCTCACGCCCGTGACGCGCTACGCCTGGCTCGGCGTTTCCGCGACCACGAGGCCATGATCCTGCGATTCGTGGTCGATCTCGCCGTGCCCTGGACAAACAATCTCGCCGAACGCGACGTCAGACCGGTCAAAGTCCAGCAACGCACCTCGGGCGGCTGCTGGCGCACCCTAGCCGGCCTCGCCGACTTCGCCATCGTGCGCTCCTACCTGTCCACCGCCACCAAATGGGGCATGACCAGCCTTGACGTCCTCGAGCAGCTGTTCACCACCGGCGCCTGGCTACCACCAGCCGCCGCCCCTACTGAATAGCTACCCGTACAGTGCGGTCACCGCCTGCTGTGGCGAGAAGGGGGCCATTCGGGCTGAATGCCGCGCTGTAGACGACGTCGGTGTGTCCGGTGAGCGTGGCGATCAGCTGCTGGCTGTCTACGTTCCACAGTTTCGCCGTTGTGTCGCTGCTGGCGGTGACCAGGGTGTGGCCGTCGGGGCTGAATGCCACGGTGTTGACTCTTCCGGTGTGCCCGGTCAGGGTGGCGATGGGTTGGTGGGTGGCGGTGTTCCATAGTCGCGCGGTGCCATCTGAGCTTGCGGTGGCGAGGATGTGGCCATCGGGGCTGAATACCGCTTTGTTGATGGTGCCGGGGCGTCCGGTGAGCGTGGCGATGGGGTGGTGGGTGGTGGTATCCCAGAGCCGTACGATGGCGTCATCACCGGCGGTGGCCAGACTGCGCCCGTCGGGGCTGAACGTTGCGGCGTAGACGGTGCCGGTGTGGCTGGTGAGCGTGGTGGTGGGGTGGTGGGTGGTGGTATCCCAGAGCCGTACTGTGGCATCGTCGCCGGCGGTGACCAGCGTGTGTCCGTCGGGGCTGAATGCCACACTGCGGATGACGTCAGCGTGACCGTTGAGCGTGGCGATGGGGTGGTGGGTGGTGGTATCCCATAGTCGCGCGGTGCTATCTGCGCTGGCGGTGGCCAGGATGCGCCCGTCGGGGCTGAACGCCATAGCGTAGATGGCGCCGGTGTGGCCGGTCAGGGTGGCGATTTGGTGTCGGCTGGCCGTATCCCATAGTCGCGTGGTGCCATCCTCGCCAGCGGTAGACAGAATGCGGCCATCGGGGCTGAACACCAGGTCGTAACCGAGGGCGGGTGGAGAGGGGAGGAGGATCGGGCCGCCGGTGTTCCACAGCCTCGCGATGGCGTCTTCACCGGCAGTGGCTACGGTATGCCCGTCGGGGCTGAACGCTACTCCGGTGATGGAGCTGGTGCCCTGGAGAGTACCGACTTGCTGGTGAGTGGTGATATCCCACAGCCGCGCGGTGCCATCGTCGCTGCCGGTGACCAGGAGGTGCCCGTCGGGACTGAACGCCGCAGCGTTGACGGGGCCGGTGTGACCGGTCAGGGTGGTGATTCGGTGGTGGCTGGCGACATCCCACAGTGTGATCGTGGTGTCGTCGCCGACGGTGGCCAGTGTGTGCCCGTCGGGGCTGAAGGCCGCGTTGTTGATGCGACCGATGTGCCCGGTCAGCGTGGTGATCTGGGTGTGGCTGGCGACATCCCAGAGCCGCGCGGTGCCATCGTCGCCCGCAGTGGCCAGAACGCGATCGTCGGGGCTGAACTGCGCGCCGTAGACGGGGCCGGTGTGCCCGGTCAGCGTGGTGATCTGATAGTGGCTGACTGTATCCCATAGTCGCGCGGTGCCATCGTGACCGGTGGTGACCAGAATTCGGCCATCGGGGCTGAACGTTGCCTCGGAGAGGGCGTGGCCGGGGCCGCCGGTGGTGAGGGTGGCGATCTGTTGGTGGCTGGCTGTGTCCCAGAGTCGCGCGGTGCCGTCTTTGCCGGCGGTGGCCAGGATGCGATCATCCGGGCTGAACTGGGCGTCGAAGAGGCGGTCGGCGTGGCCCTCCAGTGGGGTGAGGGGTTGGTGGCTGGCCACATCCCATAGTCGCGCGGTGCCATCGGCACCGGCGGTGACTAGAACGCGGCCATCGTGGCTGAACATTGCACTGTGGATGATGCCGATATGGCCGAGCAGTTGGCCGGCGAAGTACTGGCTTTGCGCGCTCAACAGTGTGCCACGCGTTTCCGGCACTGGCGTGAGATGGAACGCCTCCACGGCCAACAGCATCGCGGCATCCGGTTGCGTGGTGGCCAGGGACCGGGACGTGGCGTCAAGCTTGCTGGCGAGGGCCAGGTCATGCTGTCTCAGTGCGATCTGGTACTGCTGAAAGGCGATAACCCCAGTGAGAAGCACCACGACGGCCAGCACGCCCACCGCTGTGTGGAGGCGTCGGGTACGGCGCTGTTCGGCTTGCTGCTCGCGCTGCTTTTGGTCGATGCTGGCCTTGAGGTAGGCCTCTTCTGATGCGTTGAGCTGGGCCTTACGCCCGGGGTCGGCGGCCCAGTCCTGGGCGATGGCCAATCGGGAACCGCGATACAACAGGAAAGGATCGCGGTCTTCAGCCTGCCACCTTTCGGCGGCCTCGGACAGCGACTGATGGGTGCGCAGCCCGTCACGATCGGCGCTGATCCAGCTGGCCAGTCGGGGCCAGGCCCGCAGTAGGGCATCGTGGGTGATCTCCACACTGTCGACATCACTGTCGGTGTCGAAGGTGAGCAGCCTGGCCCGGCCGAAGGTTTCCAGGACCTTCTCGGTCGCCTCGATGGTGGCGGGCAAGGCGTGGAGGAGCCGGTCGCGTGGGATCCGACGGCGGATCTCGCCGGTCTGGTCGCCCACCGCCACCAGGCGCAGCAGTATCTGCTGGGCGATCTGCTGCTCGGGCGGGCTGAGCTGGGTATAGGCGTGTTCGGCGGTGGTGACGATCGCCTCGCGGATGCCACCGGTGCGCCGATAGCCGGCCACGGTCAGCGTTCGGTCGCTGCGTTGCCGCCAGGTCGCTCGCAGCGCGTGCGCCAGTAGTGGCAACGCGCCCGGGTAGTAGCTGGCCGCCTCGCTGCCGGGATCATCGGTCACCCCGAGATCGCCCAGTAGCAGCTCGACTAGGCCGTGCTCGACGTGGAGGCCTTCGGTCGCGGCCGGGCCGGTGATGATCGCCCGGAGCTGGTCGGTGCTCATCGGCCCCAGCGCCACCGGGGCCTGCAACGCGGGCAGCAGCACCGGATACGCCAGGCACGAGCCGTAGAAATCAGCTCGCACTCCGAGCACGACCAGCACCGCCGCGCTCTGCGCCGCGGTCGACAGCGCGGTGATGAACGCCTGGCGCTCGGTCTCCTGCTGGCACTCGGTGAAGGTTTCCTCGAACTGATCCACGATCAGCACGATCCGCGCTGAGATGGACGTTTCCCCCTGTTTCCCACCATGGTCGGCCACCGTGGCAGCCAGGAACACAGCGAAGCACTCCGGATCAACGGTAGCCTCGGCAGGATCGGCCCCGGTCCGCTGGGCCAGCAGGGCTGTGAGGGTGGCCAGCGGATGCGCACCCGGAGTGGTGACCACCACCGGCCAGGCCCCCGAGCCGGGCAATGCCCCCCGGGCCAGGGCCGGGATCAACCCGGCGGCCAACAATGAGGACTTTCCCGCCCCGGACGGGCCCACCACCGCCAGCACCCCACCCCCGGCCAGCCGATCATCAAGCCGGCTAATCAGATCACTGGTGGCCTGATCCCGACCGAAAAACCACCGGACCTCCAGGGGACCGAAGGCGGCCAACCCCGGATAGGGGCAGACCTCAGTACCCCTCAGTTCGGGTTCGCCATCGACCAGCAGCGGGCTTTGGGGAGTAGGAAGAAGCGCGGCCAGCACACCACCGGTCTCCAACACCTCATCCGCGAGCTGAGCCACCTCCGGGGTAATCCGCTTCTTCCCGTTCTCAATCTTGCTCAAATAGCCCTTGCTGTAGTTCACCCGGCGGGCCAACTCCGATAGTGACATCCCCTGGTCGGTCCGTAGTCGGCGCAACTCAGCCCCGATCGTGTGCCAGGCCTGGTCCGCGGCCAGGGCTGAAGTGCCGGCCATGTCGATGCCGTCCCGCAATGCCGTCTCCCAATGACTAATCCCCGGGATCTGTCAGCGTACGGGGACTCCTGGCCCGGGCCAGCACCGTTTCTCTCCGTGCCCACCAGAGCACCGCCAGCGGTCACCACGGTCTCCCACCCAACCGACGATGCCGCTTCGCGCCAGTCCAGTGAATAGTCCGTCACCGGCGATCGCCACTCCTCAACCAGGGTTTCCCGTTGCCCATCGGTCAAGGCAACGGGAAACCCGCGACACCAGTGTTACGACCCCCACACTGACCTCTCCGAATCACCCCCTCCGGGCAAGGCAGGATAGTAGAATCGCTTCATCCGGGCCCGGCAGGACAGTGAGGAGCGACGCCTGCAGGCTCAAGCCCCGGCCCCGGGAAGTCCGCTGCCCGCACCAGGAAGTGCCTGCTGCTGAAGTGCCCGATCTAGGTCCTTTACCGGCACGCTGCCCAGGACGGGGCGCCCCACCCCATGCTGATGACTACACCCGGACCCACCAAATATCGCAGAAAGAAAAATGTCATGGATATGCGGCGCTCGATCACCCGCGGCACCCTCACCGTGCTGGTTGTGGCACTGGCGATACCAGCAGCCGTGGCGGAAGCTTCCACGGCACCCACCGCTTCACCTCCACCCAATACAGCACCACGCAGTGCGCGAATCGCCAAGATACCCCTCTATGATTCCCGAGCGGAGCTCTCAGACGTCGACTGCATCGGCAACGGAGCCCATTGCGTGGGCTACCTCAATGGGACACAAGGGGAAGTTCACGTGACCAACAACACCAACCCCCACTCCTACTGGCGTTTCAAGCTTACGTGCGAGTTCGGTGGCGACCAATACAGCGGTGACAATCCACCATCGGCGGGCACCGTGAAGTCATACCTAGGATGCAACTTCGGCGCCCCAGCCAAATACTGGAATGTACTCCTAGAGTACAAGCCTTAACCCGAGTCCACGTGCGTCCAGCAGCCCCGGCGACGTCGGCGCCCACGTGGCGGCGCACTCACCTGACCTGGGAATACCGGTGGTGTGCGGGCACAGCGACGAGCGCGCCCACGGCGTGCCGCACGCGAGGCAAACCAACGTGCCGATCGTGTTCAGTGACGCCAGCCGAGAGAACATCCGGCGCGGCGCGGCGCGCGCCTGCCCGCGTGGTCGGTCCCACGACCGATATAGAACATGATCAGATCCTCCTGAACCAGTCGGATAACCCGGCCGATGTTGTCTGATCGACCCCACCGATCTCTATCAAAAAATCAAAAAGCAAACCATTTGGTGCAGTGCACCTGACGGCCCAACTCCGACAGTGACATCCCCCCGCTAGTACGTACTCGACGCAGCTCAGCCCCGACCTTGTGCCGGTCCCCTTCCCCGGCCAGGTTCGAAGTGCCGTCCGTGTCGACGCCGTCCCCCAAGGTCATCCCCAGGACTAATTCCAGCGAACTCTCAGCGTACGGGACCCCTGGCCGGCCCGGGCCACCACAGTGCCTCTACCGGTCCACAAGACCACTGCCAGCGGTCACCGCCCAACCAACGATGCCACTCCGCGCCAACCCAGTGAATAGTCCAGTCACCGGCGATCACCACTGCTCGACAGAGTTTCCCGGGGCCTATCAGGTAAGGCAACGGGAAACCCCTCGACATCGACACCATCGGGGCGCAACGTTCCCTGTGTTACCCCAGACCCCGGTGACCTGATGCGACCGCGATCAGCGCGGATGCAGACGACCAGCCGAGGCCTTTTCGCGTGCACAACTGAATCAAACGCAGACAGCCCCGACAGCCGGGCCTGCGCTTCATCTGCGCTTACTCCTCCCCTGGCGCGCCGCGCCATGCGGGAACCTCCCTATTGCACTCCAAGAAAAGAAGGCGTCATGCGACGCATCCGCACCATCACCCGAGCCCTGATCGGGCCACCGTTATCGCCGGGGGCATGGCCGCCCTCACCCCCGCAGCACAGGCCATCCCCCTCCTAGCGAGGCAGGACAGAAAGGAGCGACACCCACGGCGGCGGGAAGCCCCCACGCCCCGAACCCAACAGTTGCCGGTCGCTGGAAGTGCCCCATCGGGACCGGTCCCAACCAGCACGCAGCCCAAGTCGGCATGCCCACCCATGCTGATAACCAGATCCGCGGATAGCCAGAAGTCGACAAAATCATGTGGATTTCCGGTGCGTCCAATATGTACTTCCGGTACGAATATGGAGAAGAAAATGAGAAAACGAACACTATACCCGCTTCTGGTCGCTGGCGTTATGTGCGTGGGCGGGCTTATCGGCGCACCCGCCGCCTCCGCCGCCAGCAATTGCGTTGTGGGCCCCGGCGTGACACAGACCGCCACGACCGTGACCGGAACCCCCGCGAATGACACGATCGACTGCACCAGCGCGGACCCCGGCAAAACGATTAACGGCCTCGGCGGCAACGACACCATCACCGGCACGGGATTCAACGACACCATCAATGGCGGCGCCGGCAACGACACCATCACCGGCGGCATCGGCAACGATACCCTCACCGGCGGCGACGGTGACGACACCCTCACCGGCAGCGCCGGCAACGACGTGTTGAGCGGCAACGGCGGCATGGACACCCTGAACGGCCTCGCTGGCGACGACACCCTGAGCGGCCCTGGCCTCGACGGCGCTCAGGATACGCTCAATGGCGGCACTGGCAACGACACCTGTGGAAACCCATTACTGGACGTGCCCCCGGACATCCGCAGCAGCTGCGAGTCATAGAACCACATCTCCCTCCGACGCCTCCCCCGGCAAAACCGGTAAGGACACTAAGAAGGCGAGCAACCCCACAGGACACCTAAGGGAGCCTGAGCAGCACGGAAACGCGATGAACGGCCCGGCCCTGGTGAAGGGGGCCGGGCCGTTCTGGCGCCCTGGGTCTCAGACCTGGAATCGGGGTCTCGGTAACAACCGAACCACCAGCACCGCCGGAGCATCCAGTTTGCTGGACAACTCCCGTAGGAGTAATCAGCGTGGTCGAAAGGGGTTATCGGCGTAAGCGGGCTGCTGGTCGATCTCGCCGCGCCGGTAGCGTTCGGCCTGCCAAACCTCCCAGGCCCGTTCCACTGCGGGGTCGAGTATGCGGGCAGCTTCTGACGGGTGCAGAACTCCCGGACGCCCAATTCCAGGGTACGAGCGGCTAACCGCCGACTGATCGGGTAGCAGGCCGACGGGGTCCTGCTGAAGTGCCCGACCCCCCGTAGGCGCGGTACCACCCGCCGACGACTCCCCGTGCCGCCGTGGTCTCGTCACTCACCCTCACCCGGCACTTGGTGGTTTGTTCATTACCGACAGGCCGAGTCTCGCTCACCGCACTCAAAGCCGCGCGGGCAGACCTCGTAGGAACTCACTCCGCTCGTCGCTCCCTCAACCGTCCATCGTGACCGGCCCCCCTCCACCCACAAGGGTGGCCAAAACTCCTTGGCCTTCGGCCGCTGCGCTCCAAGAACTTTTGCCTCTCCGCTTCGCTCCGCCCCTGGCACGCGGAGACCTCTGGAGCCGACCAGGGCGCGCCGTACGGTGAGGCGGGCGCACGCCCGCTCACCGCCTAAACGGCTGAGGGAGCTGATCTCCATGGAACTCATCGTACTCACCCTGTTCACCGTGTTCTGGTCGGTTGATACCCCGGCCGACAACGCGGCCTTAATGGTGCAGCCACGGCGGTAAGGCCCCGTGCTCCTTACTTACCGCAGTCAGTTCATCCGTCGTTTCCGCTGGTAGAGAGCGGTAGCGGTGGGATTTGAACCAACGGAGGGCGTGAACCTTCACGCGCTTTCGAGGTCTGCGACCGACATCGCGCTGATCTACTACGCCGAGCTGATCACTTTCGTTGAGTTAACCCCATGGGACGCTCCCCCGTACCGTGAGGACAAACCCGATGGGAACATGCGCAAGATTGTGTTCGGCCGGGCCGGCGAAGGCATCGCCGTCTACCTCATCCTGGAGGATTAACGCCGCGTTGTCGTGGTGAGCGTGACCTGGGTCGGTTAAGTAGACGGGTCAGGCATTGTCACACTTGCCCTACTTCGGGGCCGCCGATGTACACGTGGAACCTGAGTTGGGCGCCGCGTCGATCACCGGAACGGCGCTCAGGCTGTGGGGTCCAGAACTCGGTCACGGGCGCTGAGCTGGAGTTATGCTGCGTGTTTGTATTTGTTGATCAGACCGCCCAGGACTGGTCGGCGTTTGATCCGTTGCCGCGAATACTGCCCGGTCGGCCCAGGACAGTCGGGGTCGATTGACCTGGCGCCGGAGCACGGCGACCTCGTGGCGAAGCACCAGGATCTCCGCGTTCTTCGACCTGGAGCTACGGACCAGTAGTCTGAGCCAAGCCACGAGCTGCCAAAAGATCAGATAGAGCAGTCGTACCGTCATAACCGACGACCATGTCAGGCGGCCGCTGTCCAGCGATGTCGCAGATCACCGCCACGGATAGCCCATTCGGCACCCACACACAGTTCATGAGACGGTGAGTCCTCGGATGATGGATTGAAGACGCCGGTAAGATCAGGCGTCCTAATTCCCACACCGACAACTGAGACCCTGACAGCAGAACGTCGAGCGCTCCGTGGGTGAAGGGCCACTGTTTGTCCTGGTAGATGGCGGTAGCGGTGGGATTTGAACCCACGGAGGGCGTGAACCCTCACGCGCTTTCGAGGTCTGCGACCCGGTGATCAGCGGTGACCTCCTCAGCAGTATGGGCAGGTCAACCGCCGGGCACGGTCATCCCCGGGTCGTACTGATCGCGAGCGAATGCAACCACAAATGCAACCACCGCGGTCGCGCCGGCCGGGACGTCATCGTCCGTCGGTGTGCAGACCGACTGTGGAGATATTGAGTTGTGGCGTGCGCTTGGCGTGAATCGAGGTGTGCTCGGCGTGTCTGCAGAAGTCATGGCCCATTGCCGAGGCGGTGATCAAGTCTGTGATCTTGTAGATCTGTTGCCCGATCTGGCCGGTGTGGGTGATCGAAGATGTCCGCCCCAAGGGACAGGGGTGCGCCTCGGCGCTAGGTCACGGGGTCGGAGCAGGAGATCAAGCGGTGCTCGTTTTATTGCTGGTGGCCACGCTCACGGTCTCTGGGAGGACGGAGCCTGGTTCCGGGCACGTGTCCTGGGTCCGTGTTCGACGGTGATTGTCGACTTCGTCGACGGCAAGGTGCTCATAGCCCGAAACGTATACTGTAAGCTGTCTTTGATCTCGACCGTTAGAATGACTACTGCTATTCGCCGTTAGCAAATATTTTGCCGTAATGAGAGGGCGCCCGATGTCGACGTGTCTTGACGAATTGACAGTACCGTTAGGCGCGGTGGAGTTTCTGACGCAAGTGTACGGGCGTACATTCCATGTCTTCCCGGGAGATCCTGATCGGTTCGTCAGGCTGTTCGGGTGGGCAGATCTAAACGAGATCCTTGCTACCCACCGGCTGGGTGAATCCCAACTGCGGTTGCTGCGGGGCAGCAGCATCATTCCGCAGTATGAATATACGACGAAGGAGACGACCAAGGGCAACGACTGGCAGCGGTTATGTCCGCAACGGATTAATGCATATCTGTCCAGTGGTGTTACTTTACGGTTACGCGAGGTTGACCAGCTACATCGGGGAGTTGGTGCGCTCGCCACGGCATTGGAGCGGGAACTACGCGACCGGATTGGTGTCAACGCCTATGCCAACTGCGGTCTTTCCGAGAGCTATGCGGTCCACCATGATGACCACGACGTTTTCGTGCTGCAGGTCGCCGGAACCAAGCGGTGGTGGCTGTATGGCCCGACCGCACCGCTGCCGCTGCCCGATGACGTCGATCATCCGATTGTGACGCGCGCGGCTCCTCCTACTGAATCGGTCTTCGAGCTGCTGCTGAAGGAAGGTCAGGTCCTGTATCTACCTCGCGGCTGGTGGCACGCCGCACAAGCCGTCGAGGGACCCTCCCTGCACCTAACCGTCGGAATCACCCGAGCCACCGGCGTCGATTTACTGAATTGGCTCGTTGGACGCCTGCGGAACCACGACGTAGTGCGAGCCGACGTGCCACGCCAAGACGATAGGGCGGCTCGACAGGAGTACCTTTTCCAGATTCGTGAATTGATCGCTACCGAGTTGGCCAAGCCTGACGTACTGGCACAGATGCTCGCAGACCGCGACGCTCGCCACCGGATGAATCTGGGGTTCACTCTTCCTCTAGCGGGTTCCGGAGTATCGGCACCGCTGTCAGGTGAACCGTTCAAGATCAGGCTGCTGGCTCGCCGGGCAGTGCTCGAACGTGACGGGGATGCCCTGGTGCTGCGGGCCGGCGGACACGTTCAGCGCGCCGGTGCGCACCTTGCTCTAATACTGGAGTCGCTCGTGGCTGGCCGAGTGATGACCATCTCGGAGATAACGGCTACGTGTGGCGCGCTGGCGGATAAGGCCGAAATCCACGCACTGGTCGCTACCCTTATCATCACTGGGTTAGCCGAAGTTCTTCCGTAATCTCGTGGAGTCGTCGGGGATTCACCGGTTTCCCGCTTCCCACCGAGGATGATCATCTTGACGGTGCGTTGGTACCTCCGCTACGGGTTGTCCTATCGCGACGTGGAGGAGTTGCTGGCGGAACGGGGCATCGCCGCGGACCATGTGACGATTTACCGGTGGGTGCAGCGGTTCACCCCGCTGCTGATAGATGCGGGCGCCCCTGCCGGCACGTCCCGGGAGATCGCTGGTTCGTAGACGAAACATATGTCAAAGTCAACGGGGCGGTGGGTGTATCTGTATCGGGCGATCGACCAGTACGGCCAGGTCATCGACGTGCTGGTCTCCCACAAGCGGGATCTGGTAACCACTCGCCGGTTCTTCACTCGTGCCCTCGATAACGGCGCACGCCCTACCGAAGTGAATACCGATCGAGCACCGGCCTATCCGCGAGTGATCCAAGAGTTGATCCCCGCCGCCTGCCACGTCACCGAGCAGTACAGCAATAATTCCATCGAAGCCAATCACGGGCGTCTGAAGGCCCGACTACGGCCGATGCGCAGTCTGAAACGGCTGCGCTCGGCACGGGTGATCAGTGCCGGACACGCGTTCGTCCAGAATCTCCGTCGGGGCCGCTATGAACTCGGCCCGGACATCGATCGACGGCATCCGCTTACGGCGATCTTCGCAGAACACCCTTCTGACCGCGCTGTACGTGTTGATCGACGATCACGTGGTTGAGGCTCGCGTCGACCGTGGCCGGGCACCCCTGCTCAGCGACAGCGAACTGCTCAGCTTGGCAGTAGCCCAGGGGTTGCAGGGCTATCACTGCGAACGCCGCTGGATCCGCCATATCCACAGCAGCCCCGCATGGCGTGCCATGTTCCCTTACCTGCCCGCCCAGTCGGGGTACCACAAGCGGTTGAAAAACGCCCACCCCTTGCTGTGCAAGGCGATCCTCACCCTGGCTGCGTGTTCCCGCTGGTACTGGGGACTCAAGCTCTACCTGGTGTGCACCGGAGATGGGATGCCGATCATGTGGTGCCTGGCCAACCCCAAAATCGGAGAACGCGAGGTAGTGACCGCCTGGAGCACAACCACCACCTCATCCGTACCGGGCAGGTCTTGCTGGCCGACAAGGGCTTCGCCGGCAAAGAATTCAAGCAGCTCGCCGACGCCATGGGGCTACACCTGCTGCGCCCCGACCGCAAAGACGAGACCTACCGCAATGGCCACCTCGGCGGCGTGCGCTAATGGATCGAATCGGTCAACCAGACCCTCAAAGCCAACTTGGCCTCAAGACCCACGGCGGTCGAACTCTCGCCGGGATGTTCACTCGGATCGCCCAACGCCTGCTGGCCATGGCCGCCGGGATCTGGCACAACTGGACCACCGGCCTCACCAGCAAACGATCACTGACCGTCTACGACCACTAACAACAATTTCACGGAATCAACCATCTAGTGGAGGCCATCCCGCTGTTTGAGCAGACCCTCAACCCACTATCGGCGGACGCTCGGCGAGGAGCACCCGCTCCCGCAGGCTGCCGCCGGGGATCTGCGACAATCAGGAACAACGAGAGTCGGGCCGCTGCGTCGAGACTGGTGGCGAACCCGAGCCAAATAGGAAGCGGCTTCGATGTACGGATAGGGATCCAGATCCGATTCCGGTGCGCTGGCGATTGGGCGGTGCAGCAGTTGCTGCAGCTGCTAGAGGACTGGCAGCCGAAGGAACCGGTCCCAAGCTGTTCTCTAACGAGGGACGGGACGAAATGAGAGTGAGCGTATTCGGGCTCGGCTACGTTGGCAGCGTCTCGGCAGCATGTCTTGCTGTTCGGGGTCACAAGGTGGTCGGTGTCGATGTTCAACCAGGCAAGGTCGAACTCATCAATCAAGGCCGCTCCACAGTCATCGAAGAGCAGATCGGAGACATTACCGCGGCGGCTGTCAGCAGCGGTGGTCTACGGGCAACCAGCGATGTCGCCGAGGCAGTCCGCTTGACCGATGTCTGCCTCGTGTGCGTCGGAACGCCGTCTGCGGCGAATGGCAGTCTATCCACAACGTACCTCGAGCGGGTCGCGCATGAGATCGGAAAGCAGATCGGGGAGCAGCAAACTCGACAATCGGTCGTCTTCCGCAGCACCATGCTGCCTGGAACGTGTGAGAGCCTGCTGATTCCTATCCTTGAGAAGGCATCGGGCCTGCAAGCGGGACTTGACTTCGGGGTTGCAGTCAATCCGGAGTATCTCCGCGAAGGCAGCAGCGTCCGCGACTTCTATGATCCTTCGAAGATCGTGATCGGAGCGCTGGACCCCGCAAGTGGCGACATTGTCGCGGAGCTGCATGATGGCCTTCCAGGTCAGACCTTTCGGGTTCCAATAGCGGTCGCCGAAATGACAAAGTATGTCGACAACGCTTTTCACGGCGTGAAGATCGGTTTCGCGAACGAGATCGGATCAATCTGCCGTGCCCTTGGACTCGATTCCCACGACGTGATGGATATCTTTGTCGCTGACAGGAAGCTCAATATATCGACGGCCTACCTGCGACCGGGTTTCTCATTCGGCGGATCGTGCCTTCCTAAGGATCTGCGAGGACTAGTTTACGCTGCCCGCAAGGCTGACCTGACCCTGCCGATCCTGGAAAATGTCTTGCTATCCAACGAACACCACCTGCGGCGCGCACTAGGACTGATTACTCAAATTGGTAAACGACGGGTCGGAATGTTCGGGTTGTCCTTCAAACCTGGCACCGACGACCTTCGTAAAAGCCCCTTCGTCGACTTAGCGGAACGACTGATAGGAAAGGGCTACGATCTGCGTATTTACGATGCTAACGTCTCACTGTCCCACCTATTGGGGGCAAATCGGGAATATGTCGAGACACGCCTTCCTCATCTGCAGCGATTGCTGGCAGACTCCGCTCAAGAGGTCGTTGAGCATGCGGAGATTTGTGTAGTTGGATCGCGGGACGCAATCGTGTGCAAGGCACTCCAGAGCGCCGGAAACCGCCCCATCGTCGATCTGGTGCGCCTACCCGATTCCGCTGCGCTCAGCGAGCACCACAGCTACATTGGACTTGGATGGTAGGGCGCCGACACTATCGGTCTCCGATCAGGTGATCGTAAAACCGGACGAGCTTTTCGCGCTGCACCGACCAGGACAGGTGCTCACACACTCGGCGATAACCGTACTCACCCATCTGGTTACGGCGTTGAGAATCACACAGCAATTCGTTGACGCATTTTGTGAAGGCCACAACATGGTTGGCCGGGGCGTAGAGCGCCGCGCCGCCAGCCGAAACCCGCGCTTCCATTAGTTCGCGAAAGGGCGCGTTGAAGCATCCCCACAGGACATTCCGGTCGCCAGTCCCGGTGGCGAATGTCCGGCCGCGGATCAGTGAAGTACGATCGGCATAGTGCATACCGCCGAATGGGTATCATTTGTGGCCCCGCGCGTGCTCCTCGATCTTCTCTCGGGCGGTGCCGCGCCGCATTCCGCGTGGTCGGCGGCCGAACGAGTGAGGGTTGTTGCGGCCCCGGGACCGACCGGTTACTAGTGAACGGCGACGGCGGGCCTCGGCGGACGGCGCCGGCCGGTGAACGAACAGCGCGGACGGGGAGGTCGGTGGTGACCCCTACGAGGATCCTGTTCGTCACCCACTGCTCCCCGTTCCCCGCGCGCAGGGGCGGGCAGGTCTACACCGGCAACATCCTGCGCGAGCTCGCCGCCGCCGACAGGGTCGAGGTCACGGCAGTTTGCTACACGGCTGACGACGCCGACCCGGTCGCCCACCCGCCCACCGCGGCGGCCGGGGTGACCTGGGTCGGCGTGCCCTACCGGCGGGCCGCCCCGGTGCGACGGGGTTTCGCCGTCCTGCACCACACCACCGCGTACCGGGATGCGCTCGAGTCCCTCCTGCGCGGGCAGTGCTGGGACCTCGTCATCGTCGACTACATCGCCATGGCGTCCGCGGTCCGCACTGTGCGGACCGTGTGCGGCGGTGCCCGTCCCCCCGTCGTCCACCTCACGCACAACGTCGAGTCCGTCCTGCGGCGCGACATCGCGGCGGACCACGGACGGTCGTCGCCGCGCTACCTGCTCGCCCGGTGGGACGCATGGCGCATCGCGCGGCTCGAGCGCCTCGTCGTGACGGAGTCCGACGTCACCACCGCCGAGACGGACGAGGACGCGCGCACCCTCCGCCGCCTCTACCCGCAGGCCAAGGTGGTCACGCTGGCGCCGGGTTACGACGGCGCGCGCGTCGACGACAAGGACTTCGACGCCACCTCGGACCGCGACGTCCTCGTTCTCGGCGGCCGGCAGTCGGCAATGAAACAGCAGGTGCTTGACGCGCTCCTGCGCGCGGCCGCGCCGACGTGCGCGCGGGAGTCGGTGCGTATCGTGATCGCCGGCCCGATGCCGCAGCGCTACCGGGAGAAGGTGACGAGAGCATACCCGTCCGTCCGCGTGCTGGGCCGGGTCGACGACGTCACCGCACTGCTGGCGACGTTCCGGCTCGGGGTCGTCGCCGACCACGTCGGAGGGGGTTTCAAGCACCGCATCCTGACCCTGGTGTTCCACCGGGTCCCGCTGATCGCCCGCGCGGAGGCCATGGCCGGACTGCCCCTCACGCCGGGGGTCGACTACATCCCCATCGACGACTACGCCGACATCGCGGCCGTCGCGCGCGCCTGGCTCGACGAGCCGCCCGCGGCGCTCGCGTCCCTTGCGGACAACGCCGTCGAGAAGTGCGCGGACGCGTTCAACTGGAGTGAGCACGTCGGCGCCTTCCTCACGTTCGCGCGGAGTATGGACCGTGCCCGGCGGCCCGCCGGAGGGGTTCCGCAGCGCCACCGGTGATGTCCACGCCGCGGCGTCCATCCCGCGGCGTCCGCCCCGGCCTTGCATCCCCGCCGGGACCGCCTTCGCCCGACGCGGTGTCGGGGCGCATCGTCGCGTTCTCGGCCGCGGCGCTGGGCCTGCTGCTCCTCAGCACGATCCTCGGCAGGCAGCACCTCGTCGTCCCCGGGGACCCCGACCGCTTCGCCGGCCTGCTGAGCTGGGCCGACCTGGAGCGGCTGCGCTCCTACCACGAGCTGCGCACCCCGCGCCTGCGCGTCGTGGGGGAGGGCGAGTACCTGTCGGAGGAGTCCTACCTCACCACCCACACCGTCCGGCGCGCGCGCCCGCACCACCGTCGACACCGCCCGGCTGTGGGAGTCGCTGTCGACCGGGTTCACCCTCGCGCTGCGCCAGGCCGACGAGCTGCACCCGCCGCTGGGCGCTCTCGCCGCCCGGTACGAGCGCGTCCTCGACCTCGGGTTCGGACTGGACGTCTACGCGTCCATGCGACCGCGGGAGGTGTTCGGGCCGCACTGGGACGAGCACGACGTGTTCGTCCACCAGCTGGCCAGGGCCAAGCGGTGGCGGATCCTCCCGCGCACCGCACACTCGCTGATGCCGCGCGACCAGCCGCCGGACGACGTCCCCGAGACCGTACCTCGACGAGGCCGTTCACGATGGTGACCTGTGGGTGCCGAACAGGTAATCCAATGTCGTGCGGCCTGGTCATATTCGTGGATTAGTCCACCGAGCCGATCGTGACGGCGGAAATGAAGCTGGGATGGTGTCGCGGCGGGTGGCAGTGGGTTAAGTGGTGCTGCCTGGTTGAGCGTGCAATGGGGGCGATGGTGTTGTAATGCGTTTTGCCACCGTACACGGATGATGTGGCCTCTCAGGATCGCGTAGCTGTCACCATGCCGGTGCAAGTAGCGGGTGTGTGGTGGCGAGGAGCAACATGCCTAGAGCCGCGACAGAGAAGGGGACGATGCGCCGGGGGCTGATCGCGGTGAAAGCCAGATGGATAGGTATGGCTACGGCAAGTATGAGCGGAGCCGGGATCAGGCCCAGCGCACCGAGCCCCATGGCCAGTTCTGCCACGGCGGTCAGCACCGCGGCGGCGCGGCAGGTGAGGAGAAAGGGCTCGCTGCGCAGCAGGACCGCGAGAGCAGGCAGGCGTGGTACCGGTAGGAAATCTCGATTTCCGGCTGCCGCCTGATAAGCATTATAAGCAATATTATCCAGGATTACGCGGCCATTCATAAAGTGACGTGAACGTACTTTACGGATACCGGCGACAAGATAGAGCTGAGCGGCGAAGAATGAGGCGAAGGCTCCAGTGATTATGGTGTTCGCGGCGCCCCATACAAGGGTGAAAGCTTGTTCGAGCAGGAGAGCGGCGGAGAGCAGTGCCAGACACACGGAGGTGTAGCGCCCTCCTCGGAGTTGGCGATTGGCCAAGACGAAGCCTAAAGCTCCGCAGCAGCACAGCAGGGTGACAGTAATGGCCCAAGGCCCAGCGGCGAGTCGGGCCGGGACGAGTGCCGCAGCCACCACAAGCCCGGCCATGGCAAGCCGCTGCTCGGTGGCGAGTCGACTGGAGCAGACCCAGCCTTGCCCCAGTCGGTAGACCCGCCCCCCGCTGTACTTTCGGAGGATTAAGCGGTTGTCGAACAGGGTGAGCCCGGTATGCCACGCCAGTGCCACCGCTAGGCACAGGGCAGCGGCGACGGACGACATGATGGGCCGCGGGTTACCGCGATGGTCCCCGAGACAGGAGCCGTCGCAGTTCGGCGTGCAATACGGTTAGCTCAGTGCCGGGCGTGAGCGGGATGATAGCCAGGCGCCGATCCTCGGGGTCGTAGCGTATGCGACAGCCGCCGGTGGAGCCGATGATCAGTCCCTCCAGAGGGATCACGGGGTGGGTCTCAGAAAGTAGCCGCTTGAGGGTGGGCAGGGTGAGGAAGTGACTCGCCGGGTCAAGCTGCAGCTCCCGGTAGGAGGGCACCCGTATGGTATCGCCAGTGTCGGTCCATAGAAAGCCCTTGGATGACTGGGAGTACATTCCCCACGAGAACGCACGATGCGGATCGGTCCACGCTCCCCATGCGACGAAGGCAATGAGTAAAAGGGCCGCACTAATCTCGCCGATGAACACATCAACCTGCCGTGGTCAGTCCGCGAGTTCGTAGACGGATACGTGGTAGAGACAACGGTCATCGAGCGGTGTTCCTGCCCAGCTTCCGTATCGCTGCCGCAGCTGTAGCCCCGCGATGCGGGCCATCAGGTCGAGTTCGCCGATCCCGGCGTAGCGGAACGGCACATGGATGTGGCGCACGCCGGTGTCGGTGGTGATCACGTAATGGGAGTCGTATCGCTGGGTTGCACGGGAGACGCGACGGTAGCGCACTACGAGATCGCCGTTCCTGGTGGGTATTACGCGGCCGTTTCCCAGTTCCGGCAAGTTCAGCGCCTCCGGCAGCAAGGCATCAACGACGAATGTCCCACCGGAGGCCAGCCTGCGCGCCGCGTTGATGAAGCAATCCAGCTGCGCCTCCTGGGTGCGGAGTTCGAAGAACGTGCCGCCCACGATGTAGACGAGCGAGAAGCTCCCCTCGACCGGGGCCTCGCTGAAGTCGCCGATCGTTACCATGATCCGATCTCCGCCGGGCTGTGACCGCAATCGGGCCGCCATCTCACGAGATGCCTCCACACCCTGCACCTGTACGCCGCGCGCGCTCAGCGGCAGCGCTACGCGGCCCGTGCCGATCCCCAACTCCAGTACTGGTTCCGAGCCGGCGAATCCGTGAAGCAGTTCCACAGTGTCGTTGGTAGGTGCGGTAAACCCGAACCAGTCGTCGTACTGCTCAGCGAAGCGCTCGGCATAAGAGCCCTGTGCAGTCTCGCGCTCGGCGTCGACCGTCATGTGTGTTCCTTCCGCATCACGCCAGGATCTCATCCAAGAGGGTGGGGCAGTCGGGTGCGGGCGTGGGGGGGCGGCGGTTGGGCCTGCTCGTCGGCCGGAAGCCGGCGGGCCCCGGGAGCGACGACCCGTACCACCACCGTGTCGGGAGGGCCGACTGCAGGGACGGTGGTGTTCACCGCCACTACATCCTCACCGGTGTGATCGGCGAGGAGCCTGCTGATGGATATCCCGGTGACGCTGGTGGGGACTGTCGCTTGCCCGAGCGCCGGATCGGGCCATGTGCACTGCGTGCTGCCGGCGAGCAGGTGGCCCAGGCTGTCTTGCCGGTGGAAGGTATGCAAAGCATGTTCTAGGGGACCATATGGCGAATACCGGTCTTCTATACACATCCGCGACCACACTATGCGTGCAGCAGACGAGTCCATACTCCATCGGACCATCAAGGCTTCGTGAGCAGCGGCTTCGAGTGTCGTAACGAGAGTATCTCCGTCGAGAGCTGATACAGCGCGAGCCCCGAAGGTTTGTGCGGTTCGGCCAGTATTCTGCAGGCATGCGAGGCCACACGCTGTGCCAGCCGGACCCGGCAGGAGCATGAAGGTGGCACACAAGTCAAGGGCGAGGAGACCCTCGGACAACTGCGAGGACAGCGGCGGCCGGTCGGCCATGACCGCCCGTGCGCCGTTGCTGTACCACGCATGCCACAACAGGTCACGTTCCAGCACTTCTAACACGGCGTGCCGCACCGCCTCAGCGGTGTTGCGATGAGCTGCGGTTCCGGTCGAACCGGGACGCAACGGAGCGACACAGCCAGATGGCGGCCGGTGCGCCAAGAAAGCCGCGCATGCCGGCACCAGGACATCCTTGTCCGAGACGAGTGATTGCCCGGTGACCCACAATAGCTCGGCGCTGCGCACATCGCGGCAGTGCGCCAACTCCCGAAAGGCTAGCGGGTCAAGCGCGGGCCGGCCCGCGCGCTGGAGCATCTCATAGCTGGCCACTACGGCATCCGCCACTGAGCCGGCCTCAGCTTGCCGGGCGGCAAGGACATTGTGGACACGCTCCAATAGCTCACCCTTAGCGCGCACTGCGACATTCTCACCATCACTTCCGGCAGCGGAACCGATCAGAACACGCTGAGCACCCGCAGCGTCACTGGCCGGAAAGACCGGAGACTGCGCAGCAACCCGCCCGAAAACGATTCCGGGAAAGGCGCTGAACGGCGAGAAGAGCTGCACACGCCACGCGTCCACATTGATCCCGGTGGTGCCCACGGCTCTGCCGTTCATCGAATGCGCGCCGCGCCTGCTCGCTGGACGAGCAGCGTATGTGCCTCATCGGCAACCACGCAGCCGTGCCCCGTCAAGCCTGTGACCTGCGACCGAAGTGTAGCGACGCCCCGCAACCCCTGAGCGAGCAAGAACTCGCGGCGCGCGCGAACTGGACCGGTGGCAGGCAACCTATCGTAGAACAGCACACTGCGAGCGAGAACAACCACCTGCTGAAACAGGCCAGACAGCGGCCGCGGATCAGCGCGCAGAGGAGTCTGTAACAACGGGCCGGTGCCTGCCGCAGCCCCGTTGGAAGCGAGAAAGGGATCGGAGGCCGCCGCCGCGTCGCAGCGGTTGTGAGTGCCTTCGTGAACTAATGCCTCGGCCAGACGCAGGTGAACCGGCAACTCGTCCGGCCCCACTCCGAGACGGGCTTTGTTGACAAAGATCGCGCCGTGCACGGTGAAATCGGTATAGCCATCGATGCCCCAACCATTGAGCAGCGCGACCTGACGCACCACGGTGGACAACTCCGCCAACATCTCCGGCCACACCTGCGCAAGTGTCTCGCAAGCCTCCCGGAAAACCTGATGATGCTCACCGCCCCAATCCGTGACCGCGAGATCAACAACCCGATCGGGATGTTCGGGAATCTGGCCTACCGCGCGATTGAGGCTTTCAGCGAGGTGCTCCTCAGGAGGAGCAAGATCCACGGCCCACCACGGATGCCATATCTGTCCAACGCTGCGCGCCCAGCAACGGCTTGCGCGCCCTGCTACCGCGAGCACCTCAGCTGCCAGTTTCGCCCTGGCCTGCGACCCAAGCTCCCCCCGCCGCAGAAGCCGCTGGACGCGGTGGGCGACAGCGTGGAAACCAGGATAAGCCATCTCCCGCTCGGCTGGGACGGACGCCGCCGGAAGAGCCCGGACGAGATACCCGCGCACGAGCTGCGCCAGTCTTTCCTCGTCGCGCGCGGCTGAGTCGCGATCAGGTGCCACGCGCATTCCTGTTCTCTCCCTTAGCCCGCCCACTCGATCGACGCACACGGGGTCGAACGATCGCCCGACCCCGCCTCATGCGACGGCCTACAGCACCACCGCTCCAATCACTGCGGTGATATCGACTTAGTCAGGGAGGTCAATCATCAACGCGAACTCAGGAAGAGTCTCCTCGTCCACCGACTCCAAAAGCTCGACCTCGGTCACACCAATCTCTTCCATCATGCCTCCAAATACCCAACTGGAATTACATCCACACACGAGAAGTCTGTTCGTGTGCATAATCATCCTGACACGAACCGCGCCCGGCTCGCCAGCGCCCCCACCCACCCGGGGATTTCTTCATGGCACATGCCACCCCCCTCGCACGCACAGTTAGCGCTTAACACGTAATCACCCCCCACTTAGTCTAGTGAGGCTGCGCCTCGGACCGCCAAGTCTGTGGGCACGCCAAATGGTCCCTGCGGCTTCCTGAGCGCAAGCTCCCGCAGGGACTCCCGGTCTGTGTCGGCGGACCGTCGCCATCCGCTGCGCCGAATCGGGCGACCAAAGCCTAAGTCGCCGTCGTTGTGCCACCCATCGTGGCTGGTCAGGCGGTCGAAACGCCTGTGTGGGAGCGAACGAGAAGAACGCTACGCCCTGCCGGGAACTTGGCTCAAGCGCCTACGTCCCGTCCGAGAGCGCGCTCGGAAGGGATGGCCTCTGACGGGGCAGTGTTGGCCGCCGGTGATCGGGGTGGGGGTGGGATCACTACGGTGTCACGGTGCGTGACGAGCTCACCGAACGCTATGGCGATCTGCTGACCGGTAGTTATGACTGTGTGGATCGCATCGTGCTCAATGCCTACTTCTCGCTGGGTCATAACCCGGGCGGGTTTCGGGTGTGGTGGCGGCGGTGGCATGAGGGCAGTGATGAGGAGCTGGACAACACGCATGTGATGCGGATGGCCGGTCGGTTTGCTCGTCGGGTGCGGGCCTGGGCCAACGCGCATGAGGTCCCGGTGATCGACTGCAAGCGCGGTGAGCGCAAGCATCAACTCGCCGAGGAATACTTGGCTAGCCACTCGGTGGTGGGGCCAGGGGTGTTTCTCATCCTGGTGGCGCGGGCCTCGGCGGCGGTGTGGGAGGTCACTCGCTCCTGTAGTGGAGTGATCGTCAACCTGGCCAAGAAGATGGCCTTCGTCAACCACTACTCCTTCCACATCATGGATCCGCAGTGGGGACATGTGACGATCAAGATGTCCGGGCATCCGCCGTTTGGCGCGCAGGTCATCCTCAATGGCCACGAGTACGTCGCCGCCCAGGCCAGCGCGGCGGGGATCGGCTTTACTAAACAGGGCAACTGCTTCACCGCAGTCGCCGATCCCGCAGGCCTGGCTCAGGTCGCAGACACCTTGTCGCAGCAAGCGACTGTAGGGCGCCTGAGCCAGGTCTGCGACCAGTGGATCTATTCGGCCTGCCTGTGCTTCGGCTTAGACCTCGATGAGCAGGCCCGCAGTGGCTTCACCTACGGCTACTCGGTCTACCAAGCCGAGTACAGCCGCAACCTGATATTCAAAGTGGGCGCTGAGATGGAAAAAATGTTCGACCGCATCGTCGATCGGACTCGCGCCCGGCTGGATGTGCCTACCCTGCGGACGCTGTTCGGCGCTAAGCAACGCCCCAGCCGCAACGGCAGCTCCGAGCTGTCGCTTCAGCTCGCAGCCATGATCGAGACACCTCGGTATGACCTGACCATGTTCAAAGTCCACTTCGGGAAATTGACGTTGAAGGCCTACACCAAAGGCGAACACGTGCTGCGCTTTGAAGCGATCACCCATACCACCAAACAGCTACGCTGCGGCCGCATACTCAAGAAATTCCCTGAGATCACCCACCGGCTCGCTGGCATGGTCGAACGGTTCACCACCGCGCTGGACTGCGTCGACGTCAGCTTCCTGCCCGAGGACATCCTCGATGAGCTGCCGCTGCCCTCCCGGACCGGAGCGACCCGAATCGGCGGCATCGACCTGAACAAACCGCGCATTCGTTCCGCCCTGGCCGCAGTCCTCGCCCTCTCGCCAGCACCGGCCGGGTTCACCGTCACCGACCTGGCCACCAAGGTCCACACGATGACCGGGCAGACCACCTACACCACCCGCCAAGCCGCATACGACCTCCGCAAGCTGCGCGGCAAAGACCTCATCATCAAACCCGGCCGGTCCCGGCGCTACCACCTGCCCGCACAACCAGCCCGGATCATCACCGCCCTGCTCACCCTGCGCGAACAGGTCATCAACCCCATCCTGGCCGGAATCCGCAGCCCCCGCATGGGACGCAAACCCGCCACCTGGACCCGCGTCGACCGCGACTACGAAACCCTGCGCATCAACATGCAAACCCTCTTCCACGACCTCGGCATCACCACCACCGGAGCCGCCGCGGCATAGACAACTTTTTGTCGATCGGGGTCCCGCAAGCGCCTAGAGACACCGGGGGTGGTAGTCCCGAGCTGCCAAGTCAGGTAACACGGCCGTTCCAAGATCATGATGTAAGTCCGAGGATGGTGAAGGGTCGGTTCATGCGGCGTGCTGCCCATCGGGTGGCTTCGGTGATATCGGTGCGTCCGGCCAGTCGGAGGGCGCCGATGGCGAGGTTACGCATTCTCTGAACTTGATCTTCACCTTGCCTTGAGCGGTTACTGGCCGGTCAAGGTTTGGTCGTGAGGGCGGGGATGCCGAGGTCGACGGCCGCCGGGCGGGGTGAGCGTCGTTCGACCTGAGCGAGTTTGTGGTTGGCGCCGTCGAGGCTGACCTGGAGTCCTTCGACGTCGCCGAGCCAGCCCTCGCGTTGGGCTTCGGCGATGCGGGCGGTGAGGTTGTCGCGGATCTCGACGAGCCGCTCGCGTTGGGCGGGGTCGGGCCAGAGCATCGAGCAGCGGATGCAGGCGTGCTCGTGGATGCAGGGTGTCCCGAACGCTCGGCCGCAGGTTCCGGTCGAGACCTTGCGGCGTTCGAAGTGGCCGAGGAACTCGGTCCACTCGTCGTCGGTCGGGACGCGGTATTCCTCGCTGGGGCGCAGTGCTCGCCGGCGAGCGAGGAACGCCAGGTGGGTTTGGATGGCCTCGTCGGGGTAGACGGCCTTGTAGCCCAGGGTGACGTTGATGTCGCGGTGCCCGGCGATGATCTGGGCGATGTGCGGCGGCAGGCCGGACAGGATGGCGTCGGTGATGAACATCCGCCGGAAGTCGTGCGGGGTGAAGTGCAACGGGCCGCCGGTCTCTGGATCGGTCAACGGGCTGTGCGTGAGAGCGGTGTTGAGCATGTTGCGGATCGCGCCTGGACAGATCCTGTGGTGCTCGGTGCCGAGTCTGCGTTGAAACAGCCAGGGGGCGGGCGCCAGCCATACGCACTCGGTTCGGTCGTAGGCGGGGATGACCGGGACCACCCCGGTGTTCTCGCGGACCCGACCGATGATGGTGGACAGCACGTCGGCCAGCTCCGGGCTGACCACCAGCAGCCGCTCGGCGTCGGTCTTGGACGGCGCGATCTGCAGCAGCGGGACGAGCTCACCGGTGCTGGGCAGCCGGTATCGCACGAGGCTGTGATGGGTGATCTCCAGCAGTTCCTCGATCCGGACTCCGGTGGTTCTCAGGACCTCGACCGTGGCCCACGTCCAGAACGCGAGGTCTTCCTCCATTGCCGGGTCCCGCCGTTTCCCGCTGGCCGGGTCGTCGATCCAGACCTTGTCGCTGCGACCTGTGGTGAGGGAGCGGGTGAAGGTCTGTCCGGCGACACTGAAGCATTCCCCAGGCCGGGTTCGGCGGGCCGCCTGCAGGAGCGCGTCGGTGGTCTTGCGTCGCTCGTCGACGCTGCGCACCAGGATCGGCAGCACGGGCAGCCGTTGGCGGGTGCGGGCGTCCATGCGGGACTTGCGACGGCGCGCCGCCTTGCGCTGGTTGATCTCTTCTCCACCGATCGGGCAGGGCGCGACCCACACTGCCCAACGGGCGGGGTCCTCGAGCGCCCACTGAGCCAGGTCCAGGTAGAACGCCCGGACCGGGGTCAGGCATTGGCGGTAACCGACTCGTTCCACGGTGAGCGTCGTCTTCTCGCCGGCGGTGGTGGTGACCGTCTTCGCCCGGGTGCGCAGCCGCTGCTTCCACGCGGCGGCGACCTGGGCCGGTAGGTGCAGGCTGTCGATGCCGGGATGGTGACGTTCCAGGTCCTTCCAGAACACGTTGCCAAGATCTGCGGCGAGGGCGCGCAGGCTGCTGTAGTCCAACGCCGGCTGGCGTTCGCACAGGTAGTCCACCAGCAGGTCCCGCACCGGCCGGCAGGCCAGATCGAACCGGTCGATGAGCTCGGCCGGCGTGCGCTGACCGGCACTGCGCAGCTCCTGCAGCCGGGTCGGCGCGTCCGCCTCGAAGATCCCCAACTGGTGCAGGGTCCGGTAGAACGCGGTGGCGTTGCCCATCGGGCTGCGGTGACAGCCGGCCTCGACGTCGAGCAGCTCCAGGACATCCCCGACGGTGACCTCGGCGAGCACGCCGCCCTTGGCACCGAGGATGACCGCGGCCCGGTGCAGCGTGTGCGTGCCGGCCGCGGCGGGCAGCTGCGCGTCGCGCTCGCACTGCTGCCGCAACCGGGCGAATCCGGCAGGGTCACGGGCCTGGGCCATGCCGCGGACCAAGGAACCCCCGCGGGGCACCGCAGCTACGAACCAGGTGGTGCTGGGTCGCACCAGGTCGGCGCAGATCGCCACCGCGAACGCCGCGCACAACGGGTCGGACCGCCCGTGCGGGTATCGGCCGCTCGCGCGCAGCCACTGCGCGGGAATCTGGCGCCACGCCGCGCCAGCAGCGTCTGCCCCGCTGGCCAGCCACCGGTCCTGCCAGGTCTGGCCGGGCTGGTCACCCAGCCAGTCCAACAACGCGGCCACCCCGTGGCGACGTCGCTTCTGGCCGCCGACGCTGTCAAGCGCGAACGGCCCACCGGTCAGCCGCTCGAGCACCTGCTCCCGGTCCAGCCTGGTGTCCGGCCATCCCGCGGCCGGTGCCCGGGCCACAAACCGGGTCTCGACGCACGCTGGCCCCACCGGCGGCGGCACCGGGCCACCGCGATCACGCACCGGGGCATCCCGCTCGACGGCGGCGATCACGACAGCTGGTTCCCGAACAGCACCGCCAGGCTCTCCGGCCGGTAGCCGGGCGCCGCGGCGGGAGCGGCGCGGGCGGCGGCCCGTCGGGTCTGCTCGTCGTGGTGGGCCAGCACCCGACGGACCACGTCCTGCTTGCGGGGCGTCAGATAGATCTGCGTCGTGGTCAGCTGAGCGTGGCCCAGGACGAACTGCACATCGGTCAGCGGCAGGTCCGGGTCCTCGGCCATCCGGTAGGCGGCAGTGTGCCGCAGCGAGTGCAGCGTCGCCGACGTGCCAGCCCGCTCGTTGACCCGCTCGAACATCCGATGCACCGCGTGATAGGTCAGCGGACGCGCCGGGGCCCGCAACGTCCACCACAGAGAGCGGGTCCGTCCCCGCGGGATCCGCTCAGACATCTCCACCTGGTAGAGCCGCAACCAGACGAACGCATCCGGCGACGCCGGCAGCTGCGCGACCTCGCGGCTACCCTTGCGCACCACCGTGATCAGCTGGCGCCCCGGGTCGACCCCACCCTGGGTGACCGACAGCAGTTCACTCGCCCGCGCCCCGGTGGAGACGTAGAACGCCACCAACGCCCGGTCCCGGTGCGAGCCCAGCCGGGCGAAGATCTCGTTGAACTGCTCGTCCGGGACGCTGCGCGGCAACCGGGTCGGCACCGTCGGCCGGTAGAGCCCGCTCTTCTCATGCCGCAGTGGGTCCATCGGGTTGCGGTGCGCGTGCGCACGACGGCCTCACCGGGACCGATCCAACGGGAACGGGTTGAGAATCGGTCCGGTCCCGGCGTCGAGGTGGAAATCGTAGAAGCTGCGCAGCACCGTCTCGCTGTGCGCGCGCACCGACGCCGCATACGGCCGGACACGCAGCCCGCCACCGGGCCGAGCACCGGTGGCCGCCGGCTCGTCTCGGCGGCGCCAGTGCAGGCGCACCGGCTTGCCCGCGACCTGCAGCCACCGACAGAAGTCCCGGGCCTCGACCCGGGTCGCCTGGTCCCAACCGACCTCGACAGCCCACAAGAACCGGAACCACCGCAACAGGTCCAGAGCATACGAGCGGGCCGTCGCCGCCGACCGACCCGCCGCCTGCAGATCCCCCAGAAAGACCGCGACCGACTCCACCGCGATCCCGTCAAAGTCGACGAGCCGGTAGGGCTCCCACGTGTCGTCCGTCGCGACGACACGACCGACCTGCGGCACGACCAGAGCACTCAGATCCCTTGAGGTCTCCTGCACGGCGGATCAACGAGACAACCGGAAAACGGTCACTGAACAGCAGAAACACTCGAAGTAGTTCAGTCAACAGGTAGTGTGGCCATGATTCTGGGCCCGGATCGGGTCTTGATCTGGGATTTGTCCTCCTGGTAGACGGTGTCGCGGATCCAGTGGAGGGATTCGATCGACCACTGTTCCCGGACGTAGTTAGCCAGGTTGGCGGGGCTTGCCTGGTCGGGTTTCGGGCTGGCGACACCCAAGGCGGCGACGGCGGAGATCGGCCCGCCACGGAAGTCGCTGACGTAGCGTTCGATGAGGAAAACCTGATTGACGTGTGGGAACGGCAGATCGGGCGGGGCGGGTAGCACCTGGATGGTCCGGGTGGTGAGTCGGCCGTGACCTTTGTCGACGCTGCGGTGTGCGACGGGGACGTCCTGCCATGCCAGGGCGTCGAGGGCATCGAAGAGGGCTCGCCGGTTCTCCTTCACCGGGAACACAAACTGGCCGCCGCGTTCGTGAATGTGCTGCGCGGTGGCCTTCACCGTATGCAACGCATCAGCGGTCACGATCTTGTTGTTCAGGTCGATCCGGCCGAGCACCGCTGTCGCCATCGGCACCTCATTGGTCTTCGCGCCAACCTCGGCTTGGGCGGCGACCACCGAGGTGGCGGCGTCCGGACCAGCCAAGGCCGCCAGCAGATGTCTCTGATTCCCCTCGGCGTCCTTGGCGCCACGGATCGTCTTACCATCCAGCCTCACCTGCATCAACACCGGCGAGTCGCCACAACCATCGGCACCCGGCGCTGCGGTGAGCCCGGCCAGACCCGTCAGCCACCTGCCGACCGCGGCATCGAAGGCCTCGGCATCAGCGTCGGTGAGCACTCGCCAGATCGTGGTCTTCGATGCTGACCCGGTGGGCAGAGCACCGGCACGGATGTACAGATCCGCCAGGACCGTAGCCGGAACATCGCTGACCCAGCCGGTGATGGCGGTGTATCCCCTCATTCCGGCCACCACCGCTGCGGCGGCCAGGGCCAGCACCACCGAGACCGGATGATCACGACCTTGATCCGACCGGCCATCACTTACTCCGCCCAACAGTTCCAGCAGGTCAGCACACGCTTGGGCGACCGGTACCGAGTCCACCGGCCCAGCTGGCGCGGGCACGGCGGTGTCACTGACAGACTGAACCACGACGAAGCTCCGGGGACACGATCGGTGAGATGATCACCGTCCATATCGGAGCTTCGTCGCCTCACCACCCAGGCACGCCGCACGTGATCAAATCGCATCAACCCGCGAGGGAACCCCAACTCAACCCATCGCGATCTTGGAACAGCCGTGAGTCAGGTAACTCGGCGCAACAGAGGCAGTACGGCAACAGCTACTGTATCGCTCAGCAGTTGTAGTTAGTTCCCCACGCCGCTAATGATGGTAAACGCTGTGGTGGCTGACAGAATAAGCAGGTTACGACGCGGGCTTGCTCGACGCAAGTCACGATGATGCCGCGGAACCGGACCGGACCGGAGACGAACATCGCGCCGCAGTTTGATCTCGGCCTTGACCTCGAGGGTCGTCTCCGGTGTGGGTCTCGAGGGTCATCACTGGCGCTGCTGGACGCCACCGTGCCTTACCAGAGGGGTGCACATACGTAATCCGATCGAGATGTACCCAATGTTGCCGAGATTTCCTCATAGCCGCATTTCCGGCAGGTAAGTTTACCGGGGATGGGGGGATCTGTTGAATGATGCGCGGTCTGGGTCGAGATATCACGACTACTGCGGTGATTATGGGGGGTTCGGCGCTCGGTGATGTGGCCGCGCAGGTGGCCTTGGTGTTACGGGTGCACGAAGATGCTGGCTCGGCATGGGCGGTGACTGCCCTGTTGCTGGCCGGCAACCTGCCACCAGTCTTCTTGGCGCGCCCGGCCGGAGCGATGGTTGATCGATATGACAACCGGGTGTTGATGGTGGGGTGCGCGCTGGCTCAGGCATTGGTGTGCCTACCCCTAGCGGTGTGCGCCTCGATCGGAGTGACGCTGACGCTGGTGGCCGCACTCGCAACGCTGACTACGGTCGCCGGGCTAGCCCGTAACGCGCTGGTGCCTGACATGGTCGCAGCGCCGCGACTGCTGCGTGCCAACGCTGCACTGCGGGGAGCGACCGCGATCGGTCGGATGGCGGGGTGGCCGATCGGCGGATTTCTGACCGGAATGCTAGGTAGCGGCTCAGTGCTCCTGCTGGACGCGGCGAGCTTCGTGGTGCTAGCCGCTGGAGCCATGCTGATCCATACCCGGCGGACACCTGGCGCAGCGTCCGGTCCAGACCCTGGTGGGGGGATCCGGGGACGGACTGGTGCAGCGGTGGATCCGATTCTGACGCTGGTAGCTGGCAGTGTGGGTCTGGTCTTGCTGTTCGTGTCGACTACCAATGTCGCTCAGGTGTTTTTTGTGAAAGACATCTTGGGCGCCAGCGACACCGGCTATGGCGTCATCAGCGCCTGCTGGATGGTCGGGGCGGTGCTTGCCGTCCCGGTGCTGGCGCACGGGCGCTGCACTCGTGGTGCACTCGCATCAACGGTCGTTGCCAGCGAAGCGGCGACTGGTTTAGCCGTGTTTGGTGCGGGGTTGTCCTCCTCACCGATTATTGCCGGTGCCTGGTATGTGCTGGGCGGATTGGGTAGCAGCTCGATGCTGATCGCCGGAGCGACACTGAGACAGTTGGTCGCGCCGGAGGCAGAGCGGGGGCGTGTCCTGGCCCTCTATAACACTTTGGCGAATGCGGCGATCGTGGTCGCGCTGGGGACCAGCGTGGCGTTGATGAGCTGGGTGGGCGCCCGCGGTGTCTTTCTAGCAGCCGGAGTCCTGGCGGTCATGGCCGCAGCACTCACGGGAGGCGTCCTAAGGGTCCTCCCCGAGTTAGCTCTGAAACCTGCGAGGAGATCAGGTAGTTCGGTCAGCAAGCGGGCCTGAGGGGCATTATCGACGTGGCCCCCGCCATAGGTGAGCTGGCTGGAGTTCGGTGGGCACTGTTGCGTCGGCGAGTCATGAGGTGGAGCAGGCTGGGCCGATGCGTCGTCATCTCGCCCGAGCGCCCGTACCGAGGTCCGGTTTCGCTGGGTTCCGCTTCCCACCCGATGTGATCATGGTGGCGGTGCGCTGGTACCTCCAGTATGGCCTGCCCTACCGGGATGTCGAGGACCTGCTGGCCGAGCGTGGTATTGATGTCGACCACGTGACGATCTATCGCTGGGTGCAGCAGTTCACTCCGCTGCTGATCGAGGCTGCCCGACCCTGCCGGCATGCCTCGGGTGATCGGTGGTTTGTCGATGAGACCTACGTCAAGGTCGCTGGCCGGTGGGTCTACCTGAACCGGGCGGTCGACCAGTTCGGGCAGGTCATTGACGTGCTGGTGGCCCAGAAGCGAGACTTGGCGGCCACGCGCCGATTCCTCACCCGCGCACTACAGCACAGCCCGCGACCCACTGAGGTCACGACTGACCAAGCACCGGCCTACCCCCGAGTGGTCGATGAGCTGCTGCCAGCCGCCTGTCACGTCACCGAGCAGTATGCCAACAACCCTGTCGAAGCCGATCATGGCCGGCTGAAGGCCCAGCTGCGGCCAATGCGCGGCCTAAAACGGCTCCGTTCGGCACACGTGATCAGTACCGGACACGCGTTCCTCCAGAATCTGCGCCGCGACACTACGAACTCGGGATGGAGGCGGACCTACGCCGCCAGCTTCCGGCAGCCTTCGCCGAACTCGCTCTGGCCATCTGACCACAGCACGCCGTGGCTATATCCGCCCACCCCCGGCTAACGCAACACCGCCGACGGGCGTGACACGGAACCCGTCGCCCGCGAAACGCATGCCATTGCTTGCGTCGCGAGTCGCGTCCGTTCTGTGCTGGTTGACCTCCGCACAAGATCGCGGCCGAGGTGGCTTTGCAAATGAAAATGCAACCAGGCCTGCAACCGTTGATCAAAATCCGAGCAAGATCAACATTATTTTCCCTGGTCAATGGCGGTAGCGGTGGGATTTGAACCCACGGAGGGCGTGAACCCTCACGCGCTTTCGAGGCGCGCTCCTTCGGCCGCTCGGACACGCTACCGCTGGCCAGGATACCGGACGCCCGCCGCGACACTGTGAGTGGCGATGCGAGTTCTGGCTCGCATCGCCACTCACAGGCGCCGAAGGCGCATGAACCCGGTGAGCAGGGCGGCGCACTCGGCTGCGAGGACGCCCCCGATGACCTGTGGGCGATGATTCAACCGACGATCCCGGACGACGTCCCACAGCGAGCCGACCGCACCGGTCTTGGGCTCCCAGGCACCGAAGACCAGACGGTCCACCCGGGCCGCCACCAGGGCGCCCGCGCACATCGTGCACGGCTCCACGGTGACCGCCAGGGTGCAGCCACTCAGCCGCCAGCCGTCATCCCGCCCGCCCCGGCGCAGCCGGACCGCCCCGGCACGGAGGGCCAGCACCTCCGCGTGCGCGGTCGGGTCCCCGGTGACTTCCCGGGCGTTGCAGGCCGCCGCCAGCTCGACGCCGTCGGCGTCCACCAACACCGCCCCGATCGGGACGTCGCCGGTAGCCACCGCGCCACCGGCGACCTCGATCGCGCGCCGCACCAGCGCCAGGTCGGCACCGGTCACGGCGGTCATCCGGGCTGCTTCTCCAGCAGGGCGGACAGTTGCGTCCGGAACCCGCACCGCTGAGCGATCATGTCGAGCTGCTCGTCCGGGTACAGGTCCACCTCATCGATGATCACCTGCATCTCCTCTGCGGGCAGCCCCAGGTCGGCGAGCAGACCGAGGTCGCCCTCCGGCCAGACGTCGTCGGCATCCGCTGCATCCTCTTCGGGGACCTCGACGCGCAGCAGGTCCAGCACGTCGGCGGCGATGTCGTAGTCCAGCGCGGCGACGGCGTCGGACAGCAGTAACGACACACCGCCGGGCACCGGTCTTACCACGACGAAGAACTCGTCGTCGACGTCGAGCAGCCCGAAGACCGCCCCGGTGGAGCGCTGCCCGCGCAGCTCAGTGATGGCCGCGTCGAGGTCTTTGAGGGCCGCCGAGTCCAGCGGGGTGCACTGCCAGCGCCCGTCCTCGCGAACCACGGCAACGGCGAAGCCGGTGACCGACATGACAACAGTATGCGCCGTCTGGCTGCACACGGAAGTGCGATCACCGATCAGACCGGTCGAGAGGTGGATGACGTGCGAGAATGCAGGGTTGTGAGCACGCCCATCCCTCGTCACCGGCGGTGCGCCGACAGTTTTTCCGCACGCTGCCCGACCGACTCCGGCTCGGCTGGCCCGAGCCACCTGGTGTGCGCAGCCAGAACGCTGCAGCCGCACACGGTCGCGCTGCGCCGTGCCCTGCACCGGCATCCTGAGCAGGGCCTGCACCTCCCCGAGACCCAGGCCGCCGTGCTCAGAGCGTTGGCCGGCCTCCCCGTGCAGGTGCACACCGGGCACGCCAGCACGTCGGTGGTCGGGGTGATCGAGGGTGCGCGGCCGGGGCCGACCGTGCTGTTACGGGCGGACATGGACGCGTTGCCGGTCACTGAGGAGTCGGGGGTGGCGTTCAGCTCGGAGCTGCCGGGCACGATGCACGCCTGCGGGCACGATACGCACGTGGCGATGTTGGCTTCTGCCGCCCGGTTGATCGCCGAGCGGCGCGACGAGCTGGCCGGCCGGGTGCTGCTGATGTTCCAACCCGGGGAGGAGGGCTTTCACGGGGCGCGGCTCATGCTCGACGAGGGCCTGTTGGAGCTCGCCGGGACGCCGGAGCGCGCGCTGGCCCTGCACATCACGTCCACTTTGGACAGCGGGGTGGTACAGAGTGGACCGGGCGCCATCATGGCGTCCTCGGACGCGCTGCGGGCGACCGTCTGCGGCCGAGGAGGGCACGCCAGCGCGCCGCAGAATGCGGTGGATCCGGTGCCCGCCGCCGCCGCGATGGTGGGCGCGCTGCAGACCATGATCACTCGGACGCTCAGCGTCTTCGACCCCGCGGTGGTCACCATCACCCGGATCGCCGCAGGCACCGCGTCCAATATCATCCCCGAGACCGCGGAACTGGAAGGCACGATCCGGGCGCTGTCCGAACGCACCCGGGTCACGGTGCACGAGGAGGTGCGCCGGGTCTGCGAGCACGTCGCGGCAGCGAATGGCTGTGTGGCCACGGTGGTGATCGAGCACGGCTACCCGGTCACCGTCAACGACGACGAGGTGAGCACCCAGGTGATCGATCTTGCGCGCCACATGCTCGGCAGAGACCACGCCGAGCCCATGCCGGATCCACTGATGGGCGCCGAGGACTTCTCCTACGTGCTGGCGACGATGCCCGGCGCGATGGCGTTCCTCGGTGCCTGCCCGGCCGGCCAGGAGCCGGATCGGGCTCCGGCGAACCATTCCAACCGGGCGGTGTTCGACGAGTCGGCGATGGTGCACGGCGTGGCTCTCTACGCCGGCTTCGCGCTGGAAGCGCTGACCTCATGAGTGAGCGCTCCCTGTGCGTCATCGGGTTGGGCCTGATCGGCGGGTCACTGCTGCGCGCCGCTGACGGCGCCGGTTGGAAGGTCCGGGGCACCGCGACGTCGGACGCCGACGTCACCGCGGCTCGGGAAGCAGGCTTCGACGTCACCTCCTCGATCGAGGACGCGCTGCACGGCGATGCCCTGGTGGTGCTCGCGGTACCCCTGCCCGCGGTGGTCGACGTGCTCGCGGTGCTGGCACGGCACGCCCCGCGCTGCCACCTGACCGACGTGGTGGGCGTCAAACAACCGATCGCAGCAGCGGTGGCGCGGCATGTCCCGGCGGCTGGCTACGTCGGCGGGCATCCGATGGCGGGTACGTCCGCCTCCGGCTGGGCGGCGGGGTCGGCGACGCTGTTCACCAGGGCGCCCTGGGTGGTGGGCAGCGACGACGGCGCCGATCCGGTGGTGTGGGCGCAGGTCGCCCGGCTCGCGTTGGACTGCGGGGCGCACGTGGTTCCGGCCGGCGCGCGGGACCACGACGTCGCGGTGGCCCGGGTGTCACATCTGCCGCATCTACTGGCTGCGGTGCTCGCGTCGGTGGGCGCCGGTGGCGGGGGTCTGGCGATGGCGCTGGGCGCGGGGTCGTTCACCGACGGCACCCGGGTGGCCGCGTCCCGACCTGAACTGGTCCGGGCGATATGCGAGGGCAACCACAGCGCGTTGCTGGAGGCGGTGGACGATGCCCTGGGCCGGCTGGGCGCGGCCCGCGGGTCGCTGGCGTCCACCGGCGCGCTGGAGGCCACCATCCGCGCTGGCCACCTGGCTCGTCGCGATTTCGACGCCGCCCGAGACGGGGCCCGCGACGACACCGTGCACGTCGAGCTGAGCCATCCTGGGGCTTTTGAGCGATTGCGGGAGATCGGCCGGGCGGGTGGCCGTGTCGTCGCCCTGGAGGGCACTCGTTGCCAGGTCGAGATCGCTGTGTGAGCACTCGCCGTCAGCACGCTAACCTGATCCACATCGACGAGCTGGCGCGGGTGCTGGCGGCGTTGACCACCGAGCCGCACAACGCCCTGGTGCAGCTGACCCCGGTGGACGGCCACGTGCAGCGTGCTGGTCCGCTGAGCGGCTGGCCGGTGGCGGTGAAAGACCTCATCGACGTCGCCGGCGTGCCCACCCGGTGCGGCAGCGGGGTGCTCACCGGTGCTCTGCCGGCCCGCGAGGACGCCGCCGTGGTGGCCCGGTTGCGCGCGGCCGGGGCGGTCGTGGTCGCCAAGACTCACACTCATGAGTTCGGCTACGGCCCCACCGGGGACGTCGCCGTGGAGGGCCCGTGCCACAACCCGCACGATCCGCATCGGATCACTGGTGGCTCCTCGGGCGGGTCGGCGGCGGCGGTGGCGGCGGGACTGGTGCCACTGGCGGTGGGCACCGATACCGGCGGCTCGGCGCGCATCCCGGCCGCGCTGTGCGGGGTGGTCGGGCTCAAACCGGCGCGGGGCACGCTACCCACCACCGGCGTGTTCCCGCTGGCCGAAACCTTGGACCACATCGGGCTGCTCGGCGCCGACATCGACACGGTCGCGGTCGCTTTCGGCGCGCTGACCGGGCGCCGGATCGACCCGCGCGCCCCGATCGACGGCATCGTGGTCGGACGCCCCGTCGACTCCTACTGGCGGGTCCACGATCCGGCGATCGCCACCGCGGTGGATCGCGCCGCCGATGCGCTGAGCGACGCTGGTGCGGCGCTGCGCGAGGTACACCTACCCGGTATCGACGAGTTCGCCGCCAGCTACCGGGTGATCGTCGGTGTGGAGGCCCACACCACCCACCGGGATTGGCTGGCGCAACGCCCCGGGGACTACCAGCCGGCCACCGCAGCGCGGCTGCAGGCCGCCGCCACCCACACCGTCACCGACTACGTCACCGCGCAGCGCACCCGCCGCCGGCTGGCCGCCGAGCTGACCACCCGGATGCTCGCCGAAGGGATCGACCTGCTGCTGGTGGCAACCACCCCATTGCGCGCCACCCCGATCGGTGACCGGCAGGTGGACGGCCCGGACGGGGATCAGGTCGAGGTGTCACCCTCACTGCTGTCGCTCACGCTGCCGTTCAATCTGCTGGGTTGGCCTGCCGTGTCGGTACCTGCACCGGAGGTGACCGGGCTGCCGGCCGGCATCCAGGTGGCCGCAGTGCGGGGCGGCGAGCAGGCGGTACTCGCCGCCGGCGCCCGGATCGTCGGCGGGTGCTGACCGCTTACGTGCGGCGGGCCAGTCCGGGGTACTCCAGCACCAGACCGTCGGCGTCCACGGTGAGCTCCACTTCCCACGAGTCGCTGCTGATGCTGACCACCGCGGGCTCACCCAGCGACACCATGCGGTAGGTCTGGGAGACCCGGGACACCTCCAGGCTGGGCAACGCGACGAACACCACCGGCAGGTCATGCCGGCCGGCGCTCCGGTGCAGTCCCAACCGGCGCACCGGCAGCGCGTTGAACAGTGGACTGAACGCCAGATCGACGTCCAGAGCGCCGCCGAAGTTGGTGCGCACGGCACCTTGGCCGTGGTCGACCAGCCAGATACCTTCCTCCGACCGAGTCAGGGTGACGTGCTGCTCGCCCTGTGCCCGAGTGGTACGGACGGTCAGTCGCTGGACCACCCCGGTCTCGTCGGTAGTCAGCGAATAGGACGCGGAGTAGGCCTCGATGCCGTCCTGCTGGGCGCAGACCAGTGAACCGGTCGCGCGCAGACCGCGCTCGCTGAGAACGGCGCGGGCCGCCTCCAGTCGCAGGGCGTCCACGCCCGCCCAGGCAACCATCCTGGTCACGTGCGACGTGCGGCGGGACGCCGTCACCGTCTCACCTGTTTGAGGGGCGCTCATCGGCCAACCTGACTGAGATTCCGAACAAGCTGACTGAGATTCCGAACAAGGTCCCGCATGTCGAATTCCACCGGAGCCTCCCTACGCACGGGTGGGGTCCTGTCCCGACTGACCACCGGCTACGTCTCCCGACTGACCACCGGCTACGTCGCTAACCTACCTGTGCGGCATGATCGCACGGATACCCGCCGGGCGGGTCACCGGCCTGCGATAACTCCAGACTGTGCTACCGTGAGAGGGTCGTCTCACCACGGTGGGGTACCATCCGATAGCAGGAATGCTTGCTCAACGGCAGGGGAGTACTCTTCACCGCGGACGAAGACCCGGGTAGTACCATGCTGGCTGCCCGTTTGGATTAATTGAACGATGCTTCCGTCGATGGCCGGGGGGCGCCCGATCATGCGGATTCACTCCGCTGTGCACGTGGCGCGCTCGGCGTACCGGCTGGCGGTCGTCCATACAACCTCAACGACGAAGAAGGACCACATGCGCACGCCCGTCTCCGACCGCCGACCGCGGGCCGGAATGACCCTCACTCCCCGCCATCGGCAGAGCCGGCCCCTGCCGATGAGTGCCGTGGCCGTGCGTCGCGGCCAGTTCGGTGAGTTCGAGCTGCGCCCGGTGCGGGAACACACCGTCGAAGCGCTGACCCCTGCGGAGGAGCACTGAGTACCGGCTTATGCGTTCCGGCGAATGACCTTACGGTAGCGACATGCTGACAGTGACCGAGGCAGCTGCCCGCGCCATCAACTCGCTCGTGTCCAAGAACCAGATGCCCGACGGAGCGGGCCTGCGGATCTCGCCGCAGAGCCGAACCACCCGGGCGGAAGGCTTGGGACTGTCCATCGCGGCCCGCCCGGCCGACGATGACACCGTGCTCGAGACCCACGGCGCCAAGGTGTTCCTGGCGATCAGTGTGGTCTATGACCTCCACGAACAACAGCTCGACGTCGAGCCACTCGGCGATGACGACGGGGAACAGGTGCACTTCGTCGTCGGTCGCCAGCCCAGGGAGCAACTCTGACGGGTAGTGCTCAACCAGGGAGTGCACCGCCCCGATCACGAAGTCCCTCAGCCGGGCCCTGACGGGCACGAAGCTGACGCGACGCAGTTGCGTGTGGTCAGCGGCGAGTCCCCCCGATCACTCCCTGCGGTCGTTTCGCAGCGTCGGCGGTCACCGCTACTATCCTCGGAGTCGTCTGACAAGATCATGACCGACCCCCGGGGGGCTAGCGTGGGTCCGCAACAAGATCATTTCGTGGTGACACCGGATGAGCTGCGCGCGGTCAGCGCCGACATCGAGGCCACCGCGGATGCTGCGGCGCGGAATGCGGACGAGTTCGATGGACAGCAGGGTGTCCGTTCGGGTGAGGCCGCGGGATTCGACACGATGACGGCCGCTCGTTCCTGCGAGCAGAGCTGGCAGCATGCCGTTGAGATCGCCGGCGCGAAGCTGGCCGTGGCCGCGGACAACCTGAGTTTGAACGCTGATGCCTATGCCGCGGTGGAGCAGCGGAATGTCGAGCATTTTCGGCGCTCGAGGTGATCGGGTATCGCGATCTGCTCGACTGCGATGCGTCGGTATTCGACAAGGACGCCACCACATGGCAGGAGTTGGTCGGCAAGCTGGCTGATCGAGGCGATGAGGTGGCGGCGGCGGTCAAACGCCTGGACGCCTGGTCGGGCGCGGCGGCGGACGCAGCGAAAGCTGAGTTCGCCGCGCATCGCAAGCAGTATGCCGACATGGCAGCCACGATCAGCAAGATTCCCGCGGTGCTCACCGGGTTGTCTGCGCAGATCAGGGCCTTGCAGCCGATGCTGGGCGCGATCGTCGTCGAGGCGCAGTCGTTCGGGTGCCGGGTGCACGACGACGGTGCCGTCAGGTACGAGCCCGACATCGTCCATCATTTGCCCCTCGGGCAGGAGGATCTGGGCCCGGCTGCGGCGCAGGTGTGCCAGGACCGCATCGCCGATCTGGTTCGGCAGGCGCAGGACGCCGACGCGCGCGCCGCGGTGGCCCTGAACGGGTTGAGCGCGCAGGCAACGGGATTCGCCCCGGCTGCGGACGACGCGATCGTCGCGGCGGCTGCCACCGCGATCCCGGCCTGCGGCACCGCCCCGGCTGACGTGAAGAAGTGGTGGGGCGATCTGAGCCCGGCGCAGCGGGAGTCGCTGTTGTTTACGCATTTCGACGAGTTGGGGCAGCTCGACGGCTTGCCCAGCGTGGTCCGTGATCGGGCCAATCGTTCCCGCATGGCGGATCAGAAGGGGCGATTGCAGGCTGACAAGGAACGTCTGGACCTGCTCGGTGCCGCCCGAACCCCCGAGCAGAGCGGGCAGCTCGACGCGATCAACAAGAGTCTCGGTGGGGTGAAGGTGATCGAGCAGCGGCTCGATCACACCAACCCTGGTCAGCAGCCCGCCTTCCTGCTCGGTTTCGACTCCTCGGGCACCGGTCGTGCGATCGTGGCGATGGGCAATCCCGACACGGCGACGAACGTCGCCACCTATGTGCCGGGCACGACAGCGAGCCTCGGCGGCGTCAACGTTGATCTGCAACGATCGGACAGCATGGTGCAAGCGGCATACAAAGCGGGATCCTCGTCCACCGCGGCTATCACCTGGGTCGGATATGAAGCGCCCCAGCAGATCTTCCCTGACGCCGCCGAAGAGAGGTGGGCCGATGGTGCGAAACGGGATCTGGATCGCTTCCAGGACGGCCTGCGCGCGGCGCACGAGGGTACTCGGGCACACAATACGGTGATCGGCCACAGCTATGGCACCACGGTAGTCGGGCACGCCGCACGCGATGGGAACCTCAACGCCGACGACGTCGTGTTCGTTGCCAGCCCCGGTGTGGGCGTCACCCACGCTGACCGACTACACCTTGACGGTGTCCCGGTGGACCAGGTCGGTCAGCACGTGCATTCCACTGTCGCTCAACACGATCCGATTCAGCTTTCCGCCGGCATCAACGGCCCAAGCCCAACAGGGCCGTCCTTCGGCGGCGCAACCTTCGAGTCGAACCCGGGCGAAGCCGGGCCCTGGTACGAGCTGGGCTGGAATACCGCCGTACACAGCCGGTATTGGGATGACGGTAACAAGGCCCTCGTCAACATGGGTCGCATCATCGCCGGGAAGTCAACCCACTAACGCTCAGCGGAGGTTGTCGTCGTTGACGTGTCGCACTCACCCGGACGCATCATTGTTCTGCTATTCATCGTGGGGCTCGCCGTCACGGCGTGCGACGGACCAGGAGGTCGAGCGATGAGCAACACCATCACCGAGCAACAAGCCGCACAACGCGTCCAGGACAACGTCCGCGCCGCCGTCACGCAACTGCCCTCCACAGCGCGTTTGGAGCAGCAACTCACACACTCCATCCCATGCGACGACCCTACCGACAACGGCCCGAAGGGACGCGTCACTGCGTCCACCACCTACCAGGTCCACGGGCTGCCACCGGACCAGTACCCCCATTTCTTCGATCTTCTCCGGGGCTGGTGGCAGCGAAACGAATACCGCGTCCTCGACGATTCTCGTCTCAGCCCCACTGATATGTATCTATGGGTCGAGAACAGCGGAGATGGCTTCAGGATGGCCCTCCAATCCAACGACGGCGGCGGACTGTTCATCACTGCAAGCTCACCCTGCGTATGGCCCCACGGCAACCCGGAACCATCACCCTGATGGGCTGGGCGGGTACGCGCGCAGAGAGATCGCGTGCCCGCGGTGGTCAGGGCTTCAGACCGGGAGGGAGGCGGTCGGTGACCAGGATGCGGTCGACCGACGGGTGCCGGACGCGGATCACCATCAGGGTGTAGTGGCCGGCAACCGCTGGTGGGCTGGCTCCGGCGATCGTTCCCGGCGGGTAGTTACCGTGATAGACGACCAGGCAGGCCTTGGGCCACGTGGACCGGACTGGGCGGTGCGGTCCTGGAGTTAGGTGCGGCTGCGGCGGCGCGGGGGGGGAAGCACCCAGCTTTCGGCTCAGCGCGTCGGCGTCACTCTTGTTGATCCGCCGGACCAGCGTCAACGTGCCCTCGTCGTGCACGGTGATGCTGGCTAACGGCAGCACCGCGGCGCAACCGGAAACCTCGCTGGTGGCCGAGGCCCCGCTGCGCGGTCCCGAGCAGGCGGCCGCCAAGGCGAACGCGATCACGACCATCGCGGCGACACGGCACCTCAGGCGGGTGGTCATGACGTCGGTTCCACTTCTGCGACCGCGGTGACCACCGTGTCCGGCTCGGTCTCGACGGGCACGTGGGCGGTCGTGCACGAGGTCGCCCGGAGAGCCAACCAGGCCAGACCGCCAGCGGGGATGCAACTCCAGTAGGCGATCAGTCGGTAGAGCAGCACTGCGGCCAGCGTGATGGTCGCGGCGCCGCCGAAGGCGACCAGGGCCAGGGTGATGCTGCCCTCCACGACCCCGATCCCACCGGGAGTCACCGGCACGCTCGCTGCGATCTGGCCTGCACAGTAGGCCAGCAGCAACCCCGTCCACGGCGGTGTCGTGCTCAATGCCAGAAAGGCCACTGCCAGCACGGCCACGTCAGCCAGCCAGGACACTGTCATCCAGGCGAACACCGCGAGACCCGCGGCCGGTGTCAGCCGGACCGTGCGTAACTGGAGCGCCCAGTTCCTCAGACCTGCTCGCAGGGTCGAGGTATTGGCTGCGAGCCATCCGCGCGCCGCCGGCAGGACGCCGCCGAACCGGCGGCGCTCGGTACGATCATCGGACTCGGGTGGGTGCCGGCGGCGCAACGTCACGCGAACCCGGGGCAATGCCGGGGCGAGGAGGTGCCGGACCGTGGGCCGGCGCAGCAGCGCATACCCGGTACCGGCCAGGGCCAGCACACCCAGCAGGACTGCGCTGATCGCCTGCAGCCCGGGGACCGGGTCGTCATCGCCGGCGATCTGGACCGCAACGATGGTCATGAACGTGACTGCACCGACGTAGAACACCGAAGACACCGCGAACATCCAACCGGCCACCGCTGTACCCACCTGGCGACGACGTAACACGCCCACCATAACCACGCCGGAGGCGGCGAATCCGAAAGGCAGGCAGTACGCCGCCGCGTCGCCGGCCAGCGTGGCCGCGCTCAGCGTCATCGGCCCGACCCGGCCACCCCCGCGACGCAGCACCACCGCCGTCGCGGCCCCCCGCGCTGCGTAGGACAACACCTCGACGAGGACTGCCACCATCACCCACCCGACCCGGACGGAGGTCAAAGTGTCGGCGGCGGTGAACAGCTCGTCGCTGCTGTCGAACAACACCCGGATCGCCAGCGCGACCGCAGCCAGCCCGGCGACCACCACGGCCAGCCGTCGCCACCGCACCTGGCTGCCCCATCGTCGGCCCAGTCCTCGGCGGGCCAGTCCTTGACGGCCCAGTCGTCGACGGCTCAATGCCACCGCCATACCTTCCTCTACACCAGCCGGACATCCCAGCCCCGCCTTCGATTCTCAAGCAAACTCACAGTTACGCCACCCGCCGCCTTGATCTCAGGCGGGTGGGCGGTAGCGGTGTTTGCCGAGGTCTCCACCGGGTAAACTGTCAGGAGAAACCGGTCGGCATCGCCCAGGACAGGTCCGGGTCGGCCGGATCAACGGATGCCGATGCGGAATCCCGGGAGGAATAATGATCGTTCTTGGCATTATCTTGCTTGTAGTAGGGTACTTGCTCCCGGTTCCGCTTCTGGTGACTCTCGGGATCATCCTGATAGTGGTCGGGGTGATCCTGGAGCTGCTCGGTGCCATCGGGCGTCCGATGTTCGGCCGACGGCACTATTACTGAGCTTGAGATGGGGCATGATCATGGTTGTGCCCCTCGTCCATCCGGACGATCCGCTCCTGGTCGGCACCGCTGACCTGATCGAATCCGCTGTTCACTCGGGAGCCGGTGTGCGATACCGCACACCGGCTCCCGCACACCGGGTTGGACGCCGTCACTCGAAGGGCGGCGCGTGCACATGCTCGCCCGGCTTGAGGGCGCACCTGACCCGGTCGCGGGTGGTCTCGACCAACACGTCCAGGCAAAAGTACGGTGCCCCGGTCGTCCGCAGAACTACCGGTTCCTGAGGCTGGGCACCGAGGGTTACCGGCGAGTGCAAACAGCACTGCCGCGACGTCGCCACGAGCTTGGCGCAGCAGCGACGGTACTGCCCCACGATCTCGCAGGTCCGCTCGCCGACCTCGGTAAGGTCCTCGCCGGGTTGTCCCGGCAGCAGGAGTCCACCCGGAATCCGCGCACCGATGCCTTCTTCGGTCACTATGGTCGCCCGGTCGACGCCCCCTTAAAGATGTAGGAACCACCCGCGGTCTACCTCATCTGATGTACGGGACTGCATGACCTGGGGTACGTGAAATATGGTCTGTGGAAAGGATGCCCGCCCTCTGCGGATCCGACATATTTGGAATAGCAGGAAGGATCATCCTTCGGGCGTCGCGCCGGTCCGTGGTCCCTGCTGCTGGTCATGAGTCTTCACCGACAGCACTCGGAACACCACCGGCAAGCCGGACACGGTGGCTGGTCAGTCAGCAAAGGGGCACCCTGTGGCTACGCTTTCACTATGTGATCTGCAAGAGTCGTCGATTTCAGACGGAGAACTCGGCGCAGTCGCCGGTGTTCGAGCGCTGACCAATCGATTCGCATCGGCGATCGAGCCGGACGCTGTGAGGGGTGTCACCCCGCTTCCTCATGGGAGGGGTGAACCCAAGAGCGCACCCGGTGACGATGCCGGCGCCTTGGTCGGCGCTGCCGTCGCCGGTGATCGAGATGCCGTCGAGGGTGTGCTCCGCTGGATCCGTCCACTCGTGGTGCGGTATTGCCGTGCCCGTATCGGTGGCCAGGACAAGTTGTTCGCCTCGGTGGATGACGTCGCCCAGGAGGTGTGCCTCGCAGTGCTCACGGCCCTGCCCGGCTACCGTGACCAGGGTCGACCGTTCCTTGCCTTCGTGTACGGTATCGCCGCACACAAGGTGGCCGACGCCCGCCGGATGGCGGCGCGTAATCGCGCTGAGCCGGTTCCGGAGGTTCCCGATGTCCTGGAGGTGACCGACGGTCCGGAGGCGCAGGTGATGCAGGGCGAGTTGGCCGAGCAAGTGGCCACGTTGCTGGGCATGCTGCCGGACAAGCAGCGGGAGATTCTCCTGCTGCGGGTCGTGGTGGGGCTGTCTGCGGAGACGACTGCCGCGGCCATGGGCACCAGTCCTGGTGCGGTCCGGGTGGCCCAGCATCGGGCGCTCAACCGGCTGCGCAAGGTGCTGACGTCGAAGAACCGCTCCCATGACGGTGCCCGGCCGCGGGTCCGGTCGGTGGCAGTGCGCAGCAAGATCACGGGGCGGCTCGAGCGCCTCCAGGTACCCCAGGTTATGCAGTCCAGCTACATCGGATGAAGTAGGTGAGGTGGACATCTACATCTGTGGGATGACTCTGGCCGATGCACTGGAGAAACGGCGCTGGAATCCGCTAGCGCGGTTGCCTTCGATCGAGGTAAGTGGGATTATAATGAAAAGTTGGCCAGTCGTGCTTGACGTGCGCTGCCACCAGGAGAGGTGAACGTGAAGATCATTTCTGAGATGCCTCAGACAGGTGAGGTATCGAGAAGCGTCCATACGCAGTCATTGCGCAAACGCCTCTCGACGGTCGTCGCGTCGGTTTTTGTGGCCGTTGTCTTGGGTTTGACCGGCGCGCCTGCTGCAACAGCAACACCAGCATTCACCAGCAATCATATGGCGTTCATTATGGAACCTCCTCCCCCTTGCCGGGGAGACAAGCCTGGCGCCTGCCCATATTTCTCTTATGTGCAAGAAAATGAACAAGCAACCCAGTGAGTCAATCGCCGATATCAATATCGTCACCATGCTGGTGGAACTAGTCTCGGGGAGGTTGGCTGTAACGCTGACTACCTGTCACAGTGAGGAAGCCTGATGAAGACTCCGGGTTGGCTGCCGAGCGGTAGTTGGCTGCCGAGCGGTATCCGCCTGCCGCCGTCGGCGAAACGAGACGCGCTCCTGCTTCCCGCGTTGTTCATCCTCAACGTTTTCTTTTTCTCAGCATACGGCGATTTGAGCGAGGCGGCGACCCATCCATGGTTGGTCCTCGTGTGGCTGTACGGGCTGGTCATGCTCGTGCCGCTCGCCTGGCGAGACATTGCGCCGGTGGCGGCCTTCGCCACGCAATGGGTGCTCACGGTGGCCGCATTTCCTATCATGGCCCATTACACGCCTGTCATCGGCGTTCCGCTCGCCCTGTATGCGGTGTCCGTTCACTGCGACAGGAAAACATCCCTGCTGGCATTGCTGGCGTCCGGTATTCCGGTGGGACTCGACGCCGCCTCGTCGTTCTGGGCTTTCCCTGACCATCCTGCTTACGCGCTCCGCGCATTTATCCCCAATGCTATAATTCTTTTCATCGTGACCGTCGGGTTGTGGGGAGCGGGTCGGGTGACCCGGGTTGGTCAGCAGCGTCTCCAACAGCTGGAAGACGAGCGGGAGACGGTCCGGGAAGCAGTGGCCGCGGAACGTAGTAGAATTGCTCGAGAACTGCACGACATCGTCTCCCATGCGGTGACGGCGATCGTCCTGCAGGCTGCCGGGGCGGCTCGGGTCGCCGATACCAACTTCGCTCAGGTCATCCAATCATTGGCGAACATCGAGACTACCGGAAAACAGGCGATGGCTGAGTTGCGACGATTGCTCGGTGTGCTGGAGGCCAACGATCCCGTTGATCATATCGCGGATGTCGACGAACTCGGTCCGCAACCCGGACTGGCCGATATGACCAGGCTGCTCAACTCACTACGAAACGCCGGAATGCCGGTCACCGTCCACGTCGAGGGCACACCGCGAGACCTCGACCCGAGTATAGACCTGGCCGCATACCGGATTGTCCAGGAAGGCCTGACCAATGTCCTCAAGCATGCCGGCATGAACTCTTACCCGCACCTGCGGCTGGTCTGGGAGACTCACAGTCTGCGCATCCAGATCGATAATGACATCAACGTTGCAGAAGCACACCGCGGGCAGGCGTTATCCGTCGGTCGCGGCCTGGTGGGCCTGCGCGCGCGGGCCCACGCGGCCGGTGGACGTCTGCACGCAGGACCCCATCACCACGGTGGCTATCGCTTGACCGCGGCGCTGCCCCTCCCGGTTTCCGCGCAGCGGATACTCCTCGATCATCCCACTGATGGGTCCAGCCAAGGTCAAGGGGATCATGGGAAGGTGTCAGCGTGATCCGTGTGGTGGTAGTCGATGACCAGCCGCTGGTGCGAGCCGGTATCGCGATGCTGGTCAACGCCGAGGAGGACATCACCGTCGTCGCCGAAGCCGCCGATGGCCAGGAGGCCCTCACCCAGGTGCGCGCCGAGCGTCCGGATGTGGTTCTCATGGATGTGCGCATGCCGGGCACCGACGGTGTCGCCGCGACCCAGGCTGTCATCGATGAGGGCCTGACCGCGCCGAACGGCCAGCTCATCGGGGTGATCATCCTGACGACCTATCACATCGATGACGCCGTCTACGCCGCGCTGCGGGCCGGCGCCTCAGGCTTCCTGCTCAAAGACGCCGCGCCCACCGAGATCGCCGCCGCGATCCGCGCGGTGGCCGCCGGCGAGGCCTGGCTGGATCCTGCCGTCACCCGCCGGCTCATCGACGAGTTCAACGCCCGACCCGATTCGCATACCCCCACACCAGCGGAGATGGCTCAGTTGACCCCGCGCGAGCGGGAAGTTCTCACCCTGATGGCTCGAGGCCTGTCCAACGCCGACGTCGCCGTCGAGTTGTTCATCAGCGAAGCCACCGTGAAAACACATCTTGCCCGGGTGATGATGAAACTCGGGGTTCGGGAGAAAGCCCAAGCAGTGGCCGCCGCCTACCAGACCGGACTCGTCCAGCCGCCGTCCCGGTGACGAGTCCCGCGTCACCCGCGCAGCAGCCGCATGGAGGTTGGGCTCCCGCAGCCGGAGTGTGCGCGGGTTCGCGTGCGTGCGGGAACGGTGAGTACCGCCCAGACCACTTTGCCTTCGGGAAACCGGAATGCGCTTCCCCAGGTCCGGCTCAGCTTGTCGACGAGCACCAGGCCACGGCCGCCGGCGGCACGGAGACCGGGCACGCGCAGCCGGGGAGGGTGCGGGTCCGCATCGGCCACCGCGACGGCGAGCGTGTTGCCGCGCAGCTCCAGGCGTAGCCAGCCGTCCGAGCGCGCGTGATAGACCATGTTGTCGGTCAGCTCCGAGGCGACCACCATGGCGTCGGTGACCATTCCGGCGATCCCCCACTCGAGGCAGGCCTGCTCGACCAGCCGCCTGGCCAGCCGTGCACTGACCGGTTCGCAGGACAGTTGTATCTGGCGCCGCAGACGTCGGGGACCGGCTTCGAGGCCCTCGAGGGCCTCGCTGACAGTGCGGTAAGTCTGGACGAATCGCGGCACGGCGCTGAAATCGAGCAGGGTATCGAGTGCCGGCCGCGCTGCGGCCAGCACGAGCGGCACGCCGGGCCAGTCGTTGATGCGGTCACACACCATGGGGAACACTGTCAACAGCGACGCAATGGCCGTCCGCAGGCCGCCCACGTCCACCACGATCGCTTCGGGTTCCTCGACCGCACACTTCAGCAGGCCATCTCGCAGCTGCTCGTAGGTTTCCGGGGCCAGTTCCCCGATCGGTTGCACCACCAGGGTATCGCCCTGGAAACGAGAGTTAAGGAGAAGGGAGGGGGTCATCCCACCCTTGCGGTCCCAGCGGCGACGCGCGCCATCATCCCTACCGTGTGATCGGCCCGCCATGTGATTCACCCCGTTATCGTCGCCGACGTACCCCGGTTTGATGAGCGTCTGCCCGGCACTGTCCATGGTGTGGGGTACCCGCCTGACAGCGCAGGTATGCCGCTGCCGTCCGGGTGAGAGGATGCTGACGTGAGCGATACCCAGATCGTCACCGCGCTGGCCGTCGGTATGTTCATGGTCATCCTATTCGGCTGCTTGATCTTGGTTGTGATCGTCCGCCTACGCCGCGTGGTGAAGTCGCAGTTGGAGACCCTCGATAGCCTGGCCAGTACCCTGCGTGCCGGTCAAGAGCAAGACAAGCCCGATGCGCCCTCATAGCGACCCTTGTAGCGAGAAGTCAGATTTGCGTTACGATCAGATAATGATCGAAGAAGAACAGGACAAAATGCCCGAAGTGAAAGACACGACGAGCGTCACTTCCGGCGATATGTCCGAAGCGCTCGATGCCGCAAAAGCCGCGTCACCGGCACTGGCTGGAGCGCTCGACGCTGCCGGGGTCACACCTGGTGGGCTGGCGGATTCGCACGAACGAGCCACGCCTGGCTACCACGACGCCGAACAACCTGCAGGCGACGCCGAACAACCTGCGGGCAGCGAGGGCAACGAGCAGGCCTAGCGCCGCTGTCGCCGGCGAGATCGCGTGGCCGGAGTCTGCTTCTTCGCCGAAGGTCCGGGCTACCTGAAGTTCCCGCGGAGCCCGTAAGCTTCATCCTCACTGTCCGTACCGCTAACGGCGCGCTTCGTAGCGGCGATACGTAAGAGCGCTGCGCGGGGATCGGATGACGAGGGATGGGGGCAGGCCTGGATGAGTTACCGGCTCGGGATCGACGTGGGTACCACCTTCACCGCTGCGGCGATCTGTCGCGAACAGCCCGGGCGGCGTGTGCTGCCCGAGGTGGTACCGCTGGGTGGCCGGTCTGCGGCCGTGAGCTCGGTGGTCTACCTGGGCCAGGACGGTCAGCTGGTCGTGGGGGAGGCCGCCGAGCGCCGCGCTGTCACCGAGCCCGATCGGGTGGTTCGCGAGTTCACCCGGCGCATCGGCGACGAGGCGCTGGTCGTGATCGACGGTGTCCCGCGCTCGGCAGCCGGGATCACTGCATCGGTGGTCGGCTGGGTCGTCGAGCGGGTGGCGCAGCGCGAAGGCGAACCCGCCCGGGGCGTCACCGTGACGCATCCGGCCTGCTGGGATGCGCACAAGATCCAGCTCATGGCGGGTGCGCTGCGCGAGGCCGGGCTACCAGAGGTCATGTTCTGCGCTGCGCCGCAGGCCGCGGCAACGAACTATTCGATCCGGCGGCGGGTCGAACTCGGCGCCACCATCGCCGTCTACGACCTCGGTGGGGCCACCTTCACAGCGGCTGTGGTGCGCAGGACCGGTGCCGCGACGTTCTCCGTGCTCGGTATCCCGGAGGGCATCGAGCGACGCGGGGGCGCGGACTTCGACGCCGCGGTCTTCGGGCACGTCGTCGCCGCTGTCCCCGCCTTGAGCGAGCTCACCCCGGAGACGCCCGCAGTGACCCCGCGGTTGCAACGTAGCGTCGCGCTGTGCCGGCGGGAGTGCACCGAGGCCAAAGAAGCCCTCTCGGTCGACACTGAGGTGACGATCCCGGTGCTGCTTCCCGAGGCCCAGGCCCAGGTGCGCCTGGTCCGCTCCGAGTTCGAGGATCTGATCCATCCGCAGGTGACCGAGACAGTGGCGGCGCTGCGCCGGGCGCTGCGATCCGCCGATGTCGGTCCGGACGACCTTGACGCGGTGCTGCTGGTCGGTGGTTCCTCGCGGGTGCCCCTCGTCGCGCAACTCGTCTCGGCTGAGCTCGGTCGCCCTGTCGAGGTCGACGCCGATCCGCAGGCCGCGATCGTGCTCGGTGCCGCCGCCTGCGGGCTTCCGGCCGCCCCCGCTGACGCCACGGATATCGACATCGCCGGCGCGGACGTCGGGCCGGACACGCCGGACCCGATCACGGTCAGGGCGGGGGCTGGCGGCTTCGCCGAGTCGGCGGGATCGTCCGGGGCTGCCGGGTCCGATGTCCCGGAACCGGCCCAGACCGACGTCCCGAACCGGCCACCGTGGCTTGCCATCCCGCTGGACGTCGAACCCGCCGACGCGCAGTGGCGCCGGACCGGTTCGCATCGGTTCACGTGGTTCGTGGCAGCAGGGTTCCTCGCCCTCGTCCTTGCCGGGGGCGCGGTGTCCGTCCCGTTCCTGACTTCCCACCACGGCCCCGTCCCGCCGGAGCCCGCCCGCAGCCCGGCCCCTGCGCTCCCGCTGACCCCCGCGGCTCCGGTGGCTCCCGTGGCTGCGGTCCCGCCACCGAACACCGGCAACAGCACCGGCAACGGCCCAAGCACCGGAGAGCCCGCCGGGGTTCTCCCCACCGCTCCCGCCGCCGCACCGGACTCACCGGCCGACACCCCCACCAAGCCGAAGACCGTCGTCCCTGCACCGCAAAGCTCACGGCGCACCAACGGCAGCCGGACCACCGGCCAGTCCAGCCCACCTGCCTCCACGACGGCGCCTCGGCCGCCCACTCCGGAGTGGGTCACAGAAGCGCGCAACTGGCAGTAGTAGTAGGCGCAGCGTGCTCACGCGGACACGAAACAGGGATACGTGGTGACCGACGCCGGATCGGCGGCCCACGCGCAGCCCGAGGCTGTCACCGAGGGAATGGGCGCAGCGATCCAGGGCCGATCATTGCGCCAGATCGCCTGGCTGCGCCTGAAACGTGACAAGATCGCCCTGGCCGGTGGTGGCGTCGTCGCGGTCCTCATCCTGGTCGCGATCTTCGCGCCGTTGATCGTCGCGGTGCTCGGGCATCCGCCGCTGGAGTTCCATTACGAGAAAGTCGACCCCGACCTGCAGGTGCCCGCCGGTCACTTCGGCGGTATCAGCTCGGATTTCCTCTTCGGAGCCGAACCGGTCAACGGTCGCGACGTGTTCAGCCGCATCGTCTACGGCTCGCGGATCTCCCTGCTCGTCGCGTTCCTCGCGACGCTGCTCTCGGTGGTACTCGGCACCGTGATGGGTGTTGTCGCCGGGTACTTCGGGGGCTGGGTCGACGCCCTGATCAGCAGGACGATGGACGTCTTCCTGGCGTTCCCGCTGCTGCTGTTCGCGATCGCACTGGCCGGTGTGGTGCCGGACCGGGCGTTCGGCCTGCAGGGCGACACCTTGCGGATCGCGCTGATGGTATTCATCATCGGGTTCTTCAACTGGCCTTACATCGGTCGGATCGTCCGCGGGCAGGCGCTGTCGCTGCGCGAGCGCGAGTTCATCGACGCCGCGCGCAGTCTCGGCGCCCGCAACCCGCGGATCCTGTTCACCGAGATGCTGCCCAACCTGGTCGCGCCGATCCTCGTCTACTCGACGCTGCTGATCCCCAGCAACATCCTCTTCGAGGCGGCGCTGTCCTTCCTCGGGGTCGGCGTGCGGCCGCCGACCCCGACCTGGGGTGGGATGCTGTCCGAGGCCACGCACTGGTTCCAGATCGCGCCGAATTTCATGCTCTTCCCCGGGTTGGCGATCTTCATCACTGTGCTGGCGTTCAACCTGTTCGGCGATGGTCTGCGTGATGCGCTGGATCCGCGGTCGCGATGAGCTCCGGCCTGGAAGCCATGATGAAGGGTGACACGAGAATGAGAACGAGTCGCCGAGCTGCGCTGGCCGCACTCAGCGCGGTCGCCGTGCTGGTAGTCGCCGCGTGTGGGGGACCGACGTCCGGCGGCGGCACCGCCGGTGGCGGTGCCGCCGGGGGAGTCAATCATCCCTCGGACGCCAAGGGCGGCACTGTGCGGTTCGCGAACTCCGGTGACTGGGACTCCCTCGACCCGGCCGACACGTACTACGCCTACTCCTTGAATTTCATCCGGAACTACGGGCGGCCACTGTTGATGTTCAAGTCGGCACCGGGGCGGCAGGGTGCAACGCTCGTGCCCGACCTCGCCGAGTCGCTGGGCCGCTCGAGCGACGGCGCCAAGACCTGGACCTACACCCTGCGCCGGGGCGTCAAGTTCGAGGACGGCACACCCGTCACCAGCAAGGACGTCAAGTACGCTGTCGAAAGGTCGCTGGACAAGGCGACCTTCCCCAACGGGCCGACGTACTTCAACGACGTCCTCGACCGGCAGGGCTACACCAGCCCGTACTCAGATCCCGACCCGAACAAGCTCGGCCTGAAGGCGATCGAGACCCCGGACGACCAGACGATCGTCTTCCGGCTCAGCAAGGCGTTCAGCGATTTCGACTACCTTGCGCAGCTGCCGGTCACCATTCCGGTGCCGCGGGCGAAGGACACCGGGTCCAAGTACAAGGAGCACGTCGTCTCGACCGGCCCGTACATGTTCCAGACCAACGAACTGGGCAAGGGTTTCACGATGGTCCGCAACCCCCACTGGGACCCGGCCACCGACCCGAACCGCCATCCGCTGCCCGACCGGATCACGGTCGCCCTGAACGTCAACGCCGACGACATCGACAACCGGCTCATCTCCGGTGATCTCGACGTCTCGATCGAGGGATCCGGTGTCGGACCGTCCGCCCAGGGCCGGATCCTCGCCGACCGGGGCCTGCGCGCGAACACCGACTCCGCGCTGGTCGCCCGGCTGTGGTACGCGGCGCTCAACTCCGACGTCGCGCCGCTGGACGACATCCACTGCCGCAAGGCAGTGCTGTACGCCGCTGACCGGACCGGTTACCAGCGTGCCTACGGCGGAGCGACAGGCGGTGAGATCGCCACGAACGTGCTGCCGCCGGTGATCCCGGGTGCGCAGCGCTTCGACCTCTACCCCTCGCCGCATAACATGGGCGACACCGCCAAAGCCAAAGGCGAGCTCGCCCTGTGCGGCCGACCCAACGGCTTCACCACCGGTATCTCCTACCGCGCTGAGCGACCCAAGGAGAAGGCCGCCGCCGAGGCGCTGCAGCAGTCGCTGGCGCGGGCCGGGATCACGCTAGAGATCAAGCCGTACCCGACGGCCGATTACCTGCGCCTATACGCAGGCAAGCCGGACTTCGCGAAGTCCAACGGTCTGGGCCTGATCGCCTACGGCTGGGGCGCGGACTGGCCCGACGGCTACGGGTTCCTCGCCCAGATCGTCGACAGCCGGGTCATCCGGGCCGGCGGAGGCAACACCAACCTGGGGGTCAAGGACGCGGCGATCGACCGGATGCTCGACCAGGCGTTGGTCACCACCGACACCGCGGCGCGAGAGCAGATCTGGGTCGGCATCGACCGGAAGGTGATGGAGGACGCGTTCGTCCTGCCCGGCGTCTGGACCAAGGGTTTGCTGTACCGGCCGCCGAACCTGACGAACGTGTTCATCACCGACGGGTTCCAGATGTACGACTATCCGGCGCTGGGCACCACACGGAAGTAGGTCCACAGGGTGGGCATCTACCTCGTTCGACGGATGGTCGCGGCGGTGTTCCTGCTGCTGATCGTCACCGCGGCGACGTTCGCGGTGTTCTTCCTGGTGCCCCGGCTGGCCGGGGCCACCCCGGAGGACCTCGCCTCGCGCTACGTCGGCCGGACCGCCTCGCCCGAGGTGATCCACCAGATCGCGCAGAAGCTCGGGTTCACCGACCCGATCTGGGTTCAGTACGGCCGGTTCGTCACGGGCCTGGTCCTCGGCGCGGACTACAACACGGGCCCGACCACGGTGCACTGCCCGGCGCCGTGCTTCGGGTACTCCTTCCTCACCCAGAACCCGGTGTTGCCCGACCTGATCAACCGGCTACCGGTGACGATGTCGCTCGCGGCCGGCGCGGCGTTGATCTGGGTGATCGTGGGCGTGTCCACCGGTGTGGTCTCCGCGCTGCGCCGGGGCAGTGTCTTCGACCGCGCCGCGATGGGCGTCGCCTTGGCCGGTGTCTCGCTGCCGATCTTCTTCACCGGGCTGCTGGCGCTGTCGATCTTCAGTTACGGGCTGGGGATCACGGCCCCGGGAGGCAGCTACGTTCCCCTGGAGGAGAACCCGCTGCGCTGGGCATACAGCCTGATCCTGCCGTGGGTCACGCTGGCGTTCCTCTACGCCGCCGGCTACGCGCGGCTGACCAGGGCGGGCATGCTCGACACGATGGGCGAGGACTTCATCCGGACCGCCCGCGCCAAGGGGCTGCCGGAGCGCACCGTGGTGCTCAAGCACGGGCTGCGCGCCGCGCTCACTCCGATCCTGACGATCTTCGGGCTGGACCTCGGGTTGCTCCTCGGTGGCGCGATCCTGACCGAGAGCACGTACTCGTTACCCGGTATCGGCAAGTACTCGGTGGACGCGGTGGTCAACAACGACCTGCCGAAGGTCCTCGGGGTGGTACTCCTCGGCAGCATCTTCATCATCGTGGCCAACCTCGTCGTCGACCTGCTCTACGCCGTGGTCGACCCGCGGGTCCGGTACTCATGAGCCCGTTGCTCGACGTGCGTGATCTGCGGGTGCACTTCCCGACCGCCGACGGCGTGGTCAAAGCTGTGGACGGGCTGTCGCTGCAGCTCGACCACAGCCGCCGGCTGGGGATCGTCGGGGAGTCGGGCTCGGGCAAGAGCGTGACCGGGTTGTCGATCATGGGCCTGCACCAGCCGGGCACCGCGCGGATCTCCGGCGAGATCTGGCTCGATGGCCGGGAGCTGGTCTCGGCCGATGCCGAGCAGGTTCGCAGACTGCGTGGCCGGAGCATGGCGATGATCTTCCAGGATCCGCTGTCCGCCTTGCATCCCTATTACCCGGTAGGGCACCAGATCATCGAGGCGTACCGGCTGCACCACGACGTCAGCAAGCAGGTCGCGCGCCATCGAGCTGTGGACTTACTCGACCGGGTCGGTATCCCGCAGGCGCGCTCGCGGGTCGATGACTACCCGCACCAGTTCTCCGGCGGCATGCGGCAGCGCGCGATGATCGCGATGGCGCTGTCGTGTAACCCCCAGCTGCTCATCGCCGACGAGCCGACGACAGCGCTCGACGTCACGGTGCAGGCCCAGATCCTCGGCCTGATCCGCGAGCTGCAGGCCGAGTTCGACTCCGCAGTGTTGATCATCACCCATGATCTGGGTGTGGTCGCCGAGCTCGCCGACGACATCCTGGTGATGTATGCGGGACGTGCCGTCGAGTACGGGCCGGCGAGTGAGGTGTTCTCCTCGCCCCAGCACCCCTACACGTGGGGCCTGCTCGGCTCGATGCCGCGATGGGACCGTGAGCGTTCGGAGCGGCTGGCACCGATCCCGGGCAGCCCACCGAGCTTGATCAACGTTCCTTCTGGTTGCCCCTTCCACCCGCGCTGCCGCTACGTCGAGTTGACCGGGGGCCAGTCGAGCGCTAGCCGTCCCGAGCTGCGGGCGGCGGGGACTTCGGGGCACCTGGTCGCCTGCCACCTCTCCGACGAGCGCCGGCAGCACATCCTTGACGACGAGATCCGGCCGAAGCTGTGACCGGGGCGGGCGAGCAGAGTCTGTGCGGCCTGCTGGTGGCCGGGGTGGATGTCGTCTGCGTTATGGGTGATCACGATCTCGGGGCGCAGTTCGGTGAGTAGGCCGCGCAGCGCATCCGCGATGAGCTCGTCAAGCAGCCACAGCGACGTGCCGAGGACCTCGGCGGCGCAGACCGGTGGATTTAGCTCACGAGCTGGTGTGCTCGCTGGTAGGACACGTCCAGCAGCTACCCGATGTCTCGCAGTGGCATGCCGGCGTTCGATGGCGCGCTGCGCTCGTATTGCGTGCGTGAGAGGCTGGCCCCGGCTGCCCTGATCATTACATCCCGAACCGAACCGGTCAGCCCCACCACTGTACGAGCAGCAGGTGTACCTCCCGCTGCTCTTCCAAGATCAGGTAAACGACCTGACCGGGCCCGAAGGCCCAGCGTCGGACAGGCGCGTCCGGATTGGCCACGTGCTGGGGCCGCCCGTTCCACGGTGTCAACTGAAGTACCTCGAGCACCTCGACGTAGCCGACCAGCGCCTCGGCGGGCAACGCGGCCACCTGCTCCGACACCGCGATGTCGGGAACGATGCGATACACCTACCGGATCAGCCGCTGCCGGATCAACGCCTGCATGTCCTCGAACGGCACCGCGTCCGGGTTGCGGCCGGTGCGTATGATCTGCTCGGCCTTGCCCAACATCCGGTAGTACGACCCGGGATCGCGCATCTCCAGGTACGCGGTATGCCGCCACTTGTCCAGCAGGTCGTGCACCCCGGCGAGGTCCTTGGACTGCTTCGCGCGCTCCAGCACGATCTCCCACTCACTGTCGAACTCGGCAGCCAGCGCCGACGTCAGACAGACGCGGATGGCTTGCGGGTCCGGTGACGGTGGCGCGGGGTCCGGCAACGGCGCGGCAGGAGAAGCCATGCGCTTACCCTAGCCGCCCGGCCCGACACCTACGCCCGATTCGACCGGCGTGCCCTACCCGGGAAATTGAGGCACATGCCTTCAGCGGGCAGGCAGCTTGGTGACCAGCAGCAGCCGCGCCGTCGAGATGAAGTAGTGGGTGCGGTCATCCGCCAGCGGGAAGCCCCGCAAGGGGGCGTCCATTCTCCCCGATGCCCCCACGCAGGCACACCCCGGTGACTCACGCTGCCGCGAGGGACACCGACCACACGCGCACGATCGGCCGGCACATCCGGCGGAATCCGCCATGCCCGGGACAAGTCGCTGCGGTCATCGCCGGGCTGGCCGGGATGAACAAATCCACCCTGCACCGCATCGCGCACGGATAACGCGATGTAACCCTGTCCGAGATCGTGGCACTGGCCAACGCACTGAAGATCGACCCCTCGACGCTGATCAGACTGCCAATCCTGGCACCGACCAACGGACCCACCGACACCGCGACGAGAGCGGCTCAGGCCCTCATCCCGTGAAGCTGGATGAGGCCGAGGTTGTCGACCGGTGTGTTTACCCTTAAGCGGAGCGCCGTGCTTCTACGATGTCCGAGACATCCGCGCGGACACGAAACAGGGGTACGTGGTGACCAACGAGCCGCCTGGGGGCTCCGGCTCGCCAGCCCAGGCGCGACCCGAAGCTGTCCCCGAGGGAATGCGCACGGTGATCCGGTGGTGATGATCATTACCCATCCGAGCTCGCCGACGACATCCTGGTGATGTACGCGGGACGAGCCGTCGAGTACGGGCCAGCCGGTGAGGTGTTCTCCTCCCCCCAGCACCCCTACACGTGGGGGCTGCTCGGCTCGGTGCCGCGATGGGACCGGCAGCGTTCGCAGCGGCTGGCACCGATCCCGGGCAGCCCGCCGAGCCTGCTCAGCGTCCCGTCTGGTTGCCCGTTTCACCCGCGCTGTCCCTACGCCCGGCCGACCGGAGGGCAGGCGAGCACCAGCCGGCCCGAGCTGCGGCCGGTGCGGTCGGCGGGGCACCTGGTCGCCTGCCACCTCTCCGACGAGCGCCGGGCGCGCATCCTCGACGACGAGATCCGGCCGAAGCTGTGACCGGGACGGCACTGCTGAGCGTGTCCGGGCTGCGCAAGCACTTCCCGGTCCGGCGGGGCCCGCTGCAGCGCACGGTCGGAGCCGTGCAGGCGGTCGACGGGCTGGACTTCGAGGTGCGCCGCGGCGAGACGCTGTCGCTGGTGGGCGAGTCGGGCTGCGGCAAGACGACCACCGGGCGGCTACTCACCCGGCTGCTGGAGCCGACCGCCGGATCGATCGTCTTTGACGGGCGTGACATCACCCACCTGCCCGCACGCCGGATGCGCCCGCTGCGCCGGGACATCCAGATGATCTTCCAGGATCCGTACTCGTCGCTGAACCCCCGCCACACCGTCGGCACCATCGTCGGTGCCCCGTTCCGGATCCAGGGCGTGGACCCGCCCGGCGGGGTGCGATCGGCGGTGCAGGAGCTGCTGAAGCGCGTCGGGCTGAACCCCGAGCACTACAACCGATACCCCCACGAGTTCTCCGGCGGCCAACGCCAGCGCATCGGCATCGCCCGCACGCTGGCGCTGCGCCCGAAACTGATCGTGGCCGACGAGCCCGTCTCGGCACTGGACGTCTCGATCCAGGCCCAGGTGATCAACCTGCTGGAGGACCTGCAAGACGAGCTGGACCTGACCTACCTGCTCATCGCCCACGACCTGTCAGTAGTACGGCACGTGTCCGACCGCGTCGCCGTGATGTACCTCGGCAAGATCGTCGAACTCGGTGACCGCAACGCCGTGTACACCCAACCCCTGCACCCCTACACCGTGGCCATGCTCTCCGCAGTGCCGGTACCCGACCCGACCCGACGCAACCGGAGAATCCTGCTCACCGGCGACGTACCCAGCCCCCTGAACCCACCGCCGGCCTGCCGATTCCACACCCGCTGCTGGAAAGCCCAAGACATCTGCCGCATCCAGGAACCACCGCTGGCCGAGTTAGCGCCCGGACACCACGTCGCCTGCCACTTCCCCGAGAACACACCCGCCTGACCGACGCACCAGCCGAATAGCCATGCCCGCGGACTCGCTGCAGCGGCGACCAGGCCCGGAAACGTGGCTGTGGACATTCCTCAATGCCGCCACACTGGCCGGCGATCAGGTGGTCTGCCTCACCTCCGAGATCTCTGAGGTGCAAGCACGATACCGCCAGCAGATTGCCGCCCGGAAAAGTACCCAGGGCGTCCGGAATGCATCGCCTACTGACTCGGCGACAAGCCTTCTCTTGTAGTGGCCAGCGTGCCACATCCGCTGGCCAAAGCTGAAGACAATAATGCCGGAAATCCACCCATCTATGCACTTACAAGAGGGAGTAGCGTAATTACACGCTGTAGCCACCCAGGTGCCATGAGCTACCATGAGAGCGCGGCCTCGCATGGACGTTAGGAGACACTGTGAAATTTTCGGAGTACCAGCGAGCGGCACGAGACACAAGTCAGCTCCGGCTAGGTGGGCCACAAGGCAGGGTCATCGTCAAAGTCGCGTCGTGGTGATCACCTCCTTCCTTGATCGCTGGTTAGACGCCGAGGAGTGTGAGGACTTGGTCTAGGCGGCGGCTCATTTTCTCGGTGGCTTGTTTGATGTTGGTCCAGCCGGCGAGGCGGAGGAGGCTGATCGCGATGTTTCTCATGGCGGCCATGATTTGCGGGGAGGAGCCGGTTCGGATTTGGGATCGGTCTTCGTCGAAGGTGACGTCGCGGACGTGGTGTTCGCGGTTTTCTATTCCCCAATGTCCGCGGTTGAAGGCCAAGACGTCGGCGGGGTTGGCTTGGTAGGTGGTGAGGCTGGTGATGCCGTATACGGTCTCGTTGCGCTGTGCGCAGTGGGTTGCCGTGCAGGTCGAACACCTCGCGGGTGATCGCCCAGGCCTGGTAGACGCCGGGGAAGTTCAGGTCCGCGACGTGTGCGGTGGAGGTGATCGACCGGATCTCGTCGCGGCCGTGGCCGCGGTCAAACGTGACGTGGTGCAGGGGGGGAAAGCCCCGTCCGCGTCAGCGAAGAGGGCCTTGATGCTGTTACGCAGGATCGGTTGGTTGCGTTTGACGGTGAGGACGTACTCCCCGTTTCGTTCCAGGATCTGCTCGACGTTGCGCCGGTGGACGTGGAGTGCGTCGGCGGTGACCACGACCCCCGAGAGGTCACCCGGGCGCTGGACCGTCGGGTTGGGCACCTGCGACCTGGTCGAGCAGGGGGATCATCTGGGCTTGTTCCCCGGTGTTCTCGGGGATTTTCCGCTGGCCGACCACGACGCCTTCAGCGTGGGTGAGCGCGGAGAACAAGCGGACCTTGCCCGCCCCGGTGTCGATTTCCTCCCAGGAGCCCTTGAGTGTCTTGCCGTCCAGTGCCAGGCCCCGCCAGGCCTTGGGGGTCACGACCCCGGCCATGTACTTTCGCGTGTAGCCAGGTCCCGACGATGGTGTCGGCCTCATCGGCATCGACGTCTTTGACGGTGCGCCGGATCGTGGCCTCGCTGGGCGCGACCGGGCCTCCGGTGACCGGGTGGTGCCGGGCGCCTAACCGGGTCAGCGCCTCGGGGGGCAGGTCAGCGACATAGTCGGCGACCGAGCGGAAGCTGCGGGCGCCGCTGATCGTCGCGGCAGCGACCATCGTCAGAGTGGACGCGATCTGGTGGCGGATGCCTCGCTTGCTGCGCGGGTCGCTCAGTTCGCGCAGCGCGTCGAGCAGCCCGCCCGCCCCGCCCAGCTCCAGAGTGTTCACATCAGCCACGTCGATCGTCGCTTCCGATCAGCAGCGGGTGGGGAAACGTGGCGGACAAGATGCCGCTCGCGTCGCGGTGCAGGGGATACATCCACACCCGCTTGGGGTTTCCGTGATGGTGATAAGCACCCGCGGAGCGGGAGTACCCGAGCGTGGACCCGATCTGCTGCGAAGTTCGCGGCCGCATAACAGGCGCCGGTGTGCCGGGCGGGATCGGTGAACGTCTCGACAGCGAGCACCCGGTGCCCGTAAACAGCCAGGTAGTCGGTACTCAGGCGGGCCAGCACCCGCGAGAGCACCGCGGAGGCGAGGTTGGGTCGCCGGCCCGCGGGCAGCACACAAAACCGCTGATTGTTCGCGACATGCTTCAACCGCGCGTACTGCTGCTCACGCGACCACCCCAAGAACTCATCCCGGGCCCGACACGACAACACCGCGGACCCGAACCCGGCCACCGCGACCCACTCACCGTCGAGCACCGCGACATAACGCAGGACCTGACCGGTCAACCGATGCCCGAGCCAGTGATGCTCCCTCAAGACAGCGTTGAAACGACCAACCTCATCCACAAAGATCGGCCGCACCACCACACCCGTCACACCGCCAGCCACCCACTACAACTACAGCCCGGACGCGAAAACGCCAGTCCCGGCGTGTCCCGCACCACCCAACCATGATCACGTGACTTTGACGCAACCCTGGGCCACAAGGGGCCATAGCTCCAATGCTCGGTCTCGCCAGTGAAACTGGCTCCATCCTCAACGTTTACAAGAAATATCTCCGCGACGGCATCGATCTCAGCGCTAACCTAGACCTCTTGCGGGAGGAGCTTGGTGACCTTCTCTGGTATGTGGCCGCGATCGCGACCGCATGTGGACTCAGCTTAGACGAGATCGCGAGAGTCAATCTTGAACGCACGCGGGATCGTTATCTTCCTCGGGGAGAGACATCAGACTTCAGCATTTTGCCGATCTTCGATGTGAACTATCCTGCGCATGAACGTTTTCCGCGTCGATTGACTGTTGAGTTCACAGAGGACAACATCAATTCAGACAGGCTCGTATCAAGAATGAGAGTAATCAGTGCGGAGCCGAACGTATTTCTCAACGGCCCGATCCAACTGGAAAGCGGCAAGCTAGCTGGTTTTCATGTGGGGGCCGAACTGGGCGACCCGCTGACGGATAACTCCCGCCGGTCTGACGCATACCGATATCACGACGCGATTCACCTCGGTTTTATGGCGGTATTGGGTTGGTCGCCAAATACTCGCTCATTGCTGCGGCTCAAGCGTAAATCCCATCCAATGACCGACGAGTGCGAGGACGGGGCGCGAGCAATTTTCGCCGAAGAGGGTCTAGCGGCCGTCCTATCTCGGTTAGCTAAGCGACGAATGGGTTTTCTCAGCGAGACGAATGTTGACGGCGAGGTAATCGATGTAGCTAAAGCCACTTCGGTCGATCTAGAAGTCGAACCCACGCCATCCTGGCTCTGGCGTCGGGCCATCTGTCATGGTTTTCAAGCGCTGCGAAACCTTGCGGAGAACAGAGGTGGATACCTGATTGCCGACCTAGACGTTCGCGCGCTCACATATGAGAAGGTGCTCTGATGGACGCAAAATTTCGCGAAGCAGTACGACAGCTTCATCGTCGCAAAGATGCAGCCTACAGGGATGCGTGGAAGAAACGTGGTGAGGTGCTGAGCATACTTGCCAACATCGCCCGTAAAGTAGGTAGACTTGAATACGTGCTCGATGGCGCGCCGACCACACAAGATGAATCACTCTTTGACACTGCTGTCGACCTCCTGGTCTACGCACTAAAGTACCAAACATATCTAGCCGACCAAGACAAGCGAGTTGCGGTTACCTTGTTTGCACAGAGCGATGTTGCACCCCCGTACAGCGACGGTCCTGCAGGCTTTGAAGCATTGCTGGACAACATCAAGCTCGCACATCGCGAGCAAACTAATCAGGGACCGGTGAGTGCGGCAGCTTCAGGTTTAGACACCGCCTATGCCGAAGTGGCGAGATGCATCGAGGTGGGTGCAACGGTTCCCGTTACTACGCGAGCTGAGCGGGCTGCCATGCTGACCCACGCGGCTGGGCTACTGGTCGGTTCGCTGATATACGAGGCTTCCGAGCTGTACGGCGACTTCCTGCGTGTCAATTTGGATGGACATGATGCAAGTTGAGGACTACGCCAAGCTGTTGGAAGATGTTGAGTACGAGCTATGCAGGGGACGGCGCTCAGTTGGTGTCCTTGGACTAACACCCGTAACGACGCAGCTTCTTCGATCGCTGGCGCCATCCGGTCTGGTGCAGGCTGTCCAAGCCGTGTATGTCCCGGATGGAGATCCAGCCTCACCTCACCACTTGTCGTGCCGGTACGACGGTTTGAAGCGCTGTCAAAAGCACAACATGACATACTGGTCGTTGCGGCTGACGCTAACAAGGAAGACCTCTTACTCGCAGCGTTACCGTATATAAAGGGAATACCGAAGGTCATCGTGGCCGGCTACGGGCATCTGACATTTCGTGACGAACTTTTCCACGAGGAACTTGACCAGCTTCTTGTGCCGTCACTGGCCAACGGCTACCCCAATACGTTGACGCACTTGTATCAATGCCTTACCAATGCAGCCCGGCTGGGCATTAACGGGGCGGTGGCCGAATTCGGCATGTTCAAAGGTGGCACGACGATGTTTCTCTCACGCATAATCGAGAAACTCGGTATGGATTGGTTAGTGATTGGTTTCGACACCTTTGGGGGATTTCCGCCGCGCCGGAGTCCACTCGATATGTATGATCATCCAGATTGTACATTTGCCGACCTGAGCGCTGTGAAGCGTTATCTTGATGGCAGGAACATTGAGATCGTGGTCGGCGACATAGTTGAGACTTGCAACCGGTTGAACGGCGAAGAGTTGGTACTCAGCTTCATCGACACGGACAACTACAACTCCGCCAGGGCGGCGCTTGAAGTGCGCAGTAAGGACAGGCCCGCCCACCACCTCCCGTCGCCCGGCAGGACGACGCCGATAGCCATGGGTCCAGGTCGCGAACGTACTGACCGGCACGTCCAGGTAGCGGGCAGCCTCGGCCACGCTGTACAGCGGCGTCACGAACCGGTCGAGCCCACCGCCACGCTCATCCTGCACACCCACCTCCTCCGGCTCCCCCAATACCAGCCAATGATGGCCCACGAATGACGATTGAGAAGCCGACGACACGGCATGACGGCCGCCGGTGTGACAGCCCGGGTTGGTCGGGGCCAACACCAGCCGGCGTTGCTCATCTCCGCTTCCTCCAGGCATCGATGAGGTAGGCGAGCGCGTCGCGGTCACGGCCGGCGCGTTGCAGCAGCAGCGCCCGCACAACGATCACCTCATCGGGGTTCAGGTGGCGGGCCGCGAGGCGGACGGCGGCTTCGGCGTCATCGGGACGGCCTTCCACGGTGGCCAGGTGCGCCAGACTGGTGGCGGCCCAGGTTGCGGTCTTGGGCGCTGCGGCCTCGGACAGGTACTCCAGCAACGGCCGCACGCCGGGGATCAGACACAGCTTCCCGGCTGCGGCGAAATGATCGCCCGCGGCGATCAGCAGCGGGCGGGCCAGATCGCGACGCTCGGCGTCGTCAGTGTCGGTCAACGACCGGAACAGCTGCGCCGCGCGTTCGTCGTCGCCGTCCGCGGTGGCCACCGACGCCTCCATCACGTCGGCCCGCACCGACACCTGTGGCAACACTGCGCTCCAGTGGGCGCGAACGCGGGCCAGCACCTCCCGGGTGGCGTCGATGTCATCGCGAGCCGAGTGGGCCGAGGCCAGGGCCAGCAGCAGGTCCCCAGTGAAGGGCTCGCCGTCAGCGGTGTGCTGCTCTAGGACAGCCACTGCCTCGTCAACACGGCCAGCTGCCACCATGAGCTGGACATACCGCCCAGCGTCTGGGTCTGAGAGCAAGGGCTGGTCCAGCAACCCACGGTAGGCATCGGCCGCACCCGCCAGGTCGCCGCAGGCGGCGAGCATCTCGCCCAGGCGCTGACTGTACGACCAGTGCCACTCTCCGGCCGTGTCCACCGCCAGCCGCATGGCGGCCACTGCCCCGTCTCTGTCGTCGTCGAGCCAGGCGAGGCTGCCCAGCAGGCCCCATGCCTGCGGCAGTAACAGCCCGTCGCCGCTCCCGACGACCTGGTGCGCCAGAACACGCGCTGCGGGTCGGTCACCGTCCTGGGCGGCTTGGTGGGCCAGCCACAGCACTGCGGGCGGCGACGCAACCGGATGCCGCAGGGCCGCGACGTCGGCGTACCGGCGGGCCGCCTGCGCTGGCTGCTCGCGCCACTCAGCAAGCTCAGCCAGCCGCAGCGACGCCAACGCCGCCGCATCCGGGTCGTCGCCGTCCACAGCGAGCCGATACGACACCTCAGCGGCCTCGAGATCGGCCGGGCTCGCATCGCGGTCAGCATCACCCTTGCCCACCAGCTCCAGCGGTGTGAGCACACCGGAGGCCACCGCCGCGCCGTGGTGTTCCCGCCAGAACCGTGAACCGATCGGGAACCCCACCGCGTACACCGGCCGGTAGTGGCCCCGGCTGTCGCACTCCACCAGCGCCGGGTCCCGCATCGCCCACTCCAGGGCCGCGCCCACCCCCTCCGCGTCCTCCACCGACTCAGTGGGGAGCCCCCAGGCGGCTAGCAGCCGGCGTGCCTGCGCACACAGCACCGCGGGCGCGTGCCACCTCCGCCGGTCCACCTGGTCCCAGGACAACGCCGCCATCACCAGGGCCCACGCCAACGGCTGATCATCACGCGCCTGCCTCAGCCGCACCTCGGCGCCGTCCTGCCGCTCGAACAACTTGGTGAACTCGTCAACCATCTCCAGTACTGATCTCAACCTGTCAGCCACGACGCGCGACGCTACCGCCACCACAACCAGAAGAAAGGACCGGGATAAGCCGGATACTCGCCACGATCGGCAGGAACTACGGGCGTGGAGTTCGACCTCGACGTCAGCATCGTCGAATCCGGTCCGGTCGTCTCAGCTGAGCTCAGCTCGCCGCGTGCTGCGGGACCCGATCACCCGTGACGTGCTCGCCGTGCTGCTCAGGCACTCGCCCCGCAGGGAATGTCTCTGCTGAGAGACATAGGCAGTCCCCCGCTCGGCAATGTCGGTTCGGGGTGATCTCCTCCGGGGCGAGGAACCAATCGCGATGAACAGCGTGATGCAGCTGACTGAGATCCTCACCGTGGTGAGCAACGGACAGGCGGCAAGGATCAAGAACCGGGCCTGAGCAGCCGCCACAGCGCGGGGGACGCACACTCGATCGGGTGGACCGGCACGCAGCCTGGCCTCTCACCGAGTGCAACGTTCCGGGGCGACGGCCCCGGGGGAATCGGTGAGGGACCCGACTCGATGAACGAAATGGTGCCGGATGGGCGCTGAGGAAGCTCGCACGATCGGATGGGCGCTGTAGCGCGTCCGCGACGATCGGGGCAAGTCGCTGCGGATGGTCGCGGGTTGGCCGGGATGAGCAAGGACACCCTGAACCGGATCGAGCGCGGTGAGCGTTCCCCGACCCTCAACGAGGTCCTCGCCCTCGCCGACGCGCTCCAGATCTCCGTGTCCGACCTGACCAGGCTCCCCGTGCCCGCACCGGCCAACGGACATACCGACAGCACCACCGAGGCGGTAGGGCTCGTGCTGGACGGGATCGAAGCCGACCAGCGTGCCGAATCGCACCTACTACTGGGTGGGGTACGGGGGCGCGCTGGCGCAGCTGCGGGGACGCCACGACGACGCGGTACGGGCGCTGCGCCGCGCGGAGACGCTCTATCCCCTTCGAGTGCAGCGCGACCCGTTCGTCCGCGACACCCTCGCCGTGCTGCTCAGGCACTCGCGGCGGGATGCGGTCGGCCAGGAGTTACGGGGCATGGCCCGCCGGGCCGGTCTGCCTGGGTAGCCCACCGGGGATGTCTCCCGGGAGAGACACCTGACGTGATCACCGATCCGGCCGATGCCACGACTAAGCTCCGCTCGGTGACTACTGACACCGTCCGCGAGGGCATGCATTCGGATCAGGCCGAACTCCCACGGCAATGTCGTTGCTCATCGCCAGTCCCCTCCCCAGGCACCGGCACGCTCCTGACGGCCGCTAAGCGTCACGTCCGGGTGATCGTCCGGACGCTATCCGCCGGTGAATGAGACCCGTCAACGCTAATGGAGGGAGAATGCCATGCCCCCTGACACTGCTGTCGTCCTCGACGCCGCGATCGCCGACTTGTTCAGGCCTCGACCGGCGCGCGGAACCCGCCGAGGACCTGACCGGCTATCCGTGCTCGGGCGACTGCACAGACAATGGCTGTTCCCGCGAAGGGAGCCAATGCCTCGGCGGGCGACGCGTCAACCTGCTGCTGTGCCTCGTCGTCGGTAATGACTGTATACAACGCGGCTACAGGCCGAGCCGGGTCTTGGTGAGCGACAACGGCTCGTCGGCGGGGATGTTCTCGCCGGTGAGTCGGGCTGCGGCGCGCCGGTACATTCGTCGATGCGCGTCCGGGCCGTTCGCCGCGGTGAGCCACGCAATCCGACGCCAGGACTCCAAGGTCTCCAGTACCTCGGTGAGATCCAGCGCCTGGGTGGCCTTGGCCATCACCTCGTGCCATTGGCGGTCGAACTCGGCGGCCTCCTCCGGGATCAGCGCGGCGCGGACCTCGGCCGGTGAGGAATCCGCGAAGGGCGGGCGCTTGGGGCCGGGTTGCGGTCCCACTGCGGCTGCTGTCACCTGACCACCATAGTGTTCGGACACGACGGACTGGGCACATTGGTGCCGGTCAGCCGAGGGCCTCCAGGTACCGCCGCCTGTCCTCCTCCACCGGCCGGGCGTAGATCCGGTGTCCACCACACCGTAGGAACTCGGAGGGTGGGCAGCCGACCCGGCGACATCCCTCCTGGTGGCCGTGGTCACCTCAGGTTAGGTGTCCGTGCTACGGGGGGAACCTCACCCATCTCCAACCCCCGCAACCGCTCATCCAGCTCCTTCACCGCTGGCGTATCCGACCACGGCCCCATACGGCCCCGGGCGGCCCTGACCTCACTCGTCAGCCGTGCCGAACGGTGTTTGGTGGCCAGGATGGCTCCCTCGCCAATAACCCGTGCTGCTTCCTCAATCTCGCCGGACAGTAGCCGGGCAGTACCCAGACGGAGCATGCAGTTAGCCAGGTCGCTGACGAACGAGGTGTCGAACAGCTGGAGCCCCCGTTCGGCGGCGGCAGCTGCTTCCGCTGGCTTACCCTGGCGCAGGAAACAGTCGCTCTGATGGCTGGCAACCAAACCCCCATGGAGCCAGTAGACCAGCGACCCAGGAGACCTCTGGCCAGGTGGCAACGTAAGAGCAGTCAGCGCTCGGTCAAACTCGCTCATGGATTCCTTGTGCTGACCGGCAACCGCGTACGCTATTGCAGATTCCACAGCGGTACAAGCTCGCAATAGGTGGTCATCAGTTTTAGCGCCGAGGTTCTGTGCAGCCGCAGCAAAATCGATAGCGGCATGGGCCTTACCCTGCTGGGACGCGAAGTGGCTCATCATGCACAGGGAGTAGATACCCAGCTCGGTGCTACGGGCTTCCTGAGCCGCTTCCCGGGCCTGGTCGCAGTAGTGCATGGCGCTGGCTGGATCTTCGAGATCGAAGAAGTAGAACCCAATAGAGCTGGACATGCTACTGTAGATCGACAATAGTCGAGGGCGAAGCTCATCCGGGCATTCGTCCAGCAGAGAGTCCACCAGCTCCCGTTGTGCGATGATGGTGTGCAGCACCGCGTGGGGACCGAGGGCATCCTCTTGGCGTTTGCAGTCGTGGAGCATGGTTTCGATATGGGCGATGACCTGCGCATCCACCCGGCTCGGCGCAGCAACAGCCTGGGACAAACGTTCCCGGTCGTCAGTGTTCAGCCTGCGCAACGGGGAGGCGGCGATCGTGGTGGCCGCCCATCCCAGTAGCCGAAGGTGTTCCCGACGCTCCATCGTAGTAGCCCATTCACGGAGAAACGTTCGAAGCTGTTCCCGAAACAGATCTCCCCACTCGGTAGGCACCGCCTGTGCTGATGCGCTCAGAAACGCCAGGTACAACAACGGCCCGGCCAAACCACCGGCCAGTTCCACACCGACAGCGGCGACCAGGCCCGACAACACCTCCTGTCCGGTCGGCACCACCAGCCCGTCACCGTTCTGCACGTCAGGCGGGGCGGCGGCTCGCAGCGCCTGCGCATGAGCCTGGGCCTCAGCGTACGCCTGGGCCAGCGCCGCTTCCCGGCGTCGGGCCTCGTGCTCCTCCTTAGCGGCGCGGACCTGTTCGTAGCCGGCCAGCAGGGCACCGCCAGCGTTGAGGAGTCGATCAACCGTCGTCCAGAACTCCCGGGTCAGCAGCTGGCGACCACCTTCGGCCTTGGCCACAGAAGAACGGCTGTAGCCGGTCTTGCGGCCGATCTGCTGCTGGCCGAGTTCAGCAGCCTCACGCAGGGCAGCCAACTGATGACCCAGCGCACGTTTCAGGGCGACCAGCTCGGGAGGATCCTGGTTCATCGTCGCTCCCCCGTCGTCTCCGTCTCTCCAGGCTGCAACGACACCGTCGTAAAGACTGAGCGTAGCGGGGGGTTCACCGGGGTTCTTCGAGGTGGCGCCGCGTTGTTCCCGCCGGTGTCGCGGCTTTGGCTGCTTCCAGGCCCCAGAGCCGGGATGACGTCTCACCCGGCGGTGCGGTGGTGTTCTGCTGGTTCTTCGAGGTTCTCGCGCGTCCTCATCTCAAGCGTGAGGGACCAACCGGCCGGGCATTGACTCCCCGCACACCGTGCTGCCCGGGTGAGTTCGCCCCGGCTCTGGGCGCCGCTCAATGAGGCAAACCGAGGCTTGGGGGTATGTCGCCGATGTACGTGGTGGATGAGCAGGCTTCCCGTCCATTTGTCTGGTTCCCGTTGTCTGGGCAGCGCCATGCCATTGACCGGCATGATCGCCAGGTGGTAATGGGTGAGCCGATGCGGTGTTTGTGCGGTGTGAGTCACCCGCGAGGCGCTGAGGGAGATGGGGAATGGCTATGGACGACCTGCGAGCGGTGCTGGGAGGAAGCGTGTCGGATTGTGGGGGTGAGATACGTCGGTGAGCTGCCTGAGGTCACCGGGCGTGGAGCGGGAGAACGAGACCAAAGCCACGAGCAGCGAAAAGGACCAACCGTGATCCGCGAAGACAGAGAGCTGCTCGCTGAGCTGGTGCGGCTGAACACGGACATTCCCACACTGGCGCTGAGGATCATGGAGGGCAGTGCCAGTGCTCGGGAACAGACGCACTACTCAGACCGGCTCATGGCGGCGGGGGAACGGCTCAGGCAGCGGGCCGAGGCGATGGGTGGAACCGTCATCGAGGGAGATGTGGTCGAGGGGCAGGTTGCGCTGACGTGAATGAGCAGTCAGTCGCGCTCCCTCGCATACAGTGGAGCCTGACTGGCGACATACTGCTCATGTTCATAAGCCTATTGAGCCTGACCAGCACCCAGGACCAGGACCGTGTGGAAGACACAACACCGTCTCCTTGCAGAAGAACTTGAGGGGTGGCTGGACCGGCTGGGTGGGGATGAGTCGAGAGAATCAGTGGTCGTTGAAGAACGGGCACTACGTCTGCCGGTCGCAGCCGTAGTGCTACTTGGGCAGCATGTGGTGAACAAGCGGGTGCAAATTCTGTGGATGACAACGGTGGAAATGCAGATTTTGGAGAAGGCGGAGACTGGTCTCGTAGGTGAACCGCCCCGGTCCGGGTGTTGACTTCCCTCCGAATTCTTGTGGGTTCCTTGTAAACTGTAGTGAAGAGAATGGAGAATTTCGCGACGACAGAGTGACTGACGGCGACACACGGGTAGCTCGATGCACGGCGCACTGATTCCACACATAGCCCCATGATTTCGCCTCGGTCGCCAGCGCCAGACGGCGATCACGCTCGTTAATTACTTTGCCTTAGGTCAAACTCTAAGTGTGTCGAGGAGGCTGATAGGTCCGAAAAAGTTCCCTGGGCACGAGAAGACAGGAAGACAGACCGTCAGCAGCTCGGCGCGGCCGATGTCGACTGACCACACTGAGCAGAGCTGCCAGAGACTTCCCGCAGGCTGCTACGTCAGTCGGTATTCCCGGTCGCCGAAGTCCGCCACGACCCGAAGGCTTCCGCCGAGGGCGTGCACGTACGCCCGCAGGGTGGAGAGGGTGACCACATCGAGCTTCGCCCCGTTCGATAGCCGATACGCGGGGCTGGCGGACACCCATGACGTGGGCGACCTCCTCCTGGGTGCGGTCCTGCTCGGCACGAACCTGAGCCAGGTGCCAGGCACGGACGTGGTCATCAGTCACCTCACGGGCGTGGACCATGTCCTCGTTGGTGAGTTCCAGTTCACTCAGGAGCTCACCAACATCGTTGTATGCGTGCCACCCTGTAGCAGTTCTCCTCGTCATCGCCCTCACTCGTCCTCGTCATTCAGCGCAGCCAGGTGCTCGGTGTAGCGGGCCTCCGCAAGCGGGATCGCCACCTCGTACCAGCCTCGCCAGTTTCTGGACTTGTCGCCGGCCACCAACAGAACCATCTGTCTGGCAGGATCGAAAATGAACAAGATCCTGACCTCGGTCTCGCCTGTACTGGCAGGTCGCAGCTCCTTCAGGTGGTGCAGCTGGCTACCCTTGATCCGATCTACGAGCGGCCGTCCCTCGTCCGGACCGCGACCGGTCGATCACGTGCTGGATCGCCTGTCCGATGAGGGCCGCCGTCAGCAGGTCGGTCTTGCGGATCTCATGCAGCCACTCCCGCACCTCGGGATGGATCACCAACAGCCACCTGACCATCAGACTAATATAACGAATGCGTTATGTCGACGGCTGCCACGGCTCCCTTCGGGGAACTCGCCCACTAGGACACCGTGCGGGCCTACCTGTTTATCACCATCACATCGCGTCGGCCAGCAGGTCCCGCACCACTGTCACCACTGCCTCTGGCGTCCGCGCCATCAACGGTCGCAATCCCCCGCGTCCGGCGGCACGATGTCCGATCCGTCCAGGTTGATGATTCACAACCGCAACTCGCCTGCGCGATACCGCCGTAGCGCGAGGTGAATCTCGTCGTAGCAGCAATGGCTATGCGGGGATCGCGGTGGCGTTGACGGAATGTATGTCGTGATCATCGCGTCGATGTCGACCTCGATGAAAAGATCTTCTGGTCCGCCGGGAGCGATGGAGTTGCAGGGGGACCGGTAGAGGACATCGACTGTGATGGTCCCGTTGTGCGCCAGGTAGTCGCAGATCTCGTCCTGGGGTCCAGCGCCATCATCTCGACCATCAGTTGGATGATGTGACGTGGAGTGCGGAACTGCCCGTTCTGCCCCGCGGTGGCGATCTTGCTGAGCATGTACTCGTACAGGTCGCCCTTGGTGTCCCGTTCTCCCGTCTATCCGGAGGTCTATGACCTCGCCCGGTTCAAGGAGAAGCGCAAGGAGTTCCCGCCGTTCGGGGTGCTCTACCTCGCCTCCGTGGCCGAGCAGGCAGGCCACGACGTCACCATCTTCAAGGTCACCGACCAGGACTGGCGGCTGGAGCTCACCGGTTTCGAGGCGGTTGGGTTCAGCATCCCGTCCTCGGCCACATACGGGATCATCAAGAACGCCCGACTTGACAGCACCTACCGCGACGACCCGCTGATCATGGTCGGTGGGGTGCACCCCAGCTTCTATCCCGAGCGCACCCTGACCGATATCCGCCCGCACGTGGTCAGTATCGGTGAGGGGGAAGACACCTTCCTCGAACTCCTCGCCGAAGCCCAGACTCGCCGGTTCGAGCGGGTCGACGGCGTGTGCTACTTCGGCGACCGCAGTCCGACCCGCACCCCGCCGCGTAAGCCGATGCGCGACATCGACATGCTGCCGCTGCCGGCGCGGCACCTGCTCGACTCGGGCGACCTGGTGATGGCCGACCGGCTGTCCAGTACGGACCTGCGGATGGCGCATGTGATGTTCAGCCGAGGCTGCCCATTCCCATGCCGATTCTGTGCCGCCGCGCAGACTCGCATTCAGTACCGCTCCGGCGCCAGCGCCCGCCTTGAGCTGGAACACATGACGGAGAACTACGGCATCGACGGATTCGCCATCGTGGACGACAACTTCATCGTCAACAAGAACAAGGTCCGCGACATCTGCCTGTCCATTCGCGACCTCGGTCTGCGCTGTCCCGGGTGGATACCATCGATCAGGCTCTGCTCGACGACATGGCCACTTCCGGGTGCATTGAGATCAAATTCGGCATGGAATCCGGCAGCGAGGTCCTGCTCAAGGCGATGCGCAAGAATACCAAACAGCACCAGATCCGGAACGCCGTGCAGATGGCTCGCCAGGCCGGGATCAAGGTCAAACTGTTCCTGATCCACGGCTACCCCGGTGAGAACCTGAACACCACGCGGGAAACCATAAGGCTGCTCGACGAACTGGCCGGCGACATCGAACGGGTGTCGTTGTTCCGGTTCGTGCCGCTGCCCGGCACCTACGTCTACGATCACCCTGAGGAGTTCGACCTGCACGGCACCGACCGCGATCCCGGCTGGGACGGCGACTGGAGCCGCTACCACATCCATCACAACCACCTGCACTGGTGGGGCAGTGATCAAGACTTCTCGCTGGTCCAGCGAGGCTACGAGGAGTTGCGGGGCAGGGTGGACCGGCTGTGGCCGGAACGGTTCGCCGATCCGGTGGCCGTCGCCTCGTAGCGACGCGGGTAGCTTGCCCGCACCTGCACTCCACCGAGAGGAACCCGCGCTCGTGCCTGCGGCGGCCAGCGTTGTGCTGACGGTGGCCGCTGCCCAGGAACGCGCGTACCGCGCCGCCTACCACGGCCTGCACCCCAGCGTCGGGCCGGTGACGATCGAGGAGCTGGCCTCGGCTCATGCTGGGCTGCACGCCGCCCGGCTGCCGACCCCGTTCGTCACCCTGCGGGCCCGGCTGCCTGGATTCGCCGCAAAAGAGCTGCGCCAGGCCCTCGAACCCGGCGGGAGCTTGATCAAGCTGCGTACTTGCCGCCGTACCCTGCACATCTACCCGCTGGCCGAGGCCGCAGCGGCCCATAACGCGACCCTGCGCCAGCGGCTGGCCGCCTGTGCGGCCAGCCGCTGGCGACTCGGTAAGGACCCGAAGATCCTGACCCGCCTGGCGCCACTCGTCCGCGAGGCGCTCGTTGGCGGGCCGTTGCCGCACCGCGAGTTGGAGCTACAGGTGCTGGCCGTTCCGCGACAGATCCGGGCACGCCGGGACGTGCTCGGCGAGCTGGTGCGGCTGGCGATCAAGTGGTTATGGGAGTCCGGTGAGCTGGTGTACCGCAATGCGGCTGGTTCCCTGCACCGCGAACGTCGCGAGTTCCACCTCACCCATCTCGCGCATCCCGCGCTCCAGCTCAACCACATCGACACCGATCAGGCGGTTCAACTTCTTCTCTGCCGCTACCTGGCGGCATTCGGCCCCGCCAGCATCGACGACTTCCAATGGTGGTCCGGCCTGACCCGCGGCGAGACAACCCCGGCCCTGACTGCCCTGCGGCCAGAACTGACCGACGTCCGGCTCACCGGGCAACCGGAGCCGCTGCTGCTGCTCACCGAGCACGAACCACGCCTGCTCACCGCGGAGCGCCTGCCGGATAACCAGGTCGACCTGCTGGCCTACGAAGACCCGACGTTGAAGGGCTACTACACCACCCGACACCGCTACGTCGACGACCGGTACCGCAGCGTGCTGTTCAACACGATCGGTGAAGTCCGAGCCAGCATCGCCGTCGCTGGCCGCTGCATCGGCACCTGGCAGTTCGACCGCCGCACCCGCACGATCAACCATCACCTCTACGCCTCGGCCCCAAAAGCCGCTCGATCGGCCCTCACCGAGCGACTGGAACACATGACGGAGTTTCTGCGCTCCGAGCCCTGCTGACCCGCAATCGACTCACAACGGCACCGACCGTGCGGCGGGGCACGCCCTACCGCCCACCGACCTCCCCGTAATCTCCGGGCGCGTGAGCGACGCCGCCGGGAGGAGCAGCGTGGGCCAGCCACCCCACCGGGTGATCGTGGACGTGCACCTGTTGCTCGTACACGACAACCGCGTCCTGCTCAGCCGGCGCCGAGGCGGATATGGCGACGGCATGTGGCATCTTCCCTCCGGCAAGACCGAGGCCGGTGAATCGGTCGAACAGGCCGTGATCCGAGAAGCTTACGAAGAGGTCGGCGTTCTTGTCGGCCCTGCCGAACTGCGCTGCGTCCATGCTGTGCACGTCCAGCACTCAGCCGAAGAGCCCCGCGTCGGGTTCTTCTTCGAGGCAACCCGATGGGGCGGCGAACCGTTCAATCGGGAACCGGACAAGTGCTCGGCGGTGCGCTGGTTCCCCTTCACCGGACTACCGGATGGGATGATCCCGTACCCCGCTGCCGGGATCTCCTCCTACTTGGCCGGAGTCCCCTTCAGCGTCTTCGGCTGGGGCCACGAGACACCACGACCGACCAGCCCGCCGGTTCAGCCATTGACACCCGCCCCTGACCCCCGGACTCAATGACATTAAGTTAAGCGATCCGACGTAGGTGTACGGTCGGTGGCCCATCATGTTTGGTTCCGGTATCGGTGATCCGTTTGACTCGGTAGGAGTTCAGTAGCGCCAAATCTTTTGGCGTACCATCTCTGGTGACTTGGACTTCAGCACGCGTCCAGAGCGAACGAGGAAGCCCGCGGTGCCGCACGCCGGGTCGCAGATCTCGTCCTGGGGACCCGGCGCCATCATCTCGACCATCAGTTGGATGATGTGACGCAAGATCGGAGCACCACGCCCTGACGGTTGGCCTCCAAATCGTCTTGCGGCCTCTCGGTGCGGGTAACGACGGATTGTCAGTGGCGGGAGATACGGTGAGCGTGACCCGATAGGGGTTCGCGGTGTCGTACAAAGCGGTGGTCGCCGCGGCACTGAGCGGCGCAACGCTTCGGCAGCTGTCGTAGTGGCGGTCGTCTCGATCCACCGAGGCACCGCTGCTCGCGCCTGAGCTGCACAAGCCGAGATCACGTGTGGCGTAGTCGTGTGGAAGATCTCCGCGGAGGTCGCGGTGGATCTGACCCGGCGCCCGGGCCGGCAGGTGATCGCGGGGACTCGAGTGCCCTACGACATGGTGGCGAGCCTGCTCGAAGACGGCGTCACCGCTGAGGAGGTGGCAGGGTTTTACCCGGCGGTCAGGGCGACAGCCGCTCGGGGAGCGCTTGCGTTCGCACGATACGTCGATGGCTACCGTGAGCTGGTCGGGGCTTGATCGTGCGATGAAGCTTCTGCTCGATGAAGACGTTCCGGTTCAGCTCGTCGAGCTGCTTCGTCGGCTGCTCCGCAGGCATCAGGTGGATCACGTTCGCCGATCTGGGGGAATGAGACGATGCTCAGCGTCCTCGGACAGCGGCACCAGATGCACCAACTTCAGCGAGTCTGGCCGCCCTTGGACGGCGGCTTTCGCACGCTCAGATGGAGTTCCTTGAGCCGATTCTCATCAACCTCGGTAGGCGCTCCCATGAGCAGGTCCTGAGCGTTCTGGTTGAGCGGGAAGGCGATCGTTTCACGGATGTTGGGTTCGTCCGCGAGCAGCATGACGATGCGGTCAACACCGGGAGCGACGCCAGCGTGCGGCGGGGCTCCGTAGTGAAAGGCGCGCACCATACCCCCGAACTCCTGGTCGACCCGTTCCTTGGGGTAGCCCGCGATTCGGAATGCTTCGTACATGACCTCGGGACTGTGGTTGCGGACCGCTCCCGACGAGAGCTCTACCCCGTTGCAAACGATGTCGTACTGCCAGGCGAGGATGTCCAACGGGTCCTGGGTCCGCAAGGCTTCGAGGCCGCCCTGCGGCATCGAGAAGGGGTTGTGGCTGAACTCGATCGCGCCGTAATCGTTCTTCTCGTACATCGGGAAGTCGACGATCCAGCAGAACCGGAACGCGCTGTCCTCGAAGAGGTCGGCGCGTTTGGCCGCTTCGACGCGGACCTCGCTCATGACCTTGGCGACCTCGGTTTCATCTCCGGCACCGAAGAACACAGCGGTCCCGGGTTCGCCCTTGACCTCAGTAATGAGTTGCTGGGCGACATTCTCGGTGAGGAACTTGGCGATCGGACCGATGAGCTGCCCGTTGTCGTCGATCCGCACCCAGGCGAGGCCCTGAGCGCCGCGCTCGACGGCGAATGCGCCCATTTGGTCGAAGAATGACCGCGGCTTGCCGCCGCAGCCGGGTACGGGCAGCGTCCGGACGTGTTTGCCCGCGAAGGCGCGGAACTCGCTGTCGCGGAAGAGATGTGAGACGTCGACGAGTTCGAGCTTGGCGCGTAGGTCGGGTTTGTCGGTGCCGTAGCGGGCCAATGCGTCACGATAGGCGATGCGAGGGAAGGGTGAGGTGGTCTCCCGATCGGGTGCGAACTCGTTGAAGAGTTCGACGAAGACCTGCTCGATGACCTGGAAGACGTCTTCCTGTTCGGCGAAGCTCATCTCGACGTCAAGCTGATAGAACTCGCCAGGCGAGCGGTCAGCGCGGCTGTCCTCATCACGGAAACACGGCGCGATCTGGAAGTAGCGGTCGAAACCGGAGACCATCAGCAGCTGCTTGAACTGCTGGGGAGCCTGAGGCAAGGCGTAGAACTTACCGGCGTGCAGGCGCGAGGGAACAAGGAAATCGCGGGCGCCCTCAGGGCTCGTCGCCGAGAGGATAGGGGTCTGCAGGTCGAGGAAGCCCCGTTCGGTCATCTTCTGCCGGATGCTGGCAATGACGGCCGAACGCAGCTGGATGTTGCGGTGCATCCGCTGGCGACGAAGGTCCAGGAAGCGGTAGGTGAGTCGGGTCTCCTCGTTCACCTTCTCTTCGGGGAAGACGCTGAACGGCAGCGGGTCACAGCTGCCGAGCACCTCGATCTCGCTGACCTGGACCTCGATCTCACCCGTGGGCAGCTCGGGGTTGACGTTCTCAGCCAGGCGGCGCAAGACGCGTCCGTCGGCGCGGAGCACCGTCTCCTTGGGCAGATTGCTCAGCGGCTCGTATGCTGGCGAGTCCGCTCGGACGACAAGCTGCACGATGCCGGAGTTGTCGCGTAGATCGACGAAGATGACGCCACCAAGATCTCGCCTGTTGTGCAGCCACCCCGACAGTCGCACATTGCTGTCGACGTCCGTGGTGCGCAGTTCGCCGCACATGTGAGACCGGTATCGATGCATCATCCATCCAGATTGTCGGCTTATGGTCACCATCGACGATGGGCCATCCTCCTGACCAGGGGCGCTAGCAGCGTATCGCGACTGTCTTGATGGGCTCCTTGGCCATCGCGTGGCACGCGCCGCTGGTCCCGGTCATGGCGACGGGCCGACCGACGTCGATGGAATCACAGGGCATACGGCGCACCCATCCCTGCACCGCGAGTGTTCTGGATCACACACTCGCCGAGAAAGTTAGCCCCACTAATCCCAGCGATGGACACTCTGGGTACATGGTCCGATCACTCATCTGCACCCATAGAGCCCTGCGCGCCCCTCGATAGATTAGATAGTTGCACACAGTGCCCGATTACGCCCCAGGAGGTATCTCGTGACTTCGTCCGTACCGCAGCTCGACGGGGCCGCCAAGCAGCGCGTCGAAGCGGTCCTGTCCCGCGCAGCCGAGGACATCGAGTTCCGTGAGTTGCTGCTCGCCGATCCAGAGGCCGCGCTCAAGGACTGACCTGACCGACGACGAGAAGACGGCGCTGAGCGCGATGCATCGCGTGGCGCTCGAGGAGTGGGGACATCATCGCCCGTGCACCGCACGGCAACTCGGTCGTTGAAGTCCGCAAGGGGCAGGCGATCGCTTGGTTCCATCTGGTCGCACCACCGACAGGGCAGAACTTAGAGCCGCTTCCACGTGATCACGGCGGCCAATCATGACGCCGCTCCAACGCTTTGTCACGGCGGACGCTTGCCGTATCTTCGCGCAGGACTTGCAGCGGCCGGGTACGCGGAGGCGCGTGGGAACCGCTGCTGGACCCCACCCGGACCACGCGCATGCACCCCGGCGAGGTGGACGGGTTGCACAGCGCGCTGGCCGAACGCGGCGAGGGTGAACGCGCGTGCGTGCAACTCGTCGTGTCCCCGGCCCGCACTGCCCGCCGAAGGGGTGGTGACCGGGACCGGCCGCTGTGGGCACAGAGCGCCGGGCGTGCCGGTTCGCCGAGGTGGCTACCGACCTGCCGGGGCTCATCCGGAACCTGCATACCACGCTGGCTACCGGCGCCGACCATGGCGAGTTGCTCGAGCTGGCCGTTTACCTGCATGTGCACGTCACCCTCGGGTGGCTGGGCGTGGCGGCCGCACCGACCGACCTGCGGCGCCGTGCGGCGTTCCTGTCCAGGCGCCTGGCCCAGGAGCACGGTGGGGTGACCATGCTCGGCATGGCTGGGTTCGCCGTGGCTAACAGGCTGCTGACCGGTGGGGCGTTCGCGCTGGGCGAGCCGCACTCGACTCGCTGACCCTGCCGCCGACTACAGTCGACACCGCTGGCCTGGTGTGCGCGCTCACGACGACCCACGCTCTGGCCGCCGTGCTGGATGGCCGGCCGGATGATGCGACCGCGCCGATGGATACTGCCGCGGAGGTGGCCGAGCGGTTCGGGGCGACCGGAAACACCGACTCACTGGGGTTCGTGCACGTACCGGCTGACGTGGGGGTCTGCCGGATGTGGCTCGCGCTCGAAGCGAACGAGCCCGACCAGGCGGTCAGCATCGCCCGGAACGTGCACCCTGAGCGTCACCCCTTCCAGGGAGCCAGGGCGATGTACTGGCTGCACTACGGCGGCGCACTCGCCCGACTGCGGGGCCGTCACGACGACGCGGTGCGGGCGCTGCGCACTGCGGAGGACATCCATCCCACCAAGGTGCAGCGTGACCCGTTCGTCCGCGACACCCTCGCCGTGCTGCTCAGGCACTCGCGGCGGGACGCGGTCGGCGAGGAGCTGCGGGGCATGGCCCGCCGCGCTGGCCTGCGGGCGTAGCCGATCGGGGATGTCTCTGTTGAGAGACACAGGCAGACCGTCGTGCGCTACTGCGGTCGCCTCGGCGCGGACCGTCACCCCTCTGGGGAGATGTCGCTCCGAAGAGACACCCGCGGTCATCACCGCGCCACGCTCTGCGCTGTGAGCAAGCACGGCAGCCTGGTCGAGGAACCCGACGCCTGGGCACCACGTACCGGAGAAGTAGTCGGCGAATCACAACGTCCAAAGAAAAAGGGAAAGGGAAATTATCCCGTGACTGAAGTGAGCACCGATCCGGCCGATGCTGACTACACTCCGCTCGGTGACTACCGACACCACTCGCGAGGGCGTGCACTCGGATCAGGACGTCGATGAGCTGCGTGACGCCCTGGTTGATGAGGTCATCGTGCGCGAATGGCCGAGCCTGGACCCGCCGCGCGAGGTCGAGGCCGCGTTGCGGACCGTGCCCCGGCACCTGTTCGCGCCGGAGGTGCCGCTGGAGACGGCGTACGCCAATCACTCCATCGTCACCAAGCGCAACGAGCGCGGCGGCCCCATCAGCTCGGTCTCCGCGCCGTGGCTGCAGGCCATAATGCTGGGTCAGCTCCAGGTGGCGCAGGGGCAGCGCGTTCTGGAGATCGGCAGCGGCGGGTACAACGCTGCGCTTCTCCGGGAGCTGGCCGGGCCGGATGGCTCGGTGACCACGATCGACATCGACCAGGAGATCGCCGACCGCGCCCGGACGTGCCTGGCGGCGGGCTATCACGATGTGCGCGTCCTGTGCGCGGATGGGGCGTTCGGCGCGGCGGAGTACGGCCCGTTCGATCGATCATCGTCACCGTCGGTACCTGGGACATCCCACCGGCGTGGGTGGAGCAACTCGCCGAGGGCGGGCGGCTGGTGGTCCCGCTGCGGACCAAGGGGCTGAACCGGTCCTGGATACTGGAACACGCCGACGGGTACCTGGTCGGACGTGACCCTCAGTCCTGCGGGTTCGTGCCGATGCAGGGCGTCGGCGCACACCGGGGCCGGTCGACTATCCCCCTGCATGGCTATGAGGTTCGCCTGTGTCCGAGCGCGGGGCAGCAGGTCGACACCGCGGCGCTGGGCGAGGTGTCGTCGACACCGAGGGCGCAGGTCTGGTCGGGCGTCACGATCCGCAAAGGGGAGGATTTCAACAACCTGGACCTGTGGCTGGCCAGGCTACTGGGGTTCTGCCTCCTCTCGGCGACCCAGGATGCTGTCGATCGCGGGCTGGTGTCCCCGACCTGGCACGTTGCCATTCCCGCGTTGGTCGAGGGGCGCAGCCTTGCCTACCGCGCCAAGCTAAGGCGGGTGGACGGCGACGAGACCGCGAGAGAGCTGGGTGCCTACGCCCACGGCCCGGACGCCGCCGAGGCCGCGGACCGGTTCGCCGAACAGATCCGGATCTGGGACCGGGACCACCGCCACGGCCCGGGGCCGCTCCTGACGGTGCACCCGGCACACACCCCCGACGCAGAGCTGCCGACCGGACTCGTGATCGACCAACGACACACCCGGAGCGTGATCTCCTGGCCGGACCACCCCGAATAGCGCCAACCCCGCCCCGTCGAGGAAAGGAATCCCCGATGGATGCCACTATGCCGTCCACCACTGACGACGAGTTTGATCTCGATGTGAGATTCGTGGAGTCGGACCTGGAAATCGCCGGGGGCGATACGGATGACTGCACGAAGGAGTGCACCGACGATGAGTGCACGGACACCAGAGAAGGCTGCGAATAGTTCACCGTGCGTGACGCTCCGGCGGCTTACACCGGACCGGACGAGACGGGGGAAGGTGACGATGGCGGCTCGGTTTCGATGTGTTGATGCGGCCGTCATCCGGGTGGCTGTCTTCGGCAGCGAGTGGGATCTGCCGCCGTGGCCGGACCTGACCGGTGACACCCCGGAGCACGTGCGGGAGTGGCGGAGCTGGTTGGCGCGGGTGTGGGAGCAGGAAGCGCTCGTCGAGGCGATCGAGGTCGCCAGTCCGGTGTTTGCCCGCCGCGTGGGTGACGTGTGTGGCGGGCAGGTTCAGCGGCCGCGTCGGCGCGGCGGGTGGTGGAGTCGGTGGTCCGGTATCTGCTGCGGCTGACCAGCCGGGCCACGCCGTTCGGGTTCTTCGCCGGGGTGGCTGCGCTGCGCCTCGGGTCCAGCGCCAGCGTCCGGTGGGGTGAGCAGCACCACGCGGCGGCGCGCCTTGATGCCATGTGGCTCGCGGAGGTGATCACACGCCTCGAGGTGCGGCCCGAGGTCCTACGACGTTTGCCCGTCGTAGCGAACAACCTGGGCTTCGTGCGGGGGGACCGGCTGGTGGTTCCGTGCCAGCAGCGCCCCAGTGTTCCTGGCGGGGTCCGGCCCGGTGATGTGTCGGTCCGGCACACCAGGGCGGTTCAAGCCGCGATCCAGGCTGCGCAGGTCCCCATCACCATCGGCGAGCTGATCGGCAAGCTGGCTGCTGAGCTTCCCGGAAGGCCGGGGTTCGCCGCGCTGTTCGTGCGGCGGTGTCGCAGCAGATGTCGGTCATCTGTGATCGCCCTGAACCGTCCCTTGCGGTTGTTCTGCGGGTCGACTGCTCGGTGGTCCTGCCGCAGGCCGTAGCACGCGAGGTCGAGGCCGCCGCGTCGGCGCTGGTGCGGCTGACACCTCATCGGTTCGGCAACCCCGCTTGGCGAGCCTGGCACGCCAGATTCTTGGCGCGCTATGGTTCGGGCGCAGTGGTCCCGGTCAGCCAGGTCGTGGACGCCGACATCGGGCTCGGCTACCCCGCCGGCTACCGGGGCTCGGTGATGAAGCAATCCGATCCGCCCCTGCTGGCTCGGGATCGCACGCTCCTGCGCCTGGCCCAGCAGGCCGCGCTGGACGGCGGCGGCGAGGTGGTCCTCGACGAACACGTGCTCTCGGAGCTGGCACCTGAGTCCACCGAAACTCGGCCACCGCAGGTCCCCTCGCACACCGAGCTGCGGTGGCGCCTGCACGCACCGACGACGGACGCGCTCGATCGAGGAGAGTTCACCCTGGTCGTCGTCAGGGCGGCACGCCAGGCCGGAACCACGACAGGGAGATTTCTTCACCTTTTCGATTCCGAGGACCGTGGCCGAATGGTCGAAGCGTTCACCGGCCTGGCCACGTCCATCTCCGGATCGCTCCCCGCACAGGTGTCCTGCCCACCTTTGTCTCCGCGGACCGGAAACCTCGCCCGAACCCCTGCGATCTTCCCGCCGATCCCTCTCGGCGAACACCGCCCACACGGAGATGCGCAGATCCCCTTGGACGATCTGGCGGTCAGCGGTGACGCTCATCGCCTGTTCCTGGTCTCCTTGTCGCAGGGCCGAATCGTCGAACCGGTGATGGTGAACGCCGTCGAGTTCCGCCGCGCAACTCATCCGCTGGCCCGGTTCCTCTGCGAGATCACCGCGGCGCGCGCAGCCGCTTGTGTCCCGTTCGCCTGGGGAGCCGCTAACAGCCTCCCGTTCCTGCCGCGTGTCCGGTACCGCCGCACCGTGCTGCGGTCCGCCAGCTGGAACCTGCCCGCCTCCGACCTGCCCGGGTCGCGTACCGCCTGGCGGGGATGGTCGCAGGCCTGGGGCGGGCTGCGGCGCAGATACCGCATCCCGGATGCGGTCCATCTCGGTGAGAACGACGTTCGGATCCGCCTCGACCTGAACGAGCCCACGCACCTCGCGATGCTGCGTACCCACCTGAACCGGGCCGGCAACGCCACCTTGACCGAGGCGCCAGACCACCACGACTACGGATGGAACGGCGGGCACGCCCACGAGATCGTCATCCCCCTGGCGGCCACCCGGCCGCCATCGACTCGGCAGGCCGGGCCAATCAGGGTGACCCACCACCCAGGACACGCGCCCGGCAGTTCACGGTGGCTCTACGCGAGGCTGTACGGGCACCGCAGACCGACATCCTCACCACCCGCCTGCCCGATCTGCTGTCCACCTGGGAGGACGGCCCAGCAGACGACTGGTGGTTCCTGCGCTACCGGGAACCAGAGCCGCGCCTGCGCCTGCGCATCCGGCTCCATGACGCCCGCACCTACGGGACCGCCGCCCAGCGTCTCGGGGCCTGGGCCGATCGCGTCCGACACCTCGGGCTACTTCGTAACATCGTGCTGGACACCTACTACCCCGAGGTCGGCCGCTACGGAACCGGTGCAGCCATGCAGGCAGCCGAGGCCGTGTTCGCCGCCGACTCAGCCGTGTCCATCGCACAGCTGACCGTCAGCGCCAGCGGCACCCCACACCCGTACGCCGTCATCGCGGCGAGCTTCACCGACCTGGCGGCAGCCTTCACCGGCAGCCTCAGCAACGGTCTGAACTGGCTGGTCGACCATGTCAACCACCACGCGGCCCCAGCGCTCGCCCGTGAGATCCACGAGCAGGCGATGCGCCTGGCCGATCCCAGCGGTGCCTGGGCCACCCTGCGCGCACTGCCGGGAGGCGAAGAGCTCGCCCTGGCCTGGGACCGCCGCCGGTCAGCGCTGGCGGCCTATCGCGCCCACCTCAGACCGGCAGATGGACCCGACCCCGATCCGGTACTGGCCTCTCTGCTGCATCTGCACCACGCACGCATGGTCGGGATCAGCCAGAACTCCGAACGGATCTGCCTTCGGCTCGCCCGTGCCGCTGCGCTCGGGTGGGTGGCACGCAACGAAAGGAGCGGGCCATCGCCGTCGACCAGCGCCATGCTCACGCCGCCGCTGCCGTAGCCGCTCGGCTGGCCTGCCCCTCCTCGACATCGGGCCGAGGGGGCCATCCCCAGTCATTGGGCAAGGGCGCTGTCGGGGTGGCTGTGCTTCACCTCGAACGCGCGATCGCCGGGCTCGGTGGCTGGGAGGTGGCACACACCTGGCTGGCCGCCGCCGCCGGCGACATCAGCGCAGGCCCCAACGCCACCCTGTTCGTTGGCGCACCGGCCCTGGCCTTCGCCCTCCACGCCGCCGCCCGGCCGGGACGGTATGAGCGGGCTCTGGAGTCGCTGGACATCAGGGTCGCCGCCCTCACCCGGTGCCGCCTCGATCAAGCCCATGCGCGGATCGACCGCGGGGACCGTCCGGCGCTGGCGGAGTTCGATCTCATCAACGGACTGACGGGCCTGGGCGCGCACTTCCTGCGGCGTGATCCGGACGGTGACCTCATCGGGCAGGTCTTGGGGTATCTCGTCCGGCTCACCGAACCCCTCGGCGCCGACGATCTTCCCGGCTGGTGGGCCGACCTGGCCCCCACCGGCCGTGATCTACCGACCTTCCCGGCGGGCACGGGAATTTCGGCATGGCGCACGGGATCAGCGGTCCCTGGCGTTGCGGTCCCTGGCGATGAGGCGCGGGATCGTCGTGGACGGCCAGGTGCAGGCCATCAAACGGATCTGCGCCTGGCTGGACGCCTGGCGCCAGGATCACGACACCGGCCCGTGGTGGCCCGAGACGATCACCCTCGACGAAACCCGGCTCGGGCGGCCGAAACAGACCAGGCCGCTGCGCCCCTCCTGGTGCTACGGCACCCCAGGACTAGCACGGGCACAACAGCTCGCTGGCCAGGCCACCGCCGACACCGACCGTCAGTGCCTGGCCGAGCAGGCGCTGATCGGCTGCCTCACCGACCCCGAACAACGGGAGCGGATCACCGACCAAAGCCTGTGCCACGGATCGGCCGGCCTGTTCCAGACGGCCTGGCACATCGCTGCCGACGCGCACACCCTCGACCTCACCGCGCACCTGGCAGAACTCGCCGAGCTGCTCCTGACCCCCGAACCCCCCGGCGCAGCCATCGGGCTCCTCGAGGGCTCAACGGGCCTCGCGCTCACGCTGTCCACGGCCGCCGCCGACGAACCCCCCGCCTCCCACTGGGATACCTGCCTCCTGCTCGCCTGACGGGCCCACCAAGGTGGAACGTGACAGCTGCTCGGCGTTATCAGCGTCGCTCATGACAGGATTATGTGGTATATCACTCATCCTTCACATGTCCACAGGAGCCTGGTTCGCGGTTGCCGCCTCGACAGCCACACGAGCATGGGCAGCGATACTACCCTGATCGAGCAAGGGCAATCAGCGCCGAGACAGCGTCCAGAACATGAAGTAGCGCCGAGTCATCGGCCCGGCACCAACCGGTGCCCTCGCTATTAGCGCCGAACGAGCTACACCGGGCCAGCGCACCGACCTCGTCCCCAGCACACTGGCCACGCTCAGTGACGACCTCAGCCGAGTTCGTCGCCCACCCCACCCCCGCACCGCCAGGACTGGTGCCCGGCACTACTACCTGAAACCGTATAACCAAACAAAACACACGCTCATCGTCCGAGTGATGAGGGCTGGGACTCATCGTCTTCGACGGGCGTGACATCACCCACCTGTCGGCCCGCCGGATGCGTCCGCGTCGCCTGCCTTGTCCCCGAGGACCCGCCGGCATGACCGACGCCGAAGGCTCTGGAGTTACCTGGTTGCCCACAATTCAAGGACTTGACCAGTTACGCCTGCGGCACCGGCGTATGAGCCCGCAGGAACCCGGGCGAGGACTCCCTGTCCTCGCCCGGGTTCCTGCCGTCGCCGGCGGACAGCAAGCTTGGCATTTCCCCGCGCTGAGGTTAGAAGGAAACGCCCGACCACAGCAGGTTGTGGTCGGAGTGCTTTGCCTTGCCGACTGTGGCCCAGCGAACCTTGACCGAAGGCGAGACGAAGATGTAGTCAATCTTTGTGGCGTTAGAAGTCGGGTGACCGCTACGGCAGGATGGTTGGATACGGTTTCCGCAGGGGCTGTCCACTTCCTTGTAGTTTCCGTGCGCGCCGGAGCCGTAGCCCTGCTGGTAGAAGTTATCAGTCACCTTCGACATCGGGTCATCGTTGAGGTCCCCGCCGAGGAAAACCTGGTAACCGGCGTACTCCTCAGCGAGCTTCTTCCGGGCCGCCGCGGCCTCGCCATTCCGTGACTGGTAATGTTCTTTATCGTCACCATTGCTGAGGTGGATTGTGCAGACGACCACTTTTTTCGCAGGAGCCTTGATGCACAGCATTTCGCGTTGCTCGAGTGACGCTGACGACTCCAAATCTGTACGCTCAAGTGGCCCGAAACCGAAGTCCTTCCGGAACAGGATCGAATTACCGAAGTCGGAGGGGTGCTTGCCTTTGTACTTGCCATTGCCCCCACACTGCGCAGTTGACCCTTTCTTGCTCTTCTTTACCACATTAAATACGATCTTGTATTCCGGGAGTTTATCTTCCAGTCTTTTGTTCCAGTCGGCACAGAATTCCTGCAAGGTCAGCCACATTGGCTTGCGATCGTTGACTGAGCTAACAAGGTCGTCAGGAGCCTTATCTCCTGGTTCGCCGTACGTGGCGTTTCCACCGGCCATATTGAATTGACCGATAGTGTAGTCGCTCGCCGCACACGCTTGTGTAGCGGTCGCCGCGGGGATAGCGAGGACGCTCATGGCGAGCGCCGCGGTCCGGGCAAGTACCCTTGTCATTGTTTTCTCCTCATCCGAAAGTGTCCATCCACGGCCAATCAACGCCCTGCTGGGCAGGTAGTTGTGACCTGTGGCATCGGATCACGGACCGCGTACTACCGGTAGCACTTCGGCTACTGGCACACTGAACAACTGCTCCGTTCGGCCGCTCGAACGCTGGTCAGGGTGTTTGGTAGCTCAGGAAGCGTGGCAGGACCCGCCACCAGTACGCTGCTGGCTAACCCATCCGCGGGGTGAGGAACCACAGCGCGGCCAGCCATCAACTGCCGAATGCCGCCCGCAGTTCGGCGGACCGGCAGATGACGAGAGTCAGGGAGGCAAGGGGAGATGGCTTTCAGGGGCAAAACGAACAAAGAAGCGGAGGCGCCTCCGGAAGCCCCTCGAACGGTGCAGGAATTCCGCAGCCGGTTGGGGGAACTCCACAGAGAATGCGGCTCGCCGGCCAATGCTGAGATCCGTCGAGCGATTCGCTGCGTCAACGTTCCTCAAGTGGCGGCCTCGACACTGTCGGAATTCTTCAACGGTCTTCGTCCCACTGTCCTTCCACGGCAGGACTTCGTCCGGGGTTTCGTCACCGGATGCCTGCTCCATAGTGGGGCATCGATGGTCACGGTGACGGAGGCGCTGGATCAGTGGGACGGCTGGTGGAGTGCCGTAGTCGCGTCCACCGGACAGCCACCGATCAAGGTTGACACCCGGGTTGAGGCACCGCAGACGGATATCGTTGACAGCTGGTGGCAACGTCCCCTCACCCTCGGAATCGCCACCGTGTGCACGTTGCTGGGTTTCAGTGCCGGGGCGTTATGGTTCGGTTGGGACGAACTATGGTCAGCCCACGACTCCTCCCTTGCGTATGACACCTGCGGAGAAAAACTCGCTCCCTCCCCAGTCGCCGGTCAGATAGTCCTCATCGCTGACCGCGGGCCTCACGGTAGACCCATTCAGGACCGGCGTATCGAACTTCGCCTGCAGGATCATCCCCAGCATGGCTGGATCCTGTGGGCCCATCTCGCGGCGACGCCATCAGATGTTGACCGACTATGGATGGACTGGAGCTACCAGCAGAATCCGGCGAGTATGGCGGACTTCCGGCAGTGTGGCGCGCAGCCTGTCAGCGACGGCCGCGACACCCCAGCGCTGCTCGCCCGCGACTCGCAGGGCGCGCCGCGGTGGTTTCGAGCTTGCGGCCAGGTCTATCCCCTTGAGCAGCGGGCGCCCAATGCTTCCGGTACCTACTGCACGAGCTGGACTCGCCCATCTTCCTAACTATGATCTCGGGTCGACGATCTCGAAGTATTCGGGCCCAGCGGAGAGCCTGTAGCGCTACCGGTTTCCGGTGGACGATTCGCTTACGGTGGTAGGTCGCGGCAGCCCGGCTATCCGTGGTTTCGGTGCTTACCAACGGGAGGCCGGAGGGGGCTCGTCCGCGGGTGTCGGTATGCATGGGGTAGCGTGAGAGTATGAACGAGCGGGTAACGGTGAGCTTGCCGAGGGAGTTGCTGGTAGAAGCCCGCCGAGCGGTGGAGACTGGGGCTGCGGCGAGCGTGTCGTCCTACATCGCCGACGCCGTCCGCGCCAAGGCCGCTCGACAGCGAGCGTTGGCCGAACTGGAGCAGGTGTTCGGCGGTCCGCCGCCGGCCGAGGCGCTGGTTGCGGCCCGCAGGGCGCTGCGCCGCGAGTCCATCCCGCGCTCGGCGTGATCGGCGGGCGGGCTTTCGACACTTCCGCACTGGAGCACTTCGCCACCGGCCGCTCGATCTATGCCCGGGCGCTGGTATGGGCGGCGGTTGAGCAAAGCGACGTCCTGGTGGTGCCCACCACCGCCCTCACCGCGGCGTGGGCAAGGATCCCTCCCGAGGCTTACCCGGTTCTCGAGGTGCTGTTGGGCCTGCCGAACACCGTCGTCGAGGTCCTCGACGGGCCGACCGCTTACCAGGTCGGACTGCTCTTGGCCCCCGCCGGTGAGCGGGGCGAGCCGGTCACCGGCCACGTCTTGTGGTGCGGGCGACAGCGTGGCTGGCCCATCCTCACCGCTGTACCGGGCCCGTTACGTGACCTTGATCCCGAGGTGGACATCGAAGAGCTGCCCTGACGACCCCACGGTGCGCCGCACCACCGCAGCCGGACGCGAGCTTGCGGTCACGACTCCGAATGAGATTTTTCCGTAAGCTCCGGAAAGATTACTGTTCCGTTGGCAACATGATACATACCTGCTTCGATGAACGGGAGATCGATGCCATTCGGATTCACTGCGCCGCTACTGTACGATGCTATCGCCAATGTCTTCTGGCGATCTCATCCATGACGCCCCGGTGGCCATCTGGCAGCTGGAGCATGACGAGCAGCGGCAAGCGCAAACGTAACTGGCCTGGACATATCAGCTGACAGCCGCAACAGCTTCTAAGCTCGTCGACGCCCACCTTCGCTGAGTGGCTGCGGGCCGCAGCATCCAAATCGCGGAACAGGCGCCTCGGCCTGGGGCATGCTGCTCCTCAAGGGCAATATCGCTGCTGCTCGGCTCAGCTAGGCCACCGATGTCCGTGACCTCCAGGAAGGGGCGCTGGCCATCCCCAGCGCCCCCCAGAACAGATAGACGGCGACGTTCCCGCCGAGGCCACACAGGAAATACAGCGTACGGGCCCAGCGCTCGCTCCAGGTAACGGCCGAAGACCCACAGTGCCCACATGTTCATCGCGATGTGCAGCTCGGTGGCGCCAGCGACCGGGCGCAGCTGGTGGGCGTCAGTGTGCACCATGTCAGCCAGCGTGTGCATCCGCGGTGTCATTTTTTTCGCGCACGAGACGCTGTTCATTCCCCGTAGCGGGCCACCTGCAGCGGGTTGATCGCAAACACTTGGTAGCCAGCGGCGATCAGCGCCCGGCCAGCGTGTCCTCCGCCCGGTACCACCCATACGTGGCTTCCAGCACCACCCCGGCTCGGCAACGGACAGTCCGGTAACGACCAGTCCAGCGACGGCCAGTGGGTTGCGCTCGAGAAGCAATCGCAAGATAGTGGCTACAGCATATTATGGCCACTGATGGAGGTCACGCATGACCGACTACACCCTGCCCGACCTGCCCTACGACTACGGCGCCCTGGAGCCGCACATCTGCGGGGACATCATGGAGTTGCACCACTCCAAACACCACGCCACCTACGTCAAGGGCGCCAACACCGCCCTGGAGCAGCTGGCCGAGGCGCGCGAGCGCGAGGCGCTGGCCACGGTGACCATGCTGGAGAAGAACCTCGCGTTCAACCTCGGCGGCCACGTCAACCACTCGGTGTTCTGGCCCAACATGTCCCCTGACGGCGGCGACAAACCCGGCGGCGAGCTCGCCGCGGCGATCGATGAGCACTTCGGGTCCTTCGACGGGTTCCGCAAGCACTTCACCGCCAACGCACTGGGGGTGCAGGGCTCCGGGTGGTCGATCCTGGTGTGGGAATCACTGGGACAGCGCCTGGTCCTGGAGCAGGTCTATGACCATCAGGCCAACATGACACCCGGCATGGTGCCGCTGCTGCTGCTCGACATGTGGGAGCACGCCTTCTACCTGCAGTACCGCAACGTCAAACCGGACTACGTCGAGGCCTGGTGGAACGTCGTGAACTGGGCCGACGTCGCCCACCGGTTCGACCACGCCCGGTCTGTCGTACTGCCCTGATCCGCCGGAGAGGCGACGATGAGTGTGGACAATCCTGATGAGCTGTTGCACACGGTGTTACCGTCGGCACTGGAGGTACTCACCGCGTGGAGCATCGCCGAGACCGAAGCCGACCCCACGGTCTTTCGCCACGCCATGAACCGCGCCTTCGGCGACGCCGCCGGCGCCCAAGATCCCTGGCGTGGGCTGGCCGACATGATGTTCGGACTGTCCTCGCTATCAGGCATCCTGCTCGATGAGCTCGCCGAGGCCACCGGACGATCCCGCAATGAGGTCCTGCACGCCGTCCACCTGCGCTACCTCGACCCCGACGTCGGACCACCGCGCTAACCCAGCATCAGGTCCTGTCGTTGATTGCGGGATCCTCGACTGTGGTGAGCCGCTCGCGCAGGGTGTCGGCGAGCTCGGCCAGCCGCGTCACCATCCGGCGCAGCATGGCCCGGGATCCCTCGGTGCCGTCCATCTCGTCGGTGTCGGCCGACCAGTAGACGATCGCCCGAAGCTCATCGATCGAAACGGTGGCGCCCGACGTGAACCCCGTGCTCGCTCCCTGCCTGCAGACCGTAAGCGTGGCCTGACCCAGGACCGTCACCCTGTCCGCATCGAGGTCGAACACCCTTCCGAGACCGAGATCAGCATCACTTCGATCTGAACCTCTTGCAAACCAAACCACTTGCCACTTGATAGCAACAGTGATCCTATTGTGGCTAAATGTGTAGCACTTTACGCTCTGAAGATCGGAATGCAGGGATTTGAGCTGCACCAATGCAGGTAAGGAGCGTAAACTTGATCGTATTTATCTACACTAGAGCGGTACCTGCAGCGACGACTGGACGAGGCAGGGCTGGAACTGGCTGGGCGAGTAAGAGCCGCATCGAAGGAGTCGGTTTGGGCAAAGCGCATTGACGACACGAAGGGTCTGATCAGCTATTGGAGCAGTTGTTTGAAGACTTTAATGACAAGATTCGGAGGGTATTGTCGGGGCTGTATTAGGTCTGGCCTGGCGCGCCGACGGCTAACAGTGACGCCAGATCGTGACAATTAACCTGGAGCCCGCGAGATGAGCGTAGCTGTGAATAGCATAGGAATTGTTGGTCAGCAACCGGCTCCGGATAGTTTCTGACCTCCTGTTTTGCTTGGCCCGTCGGCGGCCGGGCTCGCAGTCAGTTCGTGAGAGGACTCCTTGAACTTTATGCAGAAGTCTGCAGCGATTAGCTTGATCTTGGGTGGATCTCATACCGCACCTGGTGTGCCGAGTTCGACATCAGGGCTGTCTCCGGCCGGGTGGATCGCTCTGGTGTCGAACTCGGCGACACCAGAGCGATCCGGCAGCAGGTGGCCATACTGGCGGGCCGATGTGATCACCCGCGGTCTCCGCGCACCGCTTCCTGGCTCTGTTTTTTGCTTTTGCATAAACCTCCTTATGTTACCAGAGCTCCGTCGCCCCACTCGCCACGACACACCGAAGATCACCAAGCAGCTATGGCAGCGATCCCCTTCTCGTACCCAGGCCCGCCCTCGCAGCCACCACTGTCGGCCTTGTAACGACCATGTAGAATAAACTATCTGTGGAATTAGAATTGGGAAGAAGCGCCCCTCCTGCATCGTGTACGATAAATGGATAAAATTCGTGACCAAGGATGCCGCGCGATATAGAAATAAGACTCGTCGAGAGGCTAGTGAGCACCAGAGGAAACTCGTCAAGCGGACCGGTCAGGCATTGGTACTCGCCATCAGTATAACGTCATCTACGATGACGTTTATAAAATTTGGCATCAGCTGGTCGGCAATCGTGATAGTGACGCTCAGCTTCTTCTGCTCCTCTCGCTTTTAGCTAATACGGTTTTCATTGTTGACTCCCGAATCCACGGAAGACGCCCTAAACAAATTGCCTTTCTGACGCCATATAGCGGTGGTCAGCCTTTCTATGCGTCGATGCTTAGTGGTCTAGTTCAAAATGCTTCGTTAGCTCTCGGTCAAGACTATATCATCGTTCCTTCGATGCCGATTCAATCCTTTGAGACGATGTCTATATGGGCTCTGTTTGCTAGCTTGGAAGACCGCCAAGTTGACATTGATGGCATCGTCTTCATCCCAGATCAGCCCGACTGTCACTTCGAAGAGCTTATTGGCTTTCACGAGAAACGAGGCGACATCCCGCTTATCCTGGTCGATGTCTACTTCGACCTAAGCTCGTGTGATGAGCGTACGCGCGCCCGACTTCCGAGCTTTGTTGGTGGCGACGAACAAGCTGGTGGAGAGTTGGCGGCCGAGATCGTCATTGAAGCTGTTGAGGAGTTTAGGCCAGTGTCTCCAATGGTGGTACTAATCATCAATGGTGGAACGGCCCCGTGGGAGCAACAGAGGGTGGGCTCGTTTCGCGAGCGACTGAGTGCGACGTGGCCCGACACTAATTTCATCGAATCGCCGTCCCTTAATTACTCTAGATCGGCCGCATTTAAGCTTACGATTCAAGCACTCAAAGAGATGACTGATTCAACAAAGCAGATTTCTGTGGACGCGATTTTCGCCTGCAGTGATGACATGGCGATTGGTGCTCGGGGGGCAATAAGCAGCGTGGTGCGCGAGGGCTACACCTTCCCTCATCCACCTCAGATCGTCGGGTATGATGGCATCTCGGAGATTCGGGAATATCTCAAAAACGGAGACCAGTACATTGCCGGAACCGTCAATGTTCGCATCGAAGAACAAGCCAAGGCGGCAATGTTCCTAATGCACAAACTAGTTCGGTCTGGTCAACGACACAGCGATGTTCACTTGATTCCTCCCGAGGGTGATCCGACGACGTTGACCGAATAGTGATTCGAACGGTATTGATTTCCAGGAGGCGAGCGAGTATGCAATTTGTAATCAGCAAGCTGACGTCATCTACGGATTTTTCGGTGTGCGCCTCACTAATGGTGCAATCCAACCCTTGGGATAAATTGTACTTTTCCAAGGGTCAGTGCGAAACGACCCTTTCGCGCTCTGAGATTAGTGTGCATGGCGCCATCGGAGGCGAGGGAACCATCCTAGGCTTTCTTGCGTCTATGGCGAACGGTAATAAAATCGGTACTAAATTAATAGAACACTTTGAAGAGGTGTTGTTCCCGACTGCCGACAATCTTTACCTATTCGTGTCAGATATCAATCCTGACGCGGCGCGACTGTACGTCAGGCTTGGGTACCTTCTGGTTGGTGCCTTCGAAAATTTCAATCTGGAGATGCAGACTGAGTTCTTGTACCGAAAGACGAGACGACCCCGTCAGGCGGTTCGCATGGCGGAACAACGCCAGGCTGGCATCGCTCATCATGAGTTCCGAGGATTCAACGGAGGGGGCAGAGGGACCGTGGTTTCGTGATGTTGGGGGAGGCGTTCGTAGTCGCGGGCGAATCGACGGTGTCAACCGTGTGCACAGCGCCGCCTGATCAGGTGCTCAATCGCTGATCCGCGGGAACCAACGACCCGTGACGAGCGAATAATCGACCGATGACTGATCCCGGCGCGGGCTACCCGGCCAGCGCTCGATCCCTGCTGTCGTCGGATGTAGTCGTCAGCCCCGACCGCGCGCTCCCGCGACCTCACCGCCGCGGGAATCAGCTGGGCCGAGTGGCGCGTCTATCGGCCGGAGAGATCCCACGGGGTGTGGCCTATTTAGAAGGCGGTGATGTGACCGCCGCCGGTGAGTGAGGTCGGCGCTGTGACGCTGGTTGCTGTGCCGGTGGAGGTGTCCACCATGTCGTTTTCCCGTCGCCACCTCGGGTGACGAAGGCGTAGCGCCCGTCTGGAGTGATGGCCGCGAAGCGTCGTTCGTAGGTCGGGTCGACGCCGCCTACTGGACCGTTGGTCATCTGGTCCAAATCGACCGTGCGGACGATGTGCAGGTAGGTCGGCGAGTTCGGGCGCACGTCGATGATCTTCAGCTGGTCCTTGCCGCCTGGGACTTTCGGTCTGGAAGGCGCCGTGAACGGGTAGGGAGGCCAGCGCACCGGCAGGGGTCTACCCCCGCTACCGTGCAGGTCACCACCCGTTACCAACTCCGAGCGCGACTACGGCGCGCGAACCTGGAGACTGCTGCCCAAGCCACGTCTTGCCAGGTCACATCGTGGTGTATGAACTGCCGGTTCTTTGTTCGCGCCCCTCAAACACGGTTCACGCCCCACCGAGGTGAACGCCGACCGGGCATCGGCCTATCCGCGAGTGATCGAGGAGTTGATAGTCGCCGTGTGCCACGTCACCGAGCGGTACGTGAATAACTCCGTCGAAGCCGATCAGGGGCATCTGAAGGCCCGGTTGCGGCTACAGGGCCGCGGCGCTCAGGAGGCTTCTTCTCTGCCCGGGGGCGGACGGTCCACGGAGATCGACACGCGCTGAATCCCCATGTCGATCTCTTGCTCACTGTCCATGGCCTGGTGGGGCACGGGGACTGCTGTGACTGTGACCGTGTCACCCGTGGCGAGAGCAGCTCGGAGCGGCTCGGTGGCGACGAGGTAGCGCGTCATCGGTGCCCGTGACTCTCCACCACGTGCGGCTTCCTTCCCGGGCCAGAGCCCGTAGCCGTAAACATGGAAGGACCCGGCGTAGCCGTTCTCGGGGATCGGTGCGGTGTGGTGATCGGCGTGGGGGTTGTTGAGAAAAACGCGGATCTCGTAGGACGGACCAGACTGGTCGACGCCTTCAAAGACCACGTCTGCCCGCAGAAAGTCGGGGTCGCGCGACCTGGCGTCAACGTACAGTGGCGGTGAGGTGAACCGGCTGCTCACTTTTGGGATCTCTCCTCCGCGACCGGCGTCGTTCCCGGAAGAAAACTGCTTGCCATCTATCGTGAACAGCGTACCATCACGGTTTAGTCCTTTGTACATCTCACCGTCGTCGCGGAGTAGTACATTGTCAAATGGAGGGGTTCTTCGCCCGAGTGTCGAGCACGCCAACATCACCGCGCTGCAGGACGCCTATGCGAAGATGCAGGCCATCAGTGCCACCGATAATCGTAGCTGGATCTTCTGGGCTGGCTACCACGGCTTTCCGCAGTTCGCCTGCTGGCACCATGCGCGGGTCGATCGGACGCGCTTTCCTTACGACCTCTTCCTTCCCTGGCACCGCGCCTACCTGACAGGCTGGGACAACGTCACCCGCGACCAGAATCCCGACGCCATCCTGCCCTGGTGGGATTGGACCTCGGATCTTTCGCATCAGATCGGCATCCCCACCGCCTACAGCACTTCCCAGCTCGATGGCGACAACAACCCCCTCGCGAGCGGACCGAGGCCGGACATGCCCGGTAACCCGGCGGGGCAGACCACGCGGACCCCGGATGACCCAGCCGTTCTGCCCACCACCGACCAGATTCAGGCGCTCATCGACTTGACCGACTTCGTCGACTTCTCCAACCAGCTCCAGGATGTGCACGACGGCATTCACGGTTGGGTGGGTGGTGACATGGGAGTGATCGCTACCTCGGCTTTCGATCCCATCTTCTGGACGCACCACTGCATGATCGATCGCGTCTGGTACCTCTGGCAGGTGCAAAACGGGATCAACAACATCCCTCAAAGTTACCTCGGCCGCCCCCTGGCACCTTTCCCCTACACTGTCCAGGAGGTGCTGGATATCGGCCGCCTCGGCTACCAGTATGCCAGCTCCAGCATCTCGGCACCGGGCACGCCGTAACATAACCAGCGCGGACGTGGAGGCTTGGGATGGGAACCGTCACCGCCAACCGGTACGTCTCGGCGGAGCTTTCCCTGGGGCGGCTCGATCGGGACTTCCGCCGTGCCGACATCGTCTTCCACAACGTGGATCATTCCGAGGCGTCGTTCGACGCGCGTGTCTACCTCAATAATCCCGAGGCCGATGAGAAGACCGGCGTCGGGTCGGAGACGGGCTACGCGGGCACCTTCCACATCTTCGGCCACGGGGGCTGCTACGGCGACGAGGGCCACTGCGACGTCACCGATCGCCGGATGTATGACCCTCGCCCGGCCCACCCGCTGACACCAGGACGCAAGGTCGTGATCGCCACCGATGCCGTCCGCCGGGCGATGCAGGAGGGGTCGACGGTCACGGTTACCGTGGTCCCGGTTGTGACCGTGGCCACCGAGAAATGCAGCGGCGACGTGCTCAAGTTCGACAGGCTCGAGGTCGTCACCTACCGCTGAGCGGCTCACCGCGAACACTGCTGCCCTTCGGCACCCTCGTCGAGGGCTCGTCCCTGACTGCCCGCAATTCAAATGATCAGTTACAAGGGAAGTATCCCCGCACTGGCGACACCGGTCAATGCCGTCACGGAGTACACATCGCGTTGCGGATGCCCCAACGCAGCCACGAAGATTAGGTGGCGAGTCGTGATGAGCTCGGTGTTTATTGAGACCGGAAGCGTGGATGGCAACACCACATTCGGCACGAGCAAGCTGGCGCTTGTGCTACCGGTATCGACCGTGCGAACGATTGTCACACTCACCACGGTGCCCAGGTCTGGAACGTCTACCGTGCGCACTTCGTCACCGTAGAAGGAGAGGGCCCGGAATGAGTCGTGATAGGTGAAACGGAGTCGGCCGCGACCTTCGATGATCGGACCGGATCCTTCCGGGTAGTACGACACGCTGATCCCGCCACCGTGCAGGTGGTATTGGTTCGGTGTGATCGTTTCTTGACTGGGACTGGACATATCAGCTCTTCTCGCGGACAGCGCCGTATGGATGACAGCAACCGAGGCTGCTACCCCGGCTACCGAACGATCCCGAGGGACGGAGGTCAGATACCGCGGTGCAGCGATATCACTCGTTTGGGTGAAAATGAACCGCCTGCGGGCCGCTGGACCAGCACGACAGGAGCCATCGCGGCAGGGGGAGTTGATCGCCGGCCTGTGAGACGCCGGGATCGAGTACATCCGACGTCAGGTGAGTGACCGAGCGAGGTCGAGTACATTATGGATGTGATCTGCGCCTACCTGCGCATGCCCTCAAACCAACGGCCGGCCGGGGTCTAGCGAGGCACCGTGACGCCTCCGGGGTCCTCAACGGTGAGGGCTGAGGGGCGCTGGGCCAGCCTGGCCCTGTCGGCCAGCGCCAGCAGCCGGTCCCGCAGCTCCGCATCCGTGAGCGTGGCCGCGTCGTCGGCCAGCGTAATCATCTGCCGCAGGACCGATGGTGTCGCGCCGAGCTGCTCGACGGTCGCAGCGAGGCGGTCAAAATGAGCGGCCCGCTGCCCGTGGTTGACCGGCGAGATCGCCCAGGCCATTGCGCACCGGCACTTCCATGCGGCTACGCGGGGTGTGGAGCTGGTCTGCTCGACGCCCTCGATCTGGCCGCACCCCGGGCACTCGTCAGCCGCGCGGACGGGCCCTGCTCGGTCATCGGGGCGCTCACCGGGCAGCTGCCAGGATCGCCTGCCCCACCTCGACGGCCTGGGCGCAGGTGAGCACGGTCACGGTGGTCATCGTGGCGTCCAGCGTGACCACCACCCGGCGCACCACGTGGCCGCCGATTAGGGTTGGGTCGGACACGGGCGCGGTGCCCGGGTTGCCCCGGGTCCGTTTCCCGTGTCCTCCCGCCGAACCCGGCGTGCCAATTTCTCGGCACCGGGCTCTCCACGTGTCTTTCCCGCTGGTGGCGGTGGTCGGTGTCGGGGTCCAGGGGGTCGGGATTTTGCTGCCGCGGTAGCGGTAGCGGGTCACCGAGACGCTGGCTGCGCCGGTGAAGACGACTCCGTGGTGGGCGAATCTCCACCCTGTGTCGCAGAAGCGGCGGCGGAGTTGTGTCATTCCGAGCCGGTGTCTGCCCTTGTATTTGGCGCGTATCCAGCGCATCAACCGCCGCCAGGCGTGGCTGTCGATCGCCCTGAACACGTTTTTAGACACCCCATGTCGGAAGTAGTTCGCCCATCCGCGCAGGGACCGGTTTACGCTGAGGATCAGCTTGTCGAGGTCCTGGTGGCGGGTTGACCTGTACGTCTTGGCCGTGATTTTGTCCTTGACCTTGTGGACGGCCTTTGTGGACGGTGTGGTGTAGACGTAATGCTTCTGGGTTCCTCGTTTCCGCAGTCGACGGATGGTGAAGCCGAGGAAGTCGAAGCCCTCATCAATCTTGACCGTGCGGGTTTTCTCCGGTGCCAGCCGCAGCCCCAGGGGGGCGAGCACGGCTGCCACGTCCTCACGCAGGGCATCGGCATGGTGCTGGTGACCAGATACCATCACGGCGAAATCGTCCGCGTAGCGGACGAGTTTCCAGTTGCCGTGGCCGTGTCGTCTGCGCTTGGCCCGTTGCACGGTGGTGCCCATCTGTTGGTGCCATTGCTGGTCGAAGTGGTCGTCCAGCGCCGACAGGGCTATATTGGCGAGCAACGGGGAAAGAATCCCGCCTTGCGGGGTCCCGGTCAGTGTTTCTTCCCGGTCTCCGAGTTCGGTGAGGACCCCGGAGGCCAGGAACGCTTTCACCAGCGCGCAGATCCGCTTGTCCTTGATCCTCGCCCGTAGCCGGTTCATCAAAGCCGTGTGCGATATCTCATCGAAACAGGCCTTGATGTCGGCCTCAAGCACCCACTCATACCCTCGGGTGCCGAGGTGCTGGATCTCGGCGATCGCGTCGTGTGCGCGGCGGTTCGGGCGAAACCCGTACGAGCACGGCTTGAAATCCGCCTCGAAAATGGGTTCGAGCACCGCCTTCAGGCTAGCCTGGACCACCCGGTCCGCGATGGTGGGAATCCCTAGTTTCCGGAACTTCCCGGAAGTCCCCTTCGGGATCATCACCTGTCGCACTTCAACCGGGGTGAACTCGCCCGATTTCAGCGAGTCCCGGATCTGGTCCAGAAAAGCCGCCACCCCGATCCGGGACTCGACCCAGGCTGCGCTGAGCTGGTCGATCCCGGCGGTCCGGGCGCCCTTGTTGGTGGACACGCGTTCCCATGCGTGCATCAAGAACGCCGGGTCATAGAACACCGGTAGGCCGCTGGCGAGGTGCCGTGTCAGCACGGTCCTGCTCCAGCGGCCCCCGGTCCGAACCACGCGGGCACCTTTCGGTGCACGTAGCTCTCCGGTGACTACTCCGTGAGTTGCGCGGTTGGTTGCCCCGTATGGATGGCTTCATGACAGCGGCTGTAGACCACGAGGGTCTTCCTCCGCTTCTTGGCCATGTGTTGTGCCCACGGGGGCTGTGGTTGTCCAGACTCGGTGAGGTCGGCGAGTTTTCGGACCTGGTGGACTTCCACCTGGTCGTTGTGCTCGCATAGTTCACATCTGCCCATACGGAGCCGTGTGATCAGCTCTTTGCGGGCAATGGGCCGGACTACCGGGCGGTCTTGTAGAACCGCCTTCTTCTGCCGTTTCAGCGAGATTTCGCCGAATCTTCCGACCAGTGCTTTCCTGTCTACTCGTTGGACACTGGCCTCGTAGCACGTCCGTGGCCCATCTGGTGTCGAAACTTTGGCCCTGTATTTACGGGCCATCGCCGACACCGTCGAACGATGCTTGGCAGCCAGCGTCGTGAGCATCGAGGTCTGTGCGACCCATTTCAGTCGGCTCAGTCTCCAGACATCGCCGGCCAGCAGGGCGAGGTAGACCCACGGGCGCGGTGCCGACATGTGATATCGGTCCGTTTCCCGTGAGTCCCCTCCCGAACCCGCCGTACGGGTTTCCCCGTAACGGGCTCTCCGGTGACTACTGCGTGATCGGTGTGGCGGGTTGCCCGTGGATGCGGTCGTGACAGTCGTTGCAAACCACGAGGGATTTGCGTCGACGTTTGGTCATGAGCTGCGCCCACTGCGGGTTGCGGTTGACCGGGCCGGTGGAGGTTGGCGAGCTTGCGGACGTGGTGTACTTGCATTTCGCCTGCGTGCTCGCATATCTCACATCGTCCCTGGAGGAGCCGGGAGATCAGCTCCTTGCGGCGGATGGTTGCCGGGACTGGCTGGCGGTCGGTCAGGACTGCGTTTGTTTGCCGCTTCAGTGGAATGCCACCGAACCGTGCGACCAATGGCTTTCTTCCTCCGCCGCGTTCGACGCTGATCTGGAAGCATCTGCGTGGCCCGTGCGGTGTGTCGATGGTGGCCATGTACTTGGCCGCCATTTTCGATACCGACGAGTCATGCTTGCAGGCCAGCGTCTTGAGCAGGGAAGTCAGCATGACCCAGTTCACCTTGCTGAGCCGGTAGACGTCTTTGGCCAGCAGGTAGTACTGGATCAGACCGCGATATTCGGCACCGTAGGTGTTGATGACGGTGAAGTCATCGTCGTTCACCAGCCGGGGCCGATGCTAGCGGGTTTTCCGAGTTTCATATACGGGGAGCACTTGGTCTTGATCACCGTCTGAGGGCACGCGCAGCGCGATCGTGCCATTGACCGCCCTGCGGCCGTGGGTGAGTACTGCTGGTTGTGCCTGACGGTGATCTCGTAGCCGAGGAACTTGGCCGCGCCTGTCCGGGCGTGGGTGATCACTGTTTTCTCCCGCGAGAGTTCCAGTTTGAGGTCATCACTGAGGAACGTCCGCGAGGCGTTGTATGATCTGTTCGGCTTCGGCTTTGGTCCGATGAACCCGAGCACGTGATCATCAGCGTACTCGCGTAACGCAACCGCCGATAGCGTGGATCCTGCGGATCCTGACTGGGCAGGCTGCGTAGCCGCTTGCGTAGACTCCCGCACGTGAGTGCGGTCACCGCGTTTCCGGGCTCGCGCATCGCCGACGCCACCCCGTCGTACTCCCGGTTGGGTGCTCGGTGCTGCACGTCGGGTATATTGCGGTATCAGAACTGTTTCGACGAAGGTGTCCAACCGGTGCAGGTAGATGTTGGATAAGATCGGAGATGCCACACCGCCCTGCGGTACACCGCTGAGCGTGGAACCCCAAACCCAATCCTCCAGGTATCCGGCTGTAAGCATGTTACGCACCAACCGCAGGAACCTGTTGTCGTGGATGTTCTCCACCAACGTGTCGATCATGATCTGGTGATCAAGCGACCCGAAACAATCGGAGATATCGCGCTTCAATGAACCAGGTCGTCCCGGTCCAGGTTTCCGCCACATCACGCAAAGCGGTGTGACACCCCCGGCCAGGACGGAAACCGTACGAGCGATCGGAAAACTGCGGTTCGTAGTACGCCTCAAGGAGCAGATGCACTACTTCACCAACCAGTTTGTCCGGCCAGGACGGCAGACCAAGCGGACGGAGATTCCCATTCTTCTTGGGGATGAAAATCCGCCGCACTGGACTGAATCGGTATCGCTCGTGGCGCATCGCATCAATGATACGCTCGATCTTGCCCAGCGACATACCGTCCACGGTTTCCCCAGTGACCCCAGGCGTCATCGCACCTTTGTTGGAATAGATGCGCCCGTAGGCTAAAAGATACAACTGCGGGTTAAACAACTGTCGATACAGTTCATTGCACGGCAGGCCACGCCTACCGCGTTCACGGAGGACACCCAGTACCGTTTCGGCGTTTTGCATTTCGCATACCTTTCGACCTGTCGGCGTCCAGTCACCTGTTCCCCTTCGCCCTGCTTCCGGCTCTCCCGGACTCCTTGGTGGGGCGTGACTCCCACGACTACTACGGGTGAACTCCGTCACCATAGGGCTCGCGCCCCGTAGGTGATCCCACGTTCATTTCTGTCGTACGTATATAGCGCGACTTAGGTGGCCCACTCATCTCCTTGAATATCCTCACTAGATATCGCTCCCCACCCCGGAGGTTGCGTCCGCCAGCATGTCATGCGGACGCAGGACGAGGCACCGGTTACAGGCGTCTTTCCGATGGATGGACCATTGCATCTTCTGGAGATTAGGCTTCAAGCAATCCAGCTTTCACCAATATCACACGGGCCCCTCGGCGCATCGCTCCATACGCCTGGACACGACCACCGATTTGCTGCCATGCTGCTGTTCCCTTACGTCTTTCGACTCCAGGTAAGGCATCAGACCCAGGAACGTACCTCCGAATTCCTCCCGGCTACACCGGGGATACGACAGGACGCCTCGTGGCGCACCATGCTATTGTCCCCGTCACCTTTCGGATCAAGGTTAGGCATCAGACCCAGAAACATTCCTCCAAGTTCCTCCCATCTGCGATGGGAATACGACAATGCGCTTCATGGCGCACTAATACTGGACGAGGCCCCTGTATTCCGCCCCGTATGTACTGATGATCGTGAGGTCGTCACGATTCAGCAGTTCGGTTCGGCGCTCGGGTTTTCCGTGCTTCAGGTAGGGAGCACACTTGGCTTTGATCACTTGCCGTGGGACGCGCAGTGCGACGCTGCCATTGACAGACGGGCGGGTAGCGCTGTGCTGGACAGTGATCTCGTAGCCGAGGAAAGACGCTGCCCGGGTGCGGGCTTGCGTGATCAGTGTCTTGTCCGGGTTCAGTTCCAACTTGAGGTCGTCTCGAAGGAACTGCGCCAGACGCTGCTTGATTTCCTCGGCTTCGGCCTTCGGTCCGGCGAACCCCAGGAGGGTGTCGTCGGCGTACCGACAGTAGCGGAGCCGCCTGTAGCCCGGATCCTGCGGATCCTTGCTAGGCGTTCCCCGCAGCTGTTTTCGCAACTCGCGTGCTGCGGTCGTAAAACCGCGCCTTTGAGCGCGCACCGCTGCCATTCTCACCCTTGCATAGACAGGGTTGGTTGCCCTGCTCACTCCTTGGGTGTATCGCGGTATCAGAACTGTTTCGATGAACTTGTCCAACCGGTCCAGATAAATATTGGAGAGGATCGGCGAAACGAGTCGGGTAGCTGGGGCGCATTGCTGCGTCCCAGCCCCCTCAGAACCGGACTTGAACGTTTTCCATTCATCCGGCTCAAGCAGATCCCAAGAACGTTGCGGTTAGCTGTGTTGATGTGCCGTGCCGTCTATTCGGCGTCGGCAGCTGGCGTGGATGAGGCGTTGATTGTCCTGTCCACCGATCCCGGTGGCGATATGCTGTTTGCGGATCGCCATCCGGGTGGTGCGCAGCCATTGTTCCCATTCGTGGGGAGACTGAGGCTGTTCGTCGGCGTGAAGCAGCATATCTCCACAAAGCACGCAGCGACATTTCTGGGTTTTGAGTAACCCAAGGACGAGCGCACCCAGCGGAGGGGGCGGCTGCTTGCGGCGACGGTTGGTCCAGTATTGGACGAGGTTCGGGTCATCGGGTGATGCCGTCCCCAGGACCATCGCGTGACGGACAATCTTTGTCCAGGCGAACTTGGGCAGGTAGGCGCCTGTGGAGAGGTCGCCGAACACCCACCGGTTGTTCCGTGACTTGTTGAGTCTGCCGAAGTAGTGGTTGATGATCCACCATCTCGACTTCTTCGGATGTGAACGCTTCGCCCACTTGTAGAGAAGCTTCCACATGTAGTCGTCCAGATCGGAGAAGATCTCGCTGGACACCTGGGTCCGGTAGAAGGCAGACCACCCACGAATGACCGGGGTGAGCTTTTTCAGCACCGAAGCTGCGTTACCCCCTCGCAGGGCCAACATCTCGGTGCGCAGCCGTTTCCGGATACGCTTCACGGCCCCTGGGCTAGGCTTGATGAGCGGCAACTTGTTATGATAGCGGCGAATGTTGAACCCAAGAAAATCGCACCCGTCCTGGTTGACATGGACGATGCGGGTCTTGTCCTCATTGAAGGAAAGCCCTCTGGGCTCCAGCCACTCCGCAAGCCGCTGTTTCACCTGCTCCGCCTGCTGGCGACTATGACAGAACACTGTCAGATCGTCAGCATAACGAACGAGCACCGGACAGTCATAAGCGGTTTCAGTTCTCCCGCCCTGACGTTTCCGGTACCTCACCCCGGCAGCCGTTTCCATCCCGTGTAAGACGATGTTCAAGAGCAGCGGACTAATCACCCCGCCTTGTGGCGCACCTTCCTCCGTCGGGGCGAAGTGACCATCTTCGACCACGCCCGCTTTCAACCATCCCCGGACCATTCCCCGCGCGGGAAACGACCCGATCTGGTCGAGAACGAAGCGGTGGTCGATGTGGTCGAATGCCGCTTTCAGGTCCGCGTCGAGAATCCACTGCCGTTTCGGGTCTTTGCCCTTGACGACCTGGTAGATCGCCTCGATCGCATCGTGGCATCCGCGGCCCGGCCGGAAGCCATAGGACCTCGGCTCGAACCGCGCCTCCCACTCGGGTTCCAACGCGTTACGCACCCGAGCTTGCTGAGCGCGATCAGCGATCACAGGAATTCCGAGTGGCCTGAGTTTCCCATTCGCCTTCGGAATGAAAACCCGTTTCACCGGCCGGATACGGTCAGGTGAGTACTGGATGTGCTCCACCAACCGCTCCTTGCTACGGGAAGTCAACGCGACCTTCCCGTCGACACCGGCCGTGACACGACCAGCATTGCGCTCCGTCACCTGCCGCACACTCACCAACGTGTTCGACTGGCTGCGAAGCATCAACTTTTGCACACTGCGGACCCGTTTATAGTCCCCAGCCCGCGTCGCCGCGAAGATCCGTCGCCTAAGCCGCTGTACGTCCTTCTCGACCGAGCGCCACCTGATCGCATCCCAGTCAAGAAAGTCGTCCTCCGGTCCGTTCACGTCGAGGGCCGCCATCGCCATCGCGAACGCGTGTCCCGTCATCTGTGTCCAACTTTCCCGTCGGTTCCAACGTCTCGCATCCATACACTTCGCAGATCCACCCGGCTCACGTCTGCCCCCTTTCGGGACCGAGCACCAGGCCCGGTATCCGGCCAGTTATCCGAGACGGCCAGCGGAGGAGCTTGCCATCTGTGTCCCGGTTTCCTGTCGCCTTTCGACGTACCGGCATTCGCTTGTTGAGCCGTCCTGTCCCGCTGCGGAATTCAGCGTCCCTCACGGTCGGCCTACCCACCGTCGCAACCGACGGCCAGACCTCAACGGGGTTTCCACGTTTCCCACGCGTGAGACCCGATCGGGGTGGATGCCTCCTTTACCCCGGGGCGGTGGTGTCCACCCGGTCGGAAAGGAATGTCCCGACCGGCACCCGCTGCTTCGCAGCAGCCAGCCCTACACCCCCACCACAACCTTTCATCCCTGGAGGCTCACAGTCACGAGGCATCAACGGAGGTTCACGCGATTCACCCGTCCGATCTTCCTTTCGCCCGTACCCCCCGGGATGAAGCGGAGGGCCTCCGGCTTTCCCCTGAGCTTCGCACCCCGCCGTTACCAGCGACGCACGTCAGGGCAAGGACAGGCCATTGGACACTAGCCTGAGATCACACCTTCGACACGTCGAACCTCCAATAGTGTAATCCACTCACAACGTGCGACCTCGTGTCGCACCACCACCCTGTGGGGCTCCACTGAGCGTTGCGTTCCATACCCAGTCCTCCAGGTATCCGGCTTGCAACATCTGTTTGATGAGCCGGAGGAACCGGCTATCGTGGATTCTCTCCGCCAGCGTCGAGAGCATGACCTCATGGTCGAGACTCCCGAAACAGTCCGAGATATCACCCTCGATAAACCATGCCGTACCAGTCCACAGGTCTGCCACTTCGCTGAGTGCGGTGTGACATCCCTTACCGGGACGGAAACCGTGTGATCGGCCAGAAAACCGTGGCTCGTAATATGCCTCTAGCAAGAGGCGGATCACTTCACCAACGAGCTTATCCGACCACGGAGGCAGCCCGAGCGGCCTCTGCTTCCCGTTCTTTTTTGGGATGTAGACGCGCTTTGCTGGCTTAAACCGGAAGCGCTCGTGACGCAGCGCATCGATGACGCGCTCGATCTTGGCCAGCGACATACCGTCCGCGGTTTCTCCATCAACCCCGGGCGTCATGGCTCCATGGTTGGAGTACAGACGCCCATAGGCCGTCAGATACATTTGCGGGTTGAACAGTTGTCGGAACATTTCATTGCACGGCAGACCACGCCTGCCGCGATCACGGAGGATACCCAGTACTGTTTCGGCGCTCTGCATTTCGCATACCTCCCAGTCTTCGAATATCCGATCACCTGGCCCCCTTGGCCCTGCGGACGGCCTTCCCGTCCTCCTTGGTAGGACGTTACTCCTACGACTACTACAAGGCCTCTGTCACCTTAGGACTCGCATCCGTTAGGTGATCCCACGTTCGTCCCTGTCATACGCAATAGTGCGACTTAGGATCCTCATTCATCTCCTTGAATGCCCTCGCTGGGCATCGCTCCACATCCCGGAGGTTGTGTCGGCCACCTCGTGATGCCGACACAGGTTGTGGCACCGGTGTCAGGCGTAATTTCCGATGGGCGTGTTCTTGCACCTTCTGGAGATTGAGGTCTAGGCAATCAAGCTTTATCCGTATCGCACGGGTCCCGCAACGCCTCGTTCCGCACGCCTGGACACGAGCGTTACTTTTCTGGCATGCTATTGTTCCCTGCACCTTTCGGATTCAGGTTAGCCATTGGACCCAGGAACCTCCCTCCGAGTTCCTCCCGGCTTAACCGGGGATACAACAGGGCGCTTTCGTGGCGCAGCGAGATTAAACAGGTCACCAAACCGGCGGGAGACATCCTCTCCCGCCCAACGGTGCAACTTGGTCTCCCATCCTCCGTACCGCGAAGTACGCCGAATCAGGACTCGGCCACTCCCTGGCACCGGTGTTCACCAGCGCATCTTCGGACATTGCTTTCCCTCCTTGACTGACACGCTGCCGCCCTTCCCCAGGTACGCGGCTCTCCCGCGCTCGGAGTACTACGACGGCTCCGCCCCACCCGCACCTTCAGCCGGCGTCGCGCCTATCCCCTCGATCTCCCTGGCTGGGAGCGGAAAAAAGAGGGGAACGGTCACGGATGGTTCCCACGTTCACTGTTGCCCGGTTGACGGGTTAGGCACCCGGCTCTACCCCTGCGGTCTTCACCATGGCTACGCCGTAGACTTTCACCATGGTCTCCCAGCCCAGGCTTCGCAGACCCTGCCAGAAGTTCCCCACCCGCCATCACGAATGGGTGCGCACCGCACACCAGCCCAGATCCACCGGGTTTCGAGCTGGCACGTGTTCAAGAGGCGTAACAACACCGGTTTCTCGCGTATACCTTCCCGTCTCGCTCACCACGCCCGGCCCATCCGGCAGTCCTGAACCGACGCGACTTCGTCGAGGCTGCTCCCACCCTCCCCGGCGACCCCCGGATCAGGCTGCCTCCAGCTTCACCTCGCCGCTACGACGACGAAGAAATGGACGGTCTCTCACCTCCATCCGGAAACAACAACAGCGCCTCGTGGCGCACACAGAAGAACAGGTACACCAGCCGCAACGTCACGGACACGGATCATGCCGAACCGAACCGGACTCGCATCACCCCAGGCCAGCGGCGTAGCCGAATATCGGGCACCCACAGGCGAACATTGCTCGATCCGCCCAGTCCAGGCGGGACTTGGGGTTGGCTCTGCGTAGCACGGCGACTTCATGGCGCAGCACCAGGAGTTCGACGTCCTTGGATGTCGATGATCGGCCGAGCCGCAACAGCAGGTTCAGCAGCCATTGCAAGATCAAATACAGCAGGCAAAGCGACACAACACCTGATCATGCCATAACGACCGAGTGCGCTGATCACGCAGTTCAGAGGCTCAGGCCGACTTCTGGAACCCCACAGGGTGTGACCGCGGGATAGCGGCCGGTGGCCATATGCCCCGCATCCGATATTCTGATCAAGGCCATTCGCCCAACCACCCCAACTTCCTCATGCGCGAAGGACGGGTTATCCCCAGGGCTGGATCCGCTCAGCTATCCGGCCGGGTCGGCCCCGGTTCGGGTGGCGGATCGGGATGCCGGTACCTGAACAACGTAGGTGCCCCCTGGCGCCAGAAGTCGCACAGGTGGGCGTTGCTCGCGCACTCGGATTCTTGGTCGGACGGTAACGGAAAATGCAGCGCTGTGAGCAGATCGAAACGGTGCAAGTCGAACGCGGTGTGGACCGCCTCGCCGAGTGCCACCGCGCTGACCACCGCCGCTCGATAGCTTAGCCACATCACAGCAAACGGGACGAGCGCCAGCAGGATCCACCAGCCGGATCGGGCCAGCAGCACGACCGCGAGCACTCCCGCTGCGGCGGCCGAGACGGATAGCCGTGATGCGGCATCCAGCGCGTTGCGGCGGTCGTCGACAACGAGCCGGACCGGCGTGCCGAGGACAAGGTACAGGCGCGGCCAGGCGACCACCGCATCCCAGCCGTACGCCCGGCCTGCGTGCGCCTGCGTCGCTGCCAGGACGTTGCCGAGTATGGTGGGCCGCAGCATCTCCGCTGCCGGGAACCGCTGCCGCAGCCGGGTACCGGCTTCCCCCGCCGCATGCAGCCGGCGGGGGTCGACCGCCTCCACCGCATCCGCCGGCCAATGCGCTAGTTGCGCGAGGCGTTCGCGCCGACGGCGCTGCACGCCGCGAAGCACGGCGGCTGGCAGGCACAGCACCTGCGGCCACTCGCCCTGTAGAAACCGTACGAGCGCCAGCTGGAACGGATGCGTGACCACTGCGAACAGGGTGATCGCGAGGGTGAGGATCACGACCTCGGCGACTCCCAGCTGCGCGGCCGTTCGCCAGGCACGGTCGAACTCCACCGGTCGTCGAGGCCCACCAGCCCAGATCAGGACCAGTACGAACACCGCCACGGCGTACATCGGCAGATAGCTGACGAGTAGGAACCGCGTCGATAGCAGGCTCGTGGTGCGCGTCGTGACCGAACTCGGCATCACGGCTTGTATTCCAGCGGCCCGTGCCCCTCAGGGCAGGAAAGGACGGAAGCCGCGTCTATATGGACGAACGCTTTTTGCACCTGACAAGTGGGGCAGCGGTACACGAGGACTCGGTACTGCCCGACACCGTGCATCGACGCGCCGTCCCCGTCCCCGACGCCTCTGGCGTTCGCGGACCTCAGCCAGGCGGCGTGCCTACGGCTCGACGGGCCCAATTCCAGCCCGCCGACCTCGATCCGCACTACGTCCCACTCTCGCTGCTGCTCGAAGAACGCGACGAGAGCGGTGATCGCCGCGGCGGTGCTGACGTCCTGCGGCAGCGCGAGTGTGGGTGCGTTGGCGTTGACGTTGCGGTCCAGCAGGATCGTCAGATGCCGGGTGTTGGTGCTTGCCATCATCACCTCGTCGTGGGCTGTCGGATAGCGAGTACGGGTCGGGAGGTGCGCTACGGCCCGACGTGGACGTACGGTGCCCACCAGGACGGGTGGTCACGTTCGCTTTGGCGCAGATTGTCGATGGCGGTGTGCAGCGTGGTGGCGAGTCCGCTCACGCCGCGACCGGTCTGGTCGACGGTCGCGTAGATCTCTGCCGTGAGTCGCGCCGTGATCGGGTCGATGGTCGGCCACAGGGCTCCGATGGTGTGGGTATAGCCGGCGAGCTGCATTGCCGAGGTGAGATGGATGGCCTCGTCGGCTAGCACGACGCCACCATGCGCGGTGTGGCACGAGGGTAGGTACGCCAGCTCGCCGTTCGTTGCCTTCAATCGGGACAGGTCGGAGACCTCGAGCGCACCGTCGTGTACCACAAAGTGGCTCCTGGACGGGTTGTGAGGCTTGTTGCGCGCGTGGCAAGTGAAGTGCGACCAGTGATGATCGGGCAGCTCGGCCAGGATACGTTCGCGAGTCGCGTCGCGATCCATCAGGACGGTCGCCCCGAACCAGTCGGCCAGCATGTCGGCCTCGATTCGCGCTCCGGGAAGGTCGGGATGGCCGTTGGTATGCGACATCGCCACGACGACGATGCGGCGACGCTCAGTCGGCCGTGCCTTGGCACGTGCGTAGACGAGCGCGCGGACTGTCGGCGTGTACGAGGAGACCGCACGGTCCATCACACTGTCGCCGCGATCGCGGTGCAGCCCGGCCGCGTGCAGCGGAAGCCGGCTGAGCAGTCCTGTCGGTAACCACCAGATGCGAGGAGCGGAGGCGGGGTCGCTCATCGTGTCGTCGATGCGTAGGTGCCGGAGCACCGGCTCGGTGACGGTGCGCCAGAGAAAACCGAGGGCGTGCTGGACGCCCTCGTCGGCCGACGCTTCCTCCCGCGTTGTACGGTCCGGGCGGGACAAGATGCGCACGGCGTCGTCGTGCACGGTGACGACCGCTTCCAGCTTGTCCTCGGTGAGGTTGGGCAGCTTGACCACCGCCATGCCGTCGCGGGTGAGCACAAGTGCGTCGCACCGGTACGGGCTGACGTTGACGGTGACGACCGGTCCGTCGGTCGCGGCGACGGTGAGGTCTTCCGTCCGAAGTGGACCGAGGAACCGATCCTGGCCCGGGACTCGGCGGATCTCTCTGATCAGCGATTCCCACCCCTGGACCAGCTCGAGCCGGCGGTGTGCCTCCCGGCCGATGTCCTCGACGTTTCCCTCCCGTGGAAACCCACTCGGAGACCTCATACCGGGCTGGTCCAGCGCTACGGCGAGTCGGTCGAAGCGGTCGGCGAGGTCCGGGCGTCGCGCCCGAAGCTCGCTGTGGTCGCTTTTGGTCGCCAGGGTACGGGCAAACAGGACGCTCCGTCCGCGCTCCAACAGTTCCAGCGCAGCCTGCGCCCCGCCGCCGCTTTCGAGGAGGCAGGCGGCGGCGGCGCTGGCGAGGCCGACCGCCTCTGCCAGTGTCAGCTCCTGATCGCGCCGGTCCACGTGCTGCGTGACCAGGTGGCCGAGGAGGTCCACCGCGATGACCCCGGCCATAGCCGCAGCCGTCCAGTCAGCGTCTCGCGCTGCGAGATCGCACCAGCCGCGAGCCGCAGCGATCCGCGCACTCGTGCGGAGCATGGCGGTCCGTGCGGCCTCCTCGTACCCCTCAATAGCGTTCCTGAGCGCGACCAAGTCCCCGGTGCGTTCGAACAGCGCGCGCTGTATCGAGGCTCTGTTGAATCGGGCGACCGCTGTCGTCGGATGGGTAGCCGGCGCCATGTCGACGGCCCGGTCGGCGGTGCGGATGGCCTCATCGATCGTAGCGGGATCACCGGTCTTCTCATACCGCCGCAGTAGCAGCCCGCTGATCTTCGAGAGAAGGATCGCGCGGGTGCCGTTGCTGTCGCGGACGCAGTCGAGTGCGTCGGCGAGGAGTGTGGACGCTTCGTGCAGGGTGGTCTCGTCGCCGTCCTCTTCCCACCGGCAGATCAGCGTCTCCGCCAAGCCGGACAAGACGATGGTGCAGTCCGGATGATCACCGGTGACCAGCGTCGCCGCGTCGCGTCCGACGCTGGTGGCCTCGTCCAGCTTCGCAGGGTCACGCGTCGCCAGGTACCGGTCGCGCAGCAGCATCGCCAGGTTCGACATCATGAGCGGGCGATCGACGAACCGAGCCGGGGTGACGGCCAGAGCGAGGCGGTAGCATTCGATGCCTTCGGTCAGGGCGGCGACCGCACCGACCTGCTCGAACCACATGTGCAAAAGATGGGCGAAGCTCGCGAGATGCCTCGCCCGGTTGGGATAGTGTGCGGGCAGCCGGTGAAGAGCCTCACGGTTGGCGTCGATCGCTTTCTGGAGAATGGAGAGGTCGAGCTTGCGCCCGAACTCGTAGCCGAGTGCGAGCGCAAGGCTCTGCAGAGTGATCGCGCGTGTTCGGTCACTGCGCGGTGGTAGCGCCACGGCGTCCCAACCAGCGCGCAGCGACTCATCGAGCGAGGCAGGGTCGCCAGTCCACTCGTACCAGCGGACTAACGCGGCCTGCACATTGGAGAGGTAAACCTCTTCACGTCGGGAAGTCAGCACGATGGCGTACCGGAAAAGTTCGATGGCCCGCAGCAGGTCGTCCATGTTGCCGGTCCGGTCGCACAGCATCTGCAGAGCGATGCCCGCCGCTGAGGCACAGCGCGCCCGCGTGGCATCGTCGTGGGCAGCGGCGAACGCAGCCAGCCCGAACTCCACGGCCTCGTCCAGGTCCTGGGCTTTGCCCCGCTGCTCGAACCGGATCTGCAACAGCAGGCCGAGCTCGTTGAGATGCCCCGCCTGGCTTGCTCGGGATCGGCCGCCCAGGCAGGCGGCGGCCGCGTGGCCGGCTTGGATGGCCTCATCGAGCGATTCGAGGTCGCCGGTGAGGTCGAACCGGTTACCCAGTCCTGCGCGAAGCCGCGCGAATACCGCGAGGCGTCCGGGATGATCGAGCGGTGTGTGGTGCGCGGCCTGCCGCAGGGCGATTATCGCCTCGTCGAGCGCGGCCAAGTTTCCGGTGCGCCAGAACCGGTCCCAGGCCGCAGCGGCGTGAGCGATGTCGCGACTCATGATTCGCTTTGTCCTGCAGTCCGTTGCGGCAACGCGAGGAGTTGATTGAGGACGTCCGCTAGGGTCTCGTCGCAACGTTCCGGTGACGGCAGCCGGGAGAGGATGTCGGTGAATCCGGGACCGGTGTCCCGCTCGACTGCGGCCCGGACATCGTCGAAGATCCCGAATAGTGCCACAATGGCCCCGCGCTCGCGAACCACGAAGATCAGCGCGAGCTGTTCCATGATCGCCGGCAGCTGATCGGGGTCGCGATACGTCGCGACAAGCGCCGCGGCCAGCCCGTGGCGCAGACCGTCGTTCGAACGACCTGCGGCGTCGAGGCGCGCGGCGAGCGTGCGGTGCGCCGCGATGATGTGCGCGGTATGTGTATGCTCACCTGCGTATGCTTGCTGCAGCGCCGAGCGGGCATGGAGCACTGCGTTGTCGGGGCCCGCATCTTCGGACGTCCACCGTCTCCCCAGCGTTGTGGCGTCGCGTAACGCGTCCGCTAGTGCGTCATCGGGGACGACCGGCGAGGACAGGCTTGCCACCATGTCGGGTAGCGAGACTCCATTCTCATTGGACAGTTGGCCGCACACTGCGTCGAATAGGCCGCGACGAGAGGCCGGGAACGCCACCACGGACACGAAGCCGGCGAGTCTTTCGACGGCCGCCTCTCGATAGCCGCCGGAGCCCGTGCACGCCCCGAAGAGGGCGGCGGCCAGCCCGTGCTGCACCGCGGCATCCGGTTCGCCGGCCGTTTGCAGGTACAGGCTCAGGTTGAGGTGGCAGATCAACGCCAGCTCTGGTGCGGCTGCATGATACGCGTGGCGCAACGCGATCTTCCCCAGATCGAGGGCTTGCTCGCCGTCGGCGCGCCGGAACGCAAGGTCGGCCCGCGCGCTAAGCACCCCCGCAAGAGCGGATGAGTCGCCTTCAAGCCGGAACACCCGGTGGCACTCGACCAGGATCGCTTCCGCCTCGTCGAGCCGGCCGGTGTTCAGCAACGGGCCGTACGTGTTGAACCGTGCGCTCGCGATCGCGAACGGCGTGGCACGTCGCGCCCGCTTGCTCTCGATCTCCTTTTCCTGGTACACAAGCGCCTCATCCCAGCGACCGAGCCGCACCGCCGCCCCCGCGGCCAGGCTGAGGATCGACTCGCGGAGATCCCACAGGCCGGCCCGTGGCGCGTCGCCGTTCAGTTCGGCGATGCGCGACAGCTCGTCGTGCAGTCGGTCGACGGTTTCCCACACCCGGGCAGCCTGCCCCATACGCAACAGCGCCTGCAGGCGACGAATCTCCAGATACAACCGGGAATCGCCCTCGTCGTGCTCAGCGTCGAGGGCTTCCTCGGCGACTCGAAGGGCATTAGGCAGCCGACCGGAGCGCTGCAGCGCGAGGGCCAGGTGCGACCGTACGATTGCGACATCGTCGGCTGTGCCGACCCGCGATGCGTGATCCAGCAACACCCGCCACTCCCGGACACTGGCGTCTGGCGCCAGCGTGCCGAGCGCTTGCGCGAACAGACTTCGTGCGCCGATCTCCCACTGGCTGCCCTGTGCGCCAACCGCCAATTGCTGCAGCATGGGCAGCAGTGCCTGCGCGGTGCCCGGGGTCTCGTCCCGCTGCAATACCAGCGCAAGCAGCGCACCCGCGCCGGACCAGGCACCGAGGCGGATCATGTAATGCGCGCCACGGGTCGCCGCTCGACGGACAACATCCCCAGCCTCGTTGTCCCGCAGCGCTTCGGTACAAGCCTCATTCCAGTACGAGGCCGCACAGCTCCAGGCCGCGTGCCGCAGCTCGCGGTCGACGCGGTCACCGACAACCGCCAGCACGGTGTCGGGTACGCGGAATCCGGCTTCGCCTAGAGTCTCTGCGGGTGGTCGGTGCTCAATCAGGCCGCGGTCCACGAGGGCGTCCCCCGCTTGACGCAACAGCGCTTCGGTGCCATCAGCGTAGCCGTGCGCCTTCCAGATCTCGTTCCACACCGCCGTGACGAGGCTATCCGCCCGATCGTCCTCCTCCAGCGAGCACACTACGTGCAGGAGCACCCGAGCGGGATTACTCAACGCGCCGACGGCTGCCCGTACCCGACGGCGTTCCTCATCCACCTCCATGCACGCCTCCGGCCGCCGCCGGCCGTCGGATCAGCTCCGCCTCGGCCAGGGCATCGACATACACACGTCCACCTTATTAGTCTTCCGTGGTCGTTAATAACGAAGCAGGTAGTTCAGGCTCCCAGTGTCGTAGTCGTGATTGCCACCGGCGGGGCAGTGGGTAACGGCGATTCCCGATCCGGCGAAGAAGAGGCCGTTGCATTTTATGCACATTCTCCAGTTCCAGCTTTGACCTCCACCGGCGGGGCCGTTGTTGTTAGACGTCGTCTCCATCCGGTACGAGTCGCGGACGTAGTCGTTGACCGTATCGCCAAACCAGTGCCAGGTAGACGCCCGAAGGGCGTTCGGGCAGACGCCATCGCCACGCTCGCCAGAACCGTAGAACCACATGATCCCACAGTTGTAGCACCAGTGCCAGCCGGTCTGGCCGTTCCCGCCCTCGGGTGTCCGCCGGACCGTGTAGAACCGGCTGCCGCTGTCGTAGTGGAAGTGCTCAAAGAGGTCGAAGACTGGGCAGTGGCTGTTGGCGCTGCCTTTGAACCACAGGCCCTGGCAGCGGTTGCGTCGGCGCCAGCCGGAGACGACCGCCTCGGCTGGTGTTGCGGCGGTGGCGACGGTGATGCTGGCGACCGCGAGGACCGCCGCTCCGCGTCCGGTGTTCCGGAGAAGATCGCGTCGTGTGGGGCGGTACAGGTCCGGCATGACGTCTCTCCCGTCACATGTGGGTATCTGTTATCACATGCAGCCCCGGCAGCCAACGGCGTGTCTGCAGGCCGAGACCGTCGGGCACACGAACGCTGTGCTCCGAAGGAGGACAGGAGAAGTCCAGCAGTTGAGCAGGAGATTGCGACAACCCTCACAAGGGACAGCTGAGTGGTCTTTTTCGGAAGTGGCTGTGGACGGGCGATAGTAGCTATTCAGCACGCTCGGGGCGGGAGTGACTGCTGAGGTGTCTGGGACGGGTTGCGGAGTGTCGGCTTGATCTTTACTGGTTGATGCTGATCATGTGGTGGCATGTCCGGCGGTCCGGGTGTTGCGAGCCTTCCCACCTCGGTGGAGGAGTTGCGCGCGCTGGTTGTGGAGCTGTGGGAGGCCAACGCGGGTTTGCGGGAGGTGATCGCGGCCCAGGAGCAGCGGATCGCGGAGTTGGAGCGGCGGCTGGGTAAGGATTCCTCGACCTCGAACAGGCCGCCGTCTTCGGACTCGCCTTACCGCAAGCCGGTGTCGCGGTCGTCGCGTAAGTCGTCGGGGCGCCGGCCGGGTAAGCAGCCGGGGAATCCGGGGTCGACGATGCCGTTGGTGGATGACCCGGATGAGGTGATCACCTGTGATCCGGCCTGCTGCGGCGGTTGTGGACAGGACCTGTCGGGTGCCCCGGTGGCCGGGGTGGAACGTCGTCAGGTGAGCGATGTGCGCCCACCGCCGCCGCCGCGGGTGACCGAGTACCAGCTGGTCAATCGGGTCTGTCCGAGGTGTGGGACGCCGGGCACGGGTGCTGCGCCGGGGTTCGTGCGCGGCCGAGCGTGCTACGGGCCCGGGGTGTTGGCGCGGGCGGCGGAGCTGCTGTGCGGGCACTACCTGCCGGTGGGTCGGGCGGCGATGCTGATGGGTTCGCTGCTCGGGGTGGGAGTGTCCACGGGGTTCATGGCCGGGGTGCGGGCCCGGGCTGCCCGGTTACTGGAGGCGACATTTCTGCCCCGGGTCCAACAGCTGCTGCGCTCGGTCGGGGTCCTGCACGCCGATGAGACACCAGGTCGGGCAGCGGGCGGGTTGACCTACGTGCACGTGGCGTGCACCGAGTTTTTGACCGTGATGCACACGGGGGGACGCAGCAGCGCCGACATCGACGCCGGGCAGGTGCCCCCCGGCTACGGCGCCACGATCGTGCGTGACGGCTACGCCGGGTACACCCATCTCATCCAGGCTCATCACGCGTGGTGCGGTGCTCATCTCCTGCGTGATCTTCGTGCGGTGCACACCGCCGACCCCGAACAGCAACTGTGGGCGCAGGCAATGGCCGACACCCTCACCGACGCCCACCAGCAGACCACCGCCGCCCGCGCCGCCGGACACGACACCCTCGACGACGCCGCACTAGCCCAGATCCCTAACCACTACCGCGGCGCGGCCCAGCTGGGTATCCAGGCCAACGCCGCCCGCGCAGGACCTCACGCCCGTGACGCGCTACGCCTGGCTCGGCGTTTCCGCGACCACGAGGCCATGATCCTGCGATTCGTGGTCGATCTCGCCGTGCCCTGGACAAACAATCTCGCCGAACGCGACCTCAGACCGGTCAAAGTCCAGCAACGCACCTCGGGCGGCTGCTGGCGCACCCTAGCCGGCCTCGCCGACTTCGCCATCGTGCGCTCCTACCTGTCCACCGCCACCAAATGGGGCATGACCAGCCTTGACGTCCTCGAACAGCTGTTCACCACCGGCGCCTGGCTACCACCAGCCGCCGCCCCTACTGAATAGCTACGGGCGATCAACTTGCCCTTGCGAACGGAGGGGAGAGGGGAGGATCGTGCCACAAGGATAGGAAGCCGACCCCGAATCGTGCCCTCTACGTGCCCTACGCGGGAGCTACCTGTGGTCCTTCACGGTCAATCATAGCCAACCGAAACCGCTGCTCAGCACCTCTGTCCTGCCCGAGTCATGTTGTTCCCAAGCTCACGATCAGCTACGTCGCGTGCTGTTGGCGTGCTATTAGCCCCGGTAAGCCGCGGTCAATAGCGGGTGGCTGTGACCCTGGCTTTTAGCAGGTCGAGGCCCCTGACCACGCGTTGGGTGCAGTCTTCCAAGCTCGCCATGCCGGTTCGATCCGGTCGCCCGCTCCACAAATTTCACCAGCACAAACGGCGGTCCTTCTCGATCGTGAGAAGGACCGCCGTTTGTGCGATTATCGTGCTGAGTTGGCCGTCGGTCAGAAGCCCGGTGCGGAGCACTGTCCGAGGCGCTGCCCGAGCACGGAGTTGGGTTGGCCATCGTTCGTGGGTGGTGGCACGTTTCCGCGGCAGTTCAGCTGACCGATGATCGTATTGTGCTCGATCTCGGTGGCAGTGGTCTCGGCGTCCGGGCCGGTACCGCTGGTGTTCGTCACCGTTAGGGCCACCTGCAATTTGTTGCCACCGATTTCGGCTTGGCCGGTGTTCTGGTCCAGCGACACCAGGCCGGTGAACTGGTTGCCGGCACAGGCCGGTTGTCCGTCGTCACCGTTGTCGCCCAGCAGGATGAACCCGGTGGTGCCGCCGATGGTGGTCAAGCCGGTCACGTTGCTGCCGCAGACGCTGATTGCGCTGGCCCCGGTGCTGGCGAGGTTGACAACGATGGTGGACTTGCTCGCCGAGAGCGCTGCGCCCGGCTGCACCGTGACGGAGCCGATGACGGTGGCGTTGACCAGGCAGGTCGAGTTGGTGACGTTCAGAGTGCCCACCACCAGCCCGCTGATCGTCCTGCTGCAGGCGACGGCCTGGGCGAGCGGCGCCGACGTGCTGGCCAGGAAGTTACCGTCCCCGCTGTAGCTCGCGGCGATGTTGCTCGTCCCGACCTGCAGCCCGGACGTGGTGAGCCTGGCCCGACCGCTGGTGTCCAGCGACCCGGTCCCCAGCACGATGGCGTCCCGGCTGAAGGTCACCGTGCCGCTTGGGGTTCCGCTGCCTGGCGGGTTGGCGGTGACGGTGGCGGTGAACGTCGCCGGGCTACCGAACGTGGAGGGGTTGGGTGCGGAGGTGAGGGTGGTCGTCGTCGGATCCTTATTCACGGTCTGAGCCAGGGTGTCGCTGCTTCCGAGGAAGTTCGCGTCTCCGCTGTAGGTGGCCGTGATCGTGTGGTTGCCCACGGGCAGTGCTGCGGTACTCAGCATGGCCTGACCACCGGTGAGCCCGACGGTACCCAGCTCATTACCGTCGCTGGCGAAGGTCGCACTGCCGGTCGGAGTGCCTGCGGGTGAGGTCACCGCTGCCGTGAAGCTCACCGGCTGACCGAACACCGACGGGTTGGCCGATGATGTGAGCGCGGTGGTCGTGACGGCTTTCTCGATGGTGAAGGAGTGGCTGGTGTCGGAACCGGCCTTGTAAATCGGGTCGCCGTCGAATGAGGCCGTGAGGGTGTACATCCCGGCGTTCTGGGTGAGCCTGATGCTGCAGGATGCAGCGCCGGTTGTGTCCGTCACAGCCGAGCAGACATCACTGGCGCTCGAACCGATCCGGAATGTGATTGTCTTGTTTGGGATCGGCGAGTTACCGTCTCCCGGATCGAGTAGTGTCGCGGACATCGCCGCGGAATCGTGGTACACGGCCCGACTCGCCCCGGTGTAGCTCAGTGCGATGTCCAACGGGAGCACTCGGATCTGATGTGCTTGCTCGGCTGTCAGCTCTGTGCTTGGTGCGCTGGTGCCGGAACTGGGGATGGTGACGGTGTCTTTGGCGCCGCTGCCGGCGCCTACACCGCCCGTCTTGAAGTCGAGCTTGCTCCAGTCCGAGGTCGGGCCGTCGAGGGTCGCTTTCGTGGTGTCACCGTTGGAGTCGAAGCCCGTTCCACCATTTGGCGTGCTTTTATCACAGTTCCAGTCGACCGGCGACAAATTAGCCTGCACGAACGTCGTGATGCTGACCGTCCCATCCGCTGCCGTAGTCGCGCAGGAGTTGGTCGTTCCGTAGCCGGACGGGTTTGCGCCAAGATTGACGCCGTCTTTTTCGGCGAGCTTGGTCTCGTCCACGTTTGGCATGGTGTCGCGTGAATAGTCGAAAACCTGAACTCCTCCGCGGAATACGCCTCGCGTTTGATACGCGTAGCTCATGATCGACGGATAGTTCGGCTGCGGCACGAGAGCTGCGGCCCGGCGTAGTGCCGCAGGATGAGGATACTAGGTCGGCTCCCTCCCCCGGACCTGAACACACACCACTACCTCACCACCAGCAGTCTCCGCTGGTGGAGGAGGTGTGCGTAGTGGTCGAGTCCCTCCACCGACACCAACCCCCACGACTGCCAGTCGGTCCACGTGCCAGATTGATGCGGCGTTTCAGCCGTAGCGGGCGTCGCAGGTCTGTTCTGACTCCTGCCGGGGACAGGAACCTGCGACAGGCCGGCGATGGTGACGGCGGCTGTCGCCGGGTGTCAAGGTCAACCGTGCAGTTCATGTGATCGAAAACCAGCTATCGAGTTGGCTTGTGTCGGGCTCCGATCGGGCTCCGCAGTTTCGTGCGAACACGGCGCTACCCGGCACTAGGTGACACCTGAAACCGGCGCACATCGCCGCTGACTTACACTAACTGGCCCTAACCATCAGTGCTCAACACTACGTGACACTCGGCGCAGCGGACTTTTAATCCGCGGGGTTCAGTAGTCGCCTAGCCGGAAAGAAAACTTGCACTTTGACACCCGCTTGAGTTGCAGCAGAGAATCGGCTGCCCCCTCACGATGGCGGGCCAGCCTGCCGCGACGGTCGATAGCGAGCAGGCACCGACAGGTGGTCGAGGCCCGCCGTTGATTCTGGTGCCAGCGACCGTGTCGCACCCGCCACGGCTCTCACCGAGCCAGGCCGGCGTTTCTCCTGTCTGCTGTCTTGCGCAGTCACAGCAGTCGATCGTCGAGAAGCAGGTTCTCGGGTACAACACGATCGCGCGCACAGCGTGGTTCCGACCTACACCGGTGGCAATTCTGGTGGAATGGAGCGAGCTTTTCATTGGTCGATCTCCTGACCAGCGGCGATGCGGTAGCTAACGAGTAAACCTGCATCATTACGACACACTAGGGCCCATTTGTCGGTTTACCAGTTGTGCATCAGAGGCGAACGGGCTGCGAGCTTTCAAGGTAATTATCGAGTCCAGGCTTCATGTAGAGTACCGTAGCAATGGACAGGCGCTGGTGTACCTGGCCTCAGCTCATCCTTGACAGGAACCGTGTATCTAGCTCGTCGCTGTGACGCTTTTGACTACCGACTACCAGCCATAGAGAGTTAGGACTCCACCGCTGAGATAATTGTAGATGCCCTCTCGAATGTACGGTACCATGTTGGTAGGTAGATCTTCCATGCTGAACCAGCGTAGATCGTCACATTTATGTGGCTCCATATTAGTGATCGTTCCTGCCCATTGTTTGACCTCGAAAAAGAACGCCAGTCGACCTATACCGTAGGAATTATGCATCACCTGCACAAACCGCATGTTGCTTGGATCGACATCAATATTCAGCTCCTCCTTCGCCTCCCTCACTGCGGCTAATACTACGGATTCGCCCAATTCGAGGTGGCCGGCAGGCAAGCTATAATTGCCGTCCGCAAACCCAGTATCGCGCCGGCGACCGAGCAGTACTTGCCCCCCGCTCGTTACTAACAGATTGACATCAACGATGACACGTGGGCGATCGAGCGTGACACCAGTCAGGTCTCCATTCATGACCGACTTGACAGTATTAGGAGCGTGATATGTCGTGTCCTGCATAGGACATCCTTCCTAATTGATCGTACGTACACGGAGGAGCGGAGGCTTTAACATCCCTGGTCTACTCCTGAGCTAAGTGGGTCATGCGTCACGAACGCCGAGGGTAGCTTCGACAATGTCGACCACGGTGTTAATGTTGGGTTCTGCGTCGATAATCCATAGTGGACATCCAATGGTTCCCGAGTAATATATAGCTATCCCTCGTTGCAGCTCCGAAAGGAGCGCTACATCACGTTCGGTGTTAATTAACCGCCCATTCGGAGTCTTTTTAATGCGCTCCAATACTACTTGTGCGGGGGCATCAAGCATAATAATCATATTGTATGCGTACTGTCGCAGCCTGCTGGGTGTATCTGGATTCGCTTGCCAACCGAACTCCTCTCGAGCGACGGCATGAGAGTCGACGATTAACCACCTGTTGGGGTCAGATACTGTCGCGTTGCCGGCTAACTCAATAGTTGCCTCCTCCAAATCGCTAGGAGTGACTAGACTGGCCGCCGACGATCGAAACTCCGAGTAGAGGATTGAAGTTGCTAACCGCCTTTCGACTGTTCGGTGCAGTAGCTGACCAAAGCTAGTCGCTACGACGATGTCTGGGTTGCGGCCTGCCAGCTGACGAGCGACCGAGGACTTCCCGACGCCTGGCGGGCCAGTGAGCAGCGCGATCAAGTGGCGTCCGTGCTTTGCATGCCGCGGACTCTAGACTTGACGGGATGTGGAGCGCTCTGTGGATAACCTGGCCCAGTGTGGGGATGAACCTCCACAAATCGAGTGGCAACTGTGGGTATCTAAGTGCCAAGGCGTATGAAGCCGCTGGTCGGCGCTGTGGATAGCTTTTAATAGGGTGTGGACGGGTACATCTAGGGAACGTTCGTGGCGCTCCGTAGCTCCCTGAGGGCCTGTGTCACGGAAAGGCGGAGACTTAGTTACGCCGATTGACGGTATGACGGTGTTTCCGCAAGCTCAGCCGTTACTCTAAGCGGCGAGCTGTCGTGAGTTGCCGCCTGAGTTCACTCAAGGAGCTTGACTTCATCAGGCGCTGGGACACCACACTGATCGACTAGTTCTCGCTGAATGTACGATGGAACCCAGCGGCGGACCGGTGTCGGCACACTCCAGAACTCGGTTGGCACGGTCGCTTGTGGCCTGAGGACGAGGAGCGGCCGGTGCATTCTGCCAGGTTCGTCACGGTGTCGCGGAACCTGGCTCAGTGGTCCTGACCCGCGCAATCCTCGTGAGGACTTAACTGATCGTTACACAGCCCCGCTATCATTCCATCTGGACTCGTGTCCAATCAGAATAAAGGAATATCCATCTTGCTAACAGAGGAGGTTCGTCGAAAGGTGAGAATCTCCTCAACTGTGGCAATCCTCTCGCTGTCGCCCTGTCTGCGATCTAGCCGCAGCTCATTAGGTAAAACGCATGGGGAGCTTAGTGTAATTAGGTACGGGTGGATAAGGAACGCGCGGAACGCAACTTCATATCTTCGCCCGCATGGCTCGCCGTCATTTATACGCTTAACGATCGACGTTACTTGGGATGAGCCAACCGGGCTTCCTGTTAGCAGGTTTCGCACTGCTGAGTGATCCAGCCATAGGTTGCGAGCGCTGGAACTTAATTCAAAGTTGCAGTTACAAACCAGCGCGTAATGGCTGGATCCACGTCGCCTCCCAGGTGGCCGACTGGTTACTGCTGAGTGGCGTGGTAGCTCGTACCGAGCACCATCCATGCCAATCGCTTCCCTCCAGATGACAACACTTGAGGGAGATGCATCCGCGGCTACGGCTGACGCAAGCATAGGAGTGAAGATGACTTCTGGGTTCCTGCATATACGCAAAAGCGCTGCCAACGATGGGCGAATACTGTTACCGATGCCCCAGAGGAACGTGCCACCGTTCAGCAGTCGCTCAGATTCCTTACGTGCCCGGATCTGATCCGGAGGCTCGCCAGCCTCCGCGCCGAACTTGCTCCAGCAGAACGTATCCGGCAGCCCCACGGAACCTCCCTTACTGTAACAACAGACGCCCTTAACGTTGTAACGGAACGCCCTCGATGTAGTGACGGAACGCCCTCGACGTGGCGGAGGTCGTTACAGCCACAAGTCAGGCGTGACTCGCCGGCCTGAGTGTGGGGTCTTCCGCAGCGTGTCGGGCTACGGTGGGGCGTGTACGTCAGCGGTGATACAGCCGATGAACTGGATGCCGGCGTATGAGGGGAGGGCACTGAGATGGTCTCAGTTGGGGCCTCGCTGCGCCGTGAGCTGCGCAATGCAGGGCTGACCCGCCAGGTGATTGATGCGGTGTGGCCGGAGTGGTGGAGCACGGACGCTGAGCGATCGCTGTCTGCGACAACCGAGCTCAGGTACACCGTCGCTCGGAGACTTGGCATTTCGCCTCGCTCGCTGTTCGAAGGACCGCCAAGGTTCGTATGGCGTGATGAAGCGAAATTCAAGAATCTGGGAACTTCCACCGAAACTGAGCGCTTTATCCTCACGTCTTTTGGCGTAGCAGTGGGTCGATCACTGATAAATGCGACCCCGTCATCGCGTAACCTTGTCGATGTGAGCCCGACTGAACTTCGCGAGGCGGCGCTCGCAACTTGGCCGGACCTCGGGCTCGATGAGCTGCTTACTGTTTGCTGGGGCGTTGGCATCCCGGTAATAAAGACTAACATATTTCCGCTTCGTCAGAAGCGGATGCAGGCGATGACCGTTCGGGCTGGTGAGAGGTATGCAATATTAATCGGACGTGATACGCGATTTCCGGCTTGGATCGCCTTCGTCCTCGCTCACGAGATTGGGCACATCGCTCGCGGGCATGTCACTGAAAATGCCGCTTTGCTTGAGATGGGCGATCCGTTGCAGGTCGAAAGTCGGGACGCTGAGGAGCTGGCTGCCGATCGATTTGCGCTCGCACTACTGACTGGCAATGAGGAGCCAACGGTCACGGCTGATGCCGACAGTTATACAGCTCGACAGGTCGCGCATGCAGTGCTTAGTGATGGGCCAGAAAGGGGGATCAACCCGGGTGTCCTATCGCTCTGTTTGGCCTATTCGACAGGACGGTGGAGACAATCGATAGGAGCATTAAAGATAATTCCTGGCCAGGAGCTTGAAGGGGATGCTGGAATAGTTATTAATCGATTCGCAAGGGATCAACTTGACTGGACTCGACTTCCTTCCGAGCGTGTCGACTATCTTCGCACGATTATGGAACGTCCGCATGGCGAATAAGGCGGTGGTTGATAACGATATACTTTTCAAGTGCGCGTGCTACCGTCTTTTAGGTGAGGTTCTTGATTATTTTGGCGGCCCGGGCTCAATAGGAATTTTAGGCGCGGCAAGGTTCGTGGTAAGAAGCTACATTCAACGGAGCAAGACTATTCGCGACATTGGTTGCGCACTGCAAGCTCTATCCTGTTTCCTTAGTGGAGCGGAGGAGCTTGAGCCTACCGTTGATGAGGTACTCCTTGCGACTAGAATCGAAGAGGCTGCCATACAAGCATCAGTCGAACTTGACACGGGTGAGAGCCAGTTATGCGCGATACTCCTGAAGCGGTCTATTCCTGTTCTCGTGACAGGCGATAAGCGAGCTATTGCTGCTGCGGACACAATTGTTCCTGTCCTAGCCGAGTTAACCGGACTTGCTGGGAAGCTAGCTTGTCTAGAACACCTTGTGATGCGCCTAGCCGAGAGAATTTGGTATGCGGAAAGTCGAAGGCGGATTTGCGCGGAACCGATGGCCGATAGGGCCCTATCTCTCTGCTTCGCATGCAATAATCCTGAAACACGATCCGATCATTCCTCGCTTGAGGGCCTCAAGAGTTACATAAACGATCTTCGGTCGAGAGCGCCGACTACCCTGTGCTCTGAGGATGTACTCCCGGCCTAGCTACGAAGAAACACGGCATACGGCTCGATGAGTTCGGCGATCAGTTCAATGGTGACAGAGCTTCGCCGGTTCGCCAGAATACCCAACCACTTCCAGGCATGCCTTGTCAACCCGCCCACGAACGTATTTACTTCCGGCCTTACCTCTGCTCGGGCCAATCGCTACGCGCGTCTGCGCCAATTGCAGCTTGGTGTCGACCTGCTCCAACGTCTTGAGGCATAGGGCGAACCGTGAGCCCAGGACATTAACGCCCTCTGGAACATGCTCCCAATCCGTTGTGCCGTTACGCGAGAACTCTTCGGCCCTGAGAGGCTCCGCGAAGTGCTTAGAGTTCATCGGCTGCATAGCAAGCACTATTGATATTCCCGCGGCTGCTTTCTCATGCGCAAACGGCTGAACCATGCGAGTTGGATGACAAGTGTTACCACCGTATCCCCACATGGCAACGCCAGCCTCTTCAATTTCACGCTTTTTGCGAGCGATAATCGAGGTAAGGTCCTCGTTCGCGTGTGTGCCAACTTTCATGTAGAGCACCGCACTTCCCTCCTCGAACAATTACCTACCTCCTTCTACGAGGAATTCGAACTCGTACTCGTCATCGTTTGCCATGCCGTAGTCGAGCCGTTTGCGCTCGCGGACGTAGCGTACCCTAGGGCTCTGCCCGAGCCCGTAAAAGTTTGTGAGTCGATCAGGGTCAGTGACCGCCTCGCTCGTGACCTTCCTCCCATTTCCGGGCAGCGATCTGATCATGAGATTGCACGACTTGAGGTCGGGATTGTCATCCAAGTGATACGCATGTAAGCACGGCGCCATGCGACTAACAAAATATCCTTGACTCGCTGAATATGCTTGGACGCTCGCCAGAACCTGCTTGGGCCAGTCGAGGTCCTCGTCGTCTGCGATGACAATAAGTCCTTCGCCGTCGTATCCAGTGGCCTCGATACCGCGCTGGACAAAGAGGTTTACACTGTCGCCGTTGTTGCTCGCTCCCCAAGGGGGATTAGTGTAGAAGTAGTCGAAAACCCGGCCAGTCGGCAGCGGGTCGAGGCAGTTGTACAAGTGGCCCTCGAGCGTGGCAAGGCGTTGGCGATCGGCAAACCTGTTGATAGCGCCGACTATTCGCTCGTCGAAATCGAACACCGTTATGCGAGATGGCCCATAGTTAACAATTCCCCGTGCGTGAAGATATGCAACGCACACGCTTATCGAGTCGCCGTCGCCTATGAAGGCTAGTTGCTGTCCATTTGCCCAGCTCGCAACGAACTCGCTCTGCATCACCATGTCGCCAGTCTTCATGTAGATCTGGTCAAACTCACGTATAGGTCGCGGACGGTTCTGGATTACGTCGGACACGGCGTTAATGGCTGCTTTGAGATCGATTTCTGGTGGCAAAGGGTGCGTCCTCTCTGCGCGCCTCATCGCGCAGCCTACGTGGTCAACCGCAGGTCCAGTACCGTTGCTGCCGAATTTGCCCCTATAGGGATCAAGGCGCCGCCTGCGGCGGCGTGTCCCATGACCCGGCCTGGTATCACCCGTCGCTTGTCCGCCGGGCCGATCCCGCTCGCTGCGCGCGGCCTGGCGTGCGGGGTCCCAGAACTCGGCCGCTGGGGGCTGACCTGTGGGGTTCCAGAAGTCGGCCTGAGCCTCTGAACTGCGTGATCAGCGCACTCGGTCGTCATGGCATGATCAGGTGTTGGGCCGCTTCGCCTGCTATATTTGATCTTGCAATGGCTGCTGAACCTGCTGTTGCTGCTCGGCCGATCATCGACATCCAAGGACGTCGAACTCCTGGTGCTGCGCCATGAAGTCGCCGTGCTCCGCAGAGCCAACCCCAAGCCCCGCCTGGACTGGGCGGATCGAGCAATGTTCGCCGCGCTGGTCCGCAGGCTGCCGCAGAAGCTGCGGGAGCATCGCGTGGTCACGCCGGGCACGATCCTGCGCTGGCATCGTCGCCTTGTCGCCAAGAAATGGACGTATCCGCCCCGTCGCGGCCGTCCACCCGTTCAGGACGCTGTGGCCAGTTTGATCGAGCGCATTGCCAAGGACAATCCCACCTGGAGATACCAAAGAATCCGGGGCGAGCTACTCACACTCGGCCACCGCGTGGGAGCGTCCACGATCCGCCGCGTCCTGCAGGGGTTACGGATACCGCCAGCACCGGTCCGAGACACCGACACGACCTGGCGAAAGTTCCTGCGCGCCCCGGCCTCGACCATGCTGGCCTGCGACTTCTTCCCCGTGGACTGCGCAGTCACACTCACGCGGATCTCCGTGTTCTTCGTGCTCGAGGTGCCCAGCCGCTCCGTGCACCTCCTAGGCACGACCACAAACCCCGACGGCCGATGGACCACCCCACAGATCCGAAACCTGCTGATGGATCTCAGCGACCGCGCCGACCAGTTCCGGTACCTCGTCCGAGACCGCGCCGGCCAGTTCACAGCATCATTCGACGCTGTCCTGGCCGACACTGGCATCCACGTGGTGCGGATTCCTCCGCGCTGCCCGCGAGCAAACTGCTTCGCCGAACGATTCGTCCGCACCCTTAGGGCCGAACTCCCCGACCGCATGTTGATCTGCAATCAACGACACTTGCGTGTGGTGCTCGCAGAATACGTTCGCCACTACAACGGTCGGCGACCCCACCGCAGTTGCGAACTCCGCCCACCACGACCGAACCACCCCGTGGCCGACCTCCACTATGAACGGATCAAGCGTCACTCGGTTCTCGGTGTCCTGATCAACGAATACGAACGGGCGGCGTGAAACTCCTGCTCAGCGTAGGTGGCCGACTTTTGGAACCCCACAGGCAGAACAGTTCCGATACCTGTTCGCCGTCGTCGTTTTCGGTGATGACGCTGTACTCGATGACGCGTACCACGATGGGTGGTCCGTCTTTTTTGCGTGGTGGCCGCAGTTCGCTGAGGTAGGTGCCGTCGAACAGCACTGTTGTTACCGGCAGGGAAAACGATGCTGACATCCGCCAGCACAGCGCCGCACCGGTGGCCGTGACCTGCCGCCACAACTGCCAGGAGGCGAAATTGCGGTCAGCCAGCACCAGCATGTCCGGTCCCAGGGCAACAAGCAGATCGCCCATCAGGGTCTGCTCGCCGGTCCCGTAGGGCCCGTAGTCGGCACCGAGCAGCGACCGGGTACCCGACTCGGCCAGCGCCAATGCCCGCAACTGCGAATAGGGGTTGGGCGTGGCCGAACCGTTGGTGCCCCGCCCGAAGAACTCCTCGTTTTCTGGCGTATCAGGCAGGTCCAGGGTGAACCCGTCCACGCTGACCACCCGCAGGTCCCGGTAGAACACCCCCGGCGTGGCCGGGGTGCCCGAGGGACCCGACACCCGGTCAAACAGCAACTTCAGCGGCTCGACCCCCAGCCGTGCCTTCGCCCGGCTGATCGGCCCGGTCGTGGGGACCTCCCAGTTCCCCCAGCCCAGCCCAGACATTGCGTGGGCGTCGGCGAGCTTGAGTCCGCCGCCAGCCGACGCTCCAACTCCGCGATCCGCTCACCCTGCGCGGCGATCACCCGGGCCTGCTCGGCGTTGCGCTCCGACAGCTCACCCACCAGCACCAACAACTGGTCATAGGTCCGGGCCTCGGGCACGACGAACACCCTGCCCGCATCGAACTTGTCACGTCCGTCGTCGTCGGATGCTCCGTGGGACAAGAAGCCGGCGAGGAAACGTTCAGCGCGGGGTCGGTCGGGTCGCAGGCCTGGTAAGCAGCCCGGTGCCGGGTTCTCCTCGCGCTGGGCTGCGTGGCGCCCGTGGCAAGCCGAAAGCAATGAGTCTGGCAGTGTTCTTGTCAGCGCCAGCGACCCATGCGGCGTAGACCTGAGGGGACAACCCAGCCAGCGCGTCATCCCGGCTGCCGCGATGTCGCCATCCACACTCAATGCCCAACACCCCGAATCCAGGCGAGCCCCGCCCGGCCCGCGCTTAGGCAAGGGGTGAGGCACCGACTCCCCGCTAGGGCACGTGCCTCACCCTACATCCGGACCCTGCCCTGCCTCTGAGCTGCGACAAGGCAGACAACCTGGCGAGGCAGACGCGCACCCACTGCCCCAAAAATAGCCATTTTCAGCGGTCCGGGTGGGATACCCCGACCTGCCTTGGTGACTCCCGCGGACTCGGTTGATCATGAAACAGCCCTTCGGGTTGCTGAGCCGCTGTCACCGGCGGGGATCACGCGAGCACCTGCAGTGGGGCTGATGCAAGGTGTACTGGCTGCTGTGATCCGACGGACAGCAATGCAGTGTGACAACAGTGATCAAGAATCAGTCCACAGTGGTCTTTGGT